>JAFXPH010000007.1 GCA_017528085.1 Clostridia bacterium | reverse complement strand
TCACAAATTTACAAGAATATATAGCTTTAGTAGAAGATTGGATTGAATTCTATAATACCAAAAGATTAAAAAACAAGAGAAGATAAATCTTCTCTTGTCATAGTTCTTTTTTTCTTATGAACATTTTGGGGTTCACTTCATTTTAGAGTGCTTTTTCAATATTTTTAGTAGTTTTGTGCATTAACTTCAAAGTATGATTTTGGATGAGAACATACTGGACAAACCTCTGGTGCTTTCTTTCCTACAACAATATGTCCACAGTTTCTGCATTTCCAAATGCAATCACCATCTTTAGAGAATACTAAGTCTCCTTCAATGTTTTCTAATAGTTTTCTATATCTTGCTTCATGCTCTTTTTCGATTTTTCCTACTGATTCAAATAAGAAAGCGATTTGATCAAATCCTTCCTCTTTAGCTTCTTTAGCCATTCTGTCATACATGTCTGTCCATTCGAAGTTTTCTCCATCAGCAGCTGCTTTTAAGTTTTCAGTTGTTGTTGGAACTTCTCCTCCATGTAATAATTTGAACCAAATTTTAGCATGTTCTTTTTCATTATCTGCTGTTTCTAAGAATAAAGCAGCTATTTGCTCATATCCTTCTTTTTTAGCTTTACTTGCAAAGTATGTATATTTGTTTCTTGCTTGAGACTCACCTGCAAAAGCTTCCATTAAATTTTTTTCTGTTTTTGTACCTTTTAATTCTGGCATAACAAAACCTCCTATTAAATATTTTATTTATTATTTTGTTCGTTCATACAATCTTTACATATTCCTTCGAAAACAATCCCTTCGTTTTCTATTATAACTCCAGTTTGTTCTTCAACAGTCTCTTTTATTCTGTTGAAATTAAATCTATATTTAAAATCAAATATCTTTCCACATTTTAAGCATACTGCATGATTATGGACTTCATCTATATAATCATATCTATCATTACTATTGCTACTTGAAAATCTTTTAACTATCTTATTTTCTACTAGCTCATTTAGATTTCTATATACTGTACTTCTGCTTATCATCTCATCTTTTAGTTTTACTCTTTTATATATTTCTTCAGCTGTTGGATGATCATAAGTGCCTTTTAGTTCTTCTAATACTTCTTCTCTTTGTCTAGAATAGTTTTTCATTTTGTCTCCTATAAAATAATAACAATTCCTAGTTTTATGCAAATTATATTTTATTAATCTTCTATTTGTCAAGATAAGTAAACTCTAGATTTTATTATTACTATTTAAATAATTAATATGACCGTCTTTATAAAATTTATCTAAGTAAATAATATTTAAATTTTCCTCATATAAGTCTTGCAATTTCTTCTCTTCTAAGTATTCTCTAAAAGTTTTTTCCATTTTGTTTTCATCAAATTTTATTTTTAGGTCTTTATTTTGTACAATATCAGAATGGCCTTCAACCTTTTCACAATTGCATACTTTCATAAGAAATTCTTCTTTTGTTAAAAATCCAGTTTGAACATCTTGCATTTCAAAATTACTGATTATTTTTAGCATTTTCTTTTTATTTTTATTTTTTCTCTTTACTACTATACTATGTACTTTACCATTAGATACTATATAGTTTTCAGGATATAATACTCTTTGTTCTTCAAAAACTCTAGCATTATCTGGGCTTAATTTATCAAGCACAATCTTAATTTCATCATCGCTTACAATTACATTTTTTGTATAAATGTTTTTGTCCCATAAAAGTTTTATTTCTTCTTGGAAGGCTTGATCTACAAAGTTATCAATTCCCATATTAATTATTTGATGAGGTAGCATATGTGGTTTAACAAAGTAATCTTTCTTACTTAGTTTTAAGTTTCTTTTCATCTTGATTGGTTTTTCTTTACTACTCTCTTTGCTTTCTAATTTATCATAAAGGTCTTCCCCTTTTGATAATTCAATATTGCTTGAAAACTTTGCAAACTCTGTTAAAAATGCAATTAATTCTTCATCATTTTTTGAATTCTTAATTAAATCTTCTATCATTTTTCATCTCCTAAAAACTACCCTCATTATATTAAAATTAATCGCATATTTCAATAAGAATACAATAAAAAAAGAATAATTCAAATGAATTATTCTTTCATATATATTTTTTATTTTCTATTGAATAACTTCAGTAGCTTTTACGATAACTCTTTGCTTACTATCGTTTGTACAAGTTATTAAAGTAACATCTTTTCTGCCATCTGTTTTTTGACTTGTACATGCTACATCTGTAGGATCAACTATGTACATATCATAAATTGAATATACTATAGTTCTTCCTGTTAAATCTGTAAGTTCAATTGTATCTCCAATATCTAATGTTGGAACTTTACTAAAGAACTTTTTATTTCTATAATTATGACCTACTATACAGAAATTACCTACTTCATTTGGTTGTTCTGGACCCCAAAATCTTGTTGGTGAAATCTTTAGTAGTTCATCTGTTGTTGTATTTAATACTGGATATTCCAAATTAATCTTTGGAATCTTTATAATTCCACAAGTATAGTACTCTTGACCACTTTCAGTAATTTGAGTATTTCTATCAATTACTTCTTCTCTAGAAGGTTCTTCTACAACTGGTTCTGAGTAAATAACTTCTGTTGGATCTTCAGTATTTAAAATTACGACAATTGTACTATCAGTAAACTTAATAGTTGTATCATCTACAAGATTTTCTTCAAATGTAACACTTGACAAAATATCTTGTGATTTAGCTTCTGCCTTTGTTTTGTCGTATTCAGCGTATATATAGTAAGAGAATAAAATGACAACGAAAAATACAGAAATAAAGAAATCGATTTTATACATTTTCTTTTTTCTTTTTAATTCAGGTGTTATATATAATTTTTCAGAAATTAAAATCTGGTTCATTTTCTTCTCCTTTCCCTAAAAATACACTACTTCATATTATAGCAAAAAGAAACGACAATATCAACTTTTTTTGTTAATATTCTCGTTTCATTTTCATTACACTTTTTTGATATTACCGTCTATTATATTTAATAATTCTACCAAATTATTATACTCTTCTTCTTTGAAATCTTTTTTTACAACATCAAAAAACTCTTCTTTTAGAGTCTTTTCACATTCAGATACCTTCTTTAGAGCACCTTTTGTGATTAGAATGTTCTTTCTTCTAGAGTCTTCAATAGATCTTTGTCTTTCTATATATCCCTTATTCTCAAGTCTATCTAAAAGTCCAGTAACTGTTGGATTTTTAAGATCAAATTCTTCCTCGATATCTTTTTGATTAATAGTCTCATTTTTGTGTTCTTTTAAATATGCTAAAATGTAGTATTGTGAGCATGTGATATCAACTTTTGAAAGGATTTGATTTAACTTTACATCCATATCTTTTTTTATTGCTTTAATTAACTTAATAAAATTTCTTTCCATATTATTTTTCCTCTTAAATAATAACTTCTACCTTGTTATTATTATATTTTTTTAAAATTTATTCGTCAACACTATTTCTTTTTAATTTTCTTTATTTCTTCATCATAAGCATATATTTTTGAGTTTATCTCGTCTTTTTTCCTTCTTAGCAAATTGTTATCTTGAAGTGTATCTTTTTGATTGTATGGAAATGACATTTTTATTTTAGTAATTATTTTTTGATTTTCTGCAATTAGTAAGCTATACCTATTTCTTAGCTTAGACAAATTATCATACTCATCAACGATTGTCTCATCTTTATAACCTTCAAGTATCTTTTCTAGTTTTTTGATGTTACCTTTCTTATAGTTCTTCTTTACACATTCAAATAGTTCATCTTCTTTTTCACTACTTGTTAGTTTTAAATCAGGGTTCAAAATCAATTGAAGTTTATAATAAACATTATTTAATCTTTTTATTTCTTCGTTTTCTAAAAGATTTGTCATACTTAAATCAATTGCTATGTCAATATCATTTAGTAGTTTTTTCTCCATTGCTTTAAATTCTGAAAACTCAATTTCAATTTTCTTACCAATTTCTTCTTCTGAGTATTTTTTAGTTTTTTCAAGTTCTTTAATTCTTTTTAAAACTAATAACTCATTTTGTTTTTTCATAAGGTCATACTCTAAGTTTCCAATTCTTAGCATATACTCTAATTTCATATTTTTGCATTCATGAAAAATTAGAGATTCTCTTTCAACAATTTTTTGACATAGCTTTTCTTTTAAGCTATTTGTTTCCTTTATTAACTTTATGAACTCAGGATTTACAATTACCACTATATATCCTTTCTATCAATTATTATATTTTCATTGATTTAATTCGTTCAATTGCTTCTATAGTGTTTTCTTTTGTTCCAAAAGCAGTTAATCTAAAGTATCCTTCTCCACATGGTCCGAATCCAACTCCTGGAGTTCCTACAACATTTACCTCATTTAATAATTTGTCAAAGAATTCCCAAGATGTGATTCCATCCGGAACTTTAAGCCATATGTATGGAGCATTTTCTCCACCATATACTGTATAGCCCGCTTCTTTTAATCCTTCTACTATAATCTTAGCATTATTCATATAGTATTCAATATTCTCTTTTATAAGCTTTCTTCCCTCTTCAGAATAAGAAGCTTCTGCAGCTCTTTGTACAACATATGAAACTCCATTAAACTTTGTTCCATGTCTTCTCATCCAAAGTGGATTTAGTAAAACGCTTTCTCCATTTTCTTTGTAAGCTTTTAATTCTCTTGGAACAACTGTATATGCACATCTTATTCCAGTAAATCCAGCCGTTTTTGAAAAACTTCTAAATTCAATAGCACATTCTTTAGCTCCTTCTATCTCGAAGATTGAATGAGGAACATTACTATCTTTAATATAAGCTTCATAAGCTGAATCAAATAAAATTAATGATTTGTTTTTTCTTGCATAATCAACCCAAACTTTTAATTCTTCTTTTGTTAGAGCTGTTCCAGTTGGATTATTTGGTAAGCATAAATAAATCATGTCTGGAACTTCATTAGGTAATTCTGGTATAAAGTTATTTTCTGATGTTGAAGATAAATAAATTACCTTTTCAAATTTACCAGTTTCTTCATTAAAGTCTCCCGTTCTTCCTGCCATAACATTTGTGTCTAAATATACTGGATATACAGGATCTGTAATAGCCACTACATTTTTAAGTCCTAATATATCTCCTATATTTCCACAATCACATTTTGCACCATCTGATACAAAAATTTCATCTTTTGAGATATCGATTCCTCTATTTTTGTAATCACATTCTGCAATTTTTTCTCTTAAGAAATCATATCCTTGTTCTGGTCCATATCCTCTAAATGTCTCTTGCACTCCCATTTCGTCAACCGCTTTGTGCATAGCGTCTAGTATTGGCTTTGGAATTGGTCTTGTAACATCTCCAATTCCTAGTTTAATGATTTTTTTATCAGGATTTTCTTCCTGAAATTTTGCTACTTTTTTCGCTATTGTTGAAAAAAGATAGCTGTCTTGTAGTTTTAAAAAATTTTCGTTAACCTTAATCATATTTTCCTCCATATGATTAGAAAAAATACCATCAAAATAAATTATTATTTTCAATGTAAATTATTTATATCACTTAGTTTTTTATTTTTCAACTTTATTTACAAATAATCGGTTTCATTATATAATTTGCTTTGTAGTAATGCTAAAAGAATGGAGGGATGACTATGTTACTAAATGAATTATTGACTGGAGTTGAAGTAAAAAATCAAGTTGGCGATCTAAATTTAGATATAACTAACATTCATTCTGACTCTAGAAAAATCAAACAAGGCGGTTTATTTTTTGCAATCAATGGCTTTACTAAAAATGGTGAAGAATTTATTGCTGATGCTATTAAAAATGGTGCATCTGCAGTTATTACTGAACCAGATGTTGATATAAGTTCTTTAAATGTTGATGTTCCAGTAGTATCTGTTTTAGATACAAGAAGAGCTTTAGCACAAGTATCTTGCAATTTTTATGATAATCCATCAAAAAAGCTAAAACTAATTGGTGTTACAGGAACAAAAGGAAAAACTACATCAACATTTATGATTAAATCTATACTTGAGGAAGCAGGTTACAAAGTAGGTTTAATTGGAAGTATCGCTGTTTATATTAATGATACTCAAATCGAAGAAACTGATAGAACTACTCCTGAAGCTATGGATATTCAAAGAAATTTAGCAAGATTTGTAGAAGAAAATGTAGATGTTGCTATTATTGAATCTTCATCTCAATCTTTTAAACTTGATCGTGTTTATGGTTGTGATTTTGATGTTGGACTTTTTACTAATTTATCTGAAGATCATATTAGTCCAAAAGAACACCCTGATATGGAAGATTACTTTAATTGTAAACTTACATTATTAAAAGAGGCTAAACACGGAGTTATTAATAATGATGATGAAAAAGTAAAAACTATAAAAGATTTACTTCCAGAAAAAGATATTAAAACATTTTCAATATATAACTCATCAGACTTTAAAGTAGACCCTGATAGTATTGAAATGACAGGTGACTTTATCGATTTTAAAATAATGTTTAATGGAAAAGAAGAAAAAATCTTAGCAGATATTCCAGGTTTATTTAGTGTTTACAATGCAGCAGGCTCAATTGCAGTTTGTTCATATTTTGATGTAACCGCAGACAATATTCGTGATGCACTTGAAAACCTTAAAGTTCTCGGAAGAAATGAGCTTGTTCCTAATAAACTTGGTTTAACAATTATCATAGACTATGCTCACACACCATCTAGCTTAGAAAGCATTTTAACTGCAGTAAAAGGATATTGTAAAGGAAAAGTAATTTGTGCTTGGGGTGTTGGTGGAGATAGAGATAGAGCAAAAAGACCAGTTATGGGAGAAATTTCTGGTAGACTTGCTGACTATACCGTACTTATGTCAGATCAAGTTAGAACTGAAGATCCACTAAAAATACTTAAAGAAATTGAAGTTGGTATTATCCCAACTGGAAAACCATATAAGATAATTGTAGATAGAACTGAAGGAATTAGATATGCTATATCTATAACACAGCCAGGAGATGTTCTTGTTATTCCTGGACTTGGAAATGATTTATACTTAGAAAGAAATGGTGTTAAATATCCATACAATGAAAGAGAAGTTATAGCAAAATTAATTGACGAAATGATTGAAAAAGGTGAAAGAAAACCAATTTAAAAAATAAAAAAGAAGGTATTTAAAATACCTTCTTTTTTATTGTGATTCTTTTAATTTTTCTTTTACTGTGACGGTAACTACTGAACCCGAGTTAACTTCTGTTTCAAAAGCTGGCTCTTGAGTAATTACTATTCCGCTTGTTCCATCAACTTTTATATTAAGTTTACTTGCTGAAAGAGTTCTTGTAGCTTCATCTATACTCATTCCTTTTAAGTTAGGAACTATTACTTTTTCAACTTGTTGAGAAGTATTTAAGTATACTTTTGATCCTCCCTCTAAAGCAATACCTGGCTTTGGAGTTTGTTCTATTACTAAAGCTGTGTTTTCATCTACTGGATTATCTATTTCTACAGAAAATCCCATCTGTTCTAACGCCGTTCTTGCTGCAGCAACTGTTTTATCTTTAACATTAGGCACAGCAATTAATGTACTTATTTCTGATTGTGCTAATTCTTGAGAATTAGATGTAACTCCAAGTATTGGTAATATCTCAGACATTATTTGTGCTACAACAGGTCCTGCAAGTTGTCCACCTTGATGATCTTCACCTTTTACATTGTAAAGAACAACTAAACAAACTACTTGAGTATTCTCTATTGGTGATATACCGATAAATGATGCTACATATCCCTCATCTGGATTATTTTCACTTGGTTCTGATGTACCACTCTTTCCACCTATAGAATAACCTTCTACTTTTGCATGTTTACCAGTACCATCTTGAACAACTGATAGCATCATATCTTTTACTTTATCTGCAGTCTCTTTTGAAACAACTTGTTTCTTCTCTACTATTTCTGCTTGCTCAATACTCTTTGTATCAGGATTTTCAATTTGTTTAACTATTCTTGGTTCAACATATAATCCATCATTTGCTATTGCAGAAACAGCAGCTGTTAATTGAAGTGGAGAAATAGTAAAGTTTTCTCCAAAAGATGTTGTTGCAAGTTCAACTGGTCCCATTCTCTTTTGATCATAGAATTGACCAGGATAAGCTCTTGCTATTTGTGTTCCAACTTTATCCATTAATCCAAAATCATCAAAATATTCATATATTTTATCTACACCGATTGCAGCATTTACTCTTTGTCCTAATTGCATAAATGCAGGGTTACAAGAGTTCTTTACTGCATCTCTTAATGATTGATATCCATGTGGATTAGATGTTGGTCTCCAACACTTAATATCTCTATCTGCTACATGGTAAACACCATTACAGTAGAAATCATTTTCAGTATCTGTCTGAACAACATTTTCTTCTAAAGCAATTGATGTCATTATTAATTTAAATGTTGATCCAGGTTCATAAACTCCAGATACAGCTTCATTTTTAAACAAATCACTATATATATTTTGCTTTGTTGCAGGATCGAGCGTTGCCCATTCTTCTTGGCTATAGCCAGTAGGTTCAATTTTAAATGGTTCATTTAAGTTATAGTCTGGATAAGTAGCCATTGCTAATATATCTCCATTTTGAGGATTCATAATAACAACATTTCCTCCATCTTCTGCCCCACAACCTCTAACTGCTTGCTCTAAGTATTTTTCTGCAATACTTTGAATATTTGTATCTATAGTTAAATAAATATTATTTCCATTTTCTGCTGGAACATATTGTTCATTATCATCTGAAATCGCTTGTCCATTTAAAGATTTAAATGTTACTATCTTACCAGTTGTTCCTGTTAAAGTATCGTTCATCCTTTCTTCTAATCCATATAGACCTGTATTGTCATCGCCACAGAATCCTATTAAATTAGATGCTAAATCATTAAAAGGATAAAATCTTTTTGTATCAGCGTTGATATTAATACCTGCTGTAATATTGTTTTCACTCATCCATTTTCTAAGTTCATCTATCTTGTCATTCTCTACTTTTTTAGCAATAGTTACAACAGACTTATTACTTGATACTTTTTGAAGTGTTTCCTCATAATCTAAAGAAAAGATTCTAGATAGTCCATCTGCTATCTTTTCGTTCTCTACTTTAGCAGAAGTACTATAAGTAACTTTTCCTGGATTTAAGAAAACAGAATCAACAGAAACGCTTTGTGCTAACACCTCACCTTTAGCATCATAGATTGTTCCTCTACTTGGGTTAATGTTCTCTTCCTTCTTTTGTTGATTACTAGCTTTATATTTGTAGTACTCGCCTTTATAAAGTTGAACATAGCCAAGTCTGACAGCTAAAAGACAAAACATAATTGTTGCAAATACTCCTACAGCTGTAATTCTTACGTTCCTCTTTCTTTTTTCAATACTCTTTTTAATTATTTTGTTGTTCTTCATACTTCTTTTCATTTAAACAAACATCACCACTTATTTTTTAATAAAAATTCCAAATATTGATTTAAATAATCCAATTATTATATCTACGAATATTTTAATAAATTGATTACTTTCATATACTTCAATTAATGGGTTTCTTACTGCAGGTATTTGCCATGCAATAACCGCAACTAAGATAGTTGCCACTATAGTAATTAATAAGTTCTTAATTCTCTTTCTTGTCCATGGATACTTTGCATTGTATCCTCTTTTTCTAAGCTCAGCTACATATGCTTCTTTATAAGCATCCTTCATGTCCTGAAGTTTTCTTTTTTCTTCTCTTTGTTTTTCTTTTAATAGTTTTTTATTAACTTTATCTGTATATTTTTCTGTGCTTTCTTTAACAGAATTCATTACTCTTTCTGTTTCTATTTGTTTGGCTTGAGCTTCTTCATATTCTTTTTTTAAATTATCAACAAAATCTTGCTCTACGCCATCATCTTCATCAGTAGCAGTTTCTTGTGAAACTTCTTGTTTAGGAGCAACACTTACCGCACCTTGATTTCCTGTGTCTTGAGGTGCAGCATCACTAGAAGCTACAGGTTTCTCCTTTGGCATATCCTCATATTTTGTAGGATCAAATTTAGTATCTTTAGCTTCTTCTTTATTTTCTTTAACTTTATAATTAGTATTAATACTATTTAAAAGTTGTTTAGCACGATAATTTGCTAAATCAGAATCATATTTTTTTCTTTTTTGATCATCTAGTAGTATTTCAGATGCCATTCTTAGTTGATTAATTCTTTTTTCATCTTTTTCATTTGATGCTCTAATCTTAAATGCCGCCTCAATTTCTTCCATTGGTGCAGTCTCTGAAACACCTAGTAATTGGTATAAAGTAATCATTTATTACTCCTATATTATAAATTCTTAAATGTAGTTGATTCCATATCAGCTTCATGAGTTAAAAGAGCGATTGGATATTTTTTATAAGCTGCGTTAATTGTACTATATAGCTCTTTAGGTTCAGAAAAGCCCATATGCCATCTTATTGCATATTTTTCCTCACTTGTTAATTTAATATATTCTGTAAGCATCATTACACTTTTTTCACCATGGCCATATGGTATTTGGTCATCTACAGTATAGTAAGGAACTTTCTCCCATACTCCTAAATCATTTTTTGCATTTCTATAATCTACTTTATAGTAATTTGCTTTACAAACATCATGAAGTAAAGCAATTATTATTAGACTATCTTCTGGTGTATCAATAGGAATTATAGCGTTCTTTACTTTATGCACTAATACTTCATATACACTTAAACTATGTTCAACAAGTCCTCCTTCATAAGCACCATGAAACTTTGTTGAAGCTGGAGCTTTAAAGAAGTCTGTTTTATCTAAAAATTCAATTAAATTGTCTATTCCTTCTCTTTTTGTACTCTTTAATAATTCAATAAATTTTTCTCTCATTTTGCCCTCTATATCACTTAAATTATTTATATCATTTTATCATACAGATACTTTTTTTACAATTAAAAATGTATACTTTTAAGGTCTCTATCAAAAGTTCTATACAGCTTGAAAAAAGGGCTTTTGTGTAGTAAAATATATCTATATTAAATTGGGAGAATAATCATGAATTTATTAGATGAAACTCATTATCTAATGAGAAAATATAATATACATGCTAACAAAGACTTTGGCCAGAATTTCTTGGTAGATGAGGATGCCATTCAAGCAATATTAAGCTCTAGTAATTTGAGTAAAGATGATTTAGTAATAGAAATTGGGCCAGGTCTTGGAACATTAACACACTTTTTACTTGAAAATGCAGGTAAAGTAATAAGTATTGAGTTAGACAAAAAGATGAATGAAATCCTTCATGATAGATTTATTGCATATAATAATTTTTTACTTATAAACGAAGATGTTCTAAAAATAGATTTAAAAGAATTAATTGATAGTAATATTGGAGAACTAAAAAATGTAAAAGTTGTTGCTAATCTTCCTTACTATATTACTACTCCAATTGTTATGAAACTATTAGAGGGAAATCTTCCTCTTACATCAATTACTATTATGGTTCAAAAAGAAGTTGCTGAAAGGCTATCAGAGACTCCTGGAGGAAAAGAAACTGGAAGCATTACATATACAATTAACTACTATGCTGATGCAGAAATAATACAAATTGTTCCAAAAGAGTCTTTTGTTCCAAGTCCTAAAGTTGATTCTGCAGTACTTAAATTATCATTACTTGATAGTCCTAGAATTAATCCAAAAAGTATAGAACTATTTTTCAAAGTAATAAAATTTGCATTTATGCAAAAAAGGAAGACTTTAGTTAACTCACTTACTAACTCTAATATAGTAAGCAAAGAGCAAATCGAGAAAATCTTAACAGATATTGGTCTAGACTTGAAGATAAGGGCTGAACAAATTAGTATCTACGATTTTGAAAAAATATCAGACAAAATATTTGATTTAAAATAAGCAAAAAAATTCCACAGATTATTAATAATCTGTGGTTTATTTTTACTCTTCTCCGCCTATAATGTCGATACATTTTATACTTGGATTTAAAATATTTCTAAACTCTTCTACATCTTCTTTAGATCCAACTACTAATCCATAGTGAATTGGAATTACTGTTTTTGGTTTTATTTCATTAGCTAAAGATGCAGCTTCAGTTGCATTCATTGTGTAAGTTCCACCTACTGGTAAGAAAGCTATATCACAATCAACTGCTCTATTTTCATCATTTATATCAGTATCACCAGCGATATAATAGTTAACTCCATCTAATGTAACTACATATCCAACCCAACCATATTCTTTTTTATGAAATGCCTTATTCACATTATAAGCTGGTATTGTTGAAAAACTAACTTCATTTACTTTATATTTCTTGTTTGGTTCTACTAATAATACTTTATGATCTGCAAATCCCATTTCTTTTATTTTATCTCTAGCATCAAGAGTAGCAACTATAATAGTATTTTCATTTCTTACTTTCTCTATATCCTCTTCAGAAAAATGATCATAATGTGTATGTGTTATTAAAATAATATCAGCATCATGATACTCCTCTGGTATTTTATATGGATCTATATAAATAGATACATCTTCATAACTTAATTTGATTGAACTATGACAAAATACTTTTACGTTTTCCATTGATTTCCCCCTACTTATCTATCTCTTCTAGTGCTTTAGCTAATTGATCTGGACATGAAGTTCCTCTTCCTTTACAGTCTATCCCTTTTAGTCTTTTAATTACTTCTTTTACAGGCATATCTTTTGCAAGATTACAAACACCTTGTGTATTTCCTTCACATCCACCTATTATTTCAACATTTTTTACAATGCCATCTTCAACTTCAATTATAAATTTTCTTGAACAAACACCTTGAGGTGTATATTCGTATACCATTTAAACATCTCCTTTAAAAAGCTACAATTTCATTATAAACACTAACAATATAATTGTCTGTCATTCCTGACATATAATCAATAATAGCTCTACAATAATCTTCCAAATTTTCTAAATTATAAATATTTTTATTTGCATATTTATCTTTATCTTTATCATCTGTGTCAATATAATCTGAAAGCCAATTAACAAATTCATATGAAAGAGTTGGATAATATCTTTTCATTCTCTTTAAGTTAAATATTGTACTCTTTCCATTCCATTCTTTCTTTAATGTATAGAAAATCTCAGACATAAGTACATTAAAATATCTAACTGTTGGATTTATCTTTTCATTTCTATAGATTTTTTCATAGTTAAATTTTTTAATGCTAGTCATTGTATCAAATGCCTCAGTTGAGAAGCATAATCCGTTTTCTATAGAACTATTTTCACATACGTCAACTACCAAATAATTGATAATATTTGTATTGTTTATCTTAACATGCTGAGTCATTTTATCTATTTTGTCAATATCTCTATCAGATAATAATTTCATCTTCTTTCCATCTTCAATATCACGTCCTATATATGAAATTTTATCTGCAAGTTTTACTACGCATCCCTCCCATGTATATGGGCTATATTGGTTAGGATATAAATAGTCTTTCTCTAAATCTATATATTCATCTCTTGGCTTTAGGCCATTATCATCTACCTCACCACAGTGAGAAATAATACCATCACGTACAGCATAAGTTAGATTTAGATTTCTTTTTCTTCCATCGTAATCATTTAATAATTCTATTTTGTCAACAAATCTAAGTCCATTTCTTTCATGCCAGAACTTCTCTCCAAATTCTCTTTCAGATAATCCTGATAAAATTCTTTCTCCTTGATGTCCAAATGGAGAATGTCCTATATCATGAGCTGTTGCTATAGCTTTTGTAAGTTCTGTATTTAGTCCTAAGTAATTTGCTATTGTGTAGCTAATTGATTCTACAAGATTAACATGCTCAATTCTTGTACATATATGATCATTTTGAGGTGCAAAGAAAACTTGAGTTTTATGTTTTAATCTTTTATATGCATCTGAATTGATGATTCTTGTGTAGTCTCTAGCAAACTCACTTCTCATAGCAACTTGACCATATAGTGGAGCATACATTTTGTCTTGTCGTTTAATAGCATTTTTCCACTTACTATTTAGTTCATCCATTTTAACGCTTTCAAATTTACTCATTCGTACCTCTAAACTAAACCTTATCTTTAAGTAAAAAATTCACATAAATATTATATCATATAATATTTTTATTTTAAAACATTTTTATTGTAGTTATAATTTTTTTCTAATATAATAATTGTGTATTTTAAAGGAGATAAAATGGAATCAAATGTTGTTTTAAATGAGTCATATGCAATAATAATAAATTTACTTGCTACTTTAGTTTTTGGATGCTCATTACTATTATTTAAAGATAAAAAAGAAAAAATAAATATCAAACCATACTTTATATTATTTGTGTTATTTATTGTATCAACTTCAGCAGTTTTTATTCTTCAAGGAAAATTTGGAATCATTATAGCTGGTATGTCAATATATACAATTTTTAACTTTATCTCTCTAATAGTTCTTATGAGCTATAAAGAAACAGATAAGGCATTTACAAAAGTACTACTTTTCTTTACGATATTTGTCATATACCTTGGTTACAATCTATATACTCCTTTTAATGTTAGACAACATGATGGTAGAGATTTTATACAATATTTAAATGGCGGGCATTTAGGATACATTGGCTATATTGTTTTTGAAGGAAAGCTTCCTGATATGGATCCTCAAGCATATTGGTGTTTTTATAATCCACCACTATTTCATCTAATATCAGCTGGAATAGTAAATATAACTTATCCATTTACAAATGATTATGGACTTTCTTTAGAAGTCGTACAACTTGCTTCTATGATTTATGCATTAATATTTGATATCTATGTTTATAAAATATTAAAGAAATTAGATATAAAAGAATCAGCTCCATTTTTATTGTTCTTTATAGCATTTTCACCTGCTATAGTTTTTATGTCAGGTAGTTTAAATAATGATATGCTTTCTGTATGTCTTTCAACCATGGCTATTTACTATACAATAAAATGGTATGATTCAGAAAAATTAAAAGACTTAATATTAGTTGCACTTACTATTTCACTTGCGATTATGACTAAGATAAGTGCTGCATTAGTGTCAATCCCTATTGCAGTAGTATTCCTATACAAATTAATTAAAAACAAAGATATGATTAAGAAATTGATCATAAATTATATAATTTTTGCAATTATTGCTCTTCCTATTGGACTATGGTTCCCAATAAGAAATATGGTTAAATTCCATATTCCACCAACATATGTCCAATCTGTAGAGCTTGACAACGAAGCTAATATCTCTAAGTATTCTACATTTGAAAGATTCTTTACAATAGGACCTGCAACTTTTGAAGACAAGAATGTTAACATGACTAGAGAACATGCTGAATACAATATATTCTTTACAACACTCAAATCATTTGTTGTAGATGAATATATTGATTATGAAGATTCAGAAACGGTAGAAATGTATTTAGATTTTCTATTTAAAATTTCTATTGTAATTAGCATATTATTTCTGGTAAATCTTGTTTATTTAATAGTTAAAAGGGACAAAGCAAATAGCATCTGGCTTTACTTCTTCTTACTTTTATTTGCACTTGAAGTATTGTCATATGTAAAGTTCTGCTTTGATTTTCCTTTTACATTTACTATGAATTTTAGATACATAGTTCCAACACTTCTTACATTTGCATTAGTAATTGGAAAAGTTGGAGAAAAAAACAAAGTACTTGATATGATTAATTCAATTGTTCTGACACTATTCATAGTACTTTCACTTGCGCTTTTTATTGCAATATAAAAAAAAGTCATGAGATTTTCTCATGACTTTTATTTTTCTATTAATTTTAATAATTCTTCTTTAGAAAATTCATATTCTTTATTGCAGAATTGGCATTTAACATGTGCTTTTTCGTCTTCTTCTATAATTTTCTTTATTTCTTCTTTTCCTAATGAACTGATTCCTGAATAGAACTTTTCTTTATTGCAATCACATTCATATTTAATTGATAATTCTTTATTTAGAACCATTAAGTTATCATCACCAGTGATTTTTTCAGCTATTTCTTGAACATTTAATCCATCTTCTAACATTTGAGTAATTGATGGACTACTTGTAATTGCATTTTCTATTTTTGTGATTACCTCATCTGTTGCATCTGGCATTAGGTTTAGTAAAAATCCTCCTGCCTTTTTAACGCCATCTTTATTTACTAATACTCCAAGACTTATAGCTGTTGGTTTTTGCATTGATTTCGCAAAATACTCTGTAAAGTCTTCTGCTATTTCTCCAGAAACTAGTGGTACTAGTCCTGAGTAGTTTTCATAAGATACGCTGTTTTTCTTAATTATATTTAAGAAACCATCATTTCCTAAAGCTCCACCCACATCTATTTTTCCATTTTCTTTAAGTGGAAGTTCTACATGTGGATTTCCTATACAAGCTTTTACTTTAGAAACTGTATCATCTAATCTAACTACACTTATGCAATTTCCTACAGGTCCGTTTCCATTCATTTGAACTGTTATTACATCATCTGGTTGTTTTATTTCAGTAAGGCCCATCATTCCAACTACTGTTACTAATCTTCCAAGTAAAGCTGTAGTTGTTGGTGTTAAATCGTGAAGCTTTCTTAC
This sequence comes from Clostridia bacterium, assembly GCA_017528085.1. GTDB lineage: Bacteria > Bacillota > Clostridia > TANB77 > CAG-508 > Scatovivens. Next base: position 70,265 of record JAFXPH010000007.1, on the reverse strand, counting down.
ATTTTCTACTAGTTCTGTAGTTTCAGCGACAACGATATTTACCATGCCACTATGTGCCAAATATTTTTTAACTTGATCCATTTTTCTCCAATCTATTTTGAAAAAATATCTTTAATTTCTTTATAACTATTCATCAGTACTGCATATCTTTCATCTTCAGGCATGTTTTCATTATACATAGTCTGTGTAATTCTTCTAGTATAATCAGTATATTGAGGCATAAAGAATCTTGTTTTTACTATGTAGTCTATTAAACAATCATCTTCGTTTAATTCTACTTCGTGTCTTTCTAAAAAATTCTTTAACATCTCTGTATACTCATCATGAAAATAATTAAACACTTTTACATACTCTTTTTTATCTGCTAATTCTTTAATATCTCTTTCAATAAGCATTTTTTAATACCTTACTCCTTAAATATTAACAGAATCAATAATTATATCGATTATGTACCTTAAAAACATTTTTATTCTACATTATTTTTTTGATCTATGCAAGAGGTGCTAAAAATCTAAGTACTGATGTAAATAATTTCTTAACTCTTGAAATCTTCCTTAGTGTTTGCTTATTAACTTCTTCTGATAATTTTACAGTGCTTATAAAATCATTTCTAATATCATAAATAACATTATCATTGTATATCCATGTACCGCACTCATAGTTTAAATATAAACTTCTATAATCAAAATTTGTTGTTCCTATAGATGCAAATTTATCATCAACGCAAATAGTCTTTGCATGAATGAAACCTGGTGTGTATTCGTATATCTTAATACCAGCATCCATAAGTACTGGATAATATGATTTTGTTAATAAATTAACTAATTTCTTATCTGGTATAGCTGGTGTTATTATCTTAACATCTATACCAGATTTTGAAGCATTGCATAATGCTGTTGTAAGCTCATCATCAATAACTAAGTAAGGTGTTGTAATGTAAATATATTTGTGAGCTCTATTAATTAAATTTAAGTATATATTTTCACCAATTGTTTCATTAATAATTGGCATAGTTCCATATGCAGATACATATGAATTATTTTTTATTTTAGCTGTTGATTTATATTTTCTATAATCATATTCTACAGTATCATTTAGGTAGTCCCAAATTGATAAGAATAAGCTTGTAAGGTTCCATACAGCATCACCTTCTAGTTTAATAGCTGTATCTTTCCAGTGTCCAAATCTTTCAATCTCATTGATATACTCATCAGCAATATTAATACCACCTGTATATCCAACCTTACCATCAATAACTGTAATTTTTCTATGGTCCCTGTTGTTCATTCTGACTGATATAAATGGAACGAATCTATTAAATACAATACATTTAATATTCTTTTCTGCAAGTTTCTTTGGATAGTTCCATCCAAATGATGAGATACATCCAAAGTCATCATAAACTATTCTAACATCTACACCTTCTCTTGCTTTTTCTTCTAATATACTAAGAATAGTATCCCACATCTTACCTGGTTTAATTATAAAATATTCAAGGAAAATAAACTTCTCTGCTTTTTTTAATTCTTTTATTAAATCCTCAAAGAATGCTTCTCCACTTTTATAATATGAACAATAAGAATTTTGGAATATTGGGTCCTGAGATATATCTAGAATGTATCTAGCTTGCCTATATGCATCATAGTTTTCTTCTTTAAGCTTATTCATAATTTGCTTATCTTGTTTTACATACTCATTTAGATGCATATTAATATTGATCATCTTCTTCTTTTCTTTCTTACTTGCTCTATTACCAGCAAATAAGAAATAGAAGAAACCACCAAATACTGGCATGACTAATACTAGAATAATCCATGATATCTTATAACCATTATTTGATTTACTATTAACAATTATTACTGTTTCTATGATTCCAAGTAATAAGTTAGACCAATAGAAAGTTGTAGATATTACTTTAGTACTGTTTGTGAATTTATAGATTAAGAATATCTGCAAAATAATTCCTATTGCAGTAAAAAACAATCTACTTGAAAATAGTTTTAATATTTTTCTAAATATATGACTATTCTTTTCTTTCAACTCTTCCTCCAACTACTAATAAAAACTTTATTATATTATACTACGAGTTGTCAAATTATGTAAATATCAAGCAAATAAAAAATCTAAATACAATTTGTATTTAGATTTTTATCTATCTTCTTTTTCTTTTTTAGATGATTCAATTCTAGCTTTATATTTATCTTGTAGTTCTTTTATTAGCTCTCCTTGAACTCTTTCAAAATCTGTTCTAGTCTTGTATAATGGACCATCTATAGTTATTACTCTAGTATCACCAATTCCAAATAATGATTGAATTCTTCTTAATTTAATCCATTTGTGTTCTCTAAATCCTTTTTCTCTAATTTCACGTTTTTCTGATTCAGGTACTTCAACAACACTTAAGTTGACAAATTTATATTTACTATCCCAAGTTGTATCGTCGTGAGTTGTTTCTAAAGATGTTCCTACTTTCTCTTCCAACTCTTTTTTCTTTTTATTAAAGTATTCTACAAAAAAAGAATCTTCTGTTTTCTTCCCATTTAAAAGTCTTATACGATAACTAGAAAAATCTGAAAGTTTAGATAAATATAATTCTGCCTCTTTCTTATTCTCTACCTTTTCTGATAGTTTATCAAAAGAATAAGATAATATTTGATTTTGAGTATCCTCAACTAGTTTTCCTAATTCTTTTTCAGATTCTTTTAATTTTGGATTTTTATTTTTATAATCTATCCAATATTTTTTATTTTTTGTATGTATATCTATTATAGTAGATATCATTTGTTTATATCTATCTTCACCAAAGAATTTTTCACATTTTTTGTCAAAGCTATTATTTCCATTTAATATAGATTTTGGTAAAGCATCGTTTCCTATTATTTGATTTAACTGACTTAAAAATAATTCATATGATAAATATGTGTCATTAATTATATTTGGATGTCTTGCAAGGTATTTACCAAAATAAAGCATCTTTCCATCAAATGTCTTTAACGATTCATTAGTTATTATATTAGTTCCACCTTCATTAGAAACGCTATTTAATCTATTACCCTTCTTATTACTTTTAATCCAACTAATTTTATGAACTATTTCGTGAAAAACAAATGTAGTTAGTCTATTTAAATATTGATTAATTAGAATATTACCATTTCTATCATCAAATAACCCACCACTTGATATAATACTAGCTGTATATATTTTTCCATTTCTAACTAATTTATTTACTAAATCCTTATCTTCAAACTCTTTTCCATATCTTTCTATTATTTTCTTATACACGATGCTATAAAACAAATACGTTGTCTTATTTGAATACGAATTTAATACTGTAATAACATTTTTCTTATAATATTCATCAACTAATTTTTCTTCTTTCATATGTTAATTATACAATGGAAATAAAAAAAAAACAATTTCATCTTAGAAATTGTCTTTTTATATTATCCGCCTATTTCTTCACCTTCGTTTGTATTTTGATTATGTTCTTGACTTTCAACTACATGCTGTGCTTCTTCGTGTGTAGTTTTGCCAAGTGCTTGTTCAACTTGTTCGTGAAGTGCCAATCCTTTTTGGTAAGAAGCATCAAATGCTTTAGTAGCACTATCCATTCTTACCTTTTCAACAAAGTCTTTTGCTTCTTGAGCTTTTGCTCTTGTAAAATCAGCTGTAGCTTTACTAACTATTTGTGGTGCATTCAATGCATCTTCTCCTGCTTTTGAAGCTATTTGTCCTAGCCTTGATCCAGGTACAACTTTACCCATTTTATCATTTACATATTCTTTTTTAATATCAATTTCTTTTCCTAGATGTTCTTGGGCTTTACCTTCTAATCTCAAAAATGCCGCCATATTGGCTGCTGTTCTCCTAATAAATCCTTTACCTTCATATCTTGAACGCAAATTGTTTAGCCTTCTTTGTCTACCCTTTTGAGCACTATGAATTGCTCTTTTTGTTCCAAACAAAGCACCTTCTGTTTTTTCTTCATCGTTTTTATTAAGATCATCTATTTCTTGCTGTTTAGCATCAAAAGCTTTTTTTGCATCTTCTCGAGCAGTTTTTCTTCTTTCTTCTAGAACTTCTCTTATTTGATTTCCCTCATCTACAAATTTATATACTTTGGAACCGTTATCAGATTTTATCCTATGAGTGTCTATAGCCTGTTCTGTATAGTGTGCTAATTTTTCTTCTAATTGTTCAGGAGTAAGTTTCTCCATTTCACCCTTAGCAATTTTTCTTTCTAAGTTTCTTTTTGCTCTTCCTACTGCTCTACTTACTTTTCTTAATGCTCTACGTTGTGCTGCTGTCTCCCTACCTGCTGCTACTGCTGCAATAGCTTTTTTAAAAGGACTAGTTCCGTTTACAGATTTTTCTTTCCACTCTTTCAAAGTGCTAGTCTTTGATGTAAATACATCTTTTCTGTCATCCATTATCTTTCTTGCTACAGAATTAATTACATCTACCTTATCTTCAACAGCACCTCTTTTGGCATATTCTTCTTCAATTTTTTTGCTTACTGCTGCATTGATTTTTCCAGCTTTTTCTCCAGCTTTCGCTTCTATTTCGCTAGCTTTTTTATCTAAGCCTAATTTTCTATAAACATATGATATTTTTACAAGTGGAGCGACTGTAAGATCTTTCTTTAAGGCTCCCTTTAAAGTCATTCTACCAATTTTACTTCTACTTGATGAAAGTCTTAATTTTTGGAAAAAGCTTGATTCTTTTCTTCCTTCTCTTTCAGTTAAATTATCTTTCTTTTCATCAGTTTCAGTTTTTAATGCTTCATTTTGAGTTTTAATCGTTGAATATGTATCCCTAAAAGCAGCCATACTTGAACTTAATCTTTGTGCTTTTGATAATATTTCTGCATATTTACCTACTACTCTTATTTGAGCTTCTACTTTTTTTCGTATCTCGTCGTATTTTCTGGCTTGTGCTAATAATTGTTCCGGTGTTATTTTTCCTTCACTAGTACCTTTTTCTAATTGTTCCTTAATTCTTTTAATATTGCTTTCTTCAATGCTTCTTTCACTTTCAAGATCGCTTAGCGTTGTTCGTGCAGCTTTAAGGTCTGCTTCTGCTTTTCTAGCAGCTTCTTCAGCATTTTTTACTTTTCTTTCATACTTATCTAGTTTAGGTTCTTCTTTCTCAGGTGAAGGCTCACCTGCGCTCTCTTCAACAACTTCTTCTGGTGCGTTTTGTGTTGGATTTTCTGTAGTCTCTTCTACGAGTGTTTCTTCGGCTGTTTCTTCTACAGGTGCCTCATTTTTTACTGTTTCTTCTGGAACTGCTTCAGCTTGTCCTTCTGAAACATCTGGAACTACTTCAGTTGATTCTGTTGAAACTTCTGGAGCAGCTTCAGTTTGTGCTGCTTCCTGTTCTTCTTCTTTTATTCCTAAAACCTGTTTCGCGTATTCTTCTAATTCTTTTTTCTTATCATCAAATTTAAGTGATCCTTTAGATGGTACTATTTTATCTAATCTTTCATTAAATTCTTCTAAAGATGTAATCTCTCCACTTTTCAAAGCAGCTCTTATTTGATCAAATTGAACTTGATATGAGGGTTTTCTAGGTTTCTTAGGTTTTGTGCTTGTATCTTTTGATGCACCTTTTTGTTCTCTTTTAGTTTCTTTTTTTTGTGCTCTTTTACTTGCCATCTTAGCCTCCTAAACAATTGAATTTTTAATCAATTCATTAACTTTTGCTATAGTTTCATTCTTTTCTGCTTTTATCTTATTATAGTAGCCTTCTAGTTCTTCTATGCTAATATTGGCCATATCTATTATTCTACCATCATAAAATACTTGATTATTATCCATTTTTTTCTCCTTATTATTCAGCTGTAAAAGCTGCATTGATTTTATCTTTGTGCTCTAATACGATACTTACTACATTAATTGTTTCTTCTTTTACTGTATCAGCCATCTTTGTTATTTCAGCATCCATTACACCAACTTTTTCAGTTGCTTTTGCTAAATATTCTTTTTCAAAATCACCTTTTTTGAAAATGTTAGATAAAAACGCTTTAATTTTTGATACTATTCCTGCTTTTGATTCATCAGTAATAGCTGTTTCAACAACAGATATTGAAGCAATTGCTTCAACTCCTTCATTTGGAACAGCATCTGCTGCTTCTTGAATTCTATCTATCAATCCACATAAGTTACCGTATTTTTCAATATATCTTGCAAGTTGATCATCATATTGAAGTTTTGGATCTTCTAAAGCATTTAAAACCTCATATGTTTTATCATAGTCAGCTTTAACTTCTATAGTATCTAATTTTTGTTCTAATTCTTTACGTTTATTAATGTATTCAATATATTGTTGACTTTCTTCAACTTTATCCTTTAGTTCTAGCAATGTAATTATATTACCTATTGTAGACAATCTATTTAATTCAATTTGTTCTTTAAGAACTAGTAGTTGAAAGCACTTATTTGAATAAACATCATAAACTTTACTAAATTCATCTTCATATTGCTTTAGTAATTGAGCTTTTTCATTAGTAAGTTCATTTACGTTTTTCTTATAAAAGTTAGCTTTACTTACAAAGTCTTTTTCAACTTCTTCAACTTTTGAATTTATTGCATTTTGTAGTTTTCTATTACAAACTCCAAAACCTAAATGAAGTAATGTTGAATTTTCTTCTACTAAGTCCTTAATTTTATTACTTAAACCATTTGTATATACTGACATATTATTCTCCTAACTCCATAATTCTTCTATTCCAGAGTCTTCAATTAAGTTAGCATCAACTGGATATTCTGCTAAAAAGTTTAATAAAGCAATTTCTTTGTCTGCTACTTCATTATAAAGCTTAATTAATTGATTGTCTGATAAGTCTGCACAGTCTATTTCTCTTCCTTTAATTACAATTTTATTTTCACTCATTGCTAGTACTCCTATTCTATCTTAAAATAATTCAAAGATATTGTATCAAATAACGCTTTAAAAAACTTAATAGTAACTAAAAAGATACTTATTTGATACCTATTTGCAACAAAAAAAGATGCTTTTTCAAAAGCACCTTTTTTATAATTTTTAATTAATATTTTCACCTTGTTTAATCCATACAGAAACACTTCCATCTTTACAATAGAATATTCCGTTTCCTTCATGGTCTACATACACTGTTTCTGCAACATTTCCAGTACAATCATAAAATACAGTATTAGCTAAATCTTTTCCCATATTCATTTGGATATTGCCACCTGTACTATCTGTCATAACAACGGCTAGTCCAGAATTTGGATGATCATAATCACCTTTTCTACAAAAGCCTATTACATTTGGATCATTAAAGTAATCTACTTGTTCTCCATATGCATAATATTTTCTTACTTTTAGTAATGTATGTAATATCTCGTTTTTAGGAGTTACTGATTTATCTTCAATTCCATAGTAGTCTCCATAGAAGACACATGGCATACCTTCATTTCTTAGAAGAATAATAGAGTATGCATGCCCTTTAAACCAATCTGGTATCCATGATTCTAAAGCTTGCCCTGGTTCTGTATCATGATTATCAACAAAAGTAACGGCCTTATCAGGTATTTCTTTTACAAGTGTTCCTTCTAATATTTGACTCATATCAAATTCACCATTACTTAATGATGCCCTATAAAAATTAAAATGAAGTGGTACATCAAATAGTGACATTTGATAATGAGTTTTTTCTAGGTACTCTTTCATAGTACCTACATTTGTTGTCCAATATTCTCCAACTGTAAATAATTCTTTTCCAGTTTTTTCTCTTAAATATTTTAGCCATTCATCATAAAATTCGCATCTTATATGTTTTACCGCATCTAATCTAAATCCATCAAATCTTGCAGTGTTTAAATACCACTCGCCCCATTTTTTTAATTCTTGAACAACATCATAATTGTTAAGATCTATATCAGCACCCATTAGGTAATCAAAGTTACCCTTCTCTTTATCAACGCCGTCATTCCATTCTTTGCCATAAAATCTATAAATTGCATTTGTAGCCGTTATATCATCCCAATCTATTCCATGGAAATGTCTCCAATTCCATTTGAATGAAGAATATGTATCTCCTCTTCCAGGAAAAGTATATTTTGTCCAAGCTCTAATCATTCTAGGTTCTGCTACACTTTTAGTTCTATCATTTTCATCATCTTGGACAGCCATTACTTCTTCAGCTTCATCAGCACCCATTTTATGATTTAGAACAATATCAGCTAGTACTTTTATATTATTTTGTCTCAATACATTGATAGCATTTATATACTCATCTTTTGTTCCATACTTTGTAGGAATAGTGCCCTTTTGGTCAAATTCTCCTAAATCATATAAATCATATACACCATATCCCGTATCATTTGTTCCGCTAGCTCCTTTATATGCTGGTGGCAACCAGATATAATTTATTCCCATGTTAGATAACTTTATGGCTTCACTAGCTACTTTTTTCCAAAGTGTAGAATCTCCAGGCAAATACCACTCAAAATATTGCATCATTGTGTTATTTACTTCCAATTATCTCACTCCTAAAAATATCTATTTGTTCTTACTTTTTTGTGATTTATAACAAAAGCTCATTAGTACAGAATCAGGAATAATTTTACTAAAGAATCTTACACATTTAATTAAGAATCCTGGTACAATTACTTCCTTTCCTTCTAAAGTTTTATCAATTGCATATTTTGCAACATATGAACTATCTAATCCTTTTAGTCCAAATCTAACACCAGCAACATTATTAAAGTTTGTATTAACTGGTCCTGGGCACAAAATGCTCACCCTTACATTGGATTTTTTCTTTCTTAATTCTTTATTAACAGCTCTAGAAAGTGCTGTTACATAGTTCTTTGTAGCATAATATGTAGCCATAAGTGGTCCAGGCATAAATCCTGCAACTGATGAAACATTAAGAATTTTTCCACTTCCTCTTTCATCCATTTCTTTAACGTATAGTTTTGTTAGAACATGTAAACCTTCAATATTTGTATTAATCATGCTTAGCTCTTTATCAAGGTCAATTGTATCAAATTCACCATAAAGACCAAAACCAGCATTGTTTATAACCAAGTCAACATCTTTATGTTCTTCAAATAGTTTAACACAATTATCTTTTTGGCTAACATCTAAACAAACTATTTCAACATTTGTAGAAAGTTCACTTTTAAGTTCTTCTAGTAATTCTCTTCTTCTTGCTACTATAACTAGGTCATAGCCTAAAGAACTTAAATATTTAGACATATCTCTTCCTATTCCAGAAGATGCTCCTGTAACTAAAGCTTTCATATCATTACTCCTTTGCCTAAATTTTATCATTAAATATTTTATATGTCCACTTAAAAAAGGTGGAAATTATGAGTTCCACCTTTTTATAATAAACTTAATATTTTATCTTTATTATCCATTATTGCATTATAACCAATATCAACTAATTTATCAAAATCATTAAGTGAAAGTAAGCTTGAGCCTGGTGCACTAATTTCAATAAAATAGTCTGCTTTTTCCTGTGCTCTTAATACATCTTTCTGTGAAAAAATATCACAAGTTCTAAGTAAAACAGCTAGCACATCATCTGTTGGAGTGTATTCATCTAGTTTGAAATTAAGTGCTAAAGTCTTTGTAGCGCCCATATCCATTAAAACTTGAACTGGTAAATTATCTTTAGTTCCTCCATCTATAAAGTTATATTTATCGTAATTTACAGATGAAAAAATTCCAGGAAATGCCATACTTGATCTTATAGCTCTTTCTATGTCTACATCATATAGATAATCTATATCTTTTTGTTTATTCTTTATTTCTTTTGATAAAAATATACATTCTTTTGTAGAGATTGTATCTACTGTACAAACAGCATATGGAATCTTAATTTGATTCATATTAGATACCTTCTTTTGCTCTCCTATAGATCTAATTAATTGTGATACAGATTTATCATTCATGATACCTTTAATATTTACTGTTCTTGTTCTTATAAATGAATACAATCCTAATACAATTTTCTTTTTATCTATTGCTATTAAATATTTATAATTATCTTTTACTTTTTTTAGCATTTCATCGTCAGTGTAATCTAAAGCAAATAGAGTTGCAAATATACTGCCAGAGCTTGTACCAGATAAGTACTCTACATTAACATTTAGCTCTCTTAAAGCTTTAAAAGCTCCAATATATGCAACTCCTTTAATTCCTCCACCACCTAATGCAAGTCCTAATTTTTCCAATTGTTGTCTCCTATATTTCTTTTTCTTTTTTCTGTTCTAATAATATACTTTGCGTTGGGTATGCAAGTTCAATATTCTCTTTATCAATAATATTAATTATTTCGCATAAAATATCTTGTCTTAATCTTAAAAATTTTGCATAATTTACTTCTTTTACATAGAAGTAAGATAATATATTAAAACTATGTTCACCAATTCCAACAAAATTAACATTTACAGAATCTTTGATAACGTCTCTATGATTTCTTAGCATGAATTCTAATTGACTAATGAATTTTCTAATTTTTTCAGAATTTTCATTCATACTTAAGCCCAATGTTATATCAACTCTTCTGCTTGATAATTTATTCCAATTTAGTACGTAGTTAGTAGTAATGATTGAATTTGGTATAGTAACAATAGCATTGTTATATGATTTAATACGTGTAGATCTATAAGTAATATCAATTACTGTTCCTTGGTAATCTCCACATTCAATCCAATCTCCGATAACAAATGGTTTATCAGTAAGTATTGCCATACCACCTATTAAGCTCTTAACAATGTCTTGAGCGGCAAATGATATTACTGCAGCTCCAACTCCAAGACCTGCTACTAAACCGTTTAGATTATAGCCTAATTCATAAATAACTATGAAAATAGCAATAATCCATAAAAGCCCTCTAACGATTTTTGCAACAAACTTATTAACCGGTTTATCTTCTAAGGTACTATTAATCTTTTTCATTAAGATTGAGTCTTCATATGTAAGTGTAGTCAAGCATTTTGTTATAAATAAAATCATTATGATTTTAATAATCTTATTCATTACAAATAGCACTTGTTTTGTCACTGGTAAAATATTTGTCGCAATAAGTATACCAATAAGCACACTTAGAGTTGTTAGGTATTTGTACATAGAACTCTCTGTTGCTTTTCTTTCTTTACCAATAATCTTGTAATAGATGTTGATTATTAGTTTAGCAAAAGGGCCTCTAATAAGTACAAAAAATATCAATACTGCTATAGCAATTTGAAAATCGAATATATCTAACAGATTTCTAATATTAATATTATCTAGAATTGCTGTTATTTTGTCCATTAACTCCTCCATCAACATATTTGTAATAATACATTAATATTGCTATATTTTGACTTGCGTTTTTAAAATAGTTTTCTTTGGCAAGTTCTAAACACTTTGTAAGTGGAATTCTTTCTATTGATTCAATTTCCTCTGTAGAATCCAAATGCTTTGTTCCACTTGTAAGATTCTTTGCATAATACAAATGAATCTTTTCACTTGTATAACCAACTGAAGGATACACAGAAATAAGATGTTCTAATTCTCCAGCTACTAATCCTGTTTCTTCTTCTAGTTCTCTTCTCGCAGTTTCTTTTGGATCTTCTCCTTCTTCAACCATTCCTGCTGGAAGCTCTAAACAAATTTCACCTATAGCTTCTCTTAGTTGTCTTTCAAAAATAACATTATCATTTTCATCTATTGCAAGAACAACTGCAGCATCTCCAGGATTAACAATATCTCTTATTATTTCTTTACCATCTTCTCTTAAATACTTCTTCTGTACTACATTAAAGCGTACTCCATCGTATTTTACTTCTTCGTGAATTAATTTATTCAAGATAATCCTCCAATTATACACATTAATTATATATCAAACAAAAATAAAAGTATATATTTTAAATATTTCATTTAGTTATCAAATTATTACTCTTGACAAGACAATTATTTCTTAAAATTCTAATAGGTTTAATCCTATTTCATCACTTAGTTTTCTTCCAACTCTACCATTAATTTTAGAGATTATTATTTCTGAAGTTGCAGAGATAATACATCTTACTAAATGACCACCTCTTACAATTCCATCTGGATCTCCAAAATTAATGTGAATATGTAAATAGTTATCTTCTTCTTTTGTAGTAGCATTTCCTACTAAAGATGTTATTTCAAACATTCCCTCAAAGACTTTAGTATTATATTCTTTAGTATTTACATTAAATACTCCTATTTCTACTAATCTACTTGCTCCAAGTCCTGTTATCTCAGCTAATTTTATATCTTCCATTTTGCATAATTCTTTTATTTTCTCTACTACTTCTTCGCCCTTTTCTAATCTTAAAACATATCTGTCATCAAATTTTCTATATTCCATTTTTCATTCTTCCTTTCTTTAATGCTTATTTTATTGCATAATAAAGCATAAATCAATAATATTAATAGCTAATTTCCTATTGACTTTTATCTAAAATTTTGTTATTATAATAATGCTTAAGGGATGCGGAAGTAGCTCAGTTGATAGAGCGTCGCCTTGCCAAGGCGAAGGTCGCGGGTTTGAGCCCCGTCTTCCGCTCCATTTTTTTATATTTTTTATGGCGCCATAGCCAAGTTGGTAAGGCACGAGTCTGCAAAACTCTGATCATCAGTTCGAGTCTGATTGGCGCCTCCAAACAAAAAGAAGGAATCTAAGATTCCTTCTTTTTTTATTACCATTCTATAAATTCAACTGGAACAATATTTTCATTTCTAATCTGCTTTTCAACCATTCCATTTTTAAAGAAAATGATTTTATCTGCCATTGGTGCTATAGCTTGATTGTGAGTAATAATAACTACTGTCATTCCGTCTTTTCTACATGTTTCTTGCAAAAGCATTAATATTTGTTTTCCTGTATTATAATCTAGAGCTCCTGTTGGTTCATCACATAGAAGTAATTTAGGATTTTTAGCTATCGCTCTTGCTATTGCAACCCTTTGCTGCTCACCACCTGATAGTTGTGATGGAAAATTGTTCATTCTATCTTTTAATCCAACTTTTATTAAAATTTCTTCTGGATCTAAAGAATCACTACAAATCTGTGTAGCAAGTTCTACATTTTCTTTTGCAGTTAGATTTTGAACTAAATTGTAGAATTGAAAAACAAATCCAATGTCCTCTCTTCTATATTTAATCAAAGCTTTATTTGATAATTTGTCAATCCTTTTTCCATCTACTGAAACTTTTCCACTAGTTGCTGTATCCATTCCTCCTAAAATATTTAGAGTAGTTGTTTTTCCGGCTCCAGATGGTCCTACTATAACTACAAGTTCTCCTTTTTCAATTGTAAAATTAGTATTATTAAGGGCGTCAATTGTAACTTCCCCCATTTTATACTCTTTTCGTACATTTTCAAATTCAATATATGACATTTATTATTCCCATTTCATGTTATTTGTTATTTTTAAAAATTTGTATCCTGAAGCATCTATTTTAGTATTTACTTTACCATTATAAAGCGAATTTCCATATCCATCTAAATTGATATAAAATGACACCTTACAAATAAACTCTTCATTTAAATTATTCTTTAAATGTATATCAAAAGATACTTTTGCTTCTAAATTTTCTACATTTACATTAGCATTTTTTAAAATAGATCCATCATATGCTAAGCTTCCAGCGTTAGTTGCTGTACAATGTTCTAATACATTTTTATATATTAAACTTAAAGTAATTGGATTACTACAATCTGTAAAGAATGTTGGATTATCATATTCATCTTCTACTTGCTCTTCATTTGAATGAAGAATTTTAAAATCAATTCTATCTTGATTGTTTTCTATATCTCTATACTTTGCAAAATCCAAATATCTTTTATAGTTAAATTTCTTTTCTCCAATACCTTCTTTATTAGATTCAATTTTAATATTGTCAATATATAATTCGTTTATAGTATTAGATTCATTTATTCCATTTTCATTATTTGCTTTTATTTTTATTGCAATATCGTTATATTGATGAATTGATATATCTTGCAAATTTTGTTCTGGAGATAAATCTTCAAATTCTGCATTAGAAAATAGTATTATTTCATCTAATGAGAATAAATTATCTTTATTTTCTTCATAGATTTTTTCAGATTCTATTGCGAAAATATTATTACTTCTTCTTACTTTCATAAACGAAAAATAAATTACTATAAAAGTTACAACTAATACAACTAACAATATTAATATTAAGCGTTTCTTATTTTTAATCATCAAACACTCCTAATTTTAATCTTGAGTACAAACTTGACATCTTGCTGTATACTTTATTAGCCCATTCAGGATCAGATGCATACCTAATATTAACTGCAGATAAAGTATTACCATTATAGTACTTTCCTGTAGATAATTCTCCTTGTACATCAACACCTGCATCATTTAGATAGTATTTAGCCATTGATTTAGCTAATGTTTCTATACCTTCTTGATATGATTCAAAGTCGAATGCTGAGTCATATGGTGAACCATCACTTGCTCCATAGCCAAATAGGTTTTTCTTATCTAAAGAAATCTTTGATGTTCCCCAAGCGCTTTCATGTATTCCTATCGCAGCTAAATATAAACCATTTACATGATATAATTGCTCAGCTATATAAAATGCTTCAGCATTATTTTCAAATATCTTATTTCTATCATTAATATTACCAGAAAGTACCTTTCTAAAGTCACCTGCTGTCAATCCACTAGGTTCATTCAGTGGCATTTCAAAATTTACTTCTGATAGTATTTTAGTTACTCTTGTCTTTTCTATAATTCCTGGTGAAGAATATTCAGTAACAACATTATCAGTTCTCATATATCCTTCTATACCTTCAATGCTAACTTTGCACCATTCTTCATTTGCATCTAAAAGTTGCATTTGTGTATAAGCACCAACTGTCATTATAGTATTTGATGAATCTGTCCATTTATCTTTAAGATCTGTTATAGCACTTAAATAAACTATATCTCCAAAATGAATATTATTCTTAGCTAAGAATTTATTTGTACCACGTTGTACGACTTTATCTACTGGAGATACTACTCTATCTCTTTCTAGTATTTTATAATCAAGTTCTTCACCATTTTCAAAAGTTTTAATTAAAGTAACATTCTCTTTTCCATAACTTCCCTCTTGAATTATTACTTCTTCTCCATCTGGATACATTAGTGTTGGTTCGACTTGAGTTTCATATTGGATATCCCATGTTTCTTTAACTATTTTCTTCTCTCTTTTAATACTAGAATTTGTTTCTATAATTCTTTCAATATCAAATGTATTTTCGTTTGCTTCAAAACTTCCTACTACTTGCTTCTTATCTTCTTGAATAGAAAAATCTGTGGCATATATATAATTTGTATAAGAAAGCATCATAACAAATATTAAGATAGCACCTATTACAGAAGAACTAATTACTCTTACTTTTTTATTAGTTTTTAGTATGTATGTAACATGATCTAAAGACTTAAATCTATGAATATTTATCTTTTTCATAAACTTATAATCTCTATCCTTAAACCTATTGACATACTCTTCTATCTTATAATGTTTTTTCTTTATATTACTTGTGTTAGGTACTTTTGGTATTTCCTTTGTACCTTCAGAAACCTCTTTCTGAGATTTCTTTAAATCTGCAAAAATTTCTGGGAGTGATTTATTATCATTTACTTTTTTATCAAAACTATCTTTTAACATAATTTCACTCCTTTCATCCATTTTTACAAATATATTTTATATCATTTTTAATATAAAGTCTATCAAAAAACAAAAAAAGACTTAAATTCGAAATTCAAGTCTTTTCTATATTTTTTTAATTATTATAATCCAACTGACATACCTAATTTTGCTTCTGCATTATTTATCTCTTCTCTTATTACTTCTTCACCAGCTTCATTTCCTGAATACTTAGTCATTACTCTAATATTTGGGAATGAAATAGCAGTTACAGGATCAGAGTCATCAAAGAATTTTGTAAATTGTATACTTACAGTTTTTGATTCATGTGGCTCTAATATAATATCTGGTCTTTCAACTGGATGTCTTGTTTCTTCATTTAAAGTAATTGTTATCTCTTCATCTTCATTACTATCAGAAATAACTATATAATTGTCAGTTCTATTTGTAAATTTAACTTCATAAGTAATTGTACTATATTGAACTAAAGATGTTAAAACATCTATTTTTAAATATTCACCTTCTGTAAGTCTCTTTATATCTTCAAAATCTACAAAGTTTCCAACATTCATTTGTAAACTTCCTTCACCTTCTCTTACAAAAGTGATTTTTTCAGTTGTATATGCATATGTTGTATTTGTTAATCCTGTTTCAATTAAGTTATCAAAATATTTTAATTGATATACATAGTATGTCTTACCATTAACTGTTAAATCTGAATAATTTTGAATTGTATATTCTTTTGGTGTTGGCATAATAGTGTACATATATTGTAAATATTCGTTTATATCATTGTGAAACATATATTGTTGGCACTTTTCTGATAGCATATCAAATGCTGAAGAAAAGTCGTTCTTATTACAATATCCCATATAAATTGATATCAATTCTTCAATTGAAGATGATACTTGAGTCGGTGTTTTAACATTAGGATCCATTACTGATGCTCTTGTATCTAAATTAGTCTCCGGAACCACTTGTTGTGGTCTATATTTTACTATTGTATTTAAAGTTACTAATATAGCTAAACCAATAATTGCTACTAGAAATATATACCTAGTTCTTCTAAAAAATCTTTGGATTTTTAATCTTAAATCGGTAAAATTCATATGTTACTCCTTTCCAATTCTATTTACTAAATGATATTTCATAATCATTTAGACCATTTTCTTTTACTACAACTTGTTTTTCAATTGTTGATTTTGAATATCCTGTTGAATTAGAAATAGTAACCCATATTACATATGTTGTTCCATTTCTTTCTATATTAGTATATTTAACTCCCAAAGTTCCTGGGAAATACACTTCACAATAGTCAATAAAGCTTTGTAATGTTGGGAAATATCTTTCTTTATATGCTCCATTTAAAACATTATAAGCGTCTTCATAATCTTTAGTAGCTATACTTTTAAAGAATTTTTGAGCATAGTATTCTATTCTTTCTCTTTCATTTTTTCCCTTTGCTACATTTACTTCAATAGCTTCATTTTTTTTGGCTAATAGATTAGCAGCCTCTTCTTCTGACATAGTTTCATCAGTATCAAATTGTCTTCTGTTTCTATTATCAATTACTCCATTGATAATAAATACAAGAACTATAACTGCTAATGAAACCACCAATATTAATTTTTGGTTCCTAGACATACAATTTCTCCTTATATTTATATTTAAATATTATTTTTCTTCTGTTTTATGATTCCATTTGTCTTCTAGCTACTGCTTCTGCAAGCCTATAATTTGACAAGTTAACTGAACTAGCAGAACTTATTGAGTTATACAAGTTTGCTTGCTCTTCGAATTTTCCTAATTCTTGAACAGCTGATATCAAACGAGAAAAATCTACTTTTCCTGATCTTGCTGCTACTATTGATTGAATTTGACCTTGAATAGCTGAAGTGATATCACTTGTACTCATTCCAGCAGATGCCATACTATAAATTTGATTAATTACATCTCTAGATTGATCATCAGCATCTAATTCTTTTAACTCATTTTTTACTGATAATTCAAGAACTCTTCTTTCCCTTGATTTTTCTATCTGACTTACTCCATTAGCAAATCTTCCTGCTTTTCCTTCACTTTGTATTTGGTCAAAGTAATCAGCATATTGGCTTGCTTGTTCTTGAACAATATTTTCTTCTAGTTCTTTATGTTTTTTATTATAATCATCTTCATTATATTTATCTTTACCTAATGCATTTGCCAAATTCTGTTGAGCAGCTTGCAGATCTTTTTTCTTTTTATCTAACTCTTCTAAATATCCATCTCTCTTTTTAGATAAACTACTATACTGATTTTGTAAATCTGCTCTTTGAGTTGGATTTCCAGCCGTATTCATTTGTCTCTCTACTTTATCCATTTGTTTTTGAATATTATCAGCATTATTTTGTAAGTTCGCAGCTTCAGCACTTGTTTTATCAGCTGTTTCTTTTAAACTTTCTAATGAACTTAGTGTACTCTTTAAATTTGAAACAGTTTCATTATCTGGTAATCCTTCAAAAGCTCCTTTCAAGTCAGCAGCACCTTTTGAAATTTCACCTGTTGTATATGACATAAGTGAGTCTACACCTTCGCCTATTCCAGAAGCAGCACCATATGCTTCTAAAGGTCCTTTGCCTGCTGCTAACATAGCTGAAGTAGTCAACCACTTAGCTACATTTCCTGTTCTACCTGATGATCTTGCTTTTGCTAAAGCTCTTGATCCTATATTAGCAAAAAATCTTTTAGTTTTTGAATTTTTTTCATTTGATGCTATACCTGCCAATTTATCATTTAAACTTTTAGGAGCTTTTAATACATTATTAACTCCTGCAGTTAATCTATCCATTCCAGATGCGAATTTCTTATACTTATCTGATGCTTTAACTCGTCCAACACCTTTTTTTACTGCACCTGAAGCTTTTTTAACACCTTGTCCTAACTTACTATTTGATACCTTTCCTGCTGCACCTTTTGCTCCTCTTATAGCTGAGCCAAGTGCGTTATCTTTTTGTGATAAATTATCTACCTTTTGTCCTAAAGCTTTTGCATGTTCTCCAAATTTCTTAGTTGCTTCAGAAGCCATATTTAAACCAGCCTTTGTTTTAGCTCCAAGTTTTTTAGCATTTGCAACCGCAGCAACTGAAACTGCAACACCGGCAGCCATAGATGTTTTACTTGCATCGTCACTAATGTTAAATATTTTTCTAACTAGTTTCTCAGCAGTATATATAAATGTACATGCAAATATTGCAAATAAACCTGCTACTAATTGGTTGTAATCTGGGCTTACTATCTTTTTAATATCATCAAATGGTAATAACTCAGATGGATCTCCTATCAATTTATATGTTATAGATATAAAAGTAGCATATATTATACAATGGAATGGTTGAATAAGTATTGTGTATGCATACTCTTTAAGCCATCCATCCAATGCTTGTGATTTTTGATCTTTAATCTTATCTATTGAATAAGTAATTGTTATTAATGGTGCAATTATTACCAAGAAACAAGCTTTAATCATACGGTTTAAGTATGAAACTATAAATCCTGCTGTTTGGAACACCAATAACGCAAATACTATTGTTGCTGTCAATGAATCCATACCAATGCCTACAAGTGCTTTCATTGCCATACTTGAGAAAGCATCTTGTATTGTTTGGTCATCATAACCAGCCATTGTTGAGCTTGTAACAAATGAGTCTATTGCATTAACCAGCGCACTATTAACCATTATGATAAAAATCATAATATAGTGTAATAAGAATAATATTGCTACACTGGCTACCCAGTCTACTAGCATTCTCTTATATTTTGCTTTATCATCTGCCATAGTAGAAATAGCCATTTGAATACCAATGTAACCTAATACAGCGACTAAAGCTGCAACACTTACTAATCTCATTGCATAGTACCACTCGGCAACTTTTCCTCTTATCTCACTTAAAACTCCCGTTCCTGATGTATCAAAAATATCAATGTCTAATAGTGGAATTTTATTAAAGAAAATATCATATGGAGTAATAAAGAATTTCGTTGTTCCACCGGTATTATCCATAGTAGCAACAGTAGCTTCTATAACATTAATAACAATAGCAACCATTGTAACCTTAAGTCTTAAAGGCCACATAGCTATTGATACTATTCCTCCCATAACGTTAGTTATAACCGTTACAACATCTTCTAAGTCTACATCTTCAGCAGCAGCATATGAATAGTTAAGGTATGTTGATCCTATGAAATTAAAAACTACTATAATTACAAATAAACTTGCAATTAGTTTTTTAGAAACTTTTAGCATACTTTTTCCCTTTCTAGTCATTCTTTAAGCTTTTTATTTGTTTTCTCCTCCTGAGTTTTCCCTAACTTGCTTTTCTAAATCTGCTTTAGCAGCTGTAGCCTTTTGTCTTATAGCCTCAGCCTCTGGGCTATTGTTTCCCGCTAATTTATTTATTATTGCATCTAATTCTTGTATTGAATGATCTGGTTTTGAAGTATCAAATGATCTCTTGATTTCAGTAATTCTTTTTTCAACTACTTCTTGTACTTGTGTAGGTTGTTCATTAATGTCTCTCATCATATCGTTTACTCTATTATTAATTTCTTCTTGCATTTCTTCAGGGCTTGGTATATCAGGTCCTCCTGTGTCTGCTGAATCTGGTTCAGCACCAGATTCAAATTTGTATTTATCATCAACAGCATCTGGATCCTTAGGAGTAAATGCAGAAGATATATGTGTACTCTCTCTATCAGCTGTACCAAATACCATTCTTTCAGAGAATCCTAATTGGAATGCATTACTCATAGATGATACTGCATTAGCATTCTTTTGATTATTATATAGTTCTTTTAATTTTTGTTCAAAAGCTTGTGACATTTTATTTTGGCTATCGCCTAATGCTTTATCTAATATTGATTGTAATGATGCACTAGCATTAGTAGCTAATTGTCTAGACATCTCTCCTAAAACTCTATTAACTTCACTTTCACTTAAGCTATTTTCATTTGCTTCTCTATCAGCTTTTCCTTGTTCTCTTAAATCTGCCTTTCCATCTTTAACTCGTTCAGCATATGAGTGTTCATCATTTTCATCGTACAACTCCATAGCTTTTTCTGCACTTGTAATTCCTGCAGCAGCATATTTCTCATTAAGATCACTCTTAACTTGTCCACCTGTATATTTAAGTGCTTCATCTGTTACTTTCCATCCAGCAACACCTGCTGTTATAGCTGCAGCCATTGATTTATCAGAACTCCAAGAACCAACAAAAGTAGCTACACCACCTTTTAATGCTGTTCTTGTCAACTCGTTGTTTACTATCTTAGAAGCAACACCATTAACCTTTCGAACAACTCCTCTTGCTTTTCTAAAGCTTTTTCTAACTCTACTATTTTCTTTTCTCTCTTGTTTTTGCTTAACTGTTTTTTCAGCTTCTTTTTGTGCAGTTTCTTGGAATTTTTCGCTTCTCATATCTGCAGCTCTAGTCTTTCTATTTTCAGCCATTTGCTTTGCAGTAAGTACCTTACCTGCATTATAAGCTTTATCTGTCTTCTCACCTTCTCTAGCTGTTTTTCTTGTATACTTAATTCTTTCTTTGCCTGTTGCATCAGCGTTTTTATATGCTTGTCTTGCTGCATTCAATGCTTCTTTTTGTTGTTTCATTCTACTGAATACATTACCTGAAGCCTTTTCACCAGAATTAATACCTAATTTTTCATCGACAAGGTCTTTCTTTCCTATTGCTCTACTAGCTGCTCTAACATTAGTTGCAGCTGCTCCAAGAGCATTTGAAGCTTTATCTGCTGCTTTACCTGCAGCTGCCATAGCTCCTGGTAAAGCTCCTTTTGCAAATCTAACACCTTTACCAACTGTACTACCTATGTTTTTAGAAAGCGCTAATGTAGCACCGGCAGCAGCCATACCACTACCTAAAGTAGTACCTGTATCTGTATCTTTAAATCCGAATATCTTTCTAACTAATTTTTCTGCTTCTGTTAAGAATTTTATGAATAAATATGCCAATATACATGCAGCTAAAGAACCTTCATCCTCAACAGATGATTCTGCCAATAAACTATAAGCTATATCTATTAAAGACATGTATATAATACAGTGAAATGGTTGTAAAAGAATTGTATATACAAACTCTTTTAACCATGCATTTAATGCTTGTGCTTTATTATCACCCATCTTATCTATTGAATAAGTAATTGTAATTAATGGGGCAATTATTAATAGGAAAGCTAACTTAATCATACGATTGATATAAGCAAGTAGCAAACCTAATGTTTGTTTTACTAATAATGTAAATACTATAGTAGCGCCTATGGCATAAACAGAAATACCTAAAGATGCATTTGCAATTCCACCTATTTGATCAGATATTTCATCACCTTTTGCACCTGCAGTTCCTCCTATTGCATTAACCAAAGCTGTATTTACTGCTAAAATAAATATAATAATGTAATGAAGTAGGAATATTAAAGCAACACTTGATGCCCAATCTACCAACATTTTTTTGTATTTAGCTTTATCTTGTGCCATTGTAGAAAGAGACATTCTAACACCAACATAAGCTAATACTACTAATGAAGCTGCTATAGCTATCATTCTAGTAAAATAGTACCATTGAGCTACAGCTTCTCTAATTTTGTATGTTGCACAATCTTCTGAAAGTCCTTGAAAATTAAAGAAATCTATATCTGTAATACGTATCTTATTAAATAAGATTTCATATGGTGTAAAGAACTTACCAGGTGTACTTGTTCCTCCATCTAAATATGCAATTGAACTTGTAATTCTATCCATTAAGTATGCAATTCCAAGTGCAATGATTCTTACAGGCCATGTTAGAATACCTACGAATGTTCCAAGAATATCCGTTAAGGCTTCTCCTAATGTAGCACCTATAGATCGAACACTAAAAATTGTACTTAATAATAAAATAACTATTAAAATACTAACAAGTATCTTTTTCTTTTTTAGTCTCATGTCCAATTCCTTTCTATTTCTTCTCTTTTTTGCCTAAAGAGGCCTCTATCATACCTACTATATTTGCTGTATAACCAAGTCTAGCTTCGTCATATAATTCTTCTTTTTTCTTAATCTCTTCCTTTGGAACCCTATCTCTTAGTTCTTTGTTTTCTTCTTTACTAATTTCTTCTAAGAATGACATAGCTTTTCTTGCTTCTTTTTTCTCTTTTGATTTCATTGCGTCACCTTTTACAGATATTGGTTCCAAATTTCTTGATGTTTCAAATCTTGCTGTTGCTAAATTTAACTTTTGTAATTGAGCGTTTAAAATCATCGCATCTAACGCTGCTTGAGTTTGATTTCTTATTAATGCAGGATCTTCAGTTTCCTCTCCTTGTTTAAAGATATCGATTATTGATTGTTCAACTTTTTGTTTATCTTCTGGTTTAGCCATAGCTGCCTTAGTTAATCCTTCTGAAATATCTTCCATTCTCTTTTTAACATCTTCAGGTTTTCTATCTACCCTTGTTTTTAAAGTAACTTGTACTGGAGAACGTTTTGCTTGAACTGGTTCAGGTCCAGCATCTGGATTTCCAATTCCTGCGTTAGGAGTTACTGTTTGTTCCGCTTTTGGTTCAGGTACTCCTTGTTGTCTAGTAGTATCTTTAGATTTTTCAGTAACATCAGCTAAGAATTGATCAACTTGAGCTTCTGCAAAAGCTTTTTGTGATTCAGTTAAACTCTCAACCTTAACATTTTCTCCTCTTGTTTTCTTAACATATTGTTCTAATATCTTTGCTTTTACATCCTCTTGAGTAATAGCTTCCCCAAAAGTCTTTTTACTATCAGCTTGAATTTCATCTTTTATGGTCTTTGTTAAAGAATCTTTTAATTGTTTTTTCTCAAATTCAGTAATCTTAACCTTTGGTCTTGAATCTGCTTTTTCAGGATCTTTAAAATCTTTGATAAATTGTTCGTCATTAAATTGTTCAGGAACTTCTGATAATAAAGGTTCAACAGCTTTTCCTTTTTCAGGTGCTTCTGTTGGTTTTTTACCAATTCCTGAAGCTTGAGCTTGTTCAATAACAGTCTTAATCTCTTGTTCAACTCTACTATTTAATTCTTGATATAATCTCTTAGCTTCTGGGCTATCTTCTGTTAAGCCCATATCTTTTAATCTATTCTTTATTTCACTTACTGCTTTACCTTTAACGTCACCGATATTACCTGAATTTTTTACTAATCTTGCTATATCATCTTTTGATCCCACTGTAGATAATACCGCTTGTCTAACTATCTTTCTTTCATCTATAACAGGATCATCCATTACTATTTCTTCATCACCTACAGCAACTGAAATACCAAAGAATCCTTTTATTGCTCTTTCTCTTGCCTCTGCCTCTTTTTGATCTAAACCATTTTCTTCATCTGGTTCAAATAGAAGTTTTCTCTCATGTTCATCATATTTTTTCTGTTCGTCTTCTTTGATTTCCTCTATTCGCTTTCTGAATTCACTAGCTGTTTGCATTGTAGCAATAAGTAGAGCATCTTCAACAAAAGCATCTTGTGCTTGTTTTGCTGTTTTTGCCTCTGCTTCAAAAATAGCATCTAATCCTTTAGCCATTGTTCCAAAATGTTTGTCTGCAAATTTAAGTGTAGCTGGCATTTCATCTGGTTTTTCTGCCTGATTCATAGCTTTAAAGAATTCTTCTATTTTTCCATGGTAATCTTTTTCAAGAACCTCAGAGAAATCTCTTTGAGCTCCTTCTTTTGCAGCTTCTATATCACTAGCTTCCAATGTCTTTGCAAAGTCCGTTTTAAGGAATAAATTCATTTGTTCTTCTGGAGATAATTCACTTAATTTTCTATTTAAATATTGAGTTGCATATTCTCCACCTTCTTGTCCTTCTGCAGCATACATTGAAGAACTAACTGCTCCAAGATTATATTTTAAATCAACATCTCTTAAAGATTTAGTTTCATTTTTTTGAATAAAAGTCTCAAATTCTCTTCTTACAATTGATGCTTCAACAGAACCTATTTTTCCCATTGCCAATGTTGCTCCAGGAGAATAATCATAAAATGCATAAGCCTTATTTTTTCTCTTTTTATTAACCCCTCTAATTGTCTTATTTTGGGAATACAATTTAACATATTGGCTACCTGTAGCTAATAGGGCAAGTCCAATCTTTGGATGTGCAACCACTGTACCCATACCAGCTATACATGTAAAGAATGATAATGAACCAATTGTTGTATCTTTCAAGAATGTTTTTAGTGCTTTCATTTCTTCTGGTGAAGCACCTAAGGCAGTCCTTAATGAGTATAATTCTCTCATTTGTTTATGAGCACTTGTCTCTTCATATCTTCCAGTATTTTTATTATATTGTGTCTTTGGTATATGTCTCTTCTTGAAATGAGCATGCATATCTTTATCATAAATAATGTCATATTTATTTCTAAAATCAGCCATCATACCTAAATTTCTAGCAAAGTTCTTAGCACTTACAGATACAATACTTTCTGGCTTAACCTTAGGAGCATTTTCGCTATGTCTATTTAAGAAGTCTTGTCTTGCAGCTTCTAATATTTGAGCTTCTGAAGCTCCTGCCATACCAACTGCAGAATAGTTAGCATTTAGTTGATCTTGTTTATTAGTCTCTGTTTCATTTGTCTCTTCTGTTTCATTTGTCTCTTCTTCTTTTGTATCTGTTTTAATACTACTTAATGGAAGCCCTTGTATTGCTCTCATTGAAATAGCATCTCTTCTTTCTTTTAATTGTTTATACGCTTGTTGTCTTATTTCTTCAGAGCTTCCATTATTTGCTCTTTCTGCTAATTCTTCATCTGTTCCTTCACCATAAGTCTTTGTGTTTTGAGCAAATATATCTTTTAAATCTAATTTAGCTTGATCTACTTTTTCATTATGCTCTTTTGCAAACTTTTTCATCTGTGATTGTCTATGAGCTTCAACACCAATTGTTACAGGAGATTTCACTAATCCTACTACAGCTTTTGTTCCTGGTAATTTAGCAAATGATTTTGCTAACGGTTTAGCTGCTAACGCTGCACCAACAGCTGAATCTTTCATTGCTTTTAATCTTTCAGGGCTACCTGCTTTCATAGCATCATCTAATAGTCCGCCATCACTACTCATTTTGAATATCTTTCTGAATATTGGTAGTGCCTTAAGCATAAAGTTTAATATAATAAATGCAAAAATACTTCCTGGTAATGAATCAAACGCAATTCTAAGTGCAGTTGATAAGAAGGCTGCATAAATTAATGCGTGAACTGATTGAATAATAATATTTACGCAGAACTCTTGTAACCATAATGATAATGTATGACTTCTACCTGAAAATGCTTTTTGTATTGCATATGTAAGTGCAACACCAGGAGCCATAAGTACTAAAATCATTATAGTAAAATACCTCTTGAAGTATACAATAGCAAATCTTACTGAGAAATATACTAATGTACAATAAAGTATTGTACCTGTTAATCCATTTAATAAGTTTGGATCGTATGCTCTTGTTCTTGCTTGTTCATATAAATTAATTTCCATGTCTGATTGTGAAGCTGAAACTCCAAAATCACTTACAGTTGCTTCAGCAATATCTTTTGATGTCTCTGATGAATAATTAACAACTGTATCAATCAAAATATTGTTTATATTTATCATTAAAATCATGTAGTAATGAATACCAAATAATAATATAATTCCTACTACCCATGATGATAGCATTTGCTGATATTGTGCTTTATCTGATGCCACAGTTGAAATTGCCATTTTAATACCAATTGCTCCTAATGCTAAAAGCATTCCAACCAAAGCCATTAACCTAATTGTATAGTACCATTCAGCTACGTTTGTCTTTATCAATTGCATCGGGTTAAATTCATCATGTGGTTCCATCAAGTTTCTTCTTGTTTCGCAAGCTTTACAAGTACACTCTTCGACCTTACAAACACATATTCCCTTTTCTTTATCTTGTTTAAAAGTGTGTGGTCCAATAGATTCAACACGTTGACATGTTGAACATCTCATATCTGATAAGTCTTTACCTGTAGGTGTTTTAATTGCTTTTCCTGCATCTTTTCTGTCAGCATCTGTATATGTTACAGGATCCATTTCATCAAAATTAAAGAAATCAACATCAAATATTGGGATTTTGTTAAATACAATAGCTTCAACTGTTATATTATCTTGAACATTGATAACATTGATGTTAGATTGATCAACATCAGATGGATCATACTTAACACCAGTAATTGCTGTAAATGTTCCTGTCAAAGCCTCAGATATTAATGCAGCCCAACCTACGAATATCATTCTTATTATGAATAATATTAATTGGAATATAAACTGAATTATTTCTGCTAATATATTAAATAGCCACTTAAATATGTTTTCAGTTGCAACATATGAACCTTTTGATGTACCTGCATAATAAAACTCTCCTTTTTTAGGAAGCTCTGCTGCAGATGAAATTGGTCCTGCTATTAAATAAATTAAACCTATGAGAATAATTGAAATCACAATTACTCTTTTTAATTTCTTTAATGTAGATCTCTTCATATTAATACCTTTCTAGAATTCTAAATTGACTTCATCATCATCATATTTTAGTATCTTGTTTTCAAATGATTTAATTTCAAATGCTTGTTTACCTTCAACTAAAGCTTGAGTTCTACCATTTGATACATCATATAAGTAGATTCCTCTTCCATATTTTGAATAAACAAAATATGTATCATTAATCCAAGTAAATGTAGAAATTGTATCATTCAATTCTCTGTTTGGTAATGAGCCATCTTTAGAAATAAAATATGCTTTTATGCCTACATCAGCATAGTCTTTCTCTATGTATAATTTATATAAATTGCTTGTTATAGCTAAATTTTTTTCAAATTCATCAGCTTTTTTATTCAAATCTTTAAGAGTATTAATTCTTCTTTTTTCTCCTTCAAATACACCATCAATACCTAATTTTGATACTAAGTCTTCATCAGCATCTACCATAGACATTACAGTGTCCCTTGAATAATTAAAATTATTATAGAATAATATTCCTCTTTGATTATCATAATTAATCTTTATATCTAAACCTTGAAGCGGATAAGATATAAATACTGAATTAGAAGTATAATCATATACATCATAATCAGGCCACTTTTCTGTAAGTTTGTTCATTAATTCTAGTAAGTCAATATTATCATTTTTAAAATCTCTATATAGAGCTATAAAATCTACCATACTTGCGTCGTATACTCTATAAACAGATATCTCATTCTCTGAAAAGAACACATAATATTTCTTTGTCTTGTATCCTATTACACCTACTGGTCCATCTTCAAATGCTGGTGTACCAATAGTTGCTCTTACAGTAGACATACCTGTTCCTGGTACTATACCATCAACAACCTCTCCACCGTATTTTTCTGTAAAGACTATATTATATACCTTTCCATTTTCAATTCTTACCTTAATGCCCTCATCATAATATACATCGTATTTGTTATAAATAGACTCTTTAGATCCAAATCCTACTGCATCACTAGACCAATTGTTATCAATCAATCTTTGTAATAATTGTGAATTTACAGCCATTGTTGTTGTTGGATACTCTACATATTTTCCTTCAGCTAACATAGCATCTCTGTTTCTAAAATAATCCTCTAGTCCATTTATTATTATCTTACTAATTCTTCTATTAACACATTTAACTTCAACAGTAATGTCTCTATCTGCATCATACATATTAAATGAATAATAGCCATAGAAGTTTGCTACATCCTGTATTAGTGACATGAAGAATTCTTCATTGCTCTTGCCATTTGCATATAAATCTACATTAAATTTTAAATATAACTCTTTTTCACCTTCTAATGTCATAGCTATATTTTCAGATATATATGTACAACCATAGTACTCTAGTAACTCTTTCATTGTTTTAAATCTTCTTGATTGAACTGAAAGATTTGTTCCATCTTCATCAACAGGTTTTGGAGTTATTGAACTCATAGCTATTTTTATTATTATTATGGCTAAGATTAAAGCTACTATTGAAGTAATCCAAAATATTTTGTTAGTCTTTAGTTGTTCTAATGACATGAGCAATCCTTTCTTCAAAATCTTTATAGTTATCTATTTGAAGCTCGTCTTTCTTCTTCTGTTTTTTGTAGTAAATCAACGTTAGAATTTACTGTAACTTTTCCTGCTTTCGCAAGTTCTTTTATTTTATTTGATACATAGTAGTTTTTGTAAATAGTTATATTACATCTTCCTACATTATCATCAACATCAATTTCAAATCCGCAGCATGGATATACTGCATGAAATGTTTTATTTTCATAATCTAAATCAAATTCTGTACTTGTCTTACAATCTACTGATATTAAAGATGCAAAATTTCTAAAGTCCATACCTTTCATAGTATATCCTTCTACTGCTTCTTCAAATGTATCGTTTAATGAGTAATAGTATGGATAAATTGATATTTCATCTCTATAGAAGAAGATATAATTTCTATTTGTTCTAAATAGTAAAAATCCTCTTTCAGGGCTTCCATCCATGTAATCAGTATATTTTTCTGCAACTTGTCTTAAATCA
Organism: Clostridia bacterium; assembly: GCA_017528085.1. Classification (GTDB taxonomy): domain Bacteria; phylum Bacillota; class Clostridia; order TANB77; family CAG-508; genus Scatovivens. Next base: position 41,028 of record JAFXPH010000007.1, on the reverse strand, counting down.
TATGGATCTTCTACATTTAAAAAGCTTGGTGCGTTAGATCCTTTCTTTAATACTAAATTTGCAGCAAAATAGTTATATCTACCAAATGGTTTTACTAATGCTTTCCCACCTTGATAAGATTCATATCCTTGTTCAATTGCTTTCTTTATTTCCATAGATTGTTCATCTGTTGCATCTTCACTTGGTATAGCATCTTTAGGTCCTAAGTCTTCTATTACTGATTTATAAGAGAATTTTTCTCTAGTCATTGTAAAAAACATATCACTATGAAGTACCATATTACTCTTTTCACCAATTTCAAGATTTTCTATTTCAGCATAATCTTTTCCTGATGAACTATCATAATAGTTTTCTATACCATTTATAAATACTCTAAAAGTACCATCATTATTTAATACTACTCTAATTTCAATATTATTTTTTTCATCTATTAGGTAGAAATACTGATCAAAATAATCAGCCATTTCTCTAATTATTCCATAAAAATATGATTTATTACTTGAGCCATCTGTTTCATATAGATTCTTTGGAAATTCTACATATATTTTATTGTAAAATGTTCTTATATACTTAACATTATACTTTTCCAAAATCCATAAATATGATGATTTTTCTTCATCAGAATCTTTTTTTGGAGCAGTTTCCTCTGCAATCATATTTTCATTTTCTTCATTTAATATTCTATTTCTTTCATGTCCTAAAAATATTATTACTAAAATCAAAACTATAAGTGCTACTAATACAAATATTTTTAAAACAATTGAATTATCTTTGTTTTTTTTCATACTACTTCTTTCCACCAAAGAATTTATCTAGTCCACCAAGTTCAAATCCCTTCTTTAAGTCGAATACTTGCATAACCATTTGTTCTGCTTTTCCTAAACTTAGTAAGAAGAATAAGAATAAGAATGGTGCAACTCTTGCAATTTGTGCACATGATGCTATAAATACTAAATATATTAGTGCATGTAATGGTTGTATTAATACATTAACTAAGAATTCTCTTGTCCATGTTGAGAATGCTTGTGCTTTACCATCACCTGCTTTATCCATTGAGTATGTAATTGTAATAAGCGGAGCTATAACAATCAAGAATCCTATTGAGAAGAATCTCTTTAAATATAGCCATCCAAATTTTAATATCATGAATAATAAAGCCAAATAAATAATTGAATATGCAACCAATGTTACACCTAGTGATTTTAATCCAACTCTTATTACATCTAGTCTTAACTCTTCTTCAACTTTGTAAGTAACCTCTGCTCCAGTTTCATCAACCATTTTTGAAACTTGATTATTTAAATCTGAGAATATTCCAGTAAGTATCTCACCAAATGTAATAATAGCTACCATTATGTATGTTAGTAAGAATAATACAACAATACTTTCAACCCATGATATAAACATTTTCTTATATTTTGCTTGATCTGCTGAAATTGTAGACATTGCCATTCTAATACCAATATAAATTAACATTAGAAGTGCAACTGCTATTGCTAAAATTCTTGTAAATCCATATACTGTTGCAACATTTTCTTTAATCGCATTAACCAACTTTGAAGATGTTAATGTTATTTCTCCAACTTTATATTCATCTTCAGTATCAAAATAATTTGCATTAAAGATTGGAATTCTATTGAAAACTATTCTCTCTATTGTTAAGAAAAAATTTAGTTTTTCACTGCTTCCTCCACCTTCAGAAGCTATATCTTCTGTCGTATTACTTAATACACCAGCTGCAATATCAACCTGGAATACTATTAAATCAAATAACAATGTTACTATTCCTAAGATTGATGCTAAAACTGTTGTAACAACTCCACCATAGGAGTTATTATCTCCTTCGCCACCAACTGCACTAGCAAAAATAGTGTTTCCTTCAACGCCTTCAACTTTATTTTCTGCATAAGTTCTTTGTTCTTTTGTTGGTTCGCTATCTTCTCTTGCAAAAGAAGGTGGAACATAAGCTGAGTTTAAAAATATAAAATTAAATAACAAAATACAAATAAATAATTTTGTAATGAATTTTTTAAACATAATAGAAATTCCTATCCTTGATTTTGTTTTTCTGCTGCCTCACGTCTTTGTCTTTCCATCTCAATTTGTTTTGTAAGGTTAGTTTCAACGAATTCAAACTCTTTCTTAGTAGGTTGAATTGCTAAAATTGCTGAATCTCCACCAACTTTAAGTAATCCTTCACCTCTACTACATGTGATTAAGAATCCTGCCTCACCTTCACTAAGTTTAAATACTTCTCTTAAGTATTCAATCTCTGATTTATCTTGTGCTAAGAATAATTTTGTTTCAGATGATGTTAAAACTGCTTGTACTTCTTGTTTCTCATAGAAGTCTTGGAATTTTTGTGAAATAACTGCTAGAGAAACATTTCTTTTTCTGGCACGTCTTGCCATTGTATTTAAGAAGTCTACAGCTTCTGGGTATGGTAAAAGCATCCATGCCTCATCAACTAAAACTCTTTTCTTAGAAGCTTTTGTTTTATCTTCTGAATTTTTCTTAACATATTTTTCCCAAACCCATGAAAGCATGATTTGTTGTGCCAAAGGTCTAGCAAATCTTTCCTCTAATTGAGAAATATCTATGTTAATGAAAGGAACTCCTTCTAACAATTCAAATGTTGATTGTCCATCGAAGTATGCCATTTGTCCTTGATACTTTCTAACATATTGTTTCATAACCTTTACTAGGTAACTGAAGTGGAATCTGTAGTCAGGGTTCTCATTTTCTTCAGCCTTTCTACAAATTCTTGCATACCAAGATCCAATTGTTGGCATCTCTTTCTTTGTTCTTCCTAAGTAACCTTGTTGATTAAAGTTTATTTTTTGAGTTTCATTTCTTACATATAAACTTTCAACGTTATCAGTAATACCAAGTGCAGCATATTCTTCTGCAACTGATTCTGAAATAATTTGTTTTGTAAGCTCGTTAACTTCTTGAGATCTTGTAGAACCTCTAGCCATTGTTAACAAACCTTGTGTAACGTCTTCAACTTTATTCTCTACTGAAAGAACAGTTCTTTCTTTTCCTGTAATTTCATCTTTAACATTTTCTGGCTCTATATCGAAAACATTGATAACTGTTTTTGAGTTAGGGCTTAATACTACGTTAACACCACCAAGTGATTCAGCAACTACACCGTACTCACCTTCAGCATCAAGTGCTAATGATTCAATTCCCATCAAAACTGCAGATCTTGCTGTAATAGTTTTGATTGTAACAGATTTACCAGCACCAGACTTACCAAATATAACCATGTTATAATTTGTTAGTTTAGAACTGAAGTTATCGTATAGAATTGGTAGTCCAGTTTGTTTATTAAATCCTAGTGGAATACCTTGCTCATGTCCAACATCTGATACGAAGAATGGGAATACTGTTGACATCGCATTTCTATCAAATGTATGAGCTTTATTTAATTTATTATCACAGAATGGCATGTTAGTTCTAAATGCTGCTTCTTGGATTGCCCAAGCTGGTTTAATATCAATTAGGCCTTTTGCCATTTCGTTTGTAAGTAACTCAGTATATTTATCAAGTTCATCCATACTGTATGCAAATAATGTTCCAACTATTGTAGAATCATATAATTTATTGAAACCAGCTGCGATACCATCACGAAGTTCCTCAGCTTCTTCTCTCTTTTGTGCTAGGATTCTTTCACGGTTGATATCACCTCTGTCTATAGCTACAATTCTTTCTGATTCGATTTCATTGATAGTTCTATTTAAATCCGTTTGTGATGATGATTCACTTACTGGATTAATGAATACCGAAACGTTTATATCTCCAAATGTATATAGTCCTCTTAAGAATTCTGGGAAAGTACACATTCTTGGAAGATTTGCTACTATCATGCTTCTTGCATATCTAGTTCTCATTGATGAAATTTCAATGTGGTTTGTGTAACTACAATCGATTCCACCAGGAGCAATTAAATCTTTAAATGAACTTTCATTTTTCTTTAATCCACTTACTTCCGGCTCTTTTACTTCAAGTTCGCTTGTAACTTCTTCTTTTTTACCAAACATCTCTTGTCCTCCGTATTATTCTTCTGAATCAGATTTTTTTCTAATGATTCTCTTAGTTGTTTCTGCTTTAGCGTCTCCCGCTGGTGCAGTTCCATTTTTTGCTGCTTCTTCATCTTGTCTTTTCTTTATAGTCTTCTTTACTTCGCTTTTAGCTATGTCATATACCCTACCATCTAACTGATTAGAATATGTATCTAATAGCTCAAGAGCCTTCTCTTCAACTCTCTTATTCTTTTCCATTTGTTGATCTAGTATTTCAAGTTGTCTTAATTTATCTGCTTTTAATAAACTTGCTGTTGCAACATCTATTGCGTCAATACTGATCTCTCTATCTAATTTTTCCTTCTTCTTATCTAGTACATCTTTTCCTGAGCTATATAATGAATCGTATTGAGCATTAACCATCTTAGATAGTTGTAATACCTCTGACTCATCTCTGTTGTATGCAATATAAAGAAGTTCTGCTAATTGTTCTGAATCTAAGATACTACATGTTACTTGTGAAGTATTAAGTGCACTTGAAATATTTTGACATCTTGTATATAGCTCAGAGAAACACATATTATATAATTCTTCTTTAGAATATTTATCTGTTCCTACACCAATTTCACTAGCATAATATGAAACAACAACATATGTCTTTTGTTGTAGGATATTTTTATTAGATCCTAATTTTTCAACATAGTCTGTAATACTGTATCCATATTCAAGAACGTTAAGTTTTCTTCTTCTTTCAAATTCTAATTTTTCTTGTAGTGCTCTATTACCTTTGTTGATTGCATCTTGAATTTTTGCGTCCAACTTATGAACTTCTTCATTAAACTCATCTATCCTTGCTTTATACTCAGCAATAATATCAACTAAGTTTAAAGTTCTACTTTGGATATAAAGTTGAATTGGAAATCTTAATGTATTTAAGAATTGCACGAAACCTTGCTCAACAGATATCTTTTCTTGTTCACTCATTAAGTCATAGTTTACACCATTACATTGTAAAACCATGATATATTGATCTCTGTTCTTTCTAACAATCATGTTATCAACAATTTCATCAAATTCCATAAATTCTTTAATTGATTCTCTTGTTAATACACCTTGGAATCTTCCATATTCTTCAACTTTTTTCTTCTCGCCTTGATCTTGGTCTTCTGATACTGAATCTTTTCCTTCATTTCTTTGTTTCTTTTGTGGTTTCTTGCTGTTTAAATAAAAGAAATAAAGTCCTAGTAAAATTACTACGAACACCAATGCTATGGCTCCCATATCTAATAATTGAGCTTTCTCTGCTGGACTCATGCCTACTTATCCTCCTTAATATATGTATACATCTTTCTTATTTTCTTAAACTTTATAAGCCTTGTTATAATCTCACTTATTGGTTCTCCACCGATTTTCTTTGTAACAGGAAGACCATTTATAGTTGGGATTTTGATAGCACCAAATCCCCATCCAAACAAAGCAAATACAGCCATAAATCCAATTCCTACTGGCTTCATGTTAAGTGACATAAATATCAATAAGAATATTGATCCTATCATTGCTCCAACTGCTGTAGTAATTAGAGATTTGACTGTAAATATATATAAAATTCTTGACTCACCCTTATAGTTTCTTGGTATATAATAAGTTCCCATATTTCCCCCTACATATCTTTAAATATTCCAACTGTTAGTCTCCAAATAGAAACTGCACCGAATACTACAACCGCAGAAACTGCAAGTCCAACCAATTGAGTTTTTAGTCTGGCTTGCTCTTCAGGATTTGCCATAAAATATCTAATACCCATATATGCTGTAGCAATTAGTAATATACCAGCGCCTATCGTTGTTAAAATTGCACCTAAGTCTGCAAATTCAGTTTCTAATTTTGAAGTATTAATATCTGCTCCTGCGCCTTTACTCAAGAAAGTTTTTGCCTTTCCTGCCATAGAAGTTAGTGTTGCAGCACGTGCTGGCACACTAAAAGCAATACCTAAAATAATCACTACTATTAATAACTTAAAAATCTTTGTTTTCATGGATTTTTCCGCCTTTCCACCTAATTATAGATTCTCTTACATAATTATATGTATAAAATTTATTCTTTTCAATATTTTTAACACAATTGTAATGTAAAAAAATGCAAAAAAAGTAGACAAAATTGCCTACTTTCTTTTTCTATTTTTTTAATTATTTTTGTTAGTTCTTAAATGCAGTAGTAGTAACGTTTTGAATAATCTTCATAATTCCTATTCCACCAAATAGAAGTAAAGATCCTATCAAAGCACCTACTAAATATTTTTTTGTTTGCGCTTTATCTTCAACAGATGCTAGCATATATCTGATACCAGTCAAAGTAATACTAATAAGAGCAATACCTGTACCAGCTATCTGAACTATACCCAATATAGTATTTAAAGCATCTGTAATACCATTAGTACCTTGGTCACCTTGTTTTACTTTGTTCCATGTAGCACTGCCTATTAGGCTAGATACAGTTTTAGCAGCATAAACGCTATTATTAAAGACAATTATAACAACAAGTAATAATGCTAGAACTATACTTGTTTTTTTAATAAAACTTTTCATAGCTTTCCTTCACTTTCAAATTGATTTTTACTCTTAAATTAAGTACCTGTTATACTTTGAGCTAGTTTGATCAATTCAGTAACAATAAATGTCCCTGAAATTAATATAACAGCACCTATTACATATCTTAACATGTAATTTTTTAGTTCAGCTCTCTCACCAGCTGAAGCAAGCATATATTTAATTCCTACATAAGATAAAATACAAATTGCTAAACCAGCTCCAACAAGTCTAACGCCTGTTAAAACAGTTCCCAATAATGTCTCTATTCCTGATTTTGCGCCACTAGCGCCTTTGATTGTCCCATTAAACTTACTTAATGGTCCTCCTCCGGCCACCGCCACCGCCACCAGCTCCAGGTACGTTAGCAGCATATACATTTCCTTGTATAGCAAAAGACATAATTAGAACAATTATAATAGCAATTATTATTTTATTAATTGTTAATCCTTTTTTCATACTATTCTCCATACTATTTTGTATTATTCTAAGTTTTATTATTTCATAACATCATTAGATAAATCAGAAATAATACCTAAAATTTGTGATGCAGCAATTAGAATAAATGCTCCAATTGTGAATCCAATTAAGTTTTTCTTGTAATCGGCTCTTTGTCCAGGTGAAGCAACCATATATCTAATAGCAATTATTAGCAATCCAATCATAGCTATACCTGTACCGACAACTCTAATAACTCCTAATGCAGCACCAAATCCAGTAACAATTCCTGTTTCCATCTTAGTATTTGTTTTTCCATCAAAACTGCTAGGTTTGAAATTGTCTGCACCAAATACAAATAGATGATTACCAGAAATTAAAACTATCAATGCTAAAACACAAAATATTTTTACGAATATTTTAAAAGTTTTTTTATTCATAAGTGTATCCCTTCATCAACATATTTAATCAAACTAACTGAATAGTTCTTTGTTATATATTTGATGCAAATTGTTTAATAATTTCTAGAATACCTGTTACAGCAAACATAATAATAGCACCAACTACATATATAACAGCATGTTTTTTGATCTCAGCTTTTTCACCAGGAGCTGCTGACATATATTTCATTGCTAAAACCAATAGCATAATAACTGCAACACCAGCTGCAATTACTTGAGCAATAACGACTGCACCACCCATTACAGTTTTAACAGAAGAAGCACCTTTTGCACCACTTCCTGCAGAAATAACTCCATCAATTGGAATACTCATTTGTGTTGCTGCATAAGTAACTGTTATTATTGAACTTAAAATAACTAACAATAATAGCACTATACTAACATTTTTAATAATTCTTCTCATAATACTAATCCTCCATTTCTTTTGTAGTAATATATTATTTAAAAATTAATAACTAAATTCTTAAAACACAAGTTATTCTTAGCCTATAAATTGCTTGAGAAAGTTTGAATTGCTTGTAATATTCCTGCTACACCAAACATTATAAATGCACCAGCAACATAAACAACTGCGTGTTTTTTGATCTCTGCTCTATCACTAGGAGCAGCTAACATATATTTCATTGCTAAAACTAATAGCATAATAACAGCAATACCAGCAGCAACTACTTTAACAATTCCAACAGCAGCACCCATAATATTTGTTGCTTTAGAATTTAAATTATTATTGGGTTTACCTTCAATTTTTGTAACTGTACCTGTAATACTAAAATTAGCAGCAGAACATGTATATATAAAAGTGCTACAGAATAATAAAAGTAGTAATACTAACATTGCTTTAATAATTTTTTTACTCATAATGATTTCCTCCTTTGCAAAAACCTAAACCTCTCCTTATTATAATTATCTCATATTTTTACCTAAAAGTCAACGATTTGAGGCTTTTATACAAATGTATTTCTATTATCAATTACAAACATTTTATCACAAAAATCAAAAAATAAATAGAAAAAGAAAAAAAGTTGGAAATAAATTTCCAACTTTTTATATTTTTTGATTCATTATCATTATTCATTTGAAGCTTTAACTGAATTTGAGAATTGTTTTACAATTCCTAAAATACCAGAAGCAGCGAATAATACGATAGCACCAACTACGTATACTACAGCGTGTTTCTTAATTTCAGCTTTATCGCTAGGAGCTGCTGAAATATATTTAATAGCTAATACGATAAGCATAACTACTGCAACACCAGAACCAACAACTTGTACGATTGTGATTGCTGCACCAATTAATGTATTTAAAGAACTAGCTGCACCTGATGTATCTGATGCGTTTGAGAATTTTGTATCTGTAGCTCCACTTCTTGTCATAGCAAATGTGTTTCCAGCTAATACTGAAATCATAACAACAGCTAGAGCTAACACGATAGCTATTCTAATTGATCTTTTTAACATAATAAAGAATCCTCCTTTACTTACACTTAACTCATTATACTAATTTTATATTATAAAGTATACGACCATTAAGCTTATTATTCATAATTTGATAATAACACATTATATTTTTTTTGTAAATATTTTTTTTATTATATTTACTTTACAAAAATATAAAAAAAGAAAAGCTATTCAACAAAAGAATAGCTTTCCTTTTATTAATTAACAAATTTACATACTTTTGTCTATCATTATTCATTTGAAGCTTTAACTGAATTTGAGAATTGTTTTACAATTCCTAAAATACCAGAAGCAGCGAATAATACGATAGCACCAACTACGTATACTACGGCATGTTTCTTAATTTCAGCTTTGTCGCTAGGAGCTGCTGAAATATATTTAATAGCTAGAACAATAAGCATAACTACTGCAACACCAGAACCAACAACTTGTACGATTGTGATTGCTGCACCAATTAATGTATTTAAAGAACTAGCTGCACCTGATGTATCTTGTGCGCCTGAAAATTTTGTATCTTTAGCTCCACTTATTGTCATAGCAATTGTGTCTCCTGTAAGCACAGATACCATCATTATAACCATAGCTAATACGATAGCCACTTTAATTGATTTTTTTAACATAATAAAGAATCCTCCTTTACTTACACTTAACTAATTATACCATATTATTAACATAATTGCAAATTTTCGGAGTTTATGTGCATCGTTTTAGAGCTAATTTTGAAGCCTTTTAACTAATAAATTTAATAAAATCCTTGACATCTTGGCTTCTGTGTACTATAATAACTCATGTACTAAGAAATACCGCGGAGTAGAGCAGTTGGCAGCTCGTTGGGCTCATAACCCAGAGGTCGTAAGTTCGAGTCTTACCTCCGCAACCAAACTAAGCCGGTTTTTAAAAAATCGGCTATTTTTTTTAATTTTTATAAATAAAAAAATAAAAGGAACCTCGCTGGGTTCCTTTTTTAAGCGTTAACCGCTTAACGTTTGAGGATCATATGATTACTGTGGCAATCTATGACATCTCATTCCTCTTGGTGCAATTGTCTTCTTCTGGTCTTTTTTTGCAGCGTTTTTTTCGGCCATCTCATCAAGTTTCTTATCAAGATTCTTGGTGGCTACTTTAGCTGCTTCTAACGCCCGCATCTTAGACATGTAAATTGCGTGTTTTAAACTCATACATTCCTCCTCTACATTCTATGCAATATGCATCATACGTATAAGTGCTTAAAAAGCCTTATTATTATAGCACATTTTGATTTTTTTGTAAAACAAAAGGGTTTCATTAAATGAAACCCTTAACTATTTTATAAATAATCAATTACTATTTCTGGATAGATTATTTTCTTTTTCTCTATAAAGTCTTTCTTATCTTCCCAAGTGATTCTTTGTTTATCATCATCAAGTTTTACGTAACTATCTTTATAGTCTTCATCTTTTAGTTTTGCACTATAGAAAAGTACAAGCTCATGAGCATCTTTTCCTTCGTAGTTAAAAATGTTTTCAGAGATTCCTAAGAATTTTCCTACTTCGATATCTACATCAAGTTCTTCTTTGAATTCTCTTTTTAAAGCTTCGTCACTTTTTTCTAAAAACTCTATCCCTCCTCCTAAACATCTATAAAAATGCTGGTCTTTAACGGAATCATAGCCATTATCTACAAGAATTTTGCCGTCCCTTTCAATAATTCCGAGTACAATGGGTCTTATAGTTTTGTATTTGTCCATAAAAAACCTCCTATAAATATTTAATATGTTTGTTATTATAACCTTAAACTAATTCATTTTCAATAAAAAAGCATAAAGAAAAGAGCTCTTTTAGAGCTCTTTTTTTAATCTGTTATATCAAAGAATGTATCTGCACTTTCACTTAGCATTGTATCAGGAAGAATTCCATTCCACTTTTCAATGAAATCTTGCATAACTTCTAATTTTTTAAGTCTTAAAGTATTATCTGTAATTTGAGAATTTTGTAATTCCATTACCTTAGCATTTTTCTCTGCTATTGATATTTCTTTTTCGTTTTGAATTTGTTGTTTTTCAAGTTCTGCTCTAGCTGCAACAACTTCTTGTTGTTTTACAGCTTTAGCTTCAATTGCTTGATCATATTCAGGAGAGAAATCAATATTTGTAATATTAAACTCTGATACTGTAAATCCTTTATCTTCAATTTTTTCAATTAAAGATTCTTGAATTTCATTTGAAACATCGCTTCTTTTTGTGATTAATTCTTCTGCTGTATATTGAGCCATTGCTGATTTTATTGCTTCTAGAATTGCTGGTGCTATAATAATGTTTTCATACTCTACACCAACTTCTCTATATAGTTTAGTTGCTGTATCTTTGTTAACATTATAGTTGACAGCTATACTTGTTGATACTGTTTGTAGGTCTTTAGTTGAAGCTTCTGATGTAGATTCAATTTTCTTTGTTCTACAATCAATTCTAACAATTCTTTCAATAAATGGTAATTGAATATTAAGTCCTTCTTCAACATGTCCTTCTTGAGCTTTTCCAAATCTAGTTTTAACTCCAACAAATCCTGTTGGAACTGTAACAAATATACTAGAAATTGCCATAAGAATAATTATTACTAGAATTATTATTCCGATAGTTTTAATCTTTTTCATTTTACTTCCTCCATTAATAATTCAAAATACGACTACATTATACCACAATTTTAAGATTTTTCTTCGCCTGTTTTAAATAATTTTTCAAATTGATCTTTATATTCTGATAAAATTATTTTTTCAATTTCTTCAGGTGTTTCTTTTAATCCAGTATCCATCCATCTTTTAATTACAGCATTAAAACCTGCTGTAAAGAAAAGTACATGGTATTCTATATATTTTCCTTCATATAGTTTTAATACTATTTCATTTTTTAAATCTTCTTTTGTAACACAACATAGCTTGTCATAGCCTAATTTATAAAAAGTACTATAAATTTTTGGATTTTTATAAATATATTTTAGCAATTTACCAACATTAATTAATCCATGCGCTTGGTCTTCTTTATCAAATTGATATAATTCTTTTACAGTTTCTTGTACATAACTTCCTAAATCTTTTATAAGTTCTTGCATATTTTCGTAATTTGCATAGAATGTTGACCTATTGATTTTTGCTTCTTGGCATATCATAGTAACTGTAATATCTTCTATTTCATTAGTTCTAAGTAAATTTAAAAGAGCATTTTTTATTTTTTCAATAGAATCTCTTTTTCTTTTATTATTAAAAGTATTCATAAAACCTCCATTAACCCAACACTTTGATGTTGTTTGTTTGTTGAATTTTCGTTTAAAGTATTATAATATATTTTTAATAAATAAACAACTGTTGGGTTATTAGTTGTTTATTTATCCAAAAAAGTTTTTAAGTTTACTCTAGATAGTAATATTATCTACCGTCAAATATTACTAAAAGGAGTAAAATTGTTGTTTTTCCTCATAAATACAACAAAGCGCCTAACATCAGTTAGGCGCTCTTTTTTATTTTAAATCAATATCTATTCCGATTGGACAATGATCACTTCCAAATACATCCATGTATATCTCTGGATTTTTAACTTTATCTATTATTGATTTTGAAGTAATAAAATAATCAATTCTCCATCCTACATTCTTTTCTCTTGCTTTTCCCATATAACTCCACCAAGAATACATGTCTTTTTTGTCTGGATTATAATATCTAAAAGTATCTACAAATCCACTTTCTAAAAGTTTTGTGAATTTATCTCGTTCTTCATCTGTAAATCCAGCATTTCCTCTATTTGCCTTTGCATTTTTAATATCTATCTCTTCATGAGCTACATTAAAATCACCGCAAACAATTACTGGTTTCTTTTCTTCTAGTTTTTTAAGATATTTTTTAAAATCTTCTTCCCAAACCATTCTATAGTCTAATCTAGATAAATCTCTTTTAACATTTGGAACATATTCATTTACTAGATAAAAATCTTCATATTCAACAGTTATTATTCTACCTTCATGATCATGCTCATCTATTCCCATTCCATAAGTAACACTTATAGGCTCTTTTTTTGAATAAATTGCTGTTCCAGAATATCCTTTTTTATCTGCTGTATTTAAGTAAAAATGATATCCTTCTGGATTAAATGGAATCTCTTCTTTTTCTGCTTTAACTTCTTGAAGACAATATACATCTGCATTATTGCTACTAAAAAAGTCTTCAAAGCCTTTTTTTAGACATGCTCTAAATCCAGCTACGTTCCATGATACTAATTTCATATTATTCTCCTATCTTCTATTCATTATTTTTAATGCCTTTTCTACTCCATCATTAAATTCAACTAAAAATGTGTGGACTATATTTACATTTAGCTCATCTTTAAACTTAATATATAAAAATACTTTTGCATCATTTGTTAATGTATAAAATCCCCCTGCTAAGAATCCTTGTGAGCTCATTACATTTTGAGATAGTATTTTACTATCTATAGCTCTTTTCATATCAGCTTGAGTATTGGCTATCTTACCACAGTCAGCCATCTGTTCATACTTAATAACTAATTTATCATTATCTTCAAATCTACAAACCAATTCATCTTTTTTAAAATGAAGTTCACACTCTTGAGCTAAATACTTATTTAAAGTACAAACATATCTTGATTTTCCTTTTACTAAAAGATCATCATCTTCTTTTAAAACAGGATTTTCTTTTTCTTTATTTTTCTTTAAAAATCCAAACATTTTCTCACCTTCTTTGAAAACTACTTTATCACAGATTTTTTTATTTAACAATAATATTATAAATCAATTTTATTTTAAGTTTGTCTTTAAAAAATTTTTATTATTGATATAATGTTTTGTAGAAAAAACAAAAATTTTAAGGGGTACTATGGAAAATATACTAAATTATATCGAAAGAAACATTAGAAAAAACGGAACTTTAGATTATGATTTTTCTCTAAACAAGTATAAATCAAATCATTCATCACTTCTTTTTGCTGATGGTGCCGAAGATGGAATCATGTATTTTCATACTCAAATTGCTCCAGATGAAGAAGTAATTAATGAGATAATTGATATGATTTATGATATCAAGACTCAAAACGATATTGATATTATTGCTGAAAAACTAGACAAGTACATTCGAGAAAATGATGTAAAATTGTTCCCAAATATTGATGAAATTCTTAATATCATAAGAGAAGATCAAGGAAAGCTTCAAATCAATCTTATGCTATTATTCATAATAAAAATCACTTGCGAAACAACAAATGTTGAGCTTGTTAAGCTTGGCCTATCACTTCTTAGTCTTGTTAACATTTCAGATGACCAAGACCTTTTAAGACTTGTTCAAATATTTGCACTTTGTGATGAATTTACATTATATGCAAACTTTGTTTTAGATAGTATCGAAAATTCAAATGATATTAGATATATGCTAATTAAGAAAGTAAATGGTTGGGGTAAAATCCATCTACTTCTTTCTCTAAAACCAGAAAATGAGAATATTAGAGAATGGCTTATCTGTAATGGTTGCCAAAACTCTGTTGGAATATTCTACACAGCATATGTTGTTGCAAAACTAATTGATTTAGAAGATGTTTTAGCAAGAGAAGAACTTTCTGATGAAGAATTTAATGGTGTAAATATCATTATGTCTGGTCTTTTAGATACATCTAGTCCACTTAAAACATTATCTGGATTAAATAACTATCTAGAAATCGCAAATAATTATATTAATCAATTTGAAAAGAGAATAAATAACATCGAATACTACGATGTTCCAATAATGCTTATCAAGTTCATTGATGAAGATCAAGAACATATTAAAGATGGTGAAAAAATCAAGCAAAGAATAATAGATTTATTAAATACTCCAAAAGTAAAATCTGTTGTTGAAAAAGGTATTGCAAGTAGTGATGAAGAAATAGCTAGAAAAGCTTTATATGTAATTGAAGAGATTGGTTTTAAAGATCTATATGATGATATTTATAGATGGTATAAAAAAGATCCATTTAGTAAACATTATTACTTAGAAACTCTTCTTGAATCAGAAGATTATAAAGATAAAGCTATAAAACTACTAGAAGAAATACCTGATGAATTCTTTGAAGATAATTATTCAGACCCTGAACCAATTATGAATTCCAAAAATCCATATTATCAAAACTTACTAAGCAATATTCAATTGCTTTATGAGTATCCACTAGTCGGAAACAAGATTATTATTGCAGGTTTAAAATCAAAACTAATGTATCCAAGAAATGCTGCTATTAAAGCAATATTTAATTGGATGAAAATAAAAGGAATAATGTTTACAAGTCTTCCAAAAGAGATTAAAGCTGCTGTAAAAGAGCTTCAAAAGAAAGAAATGATTAAATCTTATAAAGAGCAATTAAATGCTTTCTTAAAAATAAATGAGGACTTATCAAATTACAAAGAACCAGAAATATTTGTAAATGAAGAAGATACAGAAAACTTAATTAATATTTCTTTATTTGATTCAAAACTTGATGATTTATTTACATCAGAAATCAAATATAGAGGAAATGATTACTTTATTTCAGACATGGTTTTATCTTGTATAAAATCAAAAAATTTGTATACTGCTTATGTTCAAGGATCAAACTTTGATTTAGAATATGAAGTTCATATAAAAGTTGACAATGATAATGTAGTTCAAAAAATGGACTGTACATGTCCATGCACTACACTTTGTAAACATGAATATGCTACAATCCTTTACTTAAGAAACAAGAAAAATCGAAAATAAAAAGGACCAATAATGTAAATAAAAAAGATGGCTTTTTAGCCATCTTTTTATTTTTCCTCTTTAGGATTAGTAAATACTGTTTTGATTATTAAACCTGTTCCTATTGCCATAAGGAAGAACATTACAATGTATTCAAAAAGTGTTGCTGATATCATTGTAAGTCTTACACTCATTATTATAGAAACAACAATAAATAATGTTCCCAAAACTATTAATAGTTTTGGTGCAAATCTTTTTGGAGTAATTGTGTGCCATATTACGCCAAGTATTAATGGTATAGTAACTACACCAGATGAAACATTAAATCCTCCAAATGAAAGTCCATACCATCCTGTTGATACTCTTACTTTATTTGCTAGCATAAATAAACCGGCAGCTAAAAGTAAAATTCCAATCATAAATTCTCCTGCTTCAGAGGCCTGAATTCTTCTTTCTTTTACTTCATTTTGTTTTTCTTCCATATTACTCTCCTTCTTTATCTATATATGTTATAACTGGATGTTCTTTTACAAGTTTAAATCCGTCTTTTTTAACAACTGTGATTTCTCCGCCTTCAGAAACTAAATTCTCAACATTTTCTGCTAATAATTCTTCATTAAAGTTGTCAAGTGTCATATGGTATAGTTTTCCATCTTTAATGTAGTACGCATTGTTAGATGCACCGGCATATCCTTCACCAATTACCATCTCTTCTGCTTCTACTTCCTTAGTTTTTTCTCCACTACCAAATGTATCTTTTAGTTCATATTTTTTAGTTTCCTTTACTGTATTTTCTGGTACTAAATTACTTAGACTATCTTTAATTGTATTTTTTACACCACCAATAACTTGTTCATTTGATAGTTCATTTGCTGTATATTTTGCAGCATTAATTAGATCATCTTTACTAATTTTGTTAGTATAAATGCCATAACCAACTATAGCAACTACTGCTATAACTGCTATGCAAAAAATAAGTTTTCTCATATTATCACTCCTTATTTATATAAATTATTATTTTTAATATACTTTAATACTCTTTCATCAAGATATTTTTTAGCTTCTTTAGAATCCACATTTTGTCTTATTTCTGTGGATGAAATTGGTACATAATCAAAATTATCAATTACAAAGAAGTTGTCTTTTTTATTGAATTTATTGACATATTTCTTGATATTAATATTATCTCTATTTACAACAATGATGTTATATTCTAATAATTTATTAACATTTTTCCACTCATCAAATTTTATGATATTATCAGCACCAATAATTAGATATAAATAATCCATTGGATACTCTTTTTCAAGTTCTTCCATAATTTGATAAGTATATTCTATATCATTAAGCTTTGTAGATATTTCAATTTTATCGTTTGCAATAAATTTAAGCATATCTATTCTTTGCTTTGTAGTAGCTTTTGGTGCTTTATTCCAATAACTACCTGTTGGTATAACAATTACTTTATCAACGATATTGTGTTCTAATATATATTTAATCACATGTGTATGACCCTTATGAACAGGATCAAAAGTTCCTACAAATACACCAACTCTTTTTCTCTTATATGCTGGCATATTAAATTTATGCTTATTAGCATCATGTAATTTTCTAATTTTCTCTTTTACAGAGTCTTTCATTTCTTGCGCATAGATGTATTTTTCAATATCATCATATGTAACGCCTAGTTTATCTTCATCTGTTTTACCAGAAAGACCATCACTTGGAGCTTTATAAAGTACTTTCTTTGGTACTTTTAAATACTCTCCTATTTTTATTACTTCTGATACTGTAAAGTCTGACAAAACTTCAATATCATGAACTTGATCTCCACCTTTCGTAAAGTATCCTACATATAATTCACTCTTATTTGATGTACCTATAACTAAGTATGTTCCACCTTTTAAAGATGAATACATTGCAGCTAAATAGTATTCTGCACTCATTCTCAAACGAGGTTTGATATTAATATCACTGTTTACTAAATCTTTTTCAGCAATCTTCATGTCAAGTTTTTCAATTTCATCTTTAAATGCATCATATGAATTTGTAAGATCAATATTTACAAGTTCAATTCCATAATGTTTTGCAACTAAAATAGCATCTTTTCTATCTTCTTCTTTTGAGTGACAAGGAAGTGTGACACCAACGACATTTTCTTTTCCTATGGCTTTAACCATGATAGCAGCTACTACTGCACTGTCTTTTCCGCCACTAATTCCTATAACGGCACCTTTTAGGTGATTCTTTTTGTAATAATCTTTTACAAAATTAATTACATTTTCTGCTTCTCTTTTTGCATCAAATCTCATAAAAATCTCCTATTTTCCTGTATACATATGAATTAAATCTTTCTTTAGTTTTAGTAGTTTTTCAGATAGATCAACATAGTATACATGAGGATTTATAATCCTCTTTATTTCTGGATACATTGTACCCATTTGTTTATTACAATAATCCTTTCTTTCATCTAAAGAAGGAATATTATAAACTTGTTCACCGTCAATAAATATTGGCACATGTAGTTCTTTTACTGTAAAATTTCTTAGTTCTGTTTTTTTCCATGTGTCAACTGGATTTATTAACATGTATGGTTCATTTTCATCAATAACTTCATCGTAAGTAGTTATAACATCTCCTAAAGCATATCCTGTTTCTTTGTCATAAAATCTATATAATTTCTTATATCCTGGATTAATTGTTTTTTCTGAATCATTACTTACTTTTATTTTTGGAATAATCTCTCCATCTTTTTCAACTGCAACTAGTTTATATACGCCGCCCACTCTTTCTTTTGATGCAGCAATATTATCTCCTACACCAAGAGAATTAAAGTATGCTCCTTGAGATACTAAATCTCTTATTGTATATTCATCTAATCCATTAGATAAACAAATTGCAGTATCTTTAAATCCTGCTTCATCAAGCATCTTTCTAGCTTCTTTAGATAGATAAGCTAAATCTCCACTGTCAATTCTTATACCTTTGAATTTATATCCATTAGGAACTAAATAGTCTTTAGCTACTCTAATGGCATTTGGAATACCTATTCTTAGTGTGTCATAAGTATCTACTAAAAAAACACAATTATCAGGATTTGATTTTGCAAAATTTAAGAATGCTTGATACTCATCATCTGCTTCTGTAACTAAAGAATGAGCCATTGTTCCAAGTGCAGGTATATTATATTTTTTTGCGGCTAGAACATTACTTGTTCCAACGCATCCACCTATATAAGAATATTTACTAGCTTCTATAGCTGAATCTATTCCTCTTGCTCTTCTTGCTCCAAATTCCATTACAGCAGCTTTTCCAGCTTCTGTTGTAATTCTTTTTGTTATAGTAGTTACTAAAGAAGCATGATTAAAAGATGCTAAAAGTGCAGTCTCTAAAATTTGTGCTTCAATCGTTTTAGCTTTTATTGTAATGACTGGTTCATGTGGAAACACAACTGTTCCATCTGGTACAGCATAAATTGAACCTGTGAATTTTAAATTTTTTAAGTAATCTAAAAATTCTTCTTTAAAACTATATATACTTCTTAAATAATTGATATCTTCTTCATCAAAATGGAAGTTATTAACAAAATCTATTATTTCGTCAAGTCCTCCACTTATTGTGTAACCCCCATTAAATGGGTTTTTTCTAAAGAATATATCAAAATATACTATTTCATCTTTTTTCCCTTGATCAAAATATGTTTGCGCCATTGCAATTTCATAAAAATCAGTCATTAGTGTTTTATTCATTTGTATTTCCTCTTTTCTTATGTTTTCCAAGCAAATTATATCATATAAACATTAATAATAATATAAGTTTTTAAAAAAAGAAGCAGGGAGAAAAATGAATCTCTCCCTGCTTTGTAACTAGCGCTTCTTCAAAATAAACTCTATTCAGTTTTAAAGTGACAAAAGTATTATCTGCTTCTGTCCCAGGCTCCATCTTTGTTAACATGGAAAGAGCCAATCCACGTATCAGCTGCCATTGCTCCGTCTTCGTAGAAGTAGTAATAGTAGTTTCCAATCTTGACCCACTCCGAATGGCACATTTTACCGTTATCAGCAAAGTAATACCAGTCGTCGCCGTCGTACAACCAACCCTTCTGCATATAGCCATCAGAGTTGAAGTAGTACCAAGAGCCTTCGATTTTCATCCAGCCATGTACTATCTTCCAGTTTTCCATAAACATCCAGTTGCCATTTCCCTTGTCGATCCAACCATTACCCTCGTAATACTGGTAATAACCATGATGGTCATCTTTTACCACCCAGAAGTTATCTGTTTTCGTGATACCACTATTAAGAAAGTAATCATCATCAGTTGTCGCTACTATCTCCATATACACTTTCGCGTCACGGTAAGTAGTGCTGATGTTGTCCCGAATTGTGGAAATTCTGTACTTCGTGTTTGTCGTCCAGTCCTCATAGAGAAATGCGCCGTCCACAGCCGAATACACCTTAATGTAATATTCATCGGCATGAGAAACAGCATCCCACGCAATATACGTGTTCCCATAAGAATTGATTTTGACACGATCCAGATTTCTCACCAAGGGAATGCCTCCACCACTAGGAGAGGAATTATTGCTGCCGTTTCTTACCTTACTGACTTTGATCTCAACCCGGAGCTCAGCTTCAGTTCTCGAATCAATGTCGAAGGAAAAAGCAGTATAATCATCCTCGCACGTGGCATACGTTTTGTTGCCAAAGTAGTATCCAGAGGCAGGTCTCAGCTCGATCGTAAGCTTAAGTACGTCATTGTCCGCCGCGTTCTTGTAATCCTTCTCACTCATACTCCAGTCGAAGCTGACAGCATGTACATGAGAGTTGTCAATGAACACATCAGGATAATGGGCCGTGCTTTTGTTGCCGTTGATCCGAACGTTGATGTTTCCTACCTGGTTGCTTTCATCAGCAGCAAACGCTGTGACACTCATACTCGTCATGATCATGACAAGCACAAACAGAATTGCCAGGATGTTCCTCAAGCCATGTCTTTTCATGTTTTCCTCCTTCAGTATACACCTGCGCTAGTTACAACCAATTCCGTTTGGAATCAACTATAATTATACCATATATTGCGCTAAATCTCAAATTTTAGAGCGTTATAAAAGGACTAAGTTTTATCTTAGTCCTTCTTAATACATTTTATATTTTATTTTCTACTATTTTTTCACTTACAGTATTCTCCAAAAGCCTATTATACATGCCATTTTCATCATATATATCATTTTCATTAATAACTGATGAATCTTGAAGATCATTATACTCTTTAAGTAGTTCATTATAATATCTATTCATCTTAATTAAAACAACAATTAGTACAACTGCAATTATCGAAAGAATAATTACTACTTTGTCCATTGGTGTTGTTGATCTTTTTACTCTTTTACTCATTTTCTCTCTTTCCTTTGTATGTAAATATCATATTAAAAAACACTTAATTTTGCAAGAAATATCTACATTTTTTTGATAAAAACTTTCAAAAGCTTGAGATTTGTTTCAAAATGAATACAAATATGTTAAAAATACAATAAAATCATTGACTTTAAGCATTTTTAATGGTAAATTGTACTTGTAAAACAAAAGATGGAAAATAAAAAAATATTTTAGGAGGAATTATTATGAATAAAGCAGAATTAGTTGAAGCATTAGCTAGCAAAACTAATGTAACAAAAAAAGCAGCTGAAGCTTCTTTAAATGCTCTAGTAGCATCTATCGAAGGAGCATTAAAGAAAGGTGAAAAAGTTCAATTAGTTGGATTTGGTTCTTTTGAAGTTAGAAAAAGAGCACCTAGAAAAGGAAGAAACCCACAAACTGGTAAAGAAATTAAAATACCAGCTTCTAAATCACCAGTATTCAAAGCTGGTAAAGCTTTAAAAGATGCTGTTAATAAATAATTTCAAATTATTTAGAGTATTAAGTACTTACCTTTAAGGTAAGTACTTTTTTTGCGCTTTAAAAAACTAACTATGTTATTGAAAAAAAGTCTGATTTGGTATATTATTAAAAAAACATAATTTAGGAGTATATTTATGAATTTACGTAAAAGGCTTACGATTATTCTCACTATAATATTACTTCTACTTGTAAATGTTCCGACTTATGCTAAAGAATTTAGTATAGATGCCGGTGCTGGAATTTTAGTTGAGCAGTCAACTGGTCGTGTTCTATATGAAAAGAATGCATCGCTTGTAAAGTTTCCTGCTTCTTGTACTAAAATTCTTACATGTATTTGTGTTTTAGAAAATGTTAACTTAAATGAGACAGCAACAGTATCAAAGAATGCTTTAGATAGTGTTCCAAATGGGTACGTTACTTGTAACCTTCAAATCGGTGAAGAGCTACCTGTTTTAGATTTACTATACGCACTTATGGTAAAATCAGCAAACGATGCTGCTGTTGTTCTTGCAGAACATGTATCAGGGTCAGTTGAAGAATTTTCAAATTTAATGAATCAAAAAGCTAAAGAAATTGGTTGTAAGAATACTCATTTTGTAAATCCAAATGGTATTCATAACGAAAACCACTATACTACAGCTTATGATTTATATAAAATGGCTGATTATGCTTTAACTTTTGAACATGCAGATACGTTTAAACAACTTGTATCTACTACAAGTTATACATTACCTAAAACAAACAAATATCCAAGTGAGGATAGAATTTTTCAATCAACAAATGAATTAATAATTGTAAACAATAATGATAGACCAGATAACTATTATTACAAAGATGCATTGGGCATTAAAACTGGCCATACATCTCAAGCAGGTTATTGTGTAGTTTCTTCTGCAACAAGAGATAACTTAAATCTAATCTCTGTTGTACTAGATGGAGAAATCAAAGACAATGGACTATCAGAAAGATATATTGATACTATCGATTTGTTTAACTATGGTTTTGAAAACTTTGATAAAACAAAAGTAATCGAAGCTGGAGATACAGTAAAGACAATAGAAATTGATAAAGCAACTAAGAAAACTAAGAGTTTAGATGTAGTTATTAAAGATGCAATAATTGCAGTCAATAATAAAGAAACTAATATTTCTGATATTAAGCCAAAAATTATTATTGATCAAAACTTAGAAGCTCCAATTGAGAAAAATCAAGAAATCGGAACAATTACTTATACAATAGATGGTGTAGATTATTCTTCTAAACTTCTTGCATCTCATGATGTTGCTAGATTTAAAATAACAGGATATTTAATCTTTTTCGGAATACTACTTCTTCTTTGGGTATTAAGATCATTAAGATTAAGACGTATTAGAAGAAATAGAAGAAGATCAAGAAAAAGAGTAGCTCAATCAAAACAAAATAGAAATTTATATTAAAATAAAAATAAGGCATTACTTAAAAAGTAATGCCTTTATTTTATTTTGCTTCATTTGAGACATCTGGTTCTATCTTAGTATTTAAATAGTCTTCGGCCTCTTTTAAAAGGACTTTGTTTCTTTCTTTATTGTAAACACTAAACCAAACTTTATTATACATTTGACCTGATCCCTCAAGTTGTATAGTCATGATATTATCTGTGCTAAAACTTAATGCTTTTCCTAAATAAGAACCAATAAATGATTTTGTAATGCTTGTATCAGTATTATCTAAAGCTGCATTTATTATTTTACCAGCTCTTAATATGTTTTTAGCACTAAGTAATTGTTTTGCCATTTCTTTTAAAAACTCTCTTTGAGTTCTCATTCTACCATAATCATTATCACCATATGAAGATGGATAACTTGTTCCATCATTATTATGTCTAAATCTTAAAAGCCATTCTGCTTTTTCACCATCTATCTTCTGAAGTCCTTTAGTTAAATGTATATGTAAGTCTTGAGTAGGATCATCATAGTCCATATCTATTGGAACATCAAATTTTACTCCACCCATTGCATCTACAATCTTTATAACTGCATTGTTGTTTACTACAACATACTCATCAATCTCAAGTCCTGTAAGCGATGTCACCTTTTTCTTAAGGCCATCTATACCACTTGATTGATACACAGCATTTAATTTGCTATTGCCATTTGCAGATGCCGTGCTGCTACCTACAAATGTATCTCTAGAGATACTAATAAGTGCAGCTTTCTGAGTACTAGGATTATATCTTGCTATCATTATAGTATCAGTAAGTTTTATTGATAAATCTTCACTTACACCAACTATAAGGACATTTATTGTTTTTGCATCTTTAGTGCTTCCACCAAATACTGCAGCAATAAATCCTTCTAATCCTCCTCCATTTTCTGAAGTCTTAATGCCTATATAACTTCCATATATAATTACAGCTATGCATAAGATTAAGAATAGCTTTTTTCCAAAAGATTTCTTCTTTTTCTTTCTTGCCAAAAAATCACCTCTTAGATTAATGATTTGTTACTATGTTTATAATTACATTATTATCATACATTGCAGCAGCTAAATGAGATTTATGAATAGCTTGAATTATTCCAAAATCTGAAATAACTGGTGATGCTACAGAGAATATTGCTAAAATAACATATACTGTTACAAATCCTCTTAATACACCATAAATCAAACCACCTGATTTATTAAACATCTTAATAATTGGTAGGTTAGCTATAAGTTCTGCAGCAAACCTTACAAATAGAAGTGCTGTTCTTGAAATAATAAATAGTCCCAAGAACGTTCCTGCTTGAATCATAAGAACTGCTAAATGATCACCAACATATTTTACAGCATTAGTTGATGACTCTTTTAAAGCATCTCTTACAAAAGAATTAATAAGTTCAACCATACCTTCAGATACAGCTGATTCTGATGGTTTTAATAACTCACCGTTTTCTAAAGTTTTTCCTGTTAAATTCTTTTGAAGTGCAATTGATAATTTCTCATCTAATTGAGTATTGTTCATTATTGATTGTGCAACTGGTTTATATAATACAAATACTATTAAAAGTGAAACTACAAATGTAATTAATTTACAAATTACATTTACTAAGCCTCTTCTATAACCCCAAAATGCATTTGAAATAATTATTGAAAGTACTACAAGATCTACTAATAATCCTGCATACTTTATCCAGTCGACTGCTACTAATGTATCCATATAGTCCTCCTCTATAATTCAATCACAAATATTTTATTTTTATATAATACTCCAGCAATCTTATCTCCTAAAACAGCTGAATTAATTGTCGTATCACCAGTAAATTTCTTTACAAGCATTCCATTTGATTTTATTATCTCTAAAGTACTTCCTTCAACCATTGCTACCTTATTTCCATTTGCAACAATTCTACTTGGAACTTCCTCTTCTAGGATATAGTTTCTACTACTCTTTCCTTTTGAGTTTCTAAAATCTACTTGATATTCATAACTAAATAGTTCAGATGAATGCCTATTTATAACAGCATATGTAGATTTTAAATTAGTTTCTATAAATACGTCTGTATTTGTCATATCATAAAGTCTTTCATCTGAGCTTGTTCCAACTTTTTGAACATAGTTATTAAATAAGCATATAGCATTATTACCTTGATAATTAATGTCTAATATTAAGCTTCCATGTTCTGCTTCATACTCATATATCTTTGCATTATTAGGATCTGTTTGAGCTTTTTCAACAGAATATATACTAACTGTTGATTTTATTATTGCTCCACTGTAAACAACATCTCCCATTGCAACATATTTGCTATTATCAGAAATATCTATCACATATGAATATGCACTATTTATAAATGTCTTAAATAGTTCATTTCCTTTGTCATCTATTATAACACCAATAGATTTATATGTTGTATTTTCTAAAATCACACAAGTATATCCTTTTTCATTAACTGCAACTCTAGAAATATCTCCATCAAAGTCCCTTTGCCAAACGATGTTTTCACCAGATATTAAGTAAGCTTTTTCTCCACCTTTTTCTGCCATTATCATGTACTTTCCACTAGTTGCTACTATTGGCATAGAAATCTTAATATCTAATGAATATTTTTCTTCAGCATCTTTGTCATACTGTTTTAGTACATTCTTATTTAGTACTGCAATGTATTTATCATAAGCATATACATTAACATTAGAACTATTATCTATTTCAATTGATTTTAAACTCTCCTCTATTACCCCAATTCGAAATACTTTCTGATCTATTAAGTCTTTAAAACTACTATCAGAAATGTATCTTGCAACCATAAAGATAGCCATCATTGTAACTACAAAAATCACTATAGTTTGTGTTAGAGAAGGTTTACTATTGTTTTCTTCTTTAACCATTTTTCTCCAATTTTTCTCTAAAAAAATTCATAAAATCGTTATTTATATACTATCAATAAAATCGTTTTTTTGCAATAAAAATAAGGTACTTATCCAAGTTTTAATTGACAAAAAAATGTGAAGACTCTATAATAGTATATGTGAACGAAATGCAGTTGTAGCTCAACTGGATAGAGTATTCGGCTACGAACCGAACGGTTGCAGGTTCGAATCCTGTCAGCTGCACCAAAGCATAGCAAAAGCTATGCTTTTTTATTTTGCAAAAAATAAAGGTAGAAAAGCTAAGCTTCTCTACCCTTTTTATTTCATTTTAGAAATCATATTTTTTCTTTGCAGAATAGTGTGTATGTAAATATTTATGAGCTTTCTCTCCACAAGCATCTCCGAAGAATTCACTATAAATTCCTTTTAATACTGGATTTTCATGTGATTTTCTTAGAGTTGATTTTTCATCAATTGTGTATAAAGATTCAGTTCTTAATTTCTTAATATCTACTCTTGATCTTGTCTTACTATTCTTAATTGGTTGTCCACCACCATTAATACATCCGCCTGGACAAGCCATAATTTCAACAAATTGATAATCTACTTCTCCTGCTTCAATTTGTTTCATAACTATTCTAGCATTCTTTAGTCCATGTGCTACACAAACTGTAATATCTTTTCCTGCAATATTAACAGTTGCTTTTTTAATAGCTTCATTTCCTCTTACTGCTTCATAGTCTAATTTATCTAAACTTTTTCCTTCTAAAACGTCTGCAGCTGTACGAAGTGCTGCCTCCATAACACCACCAGTTACCCCAAATATTGCTGCTGCACCAGTAGCTTCTCCCATTGGGTCATCAAATGATGTTTCTTCTAATTCATTAAATTCAATATCATGTTGTTTAATCATTCTTGCAAGTTCTCTTGTTGTAATAACAGCATCTACATCACGAAGTCCGTCAACTTCCATTTCTTCACGTGTGCATTCATATTTTTTAGCAACACATGGCATTACTGATACTACAAATATACTCTTTGGATCAATATTAAACTTTTGAGCATAATATGATTTAATTATTGCACCAAACATTTGGTGTGGAGATTTACAACTTGATATATGTTGTAATTGATTTGGGAAATTCTTTTCTGCAAATCTTACCCATGCTGGACAGCATGACGTAATCATTGGAAGATTTTCTCCTTTAGAGAATCTCTCTATAAACTCAGTTGCTTCTTCCATAATTGTAAAGTCAGCACCTGTATTTGTATCAAATACTTTATCAAATCCTAATCTTCTTAATGCTGTTGTCATTTTTCCTGTTACATTAGTTCCAATTGGATTTCCAAATTCTTCTCCAAGAGCTACTCTAACTGCTGGAGCTGTTTGAGCTACAACATATTTTGTCTCATCATTAATTGCATCCCAAACTCTATCTGTATCATCTTTTTCATGTAGAGCGCCACATGGACAAGCTTCAATACATTGTCCACAGAATGTACAATCTACATCATTTAAACTTTCATTGTGTGCAGTTGATACACAAGATGCGAAACCTCTTTCTGTTGTTTCAATTGCTCCAATTTCTTGAATATTTTTACATGTAGAAACGCATCTTCTACATAGTATACACTTATTAAAATCTCTTACAATTGATGGTGATTTGTCATCAATTTCATGAGTATTTTTCTCACCAGCATATGTAATATTTTTTACATTATATTTTTGTGCTAGTGCTTGTAGTTCACAATTACCATTTCTAATACATGTTAGACAATCTTTGCAGTGATTTGAAAGTGTCAAATCTAAGACTGTTCTTCTAGCATCCATTATACTTTTAGTATGTGTATGAACTACCATTCCTTCAGCTACTTTTGTTATACATGAAGTTACAGGTTTTCTCATTCCTTCTACTTCAACTATACACATTCTACAATCACCGAATTCATTTACGCCTTTTAAGAAACAAAGTGTTGGAATATCAATGTTTGCTTGTCTTGCAGCATCAAGAATTGTTGTTCCTTCTTCTACCTCTATAGAAACACCATCTATAGTCAAGTGAATCATATCACTTACCTCCTTCTTATATTATTTTATAGCATGGAATGGACAAGTATTAACGCATGTCTTACATTTGATACATTTTGATTGATCTATTCTATGTTTTTGTCCAACGTCACCTTCAATTGCCCCAACTGGACAAACTTTTTTACAAAGGTCACATCCCCTACATAATTCTTCATTTATAGTTACTTGAGAAAGTGCTTTACATTCTCCAGCTCTACAACTCTTATCTCTAACATGCTCTTCATATTCGTCTCTAAAATATCTCATTGTACTTAGTACAGGATTTGGTGCTGATTGACCAAGTCCACATACAGATGCAGTTGCTACAGTTTGAGCTAATTTTTGAAGTTTATCTAAATCTTCAGGTTCGCCTTCACCATCACAAATCTTTGTTAACATTTCTAACATTCTCTTTGTTCCTATTCTACATGGTGTACATTTACCACAAGATTCATCTACGATGAATTCCATATAGAATTTAGCAATTGCAACCATACATTTTGAATCATCCATTACTATAAGTCCACCAGATCCCATCATAGATCCGATTTCAGCAAGTGATTCATAATCTATTGATACATCTAAATATTGTGCAGGAATACATCCACCTGATGGTCCACCAGTTTGGGCAGCTTTAAATTCTCTTCCCTTTGGAATTCCTCCACCTATATCAAATACTATTTCACGTAGTGTTGTTCCCATTGGTACTTCAACTAATCCTACGTTATTTACATTTCCACCTAAAGCAAATACTTTAGTTCCTTTTGATTTTTCTGTTCCTATTGATGAATACCATTCTGCACCTTGATTAATAATTCTAGTAACATTTGCATATGTCTCAACATTGTTGATTAATGTTGGGTGTTGCATGAATCCTGCATGTGCTGGGAATGGTGGTTTAACTCTTGGTTGTCCACGTTTTCCTTCTGCAGATTCTAGAAGTGCAGTTTCTTCACCACAAACAAAAGCTCCGGCGCCAAGTTTGATATCAATATCGAAATCAAATCCAGTTCCGCAAATGTCTTTACCTAAAAGACCATAAGCTCTTTCTTGCTCTATAGCAATTCTTAATCTATTTACAGCAATTGGGTATTCAGCTCTAACATAGATATATCCATGATGAGCTCCAACAGCATAAGCTGCTATTGCCATTGCCTCTAGTATACAGTTTGGATCGCCCTCTAGAATTGATCTATCCATAAATGCTCCCGGGTCACCCTCATCTGCATTACATACTACATATTTTTCAGGATCAGTTTCGATTCTTACGAAATCCCATTTCTTTCCAGTTGGGAATCCAGCTCCACCTCTACCTCTTAGTCCTGAATTTAAAATAGTTTCAATAACTTGTTCTTGGCTCATTTCTGTTAATACTTTTTGAAGTGCTTTAAATCCATCAAATGCGATATATTCATCAATATCTTCTGGATTAATTACACCACAGTTTTTAAGAGCTATACGAACTTGTTTTTTATAAAATGGTAATTCGTCTAATTTATTAACGACTGAACCATCAACATCTTTACAAAGTAATCTTTCTACCTTTTGTCCACCTAAAATGTGTGTATTAATAATTTCTTCACAATCTTCTGGTTTAACATGTGAGTAGAAAGTATCATCTGGTCTTATAATAACAATTGGACCTTTTGAGCATAATCCAAAGCAGCCAGTTTTTACTACTCTAACATTTTCAATGTTTTTCTCTTTAATTAAATTATTAAAGTTTTCTAATATATGTTCTGAATTTGATGAAGTACATCCTGTACCATGACATACTAAAATATGTCTTTCAATTCCAGAATAATTAGAATTAACACGCAAATCTAATTCAGCTCTTTTTGAATTACGAATTGCTTCCAAATCTTCAAAAGATTTAATCATAATATTCTTCCTCCTACAGGTTTTTTATCCTTGATTTTTAAGTTCATCAATTACTTCATCCATAAGTTTTACTGTTGCATTTCCATAAACTTTATCGTTTACAGTAAATACTGGAGCTAGTCCACAAGCACCAACGCATCTCATTGTTTCAAGAGAAAACATTTGATCATCTGTTGTTTGGCCCTCATCTATTCCAAGTTTGCTTTTTGCTCTTTCAAGTAAGTCACTAGAACCTTTTACGAAACAAGCTGTTCCTAAACATACTGAAATATCATATTTTCCTTTTGGAATAGTAGTAAATCTTGAATAGAAAGTAATTACTCCATAGACTTCTGCAAGCGGAATATCTAAATATTCAGCTACTGCTGCTTGAGAAGGTTCAGGTATATAACCATATTTAACTTGAATATCGTTTAATATTGCCATTAAATTATCTTTTGCTTTAGGATATTTTGAAGCCATCTCTAAAGTCTCTTCTCTTGCTCTCATAGCTACGCAATTTTCGCAGTTTTCACCATCCATAGTAGTACCTCCATTCTTAAGATAATTTTCATTAAATGTCCAATTTAACTCAGTATAAATTCTATCATATAATGCTTGTAATTTAAAAGATTTTTTGCAAAAATAATTTATTTTTATTTAGTTGACATTACGCTTTAAATGTGCTATTATATTTATTGTCAAAAGACATGGACCAGTAGCTCAGCTGGATAGAGCAACGGCCTTCTAAGCCGTGGGTCGGACGTTCGAGTCGTCTCTGGTTCACCATAAAGAATGTCAAACGTTTTAAATGTTTGGCATTTTTTCTTTTTTATAGCAAAATATAAAGGGCCACACAGCAATGCTGTGCGGCCCTTCTACGTTTACCGGAGTTAGTCAATTATGCTGCTACTTTTCCGTAGAGCATAGAGTTGAAGTTCCACTCAGAGAGTTTCTTTCCGTGGAACACTCTGTCCGATTCGTGCTTGTACAGGTAATCAATGAAATAACAGAACATCATGAGTTCAAATCCGGATTTGAAGACGATATGGTCAGAGAGTTTCGGTACAGTGTAAGTGCTTTCACCCTTCTGGCGAAGTACCACCTTCCCATCAATGACTTCTTTTACACCATCCCACTCGTATTCCAAGACATCGATGTAGTATCTATATGCCTTGATCATATCAAGAATGGTTTCAGGTCTGAGGTTTTCCAACGAGGAGAACGTACAAAAATCGCCGTGATTCCAAGCGCCGGAAGAGAAGATTCTCTCCTTAATCCGCCTAATGAGTCCAAGCTGAACCACCTGGAATTGCTCGTCGGAAGTATCTCTTACCTTACAAGCAATCTTCCTGTCATCCCGCTCAAACTGGCAATCTTTGTAAATTACATCCTCATAGTCGGCATCAAATTCCCAGACGTACTCGGCGACCATGTCGGCGATGATGTCTTCGTCAGGCATATACTGAAGCACGCTCTCATACACTCTGGTAATCACATTACCGGTGAAATAAGCACTTGCTTCAATACGCTTTTCGTCATCATCTTGTACTCCCTGATCTTCCCGCAGCAAGTCGTAATACATCTTGTCATAAGGCCTGATGTATGCGGCATAGCAGTACGCCATTTTTGCTTTGGTGATCGTGTCGTACTTATGCTCAGGATCATATACTTTCCTTGCACATGCTTCGATGGTCTCGTGCATTTCCTCATTGAACATATACTGGAGAGAAAATCCTCTCAAGTAGTTCACAGCTTCCAGGGCACCGTCTACCATGTTGGACAGAGCCTGGTCGTTGGGACGCAGTTCACGAAGATAATGGTCGTTCCCCTTGATACCAAAGAATGTCAAAAGAGCATCCCTGGGCCCCTTGGGAACTTTCTTGATAGCCTTGATGAGGTCCGCGATGTAGAACATCACAACATACTTCGTACCGGTGTAAGTAAGGATTTCCTGATAGATCCGACAATATCTTGTTGCCTGATCTTTCGGGTAGCCTTTTACATCGATGGCGAAGTCCTCTGGATTGATATTTTCCGCGAATTTACCGCCAGATGCGTAGGTGCAGTCCTTCAGAGTCCAAAACCTATAAATTGCTTGCAAAATACTCATCCTTTCTTCTTTTGTTTTTGTTCCCATACAAGCATCTATATAAAAAAACGTCTTTATTATTATACCATAATTTACATAATTAGTCAAAATAACGAATTATGGATATAAAAAAAAGAGATATCTTTTAGATATCTCTTTTGCCTACTATATTAATTATTAAACTAAACTTAATAATTTTAGTATACTAACACCAATCTTTTCACCCTTACCTTCATATGGCCATTCGTTAATTGAATATCCAGGGTTATCATTTATCTCTATAATTGCATACTTGTCTTTCTTCATGTCTTCGATAATAATATCGACACCACATATTTTAGCATCAAATGCTCTAGAAGCTTTTTCTGCAATTTTCTTAAATCTATCTGGCATTATATCTGTAAATACTAATGACTCACCACCAGTTGAAACGTTTGAATTTGATCTTAATGTGATTCTCTTTCCTTCTGGAATTACAGAATCATATGTTAATCCTTGAATTTTTAAGTATTCAACAACTGGCTCATCAGTCTTGATTGGAGAACCAGTTAATGCATGCCAATCTTCTTTGTTTTTCATTTTGATAAGCTCTCTAATTGTTGATTTACCATCACCAATTACAGAAGCATTTCTTCTATGAACAACGCTTAAACATTTACCATTTATTACTAAGAATCTGTACTCTAAACCTTTACAATATTGTTCAATCAAAATGTTATCATCAAATCTAAATGCATATTCAATAGCATTCATAATTTGAGTTTTTGTAGCATTTTCACTAAATACTGTAATACCAATACCATAGTTAGTATTTCTTGGTTTAACAACTATTTTCTTGTTGTAGAATGGTTTTACTAATTCTTCAATATCAGCTTTAGTCATTGATTTGTAAAGAATAATAGCTTCAGGAACTACAAGTCCTGCTTCTTTCATTATTTGTTTTGAAATATACTTATCGTTAGTTATATTTTCAAATATATAACAGTCCCTATTTGTTCTGTTACCTTCAATAACTATTTCTTTTTTACCTTTGTTATAAAACTCTACAATACTTTTTGCTTCATTTAATATCTTATAGTCAACACCTTGAGCTATAGCGTCTTTAATAATTACTTTAGATTCAGCAACTAATGCATCATGGTTTTGAATAGAATATCTTTGCATGTAACCATCATACATATATTTTGTTGATTTCTTTAATAATTTATTAAAGTCATAATTTGAAACTTTTAAATGATTTTTCTTATAAAGTTTTATTGCTTCTTCAGCTTTTAAGTTGTATTTTTTATCAACTTTACTTAGCTTTTTAAATAATTCATCTTTTTCAGTGTCTAAAACACTAAATAATAAAGCTATTAGGAAATAAACTTGGTCTTTTGTAACACCATATCTATTTTCCTCATCTATACTAATACCATAGAATGTAATAGATGAACTTGAATTTCTAACTTTGAAAGATCCATATGTTTTTTCAATAGTTTCTTTATTCTTATCTATATATTCTTTAGCTTTTTCGTATAGTTTATCTCTTTTTATTTTGAATGTTTTATTTTTTTTGTAGAATTCATCTAAGAATTCGTCGTCAAAAGAAAGTTTAACACTTACTTTTTGGGCTAGTTTAACATCGTTCTTTTCATAATTTGGGTGAGCCCAAATTAATTCTTCTTTGTTATATAACTCTTCAGTTACAACGTTTATGATTTCTTCTAATTTTTCGTATGCATCGTTTAATGATTCTGAAACTGGTGTTTCAACTTCTATCATATATTTTTCATCAGTTTCTTTTATGAACTTATTATTAGTTCCAATTGTTTTTGGAAGTGATGCTCTTGAAAGCTTTCCTTCCTTGTTTAATCTTAAAACATCTCTTTTGATGCTTATATTATATTTTTCTAATTTCATTTAAATATCTTCCTTTCTAAATCCGAAATTAAGCTTTGCTTTTTGCATCAGCATCTTTAACAAATTCAATGTATGGACTAAGTTCTGGAACCCTATCGTTACCAGATACAGTGTCACCAACATCAATTTCAATATTTTGTGTGTCAATAGGTTTGATGCTGTGGTATATTACGTTATTATCATCTACTTGGTTATAATATTTTCTACATTCGTTTGTTTCTTCTTTAATCTCATTTACTAAATCTGTAAATAATCTTGATTTTTTACAATTTACATATGAAAACTCAACTTTGTCTTTAAGATTTTTTGTACCGTTTAAGTCGAACTCAACCATAAATGTTGGAGCTTCTTTAAGACGTTTGTCGGCGCCATAGATTTCATAGTATCCTGTTACATATGAAGTTACTGGGTAACCTTCTTCTCTTAATTCTTGAACGGCTTTTGTAATTGAGTTAAGTGAGTTTGTATTTCTACAGTCTATCTCACAAACTAATCTTACAAGTTTTTTCTTATTTAATTCGAATGCACCTTTAATTGATGACTTATATAACTCTTTTCCTATACCACGAATTCTGTTACCATTCTTATCTTGTGCATTAAACTTTGTTAATACACCAGTAATCATAAGAACATTTTCGTCTCTAGTTGGAAAATATGGATTTTGTCTTAAATCCTCATTATATTCATATTTTAATGTTGTAACTCCGACAATATCTCTAGAACCATCTTCTTCAGATTGACTTGCAAGTAATATTGGGTAATTTACCAAGTTATTTGCTATCTGATTAAAGTTTGGTATATGCATAAAGTCTTTATTACCAGTAAAGTTTTGATCATAGAAATATGATAAATCAATTACTTGGTTAATAATGTCTGCTCTATTTGGTATTGTTTGAGCTAAATAGAAGTCAATGTTTGACTCGTGAACTTTGTTATACTTTTCTGTCTTATCCCCCATTTCTAAGTAGTATTGTTTAAAAAGCCCCTTTTTCAGGAATACGTCGTCTGATTGCTCCTGGGTAAGAGGTTTTTCCTTTTTCTTTTTCATAACTATCTTTTTTTGCACACTCCTTTTAAAATGTGCTCCTCCAATTCTTTGTATTTTTATATTTAGAAAACCTTCCGTTTTCTTGAAATATAAATATTTCTCTTTTCTAAAATACAATCAATACAAGACATATTTTACTCGCATTTAGGTCAAAAAACAAATCGATTTTAGCATAGTTTTTAACCTTTTTTTATTGAAAAAAACATTTTTTCATAAAATAGTACATTTCCTCACTCTAAATCGTTTTTTCTCTCGTTTTCTCTCGTTTTCTCTCTTGTTTTAAAATTTGACTTTTGATTTTGTCAAGTACATAATCGAATTGATGCGACTTTTAGGATTTATTTAAAGAAATATATATTTTCTATTAAATTTTTGTTAAAACTTGTTGCAAAACTAAAAAATGTATGTTATATTATTACTTGTCATTTAAATATCGAGGTGTAGCGCAGTTGGTAGCGCGCGTGGTTTGGGACCATGAGGTCGCAGGTTCGATCCCTGTCACCTCGACCAATAAAATCCTGTAATTTCAACAATTACAGGATTTTTTGTTTTTATTCAAGATTATTCAATGTAAGGAAAAATAACCATACAAACAACATTATATAAGCTTTTCATTGTTTAGGATTGCTTAAGATTATCTAATATTATCAACACTTATATCATTTTTCCATGCATTATTCCACGCAGACAGTTTTTTTCGTGCGTGGAGAAATAGAATTAATGCATCTCTTTATTATCAATAGTTTTCTCGATTTTTTGTGGAATAATTCCACGCATTTTATATACAAGATTATTTAAGACTACTCAATAATAAAAAAGAAGGCATTTCTGCCTTCAAACACTATAATTATGTTTCTATAGTCCAAACTAATGAGTTGTCTCTATTATCATAAATTCTTAATTCTATATCAATCCACTTTACTTCATAATTATTATAATTTCTAAATTCATTAACATCATAGCTGTTTTTATCATAATCTATAATTTGCCTTACGTAGTCACTAATAGATAAAATATATGAATAAGAACTACATAACAAAATCATAAGAATTGCATATCGTAAACCTTCTGAATCTTCACAAGCTTCTTGAAGGAAGATACAATCTGTATAGATATGATCAACCATTTCTTCAATTGATTCAAAGTCAGTTTTATAATCCAGTAATAATTCTAAAACTCTTAATAATTATGTCATTATCTTTCACTTGACTAAAGCTATTATTTATAATAAACTCTACTCGAGTCTTTTGACTTTTATAAAAAAATGGTGTGTGTATAAAAAAGAAAAAGGAGAACTATTTTTTATGAAACGGATATATTCTATTTTATTAATAATGTTTTTAGTTTTTAGTTTTTGTACACAAGTTTATGCAATGGATAATTTGTATTTATGTGACGAAGAAATGTTGAGTATTAACTTAGAAACCGGAGAACGGATTATTTCCAATATATCAAATAGGACACCATTAAATGTAATTTGGAATGAAAGAACTAATTCTTTTGTAACTGAATCCAATGGCGTTTTTTTTAATAATTCTTTTGAGAACAGCAATAAAACTCGTTCTTTTACCAGTGATTACAGAAACACTTCTACATCTTCATTTCCAAAAAATGTTTGTGGATTCATTTGCAATGATAATTGTGATGAATTAACTGGTGAAATTATTGAACCCTTATCTTATGGCTCTGGTATTATTATTTCTCACAACGCTGTACTAACTTCAGCTCACGTTGTATGGAATATGAATGATGACAGACCATATCATAACATTACATTTGAACCTGGTAAAACAATTGGAACTAGCACAAATGAATTTAGTCCAATTTCCATTAATTTGCCAACGTTGTTTACTCACTATCATAACGATGAGTACGATTTTGCCCTATTAATATTTGATGATTATTCATTTTCAAATTGGGCGGGAATAGCTTATTGTTCTGATTATACAACTCACAATAATGAAGAAGTATCAATAATAGGCTATCCTTCTAACGATCATCCATATCAACATACTTACACCGGAGAAATAACAGATAGTAACCAGTATTATTACTATTATGATATGGAAACATCTAATGGTGTGAGTGGTGCTCCTATATTAGAGCAAAATACCAACTACGTAATTGGCATACATAAAGGTTCAAATCCAAGTACTTTTTATGATGGAGACAAAAGATGTATTAGAATCAGTCAAAACATTTTTACTATTATAGTTAATTGGGCTAGTTAACAACATTTATTACACACCATTTTCCCATAATTTTTTATGGGTTTTTATTATATTTGGGGGAATAATATGAAAAAGAAAAAACATATCATTTTGTTAATAATAATATTGCTAATAACTGTTTTTATAATCACATATAGCTATAGACGTCTAATTAATAAGTATCAAACTGAATCATATATAATTGCAAAAGTATATGAAGTAAATGAAAGTGCAAATTATGTATATGTAAAATCATTAATTGAAGATGGTACTATCATGGATAACTCAAATTTAAAATATGACTTATCTTTATCACTTAAACTACATACAGATTTTACTTTCAAAAAAAATAATATCATTTGTTTGTCAAATACTTATGAAAAACTAGAATCATATCCAGCAAAGTTTTCTCCTTCTATAGAAAAAAATATTAAAATTAACAAAGTTAATAATATCGAATATCAAATAATTAAACATTATTTCAATTATAAATCTAATTAACAAATTTTTGCATATTTAATAACTGGCAACCTTATATAAAGGTACATTCATATCAAATATAACACTAAATGAAATGCTTTCGAAAAATTTGTTTACTTAAGATTGTTTATGATTTTTGAGTTTTTGCACGCTTTTTTGCACGCACCAAGGGTTTCAAAGCACCATGTTCATGGTCAGGAAGGCCATGCGCAAGTAAGACTTAATCCTTACAACCCCAAGGGTTTTCGAAGAAATCACCTCGACCAATACAAGCCTACAATGGCAACGATTTTAAGGATTTTGAGAAAATCAAAATCCTTATTTTTTTGCTTTTTGGTAGGTAAAAAAGCCCACCAAAGTTTGAAAAAGGACAAAATTGACTAATGATTGTTAAAAAAATTGTAAAAAATGCTATAAAGGTTGAAAAATAACGAAAAATCTGATATTTCTTTCTCAAACTTTGTATTAATTGCATACAAAAAACTCCACAAAGTTTTTAAAAATAAAATTTTGTGGAGTTTTTTTGCAAACGTCAATTTTTATTTATATATCAGTATGTAGAGGTTGATTTTTAAATTCAAAACACTCCACAAACTTTGTTGGCCTTTCTTATTTGCTTTTTATCTGCAAATATAAGAATAAAATAAAACATCATTAAAGGTATTACACAAATCAGCTAAATATTCATATTTTATTAAATCTTTTTTCCAAGTATCATTTATAGTATCAAATCCGTAAAAAATGCCTGCAAGTCCACCAACACAAGCACCGACAGTGTCAGCATCATTTCCTAAATTTATAGCTTTTATAATTGCTGAATCATAATTATCTGTTGTAAGCAAAGTCCATAAAGTTGCTTCTAGAGTATCTACAACATATCCTAACGAAGATATTTCATCTGAGTAATATTCATATATATTATTATTCAAGATGCGTTTAAAGTTTGATTTGCAATCTTCTGAAAAATACTTATAATCTAAGCTTTGTATATAAGTATATGCTTGTTTTAAATCTTTACCATAGAAAAGTTCTATTGCAAATTTGACATATATATAACAAGCCATAATACTTATTTCGTGTGCATGTGTAAGAGAGGAAACTTTTTTAACCACATCATATATTTCATGATCATCTTCTTTATAATCCCATTTTGAAAAGCAGTAGTAAGCAATAGGAAGAATTCTCATTAATGAGCCATTACCATTATCAAACTTGCCTGTGCCACCACATTCTTCAGGATTTAGTTTCCCTTCTTTAATCCTACTAATAGACTGCAAACATCTTCTTCCAATTCCAAAAGTTTCTCCAGTAGGTGTATATTCACCTTCAAACATCCACTTTACAAATTTTTCACCAATATCTTTGAAATTAATTTCTCCGTTGTTTTTATTGATAGAATCAACTAAAGCAATGTTTAATGAAGTGTCATCTGACCAACTGCCTTTTGGCATATTATGACTAGAATTTCCCGTCATTTCTGTAACAGGATTTTCAACAAAAACTTCTCTTTTGAAAAATTCTAAAGGGACTCCCATTGCATCTCCAATAGCAAGTCCAATAATTCCTGCCTTTGAATCTGGACAACAATCATCATCTTTATGAAAATCAATATAACTTCTCTTGGCCTCATCAGGAGCATTATTCTTTACTCTATAGATTCCTTCTTCATCTTCATAATACCAATCAGGATTTTTTAAATATAAAGGCATTACTCTCATTTTTAATCCTCGTAATCTTCTTTTTTTCTTGTTTGTAAATATAAAATGTCTAATTCTTTAGCTTGCTCTAGTTCACTATCTGTAAGTTTTAATTTTTCTTTAATATCATTTTCACTAATATCATACATCAATACTTAGTTTTTCTTTCATAAAAACACCTCCTAACTATTCTTATAAAGAGTGTTAAGAGGTAACAAAAAAGACATTTCAAAAGAAATGCCTTATAAACTATTTTTCCTCATCTATCTGAATTTACCACCTAACTGAATAGGTTGGTGTGGAGTCATAGAGTCAGTCTCTCGTCCACTCTTTATAAGGCTTTATTATTACAATAATGATTATAACAAATAAAGAACAATAAATCAAATGATTGATAATTATAAATTGTCATAATATAATAACAACAAGGAGTTAGTTATGGATGAAAAACAATTGAAAGAACTAGGAGATTATTTAATTGAAATAAATAATATTCTAAAAGATTATTATCAAACAAAAAACATAGATTCGTTGAAAAGTAAATATAGTAATATTATGGGCATAGATGATTATAAGAAGATGCTTAGAAGAAATTTCGAAGAAGCTTCAGCAGAACAAAGTGCCAAAGAAATATGGGAATTTGGAAGGTTTTATGACCTAACTATAATGGGGTTAGTAGACAATTATCATTTTACAAAAGAAGATGCTGAAGATCTTGTTGAAAGTCATACAGTTTTATTTCGTCACTGTTTTAACAGTAAAAACGAGTCTAAAAGAACAGCATGGGAAATATGGAGAGCAAATAAAATTGGAGATCCGTTTGAAGAAAGTCAAAAATTCGAGAATGCCCGTAAGAAAAGAATTTTAAAGTGTTTAAATGATGAAAACGATTAATAAAGTATGGTAGAAAAATGAATAACGAAGATGCATTTTTCAACAAAAACACTCTACAAAACTATTAAGATAATTTTAAAAGGCTTAAGAAACGCGTGGTCAAAGACTACGCGTTTTAGGTCTCACCTCGACCAACAAAATCCTGTAATTTCAACAATTACAGGATTTTTTATTTTTATACAAGATTTTTCAGTGCCTGTAAAAATAACTCTACAAGCACTATTTTTATGCCTATTTGCTGTTCAAAACAATTTAAGATTATTCAGTGTTATCAAGGCAAAAATCAATATTACATTAGTTTTTGCACTACCACCTCAAAATAAGGTAGTGCAAAAACTAAATCAACGTATCTCAGTATTATCAAGCGTCATGTGTGTTTTTGTGTGAGTTTTTGCACTCCATTTTAAAATTATACATTAATATAAAAAAATTTATAAATAATGATTATAAAAAAAAAGAAGGCATTTTGAAGTGAACCCCATTTTGTTCACGTCATTTGCCTTCTTAAATTTAAATTTGTCTGTAATACTAATTATTATAGTGCATAATATCAGAATATTCTGCACATCTACTTGTTTACAATACCAAAATATTGTTAACAGTTTACAATTCTTTTATAATTTTGCAAGGATTTCCAACTGCTACTACATTTGATGGAATATCTTTTGTCACGATACTTCCTGCTCCAATAACAACATTATCTCCTATTGTAACACCTGGCAATACAACAACATTTCCACCTATCCAAACATTATTACCTACTTTTATAGGCTTAGCATATTCTAAACCTTTATTTCTTGCTTCGTAATCTAAAGGATGTCCTGATGTATAAAAACCACAATTTGGACCTACAAATACATTA
>JAFXPH010000006.1 GCA_017528085.1 Clostridia bacterium | reverse complement strand
TGCTGTATCTTCGTTTGCTGTGAATGATCCCTTGATTACTACATCTTCAGCTGGCATTGTAAAGTCTTGTTTATCCCAACCACTGAATGTGTATCCAGGTGCTGTAGCATTTTCTGCTACTGTTACTGATGCACCATATTCGTATGAAGCTTCAGCAGGTAAAGCACTTGCTCCTGTTGGAACTGTTCCTTCATACTCATATGTTACTTTGTAACTATTTCTTGTATAGTATAGTTTTAATACTAAATTACCATCTCCAGTGATTATTCCAGATTCTTTAGTTCCACTTACTGTGTTATCAAAAGTGAATCCTTCATAAGTTTTAGGATTTGCAATAGCTAATGAATCTGTTTCACCAGATAAGTTTTCTGTATCTTTTAGTGTAAATGTATCAGCATTTAAATCTTCTAAGTAATGTTCTACTTTATAAGCAGTATCACCATTTGCAGTAAATGAACCTGTTATTTCTACATCTTCAGCTGGCATTGTAAAACCTTCTGTTCTACTCCAACCACTAAATGTATATCCAGGTGCTGTAGCTGGATCAGCTATAGCAACATTTTCACCATATTTATATGTATCTTCTGTTGGTAATGTAGAAGCACCTGTTGGAACTGTTCCAACATATTTATATGTTACTTTATAAGTATTTCTTGTATAGTAAACTTTTAATACTAAGCTTCCATTACCTGCTATTGTTCCTGAAAGAACATTATTATTGTTACTTCTATCAAATGTAAAGCCTTCAAATGTCTTAATTGTTGCATCTACAGTTTCGCCTGTTGTTCCTGTTAGGTTATCAGTTGCATCAGCATTTAATGTAAATTCATCATTATCAACATTTTGTAAGTAATATTCTACTGTATATCCAGTATCTGTATTAGCTGTAAATGATCCCTTGATTACTACATCTTCAGCTGGCATTGTAAAGTCTTGTTTATCCCAACCACTAAATGTGTATCCAGGTGCTGTAGCATCATCTGCTACTGTTACTTGTGCTCCATATTCGTATGTAGCTTCAGCAGGTAACTCACTTGCTCCTGTTGGAACTGTTCCTTCATACTCATATGTTACTTTGTAACTATTTCTTGTATAGTATAGTTTTAATACTAATTTTCCATCTCCAGTTATTGTTCCAGATACTTTTGTTCCTTCTACTGAAGAATCAAATGTAAATCCTTCGTATGTCTTTGGAGATGCAGATACTTCAGTATCTGTTGTTCCTGTTAAGTTTTCTGTATCTTTTAATGTAAATGTATCAGCATTTAAATCTTCTAAATAGTGTTCTACTTTGTATGGAGTATCAGTTTTAGCTGTGAATGAACCTTTAATAACAACATCATTATTTGGCATTGTAAAGTCTTGTTTATCCCAGCCACTAAATGTATATCCAGGTGCTGTAGCATCATCTGCTACTGTTACTGATGCACCGTATTTGTATGAAGCTTCTGCTGGTAAAGCGCTTGCTCCATTTGGAACTGTACCTTCATACTCATAAGTTACTTTATGAACATTTCTTGTATAATATAGTTTTAATACTAATTCTCCATCAGCAGTAATAATTCCTGATTTCTTTGTTCCTTCAACAGACTCATCAAGTGTAAATCCTTCATATGTTTTTGGAGTTGCAGTTGCTGTAGCATCTGTTGTTCCTGTTAAGTTTTCTGTATCTTTTAGTGTGAATGTATCAGCATTTAAATCTTCTAAATAATGCTCTACTTTATATTTTGTATCTGTTCTTGGTGTCCATTGAGCATATAATCTATCTTCAGCAGCTGTTAAAGTGTACTCGCCACCTTCACCATATGCTGTTCCTGATCCATTAGAAGCTGTATTCCATCCTGCAAATGTATATCCAGGTCTTGAAAATTCATTTGATTTTACTGTAACCTTTCTTCCAGTTGCATTAATAGAATCTTCCATTGTTCCAGTTGCATCTGCTGCGTTTTTATCATAAATTAAATGATCTTCTTCAACCCAAACAGCATAAACTGTGTTTTCTTTAGGTACTAAGTTGTCTATACCAACTAAATGATTTACCTTAAATTCTACAACTCCAGCATCTGCTTGAGCTTTTACAGTATTCCATCCATCTAAGATATATCCTTCTCTTTTGAAGTTATCTTCTCCATATGTTCTCATACTGTCGTTTATGTTTAATTTTGAAATTTTAACTGTAGTACTTGTTACTTCAGTATTATCTGATTCTGTAATTCCTTCTACTGTACCACCATTTGCATTATAAATTATAAATGTCTCTGATACTACATCCTCAGATTCTTCAGCTGCTTTATAATGAGCTCTAATATGAATAATCTTATTATTAGCCCATTGAGCAACTTTTAGTTTAATTAATTCACCTGGTTGGTAATAGTCACCACCATTGTCATCTAATACTTCTGAATCTGTTTCAGATCCAGCAACAATTTCCCATCCTTCAAATACGAAGTGTGGATCTACTGTTGGAGCTGACATAGCTACTATTTCAGCACCATCAGAGAATGTATCTGTTGGATTATCTTCTTTTAATATACCTGTAACTTCTACTGTTGTATGGTCTTTTTTCTCAACTTCTGCTATTCCATGATACATTACAGCATAAGATCCTGATAATCTCCAAACAGCTCTTAATGTAATATTTCTATCTATTTCGTTATTGAAATCATATGGTGTGCTTGAAACATTACCATTTGAATCTACTTCGTACCATCCAACTAATGAATATGTTGGATCTACTGTAGGATTGATTTTTCTATATTTTGTTCCTGTATAACCCGCTTCTGCTTCTACATATGTTGCAGTTCTTGGAGTTCCTGCTGGTGGGTCATTCCAATTTTGATATTCTGCTCCATCATAGTAAACATATTTATATGTTCCATTTGGATCTTCAATGTACTCTCTTGAAACTCCGTTATATCTTTCAACTTTTTCTTGATAATATTCCCAGAAGTAAGTTGCACCTATTTCAGGAGTAATTACACCTCCTGCTGGGTCTATAGTTATTTTATAATCAACTTTAGATACTTTTGCGTAAACAACTACGTTAGCATCTGGCATAGTTGAATTAAAGTCAAATGGTTTAGTTAAACCTGCATCTGCATACCAACCGTCAAACTTATAGTGATCTTGTACTGTTAATCCAACTTGTTCAGCTGTTTTATTGTATCCAGATAAGCTTGCTTCATAATAAATGTTTTGCTCA
The DNA here is from genome assembly GCA_017528085.1 of Clostridia bacterium. GTDB lineage: Bacteria > Bacillota > Clostridia > TANB77 > CAG-508 > Scatovivens. Next base: position 155,374 of record JAFXPH010000006.1, on the reverse strand, counting down.
GTTGCTACTTCAGCATTACCATTTTTATAAATTAAATTATGTTTATTTCTTAAGTGATATACATGTAATGGATATGAACTTGGTGTATTGCTTAAATTTGTATTGCTTCCACCATTTGTATTAAATCCATTATTTCCTGTAGAATAAGAATTTACTTTAAATCCTTCAAATTTATCTTGGAAATGGAAACTACCGCCATTACCATTTACTGTATATCTATATGTTCCTTCTGTTTCATAATATTTACCATCTAATGCTTGCTTATAATGATAAATCTTTGATTGTCCTTGTTCATTTTGATCATATAAATTATATGATTCATTATTTTGTGTAAATGCTGTTAGGAATGTTTGAGTAGTTCCACCACCATTGCTTGCCTCATTCCATTTATATGTTACAGGATAAGTATAATCATACATACTAAATGATTGTCCTGAAAGACCTGTCCATGTTACCATGTATGGATATGTACTGTTAGATGATCTTGTATATCTTGTTCCTGTATATTCATGTTCTACACCATCAACAGTATATGTATAACTGTATGTTGTAACATTATCTTCATGTCTAGTTAATTCGTCATGATCACTTGTATAATATGTTGTATTATCTCCTGCTGGTGGTAAATTATTTCCATTATATTGAGTTGCAGTATATCTCGCATTCCATCCATTTCCTCTTCTTGTATAGAATGTTCCTGTGTACTCAACATCATCTTGGAACCAGCCTGGATCATAAGTATAGTATACTCTTGTAGTTGTACTAGATTTTCTTGTAAGTTCAACATAAGATCCATCTGTTAATACACCATATTGTGTTCCGTTATTACCTGTTGTTGCTGTATAGTTATATGCAGTTGTTGCACCATCTGGTTGATGATTATTTCTATAATAGAAATTAATTTTTACCAAATCACGATCATAATAAACGTTAACAACTGTACTACCATTTGCATTTAATACACCATTATTTGTAACTTCAGTTCTTGCATAATGGAATTTTGCACTACTTACGTTAGTTGGAACTGTTCTTGATTGATCTTCTGATGTAGATGTAACAACACTTCCTGTTACTCCTGTTCTTGATGCATCCATGTCCCAATAATCATAAGTTTTAGCATTATCTGCTGCATCTTTATCATCAGTTACTTTTTGTAACCAGAAAATTACTTTGTATGGTGAATTGCTATTTGGTTCCCATTCACCTTCTAAAGTTTTATCTGCAGTAAGCAATAATCCTCCACTTACAATAACATTACCTTCACCATCAGTAATTTGTTCTTCACCATCAAACCAACCAACAAATGAATAGCCTTCCATAGTTGGAACACTAACTTTTGTTACAGGATGACCAGCTAAGACAAATCTTGATGGGATATATGAAGCACCCATACCTACTTCAGCTGAAATAAATCTTAACCAATAAGCTTCTACAAACTTTGGATAAAGTTTTGTATTTTCGCTTACAGTAATTGTTTTATTTTTATCTAAATTATTATTTTCATCATATAGATCATATTCTGTCTCTCCATTAATCCAACCATAGAAAATTAAATTTTCACCAGTTGTTGCTGAAGAAACATCACCAATTTTAACTACTCCATTTGAATCAGTAATTCTTGTAGTTAATACAGAATTATCTGCATCTGGTGTAGTTTTATCATATTCATAGAATGAAACATAGTAAACATCACTGTATTTAGCATAAACATTAACGCTTTCATCAGCTGTTAATGAAGATAAATCTAAAGCAGTATCGAATACTACTGGAGTATTTCCTGGTTTTCCTGTACCATCATCTAAGAACCAACCAATAAATGTGTGGTTAGGATGATAAGGAGTTCCAACTGACTCTAATTTGTCTCCATTCTTAACTTTTTGACTTGTTAATGTGTTACCACTTACAGTTTGGAATTCGTAATCTACATATGTTCCTGTACTGTCTATGTCTTTAAAATTGTATGTTCTAAAGAACACTTCTGTTGTTTCGTTGCCGTCATCATCTATTGAAATAATAGCATATACAGAGAATTTCTCTGCATCGAAAGCAGCCGTAACCTTTGCGGCTTCTTCATTGATTTGGGCATCATCAATAACATCAACTTTCTTATTGTCATCTATATGAACAACTTGATTATTTGATGTCTCTGTTTTTGTTGTTTTCAAGTTTACTGAAACAGGGCCTGCTGGCTCTATTTCTTTACCTTCGTGCATAAAAGTAATGTCTACAGCTTGAATTTCAGCTACATTACCTTCTACCGCCTTGTTTACAACATCATAAATCTCAGATTGATTGATCAATCTAAGTTTCATTGTTGTACCCTCTGGGAAAATATCCTCATCTGCGTGAACAGTAACTTCAATGTCACCAGCTGTATCTTTGAAATTAGCTTCAGGCATATTAACCTTTTCTTCAGGTTCGTCTTCAGCTTTTTCATCTGGTTCAACATCTTCAGCAAGTTCTTCTGATTTCTCGTCATCTTCAACTGCCTCAGTTGCTGTCTCGTCAACTACTTCAGATTTTTCGTCTTTTTCATCAACTTTTTCAGTTTCGGAAATATTTTCAGAATCTTCTATAACTTCCTCAGCCGTAGCTGCATCGTTATTTTCTTCTGTAACGACTTCATCGTTATCACTAGCCTCTTCAGGCGCAGTAATAGCTTCATCGACAGAATCAATAGTTTCTGTTTCTTCAGCAATAGTGTTTTCTTCTATGAAATCACTGATTTCAGTAGCTAGAACAACTGTGCTGTTGTTACAAAATACTAGTGAAACTAACATCATTATAACGATGAATTTCTTTGTAACCTTTCCCATTTAAAAATTTTCCCCCTTTTATAAATTTTAGTTATTTACAAATTCGGCTCTATTCTATCATGCTTTTCCGTAGTTTGCAATAGTTTTGTAACATTTTTGTTACATTGTTGTCATAATGTATCTACTTTGTAATTATTACCTAAGGAATCACTGGTTACAAAGATTTTTAAATCACTTACCCGTAGACATAAAAAAAGACCGAAAAATAATTTTCGATCTTTAATAATTAGTAATATTAATTAATTCGTTTATTAATATGTAGTTTACATTTTATGAAATTCTTTTACTAACTACTCCTACGACAGTTGTAAATAATCCAAATCCTACAAAAATATATCCTATCATTTTTAATGAATTGTCACCTTTTATAATAAAGTCTTCAATGCTATTTGGATCATATAAAATATCAATTTCGTCTCCTTCTATATACTTGCTACTATTTCCAGATCCTATATTATGTTTCTTTGTAATAGACTCTTCTCCCACTCTATATTCAATTACTGGATAATATGAATATGTAGTTTTACCGTCTGAGTCTGTTTTTCTTTCTTCAACAACTTCAACAACTACCCCGGATGTTTCTTCTGTACATCTTTTTGCTTTAGCATTTCCTGATACTAAAGTATATATTCCTATCCCCATAAATATAAGTCCTATTAGAATTACAATTATTTTTTTATTCATATTTTCCTCCCTATCATTAGACTTTTTTGCTCTAATGATTTGCTTTTTTTATAAAACCATTTAATAGTTTATATACTTCTTCGCTTAACTCTCGAGAAAATTCTATTTTTCTTTTTATATTTTTGTAGTTAACAATAACTGTTGATCCCCCATCTGTGCCTTGCATAATTTTAAATTCTTTTTTACCTATTCTCCATTTTATAAAAGCTAATACTTGCATATATTCTATTTTTCTTAGTTTTTTAATTTTTCTAAAATATGAATTACCTTTATCGTAATCATTAAAAAACACAGTATATTCGTATAATTCTTTATCCTCTGATACAAAAATACCACCATTACAAGGTCTGCGTAACCCGTTGAAATAATGATATCCTAGTACTGCTTTATCCTCATATTCTTCTATTTTATTAATATCAATATTTTCCATTTATTTCTCCTTATATATTCTTTTATCATAAAACAGTACATTTCTCAATCTACTATTTTAAAAAAATATAAACTTATGAAAAGTCAAAAATATCACGACCATCATATTTTTTTACTAGGTTCTTGATTTTCTTATCATCTAGAGTTTTTTCTTTTTTATAAATATCGTAAATCATATAAAATTCATCGATTTGTAAAGCATGCTTTATACGTCTTTTGCCTGCAAAATCAACTCCCGGTCTTCCAATTATATATTCTTTCTTATCTAAGAACACAAATACCCATGAACATTCAGGAGCATTAATTGGTCCAGTTAATTTGATATTAAAATCTTCGCTTTTTAAAAATTTTATAAAATCTTTTTGTTTCCATTTTTCTTCATTTTTTAGGTATACTAACAAAACATTTTCTTTTTCCTTCTCTTCTATTTTTCTTTTTCTCATCATTGAATAATGTCTTCTAGTCATGTTTCCTATTGGAAGCATCACAAATGCATTAAATTCTTCATTAGACAAATTTCTTACGTATTCTTCTACCATTGCCGGTGCCACACCAAATCCATATGGTCCTTCAATATTTTTTCTAGCTAGCTCATTTAATAAATATAGTTCGTAGAATACTTTTTTACCTTCTTCTGTAACTTTAAATGGTGATTCATCTTTCTTTTCTTTCATATTAAAAATCCTCCTTAAATTTTTTACCTTTAAAGAGTGAAAAGAAAAACAAAAAAGGTATTTCTTTCGAAATACCCTATAAAACTATTTTATATCTTCCTCATCTATCTGAACTTACCACCTAACTTAATAGGTTGGTGTGGAGTCATAAAGTCAGTCTCTCGTCCACTCTTTATAAGGTATATTTTTTACAATTCATATTATAACACATATTTTTTAAAAAATGCGCCTTAATGTTGTTTATTTTTTAAAAATTTGACATTGGAGCCGTATAACCAAATGTTCAATAGTTTTGATAAAAAAAATAAGAGAGCTTTTCAACTCTCTTATTTGGTGGGCAGGGATGGATTCGAACCATCGTAGACTCTCGTCGCCAGATTTCTTACCACTATAGTTTTCACTACCGATTAAATCGTTTGTAGTCTGGACTTTCTCTTTATCTCTTTTGAGATACCTTGTATAAAGTCTCTACACTCGAAAATAATATTTTCTAGCTCGGGATTATCATCAGCTTATCTGTTAAGACTTCCCCGAATTAGCAAGGTGTTCACCACATAATCACTTATGTGGGCTGCAATTTAAAGCTTTCGCTAAAGCTTACAGTCTGGTGCCATTAACCACTCGACCACCTACCCATGCATTGGTCCGCCCTCAAGGATTCGAACCTTGGACCCACCGGTTATGAGCCGGTTGCTCTGACCAACTGAGCTAAGGGCGGATACCCTCAACGCATAACTAATTATAAACTATCAGCCATTTCTTGTCAATAAAAAATTTTTAATTTTTAATACTTTTTTATTATTTTCTTAATTGGAAGCCTCATAAAGCTTTATTTTTATGTAAATTTATGGTATACTACTAACGATTAATTTATAAAAGGAAATAACATGGAAGACAGATATTTAAAACTTTTAGAATTTAATAAGATATTAGAAATAATAGAAAATCTTTCTATAACATACATGGGTAAAGATTTGTCTAAAAATCTTGTTCCTTATTCTACAAAACAAGAAGCTGAAAAAGCATTAAAACAAACAAATGAAGCTTCTATTTTAATTTATAGAAAAGGAAATGTACCTATTTATGATATTAAAGATATTACTATTCATATAAAGAAGTTAGAGAGTTCTCAATTCTTAAATGCAGAACAACTACGTGATTTAGCTGCTATATTAAGATGTTCTAGATTACTTAAAGAATACTACTCATCAGAAGAAATCGATATGAGTGAGTTTGAATCTTTAGAAGGAATATTTAACAACTTGTATTCAAATCAAAATATAGAATCTACAATCTATACTAATATTGTAGATGATAACACTATTTTAGATACAGCATCTAAGAATTTATCACAAATAAGAAAGAACATTAGAACTAAAGAACAAGAGATTAAAAATAAGCTTCAATCTTTACTTCATTCTAAATATGTTCAAGAACCTATAGTAACTTTTAGAAATGGAAGATATGTTCTTCCTGTTAAAAATGAATATAGATCAGAAATTAAAGGGTTCATTCATGACATGAGTCAAAGTGGTTCAACAGTTTTTATAGAACCTCTATCAGTATTTGATTTAAATAATGACTTAAACAATTTAAAGAATGAAGAACAAGTTGAAATTGAAGTAATACTTCAAAAGTTTACTTCTCTATTCTTTGATATTATTGATAACATCAAAAATAATGTTAATCTAATTGGTTTAATCGATTTTACTTTTGCAAAAGCAAAATATTCAAATTCAATTGATGGAACAAAACCAATATTAACTGATAAAAAAGAATTAAAACTACTTAATGCATATCACCCACTTTTAAATAAAGAAACAGCCGTAAGAAATTCAATTATCATAGGTGATGAATATAAGAGTTTAATAATAACAGGGCCAAATACAGGTGGTAAGACAGTAGTACTTAAGACTGCTGGTATTTTAACACTTATGGCAGAGTCTGGTTTAAATATACCAGCTAAAGAAGGAAGTTCTTTATACTTCTTTGACAAAGTTTATGCAGATATTGGTGATGAACAAAGTATCACAAGTTCACTTTCTACTTTTTCATCACACATGAGCAATATATCAAATATTATTAATCATGCAACAAAGGATAGTTTAATTTTATTAGATGAACTTGGATCTGGAACTGACCCAATTGAAGGTGCGGCTCTTGGAATAAGTATCTTAGATTATTTAAAAAGAGAAGACATTTTAACTTTATCTACTACTCACTATCCTGAGATAAAAAAATTTGCTTTAACTACAGAAGGGTTTAAAAATGCGTCAGTAGAGTTTAATGTAGAGACATTATCTCCTACATATAAATTATTAATTGGTGTTCCTGGAACAAGCAACGCATTTTCAATTAGTTCAAAACTTGGAATATCAGATAACATTATTCTACGTGCAAAAGATTTCATAAGTAATGAAAACATTAATATAGAAGAGCTATTAAACAACATCTATAAAGAGAAAAGACTAATAGAAGAAGAAAAAGAGCAAATTGATTTAAATTATCAAAAATCAAAAGAGATTAAAGAATCTTACGAAGAAAAACTTTCTTCTTTAAATTTAAAAGAAAAAGATATTATTGGAAAAGCAAAAGAGCAAGCTCAAAATATTTTGCTTGAAGCTAAAGATGACGCTAATCAAATAATTAAAGAATTAGAAAGTAGCAAAACAAATTCAAAAGATGCAAATAAATTAAGAAATAAACTTAATGATAAGATAGATAAGTTAGGTATTAAAGATTCTAAAGTAGAACCTATAAATAAAATTGAAAGTATTAAAGATATTTCTGTTGGACAAGAAGTATTCGTTACTTCAATTAATCAAAATGCTACAATTCTTTCAATTAAAGATGAATCTTCTATCCTAGTTCAATTACCTCTTGGAAAATCTACATTTAAACTTGAAGATTTAGAACTAGTAAAAGTTTCATCTAAAAAGGAAATACCTGTAAACAAGAACAAATCTGAGTTTATTCCAAAACAAATTTCTTCAGAAATAAATGTACTTGGCTATACTGTTGAAGAAGCTATTCATGAAATAGATAAGTACATAGATACTTGTTTTGTAGCACACCTAAAAACAATAAGAATCATTCATGGTAAAGGAACAGGTGCTTTAAGAAAGGGTATTCAAGAATATTTAAAAACAAATCCTCATGTAGATTCATTCAGAAATGGTACATTTACTGAAGGCGAAATGGGCGTTACTGTTGTAACTTTAAAATAGTTGACTTTTAATATACATTATTGTATATTCAATTCATATTTAAATATATTCATTATTTGAGTAGGAAAAATATAGTTAAGCCTTACTAAACGGGAAGTTGTTAGTAAGCCAAGAATTATAGTTCGCTTATATTTTTCCGCATTCCGCAAATAATTCAAGGGAAGTTTATATACTCCCTTCCATTATGTTGCGAAAAAATAATGGAAGGGAGTTTTTTATGTCTAAAAATAAAAGAGTTATTTTATTTGGACTATTACTAGCTCTATCTATTATCTTTTCCAGATTCATTTCTATAAAGACTGAGATTCTAGTAATAAGTTTTAATTTCATACCAATCATAATTGCAGCCATATTACTTGGGCCAATAGATTCTATGCTAATTTATGTGCTTTCAGATCTAATTGGAGCTACCCTATTTCCTTTTGGTTCATACTTTGCTGGATTTACAATCATCTATGGACTAATTGGTTTAATCTATGGCTTATTCTTATATGAAAAAAACCACAATTTCTATGAAGGTAAAAAGTTTTTAATAAGAATAATCATAAGTTCAATATTGGTTACTATAATAGAAATCTTTTTAACAGGTTTTGTAATTAGTATTCTATATAATAAAGCATTCTTACCAATCATTTCATCTAGAGCCATCACAAAATGTATTATGCTACCTATTCAAGTTGTAACATGTTTCTTCTTAAATAAGGTTATCATTAAGAATGCTAAAAAGTATTTAATAAGTGAGGAACAAGATGATTAAAGTAGATAACATTTCTTATAAGTACGATGGTAAATACTTTATTGAAAACTTAAGTTTTGAAGTTGAAAAAGGTTCTTTTGTTTCTATAATAGGTAAAAATGGTTCTGGGAAGTCTACTTTAGTTAGACTACTTACTGGTATTAAAAAACCATCTAAGGGTTCAATTTTAGTAGATGAAATTGATACAAAATCTAAAAAAGATTTTATAGCTTTAAGGAATAAAATATCTGTTGTTTTTCAAAATCCTGAAAATCAACTTATATTTGAGACTGTTTCAGAAGAGCTTAAGTTTATTTTAAAGAATCTAAAAAAACCAGAAGAATCTTTTGATAAAGCTATTGATTCTGCCTTAAAACTAGTTGGTATGGAAGACTTTAAAGATGCTGAAATAAACTCTCTATCTTTAGGTCAAAAGCAAAAAATAGTAATAGCCTCTTCCTTAGTTCAAGGAACAGACTACCTAGTATTAGATGAACCAACAGCTATGCTAGATCCCGAATCAAAACAAATAATCTTAGGAATCTTAAAGGACTTAAATAAGCAAGGTAAGACAATCGTTCTTATTACACACGACCTAGCAGAAGTATTGTATTCAGATAAAATTTTAATACTAGAAAACGGAAAGATTATTAACCAGATTGGTACAATAGAATTTTTAAATGATTATGATTTAATGGAAAAATTAAACTTTGATAAGAACTACTTTTTTAAGCTTTTAGTAGAAATTAAGAAGAAAAATCCAACTTTAAAACTAGATACAACAAATATCGATGAGATTATAAGAAAGGTATTAGAAGAATTTGATTAACTTCATAATAATTCTTCTATACTTTATAATTAGTATTCTTATCTTTACTATAAATAGTCCTATCCCATTCATGGTTTTATGGCTATTTATAATTACCATTAACATCATTTTAAAAAATAGATTCTACAAAATCATAAAATTTAATTTAAAGTTTGCTTTATTCTTTGTTAGTCTTATCTTTGTTATAAATCTATTCTATATTGAAATCAAAGATAATCTAATTACTTGTTTTAGATTAATAACCATAGCAAACATAACATATGTGCTATCTACTTACCTAAATACTGATAGATTAACTAAAGGCCTTATGATTCTACTTATGCCTCTTAAGTTATTTAAAGTAGATACAGAAAGTATAACAATTAGTATTAATCTAGCTATTAACTTTTTGCCAATTTTACTTAAAGAAATTACTGAGATAAGATATTCTTTAACTTCAAAAGGAGTCAGAGAATATTCCTTAAAAAGCTTCTATTATAGTATAAAAGTTTTAATTCCAAAACTTTTTAAAAGAGTAAATGAAATCAATTATTCCTTAATATCAAAAGGATATAACACTTAAAAAGGAGTATTAATGAAAGATATATTTGATGATTATTTAATAGGCTTCAAACAATTTGATAAAGAGCCATCTTTAGATGGTACTTTATATTTGCTTAAGCAATTTGGTAATCCTGAAAAGGATTTAAAATTTATTCATATTGCTGGTACAAATGGTAAAGGAAGTATAGCAGAACACTTAAATAGAGCCCTAATTGATTCTGGCTACAAAGTTGGAAAATTTGTTACTCCTCACCTTATTAGTACAAATGATTCAATATGTGTGAATGATGAGCCAATTGATGATGAAACTATTAAAGATTTAATTAAAGATTTAAAAAAATTCGAAAAGAAATATAAAGAAGAAAAATCAAAAGAATTTACAAGATTTGAACTTCTAACTGCAAGTACTATTAAGTACTTTAAAGATATGAACTGTGATATCGTAATTTTAGAAGTTGGTCTTGGAGGCCTTTTTGATTGTACAAATGTAGTTCATCCTCTTGTTTCAGTTTTTGGTTCAATTGCATTCGATCATATGGATATACTTGGAAATTCTTTAGAAGAAATTGCTTATCAAAAAGCAGGAATCATCAAAGAAAATTCTAACTCTGTTATTTTTGATCAAGAAGCAGCTTACGTTATTGAAAAAGTAGCAAAGGAAAAAAGCAACAATTTAAAAGTAATTTATCCAAACGAAATAAGTGATTATTCTTTTGATAGAAACTACCAATACTTCAAGTATAAAGACTTAGATTTCAAGCTAAATCTTAAGGGAAAAAAGCAAGTTGAAAATGCTGTAGTCGCATTCGAATCACTTCAAATTTTAAAGAACTATAATTATAGGATAAGTAATTCTACTATACTAGATTCATTTTCAAAAATTAAGCATCCTGGTAGATTTGAGACTATAAAAAAAGAACCTTTAGTCATCTTTGATGGAGCTCATAACCCAAATGCAATTTCTAACTTAATAGAGACAATAAACTCTATATTTAAAAGAGATAAGAAAAGATTTATAGTTTCTATTATTGATACTAAAGATTATAAAAAAATCTTAGATCTTTTGCTTTCAAACTTTAAAGATTCTGAGTTTTTCTTCACTAGTGGATGTAAAGATAAATTCTTAAAAGCAAATGTACTTTTGTCTTATGCTAAAGAAAACTATCCCGAGGTTAAATCATTTGAAAGCTCTATAGATGATATTAGCCATATTTTAGATAAAGACTCCATTAACTTTATTGTAGGAAGTTTTTATACATATGAACATATAAAAAAAATAGGAATCTAAGATTCCTATTTTTTTGTTGTATTTGATAAACTTGTATTGGTAACTTTATTAACTGTATTTGATGTTTTATTAGTAGTATTAGTTGTATTAGTTACTTTATTAACCACAGTATTTGTAGTTTTGTTAGTTACTGTAGTATTAGTTGTATTTGTTGGTTTCTTTATTAGTTTATGTTCAATTCTAAACTCTTCTGCTTTTTCTTCAAGCCCAATTTGCTCTATTAAATTTCCAACAAGTTTAAGTGTTTCTTTTGGGAAAGCTCTAATAAATGATACTTCATTATAGTATACTGGCTCACCTGGAATTTGCTCTGAAATTAAATCATCAGGATTGAATTGAAGAGCATATGGAATATATGATACTGCTGTAGATAAGTTCATATTTGTATCCACGTTATTAAAGAATGCTGTTGCTAAATCAACTATCTTTCCAACGTTTTGGAATCTAATACATTGTTTTAGAAGTTCCTTTACGAACTCTCTTTGAGTTCTCATTCTTCCTATATCATTATCACCATATGAAGCAGGATAGCTTGAACCATCATTATTGTGTCTAAATCTTAATAGTTGTTCAACTTGCTCACCATTCATACTTTGAATACCTTTTTTCAAATGAATGTGTAAGTTTTGTGTTGGATCATCATAGTTCATATCAATAGGAACATTAAACTCAACTGCACCTAATGCATCAACTACATCTCTTACTACTTTGTTTTGAACAACACAATAATAATCTATTTCTAAACCTGTTATTTTTTCAATTGCGGCTATTGTTTTCTCTGGACTCTTCTTATATAAAGAGTTTAATTTATCAGAACCTGTAGCAGTTTCTGCACTACTACCTATAAATGTGTCTCTTGGAACAGATAACGCATATGCTTTTTGTTCATTAGGATTATATCCGATAACCATCATAGTATCAGTAAGTGGTGCACCACCAAGGTCCTCACTTACACCCATAACTAAAATAGTAACTGGATCTTTTGGTCCTAATACTTGTTCATTAAATGTTCTACCAAAGTTCCAATCGTTCTTTCCAAGTCTATATATGAAGAATAGAATATAGATTAGGAGTACAAAAAGTAAAAACTTGAAAATTTTTCTGACTACAGACTTTTTAGCCTTCTCTTTCTTTTCGAGTTTTCTTGCTAACTTTTCTTCTCTCTTCTGTTTTTTCTTTAAAATTTTTAAATCTTTCTTTGAAAGATTTTCTTCATCTGTATCATCTATTTCTATTTTAACTTCATCTAAATGTTCATTTACTTGTTCAATTATTTGTTCGGCTCTAGTCTTTTTCTCTTTTTCTTTAAATCTTTTGCCAGCTTTAGCCCTTCTATTTTCGTCAGTTAATCTGTTTGACATTTTCACCTCATAATTTGAATTTGAATTATTATACACTTAAATACTAAAAAATACAATACTATAAGTGATTAACGTTCTTCTTCTACATCCTTATCTTGAGCTTTATTTTTTCCTAAAGCAATCTCTTTTATTCTACTAAATAAAGTTCTTCCTTTTTCTCTTGAAACTGCATTTATTCTTTCAGGTTCATCTGCCCAAGTTATCTCTCCAGAAACTAAACCATTAAATAGTTTTTCTGCAGAGCATGCCATTACTTTCTTTTCTTCAAAGTTATATGAATAATAATCGTTTCCAAGTCTTAAAATTGAACTATACTTTTTAACACCATCTTTTTCCATCATAGCAATTTTAGTGTCAAACCCAGGATCATCTACTCTGCCAAACGTATAAAGGAATAGTTGTTTAAGCGAAGATGCATTTAGTTTATCTAATTGATAATTTCTATTAATAAAGCCAAGTATTTCAGTTCTTTTTTTCTCTACAGAAAGAGCTCCTAGACTTTCATAAAATAGTTTGAATCTGTCTTCAGCATACATTTTTTCTTTAGGATATCCAATAGATTCATCTATTCTTTTATTATCCTCATCAGTAAGAACAGTATCTACTAAGTCATCTTCTTTCATATTGCCAAAATATTTAGTACGCATCCCAAGCTTAATTCTTGTTAAATCTCTTTGAACATCAACAGATCCTAGTGGTTTTCCAGTAGAAAATCTAAATAAATTTACGTGTCTATGTGGATCTCTTGCACCTGGTTGAGCCATAAATGCTGCAATATCTAAATTTCTTTCATAGGCTAAACGTTTGATAGTCATCATATAGATAGCAGCAAGTGGTATACATACCATTACTCTTTTTTCACAAAAGTGATCTAAGTATTCTTGTACTTCACTTGAAGTCATTTTAGGACTTACATTACTTTCATCTATTATTTTTGACTTTTCTTTTCTAGTTCCATACTTGTAATTATCATCAAATGAGAACTCTCCTGCCATAACTATTTCTAATTTTTTAGCAGTTTGATATTCATCATAGCTTTCTGGAATTTCATTTTTTACTTTATTATAAAATTCTTCATAATTCATAGTGCATATTATTATATCATATATTACTTTTCAATTCTACTTTTACTAAAAGTAAAGCCGGTTTGCAGTTTGCAAACCGGCTTATGCTACTTTCGCAATTCGCGACTAGAAAAGAATATTACTTCTGAATTCTAAGAGCGAACGTAAACTGGAACACGATAAATGACTCACAGCCTTCTCTGTATGATAAATAGTTTGCTCTATCCCTTGTCTCATACTTTGATTTGCCATCTTTATCATTCTCTTTAGTTCCAATTGTTTGCCTAAGTAAGACTTTAGGTCTCAGCTTCCATCCAGCTTTATGGACCCACTTACCAGATCTTTCATCTTTTCGCATCATATGATATGCGTGCTCAGATGCAAATAATATTTTGATCCAGTACGATCCTTTTTCAGCTTTAGGAAGTTTCTTAGGGCAATTGTATGCATCGTATACTTCGTATACTTCTCTTCCCACAGCCTTTAAATCAGCTATAACCGCATTGAGATAATCTCCATGGGTTTCGGGATCTAACCCAGACAAGAAACCAGGTTGGTAAATCTCGCTTCCAAATTTATCATCTTTGACCGTCCAACCACATGCAAAAGCATAGCAATTGGTGTAATCAGTGAGATCACTAGGCCATTTGATAAGATGAAGGAATCGATCTCCTTTCCTCCCAGGGAAATATCCATAAGGATCCGGGTTATCGTAAGAAAACCCTCCTTTAGGTCTCTTGAAAGTTGCATACACTACTTTCCGCTCTGTTTTCCTCTTGAATTCCTCAGCATCGAAACTCGGTACAACAGCTTCTGAAAATTCATCAATTTGTTTCATGCTTCTCTTCCTTTCAACTCTTCTACATTGTTAATAGCAACAACATTATTATATCATAACTTTACATAAAATTCAATTATTGTTTTCCTTATACAGCACAAAAAAGCTGCCCTTTTAAGGCAGCTTTTATTATTATTTCTATTTTATCTTTCTAAATACACCAGCTACTTTTCCAAGTATCTCACAGTTTGGGACTATAATTGGGTCCATACTTGAGTTTTCTGGTTGTAGTCTTATATGATCTTTTTCTTTATAGAAAGTTTTTACTGTAGCTTCATCACCAATAAGTGCAACAACTATTTGTCCATTTTCGGCTACTTTTTGTCTTTTTACTAGAATATAGTCACCATCTAATATTCCAGCTTCAATCATACTTTCTCCTCTTACTGTTAGCATAAAGCTTTCTGAATTACCAACAAAATCAATTGGAATTGGGAAAGTATCTGTTATATTTTCAACGGCTAATATTGGTTCACCAGCTGTTATTTTACCAATAACTGGAACATCAACCATTTCTTTGCTTGTATATACTTCTTTGTTAAATTCAATTTGATTTGGATCCTTATCATCTAAACCACCTTTAAGTAGTTTTAATGTTCTTCCTTTTTGAGATTCTTTTTTAATATATCCTTTATCTTCTAATGAATTAAGATATCCATGTACAGTTGCTGTTGATTTTAATCCAACAGCTTTACAGATTTCTCTTACTGATGGTGGGTAACCGTTGTTCTTTAGTGATTTTTCAATATATTTTAAGATATTTTTCTCTCTTTTATTTAATGAATTTGGATCTTTTTTTCTCATTGATTAACTCCTTTATAATTTACTTAAAAGAATTCTATCACTAAAACTTTTGTTTGTCAAACAAATATTTAGTATTTTTATGTTTTAAGCATACCATTCGAATTCCCAATCAAGGATTTTTACTGTATCTCCAGCCTTAACGCCTTTATTTCTTAATTCTTCATTTATTCCAAGTTTTTCTAGCATTCTCTCTAAATAATGGTATGATTCATTGTCTCCAATATTTACTCTACCCATTAATCTTTCTACAGCAGGACCAGTTACAATAAATTCTCCTTTTACTATTTCAACTGTGAACTCATCTTTGTCATCCTCTAATGTATAGATTACTCTATCTTCAATATCAAAGATTTCTTCTTTAGGAATAGTCTTTAATACTTCTCCTGCTCTATTCATTAAATCATCTAAGCCTTCACCAGTTACTGCTGATATCTTGAATAATTCTAATTTTTGATCTTTAGCTAGTTTTTCAACTTTTTTGATTAGTTCTTCATCTTGGCAGCTATCAATTTTATTAGCTACTAATATTTGTTTTTTATTTGCGAGTCTCTCACTGTATTTTTTTAGTTCTTCATTGATTTTATTATAATCTTCTACTGGATCTCTACCTTCTGCTCCTGAAACATCAAGAACATGAAGTAATAGTTTTGTTCTTTCTACATGTCTTAAGAACTGAATTCCAAGTCCTACACCTTCACTTGCTCCTTCTATAATACCAGGAATATCTGCTATAACAAATGTATCTCCTCTTTTTGTTTTAGTTACTCCTAAGTTAGGATTAATTGTAGTGAATGGATAATTTGCAATCTTTGGTTGTGCTGCAGTTACTCTTGAAAGGATAGTAGATTTACCAACATTTGGGAATCCTACTAATCCAACATCAGCTAAAGATTTTAGTTCTAATATAACTTCTTTTTCTTTACCTTTTTCACCATCTATTGCAAATCTTGGTGCTTGTCTTGTTGAAGTTGCAAAGTGAGAGTTACCTTTTCCGCCTCTACCACCTTTTAGAACAAGTTCAACTTGTCCTTCTTGAGATAAGTCTACGATAACTTTTCCTGTCTCTGCATCTTTAACTACAGTCCCTATTGGAACATCTATATAAAGGTCTTCACCACTTTTTCCAAAGCAATGACTACCTCTACCATTTTGTCCATTTTCTGCTTTAAAAGTTTTATTATATCTAAAATCAATTAGTGTATTTTGGTTAGGGTCTACTCTAAAGTAAATACTTCCTCCATTTCCACCATCACCGCCATCAGGTCCTCCGGCAGCTACATACTTTTCTCTTCTAAATGTTGCAGCGCCATCTCCACCATTTCCGGCTTTGATTTTAATTTTTGTATAATCAACAAACATTTTTATCTCCTAATTTTTATCAAAATAATTAAGCTTCATAGCATCTTTTACTTTTCTCATTGTTTCGATTGCTGTTTGTCTTGCTTTTTCTGTACCTTCTATAAGAATCTTATCTACTAGTTCTGGTCTTTCTTCATAATATTTTCTTTTCTCTCTTATTGGTTCTAAGAATTTATTAATATTCTCTGCAAGTTCTCTTTTACAAGCAACGCATCCACGTTCACCTGCTTTACATTCTCTGCAGCAATTTTCACATGCTTCTTCTGGAGTAAATAATTTATGATAATAGTAAACCATACATACATCTGGATTACCTAAATCATCTTTCTTGATTCTGTTTGGATCAGTTACAGCTGCCATTACTTTTCTAGTTACTTCTTCTTCACTATCTGATAAGTAAATAGCATTTCCTAGTGATTTACCCATTTTTTCATTTCCATCTAGTCCTTTAATTCTTTTTGTGTTAGTTAAAACTATTTCAGGTTCAACTAAAACTTCTCCGTAGATACTATTAAACTTTCTAACTATTTCTCTACATTGTTCAATCAAAGGTTCTTGATCTTCACCAACTGGAACATATCTTCCTTCGAAAGCTGTAATATCTGCTGCTTGACTTACTGGATATCCTAAAAAGCCATAAGTAACAGACTCACCAAAAATTTCTCTTTTTTGAGCAAGTTCTGTCTTTACTGTAGGATTTCTTTGTAGTCTTGCAATAGTAACTAAGTTTGAGTAGTATACAGTTAGTTCTGCAATCTCTGGAATCATTGATTGAACAAAAATTGTAGATTTTGTTGGATCTATTCCAACTGATAAATAATCCATACATACTTCTCTTACATTACTTCTTACTTTCTCCGGATTATTAAAATTATCTGTTAACGCTTGAACATCTGCGATTTCTATAAATGGTTCATATTCACCAGTTTCTTGCATTTCAACTCTTTTTCTTAATGATCCA
This sequence comes from Clostridia bacterium, assembly GCA_017528085.1. Lineage (GTDB taxonomy): Bacteria > Bacillota > Clostridia > TANB77 > CAG-508 > Scatovivens. Next base: position 137,761 of record JAFXPH010000006.1, on the reverse strand, counting down.
AAATAATGACCAATGTGTAATCTTCCTGTAGGTCTATCACCTGTTAATATTCTTTTCTTATTCATAATTAAATACCTCACTTTTATAATTTATTTTTTTTAATTTAAAAGTTTAGTATTGCCATCGTTTAATATTCATAATTCCTCCAAAATCAATAAGTATATTATAAAGTAAAATGCTATAAAAATCAACATTTATGTAAATTTATAGGCAAAAAAATACGATATAGCTTAAATGCTATATCGTATTTTTTATTTTATTCATTTACTGTAATTTCAATTGGTTTTAACACCTCATATACTTCAGGTGCATAGTAATCATATACTTTAATTGTATTTGATAATGTCTTTACTGGATAACTTGCTCTAAATGCAATTGGAACAATTATTGTTTCATTAGCTTTAAAATCAGTAACGTAAAGTTTAATTGTTTCGTTATTGTATTCATATTTACTAATTCCGTCTCCATAAACCATTTTGTCCATACTATCTGTTAGTACTTTAAATCCAGTTGGAATTTCTACTTCAATCATTCCATTCATAATGTCATTACCTGAGTTATTTGATATTCTTAATTCTTCATTTACAATATCATTTACATTATAAATATTTGATATATGTCTTGAAATCAAGAATTTATTTGTTTGCTCAATATCGTCTGGTTCTACATTATAACTTGCAATTGCTTCATAAGCCATATTAGATTTAATACCATTTATTGAGAATGTATTTGTCTTATCTACATTTGTAAATTCAAACTCGTAGAATGATAAAATATCATCATCAATCTTAACTTCTTTTGTATCATTTCCAAATGTAACTTTTAAAGTTTGTTTTTCAAGTTTTCCATTACTATTGAACTGATTAATTGCTCTTAAAGCAAATGCTGCCTTTTGAGTGCTTCCCCATGAATAATTGCTCTTTGATTTATAAATTTCTTCGATTAATTTTTCATTTAATTTATTATCTTTTACTTTAGAATTACTATCACTTAAAATCATACTTAATAATGAGTAAATCTCAACTTTTTGATCTGAGTAATATGAATATGGGCTTCTATAATAATACTTAGATGTTACACCTGTGCTAGAACCATCTAGTTGTTCTTTAACTTTTGTAATTAAATTCTTAACATATTTTTCTGCAGCTGATGGATCTAATCTATTATATGCTGCTGTTAGTAATGCATAATTATATAGGTTGTTATTATCTTCTATGTTATCTTTAATATAATCTTCACATCTATTCATTAGAGTATTAGAAGCTTTTCCAGATTCTATTATGCACCATGTTGTATAGTCACCATCTACTCCAAAAGTAGTCTTTCTTTCTAAGAATTTTACCATGTTTTCAATTACATGTTCATCAATTTCATATACTTTCTCTAGTTCTGAGAATTCTAGAAGTCCATATGCAGTGATACTTTCACTAGCTGGGCTATGTCCATATAATGAGTAGCCACCTTTTTCACCAGGTACTTCATATGTTAATAATTTTTGATATCCTTTGTTGATATATTCTAATGCTTTTTCCTTAATTTCGTCATTACTATCTTTTGAATCATTTAAGTATTGAAGTATTAGTATATCAGGATATAAACTTGATGATACTTGTTCGAAACATCCTGTTGGAAGTTTTAACATACTATCAATATTTTCAATAATTTGAGCTTGATTATTTGGATATATCTTAACTTTTACTTTTTCTGATCCCTCAACATGTTTTGCTGTCATATTGATTGTTTCTGAAACATTTTCTCTTGTATATCCATTTACTCTTACTTCTTCAATCTTATAACCTTTGTTGTTTACATTAAATGTCTTTTCAATTATATCTGAATTAGCTCCAGCTTTTGCATCAATTCTTAATGCATTATCTCCAGCTTTTGTAATTTCGATTGGGATATAAACTAATTGAGTTCCATTTGAATCAACTGTTACAACGAAGTTTGTTCTACCTAATTTACTCCAATCGTTTTCTTTTACATCTAGAGTTACTTCTAAAGGACCTGCTGTATAGTTATAAACAGTTACAGGTAAACTAATTGAATCACCAACTTTTAAATTATTTGGTGTTGTATAATTTACAAAGAAATCTTTGAATACTTTGAATTCTTCTGAAGTATATCCAATTTCTCCGTTTTTTGTATTACCTACAACTTGTATCTTCCAAGTTGTTATATTATCACTTAATTTGATTGTTTCTTCTGCATAGCCATCTTTTGCAACTACATCTGGTAAAAATGCCAAGCTCTCTAAGAATACATTTCTTATCTTTTGAGTTGTTGTTGCTGTATCTTGAGATTCTGTAGTATCTTGAGATTCTGTAGTATCTTCATAATCTAACTCTTCTACATATTCTTCATCATCTTCAGCTTTACTACCATTACTAAATTGTTTTGAGAATGATTTAAACTCAAATAATGAATCTAAACTTGATCCTGCTCCAGATGTATCTTCAACTGACTCAAATTGTGTATCCATAGCTCCTCCTCTTGTCATTCCACCACTGTGAGAACTATTTGAAGAAGCAGAGAATGTAGGTCCAGAATAATCACTTAGAGAATCACTAGCCTCATATATACCATCACTTAATACATTACTTGCAAAGTTTCTAACAATAGATAAAACAAAGATTAAACCAAATATTACTATTGTAAAAATGATTAGTCCGGCTGAAAGGCCAGCTCCAATTTTTACTTCATTTGAATCTATATTAGTCTTTTCTTTTCTAACAAACAAGAAATTCCATCCTAATACTGAAGCAATAGTTATTAAGAACATCGCAAGTTCATAGTGATCATAACTATATGATATGTTTTCGTCTGCTAAATAAAGAACAACATATGTAAGGAAAGCAATAATACATGCTTTAATTAGCATATAGAAGAAGTATCTAATACAAGCTTTGATTCCTTTACATCTTGATCTTATTATTTTAATAAGAATTACTGCACACACAACCATAGGAATTATGAAGAATAATGCTTCTATAAAATAATCGAACTCTTCTTCAACTATTCCATAAATAATTCTTGCTCCAGAGAATAATAATTCCATTACCAAGAATAATACTATCATTATTTTAATAGTATCTAGACAAGTAGCGAAAATAATATCCTTATGTTTAACTGAGAAAATTCTATAAACATAAATTGTAGCTACCACTAATAATGCTAGTCCAAAGATATTATCTAAAACAAACCATATTGGACTTAATACTATAGCTGTACATGCTGCAGTACATACTTTCTTTAGTCCTGTTACATCAAATTTGCTACTTCCTATTTTATCGCTTACTACTTTAATTATTAGTATTACTACATATAAAACAATATATGCTACAAGGAAATAAATAGTTCCATCTAGTTTATTCATGTTCTCATAAGCTAAAGATCTTGTATCACTCTTAGTAGTAACATTTGTATTCACATCTGTTCTAAGAAGTAATGCAGTTATATCTACGTCACTCTTATTTGCAACTATTGCAGCATATAAATCTGCTGCTGTAAATCCTTCACTTAATTTAATATCTGATAAAGCAAGTTTAATATTATTAATTGTTAAGTCATTATCTCTTAATGATAAGTTTGCTTTATCCAAGATACTAATTAGTAATGCTGTATCTTCTTTTCCATTAGTTCCTTCTGCTGAAATAGATAATTTCATTTCATCTCCAGGTTTATATTCTGAAGAATTTGTTGAAGCAACTAATTTTAAATCTTTATTTGGTTTTACAAATATTGTTCTAGAAAAGTTTCCTAAAACTATATCAATAATTCCATAATTATCTCCAAGATTTAAAGTTTCTTCACCATTTCCTGAGGAAATTGTTTTTAATACTTTATCACCTTTTTTAATTACTATACTTACTTGATCTGATTCAAAATCTGAAGCATAGTTTAATATTATGTCTTCACCCTGATTATAAACAGATTTATTTGTCTTTACAAATTTTGGATCTTGGCTATAATCAATTGTTGTAACCTTTGTTGCTGTAGCTCCTTCATTATTTTGAGCACTGACTGTGATATTTCCACTTGCAACTGCATGAACATCATGTTCACTAATCGTAATTACGCCAATACCATTTGCATTTGTAGCAAAATCTTTTTTAATAGTATCTGCTTGGATAGATCCTATTGTCTCAACAGGCTCTCCTTTAGGTGTTTTTGTAATTATATAAATATTATTACTTGTTCCATTTACTAATTTTCCAAATTCTGGAAGTAATTCTATTTGTATATCATCATCACAAACGTACATTGTGATTGTTTTTTCTACTATATAATTTGAATTATCAGTTACTTCTACTGTAAAGATATTCTTTCCAGGATAGTCACTACCTAATCCTATTGGTATTGGTTGACCATCAAAAGTATAATCCTCTTTTTCAAATTTAACTGCTCCATTAGCGTTTTTAATTGCTATATGTTTTGCAGTTTGTAAACTCTCTCCAAAGAAATAATTTGCACCTACATTTACTTTTACTTCATCTGTAGTTTTGAATACTTCTTTTTCTGGAGAAGCAACTACTTCAAATAATGGTTGCTCATATGGTTCAACATAGAATGAATCTGATTTAGCTAGAGTATTTCCAACATATACGTTAAATTTATAGTTACCGCTATTTACTTCATCTCCTAGTTGAAATTCTCCACTGATTATACCAAAATCAGAAGATTTAACTTTATTTGTATAAACTTTATTATCATTACCATCTAAGATATTAACTAATATCTCATCTTCAATTGGTTTGTTTTGAAGTTTATCAGTTAGTAATAATCTATATTTAACTAAATCACCAGGTTTATAAATACCTTTATCAAAAGATGTTGTTACATCTATATCTCCTGCTGAACTTATATTAATAGGAATAATGAAAGTGTCATGAACTAAGAATCTTCTTACTTTAACTCTTACATTATATCTTCCATCTTCTAGATTATCTGGAATATCTAAATGAATTGAATTAGATTGTTCGGCATAAACTTTATCTTTAAATTTTTTTACCTTAGAAACTTTCTTCATATTATCATTTAGAAGGTCCGCTTTAACGTTTAATTCTTTTCCTGTATAAATATTATTTTTTCCATATTTTCTAACATTTTTAACAACATAAGTTGACTCAAAATCACTTGATTGTGAGTATTCAGAAGTATTATTCATACTTACAATGTACTTGTTAGTTGTTACCTTAGAAAATATGAAGGCTACAAGGACAATTGCTGCGATAATAACACTTATTCTAAGCAATTTTCTAAGAAATCCTGAAACCTTTTCTTTACTAGGTTTTTTCATTAGTCTACCCCCATTTTTAAAATAATAGTCACCAATATTATATACATAATAAAAATAATATTAAAGGAAAAATATGTATCTTTTTTAAATTTTTTGAGTAAAAAAAAGACAGTAGTTTTTCTACTGTCTTTTAACAAAAATTAAAATTCAATTTTTTCTTCAATCCATTTTTCTAAGTCTTCTATTTTAACTCTTTCTTGCTCCATAGTATCTCTATCTCTTACTGTTACACACTCGTCTTCTAGAGTATCAAAGTCAATTGTTACACAATATGGTGTACCAATTTCATCTTCTCTTCTATATCTTTTACCAATAGATCCTGCTTCATCATAATCACACATAAACTTCTTAGCTAATCTATTATAAACTTCTTCTGCTTTATCACTTAGCTTTTTAGAAAGTGGTAAAACTGCTACTTTATATGGAGCTAATGCTGGATGTAAATGAAGAACAACTCTAGTATCATCTTCTGCTATCTTTTCTTCTTCATATGCATTACATAAGAATGCTAAAACAACTCTATCAGCACCAAGTGATGGTTCAATAACATATGGAACATACTTCTCATTTGTTTCTGGATCTTGATATGAAAGATCTTGTTTTGAATGATTCATATGTTGTGTTAAGTCATAATCAGTTCTATCTGCAATACCCCATAATTCTCCCCAACCAAATGGGAATAAGAATTCTATATCTGTTGTTGCTTTACTATAGAATACTAATTCTTCTTTAGAGTGATCTCTTAATCTAATATTTTCTTTCTTCATTCCTAAATCAAGTAAGAATTTTTCAGAATAATCTTTCCAATATTTATGCCATTCTAAATCTGTTCCTGGTTTTACAAAGAACTCAAGTTCCATTTGTTCGAATTCTCTTGTTCTAAATGTAAAGTTACCTGGAGTAATTTCATTTCTAAATGCTTTACCAATTTGAGCAATACCCATAGGTATTTTTTTTCTAGATGTTCTCATAACATTTTTGAAATCTACAAATATACCTTGAGCAGTCTCTGGTCTTAAATATACTTCTGATTTAGAATCTTCTGTAACACCCATGTATGTCTTAAACATTAAATTAAATTTTCTAATTTCAGTAAAGTTAGTTTTTCCACATGATGGACATGGTATCTTATTATCAGCAATAAATTTAATCATTTGCTCATCAGTCATACCATCAGCTATCATATCTTTACCTTGTTCATGAGCCCATTCTTCAATTAACTTATCAGCTCTATGTCTTGTTTTACATTCCTTACAGTCTATAAGTGGATCAGAAAATCCTCCTACGTGACCTGATGCAACCCATGTTTCTGGGTTCATGATAATTGCAGCATCTAATCCTACAATATCTTTTTGCTCTTGAATAAATCTCTTTTTCCAAGCAGCTTTAACATTATTTTTTAGTTCATTTCCAAGTGGTCCATAATCCCAAGAATTAGCTAGACCTCCATAAATTTCTGAACCAGGATAAATAAATCCTCTTGATTTGCATAATGCAACCATTTTTTCCATTGAATCAATCATAGTAAACCTCCTATAAAAAATCTTTACTTTCGAGGCAAACAAAAAGACTTGCCTCTCTAGCATTTATAGCTAGGGACGCAAGTCAACTTACGCGGTTCCACCCTAATTGGTTATATTTAATAACCCTCCTTAATTTAAAATGTGCTCCAAAGTTCCAAAGTATTATTGCTATTACTAGTATCTCACCATCACTAGTTCTCTTTAAATAACTTATATAGTACTTACTCTCTATCAACGCACTCTTATTTAAATTTCAATGTAAAACTATTTTAGCACAATTAAAATAAAATGTAAATACATAAAAAAACCCGGCCACCAGATGGTGGCCGAGCCCAGATAAAAAACTCGAATTGTTATTTTACCTGATTTCCTCGATGTAATGGAACTTGCTGTAGGTCTGCGAGAACGCGAAAATCAACTTTCTCACTTCGCTGTTAGCATTGTCAACATTACCAAAGGCGATGACTTTGCAACTCTTAAGAAACGTGGTCGTCAACCAGTCGAGGACCGTGCAGATATCGCTTCCAGTTGTCTCCGGTTTGACAGGGAAATAAACCGTCTTGATGGTAATTCCGTTCTTCTTGGCCATTTCCTCGAGTTCGGGAATAGCGGTGATTCCGCATTCGAACTGTCTGGGGTTCACGACGACTCCTACATTATCAGAGCCCTTCATGACCTGAACCTTGTTGAGAGAATCCAAGACGACTTCTCCGCCGTCCTTTTTGATAGTTCTCAAGCTCTTAAGCATCGGACCATCCATCCGGCCACGCGGATAGTAGAGAACATTCTCATTATCCTTGTTGGCCTCGTAGACACTGATGTCCTCAGTAAAAGAGTCATGATACGAACCTGAAACCGCTGTTGCCATAGGCGAAATCTTATGAAGCTTTGCTCCTAAAACTTCGTCAACTGCCTGTCTTAATGCCATAAAAATTTTCCTCCTAGTAGTACGGGTCGATAAAACAACAGTATATGTACGGTTTTTTATCCTCCTTTCGGATTTCATATAGTCATCAGAAATCACCAACTGTCGTACATATGCAAATATTATATCACAACAATTCATATTTTTCAAGGCTTTCAGGGTTTTAATTTTAATTATGTAAAGATAAATTATGTTTTTTTGTTATATTACATTATGTGGATAATGTGGATAACTTTGTGAATAACTCTATTTTTAAGGGTTGTATCATCCACTTTTCCACACTTCCAAACATTTATTCTAATTGTAATATTTTTGGTTTATATTTTATGTGCACAGCATATTTGTTCGCTTTATAAGTAGTTATTCTTAACACTCTAGCGATTATGGTTTTTTTTGTATTTTTATTTTTCTATAAAAAAGAACAACGCCCACCTTAATAGGTGGGCGCCGTCTGATTTACGACAGGTTTGTTGATTTTTTTTGCTTTGATAGATGATACCTCGTATGCAAGGTCTTCATCACCCTTTTTCTTGTAGACTCTCGACTGGAGCCTTCCTGCGAGAAAGATGTTCTCCCTCTCACTTACATTCTCATGGATCATTTCGGCTTCATTTTGCCAAAAGACCACCGGAATGTATGCTGTGTTGTCAGAATTTACTGCAAGTGTTCCTTCAAGGAGTCTCCTAGTGGAGATTGATCCTCGTCTGGAAACTTCTTTGAGCTTTGAAGCCAACTTGCAAACATTCCCGTAGAACCAGACCATCGACGTGTCGAATGGTTCAGGCCAGTCAGTAGGAATTTTGGAAAGAATTACCTGACCACTAACGTAGATGAGTTTGTGACTCTTTTGAGTATCATCTTCGTAGTTTTCAGTTCTAAGTTCTCCCAAAATAACTGCTGGATCTCCAACGGAAAACGCACTGCTTTGCCAACTACTCACTCTGACAGGAATGTAATCGAATACACCCAGTGTCTTTCTTTGGCAGCATACTTCAATTAGTGTTGTGTTCCGGTCGAACTCATCTTTTGAAGTAATCTTACCACTGAGAAAAACTCTGTTATTCTGATTCATTCCTAGCTTCTGGAAAAAATTTCTATATTCAATTGTCAGGTCCTTATTCGGCATTGTCGTTCCTCCTAAAAGTATCAACCTGTCGTATAATCGGATTGCTTCAATACCATATAAACGCAAGTGAAATTTAATAATATTCATTAGTAAATATATACTCACAAGCATGGCAAAGAAAAGAACTCAATCCTCGATACTATCATTATACCATATATTTACATAATTTTCAACTTTATGTAAATGTTAAGCGCATAAAAAAAGTAGAAGCCTAAGCTTCTACTTAAATATCATTTTAAATTAGATTTTTTGATTGAAAGATTTCTTTCCTAAATACTTAGAAACATCACCTAAATCAGCTTCTACATTTAATAATCTGTTGTATTTTGCAACTCTATCAGTTCTACATGGAGCACCTGTTTTTAATTGTCCAGCGTTTGTTGCAACAACAACATCAGCAAGTGTAGTATCTTCTGTTTCACCAGATCTGTGAGAAACAACTGCTGTATATCCATTCTTTTTAGCAAGTTCGATAGCATCTAATGTTTCAGTTAATGTTCCAATTTGATTTAGTTTAATTAATATACTGTTTGCTACTCCAAGGTCTAATCCTTTTTGTAATCTCTTAATATTTGTAACAAATAAATCGTCACCAACTAATTGAACTTTATTTCCTATTCTATCTGTTAATTTCTTCCAGCTATCCCAATCTTCTTCAGCTAAACCATCTTCAACTGAAATTAATGGATATTTTTCTGTTAAGTTTACTATCCAATCAATCATTTCATCAGCTGTTTTTAGTTCATCTGATTTCCAGAAGTAATAACATCCTTCTTTACCGATTTTTTTAGCTTCTTCATACATTTCTGTAGCAGCAATATCAGTAGCTAAGCATATATCTTCACCTGGTTTATATCCAGCTTTTGTTATAGCTTCAACTAATAATTCTAAAGCTTCTTCATCGTTAGCTAAGTTTGGAGCAAATCCTCCTTCATCACCAACTGCAGTAGCTAATTTTCTTTCTTTTAATATAGATTTTAATGCATGATATGTTTCTGCACACCATCTTAATGCTTCTGTAAAGCATGGTGCTCCAACTGGCATAATCATAAATTCTTGTGAAGAAACTGTATTATCTGCGTGTTTACCACCATTTAATACGTTCATCATTGGAACTGGTAATGTTTTAGCATTTACACCACCAATGTATTGATATAATTCTAATCCTAAAGATTGAGCTGCAGCTCTTGCAACTGCTAAAGAAACACCTAATGTAGCATTTGCTCCTAGTCTTCCTTTATTTTCTGTTCCATCTAATTCAATTAGTTTTTTATCAATAGCTGGTTGATTATATACATCCATACCAATTAATTCAGGTCTAATGATTTCATTAACATTTTTTACTGCTGTTAATACACCTTTACCTAAATATCTTGATTTGTCTCCATCTCTTAATTCTACAGCTTCAAAAGCACCTGTTGATGCTCCTGATGGAACCATTGCTGTTCCAACAAAACCTGATTCAACAACTACTTCAACTTGTACTGTTGGGTTTCCTCTTGAATCTAGAACTTCTAGAGCTCTAATGTCGTCAATTAATAACTTTTCTCTCATAAAAAATCCTCCTATATATTTAAAAAAATTATTATTATCAATTAATCACCGGATAATATCTTATCACAAAATTAAAACTTATACAATAACAAAAAGTCAAATAAAAAAAGAGCTTATTGCTCTTTTTTATTATTAAATAGTCCTTTAAAGAACTGTATTATTTTTCCTAAAATTCCCTTTTTTTCAGTTTCTACTAAAGACTTCTCTTCATCTACTTTTAAATTAGAAACTTCTACTCCTTCTGGAATTACTACATCAGTTTTTTCTGATTCTTCTTTTACTTCAGCACTATTTATTTCTTCGTTTGAAAACAACTTATCAACAGAGTATTTTTCTTCTCTAATTTTGTCGTTTTCAACAAACATATTCATTAATTCTTTCTTATCTTCTTCTGTCTTTGTCCAATAATTATAATAAATAACTGCTAAAAGTTGTTTTGTAGTTTCATGTAATTTATAATCCTTAGACGAATCAGATAAATCTATTTCACCAGGGTCATAATCTACATCTTTTTCTTCTTCTATTCTACCTAGAAGTTTTTGTGGTATTTTACTTTTATACTCTTCAGGTGCATTTTCTAAAATTGAACTTAGTTCAGAATATGCTATCTTTAGTTCATCCATATTTTTCTCCTATAAAAATAAATCCTCTAAGCTTAATTTACTACTTTTATCATCTTTACTTGCATCTTTGCTCTTATCTGGACCTTTGCTTTGACTTGGTCCTTCTAATAGTTCTAGTAAATCATCTAAACTTGTACGAGTAACATCTTTAGTTTGCTTTTTTACTCCTGCTTCGAAAGCATCACCAAATGGATTTTCTTGTCTTCTTTCTATTTCAAGAGCTTCGCTTAAAGCTTCAATTTTTGGCAAACAATCTGCTCTAATTACTGCTTCAACTCTATCTAATCCTATTATTGCTTCACCCTCTTTAACCTTTGCTTCAAATACTTCCATATCAATATCTGAAGTTTGTTTAATTCTCTTATAAAGCGTGTCAATTTCTTCCAAAAAACTTTGATATTGTCTTTCATCTGATGATAAATAAGACTCTGTTCTTTGTACACTATTAATAATATTCTTAGAATAATCTACTTTTCCCAAAGAATCACCTAATACATCTTGTAGGTGTTCTCTATTTCTATGTTCAGTATCTTTTTTATTATATTCTAATCTTGAGTCACCTCTTGCCATTTGAACTATTGCTGTTAATTCTTCACCAAAAGCCCTTTTTAATTCATCTTTTTCTTCATCTGATAATGAATCTATATCTACACGTTTTATGAACTCTAATTCTTCTTCAATTCCTCTTTTTTCAAGAGCTTGTATTTCAAATAGCATACTGTCTAATTGAGAATTACTTCCATCATTTCTACAGTCATTAAATCCCATATGAAAGTTAACTATACTTCTATGAGCAGAATCTGCCTCTTCTTTTTTGCGATTAAAATGACTTCTTGCTGTTGAATCTTTCATAAATGTTTTATATGCTTCTCTCGCTCCGGTAAAAGCATCTTGTATATTCCTTACTCTATCATAAAGTATATCTCTTGAAGGTATTTTATCTTCGTATTCATATTGTTTTTTTCCTTTTATATTTTTTATTTGTGATCTGTTGTTTTCTATTCTGTCTCTTCTTTTCTTTACATCGCTTATAAAGTCTGCAACTTTCATATTAATTACTCCTATAATTAATCTACAAAATTCACTTTGATACTATCACAAAAGTGTTTTAAAATCAATAAATTTACTTTATTTCTTCATCTATAAGATCATCTCTTGTTCCAGCCCTCATACCTGGTGCCATTTTTACATCATCTTGAGTTATGCCTGATTCTATTGCATTTTTTACAGCATTTTCAATAAGTATGTTTTTTCCTTTTTGATATTGTTCAATTATCTCTTTATCTGATGGAGTTTCTGCTATCTCTTTTAGTTGTTTAGGCCCCCATTGATAACCAGCTTCTCCTATTATTCTTTTATAATTTGTTGGTGTACAATATTTTGCGACAGCTTTTGTAGTTGCATTGATTCTTTCATTCATAGCATCTAATTGTTCTATCTCACTAATTAATTCTCTTTCTACTTTAATTTGTACATCACTAAGTAAATCAATTCTATCTAAAAGTTTGGCCTCTTCTTTAGACATTCTTCTTGCTCCGCCATATGAAAGTTTGCTATCTAGAACTTTTAGTATTTCTTCTTGAGACTTTCCATCTATTGCAAGTTGTAAATATTCTTCCATACTATCTGCAATATCCGATGCTTTTAATTCAATTAATGTATCACTTCTGCTATTTTCTATTGCATTTTCTAATACATATCCAAATGCTGCACCCACACATGCAGGTAAAGCTATTCCATCAGTAGTGTATTTTTTCAAACGATGTGCTCCGTCTCCTGAATAGCAAAAACGATAATCTCTTTCTTTCCTTCTAAATAGTACTTCTTTATTTGGTGCTTCTTCAATTATTCTTTGAACTTCTGGAGTTATATCATCTCCTGAAAATCTAATCTCTCCATCATTAATATCTTTAAATGAAAAAATTGTTGACTTATTATCACCATATAGTCTCATAGTAGCTATAGGTAAAATTGCCATTTGAGATTGTATTTGCTTAGCTTCATCAGAAGAATATCCAATTAATTCCATTTTTTCAAGCAAAGTATCTTCTAGTTCTTGGGTAAACAATGTTCCATCGCAGTATGTCATAATATTTACGTTTCTCATTTTCTTCATTGCTTGAGTAACGTCTATTTTTTGATCATTTTCACTTATAAGCGGAGCAATGTATTTATTTATGAATTGATTTACAAGTTGGAATGATCTTGCGTTTCTATCTGTACCATTACTATCTTTTTCTATAGCCAAAAAAGTTACTGGGAAACCATCTAAATCAAAACCGGCATTATAGATATTTCTAACACGCATCCTCATCATTTTCATTGCTTCTTTTACAATTCCAAAGTTTGATTTCTTTGCTAGAGAATTATCATACTGAGCAGAAACACATAATAAACAAGGTCCATCCATAAATGGATTTTCATCTTCTTTTACTTGCTCTATTCCTCTTAAATTTCTTTCATTTTTGGGTACCTTTTTATACAAAATATACATTTTTTAAAGCTCCTTACTTATAAATAAATTTTATATATAATTCAAATAAAAAGCAATAAAAAAAAGACGACTTTATAAGTCGTCTTTTGGCTGGGCTGGCTAGATTCGAACTAGCGCATGCCAGAGTCAAAGTCTGGTGCCTTACCGCTTGGCTACAGCCCAATATAAAATTAGTGGGGTGGAAGATGGGACTCGAACCCACGGTCTTCAGTGCCACAAACTGACGCGTTAACCAACTACGCTACATCCACCATTTGTATGCGTATTTTTCAACGCTACTTTATTTTAAATTATTTAAGCCCATTTGTCAATATAAAATTAAATAAAAACTAAAAGGCACTTCATAAGGAAGTGCCCAAATAGTAATCATTAATCTCTTATTGTACAACTTCTTTAGCCCATAGAATTAATCTTTGTGAAGAGTCATCATTACATGTAGAAAGTGATATTTCTCTTCTACCTTCTGTGTCTCTTACCATATATTCTGCATCATTTGGTGATGTGTAATATTTATTGTAGATTTCATAAGTAACTTTTTGTCCATAAACATCTGTGATATACACTATATCACCAATCTCTAATAGATTATTCTTAGAGAAGAATAATTTATTTCTATAGTTATGTCCTACGATAACTGTATTACCTACTAAGTTTAAACCTGGTCCATATAATTTAGCTACAGAAGTCTCTAATGATTTCTTTGTAACTTCTGCTAAAACTGGATATTTAATTCCTGTCTTAGGAATTTCTATTGTTCCAAGTATCTCATATCCTGATAGATATGTTTTCTCAGGTTCTTGTTTTTCTTGTGGTTCTTCTACTGGTACATCAACAGGAGTTGTTTGAGCGATTAAATTCTCAAGCATAGCTTGTTGATCCTCTTCAGTTAATACAGAATTAGAAGTAGCAGTATTATCTGTAGTTTTTGATACTTTTCTAATTACTGTATTTGTTGCTTCTGTAAATTCATCTAATGCTTGTTGAGTAGCTGACTCTCTTTTATCTTCGATATATACATTATATCCAAATACAGCAGCTAAACCAAGTATTGCGACTACTATAACAATTAAAACAACTGTTAACACATCTCCATATTTACTATTCATATTCTTATCTCCTTATAATAAGTACTACATAATATTCTATTATAATTATAACACAAATTATGTTAATAAACAAGGAAAAATAGCATTCTTGAATATTAAGTTTGTGTAACAAATATTATTCTAAAACAGCTTTTATTCTTCTGATTCCTGCAGAAGATGCTTCTTCTTTAACTATTCTAAAATGTCCTAATTCTTTAGTATTTTCAACATGAGGTCCACCACAGATTTCTTTTGATACATCACCTATTGTATAAACTTTAACTTCATCTGGATATTTCTCAATAAACATACATTCAGCACCACTTGCTACAGCATCATTTTTATTCATTACTGTATAACTTACAGGTAGTTCTTTTTCAATCCATTCATTAACTAATGATTCAAGTTTTTCTTTTTCTTCATCAGTTAATTTATGATCACAGTTAAAGTCAAATCTCATTCTTTCAGGAGTGATATTTGATCCTCTTTGATGACAATCTTTATCAACAACTATCTTAAGTGCTGCATTTAAAAGGTGAGTAGCTGTATGATATTTTGTTTCCATTTCACCTTGTCCAGAAAGACCACCACTAAATTTCTTATCACTACCTTGTTTTGATTTTTCTTGGTGAGCTTTAAATAGTTTATCAACTTCATTCATATCAACTTTTAAATCATTTTCTAAAGCTAAGTCTTTAGTTACTTCTGGTGGGAATCCATATGTCTCATAAAGTTTAAATATAGATTCACTATCAATTGTATCTTTTCCTTGAGCTTTGATTCTATTAATAACTTTATTAAATTCTCTTTCACCATTTTGAAGAGTTTTCATGAATTTATCTTTTTCATTTATGATAACTTCTTTAATCTCTGCTCTATGGATTTCAAGTTCTGGATACATTTCTTTTAATATATCTATGTCAAGGTCAATAATATTTGCAAGTTCTGATAAATCAATTTCCATTTTATTCATGTGACGAGTCATTCTACGAAGTAGTCTTCTTAAAACATATCCTCTATCAACATTACTTGGTCTTCCCCCATCTGCAATAATCATCATACTAGCTCTTAAATGCTCTGCAGCAATTCTTCTTGATTCAATAATATCTTTTTTAGCAAGTTCTGATAATTTATCCATAACTGGTTTAAATAATTCTGTATCAAATGGAGTTTCTTTTCCTTGAAGTAACATATTAATTCTTTCAAGTCCCATACCAGTATCAACATTTTGTTGTTTTAACTTAGAATATTTTCCATTTTCATCTTTATAGAATTCCATGAAAACATTATTCCAAATTTCAACATATTTACCACAATCGCATGATGGTTGACAATCTGGAGAACATGGAGCTTTACCTGTGTCATAGAACATTTCTGTATCTGGTCCACAAGGTCCTGATTCACCAGCTATCCACCAGTTATCATCTTTTCCATAGAAATAGATTCTTTCATCTGGTATTCCAGCTTTTCTCCAACATTCTGCTGTTACTTCATCTTTAGGACAATCTTCATCACCTTTAAAGCATGTTACTGATATTTTTTCTGCTGGAATTTCTAATTCTTTAGTTAAGAATTCATAGCTCATAGCTACCGCTTCTTCTTTAAAATAATCACCTAAAGACCAGTTTCCAAGCATTTCAAAATATGTTAAATGTCTATTATCTCCAACTTCATCAATGTCGTTAGTTCTAACGCATTTTTGATAATCAGTTAATCTTCTACCTTCTGTATGCTCTTGTCCTAAAAGATATGGTACAAGTGGTTGCATACCTGCAGTAGTAAATAAAACTGATGGATCATTTTCAGGAATTAATGGAGCAGATGGAATAACTGCATGTCCATATTTCTTGAAAAAGTTTAAATATTTATTTCTTATCTCTATTGCATTCATTTTTAACCCTCTTTTTTTCTATAAAATGACTTTTTTATTATAATACAAACTATTATTAAAATCAAGGTTTTTAGCCTTTTATATAACAAAAAAATCTAGACAAAAGTCTAGATTTTTTATCAAATTTATTTTATTCATTAGTAATTAATTCATACTCTACAGGATCTAATGCATATAAATCTCCAGAATATTCATTTAAAGCATATGAAAATTCAACTGTTCCAAAATCTTTAACAGTAGAACCTGAAGGAAGATAAAGATATCCATCTCCATATACAGTGCCATTAATCTTTGATTTTACTGACTTTTCGCCACTTTCATTTGATAATTCAATTATGTTTGGAGATATAGTTGTCAAATCCATTTCTTCAGTAGCATCTATAATTGTATTACCATAATTATTCAAAAAATGTCCTTGAATATAAACCGCTAATCTTTCCCTTTCAGCTTGTTTATTTCCCTCTTTTTGCGCTCCTGCACTTTTACTTACTACACCATCTGTTAACATTACATTTACTGTAACACCAGCTAAAATTAACATTACAATGATTGTTATTACTAATGCTATTAGTGTGATTCCTCTTTGGTTTTTCATATTATTATCTCCTTAAAATAACTCAACTATATTATATTTTTATTATTCCCTTAAATCAATTACATTTCAATAACAAATATGTAAAAAGAGCTACTAAAAAAGTAGCTCTTATATTTTATAAATCATCAAATATGTCTGGTGATAATTCTAAAATGCTTGATGCATCATCGCTTCCACCATCTGAATCTTCTGGTGGTTTCTTAGAATTCTTATCATTTTTCTTAAGTGTTGTAAATATTCCAACTGGTTTATATGCATCAATTATCTTATTTAGATCATTTGAAAACTCTTTAAGTAAAACAACTTTAATACTAATTGCCTTTCCTTTGCAATAGTCTTCCAAAACAGTCTTTAATTTTTTAAAGAATTGATACTCATCAGATAGTTTATCTCTATGTTTCAAAGCTCTATCTACAAGCATTTCTTTGATAAGTACTATATCCTCATTACTTGCACAAGTAATTCTTTGGAACATTTGATATGGGTCATAATGATTTAGTATTGGTGTTTCCATAGCCTCTTGAGCAAACTTATCATAGAATGTTTCCATCTTCATAGGTATACAATTGAAGATTCTTTCAGCTCTTTCACGATACATTTTTTCTTCTAGGCCTGCATTTAATTTATGGAAGTATTCTAGTATTTCATCCATATCATCGCCAACATCTAGACCAATCATAGAAATTTCTTCTTCTATATTTTCAACGTATTCTGAATTTTCTGCTGCTTTATCCATACCACCAATAAAGATTTCTTTTATTGTTGACATGTCATAACTTATTAATCTTCTTCTTGAAAAATAACTAAAGTATGCAAATAGTTTAACAAGTTCTATAAGTTGTAAATCTCCAGATTTAACTTTTTCAATAACTTCTTCAATAATTCCTGGGAATTGTTCATCAGATATTTTCCAATACTCTTCTGTAAGAAGTCTTTTGTGTCCTGGTAACTTTTCTGTATCGATTGTTTTAATAATCATTTCCATATCATCTTTAAATATTTTTGTATCAAAGATTCTTGTTCTTACATATACTTCAATAAATTTAAAGAATCTATAGTCAGATTTGAAATTAAAATAATAGTTATTATCAAATTCTTTAATATAGAATTGTCTATTATCCATTAAAACTCTTGAAGAAACAAGTATTGCTTTGTAATCCTCATTAGAATTAATGTTTATAAACTTATCCTTAGTTATCTTACCGGCTTTAATTTCAAATGAAATAGCTATTGTGAAGATAAGCATTGTTTGAAGGACTCTATAGTTTGTATTTGGATATTGTTTATTAACATTTTCAAAAACTTTCTTAAAGTCATTTAATGCATGTTTTAAAATTCTTAAGTTCCTTGTTCCTGATTTAATAAATGTATTTGTGATAAGACCTGTATTTTCTCTTAAGAATCTAATCAAATCTTTATTAGATTCATATCTCATAAGTAGTCCATCGATAATGTAATTAAATCTAGGAGCATAATCAAAAGTCTCACCTATTAATTTTTCTTTTATTCTTTCATAATCATTTGCTTTATCAAAAATATATTCTATCTTTTGTGCTATCTTTTCTACTAATGGTTTATCTGCTGTTAAAAGAGTGCCTTCTTTATCTAATAAGTAAGTTGCAATGAATGTTTTCATCTCCAAATTAGATGATTTAATCTTAGTAGAAAGTTCTTTCTCATTACAGATAAGAATTGTTTTGATATGATCATGTTCAACAAAATTATTGATATAACCCAAGATATCTATAACATCTACATTAGCTCTCTCTAAGTCGTCAAAGCATAATACTTTATCATCAGTAGAGAAAAATCTATCATAATCTACTTTATCACTATTTTGAGTAACACCAAAGAAGTGAGCCATATCAAGACCAGTTTTTGCATACTCTGGTATTGATTCTTTTTCATGTGTTTCCATATACTTCTTCATGTTTTTATCCATAAGTTGTGTTGTCTCTATAAAGATTTTCTTACTTATATCTTCTAAGTTTGAAATACCATATAGTGACATATAAATTGTAGTATATTTCTTACCATTAATCTGGATTGATTCAATTTTATTTTTTACTTTATTGTTCCAAAAATATGTCTTACCACTACCCCATTCACCATTAATCATAATGGCATAATCAGTGTAGTCTGCACGAACATAATCAAGGATACTTTCAATTAATTCTTCCAAGGTTTTCCTCCGAATATTTTTTACATAAAAATTATATCATATAAAAATTTTTATTTCATCAACTTTTTATAAACAAAAAGAGATGAATTTTTTAAATTCATCTCTTAAATATTAATTTGCAATTGTGTGTTGAACAACAGGAGTATTTTCATCAATTGGAAGTAATACATATCTATTTTCTTGACAGTATTTAATAATTCTATCTAATGCATCTGCAGTTGCTTGATGTCCAGCAGAATCGTGCATTAATACTACATTAGCTTGTTTTTCTTTAATATGAGTAGTTACATTATTAAAAATTGTATCTGCATCTTTTGCTCTTCCTGCGTCATCTGAATCAACATTCCAATCAAAATACTCATATCCCATCTCATGCATTCTTTGAGCTCCTTGAGTAACTACTCCTCTTGAATATTTTCTACTAATTGTATTTGAAGCTCCGCCAGGAAATCTAATAAATTTTGGATTATAACTTGTTGTATCTACTATTCTTTGAGCAAGCTCTATGAAATTATTTACTAAACTATCAACTGATGCATAAAGTTTTTTATAATCATGAGTATAACCATGAACACCTAATGTATGTCCTGAAGCTAATACTCTTCTTACTATTTCTACTTTGTCATCACCATATCCACATATAAAGAATGTAGCTTTAACGCCATTTGCATCCAATATATCTAATATTTGTGGTGTAACATTTGAAGATGGTCCATCATCAAATGTTAAATAAATTCTAGTTTGTTCTTCTTCTGGTATAGGTACATCAATGTATACCATTCTAAGCAAAGAAACATTATTACCTGAAGAATCTCTTACCTCATATGAAATTTCATAGTAATCATCATTTATTTTTGTTGCCTTAACGTCTACTCTATCTGTTATATCACCGTCATAATTGTCTATACATGTATAGCCAGGCTCTGCATAATCTTTAAACCTTTGTAAATGCACTTCTTTTTCACCTGCTAATTGTAGCACTGGTGGAACATTATCTAGCACGTCAATTTCTTGAGTATATGTTCTAAATCCTGGGAACAATTTAAACTTGTAGTTTATGAAGTATACTCCCGGTTTGCTAGAATCAACATCCTTGTCTGCTTTTAGCCAATTAGAACAATCTAACCCGTAGATAGTTGCTTTAATTCCTTGTGGATGTACATCTCCTACGCTTAATACTTTCTTGCTAGTATCTACTTTGAATGTAAAAATTCCTAGTAGAATAATTAAGATAAATAAGACTATTAATAGCTTAAGCATATTATCAAATCTAAAATGCTTCTTATAAACAACGATTTCTGTATTCTCATTAATAGTTGATACAAAATCTCTCATTTATACTTCCTTCTTGCTTATTTGTACTTAATAGTATAACACTTTTTGCCCAAAAATCAAGTAAATACTATTTTTTTAAAGCTTCAAGCCTATTATTAACGCTCTCTAATTTTTCTTTGTAATCATTTAATTTTTCTTTTTCTAAATCAACTTTTTCCTTTGGTGCTTTTGCTAAGAAATTCTCATTTGAAAGAATTCCTTCGCTTCTTTTCACTTCTGATATATATTTTGCTTTTTCATTTTCTAATCTTTCAATTTCTTCTTCGATATTTACTAAATCTTCAAATGGGATATATAAATCTAAGCCAGTATTTAGAATTGAAACAGCATTATCTGAAATATCTTTCTTAGTATCTTCAATTATAATCTTTTCACCAAATCCAAGTTTTAATAAGAATTCTTTTGACTCTTCAATTAGATCTTTATAATCTTTAGTTACAAAGATTAGCTCTGATTTTTTGCTTGGATGAACATTCATAGTTGTTCTTACATTTCTAATTTCAGTGATGATTTTCTTTAGAAGCTCTATCTCCTCTTCTTCTTTCTCGAAGATAAATCCTTCTTGGTAATCACTATAACTTGAAATCATAATTGATTCATCTATGTCATATAGTTTTAAGTATATTTCTTCAGTGATAAATGGCATAAATGGATGTAATAGTTTTAGTGCGCTCTTTAATACTCTATTTAAAGTATATTGAGCTGCATATCTAGATTCATTTTCTTTGTCATATAATCTTGGTTTAACAATTTCAATATACCAATCGCAGAATTCATTCCAAATGAATGAATAGATTTTATCTAGTGCAACACCTAAATCATAATTTTCGATGTTTATTTCAACTTCTTTCATAAGTTTTGTAATTTTACTAATTATCCACTTATCTTCTGTCTTAAGATCATCCATATCAATTGTTGATAAGTCATCTTCTGCATCTTCTAAATTCATCAAAACAAACTTAGAAGCATTCCATAATTTATTTGCAAAGTTAGATGCTTGATCTAATTTCTCTGGCATATATCTAATGTCATTACCTGCTGAAGTTCCAAGGATAAGTGAAAATCTTAATGCATCTGTACCATATTGATCAATAATCTCAATTGGATCTATACCATTTCCTAAAGATTTACTCATCTTTCTTCCTTGAGAATCTCTTACAATACCATGAACTAAAATATCTTTAAATGGATTCTTTCCAGTAAGTTCAATACCTTGTGTCATCATTCTAGATACCCAGAAAGTAATAATATCATAACCTGTAACTAGTACATTAGTTGGATAGAATCTCTTATAGTCTTCTGTTTCATGTGGCCATCCAAGTGTTGAAAATGGCCAAAGCGCAGAGCTAAACCATGTATCTAATGAATCTGGATCTTGTGTAAAACTTGTAGATCCACATTTACTACATTTTTCTGGAGCTTCTTTTCCAACATGAATTTCTCCACATTTATCACAATAATATGCTGGTATTCTGTGTCCCCACCATAGTTGTCTAGAAATACACCAATCTTGAATATTATCAAGCCAATTGAAATAGTTTTTCTCGTATCTTTTTGGAACAAATTTAACTTCACCATTTCTAACAGCATCAGCTGCAACTTTAGCTAATCCGTCCATTTTTACAAACCATTGCTCAGAAATTCTAGGTTCAATTGTGCTATGACATCTATAGCATTTTCCAACATTATGAGTATAATCTTCAACTTTAACTAATGCTCCGATTTCTTCTAATTTCTTAACAATTAATTCTCTAGCATCAATTGCTTTCATTCCTTTATATTCAGGAACTAAATCAAGCATAATTGAATTATCATCAAAAACTTCAACAAATTCTAATTTATTTCTTATTCCTGCTTGATAGTCATTCATATCATGAGCTGGAGTTATTTTTACACATCCTGTTCCAAATTCTTTTTCTACAAAAGGATCAGCTATAATTGGAATTTCTTTATTCATTATAGGTAGAATACAAGTTTTTCCAACTATATCTTTATATCTTTCATCATCTGGGTGAACTGCAACTGCAGTATCTCCTAGCATTGTTTCTGGTCTAGTTGTAGCAACAGTTACATATCTATCTTCACCTTTTATTTGGTATCTAATATGCCATAAATGAGATGGTTCTTCTTCGAATTCAACCTCAGCATCTGAAATAGATGTATGACAACTTGGACACCAGTTTATCATTCTCTTTCCTTTATAGATTAACCCTTTGTTATATAAAGTAATGAATTGTTCTAAAACTGCTTCTGATAAACCTTCATCCATAGTAAATCTAGTTCTATCCCAATCACATGAACATCCTAATTTTCTTTGTTGTTTTTGAATTGTTCCACCATATTCTTTTGTCCAAGCCCATGCTCTTTCTAAGAATTGTTCTCTTGTTATATCATCCTTTGTTAAGCCCTCTTCTTCCTTCATTTTTGCAACTACTTTAACTTCTGTAGCAATAGCTGCATGGTCTGTTCCAGGAAGCCATAAAGTATCGAATCCTTTCATTCTTTTATATCTTATTAATATATCTTGAAGTGTATCATCTAAAGCATGACCCATATGTAATTTACCAGTTACGTTTGGAGGAGGCATCATAATACAATATGGCTCTTTCTCCTTATTCATTTCAGGTTTAAAATATCCTTTTTCTTCCCACTCTTTATATAATTTATCTTCAAATTCTTTTGAATCAAATTTGTCACTTAATTTGTGATCATTCATTTTTTATCTCTCCTTTTCTTAAATCATTTTTTTAATAAATTAAATACAGACTCGATTGACTCGTTTAAATCCTTCCATTTTTTTCCTCCATAAAACAAAAAGCCCCGCCCCATATAAGGGCGAAGCTAACTTCACGGTACCACCTTAATTATCTTTTAAAAAGATATCTCTTAAGTCTTTAACGTAACAACACGTATATACTTACTATAAGTTCAGTACATAAGCTCCAAAGCTACCTTCTATTTTCTTCCTACTAAGAAGCTTTCAGCGGATCACTTCTCTCTCTTTTAAGTAGTAGTTTAAATATACTCCTCTTCTTCACTGCTTTTAAAAATATTGTATATATATTAACATAATTAATTTTTAAATTCAAGCTTTTTATAAGATTTTTGTAAGTTCTTCTACTATTTTAATTGGTCCAAACCATCTATAGTAATTATACCTATTATAATTTTTGTTAGTTTTGCAAAAGAATTCTGAACCATCAATATTCTCATCATTATAGTTATTTTCCATTATTTCTTTTCCGTATTGATAAGAATACCACTCACTGTTTTCATTCATTGCGCTTACTCTATCCTCATATCTATATGTATTAAAAAAGAAAGCAGATATTATATTGTTTTCAATTATTACTTTGGCACTATGGAAATGTCTTGAATATACTTTTAATTTTTCCATAAAATCACTTTCTAATATTTTGGATTTTATAGTTTCAAAGTCATCCCCTTTTCCAGCAATATCAAAATAATACTTAAATTCATCCTCATCATCTAATGTAGGTTCTTTTTCTTCGCTTGTTTTTTTAATTACCACTCTAGGATAATTAGCATTTGGAATTTCAGCATATGCAAACATACCATTCTCCATACGATTCATTGATGGGTAAACTCTTATATCTACATTTCTATATACTATGCCTTTATTATTATCTTCAATAACTATTTCTTTACTATAATCTACTTGAGGATCATATAAGTGTTTATTAATTCTTAAAAACAATTCTTTATCAAAGACAAATGGATAAGCTTTATATTCAATATCTTTTGATACTCTTGTAACCAACATTCTATTTACATGATTATCTAAGTCAGCTTCTTTTGATAGTTTGTGGTAAAGATAAATAAAAGTAATAAAAAGAGCTAAACTGATATATGTTACTATCAATTCCAATATTCCTGTAAAAAACAAAAATCCAAGTCCAATAAAGTATGCTAAAATAATTTTTTTTAAGTATTTTTTCGTGCTTACTCTTCTCTTTAAAGCACCTTTTGTCTTAACAAATTTTCTATATACTTCATCATATTCTTTTTCGATTTCTTTTTTTATTAATTCTTCTTTATTTTTATCTATTCCAACTATCATATTTACCTCAATACCCAAAAAAATCCTATCAGTAGATAGGATTTAATTTTTATACTTTTGTATCAACGCTTTGTCTTTTGTAATCTTCTACTTCAAATAATTTCATAGGGCCAAAACCGAATGTTCCTGCTAATAAGTTATATGGGAATTGTTGAATTTTTGTATTATACATAGTAACATCCCCATTGTATATTCTTCTTGCTGCTTGAAGTTCTTCTTCTACCTTGCTTATACTTTTTTGTAAGTATAGGAATTGTTCACTTGATTTTAAATTTGGGTTATTTTCTACAACTGCCATAATTCTATTAATATTTGAAATGATTTCTTCAGCTGTTTTTAAATCTTTTGTCTTATCAAATTCAGCTCTTTTAGTAACAACTTCTACCATAACTTGTTTTTCATATTCTGCATAACCTTTAACTACTGCAACTAAATTTGGTATTAAGTCAAATCTTTTATTTAAATAAACATCTATAGTAGATTCTGATTGACGACATTTATTTCTTAAAGTAACCATTACATTGTATTGTGCAAGTACAATCAAGAATACTATAACAACAGCTATCAATATATAAATTCCCATTTCTTTATCTCCTAATCATTTTGTATACATAGATTTTATTACAAATTCTAGTTCATTTCAACTGAACCAATTAATTTCTTTATATCATCAATTTGATTTGCTTTCATAAATTCTTCTATCTCATCGATAACTCTAATACTTGTTTCAGGATCAACCATATTTCCTGCTCCAATTGAAATTGCAGTTGCTCCTGCTTCCATAAACTCTATTGCATCTTCACCTGTCATTATTCCGCCAAGTCCCATTACTGGAATATTAACTGCTTGAGCAATTTGATATACCATTCTTACAGCTACTGGTTTTATTGCAGGTCCTGCAAATCCACCAGTGTTATTTGCTAAAATTGGTCTTCTTTTCTTTATATCTATTTTCATACCAAGTAAAGTATTAATTGCAGATATACCATCTGCCCCTGCATCCTCTGCTCCTTTTGCTGGCTGAGTTATATCAGTTACGTTAGGAGTAAGTTTTACAATTAGTGGTTTTCTATCTAAAACTTTTCTTACCTTTTCTGTTACTCCTTTAACTCCTTCATATGTTGTTCCAAATGCTAAACATCCTTCTTTAACATTTGGACAAGAAAGATTAAGTTCTACTCCATCTATGTCTGCATCGTTTAAAATTTTACATAGTTCAACATAGTCTTCTACAGTACTTCCACAAGCATTTACTATAATCTTAGTATCAAACTTTCTTAAGAATGGTAAATCTTCTTTTAAGAAGTGTTCTACTCCTGGGTTTTGTAATCCAATACTATTTAATAGTCCTCCTGTTACTTCGCATATTCTTGGGGCCTTGTTTCCAAGTTTTTCTTTTAAAGTAGTTCCTTTAGTTATTATTGCACCTAACCTATTTAAATCAATGTACTCTTCAAATTCTCTTCCATATCCAAATGTTCCTGATGCAACAGTAACTGGATTTTTTAATTTAATCCCACAAAAATCAACTCCTAAATTCATCTATCTCTCCTTTATTTAATTATTAAATCATCAATTGAATAAGTATCTTTTGGCATCTCACCTTCAATACTTCTTACTTTATAACTTTTTATTTG
Source organism: Clostridia bacterium (assembly GCA_017528085.1). GTDB lineage: Bacteria > Bacillota > Clostridia > TANB77 > CAG-508 > Scatovivens. The sequence continues at coordinate 111,411 of JAFXPH010000006.1, read as the reverse complement.
ATTTTCAACATCATTTACTTTGCAGTTTAATACATATTTTCCAAACTTATCTTTTGGAATTTGGAATCTAATCCAATTATCACATTCCATCATGTCAGTTTGGATACCTGTTTCTTTATCAATTACAAAGTATGGGTTAATACCTTCAGTATCAACCTCAATTTCTATCATGTAGTTGTCTTTACCTATTGCAGTTACTTTATCAAAATCATAATACATTGCTGTAAATACATTTACTGGCATTGTACAGTTCCAATCAACAAAGAAGTTGTCAATATTAATATAATCTTCTCTATGAATATAATTTAAGTAGTCAAAACTTAGTACTAGTACGTCTTTTTCGCCTTTTTCTTTAGCTTCATTTAACTCTTTAGTTAATTCTTCTTTATATGGAATAATGTATCTAATTTGAGCTAAAGTACTTGGTGAAAATCTTCTAAATACAACTAAAGTAAATACTACCGAAAGTATTGCTAATGCTATATTATATTTTTCTACTTTCTCAAGAAGTAAAATGATGTTTCCAACCATAACTGATGCTATTAAAAATTCATATGGTAAAAATGCTCTTGGTGGGAAATTAGCTATTACTCCCATTGGGATAGTTGCAATTATAAGTGGAACAAAGAAAAATAGTAATTCTTTTTTAACTAGATCTTTTCCATCTTTAAACCACATTATAACCATAGTAATTAAACATAAAATCAAATGATATTTTGCATTAAAGTAGTTACCTAAAAATCCCCAATTAAAACTTGTGTTTTCTTGTCCCATTCTAGACATATTTCCTGGTGCAAATATTGTTAGGAAAGCTCCCGCGCAGAATGAAATAAACAATAAGATATAAAAGATCTTTTCTTTTATTTCTACTTTTAATAGTTTCTTTATATTAAAAAGATATAAGCATCCTAAGAAAGCTCCACCAACAAATGCAATATTTTCATGAGAAAAGCCAGTTATAAATGCCCATATAACAAGAGCTATTTTTCCTGCTAGATTTAATTTATAATCCTCATTTATGTTTCTATAAATAAAGTATGCAAGAATTGCAAATGCAGTAGTTGGCCATAAGTAGTTAAAAGTTCCACTTATCCATGCAAATTTTTCTCCAAACATCATAGAAAACACAAAATATCCAAATGCTGCAAGTGTTCCAAAAAATGTTACTTTTCCAGATATTATTTTATTAATTATAACTATCAAACACATAAATACTAATGTGTTTAAACATTCATATACGTATGGATTAAGATTTCTAGTAAGACCTATTAAAAGATGCGGTATTACTCTACCTGTCCAGTTATTATATAGATATGTAGCTGAAGTAATACAATCTTCTAATGTGTCTACTTTATTATGAATTTGTCCAATTACTCCTGAATAATTATAATCATCTGGACTCATACATACTGAATGGTTTAGTATAAACATTGACGCAAAAATAAGAAGCATAAGTCCTACTAATGCTAATTTTTTAATTATATTAATAAACTTCTCATTTTCTAAAATTTTTTTCATATTTCTAACCTTTAAAAAATAATTTTCTTTGAATCAAATACTGGTCCATCTTTACATACATGTTTATATGTTTTTGTACCATCATCTCTGATGTACTCTATTGCACATCCAAGACACGCTCCTATACCACAGCCCATTCTTTCTTCCATAGAAAGTTCGCAATCTATTCCTTCTTTATCTGCATATTCTTTAACTGCTCTTAACATTGGAAGTGGTCCACATGCAAAGATTTTATCTACTCTATGTTCTTCAATATCTTTTTTCATAAAGTCGATAGCAAATCCTTTTTCTTTATAAGAGCCATCATCTGTTGTAACACATAATTTGTTTAATCCTATTGCTTCAAATTCTTTTTCACAAGTAACTAAATCTTTATTTCTAAATCCTAGATAAACATTTAGTGATGCATTATTTTTAAGTTTTTTTGTAAGTTCATAAAGTGGGAAAACTCCAAGTCCGCCGCCAATAATTGAAACTGAATTATACTTTTTATCAGTATCAAAAGTTCCATTTCCTAGTGGTCCTAAAATGTCTAGTTTCTCCCCTACATTTCTTTCAGCTAAAATCTTAGTTCCTTTTCCAACAACCATAAAGATAAATTCAACTATTCCATTTTCTTTATCAACATTATGAATACTAATTGGTCTTCTTAAGAAAGGTTCTCCTTTATCTGAAACTTTGATATCCAAAAATTGACCAGGTTTTGCAAGGTCTGCAATTTCTTTTGATCTTACACTGAACTTAAAAATATCTTTGTTTAATTCTTCCTTATTTACAAGTTCTGCTAATACTTTTTTACCCATAAATACTCCTTATCTTTGCAATTTAAAATCATTATAAAATTCTACTTTATATTCTGCTTTAAAACTCTCTTTTGGAACTAATTTTAAGATATCTTCTTTATGTTCAAATATTCCATCTGAAGTAGTTTTATCAGCTGTATTAAACCAAGGTTCAATACAAATAAAATTAGCATCTTCTTTTGACCAAATTGCTAAATATTTAAATCCTGTAAAATCAAATGATAGTATTAGGTTTGTATCTGTCTTTAAAAATACTTTATTTGATTTTAAGTTTTTCATAATAATTGCATCATTTCTAAAAGTAGATCTATCTAAGAATATTGTGTTTTCTCTCATGAATCTATTTTTATCACATGGAACTGGATTTACTAGTCCATCTGATAGTTGATAAAATTCAATTTCATCTTCGATTTGATTAAAACCTAATTTATACTTTCCTGAACAATATTCACATCTATAAGCTGGGTGTCCACCTATTCCAAATGGCATTGGTTCATCTCCAGTATTTACTACTTCATATATAGTTTTAAGAGAATTATCTTCTACTTCATATGAAACATATAATTCAAATGAATATGGGAATTTTTTCATAGTTTCTTCATTTGAAGTAAGTTTATAAGAATGCTCTCCTATTTCTTCAAATGTCATATCTCTAGCAAAACCATGTTGTCCCATTTCGAAAGTTTCACCTTTCATTATTGTCTTTCCATCTTTTAATTTTCCTACTATCGGAAATAATATTGGAGCGTGTCTATTCCAAAAATTAACTCCATCATGTATTTTTTCAATACCATCTAATTTTGCAGATACAAGTTCTGCACCTTCTTTTTTTGTTTCAATTTCTAACATATCTCTATGCCTTCTTTCTTAACTCAATACTTTTTGTAAGTTCTTCTTTCATTCTTAAAGCCTCTTCTCTAATTGCTAAATAAAATTCTTCTTCAGTATATTTATCTTTCCATAAATCAGATTTAATTGCACACATTAAACTTCTTGATGCATTTACAATTCCACCTAATCCATTTTCATCAAATCCTAAAGCTATATCTTCTGCTTTTCCTCCTTGAGCTCCATAACCAGGGATAAGAAAGAAAATATGTGGCATTAATTTTCTAAGCTCTCTTAATTGTTCTGGATATGTGGCTCCAACTACTGCACCAATTGAAGAATATCCATACTTACCTATTACATCTAGCCCCCATTTTTCAACAAGTGTTCCTACTTCTTCGTAAATAGTTTTTCCATTTTCTATTTTTAGATCTTGGATTTCTCCAGAAGAACTATTTGAAGTTTTAACTAATATAAATATTCCTTTATCAAATCCCTTAACATCATCAATAAATGGCTTTATTCCATCAATACCAAAATATGGATTAACTGTTGTCATATCAATATCATACATAGTTTTAAGTTCTCCATCGATCATAACTTTCCCGATGTATGTATTAGAATATGCTTTTGCAGTTGAACCAATATCGCCTCTTTTTATATCTGCTATTACTATCATTCCTTTTTTACTTGCATAAGTACAAGTATCTTTAAATGCTTTCATACCTGGAATTCCATATAATTCATAAAAAGCTATTTGAGGCTTCACTGCTGGAATTATATCATAAACATTGTCGATTAACAATTTGTTGTATTCCATGATTATGTTATAAACATAGTCTTCTGATTCTGTAGAATATTTTTCTTTTATAAAATTTGGTATGTACTCAAGTCTTGGATCTAATCCCATTACTGTTGGATTATTCATTTCTTTAATTTTATCTATTAATCTATCAATTACTAAACCCATATTTTTACCTCCTAAACTTCACTATATACTACTCTTCCAGATACAATTGTATATTTAACTTTACCTTTTAATTTCTTTCCTATCCAAGGAGTATTTTTTGATTTTGAAACTATACTCTCTTTTGTATAAACATATTCTTCATTTGGATCGAATATAGTAAAATCTGCTTTATTTCCTTCTTTTATTTCTCCTCTATCATTTAATCCCAAAAGTCTTGCAGGTGAATAACTTGTAAGTCTTACTACATCTTTAAAATCAAGTAATCCTTTATCAACTAGATTTGTATTAATAGCAGCTAATGCTGTTTCAAATCCTATTATTCCATTTGGAGCTGAAGCTAAGCCTTTGGCTTTTTCTTCTTCAGTGTGTGGAGCATGATCTGTTATAATTGCATCTATTGTTCCATCTTTTAAGCCTTCTATAATTGCTAATCTATCTTTTTCTTCTCTTAATGGAGGATTCATTTTTGCATTTACACCTGACTCTAAAACTTCATCTACAGTAAAGCTAAAGTAATGAGGACAAGTTTCACATGTCACTTTTACTCCTCTTTTCTTTGCATCTCTAATCATATTTACACTTGTTTTAGTACTTATGTGACAAATATGAGTATGAAGATTATTTGTCTCTGCTATAACTATATCACGAGAAGCCATTATCTCTTCTGCTTCAGGAAGTACTCCTTCTACTCCAAGTTTTTCTGCTATTTCTCCTGCATTTATTGCACCTTTAGACACTGATTTTTCTTCACAATGTTCAGAAATAAATGAACCTAATCTATTTGCTTCAATCATAGCTTCTCGAATCATACGTGCATTTTCTACTGGCATACCATCATCTGAAAAAGCTATAGCTCCATTTTCTAATTGTGATTTAAAGTCTACGAGCTTTTCTCCCTTTTCTCCTATAGTTACACTAGAAAATGGAAATACATTACAAAGATTAACCCTTTTTGCTTCATCTATTATTTTTTTCAAAACAATAGCGCTATCTGGAGTGGGATTTGTATTTGGCATAGGACAAATAGTAGTAAAACCACCCTTAACAGCGCTTCTAGATCCAGTTTCAATAGTTTCTTTGTGTTCTCCACCTGGTTCTCTTAAATGGCAATGCATATCAATCATACCAGGAATAATAACTAAACCTGTACAATCAATTACTTCATCATAAGAACCATTTATAGTTCCAATTTCTTTAATTAAATCATTTTCTAAAAGAATATCAGTAACCTCATGTATATCGTTTGCATAGTCATAAACCATACCATTTTTTAATAATAAGTTCATCTATTCCCTCCTACTTTAATTTTTTAAATTTTATCATTTATAGGTAACTTTTTCAATTTAAAAACAAGGAAATTCACAAAAAATACATTTTATAAATTAACATAATATTTTTAACTTAAAAGTATTTATTTTTAAGGGCTTTTGTGCTATAATAATGTTGTTTTCGTATAGCAAAGGCCAAAGAGTTCACGCTTGGAGGCCTAGTGCCTCCAAAATATTTTAAGGAGGTGCTCTATGTTAAACGTGATACGGAAGCAAAATACTGGAGAGACGACAGATTTGACGGGCTACGCGATTCGAATCCTCAAAGGATTTATCTATTATTTCGGATCAGACAAGACCTTGACGGCCATTCCGATTAGTTCTGCAGAGGGCTTTGAACTCACTGACCTCTATAGGTCTAGTGTGAATAACCGTTGGAAAATCCGTTGGAGTTTTCTTATCAATGGGCAGAACAACAAAACCGCTTTCCGCTCCGCTGCGACCAAGATGAATGTCGGCGATCATATGGAAAGATACTACGAGCTTTGTAGAATCGAGCTTGATCATTCAAGATCCATTGGTGAAAAACCTATGGTTGATGAAATCAAGCACACTCTGATAAGCTCTGTTCTCCTCCCTGAAGTCAAGAAAGCTAAAGATGGTTCAACCGAGATCAAAGTCAAGTTCGTCATTAACCCCAACTATGAGGATAACGATCCTGTCGAAGAGTTTGTTCAGGAAATGGATGAAATCGTTCACCATGCCAGAGAATCTCTTCTTCAGCTCGAAATGTTCAAAGGTCGTTCTTTAGATGAAATCCCTGACGTTTCGAACATTCAGGTCGGAAATCTCCTCATCATCGTCTTCTTTAAAGTAGATTAGCGAACAGCACCCCCTATTATAGGTGGGTGCTGTTATCATTTTATTGACTTTTGAACCTTCTATTTATATAATCAAACTGAATATTTTTTTAGGAGGAAAAATAATGAAAGATATAATGTCATTACTATTTGATACAAATGCATTCAAAGTTTGTGAAGAAAACAAACCTTTTTGGTATACTTCAGGAAAGATTGGTCCTTACTTTATAAATACTCACTTTTTATATGGATCTCAAGAAGATGCTGAAGGTTTCTTAAATTTCATAGATAGAGAACTTGAACTACATGATAAGCAAGATATACCAACAGAGTTATTTGAATATGTTAACGACCAATACTATTCAAACGAAATATATAGAACTGTAGTTGATGCGTTAGTTGAGCTAATACAAAAGCAAATTGATGTAGATGCTATAGATTATGTTTCTGGTGGTGAAAGAAGAGATTGGTATTTCTCAATGATTGTAGCAAACTTACTTGGTAAACCACATATAACAATCTATAAAGATTTAACAACAGTTGTAAGTACTTGTGATTTTGAAGAAAACACTGAAGTAAATAGTTTGGAGAATAAAGCTGTTCTTCATGTTGCTGATCTTTTAAATCAAGCTTCAAGTTTTGAAAGAGCTTGGTCTCCTGCAATTAACAAATTAGGATCATCAATTAAATGGTCAGTAGTAGTAGTAAATAGAAATCAAGGTGGAGATGAAGTTCTATACAAACATAGTATTAGATCAATTAGTTTATTTAAGATAAATGATGAGTTCTTCTTAAAAGCAAGGGAACTTGGAATGATTTCAGAAGCACAATTAGAAATGCTTAGAAAATATGTAATAGATCCTGAAAGAAGTATGAGAGACTTCCTTCTAGCCCATCCAGAATTTTTAGAAAACTCTTTAAATGGAGATGAAAAAACAAAAAAACGTGCTAAGCTTTGTTTAGATAATGACATATATCAATTAAATAAATAAAAAAATTAGGCAGCCTTTCGACTGCCTATTTTTGTGTTAAAAATATTTATTTTAAACTTCAGGTGTAAAATTTAATGAACCGATAAGTTCTTTTTCACCATTAGAATTAAAATACTCAATCATGTGTGAACCATCTACATTATTTTTCTCAATAACAAATACATCCTTGTTGCTTCCATTCTCGCCTTTTCCATTTGTTATATCAACTTTTAGATTATCAACTATGATGTAGTACATTTCTACACCTTCTTCATCTGTTTTATATTTTTCTATATATCCAAGTTCAACAAATGAAGATAAAACTTTATCTGAATTGTAAATTTGGTCCACTGCTACTTTATTTTCTGATGCTTCTTTATATGTATCTATATAAGCTTTTCTTATAGCTAAATTAAGTGTTTCTAAAACCTCTGTGTTATTAAACTCTTTTTCATCTGATGTAGCCTTTGTAATAGCTCCCTCTTTACCCATAGTAAAATGTATTATCGCATAAATAATTCCTACAAGAACTACTATAGATAGAAGTAAAAACAACAAGTTTAACCTATGATTATTTTTCATGTGTACCCCTTTCTTGCTGCACTCATTATACTAGATTTATATTATCTTTTTCAACAATTTTCTCAAAATTGTTATAGATTTGTTCTGTTAATAATATTTTACCACAACTCTTTTCTACTCCACAATCTAAAATTGCAATTTCTGAGTTAACATTTCCCTTAGCATAGAATTTGATTGCAGTTCTTAGTTTTCCCTTTTGTTCTTCTGATAAATTATCTATATTAATTAAAATTTTCTTTCCATCATATGGATTATCTTTAGAATATGTTTCAGTATTTACAGGTGATACCGGTTTTACATCTTCATAGTCATCGTTAAATTCTACTATAGTTGAAGCTGCAATTTTAACTGGTTCATCTTCCCTATAACTAATTCTACCTTTAATCATGATTATATTATCATCTACAAGTAAATTTGATACTTTCTCGTATGCTTTATCAAATACTATTACTTCTATTTCTCCATAATAATCTTCAACTTTTAAGAAAGCCATTGTAGTATTTTTCTTTGTATACTTTTTCTTAACATCATTGATTATTCCAATGAATGTTACTTCTTCACCATCACTATATGATTTAATTGTTCCAAATTCTTCTACTTCATCATTCATTTTCATAACTTCTAAATAGCTGAATTTTGTTGTCTTTTCAATCTTTTCTTTTAATCTATCTAGTGGATGACCTGATATATAAACACCAACCATTTCTTTTTCAAAATGAAGTAGTTCGTGCATATCCATTTCTTCTTTTTCATAATATTTATATTTTTCTTGAGATGAATCCCCCATCTCTTCCATCATATCGAACATAGATATTTGGTTAGTCATTTTTCTCTTTGTGTCATTGCCAATAGCATCTATCATTTCTTCATATGATGCTAGAAGTGTTGCTCTAGTTTTTCCAAAAGAATCAAATACACCAGCTTTAATAAGTGACTCAATACACTTTTTATTAACTGATTCATCTTGGATTCTCTCTAAGAATGAAATAAAGTCTTCATACTTACCATTTTTATTTCTTTCTTCAACTATTGCATTAATAGCTGCAACACCTACATTTTTAATAGTTCCAAGTCCAAAACGAATCTTATTATCAACAACTATAAATTTAGTTTCTGACTCATTAATATCTGGTCTTAAGATTTCTATTCCCATGTCCTTTGAGTCTTGAATATAAACTGGTATCTTATCTAAATTACCTAAGAAACTATTTAAAGTAGCAGCCATAAGTTCTTCTTTATAATACGTCTTTAAATAAGCTGTTCTATATGAAAGTACTGCATAAGCAGCAGCATGTGATTTGTTAAATGCATATTTAGCAAACTCGGCCATCTCATCAAAGATCTTATTTGCAGATGCTTCATCAATACCATTTCTAACACATCCTAGGACAATTACATTTCCCTCTTCATCAACTTGACCATTTATGAATACTTCTCTTTCTTTAGCCATTACATCTAGTTTTTTCTTACCCATAGCACGTCTTACTAAGTCGGCTCTTCCTAAAGAATAACCTGCAAGGTCTCTAACTATTTGCATAACTTGCTCTTGATAAACCATACATCCATATGTAACGTTAAGAATTGGCTCTAAGGCTGGATGAGTATATTCATTGTGACCTGGATTTAATTTACCTTTAATATATCTTGGTATTTGATCCATAGGTCCTGGTCTATATAAACTTACACCAGCTATAATATCTTCCAAAGAGTCTGGTTTTAATTCTTTCATGAAATTAGTCATACCAGCACTTTCAAATTGGAAAATACCAAATGTTTTTCCTTCTTGCCATAGTTTATAGACATTAGGATCTGACATTTCTTGATCAAATTCTACATCTATTCCTCTATTCTTTTTAACAAGTTCTACACAATTTGCTATAACACTTAAAGTTCTAAGTCCTAAAAAGTCCATTTTTAAAAGTCCTAGTTCTTCAAGAGTTGTCATTGTGTATTCAGCAACTACGTTACCATCATTAGTACAAAGTGGTACATATGTATCTACTGGATTTTTAGTAATTACAACACCACAAGCATGAGTAGAAGCATTTCTTGGCATGCCCTCTAATCCTCTTGCAATATCTATAATTCTCTTTGTATCTTCATCAGTTTCATATAAAGTTCTAAGTTCACTGCTTTCTTCTAGTGCTTTATCAATTGTTATATGAATTTCAAAAGGAACTAGTTTTGCTATTCTATCTACATCAGCATATGGAACATCAAGTACTCTTCCAACATCTCTAATAACTGATTTAGCTGACATAGTACCAAAAGTTATGATTTGTGATACATGGTCTTGGCCATATTTTCTAGCTACATAATCAATAACTTCTTGTCTTCTTTCATCAGAAAAGTCAACGTCAAAATCGGGCATACTAATTCTTTCTGGATTTAAGAATCTCTCGAATAGTAAGTTATACTTAATTGGGTCTATATCAGTAATTCCAATTGCATAAGCTACAATTGATCCTGCTCCAGAACCACGTCCTGGTCCAACAGGAATTCCAACTGATTTTGCATAATGAATGTAGTCCCATACAATTAAGTAATAGTCTACATATCCCATTTTTGTTATAACTGATAGTTCGTACTCTACCCTATCTTTTATTTCTTGAGATGGATTTGAACCATATCTTTCTTTTATTCCATCATCAGTTAATTTTCTAAAATATTCTTCATGAGTTTTAAATTCCTCAGGTACATCATAATTTGGAAGTTTAGTTACACCAAACTCGAAATCAAAATTACACTTATCAGCAATCTTCACTGTATTTTCAATAGCATCTGGGAATGCTGAGAAGTAATCTGCCATCTCCTCTGGAGTCTTTATATAAAACTCATTTACTTCAAATGTCATTCTATCTTCATCAGTAATCTTTTTACCTGTTTGAACACATAGTAAAACTTCATGATTATAGAAATCTTCTTTCTTTAAGTAGTGAGCATCATTAGTTGCAACAAGTGGTATATCTAGCTCTCTTGCAAGTTTTACTATCTTTTGATTAACCATTATTTGCTTTTGAAGACCATTATTTTGAATTTCTAAATAATAGTCATCTTTAAATACATCTTTAAACCATAATGCAACCCTTTTAGCTTCTTCATAATCATCATTTAGTAATGCTTGGCTTATTTGACCTGCTAAGCATGCACTTGTACAAACTAGTCCTTCACTATATTTCTTTAAAATATCTAAATCTATTCTTGGTTTATAATAGTATCCTTCAGTAAATCCTAAAGATACTAATTTTATTAGGTTTTCATATCCTTTTTTATTTTTTACAAGCAAAATAAGATGATAATAGTTATCATCTATTCCTACTTCTTTATCAAATCTAGTCCTTGGAGCAACATATACTTCACACCCGATAATAGGCTTTATTCCTTCTTTTACACATTCTTTGTAAAAGTTAACTGCACCATACATTACTCCATGATCTGTGATAGCTATAGCTTTCATTCCTAATTCTTTAGCTCTTTTAGGAAGATCTTTTAGTCTACACATACCATCTAATAGACTAAATTCACTATGCACATGTAAGTGAACAAAATCAGGCATAATATGCTTCTCCTTTCTTTAGATTTTCATAGCTTATATATATCACATTTAATGCTATTTATCAATAAAAAAGAAGTGAACAAAAGATGTTCACTTCTTATAATATTTTTATTAATTCTTCTAAGTTATTTGTCTGTTTTTCTGGTACTTTCAATATTTGAAATTTAGATATCTTATCTCCAAACTTAATCTCAACTATATCTCCTACTTTAATCTCATAACTAGGCTTTACTATTTTGCCATTTACTGAAATTCTACCAGAATCTGCTGCATCATTTGCAACAGTTCTTCTTTTTATTACTCTACTTACTTTTAAAAATTTATCTATTCTCATAGTCTAGCCTTTCAATTAATCTAATCTTTCAAATATCATTGTTGCTTGAATTTTATCTCCACCCAAGAATCCTTTTGATCCGGAAGCAGAAGTTGTAATTGTATGAAGTCTATAACCTTTAGCAGCTTGCTCATTAATAGTTTTTTGTAAGTTTGTTAAGCTTTTTACTCCAGATCCTGTACCTATAAACTTTTCTGTAAGAACTACTTGTATTACAACATATTTTTCATTTCCATCACTTCTTGCTACATTCTTGCCATCATCAAATCCCATTTTTTAGACCTCCTTATAAAACAAAATATTTTTCATATTCTTTTGTAAGTTCGATCCAAATGTCATCGTCAAATAATCTAAATGTTGAATATATTCCATTTGCATCTGGTTTAATCATAGATCTATGTTCTTCAATCATCTTCTCTTTTGCTTTTGCAAAGAATGATTTAATAATCTTTCTATCTCCTATTATTCCCAAAAATGATAGATTAACAAATGTCTTTTCTACTTCAATTAGTCCTGAATCTGAAAGTTCTTTCTTTAATCTAGCAATATCCATTGGGATATTTCTCTTCTCTAGTGTAGCTTCACTTCCATTTATAGTTAAAAGTGAATATTCAATATAATTTGGATTTAAAGTTGATACTCCTGCACAGCCTGCATTGATAAATGTTTTACCAAATACTTTTCTTTCCCAAATACGTTGATGAGAATGACCAAATATAAGAATATCTTCTTTAATTTGCTTTGCATATTTTTCCATGAGTTCAATATCATCTTCATGAATGAATTCAAAAATTGATTCTGGAGATGCGTGAACTACTTTTACTTTTAAATCTTCAACATCCATAGAAACTGTCATTGGTAATTGTTTTACAAAATCCATATCTTCTTTTGTAAGTTGATCATACATAAAGCGAGCATTTCTAAATTGGATATTATCCCAACTATATTTATACTTATCATAATTGATTAAGTATTCTTCCCTATTTCCTTTTACAGCAATTATATTATTATCTTTAATTAACTTTATTACTTCTCTTCCGAAAGGAAATTCATTAATTAAATCACCTGAGGCTATTATATAATCAACGTTGTACTTCTTTATATCATCTAAGAATTGTTCCAATGCTATATAGTTTCCATGAATATCAGATATAATTGCTAATTTCTTTATTTTAAACACTCTCCTTTTTTACTCTTCGAACATTATATCAAAAACATCTATTATTATCAATGAAAAAAGCACTTAAAAAATTTTAAGTGCTTCTTAGTATTCAACTTTTAATAAGTATAATCCTCTTGCTGGAAGTGTTTTTCCAGCCATCTTTCTATCTTTAGATTCTATAATTTTCTTTATATCTTTTGGCTCTATTTTTCCTAATCCAACATCTAGAAGTGTACCTGATATTATTCTAACCATGTTATATAAAAATCCACTTCCTGTAAGTTCAATATAAATTCTATCTTCGTTTCTTATAACTTTACCTTCATATATTGTTCTTACACTACTTTTGCTACTTGTACCACTAGCTTTAAATCCTTTAAAATCATGTTCACCTTCAAAGTATTTAACAGCCTCATTCATTTTTTCTACATCTAATCTTGTTGAAATGTGATACTCTAGATCTCTATATATAGCTGATTCAATAGGTGAATCATTAATAACATATCTATAAGTTTTTGATTTTACTGAATATCTACTATGAAATCTTTCATCGACTTCTTCAGCACTTTTAATTCTAATACTAGCTTTTAGTTTTGAATTAATAGCAAGTGGAAACTTCTCTACTGAAATAGTCTCGTTATCTGTTTTAAAGTTTGCAGTTTGACCTAAGCTATGAACACCCGCATCAGTTCTACCAGAAGCAATAAGCTCTACTTCCTCACCTGTAATCTCACTTATAGCCTTTTCTATCTCACCTTGAATATTCAATTTCTTAGGTTGCTTTTGCCAACCTCCAAAACTTTTACCATCATACTCGATGATTAATTTTATATTTCTCATAAAATACCTCTAAATTAATATATTAAAAAGAGTTATAATTGTCAATTTAAAAAAGAACTGGGGCCAATACGGCCCCACAATCCATCCAGCTCATGAGTTACACTACAAACAGTTATTCATCACAAGAATCGCTTTCGTTCCTTCGAACTCAATTCTCGGTTTTTCTGCGTTATGATCACATCTTTCTGCGATGCAAATTGATGTAACCTGGTTGTTCTCTGCCAGTTTCTTTAGCAGACTCGGATACGAAATCAGTACATCAGTAATCATCCTGTGGGCATACTGAGCAACTTCAATTCGTTCCAATTTCTGATAAGCACTAATATCTATTCCGTGCTTCTCAAGTAAGTTAATTGTTAAAGCTTCTCTTAAATTCATAAGCATTTCCTCCATGGGTATAAAAACATGAATGTTAAGAGCTGGACTGAGATAAATTCTCTACCTTTCATTATAGCACATTTTTGTTACAAGGTCAATTATGTAAACCCTATACGGGCACACAACTTTCCCCCATTTTTTTATATCAAAATATTGTTTATTTTCTAATTAAATGATACAATAATCAAAATTATTCAAAAGAAAAATTAAGAGGTGTATCTTATGGAATTATTGAAAGAAGCTAAAGGCGGAAATCGAGAAGCCTTTGATAAGTTACTTGAGGAATATAGACATATTTTCTATAAGACTGCGCGTATTTACTTTAGAGAAGATTATAGTGCTACAGCAGTTTTAGAAAAAACTATTCATGATTTGTACAGAAACTTAGTTGACTGTAGAAATGAGTATGAATTTAAGTTATATGGTATTGAACTTATTCTTAAATACTCAGCAAAGCAACTAGAAATAAATGAAAATACAAAACTTGAAAAGTTTAAACAAAAATCACTAACAGCTGGTTTATCAGATGAATCAAGAATTGTTTCATCAATAGCAGATGATGAAAGAGATAGTTACGAGTTATATCGTAAGAGTTCTGTCGTTGAATCTTATATAGCTAGCCTACCTGCTGAAATACAATTAAGTGCTCTTTTGTACTACTATGCAGATGTTGAAGTTAAAGATATAGCAAAACTTCAAAACATATCTACAAGAGAAGCAAAAGAACAAATTGATATTTCAAGAACTAAGATATTTGAAATGATTAAAAGTAAGGAGGCTGAGTTATAATGGGTAATAATGAAGTAGATCAAGAACGTGATAGATATATAAAGAAAGTACTACAAGAAGATAAAATAATGTCTAAACCAGTTGTAGAAAAGACTGATAGTTACTTAAATAATAATAAAGTTAAAATGAGAAGATATTCTAAGAGACAAAAGAACTGGTTTAAGGTTGTACTTGTACTATTAATAATTTCACTTGCAGTAAATGTATATCAATTTACTGGTGGAGATTTATCTGAAATTGGCGAATTTATTTCTAGTCATTTCAAGAAAAATCCTACTCCTGAAATTGTTGAAGATGTTGATTTTGTCGACAATACGGTACCAGAGAACAAAACACCAGGAGGCGTTGTTACAACTCTTCCATTCGACAATAAAGTAGAAAATAAGACATCATCTAGTGTTAAATTTGAAGATATAAATAGTGTTGATAAAGCACAAGAATTAAATGTTGATACAAATAGTTTATCTACTCTCCTAAATTCATATGTTTATGTTTTAGGTAGAATAAATGATGATGAAAAAGAGATAACTACAGCTTATGTAATAGTTGCAAATGATTACTTAACTAGATTACAAAAAGCTCAAAATTCTTTACAAGTAAACTCAGCTTTAGCTCGTACATATAATAACTTTAATAATGCTTTAACTGAGATGTATAGTGAGTATGATTTCAACATTAAAGATTGTTATCCTGAATATTTATCTTTCACTGAAGCTACAAACGCTTACTTTTCTCGTGAAGAATTTAATGGAAAGATCAATCAAGAAAAATACAGTATTACAAACTTAAAAGTAACTAATAAATTAGGAAGTGAATATAGAGCCGTTGCTACAGTCACAAGGGATTATAATGGCATCATATCTACATTCGATGTAGTATTTAACTTTGTTGAAAATACTAACTATACTTATTCAAAATATAAAATAACTTCATTTAGATATGAACTAGAAGAAGGTAATGTTGATAACACAACAAGATTAATTAACTTTAATGGATTTACAGTATCTCAAATTGATGAATTACTACAAGAATTAAATCAAAATATAATTAAAGATAAATCTAAAGTTAAAGTTGGTATTACATCTGATTATAAATACAAAGTAAATAAAATTGATAGATATGAAGATGGAACAATAGTAGTTAGCTATACTAGATTTCTTCCACAAGCAAATCAATCATATTCTTCTGTGGATGGAAAAATGAATATTGGTTTTAAAAATGCAGTAAATAAAATATCTGTATTATCATTCGAAGAAGCAAGCGAAACTACTGAAGAAGTTAATCCTTAAACAAACAAAAACTACTTAGAAAAGGAATGTTAGAATGGACATTAAGTTAGTAGCTAGTGACTTAGATGGGACTATTATTGATAAAAACAATAATATCTCACCTAAGAATTTTGAAGCAATTAAGTTAATTAAAGAAAAGAACATACCATTTACAATCTGTACTGGTAAGTCTTATTCTGTTGCCAAGAAATCTTGTGAGAAATTCACAGCAGACTATGGAATATTTGGAAATGGTACTCAGGTTGTAGATTTAAATAAAGACACTGAACTACAAAGAAATATTCTAAAGAAAGACGATTTACTTTATATTGCTACAATATCTAAAAGATTTAATCTTCATCTACATATATACACTGAAAGTCAGGTTATTTCAGAGACTTTACAATTTTTGGATTTAAGGAACTTCATTTTAAAAACAAAATATGATTTTTGTGATCTAGAGTTCAAACTTGTACCTGATATTAGTGAATATATTTATAACGAATCTCCTGATGTCTTCTCTGCCGTAATATCAAGTGAAGAATCAATAGACTTTTTTGAGTTATATTTAAATGTTAATAAAAATATTGCTTACAACTTTAATAGTAAAAAAGGTATTTATAAAGATACAATTATTAACAAGGAATATGAATATTTAAATATAACACCACTTCATACTAACAAAGATGAAGCTTTAGATTTTCTAACAAAGATGTTAAACATAGACAAGAAGAACGTTATGGCCATTGGTGATAATATAAATGACTACGAAATGGTAAAAAATGCAGGAATCGGAGTTGCAGTTAATGAAGCTTATGATGAACTAAAAGAAGTTGCAGATTATGTAACTGAAGCCACTACTTCTGAAGGTGCCTTTTCCGAAGCAGTAGAAAAATTCATAAAATAAATAATATTTTTAAATAATAAAAATAATTAAAAAAATAAAAAAAATATACAAAAAAAGCAAGGCTACGGACGCCTTGCTTTTAAATTATCAAAAAATAATTAAAAAATATTATTATCTTCCACCCCATTTTACATTTGATCCACCAACCAAATATAAAGATGAAAGACAAGTATCATCATATTTATCTCCTTTATAGACCTCTACTATTTCAAACTTTAAATTAACCGGTTTAGTTATAATCTCATTTTCATAATTTATATCAAATATTTGTAAATCTTTAGTATCTTCTAATTCCATAAAAAACTCTAAAGAATCATCTATAGTAACTTTAAGTTTCTTTACTCTATTATTATTCTTCCATAATGTATCGTCTTTAGCATAGCCATTAATAATTGCTATTTGATCGATATAATTATGATAATCAGATATATTTTCTTCAGTTATTGGGTATAAATCTCCAAATGTACCGCTTGAACCATTATATTCATTAAGCAAATAATCTTTTACATCATCTATTGAAGTACAATCTCTATTTAAACCATTTGAATAATTTCCCCATTCAACTTTTTCTGACGTATCAAAAGTAGAAATTTCTATTGTCTCGCCTATTCCATCTCCTTCTGCACCTTCAACCCAACATTTATCATAAACAAGACTATTTAAGTTATTTACTTCATATTTATTATTTTGTGATTTATATGTTGATGAAGCTTTATAACTAGAATATAAACCATACCCTACTGCATCTCCTAAAGTTGTTTGACTAGAATAGAATTCAGATACTTCATCTCCTTCAATTCTTTCACTTGCATAGTAATCAAGATCTTCCTGAGTCTCAAATGTTTTATCAAATGTTTTAACTGGTTTTATAGTAGATTTATTTTGTACTGTAGTACCTTTTAGTCCATCTCTATAAAATTCTTCAGCATATTTTTTAGCTTCTTCTATATACTCATTTTTTGGAAACATTAAATCAATAATCTTTTCTTGAGCCTCGTCATTAGAAATATTTGCTATTCCATCTCCTTTTTGCTCACCATAAAGAGCAATAGAAGAGTGATTAGCTCCCTCTATAATGTACTCTGTGCTATTTTCAGGCCAATATTTTTTAGCATCATTATAAGCTTCTTTAGTTAAAATATTATCTTCTGAACCATAAAATGAAACATACTCGATATTATTTGGAATTGTTTTTGTAGGATATGATGCAAATGTTATAACCCTATCAACCTTATCAGGATTATTTACAGCATATTCGCATGCTACAACTCCTCCTAATGAATGTCCCCCAATAATCCAGTGGTCATGATTTATATTTCCCATTACTCTATCTGCTGCATTCATATCAAAGAATGCAAAATTGCATGGCATTTTAAGTAAATATACATCTAAGCCTTTTTCAGATATCTTATTTAAAAACTTAGCATATGAAGTATATTCAACTTTAGCTCCTGGATAAAAAATTAAAATCTCATCTGTTCCAGGTCCATCAAAGAAATAACCATCTTTCATTTTACTTACTTCAACGTTACTTGAAGATTTAAGATAATTAAGTACTTCTTCGTCTGCTTTATATACACCAACATAGAAGTACACATAGAACAATATTAAAAGTATAATAATTATACTAAAAAATATTTTTAAAAATTTTTTCATATTATTTTACCTCTTACGGAAATTATACCATAAGAAATTATTTTGTGCATAAAAAAAAAGGTTCCGAGGAAATCTCCTCGGGCCTTCAGTTCTTGGTTTATTTGCGTTACGGTTTAAATGCTACCCAGCCGGTATGGAAGAATCTTTCCTTGGCATTTTCCATGCGCTCTTTGTACTCTGCATTGGTCACTACTTCAATTTTAGTGATCATGAATGAAGCCTTACAAGCTGCACAGAATTCCTGAAAATCTTCATCTGACCCGACTACACACGTTGCCCCACACGAGGGACACTTGGTAAGCTCGATCCGTACCTGTTTCATAAGAACACCTCCAAATTTTATTTTTGGTACAACATGAATATACATCCTCTATTTGTCTTATAAGTGCATTATTTATGTCCTTTTTATGAATTATAAAAAAATAAAAGCAAGGCATCCGTAGCCTTGCTTTATTTTATTATTTCTTAATTTTCAGTATTTGTATTTACTTTTTTTACTTGATTATCTATAGTTAAGTTCTTTATTAATATTTTCTTTAATACATCCTCTCTAACATCAGCAATTAGAGTACCATCTTTAGCAATTGATATTTTTCCAGTTTCTTCAGAAACAACTACTGCAAGAGCATCTGATTCTTTTGAAACACCAATAGCTGCTCTATGTCTTGTTCCTAATTCTCTAGCTATGTCTTTATCATCAGCTAAAGGTAACATACATGCAGCTGCTGCAATTTTATTATTTGTAATTATAACAGCACCATCATGAAGTGGTGTTTTAGGTTCAAATATATTAACTAGAATTTGTGGAGAAATATCTCCATTAATTGGAATACCTGTATCTATAATATCTTGAATCTTTATTTCTCTTTGAATTACAATTAATGCACCTTTTCTTTGTTTAGAAAGTTCTTCTGCAGCAATTACAATTTTATAAATATTTTCTTTAGTTTTTAGATTTATATCATCGCTTAAACCAATAAATCTTTTTAATTTATTAGTTCCTAACTGTTCTAATGCTCTTCTTATTTCTGGTTGTAAGATCACAATTATTAAAATAACACCATAGCTCATTACAAAGCTTAAAATAGTATTAAGTATTCTAAAGTGAAGTAATCCACTTAATATAGTAATAATTAATAATATTAGAACACCTTTTAATAATTGCCATGCTCTAGTAGTTTTTAATAGTTTTACAACCTGAAATGTAAGAAATAAAACTATAATTACATCAATTACTAAAGCAACCTTATCATATGGCGTTTTAAACCAATTTTCTAAGGAGCTAGAAAACTCGTTTTGAAATGATAATTTTAATGTATCCAAAACATTCATGCTTTATTCTCCTCTAATTTTTATCTACCAAATATCATGTATAGCATTGTGTATCCTACTGATCCTAACATCATAACAATCATAAGTATTGCAAATATTTTTACTATTAATTTCTTCTTGTCCACTTTTCTACCATCCTTATTTAAAAAATCTACTTATAAATATAACATATTAACATTTTTATTTCAATAACAAAAAATAATTACATTTCGTCTATGGCCCTAAGCTTATACTCTAAACCAGTATTTCTTTTTTTGACATCAATATTTCCTACCATAAAATCTATCAAAGAGTTCTTTCCGATAACGATTAGGAGTTTTTTTGCTCGTGTAATACCAGTGTATAATAAGTTACGAGTTAGGAGCATATTTGAGCTATTTGGAACAACCAAAATTACAACATCAAATTCACTTCCTTGTGCTTTATGAATTGTTATTGCATATGCATGTTCTAATTGTTCAAGTTCTGAGAATGCATACCACGCTATCTTATTATCATCAAACTCTACTTCTAACTGTTTATCTTGGTTATCGATTCTTGAGACACGTCCAATCTCTCCATTAAAAATTCCAGTTCCATTCTCAAATTTTGAGTTTTTTGTTAGTAATTTTTTCTCCCAATAGATATCATAATTGTTTTTAATCTGCATAACTCTATCGCCTTCTCTAAATATGATATCTCCATAACTTTTTTCTTCTATCTCATCTACTTTAGGGTTTAAAGCCTCTTGTAAAGATTTATTTAGTTCTCTTGTTCCAAGTTTTCCCTTTTTAGTTGGAGTTAATACCTGAATATTATTAAAGAAATCAAAATTATCATATTTTTTAATTCTATCTTTTGCTAGGGACACAACCTCATTAAGAATTTTTTCTTGATTCCACTCATTAATATAAAAGAAATCATTTAATGAATCATCTTCATAATCTGATTTACCAATAAAGTTTTTGCCACTATTAACTTCATGTGCATTAGTAATAATTTTACTTTTTGCAGCTTGTCTAAATATTTGATTTAGAGTTACTGTACTAACAACTTTTGAACTAATTAAATCATTTAAAATTGCTCCTGGTCCTACTGATGGAAGTTGATTAACATCTCCAACAAATATTACTTTTGTTCCTAAGAAGATAGCTCTCATTAGATAATTCATTAAGAATATATCTATCATTGATGCTTCATCTATTACTATAACATCAGCATCAATTGGTTTTACATCTGTATCTATACTTCCTAATTTATCTTCTTCAAATTTACCAATTTCTAATAGTCTATGAATTGTTTTAGCTTCCATTCCAGTTGCTTCAGACATCCTTTTAGCAGCTCTTCCTGTAGGAGCACATAACACTACTTTCTTTCCATGTCCTTTATAAATCTCAATAATGCACTTAATAATAGTAGTTTTTCCTGTACCAGGTCCTCCAGTTATTATGCATACATTATTATCATTTATTTGTTCAATAGCTTCTGCTTGTTTATCTGATAGTTTTATTTTAAATAGTTTCTCATAGGCTTTAATTTCTTTCTTAAATCCCTTAAGAAGTTTGATATTTTGTGCCTTTTTTAAAGCTATTATCTTTTGAGCAATATTATATTCTGCTCTATATAATGGTTCTAAATATACTAGTTCATATCTATGTTGTTTTTCAATTACTATCATTCCTTGTGCTTTTAAGTTAATTAAGTTATCTTCAATAGTATCTTCATCTACTTCTAAATTACCAGCAACAAATTCTATTAAGTTTCTTTTAGCAACACATGTATGGCCATTATAAGAAGCGAGCAAAAGTGCATATTTAATTCCACTTTGAACTCTACTTGAACTATCTTTGTTTATTCCAATTTCTAAAGCTACTTTATCTATTTTACTAAAGTTAACACCATATACTATATCAACAAGTATATATGGATTTTCTTGGATCTTTTCTATAGCATTCTTACCTAGAGCATCATATACTCTTTTACTATTATTTGCACTTATATCAAAACCTTCTAAGAAACTAACTATTTGCCACACATCCCATTTTTCATTAAATTCTTCACCTATTTCTATGGCTCTTTCATAAGTAATACCTTTAATAGCTGATAGTTTATCTGATTCATATCTTAGTACATTTATAGTTTCATCGCCAAATTTATCTACAATTTTTCTTGCAGTAACTGGTCCAATACCTTTAATTGTACCTGATGATAAGTATTTTTCGATTGCCTCTTTTGTTTTTGGCATTAATTTTTCAAATGATTCAATTTTGAATTGTTCACCATATTCTTGATGAATAACCATGTTGCCTTTTAGTTTTAGAGAATCTCCTATTGCAACAAAAGGCAAATAACCAACAACAGTAACTATGTCTTTGTTTTCAGTTAAAAAGACAGCTATAGTGTAACTATTACTATCATTTTGATATATAAAATCTTCAACTTCGCCTATAAGTTCCAATTTCGACATTCTCCTATCATTTTTTACAAAACTTTGTTTGCTTACTCATTTTATCAAAGAGAAACATTTTTTTCAACAAAAAAGACTTTAATTTTAATAAATTAAAGTCTTTAATATTCTATCTTACAGCTTCATCAGAAGAGATTTTTTTCTTTTTCACATTTTTTTGGTTCTTCTTTTTTGAAGGTAATTCTACTGAACTTATTCCTTTTGTTTCAGTAATAAATTTCTTTACAGTTTCTTTTACGTTACTTCTATATTCGTTAATTCTCGCTGTTACTCTATCATCTATTTCAGAAGAAGGCATTTTTGTCACTGCTGGAAAAGATCCAGTTTCAAGTAATGCACTTAATTTTTCTGAATAAGCTGTATGCGGATTTAACAATCCTTCTTGTGCAATAAATCTTCTTTTATACTCTTCTTCCATTGCTTTAAAATCAACATCTTCAAGTATTTTATTTAATCTGTCTGAAGGTCTTAAATGTGGGTCATCTTTCTTATTTTCTCTAGAATTTTTAGCAAAGTTTTCATACATCGTTTGAGCTTCTCTAAATGCTGCTTTATCACTTAATTCATCTACAATTAATGATATAAGTGAATATGGTAATCTAGATTGAGATAAATCACGTGTACTCATAAAGTATTCTAAATCTATAATGTTTAATTGTGATGTTAATGATTTAATTAACATTGCATACTCATAAGCTCTTAGTGATTCTTCTGGCTTACTTGCATAAACACTTGGAACAACTGTAGTTGAATCTTCATTAACATACTTAATAGGAATAAAATTCATTGATAAAAAATCTTTTTGAACCTTTTCTCCTAAACTTTGTATTATAGAGCCAGTTGCACCTTCTCTACTTTCAAATACAAGTTCATCAAGTGTGTCATCAGAATATCCATATCCTGAATAATTCATTCTAGTAATTTCATCACTAATATTTAAAGCTTTTTTTATTTCTTCTCTAAAGGCTTGATATAAAGAACCTAATCTATCATATCTTTTATCCTGTTCTTGCTTATATTTTTCTTCTAATGCTTCTCTATTAGGATCATTATAATGAGCAATAATGGAAGTAACTATTTGGTGATTTTCTGCAATAATACAATCCAATGCTCCTGCCATTTTCTCTGAATTAACTAATTTATCGTTCAACTTCCTTCTCCTAATTAAAAAAATTGTAACTTAATTATACTACGATTTTTCAAAAAATCAATAAAAACCTAACAAAATTGATAATTTGTGCTGTTGACATAATCAGTTGGCAGTGCTATAATATTGCTTGTACACATTTTATGTACAAATAAGAGAAAAGTTGTCCAAAAGACCTACATCATAGAAAAGTCTTCCTTTGATTTAAAAATATTTTAAATTAAGGAGGAATTTTATATGAATAGAAAATTTGATAATAACAAAAAACGTCAAGAGTTCAAATACATTTCAGGAGCTCTAAGCAAAGAGATCGACGTGTTCGATGATGACATTAATTTCCTACTAGAAGAGTTGGAATTTATGCCTATCTCCAAAGTCGACCTTGAATTAAAAACACAGATTTTTAACCTAATTGAGAACATGGCAATCGACTTATACAGGATTTACTACTATGGTTATGCCTACGACTATAGAAAAGTTTATACCAAATTGACGATTGCCCAAACGAGATTGAATATTGCATCTGCTAAATTTGGAAAAAGCGACTATTTAGGTTACTTAAGTGAAAAAATCACAAATTTAGTGGATTTCATCATAGATCACAATATCGGCATCAATTAACCACCGCTTAAAAAAATCAAGTTTTTATCCTGAAATGTAAGGTCTTTTAGACTTTCCTTTTCAGGATATTTCATGCAAAGGAAGATGTCACCCCACTTCTGGTGACAACTTTTCTCTCTTTATTTGTTTATAATAATTAATCCTATATATATACTAAAAAAGACAGGTTCTTTAATTAATAAAGAATCTGTCTTTTATTTTATCCAAATATTCCTTTTTTCTTAGGATTTGGTTGTTCGTCCATTGTCTTAGCAAGCTCTACTAAGATTTCTCTTTGTTGATGAGTAAGTTTCTTAGGTACTTGAACAACTACCGTAAATACAAAATCGCCTCTCCAGTTTCCTGTTAAACTCTTAAATCCTTTTCCTTTAACAACAAACTTTGTACCAGTTTGAGTACCTTCTGGTATTTTGTATTTTTCCTTTTCCCCATTTACCATTGGTATTTCAATTTCAGTTCCAAGTGTAGCACCTGTAAATGTAATTGGAATATCACAAAGAACATGTTCTGCCTTTCTTGTATAAAGATTACTTGGTTTAACATGAACAACGATGTATAAGTCTCCTTTTGGTCCACCATTTTCTCCTGTCTCGCCTTCACCTTTAAGTACTACAGTTTGTCCTTCATCTATACCTTCTGGTATTTTAACTTTTATCTTAACTGTCTTTCTAACAATTCCTTTTCCTTTACAATCTGGGCAAGGGTCTTTAATAATCTTACCTTTACCGCTACATGCTGTACATACTCTTTGAGTTTGAACTGCACCGAATAGTGATTGTGTAACTTGAACTGTTTTACCTGTACCATTACATACTTTACAAGTTTCAACAGTTGTTCCTTTTCTAGCTCCGTTTCCTCCACAAGTTTTGCATGTATCATTCTTAGAAAATGAAATTTCTTTTTCAGTTCCAAGATATGACTCTTCAAAACTAACAGTAGTAGAAACTTTTAAATCTGCACCTTTTCTTGGTGAATTGGCATTTCTTCTTCTTGAAGATCCACCACCACCAAAGAATGATGAGAATATATCACCTAAATCATCAAAATCGCCAAATCCAAATTGGCTAAAGTCTGAATAGTTGTAATATCCTCCAGCTCCTCCTGGTCCTCCTGCGCCATATTGAGGCCCATTAAATCCATATGCATCGTACATCTTTCTCTTTTGAGGATCTGACAATACTTCATATGCTTCGTTTACTTCTTTAAACTTAGCTTCAGCTTCAGCTTTATTATCTGGGTTTGCATCAGGGTGATACTTTTTAGCTAGTTTTCTAAAAGCTTTTTTCAATTCGTCTTCAGTCGCATTTTTATCTACGCCTAATACTTCATAATAGTCTCTTTTTTGTTCAGCCATTTAGCCTATCTTCCTCCTACAACATTTCGATTACTATATAGAGGCCAGATTTTGGTCTGACCTCTCTTATAATAATCAAAAACTACTCTTCTTTGTTGTCGTCTTTATTTTCTTCGTCTTCTACTTTGTAATCTGCATTATAAACGTTTCCGTTTTCATCTGCTTGTGGTCCAGCTTCTGTTCCAGCACCTGCTGTTTCAGCTCCAGCTGCTCCTGCATATAATTTTTGAGATACTTCATAGAATACTTTTGTTAATTTTTCTGTAGCATCTTTAATTGAATCAATATTATTTGTTTCTAATGCTTTCTTAACGTTTTCAATTTCAGTTTCAACTTTTGCTTTTTCTTCAGCTGAGATTTTATCTCCACATTCTTCCATAGCTTTTTGGCTAGAATATACTAAACTTTCAGCATTGTTTTTAACTTCAATTTCTTCTTTTCTCTTCTTGTCTTCACTAGCATGTGCTTCAGCATCTTTAATAGCTTCGTTGATATCATCTTCTGAAAGGTTAGTAGAAGCTGTAATAGATACTTTTTGCTCATTTCCTGTAGCTTGATCTTTTGCTGATACGTGAACGATACCATTAGCATCAATATCAAATGTTACTTCGATTTGAGGAACTCCTCTTGGTGCTGGTGGGATACCTGTTAATTGGAATCTTCCTAATGTTTTGTTGTATTGAGCCATTTCTCTTTCACCTTGTAGAACATGTACTTCAACTGAAGTTTGTCCATCAGATGCTGTAGAAAATACTTGTGATTTCTTTGTAGGAATTGTTGTATTTCTTTCGATTAATTTTGTGAATACTCCACCATAAGTTTCAATACCTAATGATAATGGAGTTACGTCTAATAATACTAAGTCTTTAACATCTCCTGATAAAACACCACCTTGGATAGCTGCACCAATAGCAACACACTCGTCAGGGTTAATTCCTTTATCTGGTTCTTTTCCTGTAATTCTCTTTACTAATTCAACAACTGCAGGAACTCTTGTAGAACCACCAACTAATAATACTTTGTGTAATTGATCAGCTGTAATTCCAGCATCATCTAATGCTTGTTTAACTGGTCCTGCTGTTCTTTCAATTAGATCATGAATTAATTCTTCAAATTTTGATCTTGTTAATGTAATATCTAAGTGTTTTGGTCCTGAAGCATCAGCTGTAATAAATGGTAAGTTGATTTGTGTTTGTTGAACACCAGAAAGCTCTATTTTAGCTTTTTCTGCTGCTTCTTTTAATCTTTGCATTGCCATTTTATCAGCACTTAAATCTATTCCACTTGATTTTTTGAATTCACTTACTAAGTAGTCCATAATAGCGTTATCAAAATCGTCACCACCTAAGTGAGTATCACCGTTAGTAGCTAAAACTTCGAATACACCATCACCAATATCTAGTATTGAAACATCGAATGTACCACCACCTAAGTCATAAATCATGATTTTTTGGTCTGTGTTTTCTTTGTCCATACCATAAGCTAGAGATGCAGCTGTTGGTTCATTGATAATTCTTAATACATTTAAACCAGCTATTTTACCAGCATCTTTTGTAGCTTGTCTTTGGCTATCTGAAAAGTATGCAGGAACTGTGATAACAGCTTCTGTAACTGTTTGTCCTAAATAGTTTTCAGCATCTGCTTTTAGTTTTTGTAAAATCATTGCTGAGATTTCTTGTGGTGAAAATTCGTCACCTTCAATTTTAATTTTCTCACTTGTACCCATTTTTCTTTTAATAGAAATAACTGTATTATCTGGGTTAGTAACTGCTTGTCTTTTAGCGATTTGTCCAACTAGTCTTTCTCCGTTTTTAGAGAAACCAACAACAGATGGAGTAGTTCTATTTCCTTCTGCGTTAGGAATAACTACTGGCTCGCCTCCTTCCATAACAGCAACACATGAGTTTGTAGTACCTAAGTCAATACCTATAATTTTTCCCATATTTTTATTTCCTCCCTTTATATTAAGAAACATTATTTTTCATTTATCTTGTGTGTGTTTATATTAATTTTTAAAAATTAAAAACTATTTAATTAGCTACAATAACCATTGAATGTCTAATAACTTTGTTGCCTATTTTGTAACCTTTTCTATATTCTTGTACAATCTCTTTTTCACCTTTTGATGGATCTTGTACACTACTAATTGCTTCATGAAATTCAGGATCAAATGGTTGACCTATTGTTTCAATTTCTTCAAGGCCAAGATCTTTTAATGATTCTGAAAATTGTCTAACAACTAGATTGATTCCTTCTTTATAATTCTTATCTGGTGTGTCAACTTCAGCTGCTTTTTCTAGATTATCCATTATAGGAAGAATTCTAGAAACTACATCTCCAGTTACCATACCATAGATATTTTCTCTATCTTTCTTTGTTCTCTTTTTGAAATTTTCAAATTCAGCAAATAGTCTTTTATATCTTTCCTCTTCTTCTTCAAGTTTATTTTTAAGTTCTTCTACTTCTGAATTTTCACTTTTTACTGAAGCCTCTTCTGTTGGAGTTTCTTCAGTAGTTTCAACTTCTTCTGGAGCAATATCTTCTGTATTTAGTTCTTGTTTCTCTTCCATTTCATTTTTGTTTTCTTCCATCATAAACTCCCTTTATTAATATTTTCCTTTTTCAAAGCCGTCATTTAATTTCTTGCTTATATATTTCATAACTGCTATAACTTTTGAATAATCCATTCTTTTTGGTCCAATAATACCAATTGTACCAATGTCTTTACCTTCGATAAGATGATTAAATGTTACTATTGAGAAATTCTTGAACTCTTCACCGCCATTTTCATTTCCTATGTAAACATTTATATCTTCTTCATTACTATTTAATATGTCGAATGCCAAATCTTCTTTTGAGTTAACCATATCTAAGAATTCTTTTGCTACATCACTTCTTTTAAATTCAGGAAATTCTGTTAGCATGTTTGGTCCTTCGATTTTAACTTTTGATGATTCTACAAGTACTTTATTTATTTCACTAATAACCTTTTCAATTAGTTCAATACTTGTACCTAACTCATCTTTTAAGTACTCATCTATTGGAATATCAATCTTATCTAGTCTATTTCCTACTATTTTATTTTTGAAAACAGATGATAAATCATTTACTTGTTTTTGAGTAATATCTTCATCAAATTTAATAACGGATTCTCTAATGATTCCTGAATCTGTCATTATAATTGCCATTAATACTCTAGTTCCAAGTAAAACAAATTTAATATCTGTTATTATATGTTTTCCAACATCTGGTCCTATATTAATTGCTGTATAATGTGTTATTTCTGATAATGTTGTTGTAGCAATTTCTGCTAGCTCCTCTAAATTATTTACTTTAGCTTCCAAGCTGTTTTTTATAAACTCTACTTCTTTTCTGCTTAAAGTATCTTCTCTTAATAGTTGAGTTACGTAGTATCTATAACCTTTTTCTGAGGGTACTCTTCCTGCAGATGTGTGTGGTTTAATTAAGAAACCATCACGCTCTAAATCTGCCATGTCATTTCTTATTGTAGCACTACTACATTCTAATTCTTCTACTAAATTTCCTGAGCTAACTGGTTCTGCAGTATCTATATATTCTTCAATAATAGATTGCAATATTTTTTTCTTTCTACTATTTAATTCTTTTGACATGAACTCACCTCAAAATAAATTTAGCAGTCATTTTTATTGACTGCTAATATAATATAACTATTAATATAATTTGTCAAGAAAAATTTAGCACTTTATTCTTTTTTTTGCTAATTTTCTAAATCTTATAATTATCTTGTGAAAAAGTCAAGAAATTTATTACGTTTTTTCTGTTTTACTTTTTCTTCCTTTTGTCTTGATAGACCTTCAAGTACTTGTTCTTTCTGCCTTTCAAAGAAATCTTCATATCTTCTTACTGTTGTATCTTGGAAATAATATCCACCTCTTAAAGAAACCTCTTGGAAGATTTCTTTGATATTAATTTGGTCTAAAGATGTCCTTACCCAATCTTCAAACCATGGATATTTTTTAAACTCAAAAGCAAAATCTCCAACGTTACTTGAACCGTTATCTAATACACGTTCTCTATTTCTTCTAAATCTTAATTCATTTCCTGCACAAAAATCAAAATCATACATAGGTGAAATTCTAGCACGTTTTCCATTTACAATAATAGAAAAGTTTCTATTCATTTCATCTTTATTATCTATAAATCTTCCTATAAATATTTGTTTTAATGCATCAACTTCAATTTGATCTATATCTTCTTGATTAAATTTTCTTAAATGAAGCCCTTCCTTTATACCCTCTATCATATTTCTACTTTTTGGAGTATATTTCTTAGATAAAACAATATCAGTGCCTTCTATTAATTCTTCTCCACTTTCAATATCTACAAAGTTTGGTGAAATAAGGCCATATCCATAATCCGCTTCAGGTTCATCTGGAAATGATTTTACAACAAAATACTTTGCAGAAGGCATACCAAATTTTTCAACTACTTCAGGAATAATCAAACTATTTACTAGAACATTGAAACTTGATGAACCTTCTCCGTTAATTAAGTAATCTGGTACAACTCTTTTTTCTAGATACGTTTTTAAGTCAGGAAGAACAATCCACCTTTTGGCAAACTTAGAATCTGCAATTGTCCAATCAAGTTCATAGCAAGGTAATTCTCTTATATCAAGTGACTCTTCTTTATCTAGTCTACTTTCATCAAACCCATGTTGATATAAAGGATACATTCTTGATGCAAATTTATCTAAATTTGGATAAATGCCATTATCAACTTTAGTTCCATCTAACCATATATGTTTTTTTGCAATTGCTACTATTCTTTTTTTATAGTCAGTGTATGAAAGTAATTCCAATTTGTTACTCCTTTCCTTAAATAAATTCTTCAAAAACTACATTTGCATAATCTAGCCCTTTATCTGATAAATGGAATCTTCCATTATCTATTTCTACCAAATTTTCTTCTTTTAATTTTTGAATTATATCTTTATATTTTTCTTCAAAATTTGTATTAAATTTTAAGTTAAAGTCATTTATATCTAACCCTTTAATCATTCTAAGTGAAAGCATAATATGCTCTTTTTCAAGATCTTCTTGATTTAGTTCTTCATTTAGAGTAGTCTTATTTCCTTTTATATATTCATTTAAATTTTCGCTATTTGAAAATCTTTTATTATCTATAAACGAATGGGCTGCTGCTCCAAATCCCATGTACTCCTCTTGTTTCCAACAATTAGTATTATGATTTGAATAAAATCCTTCTTTTGCAAAGTTAGATATTTCATAATGAATATATCCGTTTTCTTCTAAAAGTTTCTTGGTAGTCCAGTACATTTTTCTTTCTGTTTCTTCATCTGGAAGAGAAAGTTCTTTATTCATTACTTTATTATAAAGTGGAGTTCCCTCTTCTAATATCAAAGAATAAAGTGAAATATGTTTAGGATTTAAAGCAATTACCTTCTCCAAAGAATCATTAAGAATTTCAATGCTTTGTGAAGGAAGTGCTAGCATCAAATCTACATTAATATTATTAAAGCCAACTTCTAAAGCTGAGTTATATGCATCTAAAAATTCTTCATAAGTATGAATTCTGCCAACCAACTTTAAAACATCATTATTTGTAGATTGAAGACCAATACTTAATCTATTAATTCCATAGTTTAAATACTTTTCTAGTTTTTCTTTATTTACTGTTCCTGGATTTGCTTCTAAAGTAATTTCTGCATTGTTTAAAACATCAAAAGACTCATAGATTTTATCTAATACTTTCTTAATGTTCTCCGGCTTTATAATTGATGGAGTTCCCCCACCAAAGTAAATAGTATCTACAAAATATTTTTCTTTATTTGCTCTCTTTTCAATTTCTAATAATAAAGACTCTATGTATTCATCTTCTCTATTTATGCAATTATCATATGATACGAAATCACAATAATAGCATTTTCTTTTGCAAAATGGAATATGAACATAAAGTCCTAATCTTTTCTTTTCCATATATTTCCTATTTTCTAAGCTCTTCTGCAAGCTCATGAATTTTATTTAATCTATGATTGATTCCAGATTTTGAAATTCTATCTTTGCATAGTTCTGCAAGTTCACTTAAACTACTATCTGGATTTTCTAATCTTAACTGAGCTACCTCCTTTAATGACTCTGGTAATTCATCAAATTTTTTAGCCCTCTTTAGAAGGTTAATATCTTCTACTTGATTAACTGAAGCTACAATAGTCTTATTTAAGTTTGCAGTCTCACAATTAACTTTTCTGTTTACACTGTTTTTAATATCTCTTATAACTCTGATATCTTCATATTTAAGTACAGATTGATTTGCACCAATTAGTGCTAAAAATGTAGAAATACTTTCTCCATCTTTAATGTATAGTTTCTTCTTGTCTAAAACTTTAAAATCAATATCATATTCTCTACATAAGTTTCTAATAAACTCTAAGTTTCTTTTGTTATTAAATCTTATTTCTAAATGATTTTGAGAATTAGGATTACTTATAGAACCTGATCCCATAAATACTCCTTTTACAATAGCACGTCTTTCCTCTTCAGTATTCTTAATCATTATCTCAAAGATTTTTCTAATATCATCAGTAATCTTAATAAGTGCCGTATACGTTTTTCCATTTACTTCTGGTTCATAAGGAATATCTAAGTTAAATAGTATTTTGTATAGTCTTTCAATATTAAATTCGTTTTCAGTATTAAATTCAATATAATCACTTTTTGAATTAATATCTACATTACCTGTAAGCATATATCCTACAAACTCAGCTTTTAAAAGATTCTTATTATTAAGGTTTTTTACCTTACTTAATTCTTCTTTTACATCTTGAGAAAATGACATACTATTCTCCTTTCTTCTCTCCTGAAACTATTCTATCAAGTCCCGCTAAATCTTTTTTTGAATATACATTAATATATTCTTCTTCCTCAAATAATTTTGTAACTGATTCTTTTTGATCAAAACCAATTTCAAATAATAGTTTTCCATTTGGATTTAAGAATCCTTTAGCATTTTTGATTATTTCTTTATAGAAATAAAGTCCATCTTCTTTTCCATCTAATGCTAAGATTGGTTCATTCTTAACTTCATCTGATAATAACTCTATAACATCAGTTTTTATGTATGGTGGATTTGAAATTATTAAATCAAACTTTTCATTTATATTTTTTAATAAATCTGATTCTATAAAAGTAATATCTGCACTTAAAGTAGTAGCATTTAATTTTGCCACATCTAAAGCATCTTTTGATATGTCAGATGCATAAATAGTAGCATCTGAATTCTTTGCTATAGAAATAGCTATTGCTCCACTTCCTGTACATAGATCTAAGACTTTTGCATTTTCTTTTCCTTTTAAAAATTCTAATCCTTCCTCAACTAAACACTCTGTATCCGGTTGTGGAATAAGAACTCTATTATCTACAAAAAAGTCCATACCATAAAAGGATTGCTTATTTACTAAGTATTGAACTGGAACACCTTTTATAAGTTTATTTATATTATCATTAAATCTTTCTACTAACTTTTCATCTACTTCCTCATCCATAATAAGTAGCTTTTCTTTTGATACATTTAATAATGAAGAAAGTAGTATTCTAACTTTAGTAGTAGAATCATCTATATTAAATTCATTTAATTTACTTACCCCATTTAAAGTAAGTTCTTTAATATTCATCTTATACCTCAAATTCCTTTATATCATACCATTTTCAGGCCAATAAGTAAAGAGCAAACAGTCTTGTTTGCTCTTTATCTATCTTTTTATTTATTATCTTATTTCATCATCTGGTACCTTTTTAATAGTAGGTATTCTTGTTTGTTTTTCTTTATCAATTTTTGGCATAGCTAGTGCACATTCTCTATATAAAGCAAAATACTCTTCCATTGGAATAGGTCCTTCTTCTAAATGTGACCAGTCACCATTAGTAATCCAATCATTGATTTTTTCTGGTATTTTCATATATTTGTATGTTGAATCTGATATTTCTTGTGGATATTCTTTATCCATAACTTTCTTTACATGTTCGTCGAACCATTCTTGATTTGGTGTTATTCCACAACTTTGATTTAACATATAAGCTAAAACATACATACCATGTTCTTCAATATCAGTAATTAATCTTCTTACTCCTTTATCATCATATTGCTTTCCTCTAAATGTAAATTCGTGATTAAGTTTTAATGAACAATCTATTGTTTTTCTAATAAATTTATCAAAGATAACATCTTGCATTAAATGTTTCTTAACTCCTGCAAAGTAATCATTTGGTAAGAAGCTATTATGTTCTTCAAATACAGGAATACTTGTGTTTTCACCTAATGCACATGGTTTAATGTCTGGTAGTAAAAATCTAGGTCCCCTTGCTATAGATTCTTCAGTCATTCCTTTGATGTCTAATGGATACTCCATCCAAGAATGTCCTTCACCATTTTGACCTTGCTCAAAGTGGCTATATTGTCTTGGTCCAGTATATCTTCTTATTGCATCTGGTAATAATACATATGGAAGTTCTTTCTCAAATTTCTCAATATTTTGATCTTTTGTAGAAAATAAAGTTATTAATGAATGTTGTAATGTAATCATAACTTTTTTCCTCCTTATTTTATATTATTACTATTCATGAAAAAAGGTGTTATTATAATCATAAGGCTTTCCCACATGAATAGGTAAGTCTCATTATTTATAATAACACCAGAAATTATATATTTCGGTTGTTGGTGATTATTACACATATCTTATATGTGCTAACTACTCCCTTACAATATTTATTTTATCACAATTCAATAATTATGTCAACCGGTTTAAAGTCAAAATAAAACCCCACGTCAAGCCGTAAGATGTAATTTTTATAGGACCTGTACTCACGACAGGTGGGAAATATCCAAAATGTTCCTGGGCTTCTTAATAATATAACTTAAGCATGCACGCCACATTCCGAGCTTATCTCCCCTTTAATAACTTGTAGGTTCTAAAAACTCCAGTCAATACGCACTACGCAGGGAAATTAAAAACATATTTAATTTGTAACTTAATTATAACTACTAAAGTGCTATTTTTCAAACATTAGATAGTACTTTTAGGTACGATATATGCATTTTAATCATATTTTTACGCGTTTTTTCTTCTTTTTTTCGATTATTTCATATTAATTGGCTACTTGCTTTATTAAACTTTTTGTGATACTATAATTTTTGTAAGAGGAAAAAAATTCCTCTTATTTTTTTGTCTTAAAAATTTGGAACATATTTAGACTCATCTTCTTCTGTATAGTCTTGCATATAGCCATTTTCAAGTCCTAATACATCAATATAATCTTCAATACTTTCATATTCTTCTTTTGATATTTTTCTATTTATTTCCTCATATTCATTTGCTCTGTTTGTTGGAAAATATTGAGCCATTATACTTACATAAGTCTCTTTTCCAAAAGTATCTTTAATGAACTTTAGTACTCTTTTTGTATTTCTTACATGATTTGGCAGAATCAAATGTCTAATAATAACTCCACTTTTTATAAGTCCATTTTCGTCAAATACTGGAGCGCCCTTTTGTCTTATCATTTCTTTAATTGCTTCTGTAGCATTTTCGAAATAATTTTTTACTCCAGAGTATTTTTCTCCAAGTTCATCATAATAATATTTAAAGTCAGGTAAATAAACATCTACTGTTCCTTCTAACATCTTTATAGTATCTACTGATTCATACCCACTTGAATTATATACAATTGGAATATTAAGTCCCTTTTCTTTTGCAATTTTAACAGCTTCTACTATATGAGGTGCAAACATAAATCCAGTAACTAGGTTAATGTTATTGGCTTTTTTATTTTGAAGATCTATAAATGTGTCTGCTAATTTTTCTATATCTATTTCTTCACCTTTATAGTTTTGACTTACTTCATAATTTTGACAAAACACGCATGACAAATTGCACCCAGTAAAAAATACTGTGCCTGATCCAGACTCCCCACTTATACATGGTTCTTCATAAAAATGAAGAGATGCTAAAGCTATTTTTATATTTTTACCTGCCTTACATCTTCCTAACATGCCATTATTTCTGTCGACATTGCATTTTAAGGGGCATAAATTACATTTACTTAGTTCTTTCATTATCTACCTCAAAAAAGCGAACCTAAAGTCCGCTTTAATTTTGTTTTTTTCTAAAAAATTCTTTAAATTTTCTAACTATCATTTCAAAGAATGATTCTCCATCATCAACAACAGTGATTCCAGGAACGTTTTGAGCTACCTCTTTTACTTCTATTTCCTTTTGAATATCTCTACCGTTCTGGAAAATTGAATTAGGATTATATATCTCTGAAACCATCTTTCTATAAGTCATTCTAGTTTCTTGTTCTTCTCTTAATAATTGTTCTTTCTCGTTTTCACTACACCAAAAATCTCTATATATGTTACTCATAATAGCTTTAGTTATTGGTGAATTTGTATTTTGATGATAATTTAATTTAGGATTAACTTGAAAGTTATATGACATATCTCTGTTCTTCTCAAAGAACTTTATTGTATTACTAGGAATTTTTTCAAAATAAGGTTTTGGAACATATTTTAAAAGCTCGTATACTTCTGTATATGATCTTGCGCATTCTGTTTCACTAATCATAGCATTACCCTCTTTCTGTTTTATCTTTCCTCACCATCAGATATTTTTCTTGAACCTTCTTCAATTTTAGGTTCTTCTGGTGATTTAGTCTCTTCTTCCATAGCCTTTACGCCACGTTCTACTATATCTGTTAATTCAACACCATATTGAATATCTTCTTTAGTTCTATGCTTAGCATCATCTGCTATTTGTGCAACTAATTCCTCTCCAAACTTATTTTGAACTCCTTCATCTACATTAATATTTGCAAGTTCTATTCCGTCTTCTTTTCTCTCGTCACTCATAGTTTTCCTCCTAAGTATATTATCATGATTATTGTATCAATAATAAAAATAATATGCAATATTATGCAATTTTTAGTTTTGATTTTCTTAATTCTTTTGCATGTTTTAGAGAAATATCAGTTATATTGCCACTTGTAATTCTTGCAAGTTCTTCTAGTACTTCTTGTTCATTTAATTCTTTAATATTAGTTCTTGTTTTATTATTCTCTACATCTTTATAAATGTAATAGTTATGATCACCTTTTGCAGCTATTGATGCTAAGTGAGTAACACAGATTACTTGATGATTTAGTGCTATTTTCTTAATTTTTTCTCCAGTCTTATTTGCTGCAATTCCACTAATACCTGTATCTATCTCATCAAATATCATAATTGGTATTTCATCTACTTCACTTAGTACATTTTTTATAGATAACATTATTCTAGACATCTCACCGCCAGAAGCTATTTTAGCAAGTGGTTTTGAATCTTCACCAATGTTTGTTGATATTAAAAATTCAACTTTATCTAATCCATTTTTAGTAAAGTTGTTTGTTTCATCAAAACTAATATCAATTGAAAACTTAGCATTTTTCATTTCCAAATCTGTTAGCTCTTGATTTATTTCTTCTTCAATTTTTAAAGCATTTTTTACTCTAATTGAATGTAGTTTCTCAGCTTTATTTCTTAAGTTAGTTTCATATTTCTTAATTGAAGTTTTTAGACTTAGGATATAGTCTTCCAAATTCTCAATATCATAAATCTCAGCTTTAATTTTATTTTTATATTCGATTATTTCTTTAATATCATTACCATATTTTCTTTTTAATGTATTAATTTCATCTAATCTTGATTCTACTTCATTAACTTCTTCTTCATCAAATGACATATCTGAATTTTCTGATGATAAATCTCTACCACACTCTTCTATTTCATAAAATGAATTTCTCAATCTTTCTAAAATATCTTGGTAAGATTTATTGTATTCTTCAATACTTTCTAATGCTTTAATTGAATGAGATAAACTGTCTACTACTGATTCATTAATTATGGAATCTGCTTCACTTAGGTTTTTACTAATCTTTTCTGAAGCCATAATTAGTTTTCTTTTTTCTAGAAGTTCTTCCTCTTCTCCCTCCTTTAAATTGCTACTTTCAATTTCATTTAGTTCGTATCTTAAAAGATCTAGTTTTCTTTCTTTTTCTTTATCATCACCATAATTGTTTGCAAGTTCTTCTTTTACTCTTAAATATTCCCTAAATTCTGCTCTATACTCTTCTTTTATTTTTGATAGTTCTTTGTATGAATATTTATCTAAAAGCGCTATGTGTGATGCGACATTTAATAATGATTGATTATCGTTTTGCCCATGGATATCAATTATTTTACTCATAAAGTCTTTAAGTTCAGTAACTGATACTAGTCTTCCATTTATCTTGCAAATATTTCTACCTGTTTTATTAATCTCTCTAGAAACTATAATTTCATCATTTTCAAATCCTTTATCTGGTAAATAAAGTGACATTTCTACAAAGCACTCTGTTTCTCCAGTCCTAATAATTTCTTTTGAAAATCTTCCCCCACAAAGTATTTCTAGTGAACCTATTATTAATGTTTTTCCTGCTCCAGTTTCACCAGTTAATACATTAAATCCTTCACCAAGGTTAACAGTTAAATCATCGATTATTCCTATATTTTTAATATGTAGTAGTGATATCATATTTACCTCCAAGAACCGAACAAATATTCGTTATTATGATTATATATCTAATTTATTTTTTGTCAATACATTTGTTCGCTTTTTAGTTAAAAAAATAGCACCTCTTTTACAAGAGATGCTATTTACATGATATTCTATTTATTTTTAATTGGGTCGTCTTCTTCTACTTTTTCTGCTTCTACATAAGTACCATCATTTGTATTTACTTCTGTGTCTTCTTCTTTCTTATATTCTGTTGTCACTTTCATGGCTTCTGTTTTTGTTGGAAGTATTAATGCAGCAACAATGTATAATAAAAGACCAAATCCATAGAATAATACAACAACTGTCCATAAAATTCTAACAATACTTGGATCTATTCCAAAATACTCAGCTACACCTCCGCAAACTCCAGCAAGTTTAGCATCTTCTCCCTCTGTTCTATATAATTTTTTCTTTCCCATAATTTCCTCCATTTAACTAATGAATCTATCTTTATTATACCAATAATTACCGATATTTCAATAACTATTAACAAAAAAAGATGGATTTTAAACTCCATCTTTTCTTCTTTGGTGACCCCTACGGGAATCGAACCCATGATTCCACCTTGAGAGGGTGGCGTCTTAACCGCTTGACCAAGGGGCCATATCGACTATCTATTTTTATAACACATAAAAAAACTTTAGTCAATACACATATCTAATATTTCTTTCAATCTTTCATCTTCTTTTGAAAGGTATAGATATCCTATTAATGCTTCAAATCCAGTTGCATGAGAATAATCTGCAACAGTTGCATTTTTAGCAACATGATGGTTTTCTGCATTTCTTCCTCTTTTTACTATCTCTATTTCTTTTTCTGTTAAAGAACCCATTATTCTTTCTAAAATCTCAGCTTGTGCTTTGGCTTTAACATATTTTATAGATTCTATATGTAATTTATGTGGTTTAGCAGTTGAAGTATTAACTAAGTGTACTCTAATAAACATTTCGTAAACACTATCCCCTACATATGCCCATACAAGTGGTGAAAGTGTTTTTATATCATCAAAACCTTTTTCTCTATTAAATAAATCTTCCATTTTTTCCTCTTTTCTCGTACTTGTCCATTATAGCATAATTTTACTATTATGTAAATCTGTGGTATAATAATAGTGTAAGCTTTATACAAAGGAGGGATTTTATGGCAGAAAAAATCAATTATGAAAAAGAACCAATAAAACTAGAAATTTTTGGAAAAGAAAGAAATATAACATTAGAAGAATTAATAGAAATATATAAAGGAATTGGAGATCCTTCTCCAGAGCGAAATGCAAGAGCAAGTTTTAGAATTCATCAAATTGCTCAAGAAAGAGCTAAAGTTTTAGAAAAAGCCAAATCATCACCTGAAGCTATGATAGACTTCGTTATGGGCGAAGTAAAACATGCATACTTTGGATATGAATATGGTTTAGATTATGATGTTTCACCTATTCCTGAAGATGTTTATGAACTTTCAAAGGAATTACCATTAAAAGATTTAGAAAGAGTCATGAATTACTGTTCAGATGAACGTCATATTGAAAGATTCCAGCAAATAATAGATGAAAAGAAAAAACAAGAAGAACAAGAGCAATCACCAAATAATGATCAAAATTCTTCACAGGATAAAGATGATGATATTACACATAGCGATAGATAATTATAATCAGAAAGAGATGGCAAAAAGCCATCTCTTTTTTTATTATGGTTTTTCTAATGTTATTTTTCCTATTTTACCGCTTCTAAAGTCATCAAGAATTATTCTTGAAACTTTTTCATCATCTACTTCCCCACCTGATACTAAAGCTCCACGTTTTTTTCCTATTATCTTCATAAGAGTATACATTGGATTAGCAGAATCTGTAACTTCTTTATCATCAACTTCTGATATTTTGTATCTTTCATACAATTCTTTTTTATAATCCTTATGAAGCTTCTTTAATAGTTCATAAGCTATTTCAGTTCTTTCCAAAATATCGTCTTTAATAGTCCCAGTAAATGCTAAATTTAAGCTTACTTCTTCACTTTCAAATTTTGGCCAAAGTACACCTGGTGTATCCATTAATTCTTGATTTTTTCCAATCCTAATCCATTGTTTTTTTCTAGTAACACCTGGCTTATTACCCACTTCTAGTGATTGCTTTTTTGTGATTCTATTTATGAATGAAGATTTACCAACATTTGGAATACCTAAAATCATTACTCTTATAGTTTTATTTATTCTTCCTCTTGCTGCTTGCTTTTTAAGTTCTTCTTCCATCAAAGCATCTATTTGTTTTGTAACTTTATCAATTCCTCTTCCAGAATTTGAGTCGGTTAGAATTGTTGGTGCCTCTTTAGAAAGTTTATCTTTCCATAGATTATTAAGATCTGGATCAGATAAATCTGACTTGTTTAAAAGAATAATCTTTTTCTTACCCTTAACTATTTTATTAATTACTGGATTTCTGCTTGAATATGGTATTCTAGCATCTAGTAGTTCAATAACTACATCTATTAACTTTAAATCCTCTGTTATTTCTCTTTGAGTCTTTGCCATATGTCCTGGAAACCAGTTTATATTAGTTTTATTTTCACTCATTTACATCACTTCCTAATTTCTTGTTTATATCGTAAGTATTACTTTTAATATCAATTTCATATACTTCTTTATTTCCATTTGGATTTTCAAGTATTATATTTGTTTTTCCCGCTTTTTTAAATTCAGCATTTACCACATAATCATCAAGGGATTCATTTTTTTCTATATATACTCTTCCAAAACTTTCATCTTCTAAGTATACTTTGTAGCTATCATCAAAAACAGCTCCTGTACTTCCGCCATTTACTAAAACTGTTGTATTATAGACATCATTATTTGTAATTGCTAAAACACTTGTGATTAGTATTATTAGAATACTTATGATAATTCCAATAATTCTTACTTTTTTATTTGTAAATATGCCTATTGGATATATTATCAAAGTAATAATGCAAAATAGCATACTTAATAAGTGATGTGGGAAATTATAAATAGTTTTTCCTAAAAATCCCATATAATGAAGTCCTAAGAATACAAGCATAGGTGTTAAAATTACTAGTCCCCACCATTTATCTTTTTTCATAAAGTATCCAATAAATCCCATCGGAATTGTAAGTATTGTCCAAACAATCCAGTTTCTATAATAAGCCATAAATAAATTGCTATGTTTTATTACATCTTGAATTAGATATACTAGAGGCTGACTAATTAAAAAGAATACAAAGCACTTTAAAGCTGAATCTTTTGCTGATTTGCTGTTCATTATAATTATTATTCCAAATAGTATCCATACCTCAAATGATACTTTTATATCTTCAAAAGATGTATCTTTTACTATAGGAAGCATAGACATTATTGCAGTATATACTCCTGCAATAATTGAAAAAATAATTACTTTTTTCCAAGTTAGATCTATACCACCAAATAATTTCTTTACTTTCTCCATTTTGTTCTTTCCTACCTACAATCTCTTCTCGTTTATATGTTTTTTACATTATTTCTTTAATTTTTTCTTCCATATCTTCTGGTTTAAATGTTGGAGAATATCTTCCTACAACATTTCCGTTTCTATCTACTAAAAATTTAGTGAAATTCCATTTAATATCCCCCTCTTTTTTAGTAGAAGTACTAATTTTTTCAACAGTTTTCATAACCATCTTATTTTTCATTCCGTCTATTTCATCTTCTTTAATCTGTTCTTTAATATAAGTGTATAATGGTAATTCAGTTTCTCCATTAACATCTACTTTAGAGAATTGATCAAATGTAGTATTATATTTGAATGTGCAAAATTGATGTATTTCATCATCACTTCCTGGTGCTTGATTTCCAAATTGATTACATGGAAAATCTAAAATTTCTAAACCGTCATCATGATATTTTTTATAAAGGTTTTCTAGTCCTTCATATTGTGGTGTGAATCCACATCCTGTTGCTGTATTAACAATAATTAATACTTTTCCCTCATAATTTGACATAGAGATTTCTTCTCCATTTCTGTTTTTGATTGAATAATCATAAATTGACATATTCTATTCCTCTTCTTTTAAAATGATTTTATAATACATTCATCTTTTGTAACTACAATTTCATAATTCTCAAATTGTAGAACTTCACCGTCATCATTTTTGTTTATCTTTCTTGCGTATTTTCCCCACTCTTCAATTGATACTAGCTTTTTATCTAAAGCATCTTTAATAGATACATTTTCTGCATCTATGTTTCTAAAGTTTGTTTCTTCAAGTTTTAGTCCTTCAACATATACTTTATGCTCTTCAAGTTCTCCAACATATTCTTTGGGTCTACTTTTATCAATTGTTATTACCAAAAAATGACTAATTCCATTATCATTATATTAACTATTAAATAACCATCTAGTGCCATAATACCATATGAAATACACTACTATCAATAATAATACTATAGCAATAATCTTTATTACTTTTTTTGCCATTTTAATTATCTCCTTTGCTTGTTATTTCATCTCTTATTTTCATCCAAATTTTACCTAAATGATTGTCACCTTGATTATTATTGTCTATTCCCCAGTCAGTATCTTCATCTATACAGCATTCGGCGATAATATAATCTTTCGTATTAAGAAGACACTCTTTAACTACAGGATTCTGTTCTACCTTTAATTTTAATACTTTCTCCATATTTTCATATTTAACTAAAGACCAATTAGGTAGTCTTTTTTCTTTATTTTCATGAGCAATTCTTCTAGCATCATTAGGCGAATATGCTTTTTTTATTTCATTTGCTACATCAGTATTTGTGTCTACAAATTTCAAATATTGAAATGCATGTTCACTTGTTTGAAAATATTCTTCGTTCATCATTAGTCCAAATGCAGCAAAGTTATCTAATGGTAATAATTGCCATTGATACATACTTCTCTCAACTGGTATCTCGTTCATTTCTTTATCAAATAATTTAATCATAGTTTTTTTCTTTCCTATATAAATTGTTATATTATCTCTTTTAACAATTTTTCTGTAGTATCATATATTTCAGGATTATTTTCATCACCTTTATTGTTTTCTATAACTCTAACAATACCGTTATAATTTACTGAAACTATATAGCCAGCGTCATACATTTTTCTATTTTCATATGATTTACTAATTATTTCATCTTCTATAAAAGCATATATTTTTGAGTATTCTTCATCATTTAAATCTCTTACCTTTGTAATAAAATTACAATTACCTTCTATGAAATCTGGTTTTCTGTTATAGAACTGATATCTATAAACCTCTTTATTAGTAGTTATAATTGTACCCATAGATCCAGGAAATCTATGTCCCCACCAATTTTTTATTTCTAGTAATAAGTTTTCTCTAATCTCATCTAATCTACTATTGAACTCTTCTCTTTCTTCCATATCATTACTACCTTTCAAATTATTTTTTTATCCATAAATACATTCCTGTAATTTTTTCTGGCTTATACTTAAATCCAGCTTTTTGATAGAATCCTTCATTACCAGCTGTAGGAGTAAGTTCAATTTGCATTTTTTCTCCTTCTTTAACTCCATCTTCTATCATTTTCTTGAGTTCATTAATAATAACAAGTCCTATTCCCTTCTTTTGAAATTCTGGCTTAACACAGACATCTGAAAGGCAGCACACAATGCTATAATCTCCAACAACTCTTCCTATTCCTGCAAGTTTTCCATCTGCTTCGACTTTAACCATATACATTGTATTTTTAAGTGCTTTAGTTACTTGATCATTACTATAAGTTTTAAATCCTACTGATTCAATGACTTCTAAAAACTCTTCATTAGTTATTTCATGAAAAATCTTAATATCCATATTCTACCTACCAATTCTCTTCTAATTTATCTTTGATACTTAAATATCTATTAAAAACTGATTTAACTACTTTGTTTTCTTCTGCCATTTTCAAAAATTCTTCCTTTGTGAAAAATTTACAGTCACTTACCTCTTCTTCTTGAAGAACAATATCGCTTAAGCTAACTTT
This sequence comes from Clostridia bacterium, assembly GCA_017528085.1. Lineage (GTDB taxonomy): Bacteria > Bacillota > Clostridia > TANB77 > CAG-508 > Scatovivens. Next base: position 67,202 of record JAFXPH010000006.1, on the reverse strand, counting down.
CTTTGTCATCAAATACATATCTACAAATTGCTTTTTATAAAGCTCTGTACCAATTAATGTATACTCTCCATCAATTAATGAAAGATTCACTTCTTCTTTAGCTTCTCTTAACAAAGTACCTACTGAAGTTTCTCCTGTTTGAGAACAACCTCCTGGAACTTCCCATTCTCCTGGATGGGATTTTTCCAAACTTCTTTGAGTCATAAGAAGTTTGTTATCATTAAAAAGCCAGAATTCAACGCCCACATTATACTCGTTATCTTCAAGGACTGCTCCTCTTTCTTTGGTATATCCTAATAGTGTTCTATTTTCATCTACTACATCAAATAACTCTAATTTTACTTTCTTGATTTTAAAGTTGATTGCAACGATTTTAGAGTTATCTACATTTTCTTTTCCAAATATTGTATTAAAAGCATTCTCAAATTCTTCTTTAGAATAATCTAAAGAATTACCATAAGCATCTCTATTATTCCATAAATCATCTAAACCATCATAAATATCTTTATTTACTACCTCGACTAAAACATTTCTTTTATCATTATCATAAACCTTAAATAGTATTTCATCTCCAATTTCGATACTATTACTTTTATCATTTAATAATCTAAATTCGACTGTTTTTTTGCCTGAAGTCATGTCATCATAAACTGAATCAAAGATATAATACTCAATACGTTTCATTTAACAACGCTTCTCCTTTTATTTTAATATCATGCCATATCCAAGACCTGCATCGATTCTTCTAATAAAGCCAAATTGTTCATAAAATCCTTCTTTATCTTTAGATGCTCCTAAATAAACTTTTACATCTGGATTTTCTTTTCTTATTTCATTTATCTTATTCAAAAGTGTATTCATAATCAAAGTTCCAATTTTATTCCTTTGATGCTCAGGTTTCACCATGATATCTTGAATATATAAAAAGCAAATTGAATCACCAATAAGTCTACCAAATCCTATAATATTATCTTCTTGATATACACTTATTGAATAAAAAGTATTATCTAATGCTTTTTGACTGATTTTTCTATTATATGCTCCCCAGCCAACCAAATCATATAACATATTGAATTCATCTACATTATTGATATTTTCCTTTATATAAATCATGTTTTCTCCTAATACTTATTTATTTTCTAGATACTCTAGGACTTTATCTAATACTTTAGCATGACCTGGATGCATAAGTCCTTTATCAATAAGATTTTTAATTTCATCTACAGTCTTGTAAGATACTGATTCTACTTCATCTTCTTGAATTTTAATATCTTTAATATCAATATCCTTTTTTAAATAAAAGCAAAATCTAATTGGAAAATCAACACATAAATAGCCTAAATCAACAACATTATCACCTTCTATATCAATTCCTAATTCTTCTTTAACTTCTCTTTTTATAGTTTGCATAGGTTTTTCTCCATGATCAATATGTCCTCCTGTAGAAGAATACTGTCCACCTTTTTCTTTTGATGTTTTTTGAATTAAGAATTCATGATTACTGTTTTCGATATAAATAATTGCGACTGCGATGTGTTCTCCTTCTTTAAAATCTTTTGAACCTCTTTCAACTACTCTTCCTGTTAATTGAGCATTATCATCATATACATCTACTAATTCCATAGACAATCTCCTTTAATAAATTGTTTTACCCATATTTTTATATTCTTCAAATAATTTCAAACATTTATCTCTATCAACATTTTCTATTTCTATTAGATTAGATTCATTTCCATTTTTAATAAAGTCATATATCTTATCATCCCTAAAGCCAATTGCTCCAGCATCTTTTAAGTCTGTACCATAATAGATTTTTCTAATGTTTGACCACATAATAGCTGACATACACATTGGACAAGGATACCCGGTAGCATATATCTCACACCCTGATAAATCATATGTGTTTAGAGCTTTCCCTGCTCCTTTTATTGCATTCATTTCTGCATGAGCTGTAGGATCATTATCTCTTAAAACTGTATTTGATGCTATTGAAATAACTTCTCCATTTTTTACTATAACTGCGCCAAAAGGTCCTCCAGCATTTTCATAAACTGTATGTCTTGCTCTATTAATTGCGTCTTCCATATACATGGTAGTTTCCTCCTATTTATCTTTTGTTTATTTTCTTACTCTTATTATTAAAAAGTAAGGTCTATCAAATTGATTATTATATTTTGGATTAATCTTTATTCCCTCTTCACTAGGTACTGGTTCATTTACTTCTTCTATAGTAAATCCTGCTTTTACCAAAGTATTTATAATGTATTCAAAGTTTCTATGATATTTAAGCACTTTTTTATCAAACCAATTCATTTCTCTTGTTCCTAGTCTATTGTAGTCAGAAAATACTCCATAGTATTTGCCATCTACTTCTATATGGCCTTTGGGCATATTCTCAGTTGGTTTAAAACTAGTAATATTGGGGTGTTCTTGAGAAAAGACTAAGTATCCCCCATCATTTAGTATGTCATAAATATCTTTTACAAGTTTATCAAAGTCTTTAATGTAGTGAAATGCAAGTGATGAGATAACCATATCAAAAGTCTTACCTAAAGTGCTTATATCTTCCATTGGAAGGACTTCAAATTCAACTCCATCAACTTTATTTTCTTTGTTTGCCTCATCAATCATATGCTTTGAAATATCAATTCCTAAAACATATTCTGCACCTTTTTCTTTGTAGTACTTGTCATTTTCTCCATAACCACATCCAAGATCTAATATAGTTTTTCCCTTTACATCTGGCACCATTTTTCTAAAGTTTGGAATTTCAATTAAATCGTTAGCATTGGTTCCTTTGCCTTCTTTTCTAATGTTGTCGTACCCTTTAGCAAAATCTGAATCGTCATAAATATTTTGTTTCATACCTTTACTCCTATTTATAATTTTTTAATTATTAAATCTAAGTAAATATCCATCTGGATCTTGAAGCAAGAATTCTATATCTTTAGATACTTCATCTCCTACTCTATATTCATGTTTCTCTAAATCTAAATACATTTTTATTCCTTTTTGTTTTAGCTTATTATAAAAAGCTTCAACATCTTTAACTGCCATACTAATATTAATTCCACGTCCATATGGATACTCCATTGGACCTACATCCCAATTACCATTATTCTCTTCTATCATTATTTGGTTTTCTTCTAATTCTAAGAAGCAGAATCTATTTTCTTCTCGTTCATATTTAATTTCAAATCCTAGGTTTAAATAAAACTCTTTACTTTTATTAATATCAGAAACAGAAAGTTCTGGAATTAAACTATTAAACTTCATTTATTCCTCCTTAAAAGTCTTTCAAATATTTACTATAATCATAATTTAAGTACTTATTTGTTTTACTTTTTATTTCTTCTACTAATTTATCTTTGACTTCAATTGCCATTTTATAATCTTCTTTATTAATGACTCCTGTTCTATAAGCTTCTTCAAGTTCATCTTCATCTAAAATGTGAATATCATCAAAATATTCATTATAAGTAACATCTAGATATAGATCCCAAAAGTATGGCACTTTTGTCTCTTCATCTATACCACTACTTTTGATAACATCATAATAGTATTCGACTATCTTCTTATTTTCATCAAAAAATATTCTTAAAGCATAATTCTCATTCTTTGGGATTAGTTCTAATACATAATAGCCATTATCCATTCCTGTCACATTCTCACGAATAATAAAAGGTTCAGTTATCTCTATTAACTTCTTTACTACCACCCATTTATCGTCCTCATCCAAAAATAAGCGGACTTGATATTTTACTGCTTCTCTTAAATATGTTTTTGTTAATACTTTTTTGTTCATAAAATCACTCCCTTTTACGCCAACTATTATATCATATGAACGCTCCCTTAAGAAACAGAAAAAAGCAATAAAATGATATTTTATTGCTTTAATAATTCTCTTATTTTATTAATCTTATCCTTATCTTCTACATATTCTTTTCTTTCTTTTACAAAATTCTTAGATCCTCTTTTTTCAAAATCGTATCTTGGAATAAGTTGTACATGGAAGTGATTCATTGGTCCATCACACATAGTACAAAGATAAACACTTTCTGAACCATACACTTCTTTAATTATATTCATTGCTTTCTTTGCAAATACATATATTTCTTTTACTAGATCATCTGGACATTCCATCATATCTTTATAATGAGTCTTAGTGCTTATTATTGTATGCCCATCTGCTCTTGGATTTCCCACCAAGAAACATTCGAATAAATCATTTTCAAATAACATTTTATCTGAGTTATCTCCATACAAAATATGGTTATGTTCTTTGTCATAACATGTTGGACAAATCCCTTGATCAGTTAACATTGCTGGCGTTAATTCTTCCATTATTATTTACCTTCTTTCCAAAAAATATTCATCAAATGCTACTCCCATATGAAGTTTATGTCTTTTTATCATTGACTTTTTGTTATATTTATGTTAACATAAATATAACATTATATAGCAAGTTTGGCTCACCCACAGAAATAAGGAAGGTTTATACTCATGAAGAAATTTTATTTACTTGCTATTGTTGTTTTTTTAGTAGTTTTAAGCGCATGCGCGACCCCAGCCAAGCAGTTTGAAGCGGACAAAGACCGCATTCATGTTGTTGATGGAGCTGATTCTCTCAATAACACTTTCAGAAATGCCGTAGAGGCAAATCCTGATTTTGATGAGGTAATTGAGGACTCTTATGTAGCTATTGGATATTTTCGCGGTAGATGCTACTGCACCTATTCAATACTTACAGAAGACGGAGAATATTTTACTTTTGACGTCGATGACGCCGAAAGATTATTTCTCATGTATAGTCCACTTGTTCCACCACAGGATAAGATTGGAGGTCATTTAGGGCGCTATGAACTCGTTGATTGGGATGGTACCACTGGTACTATTCGGAGACACAAAAATAGATAACTTTTTAACGTGAGCCGAACTAGAAAATATAATTATAATAGAGCCTTATGCTATAGTAGATAATACTACACAAGCGTAGGGCTCTTGCCTTTTTTATTTTCTGTATTTTTCTTCCTTTTCGTTAATAGTATCTTCTTCAACTGTCTCTAGGAATATTCTTTCATAGAAACCGCCATTTTTTTCAAGTTTATTCTTTTGCGCTTCTTCTACTTCGTCCCAAGAATAATTCTTAACCTTCATTATTGATTCACATACTTCTATTAAGTCTGCAAGTTCTTCTAAACTATTATCTTCAATAAATTCTGTAGCTTCTTCTATTATCTTTTTATTTAATTCTTTTAAATATTCTTCCTCGTTTAGAGTTCTATATTTAGGTTTTGCACCTCTTGAAATAATCCTAGTTGGTATCTTATCTCTTACAAGTTTATTATATTCATAAATATATGACATATCCTTTCTCCTTTAAACTTTTTTAATTAATAAATGATAATGGTATGAATCTAATACCTTATCTTCTTTTTCATGATAATTAACCACTTGATAAATATTTACTATTTCAAATTCTTTAAATAATTCTTTTGCAAGCTTATAATCAACATAAAAATGAGGTGTTTTGTATTCAGGTCCTTCTTCCATTCTTAGTCTAGTATTTGAATCAACTAGTGGCCAACTTTCTTGTTTAAAGCCCCATGTGTCTTTTGAACCTAAAGTAAGATAACATTCTCCACCTTTTCTTAAGACTCTTCTAAGCTCTTCTACTACTTTTTTCATTCCTTCAGTATCTGTATGAGAAATAACATTTCTACAATAAATACAATCGACTGATGAGTCCTCATATGGAAGTTCTAGCATATCTCCTGTCTTTGTTTCAATAGTTAGTCCTTCTTCCTCTGCCCAACTTTTTGTCTTTTCTACTGCTACTTCACTAATATCAAATGCTTTGACATTAAATCCATTTTTTCCAAATAGGATTGTGTGTCTTCCAAGGCCACAGCCTAAATCCAAGAAATCTTTCATTCCTTGAGAAGTCCACCTACTTAGTAAATAATAAGACTCTATTGCAGGATTTTTCCATATAGAATCTTTATCATCGCTAACAATCTTCCAGTTCCAACCTTTTGATTCAATCATACCTTTTCTCCTTTTATTCTTCAGATTCTTTAGCTTCTTCTTCGTTCGTTTCTTCAGCTTTTTCTTGAACTCTATTTTTATGCTCCAAAGCTTTTACTATTCTTGGTCTATTGTACCTTTGAATTATAATAAACTGACTATCAAAAATCATTGCACAAATTGCTGATATTATAAATGCTGCAGTTAATTTTGGCCATATTAAAGAAAAGAACATTGTAGATATTGAAATGCATTCATTTATCCAATGGTCTACCTCAGACTTAGCCATAATATTTGCTATCTCATCTAAAGATTTTTCTTTTAAATCAAAGTCTCCAGGATTATATGTAAAGGCTTTATCTTTCCATTTCTTTACTTGTAGTAGCTTGTATAATGGTTTTTCAAAACTATGTTCTTGAAACCACCATTGATCATATTTAATTTTGTTTCTAAATAACTTTGAAACATTACCCATAATAATTCTTACCCAAAAGTGGTACATTATTGTGAAAGTAACAATTCCAGTATATAGTACTGGTTTTCCTCCCGCTTTACTTCCATAAAACATAGTAAAACAAGTAATTGATGTAACTAAACAAATTGCAATTACTGTATACATGAACCTAGCAGGTCCACTATTATTTAACTTAATCATATTAATTCTCCTCTACTTGCTTATATCTTTTATCTCCCCACCAATTAGGAATAATATCTTTTAGATAAACTGTTTTTCTAGTTTCATAATCTGTTAGTATTTCCATATTTCTATTTTCATAAGAAAGCTGCATTAAGAATTCTCTACATGCTCCACATGGCATTCCACCATTTACTTTTGGTGGTTCTGCTCTAAAAGCTATCATCCTTTTAATTACTGTCTCACCAGTATTTAAATACATGTTAAGAGCCGCTACTCTTTCAGCACATAAATTCATTACTCCACTTGCACTTTCTATGCAGAAACCTGTGAATATTTTTCCACTTTCACTTTCTACTGCCGCAACTACATGGTGAGCATTAATAAAAGGAGATATCTCTTCTGGATGGTACTCCTTTTTTGCTTCCAAATACATCTTTTCCCATATATCCATAACAATATCTCCTTAAAATATCAATATTAAAATTTATATTGGTTTCTATCTGCTCTTTCGTCAAATTTTCTGTCGAATTGCTCGTTTTTATAGAACCAATCTGATTTCATAGCTAATCCTAAATTTACTCTGTTCTTATTTAGTAAAATATCAAAGAATGTAAATAATGGAATTATAACTCCAAATAAATCTAGTAAGAATTGTGAACTTCCAGTTACACTGATTCCTGCTTGAAATAATTCATACATCTCTGATCCAAAATAAGCAAGATACATTGTAAGATAAATAATAGCTGCAAATATATTTCTTTTAATAACAAATACCAAGCATGGTATAGTTAAAAATAAAATTATTATCTCATAATGTAGATTATAAGGTTGTGCCCAATAATCAATTTGCATTGATGACATAAGTGCAACTATTGCTCTAAAGCCCCAAAATGCAATAGCTAGAAATGTAAATAAATAACTAATTAAAGATGACATTTCTATCCTCCTATTCTTTCGTATAATAAAAACTAAAAATATTCTATCACAAAGAATTCTTTAAATCAATTTCATTTATGAAAATAAAAAAAAGAAGTACTAAGTACTTCTTTAATTATATTATATTATTCTGCATCTTCGAAATTAAATTCATCTTTAAATTTTTCTTTAAAAATATTAAATACAGTCATAAGGACTTCATCATCATTTACACTAATATATGACTCTTCATCTGGATTTTCTGTTTCTTCAACTTGAAGAATAACAACTTCTCCATCATCTTCGTCAGCATCTACTGGTAATAAAACGACATATTCGTTTGAATCATATTCAATAAGATCTAAGAATTCGAATTTAACTTCCTCACCATTCTCGTCATTTAAGATTATGATGTTGCTTAAATCTTCATCAAATTCTTCCATGTTTTCATTTTCATTATTCTCGTCCATTACTTAGCTCCTTTCACTAATCAAATTATCATTTGCATATTTCTATATATAAATATAATATACTAACTAAAAATTTATTGCAATACTTTTATTTAACTTTTTTTGTTCATGTACATCTCTAAAATGTACACTGCAGAAATAGTATCAACAATCCCTCTTTTCTTGTGTTTATTGATATCTAGAAGGTTCATTGTTTTATGAGCAGCGACTGTTGTTAGTCTTTCATCCATAGTCTCAATTTTTATCTTATTATACTTACATTTAAGCTTATGTATAAACTTCTCAGTTACTTCTGCTCTTATAGTTTTAGTGCCATCCATATTGTAAGGCATACCAACTACAAACGTATCAATTTCGTATTCAGAAAGAATCTCATCTAATCTTTTCAATACTATTTTATCATTACCATTATGAGTAATAGTTTCAAGTCCTTGAGCTGTATAACCAAGTGCATCAGTTATAGCAATCCCTACTCGGCTATCACCATAATCAATTCCAAGTATACGCATTAATTAGTCTTCCAATCCTATATAATATTTAACCATCTTCTCTAGTAATTCATCTCTTTCTATTAGTCTGATTAAATTTCTAGCATCGTTATGGCTTGTTATATAAGTAGGATCTCCTGATAAAATATATCCAACGATTTGATTGATTGGATTATATCCTTTTTCAACTAAAGCTTGATAAACTTCTTTTAAAATTTCTCTTGCTCTTATGCTCTTATCCTTTTCAACTCTAAAACTCATAGTTTTATCATTACTTTGCATTTCAAAATCCTCCTAAATATAATTAATTTGGTTTTCAGATTTATCTGCTGAATCTAAGTATTCTTCCAATCTCTTACATAATTGTTCCATACCAGTTCCTTTGTAGTATGTACTAATTACGAAATTGATAAGTGGTGAAGCAGAGAGTGCTGTCTGGCCATCTCTTTCTTCAACTACTTCTACTTCTTCCATCTCTCTCTTTAAGTCTTTTAAGAATTCTTCAACTGAACCCTCATCAACTCCAGAGAATACTATAACAAATCTTGGTCCCATATATCTTACGAAAATGTATTGGTTAGACATCTTTGTCTTAACTATATTACTAATTTCAGTAATTATATCGTTACCAACTTGTCTACTAACTTTTTCATTTATTTCTTCGATATTAGCTATTTTAAACATACATACGGCTGAAGTATCATATTTATCATATATTTTTCTACCAGCAGTATATAAGTGTTCTGGTGAATATAGTCCTGTAAATTGATCTACTCTTACAGTATTTTCAATAGTACTTTGATAAGATACAGTTGAAAGAACATTTACGATATTTGTCTTAACAACTTCAATAATTGTTGTATCAATATTATCGAATGCATGCATCTTTCCACTTTCCATTATCCAGTAACCTGTGAAAATGTTGTCTGTAAACAATGGGAAAAACATTGCAGATTTAGCTCTACCCATTTCAACCTTTTGATAAGGAAGTTTTTCATTTTCATCTTCTATTGTTATATATTTTGGCGTTGCTGTTTGAATACTGTCTTGGAATATCTCTTCTTGATGGATATTTGCAAGTGTATCATAATGAATCTTATCAACATTTGATGCTTTGATAACGAATTCTGCACCGTCAAAAACAACTATAGTAGAATACTTAATATCATATTTTTCAATTACAATTTCATTGATCTTTGCCAATTTATCTTCTACAGAATCCTCTTCACCTGCAATTTCCATGAAGTTCTGTAAAATACTTAAGTTGTTAATCTTCTCATTGATGTTATTAAACATTTTAATTTTTTTCTGTAAGTCGATGTTATAACAAACTAGTATTATTATTATAATGACAAGAACAATAGCTAAAAATATCGCCAAAACTATTCACCTCTACTAATTCATATTTCTTTTCATTTTGTCTAATGTGTTATTCATATTACTTGTAAATTGTGCTCCTGGTCTCATTTGTGGTTGAGTTGGTGCACCAATATTTGTTCTCATTCCGCCACCATTGTTAAATGAATAAACAGATTGAGCAAGTTGCTTTAATGCAGCCATAAATGTCTTTGAGTAACCATCTAAAGTCATCTTACATGCTGCAATAGCATCTAAGTATCTAATATAAACACTTTCTTCAAAGTTTATTGTAAACACTTTTACTAATTGAGGATTAAACAATGTTCTCATTACTGACATTGAAGGAGCATTATAACATGACATACCTCCAACGAAATCTTTTGGTTGGAATCCTCTTAACTTAACTACTTTGTTAAGTACTATTCTAATTTTTTCTGGTTCTAATACTTCTCTATCTTGTAATATCTTTAAGAAGTATGTCAATGGTTGAATTGTTAATGTATCCATTGATTGAACAAGATATATTTCTTGACACTTAGCAAAGAATGAAGGATCTGTATCAAAATCACAATCTATTAATACTATATCATGATTTTGTACTAATGTTGATAGCATAGCTTCAACATTTTTATACACTTTTCCATCATCTGGTAGTCCAGTATAAACAGTTAAATTAGGTTTAACTCTAATTCCTTCTGCTACACCTCTTTCCAAATTGCTAAATGAATTATTACATACTTTTCTTAACTCTTCATCGTTACAATTAAAGATGTAATAAGAATTTCTATTTTTAGTCATATCTAAGATAGCTACATTCTTACCAATTGTATCAAATAATAATCCAAGGTTATTAACTAAGAAAGATGTACCATTTTTAGATGTTCCTATAAATGTTGCTATCTTCTTATCTGGTGTTAATAAACTATTTAAACTTGACATTGAATAATCTACTGTTGGTTTTACAGTATCTATCTTAGTAGGTTCAGGATTATTATTTGCTGGAGTTTCGCCACCTAATAAATCATCTACATCATCTAAACCTGGTAGCATATCATCACTAGGAGTGCTGTCAGCTACAGGAGTATCTCCTCCTAAATCATCTAATCCTGATAATAAATCATCAACTGAACTTTCAGATGAATCTGATGTAGTATCATCAGTAACATCTAAATCATCAAATCCTGGTAACATTCCATCATCTGCAGTGTTGTTTGTTTCAACATCGCCGAAGCTTTCATCTGTGTAATCATCAAGTTCATCTAATCCTTCGATGTCTACTTCGTCTGTATATTCATCATCTTCAAATCCCATTCCAGGTAATGTTGAACCATCTTCTCCAACAGGATTTTTTCTAGGTCTACCTCTTTTTCCCTTTGGTTTTGGAGGCTCAGTAATAATTTTTCTTGGTCTTCCTCTACCTCTCTTTTTAGGTTCTTCATCATCTATATTTGAAAGATCGTCTAATCCTGGAAGCATGTCATCTTCTTCAGTAGATTCTTCTACTGTTGGTTCTGGATTTAATAAATCATCAGTTCCACCTAAATCATCTAATCCTGGAAGCATATCATCTTCTTCAGCAGGTTTTTCTACTGTTGGTTCTGGATTTAATAGGTCATCAGTTCCACCTAAATCATCAAATCCTGGAAGTATTCCATCATCCTCTGTAGCAGGTTTTTCTGCTGTTGGCTCTGGATTTAATAGGTCATCAGTTCCACCTAAATCATCGAATCCTGGAAGTATTCCATCATCCTCTGTAGCAGGTTCTTCTGCTGTTGGTTCTGGATTTAATAAATCATCTGATCCTCCTAAGTCATCAAATCCTGGTAATAAATCATCATCTGTAGCAGGTTCCTCTGCTGTTGGTTCTGGATTTAATAAATCATCTGATCCTCCTAAATCATCGAATCCTGGAAGAATTCCATCATCCTCTGCAGCAGGTTCTTCTGCTGTTGGTTCTGGATTTAATAAGTCATCAGTTCCACCTAAATCATCGAATCCTGGAAGAATTCCATCATCCTCTGCAGCAGGTGCTTCTGCTGTTGGTTCTGGATTTAATAAATCATCTGATCCTCCTAAATCATCGAATCCTGGAAGTATTCCATCATCCTCTTTAGCAGTTTCTTCTACAACAGGTTCTTCTGCTGTTGGTTCTGGATTTAGTAGATCATCAGTTCCACCCAAGTCATCTAGTGCTGATAACATATCATCTGCTGATTCATTTGGAACTTCATTTGATGTATTATCCATATTTAATAAATTATCATTAATATCATTTGCTTTATCTTCTTGAGGTGCTAGTAAATCATCTAGCGCATCAAGTTCATTCTCAACATTTTCTGCTGTTTTTTCTTCAGCTGGAGTTGGAGCTTTATTTGCTTCTGGCTTAATTGTGTTTGTTACTCTTCTAATTGTAGATACACCACTTGAACTAGAGCTTGCTGTTCCTGAAGCAGAAGGTGTTCTTCTACGAACTGAAGATGGAATAACTATTGGTTTATCAATAGTATTTTTATTCTTAGAAATGAAGTCCATCTTTAATCCTGAAGATTTTGCTTCTTCTTCAACAGACATATTAGCAACTGATTTAACATTTCCTGCTGCCATAAATTCTTGATATCTTGGTGATGTTTTTTCAAGAACTTGTTTAACTTGTGCAGGTAAACAGTTAACAACAATTTTTAATTGATCATCAGTATATTGAGCAGCAATATTATTAAAGCTCTCAGCATACTTATCAGTATTCTTTCCTAATTTTCTAAAGTGATTTCTAATATTTGTTATTTCAATTTCAGATACTTCTTCATCATTGCTTTGATCATAATTAGCATCTTCAGCATCAATAGCATAGTATGTCTTGGCTTCTTTTTTAATTCTAGGCTTATTAATTAATTTACAAACATTTGTCTTAATTCTATCTTGACCTAATAAAGCATTATAAATACCGATACTAAAAATCTTGTTTAAGAAAGCACTACCCTTGTTTCTTCTTTCAGAACATATTAAAATGATTGCTGTTTCTTGACCATTAATATCTTGTGCCTCATCACTAATATTATCTAACTTCTCAAATAAGAACTTATCGATTTGTTCGTAGTTATTATTTGAAAATGACTCTAAATCCTCTGATATGACAATTCTGTCATATGATTTATCTTGTTGTATTTCTTTTAATATTGCATTAAAGTAATAAACATTTTTATAAGACAATATCTCTTTATATTCTTTTTGATATTGTCTAACTATTCCTTCTGAAATAGCCTCGCTACTAACTGCAAATAAAACTTTCATTCGTTAACTCCTCCAACCTGTTACTATTACAGCAAAAAGTAATGGTAAAATTTGGCATATTACCAATATAGTTACAAATGTTATGATAAGGTGGAAACCTCTATCTCTAACATCTAATCTTCTTATACCAATAACATATTGGTATATAGATCCTAATGCTATACCAACAAAGCAAAATGGAATACTGTAAATTCTAACAACATTCAAGATTGCTGCAGCTACACCATATGGATATGAACCATATGCTGCTACATAGCCTTCTAATTTTGCAGCTGTTGATTCCCTCATTTGAACTAATTCTGGGTCATCATGTTGTTCAATAACAGCATCATATTCTGAGTCTGCATTTGAAAACATGAAAAACATACCTAATACGCACATAAATACCATTGTTAAGATTAATACTTTTTTTAGCATATTTATCCCCCTTAGGAATTATTTGTTCATTAATATCCGTAGCATAAAATCTACTTATACTACATATATTATGATACTATATATTTAGGAAAATATCAACAAAAAACCACTATTTTTATCAACTTTTTTCCTATATTTTTACTGTCAAAATTTAACAATTGTAAAAAAGAAGTGTTGTTCTATTCAACACTTCCATTTTTCTTAAATAATTTTGAGAAAAATTCTTTAATTTTTTCAAAAAATCCAGTTTTATTAATAGAAGCTAAATTATTATCTTCACTACTTGCGCTTTCAGCAGTTTCACTAGTTTTTTCCTCTGTTTTTGTTTCTTCAGATTCTGTCTCTTTTTCTTCTACTTCTTCAGTAGACACTACATCTACTCTAGTTACTCCTTTTGGTTTTGAAAAATCTTGTGGTTCTGCATCTTCTAGGTCTTCTTCTGAATTAACAATTGTAGCATCAGCAGTTTGGAAAAGATTTTCTACACCATATTGTTCCCTGATTCTCGCTTCAATTTCCATCTCATTTTGTTTCATCATATTGTATAATTGTTTTTTTCTATCTTCATCTTGGCACCAATATTTTAAATGTAATAGTGCCAAAATCTCTAATGTATATTTCTTTAATCCTTGATTTGCAAGTGGTACCTTTGGATTAACATATATATCATAATCTGGTTCTTTATATGTTTCAAAAAAATCTCTTAATTTAATTGGTACCATATCTTGATATCTCTCATTCATGTGTTTAATTACATAATCTACCTCAGCATAAGCTATGATATCATCTCTTGTAATTACTACTCCCATAACTAACTCCTTATCTTTTGTTATCTTTCCATGTTGTCTTTATTTATTTCTTGTCCTACTTCAGTTTTTCCATTTTCAACAATATCGTTTACGATTTCTTCTGCTGATCTAGAATCTTTTTCTAAAGCTTTTTGTTGTTCATTTATCTTATTTCCTGAAGCCATAACGTCTTTCAAATTTGCCTTTTGAGCATTTTCAAGTGAAGCATTATACATTGCATCCTTTAAAGAACTTGATGATTCGTATTTGGCTACTAATACTAGTTTCTCAACTACACAATCCATTCTTTCTTCATTTTCCCAGCCTGCAAAAGAATAAGTAACACCTTCAACTGGTTCTTTTGAAGGAATTTTTCCTTTGTAAACAACCTTATCTCCTTTAGCAACCCTTTGAGTATCTAGGATTGTAACTCTATCTTCATCCATAAAGATGACATCAATGTCTTTTTCCATAATCTCTCCTCATTCTTTTGTATAATCTCATAAAAATTATATATATAATAATTTTATATTTCAAGAGATTTTTATATCTTTAAATAAATATTTTTACTTGCGGATTCTAAATTTTGAAGGCATAAAAAAAGAAGATGAGTAACTCATCTTCTTCTATAGATAATTAAAATTATTTTTTGTTAACTGTTTCTTTTAAAGCTTTACCAGCTTTGAATACTGGAGCTTTTGAAGCAGGTATTTTAATTTCTTCTTTAGTTTGTGGGTTTCTTCCCTTTCTAGCAGCTCTTTTTCTAACTTCGAAAGATCCAAATCCAACTAATTGAACTTTTTCACCTTTCTTTAATGCAGCAGTTACAACGTTTACAAATGCGTTAACTGTTTCTTCTGCAGATTTTTTTGTGTCTCCTGTTTTAGCAGCGATAGCTGCAACTAATTCAGCTTTGTTCATTCTAATTACCTCCTAATAGAATTAAGTATATTATTGTAGAAGCTTCTATATTTTTTTGTTCTACAATTAATCTATTCGACACATTAGATTTTTTTCCTTCTTTTTTTTTATTTTTCTTTATTTATTTTTCAATATGTATAAGGTTTTCGTCTTTTGTATTCTTTTATTCCCAAGGCGTTCGCCCCTTTAACTAGAGTTGAACTTTTTTCAAAAATTTTTAATTTTTTTGTATTATTTTTGTAATATTTTTAAAATTTCTAAAAATCATTTTATTTTATTTATATATAATGTAATTAATAATGGCAAAAAAATGTGTAAAAAATTATGAAAACTAGCTATTTTTTGCTAAAAATACTTGTTTTTTTTCCGATTTTGTAGCATAATATAGATAAGAATATTATTTTTAAGAAAGCGGTGGAATATGAATATTTTAGATAAGTTCTTAAAGAAGTTAAAAACCGACAGAAACACATTCTTTACATATTTATTTACATTAATGGCGTTCTATGTCGTAATAGACAGATTTGTTGAAATATTATTGATAGGCTTTACAGGTATATCCGTAGATTATTGGGGACCTATTAAGTACACTATAGCAATGGCTGTTCCCGTAGCTGCATTCTATCTATCAGGTGGATCTAAATTCGTAACTGATGATAAAATCAAACTACAATTCTTCTACATATATACAATATCTCTATATATAATGTTAGCATCAATGGTTATTCAATGGGTAAACAAATTAAGCTGGACGCTTTTATTTATGGTACCTAATTACAAGTATGTTATAACTTCATTTGATTACTTAATTCATCCAGCATTATCATCATTCGCTTGGTATGTACCAATCATATCATTCTATCCACTATTTAAATGGTTATACACATTCGTTGATGATACAAAGGATTTAAGAGACTCAATATTTGATTATGGTGGAATTAATATAAATAAAAAGAGCGAATTCGTTGGACCATTCTCTTGTGAGATATACTTATGTAGAGATAAAGAATTTGGTACAACAATTAAGATTCCTGAATCAAGAAGATTCGAATCAATGTTAGTTGTTGGTGTATCTGGTTCAGGTAAAACATCAATGGTATTCGAACCAATGATTGCTAGAGATATTGAAAGAAAGCACTTCTTTAAAGAGTCAGCTAAAGAGATGGGTTATACAGCATTAAAAGCTGGTGTTGCAATTCTTAATAGTCCATATTCAAATGAATATATTAATGATAATTTTTCACTTAACATGTTATCACCAGGGAACAACAAAGAAAAAGTTTTCCAATCTTTCTTTAAAAAGTTAATGTACTCATACAACGGAAACAAGTCAACATTTAAAGATTTAGGTATAACATATATGGCTCCAGATATAGAGTCAATTGAACATATAAAAGATGTATGTACAAACTTTGGTTTCAAATATAAATTAATAGATCCAAATGATTCAACAAATTCTGTTGGACTAAACCCATTTATATTCACAGACCCAGTTAAAACATCTATTGCAATTTCATCAGTATTAAAGAGATTGTATGATACAGATATAAACTTAACTAGAAACGTAACTGTAGATCAAGCATATATGCAAAACATTTCTAGTCAAGCAGTTGAAAACTTAGTATTAGTACTTAAAGAATTATATCCTAGAGAACACTCAGGTGACCTACCTACTCTAGAAGATTTACTAGAATTAATTAATAACTTTGATAATGTTGAAAAAATGGTTGCTCAGCTTCAAGAACATGAAGACTTGACTGAGAAATATAAATATCAAATAAATTACTTCAAGAAAAACTTCTTTAAAGATGGTTCTGGAAGAGCAGAAACAGAAAAATGTTTACAACCTACAATTGCTCAACTTGAAAATCTATTAAGATATCCTGGAGTAAAGAATATTCTATGTAATAGACATGAAAACTTAAATTATGATAAAGCTTTAGCAAATGGTGAAATCATACTATTATGTACAAGACGTGGAGACTTAGGAGCATCAATTCATAAAGCATTTGGTCTATTCTTCTTACTATTAATGCAATACTCAGTATTAACTAGACCAGGTACAGAAAAGACAAGAATCCCTCACTTCTTATACATTGATGAATTCCCACCATATGTATGTAGAGCAACAGAAGATATATTCACACTATATAGAAAGTATAGAGTTGGTACAATTATATCTGCACAAAACTTATCACAATTTGGTGTAAACAATGATTATAACTTCAGACAAACAATTCTAGCTAACTGTTCTACAAAAATCGTATTTGGTAATAACACTCCAGAAGATAACGAATGGTGGCAAAAAGAGTTTGGTGATAAGAGAGAGTGGAAATTCACTAACGACTATAAAACAGATAAAGGTGAATACGATACAACATATAAATCAATATCTTGGGCTTGGAAAGAAAACTTTAAGATGGGTAAAATTAACTCACTTAAATTTAAAGCTTGTATATACAAGACAAGAGATGTTAATGGTAAGATGCTTGTTGGTCAAGCAAAACTTGATTTCCTTGAAAGCAAATATAAACAAAAACAAAAAATTAGAACATTTAACTTTGCTAAGTTTGCTGGAGGAATTGAAAAGAAAGAAGAAAACGAAGCTAAAAAATTATCATCTAAGTTTAATTATTCAAATATAGACTTCGATAACTTACCAGAAGATGAAATGCATTCTATTAATCCAATTCAAACTAGAACGCATGATATGGTATATGATGCTGATGATCAAGATGCAATCATCGATATGAGAAAAAACAAAAATGATAGCAGCATCAAACATAACAAAAAACAATAATAAAAATTAAAAGCGACTACTTAATGTAGTCGCTTTTTTGTTTTTATTTAAGTATCTACTTGAACAATGTCCATAGTTGTTCCATCATTATCTACAGAGATTCCAAATGCTCTCATATAGACACTATTTGATAAATATATCATGTTTTTGCCTAAAAGAAATTCTTCTTCTGATAATACATACTTATCATTATTAACTATTAGAGTTTTTGTACTTTGTTCAAATTTAACTATGTCATCACCTTTTTTGAATTCATAAAGGCCAGTAGAATTATATCCATAGTATCTCATAACATCAATTAGTGGATAGTATCCTCTATTCATTAAATTCACAACTTGTGCCTTTTCACTCACAGTATAAAATGCAAGTATTACACAAATAATTATCATTATTTCCAAAAAAGTTTTCCTTTTCATATATCCTCCAAAAAAGAGGAATAGCTTCCCTATTCCTCTCCTTTTTATTATCCTAAAATATTAAGCTCTATGTTGTTTGTCTTAACCTTTCCTGTTGCTTCATCTTTAACGAATTCATATAATGATTTCTTTAATGATGTAGAGTTTTGATCTAAATCTGTTGTAAAGTATAGTTTTAATTTCTTAAATTCTACTTTAGCTTTAACAATTTCAACATAGCATTCTGCCATATGGTTTTTATCTTCACATACTAAAATAAGTTGAGGCATTGTATTAAATCCTGAATCAAATTTAACAAAGTTATTATAGAAATCAGCATATAATCTCATTCTATCAACAAATTTTGTTTGCCAATCATCTTCTCTTCTAACACATTCAAATATTAAATCGATTGATTTTCCAGCTTTCTCTAAAGTAACTTTACCATGACACTTGAATGATTTTCCTGCCATCTTAGCTGTTATTTGTGGTTTTACTATAACTTGTGAATAAGCTTTTGCTTTTCTCATGTAAGCAAGTAATACTTGGTTTCCAGCCAATCTTTTCTTAATTAATGGAACTGGTTTAATATTGTCTGTTGGTTGCCATTTACATTCAACTTCTTTAGAATTTAGTAAATATTTACCCATCTTTTCCATACAATATATTCTATAGATTCCTTTACCCTCTTCAGATGTAAAGTAATATCTTGTAAGTATCTTTGTTTTAACTAATTGCTCAAGTTTAATATTCAATTTATCTTGAGATTTAATTTCAACTCCTCTAAGTTGTAATAATTGGAATATTTGTCTTGATGTAACAAACTCAAATTCATTAACAATATCTAATATTGCAAAATGAACCTCATTGATGTGTCCCAAATTAATTTTGTGAATTATTTGATTGATAGAAACGTAGCCGTCTTTACCATCAAATGTCTTAATTTCACCTTCTCTAATAGCGAATGGTGATACCGTAGTTTTAATATCTTCATCTTCAACCACTTCTAAAATCCTCCTATACAATAACTAATTTAATTTTCTTTTTATCTTTAACGATTTTCTTGATGAATACATTTACTTTTTCTCCATATGAGAAGCCTTCTTTGTATTCAGCAAGTCCAACCAAATTAGGTTTAAGTTCAATAAATATACCATTTTTATATTTATCTGCTTCTTTTATTATTCCCGGAACAATCATCTTTTCTTTAAAGCTTTTGATGTTCTCATCCCAGTCACCTAGTAACTCTTTGTAAGAAAGAATTATTCTTCCAGTTTCTTTGTCAATTGATTTTATCATAACCTGAATTTTTTGTCCAACTTGGAATCTTTCTTCTGGAGTTTTCATTCTTGAAACAGATATATCTTCGATATGTAGCAAGCCTACCATACCTCCACCTATCTCAACAAACACTCCATATTTTCTAATATTCTTTACTATACCATTGATTACAGTATGGGGTTCTAGTGATGTTTTTACCCAATTAAGTGCATCTGTTCCAACCTCTTTACGTGATAAAATAACATTGTTATTATCATATATTTCTTTTACTTTAAATTGAACAAAAGAATTAACTTTATTAACGCATAAGTTAGGCTTACAAAAGCCATATTCATCACTATTAATTGCATCTACTTCATTTCGAGGAATAACACCTTTAATATTATTACCAAGATCTACATGCAAATTATAATTGTTATCGCATGATGTAACATATCCTTGGATTACATCTTTGTTTTCTAATGCAGTCTTTAGTCCATCAATATTAAATTCTTCTTTTGTTTCAACCCATCCTTCAGGAATAAACTTTTGATATTCCATATTTTTCTCCTCTTTAGTACTTTATTTATCATTTACCCTCTAGTATATTTTTTACCTCATATTCTTTTAAATATCTCCACTTTCCAATAGGTAAGTCTTTTACTCCTACACTACCTATTTTTGAACGATGAAGTGCAATTACCTTTTTTCCAATTGCTTCACACATTTTTCTAACTTGTCTATTTCTACCTTCATGAATCTTTATTTCAATTCTAGAAATATTCTTTTCTTCATCTATTTTCATTATTCTTGCATCAGCTTCTTTAGTTAAATAATTATCATCTATAATGACACCATTTTTTAAGCTATCTATATCTTCATCAGTAACTTTTCCTTTTACAGTTACTTGATAAGTTTTCACAATTTCATGCTTTGGATGAGTAACTTTATACACAAAATCTCCATCATTTGTTAAAATTATTGCTCCAGATGTGTACATGTCTAATCGTCCAACACTGACTACTCTTTCTTTAACTTTAACTAAATCAAGAATATCGTCCCTGCCGAACTGATCATGACTTGAAGTTACATATCCAATTGGCTTGTTTAGAAGAATATAAATATATCCTTCCTTATTAAGTTCAACTTTTTTTCCGTCACAAATTACTTCATCTTCTGGATTAACTTTAGTACCAAGTTCAGTAACAACTTTTCCGTTTACCTTAACTCTTCCTTCTAAAATTAGCTCTTCTGATTTTCTTCTTGAAGCTACTCCAGAATTTGCTAAAAATTTTTGAAGACGGATTTCTTTTTCATTATTCTCCATTTTCTTTCTTATCCTGATTATTTGTTAACTTAATTATTATTTTCTTTTGAATTAAATTTATAAATAAAACAGACATACAAATCTCACAAATAGTTATAACTGCGTAGTTAAAATCATACATTTCTCCACCTATTTGCCTATCTATAACAGAATTCTCTATTAGGCCACTATTTCTATAGTAAAATGAATTTTCTACACCCTGACTTACTTTTCTTAAGTTATCAGTAACTTCAACATAATGATCAAAACTATATGCTTGAACCAAAATATTAATTAAGAAATTAAGTGTAAGGATTATTGCAACAAATGCTATACACATTTTATTAAAATCTTTAATACTTTCAGAATCTATTGCTTTTTTCTTAAAGAATATAAATGGTATAAGTGCTGAAAAGATTCCAAATGCAATTATGTAATCAAGTATCCTTATAAAATATCCATCTGAAACTACTTTAACTGTAGTATTACAAATTGTAGTTACAAATATGAATAAAAGAAGGAATAGTAATCTATATAAATGAGCTACTTTCTTTATATTAACTTCTTTCATAACATCCTCTCTATCTTCTTAATTCTTCTAATACATCTTTAAAATACTTTGGAAGGTCTGCTGTAAGTTCCATTTTCTTTCCTGTAATTGGATGCTCAAATTCTAGCTTGTAGCTATGAAGCATCTGGCCTTCTACTCCAAATGGATTCTTTCCATTTGAATAAACAAAATCTCCAACTAGTGGATATCCTATTTGAGCCATATGAACTCTAATTTGATGAGTTCTTCCTGTCTCAATATTTACTTCTATAAATGTATATCCATTGAATCTTTCTAATACTTTAATATGTGTTACTGCTTCTTTTCCATTCTTATCAACTGCCATCTTAACTCTATCTTTAGTAGATCTAGCTATTGGCATATTAATTGTGGCAAAATTTTCTTTAATAACACCTCTAACTAATGCTAAATATGTCTTTTTAACTTTGTGTTCTTTAATTTGATTACTCATGTTAATATGAGCTTTATCATTTTTAGCAACTATTAATAGCCCTGATGTATCTTTATCAATTCTATGGACTATTCCTGGTCTTATTTCTCCACCTATTCCTGATAATGAATCTTTGCATCTTGCTAAAATTGCATTAACCAAAGTGCCATCTTGATTACCATTTCCAGGATGAACAACAAGACCTTTTTGCTTATTGATAACTAATATATCATCATCTTCATAAACAACATCTAGTGGTATTTCTTGAGGAACTAACTCAGTTGGTTTTGGATCTTCGATTTTAACTAAAATCTTGTCTCCTATTTGAACTTTATAACTTGCTTTAGTTTCCTTTCCATTAACTAAAATATTTCCTTCATCTATTAGCCTTTGTACCATAACTCTAGATATATCTTCATTTTTTGAAGATATGTATTTGTCTATTCTGTCAGACACATTTTCATCTTTTACTTCAAATTCAAACTCTTTCATATTGTTTTCCTTATTTATCAAATTTTCCTTTTGAAATATCTTTAGTAAAAACAATCTTTAAAAAGAATACTGGTAGCACCATCATTCTACCTATTCTTGATGGTTGCTTTATTAGTCTCCAAAGCCATTCTATCCCCATCTTTTGGAACGCTTCAGGAGCTCTTTTTACATTGTCTGCTTCATAATCAAGAGTTCCACCTTGACCTGCAGCAACATCTACTTTTAATATATCTTTGTGTTTATAAATCCATTTTTCTTGAAGTGGTGCACCCATTGCAACAAATAGAATATTAGGCTCTAAAGAGTTTATTTCTTTTATTACATCTTCTTCAGAATCTTTTTCAAAGAATCCTTCATGAAATCCAACAACATTTAACTTTGGAAAAATCTTCTTTAAGTTTTCTACTGCTCTATCTGGAGTATCACCTTTGCCTCCTAAAATGTATATAGACCAGTTATTTTCTTCAGCACCAGCTAAAATTCTTCTAAAGTATGCTTGTCCAGGTATCCTTTGTTTAAAAGGTTCTTTTTTGAATTTTCCAGCAAGCATAACACCAACGCTATCTGGTGTTGCCAAATCTGCTTGGTTTAATATATTATAAAATTCTTCATCTTTTTGAGCTTTCATAATAAATTCTGTATTAGGTGCAAATACCATCTTACATGTTTTATTACTACTTTCAACTAGTTCTTTAGTAACATTATACGCATCCTCAATATCGACATTACTTATTCCGATTCCAAGGACTTTATTCTTTGTTGTCAACATGTTCACTCCTATCTGTTAATGCTGTTTTAAAAATTGAAACAACAAATAGTATCCATCCAATTACTATAATACAATCAGCTACATTGAAAATTGGGAATTTCCATATCTTAATAAAATCAACAATATGGTGTCTTACAAGCCTATCAATTAGCTGAGATAATGCTCCTGCATTGATTAAAGAAACTCCTACAAGAGCTACTTTATCAATCATCTCGTTTTGTTTTATTATAAAGTGTAATATCAAACATAATATAACTATTGTAATTATTATATTTCTCAAATTTCCTTCATTTAATCCTAAAAACATACCTGTATTTTCAGTTAAAGTAAATGACATAAAACTATTGCCATATGGTTCAACATAATTACTAACTACAATTTGTTTTGATATTTGATCAAGTGCAATAAGTAATATTGTTATTATTATAAAAATAGCTATTTTTTTCTTTAGCCCTTTATCCATAAATATCTCCTTTAATTAGCACTGTTAACTATACTTACACCATCTTTTTCTTCTGTTATAAGTTCGCTTTTTAATTTATCGATATTTGCTGCTTTTCTTTTGAAAATAACAAATGTACCATCATCATAAATCTTTTCGTATCCTGTATCTTTTGACATCTCTTCTGCTACTTTTGCATTAGATAGAAGCATAACATGTGTTACTCCATATTCTTCAAATTTAATATTATAATCTACTCCTTGATTTGCAATATTAAGTGCATCTGAGAATATATCTTTACCTGCAAATTCACTATCATAATCTGAATTGAATTGTGGTGTATATAAATCACATCTTGAATCTATGAATACTGGAATTCCTCTTAGTATTAAGTAACTTCCATAGTTATATTCGTTATAGAATTTAGCAGTACTTAAATCTACATTTTCAAGTATCCAATCAGCTGCTTCCACAGGATAAGATTCTTTTGCAATATATTCCATATGTAGTTTTGGCTTTAATATATTCATAGATACTATTAAAACAATACAAGTGAATATAATTACGCCAAAGAAGTCTGTGAAATATCTTTTTATGATTTTACATAGCTTGCTATCATATTTATCTAAAAATGCTGCAATCAAAGCTGCCGCTATTGGTATGCAGAATATGTAGAAGAATGAAATTTGTCTTCTAGATTTAAGTGCAAGTAATGTTAAACCACCAAAGAAGAATAAATCTGGAAGTCTTATCTTTGTATCAGTAAACATTAATACACATAAAATAACTATTAAACTTACCAAGAAGTCTCTTGATTCTATTAGTGTAACAGGTAAATGCTCATTTATACTTTGAGTAGTATTTCCTTGATATGTTTTATAAATGTATGTGTATGCACCAGTTCCACATGGATTAACAAATCCAAGTAATGCTGCAATTAATACTATTACTATTAGAGTCTTAGCTGCAGGATTCTTCTCAATCTTAATCTTATATGGATTTTTTCTTACTTCTTCTCTTCTTACTTTTCTTCTATATATTTCATCATTTAAAATGTTAATTCTTTGATCATACTTTTCTTTATTCTTTTTAGAAAACTTCTTTTGAATTCTAGTAACTAATTTAAATACTTGTTTATCCAAATCCTTTTCAGCAACTATTGCTACAATATATTCTGCAACATATGGTAAGCATACTATGAAGTAAAATGGATATACTGCACAATGTAAATTAGTTATTAGTAGTGGAATAATAAGAAGTGGTATAGCATATTTCTTATTATTCGTTTTGTACAATCTTTCAATAAAGTAAACAGTTAAAGCAAATAAAATGAAAGTAACAAG
The DNA here is from genome assembly GCA_017528085.1 of Clostridia bacterium. Classification (GTDB taxonomy): domain Bacteria; phylum Bacillota; class Clostridia; order TANB77; family CAG-508; genus Scatovivens. The sequence continues at coordinate 42,084 of JAFXPH010000006.1, read as the reverse complement.
TTGCGCTCTAGCAGGTATATATGGTTCTAGAACATATATAGCTAGCATCGCAAGTACAGCTGAAACTACATAATTATTATTTGTTTTTTCTTTACATACTTTATATATTGAAAGTGACAAAAGTGATATAAAGATCATTGATGATACATAAATAGCATCAAATCCACCTATATTATAGATCTTATACATCATTAAATCATAAAGCCAATGTGGAAATGTATAAGGTAAATCCATCCATGAGAATGGATCTGTATTTAGATTAAATATACCATTTTGACTTATATATTCTCCTACTTTTACTGTGTAGAAAGTATCGTTTTGTAGCACCTTAGGTGTAACTGCTATACTTAATAATATAAGTGCTATAATAGCAATTATATTAAATATAAAGTTTTGCTCTTTTTCAGACATCTCCTTAAATATAGTCTTTTTCTTCTTTTGTTCTTTTACTTCTTCTTTATTCTCATTTGTCTCGTTTAAATTTTCATTTACATCCTTTTCGTCCATATCATTATCCTTTAAAACTAATTTTTATATCTGCATTTTCAATTTTATCATTCAATGCTGTTTTCATGTTAAACGCTATTGCGTAAGCTAAATCCATCGTATAGTTATCGTTATCCACATCTTTTACATCTACTTCATTACTCATCAAATAATTTTTATAAGCTAGTATACTATGAAGGCTCATAATACCTTTTTCCGTATATGTATCAAGAGTTGAATAATTTAATGAATTTAATATTAATACCATTTCTAATACTCCAAATATCAAGAAATAGATATTAAGTGTTAGATAACCTAAAATAGAAATCAAACATATGAAGAATATCCATAAGATTATTCTTCCGACATTTCTAAATGAGAATAGATCATCAACAACTTTATAGATATTATTTCTTAAAAAGCCAATTACTAAAAGTCCTACTAGATTTCCTGTAATTATTCCTGTAAATGGAATACTTTTCATGCAAACTGATAATAAGAAAAATATTAAATTTATAATATTCATAATAGCAAAAGCTTTTACAACATTTAATCTTGATTTAACTTTACTATCAAAGAAACCATCTTCTCTTAGTTGTTTTCTGATTTCATATTTTAAATGAGATATCTTACTTTCAAAACAATCATTTTCTTTTAAATTATCATTTATTTGTTTAAAACTAGTTTCGTCTCCAACTTCATCAAATAAAATAAAAACTACTTCTTTTTCATATTCATCAAGATCATCTATAGATTCAAGTTTAAACATTCCATTTTGTCTACTTATTTTTCCTTTAGCGACTAATTCAACTAAAGTAGTTAAAATTAATTTATCAAGATTTATTTTTCCATCTATTAATGATTCTGCAATCACTGGGGAAACAGAATGTTCATCGAATCTTTTAATTTCTTTAATATTATTTGGTATTTCTTTTGCTTTTAATAAAGAATAAGCTGTAGGAGCAAAAATTAAAATTCCTACAAAAATACCATAAATATATTCCACTTTCCTGATTCCGAATGCTTGTAGTCGATTTTATTGAAAATAAAATAATAAAAAATAAATTCAAATATAATAAACAACTTACTAATTTTTTTCTCATCTTTTCCCCTTAGAAATCCAAAAATTATCATGATAATTCTATCATTAAAGTAAATTTATTTCTACATATTTTTGTGATTTTTTTATGATTTTTTATTTTTTGAAACCCTTTATTCCCTAGGAGAAAAAATCACAAAAAAATAACGCCCACATACCAATTTCAAATTAGTACGTGAGCATTTATATAATTTGCTAAAATCTATATTTCTTCATTATGCATTTTCAACGTTTTCTGTTTCGCTTTCAGTTGTTGAATCCATATTTTCTTCATCAACTACTTCCATACTTGCTACTGATACTTCGTAAGCAACTCTTGTTTCAACAGAACCATCTTCATGCTTCTTTTCATAATTTCTTGATTGAACTCTACCAACAATTTTAACTTCAGTTCCTACTTCCATGTTTTGGCAGAATCTTGCATTTCTTCCCCATGAAATACATGGAATGTAATCTGATTTATTATAAGCTCTGTTAACAGCTAATAATATATCTGCAATTTCTCTTCCAAATGGTGTTTGTCTGTAAATTGGTTTTTTACATACATAACCAACTAATACAACATTGTTAGTAACTTCTATAACGTCGTCTTCTGAAACAACTTTGATCTCTTTTGCAAATACTGTTAAAACTAATCTGTTTCTTTCGTTCTCATAGTTATTGTATGATCTAAATTGACCTTCAATAATAACGTTTTTTCCAATTTCTATATCTACTTCAGTAAGTAGTCTTTCAGAAATTGTAATAGGTATAATGTCTACTGTGTTGCTTAATCTAATAACTTCTAAATCAAAGTTATAGAATTTTTCTCCATAAATCTCGTGACTGTAGCTTTTATCACTTACAATCTTACCCACTAATTGTAAATGATTGTTCTCTAAATAATTAGTATTCAATTTTTATTCCCCCTAAAATTTTTTCTACTGTGTTTTAATTCATCAAAATGTACCTTATAAATCCGCTTAAAACAATTATATTATAGCACCTTTTGACGGCTTTGTCTACATAAAAAGTTTATTTTTCACAAACTTTTTACTGTTCTTTCAAAATTTTTTCCTTTATTTTATATTGTTTTAGACTTTAATAATTATTTGCAACTAATTATTTTTGATGTTTTCTTTAAATTTTCTTCCTCTTTCTTCGAAGTTTTTAAAGTATCCATAGCTAGATGCTGCAGGTGATAAAACACATGCAGTACCTGATTTTGTCATTTCTTTTGCTATTCTACATGCTTCATCAAAATCTTCCGTATAGTAAGTATTTTTATTAGAAGATTTTATTCTTTCATAAATTATTTTGCCTGTAGCATGTATACAAATAATATTTTCAATATTTGTGTTTAATAGGAACTCACAAAATTCACTATAGTCAATTCCTCTATCTTTACCTCCTACTATTAATGTTCCAATGTTAGAAATTGAGTTAACACAGTTAATTGTTGAGGCTGGAATTGTTGCTATTGAATCATTATAATAATCTACACCATTAATATTAGCGAAATGTTCTATTCTATGTTCTAAAGGTCTAAAATCCCTTATTCCTTTAAGTGATGAATTTAAATCTAATCCTAAAATATCACTTACTGCAAGTACAAACATAATATCATTCTTATTGTGCAATCCTATTAGATTAATTTCTTCATCTAGTCTCATAGCAGGTGTATCTTTTACATAGATTGTGTCATCTTTAATATAAACTAAGCTATCAGAGTTTTTCTCATCTAGACTTATTTTTATTCCTGTAGATTTTAAGTTTACTACTTTTCTTACTACATCTGGATTATCAATATTATATATTAGATAATCTTTTTCTGTTTGATATTTAAATATATTGCACTTAGCATCTATATAATCTTCATAAGAATCATAATAGTCTAAATGCTCTTCGAACATATTTAGTAGAATTGCAATATTAGGTGAATAATTAACATATTGAAGAGCATGTGATGAAAGCTCTATAACAACATATGTTTCTTCAGTAATATTTTCTACCTCTTCAAATATTGGCTTTCCTATATTTCCAAGTAAGCTAGCTTTTTTATTATTACTGTTTAGAATTGCATAGCACAAAGAACTTGTTGTACTTTTTCCCTTTGTTCCTGTTATTCCTATAGTAGTAACTTTATCATTAAAGAATTTAAAGAATAAATCCAACTCTGAAGTTAGTTTATCTCTAATAATATTTACATCTATATCAGTTCCTTTAAAAGTAACACCAGGAGCTTTTATAATTAGGTCATAATCATAAAGGCCATTTAAATAACCTTCTCCTAATGATACTTCTAGATTGATATCTTCACCTAAATCTATATTATTTTCAAGCAAATCCATCTTTTGATCTGCAATAAATAGCTTCTTTTCTGGAAAGAATTTTCTAATTAAATTATATGTACTTCTTCCCTCTCTACCGAAACCTAATATCAATATTCTATTCTTTGAATCTAAATAATCTAATAATTCTTTTAACATATACCTAAGCTTCCTTTTAATATCTTGCCAAATTCCTCTGGTAAGTTATTTTCATCATTATAGTATTTTAAAATATTCTCATCATATACCTTGTTAAAGTTATCATCATAATACTTTAAAAGATAAGGTAATTCTTCACCCTTTGATTTTAAATCATCTATTACTCTAGTTAAAGCATATCCTACTTCTTTATATGTACCAACACATTCAAATGGTTTATTAGTTCCATATCCGCAAAGTGAAATAAATGTATCTAATAATGATTCTTTTCTAAATAAATCTTCGCCAAAGATATCTACTAGTTTTTCTTTATATAGGAATGGACTTAATATTGTATATACAAATAAGCACTTTGGACAATTACAGCACCAATTCCAAGGTTCCTTTTTGCTTCCTACATTACAACTTTTGAATATCTTGTGATACTTCTCATTTTTAGAAAACAAATATGCTATTTGAAGTTCTGTAATTGGTCTTAAGATACTAAAGTACTCTACTCCTGCTTTCAAATAATCTCTAGCATACTCCCTAAAGTCATTTTCAAACTCTAATGTCTTTGAATATTGATGATTTATGTTCTCACCTTCAACATTAGTTTCATTGGCGCTATCTTCATTTGATAGAATAATATACTTCTTTCCTAGTAAATATGACACTAAATATGAGATAAATGCAACTATTGCTGAAAATGGAGTGTGTCCGTTCAAGTACCCTTTGCTATTTAAATCTAATAAATTCTTATCTATAATTCTATTAATTTCTACTACTTTATCATATTCATATCCTGCAGCTTTTGTACACTCTATTGATACTGTTTTACTTCCAATTAAGAAGCATAGATTATCATTTTTAGATTCGTTTAATAATTCCATAGTTACATTAGAATCTTTTCCACCACCTACAGGAATTAAATTGCCAGATAGTTCTTCCAAAGAGTTCTCTACTTCTAGTTTTTCTCCAGTAGAAATTATCTCTACAAAAGAATCCATATCAATACTTATGTGATTAATAAATCTGAATTCACCAAGTCCTAAATAGTATAATTTCTTATACCATCTAACCTGTCTTTCGTCTAAAGAACCACACTCTACAATTACTTGTTTAGAGCATGTACATTTAAAGTAGCTTAATAGTTCTACCATTCCAATATTAAAAACCATGTTTTTAACTATATTAGAATGAATATCTTTAAATTTAAAACTCTTCTTTAATATTTCAATCTTAGGATAAAAAGAAGCTAGGTTTGGAATCTCAAAATGGTATGTTATTACTAACCTATCTTCCTTATCTTCAATATCATAACTTCTATATAAAATTACTGGGTGTTTCTCCCTTAATTCTTCAAAGTTCATATTATTCTCCTAATCTATATCATTTTCACCTTTTTCATAATATTTAGTTCCAAGCATCTTGTCTGGTAAATATTGTTGTTCTACATAGTGACCTGGGAAATCATGTGGATATTTATATCCTTGTCCATATCCGAAATCACTCATTCCTTCTGCTGGTGCATTTCTTATGTGCATTGGAATTGTTCCAGTATCTTTACTTCTAACATCTGCTAGTGCTTTATCAATTGCAAGATATGCAGAGTTTGATTTCTTTGATCTTGCTAAATATACTGCTGCTTCTGCTAGAATTATTCTTGCTTCCGGCATACCCACCATTCTTGTAGCTTCCATAGCAGCAGTAGCTACTTGAAGTGCTTCTGGATTTGCAAGTCCAACATCTTCGGCAGATAGAATAACCATTCTTCTTGCCATAAATACAGGATCTTCTCCTGCATTTAGTGCTCTTGCTAAATAGAATATAGCAGCATCTGGATCACTACCTCTTAAAGATTTGATAAATGCACTAATATTATCATAATGAGAATCACCTTTTTTATCAAACATAGCTTTATTAGTATTCATTGATTGACTTGCTATCTCATCTGTGATAACTATTTCGCCTTTTGCATTCATTTTAGTAGTTAGTACTGCTACCTCTAATCCATTTAAAGCAGTTCTAACATCGCCATTAGAAATCTCTGCTATTGTTTCAATAGTAGATTTGCTAATCTTTATATTATAATCTCCAAGACCTTCTTTGTTCTTTAGAGCATTATTTACGATTTTTATGATATCTTCTTTTTTAAGTGGTTCTAATCTTACTACCATAGATCTTGAAATTAAGGCTTTGTTAACCTCAAAATAAGGATTTTCTGTAGTAGCACCAATCAAAATTACTGTTCCATTTTCTACATATGGAAGTAATGCATCTTGTTGTAGTTTATTGAATCTATGAATCTCATCAATAAATAAAATACATTTTCCTGTAGGATTTAAAAGTAAGTTTCCTGCTTCTTCAACAGCTGCTTTAATATCTCCTACTCCTGATGTAACAGCATTAATCTTTATAAATTTATATTTTGTAGTTTCACTTATAACTTTTGCAAGTGATGTTTTACCACAGCCTGGTGGTCCCCATAGTATTAAACTTGATAATCTATCAGCTGCAATTGTTCTATACAAAAGTTTATCTTTTCCAAGAATTTGTTCCTGACCTACAAACTCGTCAAGAGATTTAGGTCTAACTCTAAATGCTAATGGTTGATTAGACTCCATAACAAATATCTCCTTAAAATACTATTTTGCTAATATAGTAAGTCCTTTCTTAATTAACTCTTCAACACTAACATCTTTATTAGCAATTTTGTCAAATGCCTTTTCGATTTCTTTTCTATTGTATCCTAATATTTGTAATGCTTCCATTGCTTCATTTACATTTTCTGAGTGTTTTGTAACTACTGTTCCGCTCTCTGGTTTTTCTATTGTATCTATATTCTTCAATTTATCTTGTAACTCTAATATAATTCTTTGAGCTGTCTTTGGCCCAATTCCTGGAATCTTTTTAAGCATTCCAACATCATTAGAGATAATTGCAAATGCAAAGTCTGATGGATGGATGTGTGAAAGCATAGCAAGTGCAGATTTTGCTCCTACACCACTTACAGATAGTAAAAGTTCAAACATCTTTAGTTCATCATTAGATAAAAATCCATATAAACTAATATTATCTTCTCTTACATAATAGTATGTGTGTACTTTAATAGTTTGCCCTACTTCACATATTTTTTGAAGTGACATATCACTCATAAAAACTTTATATCCAATTCCTTGAACATCAATAATAACAAAATTATTTCCTACTTCTTCTAAAGTACCTTTAACATATGCAATCATTTCATTCTCCTTATTTTTATACAAACATATTTTTGCTTTTTCGTTATTGTATCACAATAATTTTTATTTTAAAAGACTTTTATAAAATATATCTTTAGTGTGGTTTTAAAGTATAATTAAATCAATAAAAAAAGACAATAATTAATAATTATTGTCTTAAAAATTTTCCTATTTAAGCATGTTTTCTAAAGCAATCATTATTCCTAATTTGCCATATTCATATGTTAAACCACCTTGCATATAAGCTGTATATGGTTCAACAAGTGGTCCATCACAACTTAATTCAATAGTAGAACCTGGTGTAAAGCTTCCTCCAGCCATTATTTCTAGATGTGGATATCCAGGCATTGAATCTGGAACTGGAACAACATATGCTTCAATTGGAGATCCCTTTTGAAGTCCTTGGCAGAACTTAATTAGTTTCTCTTCTGATTTAAGTTCAATAGTTTGAATGATATCTGCTCTTTTTTCATTATATTTAGGGCTAATACCTTCAAATCCTAATCTTTCAAGCATTCTACTTGCAAATGTCATAGTTTTTAAAACTGATGCAACAACTGATGGTGCCATAAATAAACCTTTAAAGTATGGAAGTAATTGATTAAAGTTAGCTCCCATATCTTTTCCAACACATGGAGCAGTTAATCTTTCACCAACCATATAAATTATATCTTTTCTTCCTACTATGTATCCACCGCTAGTTGCAATACCAGCACCTAAGTTTTTCATAAGTGAACTTACAAATAAGTCTGCACCTACTTCTGTAGGTTCTCTATCTTCTACAAATTCACCATAACAATTATCTACCATTACGATAATATCTTTATCTAATGATTTAATAAGTTTAGTTACTTTTTCAATCTTATCAATATTAATACTATTTCTTTGAGAATATCCTCTTGATCTTTGAATTTCAATTAGTTTAATATTTCCTTCTTTTACTCTCTTTTCTATTTTCTCATAATCAAAATCATTATTAACTAATTCTATTTGTTCATATTTAATTCCATGTTTAATCAAAGAATTTTCACTATCTCCTGTAAGACCTATTACGCTTTTTAAAGTATCATAAGGTTCTCCAGAGATGCTTATCATTGTATCTCCGTGCTTTAATAATCCAAATAAAGCTAATGTTAAAGCATGTGTTCCTGACATTATTTGTGGTCTAACTAGTGCATCTTCTGCTCCAAATATTTGAGCATAAACTTTCTCTAATTTATCTCTACCACCGTCATAATATCCATATCCAGTAACTTCTATAAAGTCACTTGTAGATACTCTATTATCTTGAAAAGCTTTTAAAACTTTAGCACTAACTAAAGCACAATTATCATCATAGCCTTTAAAAATTGGTTCTAATTCTTTTTCTACTTCTGATGCTAAATCTACAATTTTATTACTTATTCCAAACATTTCATACATTCTATATCTTAAAATTCCTTTACTTCAATTGATTTTATAACTACATCTGTTAGTGGTTTATCATCTTCTGGATTAGTTTCAACTTTAGCAATTGCATCTACTACATCCATACCTTCATATACTTGTCCAAAGACTGTATATTGAAGATATAGTGATAAATAACCACCATAATTTTTATATTCATCCATTAATTTTGCTGGGTAATTTGCTTCCCTTAAATAATCATCTTGTTCTTTATCATAATTTGCTTGAGTAATAAAGAATTGACTTCCTATACTATTAGGCTGATTACTCATAGCCATACAAAGTGATCCTCTATATGGAACAAGTTCATAGTCTAGTTCTGGTCCGAATCCTTCTCCCCACATACTTTCTCCACCATAACCAGTTCCTTCAGGATCTCCACCTTGAATCATAAATTCATTAATAACTCTATGGAAAATAACTCCATCATAGTATCCTCTTTTTGCAAGAGTAGTAAAGTTTTCTACTGCTTTTGGAGCTTTATCAGCAAAAAATCTTACTTTAATATCTCCATATTTTTCTACATGAATAATAGCAATAGTATCTCCTTTTTGTGGTTCTGCAAATTGCTTTTCAGCAGCAGCTTTATAGTCGATTGTATCAACTACTCTAACTTTGTCTGATTTCTTTTCTGTAGTATTTTCTACTACATTTTCACTACTACTTGATGTATTCTCTACATTAGTAGTTTCTTCTTTTTTTGTGCATCCTGTCAAGGCACAAATTAATAAGGCACTAATGATAATTAGTGCCAAAGATTTGAATATCTTATTAACCATCTTATCCTCCAATGTTATGTTTATGCATTTGTGTTAGTACTTGTACTTGTGTTTGTATTTGTACTAGAATTATTTTCTTCTGCTGTAGAAGTAAAAATTCTTCTTAATCTTTCTTTTGTCCATTCTAATATATTATCAACTTTTTCTGTTGTATCTCCATCAACTGATGCAGAAACAGAATTGTCTGTTGTTTCTATCTTTAAAGTACATCCTGTAAGAGCAAATAAAATGCAAGTCATCATAACAATGAATACTACTATACTTACAACTTTTTTCATATTCTTTCCTCCTATGTATAAATTATCCCATATATATTAATTATACTATATTTTTGCACTTTTATCAACTTTTAAAAGCCCTATTTATCATCAAAATATGGGCTAATTTGAAGCAAATTGTCAAACCCTGCTTGCCTTGCAACATCATATGCTACAATAGCTACAGAATTAGATAAATTAAGTGATCTTAGTCCATCTCTCATAGGTATTCTAATAGTATTTGAAATATACTTCATAAGTAGTGGTTCTGGAAGTCCTTTAGTCTCTTTTCCAAAAAGTAAGTATACTTCATCAAATTTACTATAGTCTACATCTGAATAAACATGTTTTCCCTTTGTTGTTGAGAAATACATATTAGTTTCTTCAGGTTTGTGTTTTTCTAAAAATTCATCTAAATCCATATATTCTTCTATTTCTAATTTATCCCAATAATCAAGTCCAGCTCTTTTTACTTGTTTTTCATCTATAGAAAATCCTAGTGGATATACTAAATGAAGTTTTGCACCTAAAGCCGCACATGTTCTTGCTATGTTTCCAGTGTTTTGTGGTATTTCTGGTTCTACCATTACAATATTAAGTTTCATTTTCCCTCCTAAAATCGTTTTTTATTATAACACAAAGCTTGCAATATATAAATATTACATTATTATTTCTTTTTTTCAAAATTCTTGAAAATGCATACTAATATTGATATAGTATTTGTGAGTACATAGGATAAGGTGGTGAATTTTTTGAAAGTAGTATTCCCTTGCAAAGGGTCAATGGTGTTAACTAAATCAGATATAGAGACTTTAAGGTCTTTTTATAACACAAAATTAATGACATCAAAATTATATGAATATTCAAAAAATTCAGAATTTGTCGTACAAGTTGATAACTTCAATTACATTCCTAAGACTTATACTTTATTTGCAAAACAAGTTAACTTTATGACTATTAGAAGAATGAGAGAAATACTTGGACTTACAAAACCAATACCAAAAGAGCTAGAGGAACAATCAAATCCTCAACCAGCTGCTAGTGCAGCTCCTCAAGTAAGTGATGATAGCGAAGCAATTTCAGATAAGACTCTTCTTTCTCACCCATTCTTTAAAACATTAAAACCATTATAAAAAAGGATTTTATTATGCCAAAGATGAAATGTGTAGATGATAAATTAAATGAATTAAATGTAGACTTGGTATTTTCATTCAATATACCAGAACTAAAGTCTGGTTTTGCAGTTGTAGATAACCAAGCACCTATATTTGAAAAAAATAGTATGTATAATAATTTAGATATATTAAGAATCGTAAGTACTGAAAATAATACTATAACGCTTACTGATTTAACTGATGAAGAATGGCCAGAAGTTAAAAAGGCACTTCAGTTCCAAGTATTTGAAAAATTTTAAATAAGATAAAACAAAAGCACTTCAACTTATGTTGAAGTGCTTATTTTTATATCTCATCAAATACATCATTTTCTTTTAAAATAGTATAGATCCTGTCTACCGGAAGTCCTACTACACTAGAGTAGTTACCATCTATTCTACTAATATATTTTGAGAAGAATCCTTGAATAGCATATGCTCCTGCTTTATCAAAAGGTAAATCATAATCTATGTATTCTTCAATTTCTTTTTTAGTCATTTTATTTACATAGATATCTGTTCTAACTATATCTTTAAACTCTTTAACTTTACCTCTATCTTCAATTAATACAGCAATACTTGTATATACTTGATGAACATCATTTTGAATATTTTCTATCATACTAATAGCTTCATCTCTATCTTTTGGTTTTCCATATATAACTCCATCTTTTACTACTATAGTATCTGCTCCAATTACTGCTCTATCTCCTTGCATGCTTTCAAATACACTCTTTGCTTTTTGATAAGCCCACTCTTTAGATTGTTCTTCTACTGTAAGACCTGGTGTTTTTGCCTCGTCATAATTGCTTGGAAAAATTTCACAATCTATATTAACAAGTTTTAGTAGTGAAGCCCTTCTTGGAGATTGTGATGCTAAAATTATTTTCATATTAACCCCCTCCTTACATATTCTAAAAATATTATATATATTTAAAAAATTACTGTCAATAATATGCAAAAAGAGCCCGTAGGCTCAATAGTTCCTACTGACTCTTTTAAGTCGGTTACAACAGGAGATACGAAACGTCATCAATGCTTATCAAATGTCAGGAATTCGAGTTTGACATATCCTTCGGTTCCATTTGAGGTACAGACATTTACGAATCCATCAATAATCTCCAAGGAGAGTATTGTGACTTCGTCACCCGGATGGAGTTGGAATCGTACATTATTGGACATAGTCGGATTCTTTCTGAAATTCAGTCTCCCTCTATTATCCACGTACATTACCATTCCAGGACACACATCATAGTCTTGGCATTCAAACTCCTCTACCTCAATTTTCTTAAGATAGTACGAGTCGACATATGCGATAGTTCCGGTCTTTAGAACCTTAACTTCGATATATCCATTTTCTGCCATTTCAGACATGATTTCTACTTCTGTATCCTTCTCAATGTACCCAATGGACTTGGTCTTTTTTGACGGTCCTTTTCTTAGGATTAGTCGTTGAGAAACATTTGCATACGCAAGGTCTCCAATGTACCACTCGGTAGTACTCTCATGGGTTTCTTCTTGGGTAGTCTGTGCTTTTCCTCTCCTTTCGACTTTTTCAGAAGTCAGATACTCGCCATAGCAATAGCCAGTTTCACCTGTGCTATTTACTTTGACTTTATAGTATCCGTTCCTGTCTCTTTGAGAGAGAATAGTAACAGTTCCACCTCTTGGAATTTGACCAATGATTTCACCTTGTGGTTCTTCTCTTATGCGAAGGAAGTCTTCGACATTCACGTAGACAACCGAGCCAACAGAGAAGCTCTCGAATGCCATCGCAGTGATAGGCATAGAGATTGAAACAATCATCATGATGATAATCAGAATCAATCCCCGAGTAATAGTGTACCGTTCCGTCTTTGACATAGTGTCATCCTCCTTATAAATTAATAAAACGGTAACCTCCTTAATTATAGCACTTTTACTTTTAAATATCAAATTTTATGTAACCTTTTTTAAAAGTAAAAATAAAAGAGGAATTTTACTTCCTCTTTTTTATTTTGTATCTTTATGAATTTCAAAGTAGAACTCTACTCCATCTTTTTTGTTTACTACACCATAAGCATTATTATATTTATTCATAATTGCTCTTACTAGGGCTAAACCTATACCTGTTCCACCTTTAGATCTATCTCTTGATGAATCAACTTTATAAAATCTTGTCCAGATTCTTTCTAAGTTCTCATCAGAAATATTATTTCCAGTGTTGAAAACAGTTACTCTATATTTTGCTGGATCTTTTGCATTTTTAATTGATATCTTAATCTTCTTTACACCATTTTTCTCTACATTGTTCTTAATTGCATTAGTAAAATAGTTAGTTACTACTTGCTCAATATAGAAGTCATCTGCATATACCCACATTGGATCTTTTTCAGCAAATTCTACTGTTATTTTTTCATCCTCAAGCATTACTTTAGAATTCTTTATAACACCATTAATTAAATCTACTAAATCAAATTTATTATCTGAGAATTTTCTTTCGTCATACTCTAATTTCATTAATTCTAGTAATCTTTTTACTAAAGAATCCATTTTATTTGCTTCATCTAAAATTACTGATAAGTATTGCTTTTTATCCTCTTCTTCAGTTACTACATTTTCAACTAATCCTTCTGCATATCCTTGAATCAATGCTATAGGAGTTTTAAGTTCATGTGATACATCAGAGATAAATTGTTTTCTCATTTCATCTATTTTAGATTTGTTTTCAATGTTCTTTTCAAGTTCTAGATTATTCTTTTTTAACTTATCAATAGTACTTTCTAGTTTATCTGAAAGTGTGTTAATGCTTCTTCCAAGTTCATTTATTTCATCTTCATTATCAGATATTCTGTACTTTTTAGAAAAATCTAAATTTGCCATTGAGTTAGCAATCTCATTTAATTTCTCAATTGGTTTTGTAAATCTATCAGTAATTACAACAATTGCTATACCACCTAAAACTATAGTTACAACTCCAATAATAGTTAAGAATTGATTTGAAATATTAACACTTTCTTGTATTGGAAGGATAGGTATTCTGATATAAGCTATATCGCCACATTTAAGTTCTCCTTTTATTAAAAGGAAGTTTAAATCATATTTCCTGTCCTGTAACCTTTTAATATATGTAGTTCCTTCAGAGAATATTACATCTGATCTATTTAAAATGCTGTAGCTTATATTGTATCCAATATCTGCTATTTCCTTTTCAGTAAAGTCTTTTGTAAAGTTTCCATCTGTATCATAAAGAACTTCTTTATCTTTACTCATTATTAGTATTTCAAAGTTATTCTTAATAGAAGTTTTTTCAATATCAAATATAATACTATCATCTCTATTATCTTTTAAACTCTGTTCCATGATAGAATCTATATGCCCAAGCACATCCAAAGCAGTATTCTTCTTTGTGTATAGGTAAATAGTTTCTAGAATTGTATTACTTACAATAATTAAAAAGGCAATTATTATGATAATAACAATTGCCAAAGTTGCAAATAATTTAACACGAACAGAAGATGCCATCTTCTTTCCCATTTAATTCTCCTAAAACTTATTTAATTTCAAATTTATATCCAATTCCTCTAATAGTTTGGATATGTTTACCTTTTTTACCTAATTTATGTCTAATCTTTTTAATGTGACTATCTATTGTTCTTGAATCACCATAATAGTCATAATTCCATACAGTATTTAATATCTTATCTCTAGATAACGCAATGTTTTCATTATCTAATAAGTATTTTAAAAGTTCATATTCTCTAAAGCTTAATTCAACAATTTTTCCGTCAACAGTTACTGTTCTACCTTCATTGTCAATTACGATACCATCATAATCTTTAAGTTCTTTAGTTTCTTTAATGCTTCTTTTTAGTATTGCTTCGACTCTAGCAACTAAGATTTTTGGACTAAATGGCTTTGTTATATATTCATCAACACCAAGTTCAAATCCAAATAATTCATCTTGTTCTTCACTTCTTGCTGTAAGCATGATTATTGGAATTGTTTTATTCTCTTGACGAATTTGACGAAGTACACTCCATCCATCTAGTTTTGGCATCATAACATCTAATAATATTAGTTTTATTTTGTTCTTGTTCTCATTATAGATTTTTAAAGCTTCTTCTCCATCTTGAGCTTCAATTATGTTGTAATTCTTTTGAACCAAGAAGTCTCTAATTAGTTTTCTCATTCTTGATTCATCATCAACTACAAGTATAGTTACATCTGACATAACAGTCCTCCTTAAAATAAAACCTATCAATTTCAGCTTTATATTATACTACTTTTATGAATTTTGTGTGAAATTATTAACTATTTAGTAATTCTTCTAATTTTCTTAAGTTGTCTCTATAATAATCAAATGCTTTTTCATATGTTTCTTCTTTTTCAAGATCAACGTCAACAAGTCTTAATAAATCTAATGATTCTAAAGTTCTACCAAGTGATAGCATGTGTTTATACTTCTCTACATATCCTTCTTTGTGAGCTAATATGTTGCTTGCAATTACTATTGCAGAAGTAATACCAGTTGCATATTTATAAACGTAGAAACATCTATAAAAATGTGGTATTCTTGCCCATTCATATTTGATTTCTTCATCACAAATTGTAGGATCTCCGAAGTATTTTTTAACTAATTCGTAGTATTCATCACATAAGTTATCTGATGTTAAGCTTTCACCTTTTGATACTTTATCATGAATGATTTCTTCGAATTCTGCAAACATTGTTTGACGAATTAAAGTTGCTCTTATCATATCAAGTTGTTCATTTATAAGAGCTGCTTTTTTCATCTTATCCTCTTCATGCTCAATTTGATAATTTGCAAGTAAAATCTCATTTACTGTAGATGCTACTTCTGCAACCATGATAGTGTAGTTTGCATTAAATATATTTTGAGCATTATTTGAATAAAAGCTATGCATTGTATGACCAAGTTCGTGAGCTAAAGTAGACACATCTCTTGATGAATTTACATAGTTTAAAAGAATAAATGGATGCATTGGATGAACTCCTGCGCTATATCCTCCACTCATCTTATTCTCTGTCTTATATACATCAATCCATCTATGATCAAATGCATATTGAAGTTGTTCCACATAATCATCTCCAAGTACACTAAGAGCTTTTTTAACAATCTCTTTTGCATCCTCGTATTCAACTTTATCATCTTCTGGTACCAATGTATTTGTATATACATCATACATATGTACTTTATCTTTTCCAAGCATCTTAGCCTTTAGTGCTAAGTATTCATGGTTAAGGCTTAAGTTTTTATTTACTTCTCTAACTAGAGTATTATAAACATTTATATTTGAGTCATCGCCTTGAGTTGCAGCATCTAGAGAAGATTCATAATGTCTTAACTTACAAGAAATTGAGCTTTCTTTTACTATACTTAAGTATAATTCAGTAATTGAATTAATGTGTGATTTATATTTATTAAATAATACTTGGAAAGCATTTCTTCTTAACTCTTCATCATTACTCTTAATGTATATAGAATATAAAGCTTCATTCATTTCATATTCTTTACCTGAAGAATCTTTAACATTTTCATATTTAAATTCTGTGTTTGTAAGTAGATCAAATACATTTTCAGGAGTACCAAATACTTCTGAAAATTTTGCTATTACTTCTTCTACTTCTTCCGTTAAAATATGTTTTTTAAATTTGATAATATCCTTAATTTCTAGCTTGTATTCTGTCATATCTTCTCTATTTGCTAGTTCTTCTAAGACACTATCATCTAATTTACTTAGCTCTGGAGAGATATAACTTGTAGCTTCTGAAAAAGTTGTAGCTAAAGATTCTACCATTTTATATTTTTTTAGTCTTGATGTATCTGACATATCTTGATGATATGCAAATGTTGCATATGAGCTTACAATTTCAAAAATTCTATCTAGCTCCTCTAACTCTCTAAAGCATGCAGCGACATTTGATAAATCATCTTTAAATGTACCCCTAAATCTTTTTACTTTTTCTACTAGTTCTTTTATTTTGTCAATATCAGAGTAAAACTCTTCATCTGTTTTATAAAACTCTGTTAAATCCCATGTGTATTTTTCGTCCATTGTTCTTCCTTTCTTTTGTTTAAAAATTATCATATTCTTCTCACATTCTATCACAAGTAAGGCTTTAATACAATTTAAATATTTACTTATATAAATTCTGTGATATAATAAGCCTAGAAAAAATTTGGAGGAAACAAGCTTGAAATTAAATTCAGATGACCAAACTTTAGCTGAAAATAAAGTATTACTTTTATACATAATTAGCAAAGTTGGAAAACCAATTTCACATAATGAACTCTTGGATTTAGTAGTATCTATTTCAGATATGAATTACTTCTATTTTCAACAATTCTTACTTGACTTATTTGAAGATAACTATATCGTCAAGTATGAAGAAGATGAAACTGAAATATATGAAATTACTAAAGAAGGTAAATCAGCACTTGATCTTACAATCGACATGGTGCCTGGAATATTAAAATTAGATATTGATAGTAAGTTTAAGAAAAACTTAGGAGATATTAAAAACAAATTCTCAATTTCAGCAGAATCTACTCCTATTAATGAAAAAGAATACAAAATTAGATGTAAAATCATAGATAATACAGATGTTATTTTTGATCTAAATGCTTATGCAGGATCAAAAGAACAAGCCAAAAAAATAGTTGACAATTGGAATAACAATGCAACTGAAATATATCCAAAACTACTAAATTTATTAATTGAAACTGAAAAGCGTGATGAACTTATTGATAAATCAAATCATTTAGATGAATAAAAAAATCCAAGTTTATACTTGGATTTTTTTATTTATTCATTAATTTATTTCTAAATGCTTCATACAATACTACACCTGTAGCTACAGCTGCATTTAAACTTTCTGTTTTTCCTAGCATTGGAATTATAAATCTTGAATCGCACATATTCTTTACTTCTTCTGAAACTCCATTTGCTTCATTTCCTATTACAACAGCTGCTTTATCAAATGAAATACTATAAATAGTATTTTCTGTATTTAAGTCTGTAGTGTACACTTTTATACCATTTTCTTTTAGCTTTTCTATTGTCTTTTTTATATCATTAATTGTAATTATCTTAACTCTAAAGATAGCTCCCATTGTAGATCTTACTACTTTAGGGTTATATGCATCTACAGTTTTATCAGTAACTAATATTTGTTTAATATTTAAAGAATCTGCAGTTCTAATTATTGTTCCTAGGTTTCCTGGATCTTGAATATCATTTAATATTAGATAAAAATCATGAGATAAATCTATATTTTCTTCATCTAGCTTTTTGTTTCTAATAACTGCTAAAACTCCTTCTGAATTTACAAGTCCTGACATACTTTCAAATACTTTATCTGTTACTATTGTCACATCTTTCATATTATTTACTCTAATAAATGATTCTGATACAACAATTCTTTCTATATCTGCTCCATTTTCTATAGCTTCTTCTACTATTTTCTTTCCTTCGATTACATATTCTCCAAACTCTTCTCTATACTTCTTTTCGCTAAGTTTTTTGATATGTTTGATAATATCATTATCTTTACTTGAAATAATTACCATTTTTTTATTCCTTTTCTTTTTTATCTTCTTTATTATAACATATAAAAACCTTTAAGTCACTTGATTTATTGATTTTTATGACTTCCTGTGCTATAATAAAAGTCCATGCTTTTGCATGAGTACTTAAGGAGGGATCGTTTATGGACTTCATTCGGTTCGAGCCTAACATTGGGTCAATGGTAGAGCGGCTATGTGGGTACTTCGAAGCAAATCATCTCAAGTTTGATTGTCGTCAAGACTCTTCAGACGGAGAGGTGGTTTTCTGCTTCCACAGTGACCTCACGGATGAAATCGCCAAAAGCATCGCGCAAGAACTTTTCATGACGGACAAGAGCAACATCAAGAACATTGGTGAGGTGTTCTCTTACACCAGAGACAAGATTTGGGTGAATTTTCCCCACTACACTTCCTTCGTGAAGTTGTACGACAAAATCAGGTCTTATGGTGTAAACATCATCGAAGTGGAACTTGGTACCAAGTACCTTGACCACTTCTTCCCTGACTCCATCCAGTTTAAGATCGTCTTCCCCGCTGGGAAACGAGAATTTTCTTACGATGAACTTCAGGAAATCCGTTCCGTCGTCCCCGAGGGGTATGCTTTCACGGACAAGGTCTTCACGTGGTGCAAGGAGAAATTTGCCACCTATACCGTTACCTTCGAGGCCAATAGCACAATGTAAGTTGCATCCCAAAAAGAGCTGCATCGGAATTCCGGTGCAGCTCAGTTTTTTTATATACAATTTAAAAATTTCATTATTGCTTTTACCAAATCACTATATTCATTAATATTAAGAGTAATATATGGTTCTTGAGATGGTGAAAACTTAATCTTATTTTTGTATAGTTTTATTAAATTATTAACTATGTTAAAGTCAAATTCTTCTGGATCAAAATAGAATAAAACATTTTGATTTCTTTGAATTATCTTTAATATATTCTTTTTACCTGCTAATGTTTTTATTCTCACTATATCAAGTAAGTTCTCAATTTCTTTAGGTATTGGTCCATATCTATCTATTATTTCATCAGTTACATTTAAGATATCTTCTTCAGTTTTACATAGAGCAATGTTTTGATATACTTCAATTTTTTGAGAATTAGAAGATATGTATTCTTCTGGAATATAACTTGATAAATTGATATCGATTTGGATATCTTTTTCTTCTTCTACCTTTTCGCCTCTTAATTCTTTTACTACTTCGTCTAATAGTCTACAATACATGTCATATCCTACTTGTTCCATATGACCATGTTGTATTTCTCCCATTAAACTTCCTGCACCTCTTATTTCTAAGTCACGCATAGCAATCTTATATCCAGAACCGAACTCAGTAAATTCTTTTATTGCTTTTAATCTACTATCAGCAACTTCTGAAAGCATCTTATCCCTTTTATATGTAATATATGCATATGCTTGTCTATCAGATCTACCTACTCTACCTCTTATTTGGTATAGCTGAGCTAGGCCTAATCTATCTGCATTTTCAACAATAATTGTATTAGCATTTGGAATATCAATACCAGATTCTAGAATTGTTGTACATACTAAAACATTAGTCTTTCCTTCAACGAAATCTTCCATGATATTTTCTATCTCATTACCTGTCATTTTTCCATGTGCATATACCACCTTTGCTTCAGGTACTAATTGTGAGATTTCTACTACTTTTTTCTCAATACCTTCAACATTGTTATATAGATAGAAAACTTGTCCTTCTCTTTCTATTTCTTTTGTTATTGCCTCTTTAATAACTTCTTCATCATATTCAAATACATAAGTTTGAACCGGTTTTCTGTTTTGAGGAGGCTCATAAATAACAGATAAATCTCTCATTCCTACAATAGACATATGTAATGTTCTTGGTATAGGAGTAGCTGTCATTGTAAGTACGTCAACATTGTTTTTATACTCTTTTATTTTCTCTTTAGCTTTAACACCAAATCTATGCTCTTCGTCGACAATTAGAAGGCCTAAATTTTTAAATTTTACATCGTTACTTAATATTCTATGTGTTCCGATTAAAATGTCTAAATTTCCATTTTCGAGCTTATTAAGGGTATTTTTTTGTTCTTTTTTTGTTTTAAATCTATTTAGGATATCTATTCTTACTGGATAGTCTTTCATTCTCTCTTTAAAAGAGTCTAGTTGTTGATTAGAAAGGACTGTTGTTGGTGCTAGATATGCTACCTGTTTACCATCCATAACAGCTTTAAACGCAGCCCTCATAGCAACCTCAGTCTTTCCATAGCCAACATCTCCACATAATAATCTATCCATTGGCTTATCAGCTTCCATATCTTTTTTGATTTCTTCAATACACCTTAATTGATCATCAGTTTCAACATAGTTAAAACTATTTTCGAATTCATTTTGCCATGCTGTATCCTTTGAGAATGCGTAGCCTTTCATTTTTTGTCTTTTAGCGTATAGTTCTATTAGTTCTTCTGCAACCTCTCTTAAATTGCTCTTTACTTTTGCTTTAGTCTTCTCCCAGTCCTTAGATCCTAGTTTATTTAATCTCGGACCATTTTTCTCATCACCGATATATTTTCTAATGTTATCTAAAGAATCAGTAGGAACATATAAAAGGTCACCATTTAAATATTTAATTTTAACATAGTCCTTAGTTACTCCGTCAGCTCTTATAGTATTTACTCCTATATACTGACCAATACCATGGTATCTATGAACAATATAATCTCCCTCTTTTAAGTCTGCAAAAACTATCTTTTCGCTTTCCTTAAAAGTCTTACCCATTTTCTTTTTTCTTACAGGTTTTGGTTCAAACATTTCACCAATAGAAACTAATAAAATATTTGCATCATAGAATTCAAAGCCAGCACTAAAAGCCCCTGGTGTAACAATTACGACACCAAGAGCTAAGTCATCTTCTAGTTTTTCCATGTATTGTGTTTGAATATCATGCTCCAAAAGTATGTTTGAAAGTCTTTTTGAGTTCTCAGCGTTTCCGCCTAGGACTATTGTTCCTTTTCCTCTTTTAGTAGCTTCTTGTAATTCCTTAAACAATAGATCCATTGAACTACGAAAAAAGTTAACCTCCCTATAGCTAAAGCTATATCCGTTTCTTTTTGCATGCATACTTTGTTTATCTATAAATCCAACATCTTGTCTTTCTAGATATATTGTTTGTTTAGTATCTTCAAGTTCAGTAATAAATTTTTCATAGTTATTGTCTGAAATGAATATTCCTGGAACTAATTTATTTCTTGATATTAAATCTTTAACTAAAGATTCATTATCTTTTTCTATACTTATTGCTCTACTCTTTAATTTTTCTATCTCATCTATAAATACAATATAATTGTCTGATAGATAATCTAGAAGAGTATCTGTCTCAGGATAAAATTCATTAAAGTATTTGTCTATCTTGTTTAAATAATCGCCTTCTTTGATTGCTTCTATATCTTCATCAACTTTTACTCTAACTGATTGAGGATAATTCTTTTCATCAATCTTCTTAGCAATATTATCTAAACTATCTTCAAGCAAGAATTCAAAAGAAGGATAAATATCAAATTCACCAATCATTTCTGTAGTTCTTTGAGTAGATATGTTAAAGTTCCTAATTGAATCAACTTCATCTCCCCAAAGTTCAATTCTTACACCTTCTGTCTTAGAAGTTGCAACATCGACGATACCACCTCTTATTGAGAACTGTCCTTTACCTTCGATTAAATCATATCTTTCATAACCAAGTAAGATAAGTTTTTCCTTAAGTTTCTCTAAATCGATAGTATCTCCTACTTTAATAGATAGAACATTTTTATATAAACTATCTTTCTTTATCATCTTTTGAAGCATAGCCTCTATAGTTGTTACTATAATTGGATTATTACCCTTATAGATATCATTTAATACTTCAATTCTACTATATAAAGTATCTTTACTTTCAACTATATAGTCGAAACTAATTAGATCTCTTTTTGGAAATAATTTAACTTCTTCTTCAAAATATGCTAAATCATTTATTATTTTTTTAGCTTGTAATTCGTTATATGTAACTATGCATATTGGCTTTTCTGTATAAAATTTTGTTGAATATGCCATATGTACTTTAGCTACATCTGTCAGTCCTGAAAGCATTATAGGACTTACACCCTTTTTCAAATTAAAGATGTAGTCATTATATTTTTCAAGACTAGGCAAAACTTTTACTAGTGAATTCATATATACTCTCCTAATTTAAAAATTTTTTTCCTAGACAGTTTTTTATTATATCACAGATTAACCTCAATTACAACACATTTCAAGGTTTTAAAGAAAAAAGAAGACTAAAAATTAGTCTTCTTTTTGATTAATTATTTTTTCTACTTCTTTTAAGTTTGAATCAAATTGCTTATTTAGATTTCTCTTCGAAATATCATAATTTTCAAACAGATAAAAATATATCTTTTCTTTCTCTTCTTTTGTTAATTTTTCTTCCCTATATGAGATCCATTCCATATATGAAATCCACTTTAAATAATTCTTTTTATTCTTAGAATATAATCTATTATTTCCGTCTAGCCACTTCTTAACAGTTATTTTCTTTGGTGGAACATATGGACATTGATTATTACTTGTAAAGTAATTTCTTTTTAAATTTTCTGGAACTAATGGAAACATTATACATTGAAGAGGTTTGATTGAGTTAATTGAGCATCCCTTAAAGTCATCATCATAAAGTATACACTCCCTCTTCTCTCCCTTAGTTTTAAATACTATTTCTGGGAAAGAGTCTTCCAATCGTTCAGTATATTTTTCTATAAACTCCTTTGGAGTCATATTTAGGTGTTTTGATATTTGGTAAATATTTACTCCAGTAAGTTTAATATCACCTCTATATACACAACACTTATCACATCTATTACAGCCAAGGCTTACTTTTGATTTCATTGTTAGAATATCCATTTTTTCTCTCCTAATCCCTATTTTACTAGTTTTAATATTAAAACTCAATATGAACTTTATTTTTAGTTTTTACTTTGATATACTTTAGATATGATAGTAAATAGTTTTAAGTATAATAGAGTAACAGAATACTATAAGAAGAAGTTTGGTGAAAGAGTTTTAAAAATATGTGTTGATGGCTCTTTTACTTGCCCCAATCGTGATGGCTTAAAAGGAACTGGTGGATGTATCTATTGTAGTAATTTAGGATCTGGAGAACTAATTAAAAAAGCTCCAACTATTACTGATCAAGTTAAAAATTACCTATCTTCATATAAATCAGATAGAGCTAATAAGTTTATAGTATATTTTCAAAACTATACTAATACTTACGATACTCTAGAAAACCTAAAATCTAAATATGATAGTAGCTTAATAGATGATAGAATTGTTGGTCTTTCAATTGCAACAAGACCAGATATGATAAATGAAGAAGTTGCAAAACTTTTATCTACATACAAAGAAAAGTATTATGTTCAAGTTGAACTTGGGTTCCAAACATCAAATGATAGAACAAAAGATTTTCTTAATTTAAAATATAATAATAGTGACTTAGAAAAAAGTTTATCTATTTTAAACAATTATGAAATTGACACAGTGCTACATATAATGTGCGGATTACCTTATGAATCATTTGAAGATATTAAAAACACTGTAGAATATTTAAACAAATTACAATATACAGGTCTTAAAATTCATTCTACATATGTTGTTAAAGATACTGTTTTAGAAAAGATGTATAACGATGGCTCTTATATACCAATAACTGAAGAAGATTATATAAAAGATCTAGAATATATAATAACTCATGTACCAGAAAATATTATAATCCATAGAATTGTCGGAGATGCACCTAAAGATATCTTAGTTGCACCAGAGTGGAATCTTCACAAGAAAAGGATATTAAATACATTTAATAAAATAATGAAAGAAAAAAATCTATATCAAGGAATATACTATAAAGGAGGTCAAAATGGGTAAAGCACCTACTAGAATACCAAAGAAAACAAATAGTATAGACAAGAAAAACAGAATACTAGATGCGGGTTATTACTTAGTGTGTGAGAATGGTTATGAATCATTAACTACTCCTCAAATTGCAAATAAAGCTGAAGTTTCTGTTGGAACACTTTATGCATATTTTTCAGATAAAAAAGCTGTTATGCTAGAAGCATTAGAAATATTTTCTAAGCCTATTCTCTTCCCTATATATGAAATAATAGAGAAGACTGAAATCAAAGATAATAATATAGAACCTGCTATAAAGAAGTTTCTTAAAACAACTTACGATTTTAGAAAAATGACAAGAAGATCTTATGAAAATATTATAGGTATGATTCATTCAGATGAAGACTTTTTAAAGATATATGTTGAAATGGAACAACAGTACAATAAAGATATTGTAGAATGGTTTGAAAAAAACGGAATATCAAAAGAAAACTTAAATGAAAAAGTCTTTATTATAAATAAATTAATTAATTCATATGCTGATGTCAGCACTTATAATTCAAATGCTGATATTGATATAGATAAACTAAGTAATTCAATTATTGAAATAATTAATAGTCTATTTTAAAAGCAAAAAAGCCTTTAAGCAAAAGCTTAAAGGCTTTTTTTTTTATTAATGAACTCTACCTGTTGTTTCCATATATATTACTTTATTATTCATCTTATCCTCTACGAATTCTTCTTTTACTGAAGTATTGTAAACTACATCTGTAGCATAATTTCTAGAAATTTTTACAGAAGATTCACTATTTGATAAGGATTTATCTAATACATCAACGTCTATCAAATAATAGTCATCTAATCCTTCAAATTCAATTCCAACTGTCATGGCTGTACTTAGTTTTCTACTTTTTATAGAAGATTCATAGCATTTTATAGATTTAACTTTTAAATCACTTACTGGTAGTGCTTGTAAGCTTTTAACTACTTTGCTGAAATCTTCGACATTAGCAACTCCTAAATATCTTGTGATTTTATCTACGTTTCTATTATAGTATTTTTCAATATCGTCAATATTTTTGTATTCCGGAGCTAGTTCAGATGCAAAATAATAAACTGTTTTGTCTATAGTACCTAATTCAACATCTCCATTATATTTCATACCAAAGGCATACATATTACTTATTCCTATAGTACCTTCTTCTATATTTGCACTATTTAAATAACGTAATTGTTTATCTACAGTACTTACATGAATAATTCTATAAACAACTAAAACAACTAGAAGTATTACAAGAAATAATATTAATCCTTTAACATTTTTCATTTTTTCTTCATTATTTTTACTACTCATATTAATTCTCCTAATTTAATCTCACAAATATTGTATACTAATTGAAAAAAAATAGCTATATTATTTTTTAAAAACATAAAAAAAGAAATGACATTTCTGTCATTTCTTTTTATATATTAATTTGTTTGAGCTCCAGCTTGTTTAACTCCATGACTTGTGATAATACCAAAGTCACCTGTCTTTACGAATTCTTCAATATCGCTTTCTGATAGTCTTCCATCTAGAATACCAAGTCCAATCTCTGGTTCATTAAATGCTCTACCTTTAGTTGTATCACCATCTGGATTTTGGTTTGCAGTTGAAGAAGTAGTTGCGATTTTTTCTCTTGCATACATTATTAAATCTTTATCTGACATTCCTTCAGTTATATCATTATAATCTGCACCCCAAACTTTTAAGTGTAATATTTCAGCTTGAGCTGCAACATTTTTTGATGCTAACCATGGAATTTCCTCAATTAATGGCTTATAATAGTGCTCTTTTGCTTCTTCAAATTCTGCTTTTAGTAATAAGTCATGCATATCTTTATCACATGCTGAAATTGCTTTTTGTGCTTGGTTAGCACCATTAAAGTCTTCCCACCACCAATTTGCATCTTTACCATCCATAACTCTAATGTAGCTATAAACTTCTGGATAATTCTTTTTCATGAATGGTACAAATTGATCTCTTTGGTTACACATTCCTTTACTTGTCAAACTTGTCTCTTGGATAATACCAATAGCAACCTCACCTTCTGAACATGTACTTATTGATGAAGGTCCTGTATATCTTTGTACTACTTTTACTTGATATGGTGTTGTATTTGTACATCCACCTTCAAATGGAATCCAGTAGAATAATAACCAATCTGTGATTTCTAAGTCATGAACTACTTCATCTAGCTTCATGTAGTCTTCAACATTTTCTACTGTTGTTTGATCTGATGTAGTCATTATTATTCTAATATAGTTACCATCCATATCCTTTTGATAGAATGTAGCAGCATCTTCATTATCTGGATCTTTTCTTGAATCATAAGTATCTACGTATGATTCTCCATCTCTACATTCTGTTATAAACTCTTTATTTGTATATGTTCTACCTAAAACTGTACCTTCTTTAATATATATTTCATCTTCGCCATATGCTAACATAGCATATGCACCTTTCTTAATTGTTGCTTCAGCATTTTGTTTATCTGTAGCAGCTTCAGTTGATAATTGATAGATTGTATCAGGTTCATATCTTGTTTTCTTATATTCTTTACTTTGACTTGCAAAGTATGATTTAGAAAGTGTAATACCATCGCCTAGAGGTTCTGTACTTACATTTGTATATTCAGCTCTTGGATCTGATGAATATGTTTTCTCTTCTTCCTCTTCATCTTTTTCAACTGGAGCTTCAGGTTTAAATCCATCAATTGTTATAATTGTTCCACCTAGTCCAAACTTTGAATATAACTCTGCAAACTCTTTATAGCCATATAATGTAATCTCATCATCTGTCCAATCTCTTATCTTATCTGGACTAATCTTATCTGCTTCAACAAATCCACCTTCTGAATTTACAAGTGATGTCGCACCTCCTGCTAGTGGTATATTGTGAGCTAAGTGATTTTCCAACTTTTGAATATGAGTATAATCTAAAGTCATTATCTTAGCATAAGCAACTTTATCTATTACAACCTCTCCACCTGTTGTTTCTGCTATGTCTTCTGGTGTCATACCAATGTGGTCTTTTCCTTCTTGTCCATCTGTGGTTACTTGAGTATCAGGTTGATTATTATCATTATCTTTTCCATTATTTTTGTTAACTATTACTGATTGATATCCCATTGGAGGATATAATTTATTTAAGTTTACTCTGTCTGGTCCATGTTGTATTTCAACTGTGTTAGCAAAATCTCCTTCGCCAACTGTCTTTGTCTCCTTTGTTATTGAACCATCATAAACACCATAATCTAATAGAATACCTGTTACTGGTGAAACTACTGCTTCGCCTCCCATGAATCCTTCATAGTTTTTAGGTTCTTTCTTCTTACCACCCCAAGGTAGTCTTAATGCAAATTTTAATCTATCATCACTTGGCCAACCATTTTGGTGACGTGATGCTGAATGATCTGAGTCCAGTGAAGATCCTATTGGACAATAGTGACCACCATTAAATAGTATCAATCCACCAGAGTCTTCATTACCTAAATAGTCAATATGTCCATCATAGCAGAATATATCACCAACTTCTAATGGTTCACCTATTTGAATTACTTCTGCATTTAATACGTTTTTAATATATTCACAAAGTGAATCAGCACCATCTAAATGGTCAGATTCAGGAATAACTTCAACATTTTGAAGTGCCCAGCAAACCAATGTAGCACAACAATAGTTTGCAGTTGGTATACCACCATTTTTTGACTTCTCAAATGATGTTGGTAAATTACATGAATTTCCGTGAACTGGTGCGTGATTACAATTTTGTTCTCCATTACCTGCATCACCAACTAATACACAATAATCATATCCTGTTTGCATACAGTAGTCTATCATTTCTTGGTTAACTTCTATGAATTCATCTATTGATACAGATTCAACAGATCTTGCAGCACCTTTAACTTTTGCTCCAACTGGTCTGCTAAATGAAGTTTTAGCAGTTGTCTCACTATCGGCTGTAAATGCACTTGCTCCTTGTACAGCATTTGTATCTCCTGCAGCAGCCGCACTGAATAGATTTGATTTTCCTTGAGGGTCGATAGTTTGACCATCTTCTGTTTCATATTTTAAATCACTTACAGCATTAAAGTATTGCTCTTTTGATAATGCTGGGTCAATCTCTGGTGTCATTGTAGAAACTAATGCAGCAAATGTGTTTTGTTCATTAATTGTATAGTCCTCTTTTGAATGTGCTAATGTACCTTCATATTGTTCGCTCTTGTCCATTTCTCTCTTTGGGAAACCGCCTGATCCTATATCAGGAATTATAAATTCAAATAACTCTGGTATATGATCTGCTAATGCTTCTTTGTCAAAATATCCAAGTTCTACTATTAATTCTTTAAAATCTTTATAAATAAAGTCTGCATCAACTGAATGCATATGTTCTAACATTGTAAATGCTTCTAATGCTTTTGAGTCTACTGAAGGTAGCGCAATGTAATTTACTAAGTTTAATTTCTCATGAGAAACATTTCCATTTTCTGCTGTAGGATCATCTCCTGAAACTGCTTCCTGTTGAGCATTATAGTTAGGATTTGCCATTACATATGTCTCATCTTCTTTATTTAGAATCTTTCCGCCTGCCTCTGTAGTAGTAAGCATTTTTTCAATCATATTATCTGGAATAGGTCCATAATAATATGAACCATCTGGCATTGTTGCATACTCTGGATCTGTATTATAACTCTTATTGCTTAAAAATTCTTTTCTTAAATTATAAATTTCTTCTGCTGTATCCCCTTGACCATTATAAGCCAAATAATATTTATTCAAGAATAAATCTTTAATTATATTATTTGTTTCTGTTCTTTGACCGTCTTCTAATTGTTTAGGATAACCAGATGTGAAAGTCATAACATAATAAACTTGGCTTTTTCCACTCTCTGGAGGTTCCTCAGGGAATGCTTTTTCTTTAGCTGATGATTGTTGATCAGTAAATGAATATGCTGTCCACCAATCACCTTGGAACTCTTTATTTTTCTCGTCATCTGAACCTTCTGGTTTAAATTTATCTTCTAGTTTTGATAATTTAGCCTTTCTAGCAACTGCTACACCAGCCTCTAGAGCTTCCTTTTTAGTTCCATTCCATTTTTCATTTGTTGTTTCTCCATTTTCGTCAACTTTATACCAAATTGTATTTCCATTATCATCTGTATCGTATAAAGTCCATCTTTCATCCATTAATAATTCATAATCATCATCAATATTTATTACTTCGCTATCTCTCTTTGCTACAAATAATACATCTCTATACCAATGATTTTTTACGCTATGGATAAATGGTATATATGTATCAGCATTTTCTCTATTTGTCTCTTGAATTCCTGATGTAATTCCATCCATATATGTTTTACAAGCATCGCAAATAGAAAGATCTGTATATTCCATTATGTCTGTACCTTCAGGAATTGTTTGATTACAACAATTAACATGTTCTCCTGTGATTTTATCATCTACTCCTTCACAATCTGGAGCACAGAAGCCATATTTTATACACATTTGTATTTCATTTACTCCTCCACCAGTAAGCCAATCCCATAAACCGTCACCTTTAATTTCTCTTTTACTTAGAGTATCTTTAGTACCAACAGCCATAGCATCAACATCTACTGTTCCGGAATTTAATACAATATTTATTGTTGTTGGGAAATAATCAACCATACTCATTGGTAAGTCAGGCATTCTTGTTGCTTGATGTATAGCAAGCAAGAATTCTATTGGCATACCATAACGGCCTGTCCAACCTTCAAGTGAATATTCAATCTTAGTTGATGTAAACCATTCCGTTGTTTTAATTGTTAAAGTTTGTGCACCTGCATCTAATTCAGCACTTTTTGAACCTTTGAATAAAGTATATCCATTTGCCCATTCTGGAAGTTTTTCCCAATCCCATTCATTCTGTCTAGAAGCACTTCTTTCTTTTAGGTAAATCATACCCTTGCCCCATCTAGAAGCAGATTTTGTACTTGCCCCAACTAGATTTGCGGCCCATCTATTAACTTTTTCTGCAAGGGCTACAATACCATGCCAAATTGATTGAATCCAGTTGTCATCAGATTGTTGAGTAGCTAAGTTAAAGTTTTTTACAGTATAACAATAGTTATCACTCATCATATATGTAGTTAAGAAATCACTATCTGCAACAGCTATCTTATCTCCATATCTTATTGCACCGTTTTCATAACTAAAACCTTCAGTTGTATCTTCTGGTAAGTTTTTACTTGTATCACCAGTTTTCTCTACTCTTTCTTCGTTATCTTGTTTAATTCTATCTATAAATTCACTACTTGCTAAATAATCTCTTCCATAGAATTCAGTTAAGTATCCATCACCTTTTAAGTCATAACCCATAGATTCTATGTAATCCATAATATCATACATGTCTTGGTTAGCTATCATTTGTGTTGTATCTCCACCGAAGAAAGCTACAACGGCTTGTTTCAAAACTCCAAATAATTGTTTTAATTTAGCCAATGCTACACCAGGCATTGTTAATAAGAATGCAATTATACCTATCAAAATAAATAAAATAATTGCAACTACTAATACCCAGAATAGTACAACTCCAAGACCAGCTGCTGCACCTCCTGCTGCTGCGGCTCCACCGGCACTAGCTGCACCTGCTGCGGCAGTTCCACCAGCTGCTGCTGCTGAACCTCCTGCTGCGGCTCCTCCTGCTGCTGTTGCTCCACCTGCACCTGCTGCTGCAGTTCCACCTGCAGTTCCAGCTGCTCCAGTACTTGCTGTTGTACTAGCTGCTGCATTACTTCCTGCATTAACACCTGCATTAGTAGCATTAGTAGTTGCATTTGCTGTACCTGATGCAGCATTTGGTGTAGTACCTGAAGTACTTGGTCCTTGTCCAGTCGTTTCTGGTCCACTTTGAGGTCCATTTTGTGGTCCATTTTGAGAACCAGTTTGAGCAGAATCTGTTCCATTTCCTTGTCCTTGAGTATTGTTTGAACCTTCAGCTTGTCCATTTTGATTTGATTGAGTAGTGTCTTTATTAGCTTGCTCCTGATTCTTTGCTTGATCTCTTTCCTTTAATTCTTCTTTTAATTTATCCCTAATCTCATCTTCAAACTCACTTGATTCATCTTCTTGACCATCGTTTTGTTTCTTATTTGGGTCTAAATCATCATCTTCTTCTTCATTACCCTCTTCATAGAAAATACTCATACTTTTTACCTCTATTTTATACTTAAATTATTTTCATATAATAGTTCTATTTAATTGTATACTATAGAAAAAATTTTTTCTACAAATTAATAAAAAAATTATATATTTTTTACCTATTTGAAAAATAAAAAAGGCTCACAGAAAATGATTTTCTGAAAGCCTACTATCTTATTTAATTTTTATTCTCCAAATACATTATATAAACTATAATTAAAAATTGGAATATGTGTGTCAACACCTAGTGCTTCTAGTAAACTTAAGACTAGAAGTGGTATACAAATTATAATAACAATTGTTGAACACCTTTTTAAAAACTTAGATTTTCTATTAATAGCTACATACCTAACCACCATAGCTAAAAAGAAAATTGGTAATCCAAACAAAACATATAATTGCCAAATTGCATCTAAATTTAATTTAAAAATAGTCACTTTTTTCATCCCTTCTTTAATATTAGTCCATATATAATAATTATAACACTTTAACGCCCCATTTTCAATACTTTTAGCCGATTTTTTTACTAATTTTTAAGCAAAAAAAATAGTAGTTTTAAACTACTATTTTTTATCCTCTATTCATATTTGTAAAACGCTTCATAACCAATAAAAGCTTGATATAAGTCATATTTACTGCTTATTTCATATGGTGAATGCATTCCAAGTATTGGAATTCCTGAATCAATAACATCCATTCCTTTATTTGCAAGAACCATAGCTATTGTTCCTCCACCGCCTTGGTCAACTTTATGTAGTTGAGATGATTGATATTTAACACCTGCTTTATCATAAACATCTCTTAATTCTGCAACCATTTCACAAGATGCTTCTGATGCATTCGCTTTACCTTTTACTCCGCCAAATTTTACTATTGTAACACCTTTACCCATGAATGCTGAATTTCTTTTTTCAAATACACTAGCATATGTTGGATCATAAGCAGCATCAACATCTGCTGATATTACTTTTGATTTAGAATACATTTCTTCCAAAGCGTTTGGTTTATTTGAATTAGTTTTATTTAATAGTTCTGCCATAAAGAAGTCAAATGTTCTTGACTCCATTCCAGTATTACCCATAAAACCAATTTCTTCTTTATCTGTTAAAATACATACTGCTGTTTTCTTTAATTCTGATAAATTTAAAATTCCTCTTAATGCTGCATATGAACATGATCTGTCATCTTGTCCATATCCACCAACCATGCTAGAATCAAGTCCTATTGATCTTGCTTTTAAAGCTGGAACAAACTCGATTTCTGAACTTGTAAAGTCGATTTCTGTAATTCCATATTTATCATTTAATAGTTTTAAAACATTTAATTTTACTGCTTCTGTTATACTTTCATCATCATATGGTCTACTACCAACTAAAATATTAAGTTCTTCACCTTTAACGCCTTCTGATAGTTTTCTTGCTAGTTGATCTTGGGCAAGATGTGGTAATAAATCACTGATTGTAAATACAGGATCTTCTTCATCTTCTCCAATAACAACATTTATTTTTTCACCTGTAGGTTTTACGAATATACCATGCATTGCAAGTGGAATATTTGTCCATTGGTACTTTTTAATTCCACCATAATATTGAGTTTTGAGCATAGCAAATTCATTTTCTTCATATAGTGGATTTTGTTTCAAATCTATTCTTGGTGAATCTATATGAGCTCCAATTGCCCTTACTCCATTTAGTAATGGTTCACTTCCTATTACCGCCATATATATTGATCTATTTCTATTTCCAAAGAAAACTTTATCACCTGGAACTAGTTCTTCTTTTTCTGCAATGTCAACAAAGCCATTTTTGATTAGAATATCTTTAACACTGTTAAATGCTTCTTTTTCTGTTTTAGATCTGTTGATGAAATACATATATTCTTCTGCATATTGCATGATTTTATCTGACATTTCATCAGTCATTCTAAACCAACCATTTTTCTTGTCATTAAATAATTTTTCTTTTAGGTATTTTGTTTCTTCCATCAATATTTCTCCTTTGTGTTTTTCCTCTTAGTATAAAACTTCTAGTATATTATTCTTCTTAATTTGCTTTAGTGAACTAATATCATATGCTTCTAAAATTCTATTTACAGCCTCTTCTGCTCTTTCAGCATCAGGTGCATGAACATATGCTAACACTTCATTATCATCTACATAATCGCCAGTTTTCTTAACAAAGATGAATCCTAGTCTTGGATCTATAGAATCTTCTTTTTTCTTTCTTCCAACGCCTAGTTCAACTCCGGCTTTTCCTACTACTTCAGCGTTTAAACTTTGAACATATCCTTCTCTTCTACTTACTACTGGAACAATAATAGGAGCTTTTTCAAACTTTTCAGGATTATCTATAAATGAAACATCTCCGCCTTGTCTTATAACAAGTTCTCTAAATTTTTCAAATGCTTCTCCACTATCTATTACTGCTTGAATTTTTTCTCTATTTTGTTTTAAGTCATTTCCTTTTCCTGCAAGTTTAAGCATATATGAACCCATTGTAAATACTACTTCTTTTACATCTTCTGGCATATCACCTTTTAAGAAGTTAATTGATTCAACAACTTCTAAAGAATTTCCTACTGCATGTCCTAGTGGTTCATCCATATTAGTTATTATACTAATTGTAGTTCTATGAGCCCATTCTCCAATTAGATTCATCATCTTGGCTAATTTTTCAGCTTCTTTTCTATCTTTCATAAATGCACCGCTTCCACAAGTAACATCTAAAACTATATTACTTGCTCCAGCTGCAATTTTCTTACTCATTATACTTGATGCAATAAGAGGAATGCTGTTAGTACAGCCTATACTATCTCTTAATGCATATATTTTTTTATCAGCTGGTGCTAAGTTTAATGTTTGAGAAATTAAACTTATACCAATATCTTTTACATTTCTCTTAAAATCATCTATTGATATTTCTGTATTGTATCCAGGTATTGATTGAAGTTTATCAGCTGTTCCTCCTGTAATTCCTAATCCTCTTCCACTCATCTTAGCAACAGGAACTCCAAGTGCAGCTATAATTGGTGATAAAATTAAAGTTATTTTATCTCCAACACCTCCTGTAGAATGTTTATCAACGATATTATCAGATATTTCTGACAAATCCAAAGTCTCTCCTGAGTTTGCCATAGCTAATGTTAAATTAAGGATTTCATTTTGTGTCATACCATTTATACATATAGCCATTATTAATGCAGCAGCTTGATAATCTGCAATTGAACCATCTGTATAACCATTAATAAAAAACTCTATTTCTTGCTTTGTTAATTCTCTAGATATTTTTTTCTTTTCAATAATATCAATAATATTCATATGTACCCCTTAATATTAATATAATATATCTAAAATATTTGATTTAAACTGAACTTTCTTATTAGTAATTTTAAATGCATCTCTTAAATTTTCAGTTGCACCTTTAATTTTAGATTCATCATCTGAATGTATATAAGCTAAAGTTTCTCCAGTAGATACTGGATCTCCTTTTTTCTTAAGTATTGTTATTCCTGATCTATGATTTACTTCATTGTTTTCTTTTGTTCTACCAGCACCTATATATATTGCTATACTTCCTACAATATCAGCATCAACTGATTCTATAGTTCCATCTTTTTCTGCATAAACTGGTACTATATATTTTGCTTTTTCAAATTTATCAACATTTTCAACATAGCTTAAATCACCTGATTGGGCTTTTACTATTTCTTTAAATTTCTCGTATGCAGCACCATTTCTAAGTACTTCTTTTATTGCTTCTTTATGCTCTTCATCATTCTTTTTGCCATTTACTAGATTTAGTATTACTGTACCTAAAGTAACAACAACATTTCCTAAATCTTCTGGCATCTTTCCATTAAGTGCATTAATTGTTTCTTCTATCTCTAAATTATGACCGACTGAATAACCAAGTGGTTCATCCATATCAGTTATAATGCAAGCTACATCTTTCTTTAAATTCTTTCCAAGCCTAATTAAAAGTTTTCCAAGTCTTCTTGCCTCTTCAAGATTTTTTACATATGTTCCTTTTCCACAAGTAATATCAAATACTATCTTGTTTGCTCCAGTAGCTAATTTTAAACTCATTAAACTTGCAGCAATTATTGGAAGACTATCTTGGCAAGCAACTTGATTTCTGATTTTGTACATTATAGTTTCTGCTGGTGCTAGATTCAACTTTTGTCCTATTATACTTGCTCCAACTTCTTTAACTTGCTTTTTAAAATCTTCAATTGAGATATTAACATTAAATCCTGGAATAGATTCAAGTTTATCCAGTGTTCCTCCTGTAATACCATAGCCTCTACTAGATATCTTTCCTACTGGAATTCCAAGTGCAGCTATAACTGGTATAAGTATTAAAGTTACTTTATCACCAACACCGCCAGTTGAGTGTTTGTCAACGATGTTATCTGCTACATCTGACAAATCTATTTTATCTCCTGAATTTGCCATTGCTTGAGCTAAACATACAAGTTCTTGTTCTGTAAGTCCAGTTGTGTAGATGTAACTTAGTAATGCTCCTATTTGAGCTTCAGTTATTTCGCCTTTAGTCATTTTTGAAACGAAATATTTAATTTCATCGTCATTTAAAACATCTCTGCTTCTTTTCTTTACAATAATACTTTTAATATCCATATTATTTCCTTTCATTTGTACATTTAATTTATATAAAATTCTTTATAAATGTCTTCCTATGTATTGGAGTTGGTCCATATGTTTTTATTGCATTTATATGGTCCTTAGTTCCATATCCTTTATGTTTTGCAAATCCATATTCAGGGAATATCTCATCCCACTCTTGCATCATTCTATCCCTTGTTACTTTAGCAATAATTGATGCTGCTGATATTGAATACACTTTAGCATCTCCCTTTATAATTGACATGTAAGGAATTCCAAATGTATCAATATTTGTTAGAGCATCTACTACTATTAAATCTGGTTTTACTTCTATTTTTTCTAATGCTTGATGAACAGCAAGTCTTGTCGCTTCTAGTATGTTTATCTCATCAATTTTTTCTTGATCTACAATTCCTACTGAATAAGCAACTGCTTCTGAAGTTATTTTATCGAATAGCAATTCTCTTTTCTTTTCTGAAACCTTCTTTGAATCATTTACTCCTTCGATAAATGACTCTTTTGGCATAATAACAGCTCCAACTACAACTGGTCCTGCTAATGGTCCTCTTCCTGCTTCATCAATTCCACAAATATATTTTACTTTGTCATCATATAAGCTAAGTTCTAGTTGTTTTAAAAGTTTAAGTCTTTCTTCTTCTTTTTCCTTCATTCTAAAAGTCCTCTATACTTCTTAATGTATAAAATGTTCTTTCTATTTGTCCACTATCTCCTTTAGAAGTTAATTTATAACCTGGAGTATAGATTATTTCATTAGTAACGTAATTTACAATAAATACCCTTGTATCATTATCAGCTATTTTGCTTCCATCAATACCTATTGACTTTAAAGTGTCTAAATCTATCATATACCAAAATTCACATGTAGCGTTGTATCCATCAGAATCTTTTAAGTAATACTTATTATAATCTACAGTATTTACTTCACTTCTTAGTATTTCCGTTAGCTTTGCTTCAGTCTTGGCAGCTCTTATGTCGATTTTTGTACCAATTAAATCACTTCTTTCTCCTGAGAAAGAATACTCATCATAAGATTTTTCAATCTGACTTTTTAACATGTACATAATAGTTGCATATTTTTTTGCATTTGTTGATTGAATTAATCCTCTAATCGTTGTATACGTAACTCCTAAGATAATTGAAAGTACAATTATAATAATTACTAAGACTACTAAAGTTATACCTTTTTCGCCTTTTTTAACAGATTTATACATAGACTTCTCCACTTTAAGATTTTTTTAATATTATAGAATTATTATATATTTACGAAATAAATATTTCAATAAAAAAGTAATGGTTTTTTTTATAAAAAATACCAAATAATATTTAATTTTTTCTTGAAATGTTATATGATGTATAAAGAGTAAAAAAAAGGGAGGTAAATATGGAGAACGATAATTCAATTAATGAAGTAAAAGCCGAGGTAAATAATCCTCAAACACAAGAGAACCCTATAAACAACTACAATTCATATCAAGAAAATAAAGCTTCAAATTTTACTAAACCAAAAAACACAAATCCAAAAAAGTCTAGTAGAATATTTGTCCCATTCATTTCTGGTATGTTAGGAGCTTGTCTAGTAATGGGCGTATGCTTTGGAGTTCCAAGCATAAAAAACAAAATAATGTTTTCTGAACCAATATTAACGGAAGAAGGTGAAGAAGGAAATTCAGAAGTAGCTACTAGAAAGTTTATCGATTTAGAAGATTATTCAAAAACTTCAACATCAGTTGCTGAAAAAGTATTACCTAGCGTAGTAGGTATTTCAATTACATATAATGTAAATACATTCTTTGGCTCATCATCAGCTACTGCTACAGGTTCAGGAATAATCATTTCTGAAGATGGATACATTGTTACTAACAACCATGTAATTTCATCTTCATCATCAAATTCTTTCTATCAAATAACAGAAGCATCTGGTATAAAAATTAGTTTATACAATGATGATACAGAATACGATGCAAAAATAATTGGATCTGATTCATATTCAGATCTAGCAGTTTTAAAAATTGATAAAACGGGTCTAACAGCTGCAACAATTGGAGATTCAAATGAAGTTCAAGTTGGAGAATTTGCAATGGCTGTTGGAAATCCACTTGGAATGGATAGTACAGTAACTTGCGGTGTTGTATCAGCAGTTAATAGAACAGTATCAGATGATGAAGGAAATACATATATGGCAATTCAAACAGATGCTGCTATAAACCAAGGAAATTCTGGTGGTGCTTTAGTAAACGCTAAAGGAGAAGTAATTGGAATTAATACATTAAAATTATCTGGAACAGGTGTTGAGGGAATTGGTTTTGCTATTCCTATTTCATCTACTACAGAAATTGTTGAACAATTAAAAGAATTCAAAGAAGTTAAAAGACCATACATAGGAATCATAGGAACTAGTGTAACTGATAGTGCAGCTCAAGAGTTTGGATTCCAAAAAGGTGTTTATATAAGAGAAGTTGCTGAGGATTCACCTGCAGCTAAGGCTGGTCTAAAAGTATCAGATATTATAACTCATATCAATGGAACAAAAGTAAAAACAATTGATGAATTAAATGCTGTTAAGAACAAATGTAAAATCGGTGATACAGTTGAACTTACAATTATTAGAAATGGTGAAGAGCAAAAAGTAAGTGTAGTACTTGGAGAAACTCCAGCAGTTACTGAAGAAGAAACTCCAACTAACACAACAACTACTACTGAACCAAAACAAGAAACTCCAGAAAGAAAAGAATCATCTCCTTCAATCTGGGATTACTTCAATTTTAATTATTAGACATAAAAAATAAGGTACTATTAAATAGTACCTTATTTTTTTATCTTATTTTACTTTTCTTACAATAGCACATGGTGTTTGTTCATTAGTTTGACCTAATGGATTATCGCCAAATATAGCTGCCATCTTTTTATTATTTAGTTTTCTATTAGATTTTCCTAATACATTTTGTCCAATATCATTTGCATCTATAACTATAGCTTCTGATACTTTTAAGTAGTCTCTTAATTTTCTTGCTACCTTATCTGGATCTTTTGGAGCTAGTTTTGCATAATGATTATATGGTGGTAATGTATAGTGACATGGACCATCTATTGCTCTTGCTTTAGGTCCACAAATTCTATAAAACATTCCTTTAATTCCAAGTGGTTTTGTCACAGCTGCTACAGCTGCTGCAAATAATATACGAGGTCTTCCTAATTCTCTAATTGCAAGTTCCATTGTTTGAGGACTACCAAGTCCAATACCAACACTAGTTTTAGTAACATGTTTTTGTAAGAAATTTGCTAGCTTTGATACTTTAATTTCATCAACTTTAAATGCCCTACCTTGAGATATAGCAACGATTTTTTCACTTACATAGATCATATCATCTTCTTTTCTATATCCTTTAGTATGTTCATCTATTATTTTATAAATATCATCTTTATCCATTATTACTGGTAATTTAACAGGGAATCTTTCATACTTTTCCCCATCAACTTCAATAACTAAGTTCTTTTCTGCATTAGGTTTGAATTTCTCATAAATATCCTCTTGATTTTCCATCTTTTGCTTCCTCCACTTTATAACTTTAAACTTCTATTTCCATTTAGTCTATTCTCAGGAGTTGTCTTATATATCTTTTTATCTTTATTAAATAATGCATAAAGAACTGAAATCATTATTGTTGAAATAACTATTCCTATTTCTTCTGCAATTAATATATCTACGATATGTGCTACTCCTTCATAATTTGAAATACTTTTTAATTTTTCACCCATAGCAGAATATGTTGTCATTAATACACTCATTTGACCAATGTTAAAGTATAGAATTGTGTACATCTTATTCATTGTAACTATCTTTCCTGCTTCTATACCTTTTTTAAACAATTCATACCATGAAAGTGTAACTGTTTTTTCTATTGATTCATCTAACCTATTTACTATACTAATACTTAAGTCCATAATAATTCCTAGTGATGAAATAATAATTGCTATATAAACCAAGTATTTAAAATTAAATTTAATTTCTTCAATTCCAATAACATTTTGAACTATTTCTTCTGTTATACCTGTTGTACCTAAAAGTACATTAGTAAACTTATAAATAAGTGCTATTATCATTACGCTTGTAAATACGCAAACAATTGCGATAACAACTCTTTTATTAATTCCATAAAGAAGAATATAATTTACACTTATTATCATAAGAAGTGTCAGAACAAGTGCCGCCACCTCATTGAATCCATAAGCAACAGCTTTTATTAGTAATAAGTAAACAATTATAATTGAAAAGGCAATTCCGCCTAACACTCTCAATCCTCTAATTCTAAATGTCATAATTGTAAGTGTTATAAAGATTATTGCTAATATAACTAAATAATTGTTTCTAACCTTGTTTTTAATTATACAAGTGTTACTGTCTTCATACTCGATTATTTCTACTTGAATTTTATCTCCAACCTTAAATGGACTTACACGAATATTTCCTTGTATATCTTTTGCCAAATTATAATCAAGTTCATATTCTTCAGTTCTATGGTCTCCATCTAAAATTCTAATTTTAATAGTTTGTATTACTTCTGTAGCACCCTCATTTTGAATTTCTTCTATTTTAACTATTTCTATTACCCTTGCTGTAGCTTCCGCAACAGATCCGCTATGAACTAAACCGTCATCAAAACTGGCTTCTTCTTCAGCAATAGTATTTTCAACAGCAGTATCTTCAGTAGCTTGTATATTTATTGAAAATATATTTATCATTAGTACACTTATAATAAATATTAAGCTAACTCTCCTCAAAGTATTCCTCCTACACTAGAAAATTACGATATCTGTTACGTTTGTATATTGTTTATCATTATTTCCATAACAAAATACCAAATATACATATCCATCTTGTGTTACGAAATAAGTATCAATATTATCTACTTTATATACATCTGAATTTAAATCTCTTTCATATACTTCCCCATATTGAGAAGCAATTACTCTAGCATTATTGTATGCTATCTTTATCTCATCATTAATTTTAGTTTGTAATACTTCTTTTTGCATTTCCTTTAATTGCATTAAATCACTTAGTGTTACTGCTTTTTTCTCTGGAATATTGTAGTTATAAGTCTTTATAATAACTCTTTCTGGATGTTCACCTTCTTTTAGAGAAGCTTTAACAACAACAGATAAAACATCTTGATTTACAAAAGCTACATATTTAACTTTATAAATAATTTTTTCTTCAGATTGTCTCATATATCTGTTAGCTTTTTCATGAAAGTCTACTTTAATTTTGTTATTAATCTCTACCGCAGCAGGAGTATCTAAGTTAATAACTGGTATTTGAGCATTAATTGAATAGTAGCTCTCATCTTCATTTGTTAGATTATATCCAGTAAATACAATCTCCTTAGAAATATCTTTTAAATCATATTTAGCATCTTTATTAGAAGTAAATACATCATTTACAAATAATTGATCAAAGTTCTTTTGAAGAAGTTCAACCTCTTCTTTTGTCTTTTCTGCTCCTATATGAATTCCTATCATAAGTGGATCTATATCTGCATACTTATAAAAGAATTGAATATAGATTGCAATGCTTAACGCTACTGCCACAATCAAAAACATTACAACAAAAAAGATTACTCTATTTTTACCTGTAAGTTTACTTACAAATCTTCTTAATGCTCTTCTCATATTTTAAAACTCCTTGCTTTAAACTTCCTTGATTATATCATTATAAATCAAAAATTACAATTATTACCTTATTTTTATAACTATTCTATCCGTAAGTCAATAAATATTTAAAAATTAAAAAAATAAAATAAAAAATTAATAATTTTTAAAACAAATTATTTTATAAT
>JAFXPH010000002.1 GCA_017528085.1 Clostridia bacterium | reverse complement strand
CTATAAAAGCATACAAAAATTTTCTGGTGATTATGACGAGGAGGAAATACCTGTTCCCATGCCGAACACAGAAGTCAAGCTCCTTAGTGCCGAAGATACTTGCGAGTTACCTTGCTGGGAAAATAGGAAGTCGCCAGTTTTTTTATGCCTTTTTACTAATATGGAGTATATAATGTTCAAATCATTAAAGAGGCAAAAAAGCATTATAGTTTTTTTACTATAATGCTTTTTTTATTTGTTTTATTGAAATATAAAGGAAATCTTGATATAATACTTATGTTAACTGTATAGTTGACTTTTCGTAAGTACGACAGAAGGAGGATTTCTTATGAGTACGAAAATGCCAATTAGGACACGGTTTGCTTCATTAAAAGGAGAGTACGAGTATGTAATGTCTCCTGGGAAGCAAACAAGTACGACATCTGTTGTTAGACGGACAACATTCAAGGACAGAGATGAAAGCAGGTATTATGATAGGATCCCATGGATCTACTATTTTAAGGAGTCTCAGGAATCTATGCCGATTCTTCTCAATCGCCAAGAAGCAGGTAAAATTGCTAATTGGAATTTCGATGAGAAGCTGCCCAAGTGGTATTTAAGTGAGGCTCTTGACAGACAAATTAAACTTGTCTTTTCCTGTAACTATTCTCATCTTGGATACACTGTCTACAACGAAATCTACAAGGGTGCAACTTATAAAAGACGTTGGTTTCATGAAATCCCTGGAAGCAATTCTGACATCTACTTTATTGTAGAGAGAAAAACTTTTAGGGGGAAGGTAGTCTCTATTTCTGAACCGATATTCATCACAAAAGGTAGTGCAAACCTTGCTACCGTTTATCATCAGAATATTGATTACTACATTGGAAACGCTGATAAAATCGAGTCTTAAGAAACACCCATGTCAATTGGCAATAGAGGCCCTATAAAGGCCTCTATCTTTTTTTTATAATAAGTATTAATATACTTTATTTTTTGAATTCGTTAGTATATAATTATTATGACAAATTAGAATTTTAAGAGGAAAGATATGGAATATTTAAGCGCAAGATTAGGCGTTGGTAAGGTTTTAGACTTTATCAAAAGCGTAAAAGATGGAAATAATACATTATATGATGAGCTTGGTTATCCAAGAGAAGAAGATAAAATGGTTGAATTTATAAGAAAATATAGAGATAGCCTAAAAGCTCAAATAGATGGTAAAGAAGATCTTGATGAAAATAAAAGAGCAAAATATTTTATGGGATTTATTGATGATGCTTTAAAATCTTATGATGAAAAAAAGAACTATCATGATCTATTAACTGTTTTTGTAGATGTAGATCTTCAAGAAAGAATATCAAAAGCAAAAGAAAGTGGTATAAAAGGAGAAGAGCTACAAGCACTTAAAAATAAGCTTTATTTATATGGTTCATTACTTAAAGACCCTAAATCTAAAGAGCTTTATGACAATATTGTAGATTCATATTCAAAAAGAGAAGCTATTGACAAACTAACTAGAATGCATGTTGAAAATCAATATGGACCAGATGCTTTAATGCCAATTACAGGAGGAGGGGCATCAGATGTAGATTGGTCTGTAAAACTATATCCAAAGAAACAACTATATTTTGATGCAGATGCAAAATTTGATGATTTACCTCAATTAAATCAAAAGGTAAAAGTATATGCACATGGTCTTTTCAGATATGGATCAATGGTTAATAGAAGTGGTAGTCATACAATGGTAGATGAATTATCTGAAATTATAAGTGTTGAAAGAACTAATAGCTTAGGAGAGAAAAAAAGAGATTTTCTAATTGTTGGAGATAGAATTTTAGGAAGAGTAGAATATTTAAGTGCTCAACAAATATATGAAATGCAAAACAATGGCACAAAGATGTTAGTTGGTTCTACTGCACAAGAAGAAGATGAGTTAGTTTATTTAAGACATAGATTAATGAATATTAGAAAAGCAATTTCTGTTCATGACAAAGATGCAAAAATGGCCAGATTCACAGCAAAAATTGCTAAACCATTGGAAAAAATGGGAATAGTAGAAGTTGATGGAAAGAAAACTGAATTTGAAAGACAAAATGAAAGAAAAGCAAAAGAACAAGAAATCATTGATAAAATTAATGCTATCAGACTAAAAATAAGTGAAGCTAGACCATGCTTTATTAGTGATCCACAAAGAATAGA
Organism: Clostridia bacterium; assembly: GCA_017528085.1. Taxonomy (GTDB): domain Bacteria; phylum Bacillota; class Clostridia; order TANB77; family CAG-508; genus Scatovivens. The sequence goes on along the minus strand of JAFXPH010000002.1, from coordinate 607,302 downwards.
ATTAAGTAAGATACAAGGAGAGACTCTTGCAAGAAATATTTTTGTAGGACCAGTAATTGAAAGAGCAATAGCTGAAAATGGTAGATTTATGGGTAATATGGATACAAGAAGTACAAAATACTTCTTAGATCCAAGAAGAATTAACCCTCATACAAGAAGTGCTTGTATTTATGCTAAAAATCACCCAGGAATCGTTGATGGAAGAGGCAATATGACACTTGAACAATTAATTGCTGAATTAGAGAGAAAAGAACAAATAGAAGATTCAAGGAGAAAAGATAATAGTGCAGAAACAAGATAATGAATTTCTAGAAGATAAAGAGAAAAAAGTTTGGAAAAGTGGTACTTTTGTATATCCAATTCCAGCAGCTCTAGTATCTTCGGGAGATATGAATAATTCAAATATTATGACTGTAGCCTGGACTGGTATTTTAAATACTAATCCGGCTATTGTTTATGTGTCAGTAAGACCAGAAAGATACTCATACAATTTGATAAAAAAGAACAAAGAATTTGTTATTAATTTAACTACTAAAGATTTAGTAAGAGCAGTTGATTGGTGTGGTGTAAAATCAGGACGTGATTTTGACAAATTTAAAGAGATGAAATTAACTAAACAAAAGGGAAAATTTGTTAAAGCTCCACTAGTAAAAGAAAGCCCTGTATCCATTGAATGTAAAGTAATTGAAGAAAAGCAATATGGCAGTCATGTTACATTTATTGGAGAGGTTTTGTCAATAGATGCTAGCACAAAATATTTTGATAAAAATGGAGCATTTGATATCAGCAAATGTGATTTAATTTGTTATGCAAATGGACACTATTTTGCATTAGGTAAAATACTTGGAAAGTTTGGATTTTCAGTCCAAAAGAAGAAAAAGACTAAAAATACAAAAAAATAATTAATAAAAAGCGATAATTTTTAATAAAAAGTGAAACATTTTTATGAAAAAATTGTTTCATTTTTTTTATAAATTTTGATATATTTTTGGTGATAAAAAATATTAAAAAAATATTGATAAAAAAAGCAAAAAATATAGCGAAATTTATTGACATATAGGCGATTTTGTGGTAAATTATATAAGCATTGTTTTTTAAAGAGACATGCAATCACATCGTTAAAAAATAAAATAAAAAAATTAAAGCTTCACTAATAGTAAAACGGAGGTGTAATACAAATGGCAGCTAAAGGACCAAGAGAAAATATAATTCTAGAATGTACAGAATGTAAAAGAAGAAATTATATGACTTCTAAGAATAAAAGAAATAACACAGAAAGATTAGAAGTTGTTAAATATTGTAAGTACTGTAAAAAACGTACTACTCACAAAGAAACAAAATAATTCTTTTTAGGAGGCTAGTAATGGCTAAGAAAAAATCAAACAATAATAAAGTTAATGAACCTGTAGATTCTACAGAGAAGGAAGTAGAAGTTGTAGAAGAAAAAGCTACTACTAAATCAACAAAAGCTTCAAAGAAAGAAGTTCCAAGCAAGAAAGCTCCAAAAGCTTCTAAAGGTAATGATTTAAAATCAGAACTAAAAAAAGTAACTTGGTTAACTAAAGAACAATTATTCAACAGCACTGTAGCTGTTCTAGTAGTTGTATTAGTAATTACTGTTATTGTATTTGTTTTAGATGTTATTTTCGAATCATTTAATAAATTTGGAATTAATTCTTTAAAAGGTGTTATATCATCACAATCACAAACAATGGATGTTGATTTAACAAATACTATTTCAAATGAAGTTATTAATAGTGATGCAATAGAAAATGTTGTTTCTGAATAACTAATAAAATAAAAAGGAGGCAATATTATGTCTGAAGAAGACAATAAAATTGAGCCAAAGTGGTATGTAGTACATACTTATTCTGGATATGAGAATAAAGTAAAAACAGACTTAGAAAAAACAATCAAGAACAGAGAACTTGAAGATTATATTTTCAATATAGTTGTTCCAATGGAAGAACAAGTTGAAATTAAAGATGGAAAAAGAAAAACTAATTTAAAGAAAGTTTTCCCAGGTTATGTTCTTGTTAAGATGATAGTAACTGAAGAATCTTGGTATGTCGTAAGAAATACAAGAGGTGTTACAGGATTTGTTGGTTCAGGATCTGATCCTATACCACTAACAGAAACAGAAATTAGAAACATGGGCTTCGACGAAATGTCAGTCGATGTAGATTATGATGTTAATGATAATGTACAAGTTGTTAACGGACCACTTAAAGGATTTGTTGGAACTGTACAAGAAATTAATAAAGAAAAACAAAAAGTAAAAGTTTTAGTTTCTATGTTCGGAAGAGAAACACCAGCAGAACTAGAATTTTCACAAGTTCAAAAAATAGATTAGGTCATAGGGAGGTGTATTTAAAGTGGCAGAGAAAGAAGTTTCAAACATAATTAAATTACAAATTGAAGCTGGAAAAGCTACACCAGCTCCACCAGTAGGACCAGCATTAGGTTCATCAGGTGTTAACATTATGCAATTCGTTAAAGAATTCAATGATAGAACAGCTAACCAACCAGGTATGATCATACCAGTTGTTATTACTGTTTATAAAGATAAATCATTCACATTTATAACAAAAGTTGCTCCAGTAGCAGTTTTAATTAAAAAAGCAATTAACTTAAAGAAAGGTTCTGGAAAGCCAAACATGGACAAAGTTGCTAAAATAACTAAAGAACAAGTTAAGGCAATTGCTGAACAAAAAATGGAAGATTTAAACGCAGCATCTTTAGAAGCTGCAATGAGTATGGTTGAAGGTACAGCTAGATCAATGGGTGTTGTTGTAGTTGACTAACAATAAATAAAATTTTAAAAGTGGGAGAACACTTATGTGTTCGTTAATACCAAAGGAGGAATTATGAAAAAAGGAAAGAGATATGTCGAATCTGCAAAATTAGTAGATCCATCAAAGACATATGAATCAAAAGAAGCTTTTGACATTATCGAAAAAATGCCAAAAACAAAATTCGACGAAACAGTTGAATTACACGTTAGATTAGGTGTTGATTCAAAACACGCTGATCAACAAGTTAGAGGTACAGTAGTACTTCCACACGGAACAGGTAAATCTTTAAGAGTACTTGTATTTGCAAAAGGTGATAAAGCTAAAGAAGCTGAAGAAGCTGGAGCAGATTTCGTAGGTGCTGAAGATTTAGTTCCAAAGATTGAAAAAGAGAATTGGTTTGATTACGATGTTATCGTAGCAACACCTGACATGATGGGTGTTATTGGTAGATTAGGTAAAGTATTAGGACCTAAAGGATTAATGCCAAACCCAAAATCAGGAACAGTTACTATGGATGTTAAGAAAGCAATTTCTGAAATCAAATCTGGTAAAGTTGAATACAGATTAGATAAAACAAACATCATCCATTTAGGAATTGGTAAAGTTTCATTTGGAGCTGAAAAATTAGATGAAAACTATAAAGCAATTATAGAAGCAATCATCAAAGCTAAACCAGCTGCTTCAAAAGGACAATATATCAAATCAGTTGCTGTAGCAACAACAATGGGACCAAGCTTATATATTAATCAAAAATAGTAAAATATTTACCGAAGACAGTAGGTAACAGTAAATCCTACCGAGGCAATATTATAGAGCGGAAAAACTCTTTATTTGCCATAGGTGGGAAGTAAAGAGTTTTTAATTTTTTAAAAAATATAATAATTATTACGGAGGTGAAAAATTTAAAATGGCAAGTGAAAAAATAATCGCAGAGAAAGAGAAGCAAGTTAAAGAATTAGCAGAAGAAATGAAAGATGCTGCATTAGTTTTATTAGTTGACTATAGAGGAATCACTGTTGAAAGTGATACTCAATTAAGAAGAGACGTTAGAAAAACAAATGCTTCTTATCATGTAATTAAGAACAACATAACAAGAAGAGCTTTAGCTGAAAACAAAATTGAAGGTATTGCCGATGAATTAATCGAAGGACCTACAGCTGTTATTATAGCTAAAGACGAATATTTACCTGCTTTAAAAGCAGTATATAAATTTGCTAAAGCAAATGATTACTACAAAATTAAAGTTGGTGTAATTGATGGAAAAGTAACTTCTGAAGAAGAACTAATCACATTAGCAAAATTACCATCAAAAGAAGAACTTATTGCAAAATTGGCTGGATGCTTACTTGCAAATGTTTCAAAACTTGCTGCTACACTTGATGCAGTTCGTGTTAAAAAGGAAAGTGAGTCAGCAGAATAGTTTTTAATACTTTTAAGCTATAAAAAAGTATACAATCACTTATAAAAAAATAAAAAATAAAATAAATTAGGAGGATATTAAAATGAGTGAAAAAATAGAAAAAATGTTAGAAGAAATCGACAAATTAACAGTTGTTGAATTAGCAGAATTAGTTAAAGGAATTGAAGAAAAATACGGAGTTACTGCAGCAGCAGTAGCAGCTCCTGCAGCAGGTGCAGCTGGAGCAGCTGGAGCAGCTGAAGAAAAATCAGAATTCAATATCGTATTAAAAGAATCAGGAGCAAACAAAATCGCTGTAATCAAAGTTGTTAGAGACGTTACAGGATTAGGATTAAAAGAAGCTAAAGAATTAGTTGATGGCGCTCCAAAAACAGTTAAAGAAGGCGTTGCAGCAGCTGAAGCTGAAGAAATCAAAGCTAAATTTGTTGAAGCTGGAGCAGTTGTTGAACTTGCATAGTTTTAAATTTAATTTTTATTATATTTAAGAGATAAACTTTTTAGTTTATCTCTTTTTTTCTTGCTTATTTTTTCCATTAAGTATATCATATTTATATATGAATATATGAGAAAAGGAGCAAAAGATGAAGTCAGAAAAAGGTATTGCAATGATGAGTCTTGTTGTTTATGTAGCTAGTTTCTTAGTTATCACATTACTAGTTGGAACTATAACAAGCTTTTTTTATTCTAATGTTAAGATATTAGATGCAAATACAGGCTCAGCAGCAGATTATAATAAAATAAATTTATATATGGTAGGATCGCTAAAGAGTGGAAACTTAAGATCTTTTGTACTTGACAACTCAAATCATGATGAGAATAAATTGTTAGTTACTATGTATACAGATGAATCTCATATAGGATATAGAAGTCACCAATTCCAGAAAAAGGGAAACACTATCTATTATGATCACACAGCATTATGCAATAATGTTGAGACTTTTGAACTTACTAAGTCTAATAAAAATGGAAAAGATGTTGTTGATATGCATGTTGTAATTGGTGGAAATTCATATACAAATACATATGTAGTTAAATATTAAGGAAGATTATTATGTTAAAAAAATTATATTATAAAATAAGCGTAGCTTTTGATACTATATTAAGTATCTTATTAAGAATTTTGCTTACTGCTATAGTAATTTGTTTGCTATTAGCGATAGGACATAACTCAGTAAAGATGGTTGAAATATTTGGTGAAAATGCTAAATACAAAAAAGTTTATCCAATAGATGATCCATTTGTTATGAATACTCATGTATATGGAGAAAATAATGAAGAAACATTAGTTATTTTACCTGCATTCGGACTTCAAGAACCAGTACTTCAATATAAAGGTTTAGCTCAAGCACTTTCAGATAAATACAAAGTTGTAGTAGTTGATTACTATGGCTATGGATACAGTACAGATGTTAAAAAAGATAGAACGAATGCTTTAATAGCAGAAGAAATTAAAACTTTACTAGATCAAGTTAAAGTATATAGATATCTTATAGTTGCAGAAGGTACATCAAATTTATACGCTATGGAATTTGCTAATATGTATCCAGAGGCAGTTGCCGGAATAATTACTATAAATGGAGAACTACCTTCAAATGTAACTGAAGAAAAATTAAAACAAGAATACGATGATAATGTTCAAAATATAAAAATAGGCCATTATGCTGAAATAGTTGGATTTGGAAGGATAATGAGTTATCTAAAACCAGAAAATTTTGGAATTAAACAACTATTTGATGCAGGTGTTTATGATGCTCAAGATATGTCAGAATTAAGAAACAGAATTGCATGTGCATATATAACAGGAGACATGGTTGAAGAGTATAAAAACTTATACAACAACAAAAATGCATTATATGGGTCAAAATATGATAGTTCTACACCAGTACTACAAATAATATCTTCTGATGTCATTTCAGAATATGAAGATAAAGTTTCTAATGGAGATTTAGAAAAGAATGTAGTTCAATATGCATCAGACTTAATATCTAATGAAGGAATTCAAAAGATTACTAAAATAGACGGTGAAAAAGATGATTTAAGATACTTGAAATTTAAAGAATTAGGACAAATCATCAAAGACTTTATAGAAGGAACATATTCAAATTATATATCAGCTGATTATAAAACATCTACAAAGAAACCAATAGAAACTGAAAAGAAAGTAGATAGTGTTGTACCAGTTGATAATACTGTAGTTCCAACAACAAGTAAACCTAAGAAAGAAGTAAACTACACTGAAAATGAGATTATGAGAATTGAAGATAATCCAACAACAGGTCCTAACACACCTGTAAAGAGTGTACCTGTAACAAGTGATGGTAAAGCTTCAAGAAATGAAACAACAACAAACTCAGGAGAAGTTAAAATCGATAATAACATTAAGAAAGTAGAAGTAGAATTAAAAAATCAATAAAAAGGAAGCTTGAAAGCTTCCTTTTTAATTTACATAAAGTTGACAAAAATTGCTAAAAATAGTATCATATATAGGCAGTTATTATTAAAACTGCAAGAAAAGTGAAGGAATTATTATATTGAAAAAATTTTTAAGTTTAGTAATTGATATATTAATCTTAATTGTGATTATGACTTCAGCAACAATAGCATTAAAGGGGCAAAAAAAGCCTGAAGAGGGAACAAGTGAGAACAAAATAAAGATAGTAACAACAATATTCCCAGAGTATGATTTTGCAAAGCATATTGTTGGAGATAAAGGGGAAGTATCACTTCTAATTAAACCAGGAGTTGAAACTCATAACTTTGAACCTACAGCTCAAGACATAATTGATATTAATAACTCAGATCTATTAATTACAATTGGTGAAGAGTTATCACCATGGGTGAAAGATCTATCAAAAGTTCTTTCAAAAGATATTAATATAGTCAATTTATCAGAAGGAATTATTTTAATAGATATAGAAGAATTTGAAGAAAAATATGGATTAGAAGATGAAGCTTCACATGAAGCTCAAGACCACCATTTAAGCCACGATGAGCATATTTGGCTTAACTTAGATAATGCTAACATTATGATTGATAATATAACGAATAAGCTATGTGATTTAGATAAAGAAAATGCACTATACTATACTCAAAATGCAACTAATTATAAAAATGAAATTAATGCATTAAAAGGTGAGTTTGAGAAATTATTTAAAGAAAATCAAATCACTTTAGTATTTGGTGGAGAATTCTCATATGCATATTTTGTAGAAGAATTTGGGATAAACTTTAAGACGGTTTATAATAACTGTGGAGAAGGGGAAGATCCAAGTATAATAAAAGTAAAAAGTATTATTGATTATATAAATGATAACGATATTAGGGTGGTTTTCTATCCAGAACTAAGTAATGGCTCTGTTGCAAAAATGATTTCAGAGCAAACAAAAGCGGAAGCAGAAATATTATATTCAGTTCATAATGGAACAGTTGATGGAGAAAATCCAGATACTTATGTTTCACTTATGGAAAAGAATTATGATAATATATTAAAAAGTATTAATAAATAGAAAGGGTTTTTAAATGAGTCTATTAGAAATAAAGAAATTAAATGTTTCTTACTCTAATCACTATGCCTTAGAAGATATTGACCTAAAAATTGATGAAGGTGAATATGTATGTTTGGTTGGAGAAAATGGATCTGGTAAAAGTACTTTAGTTAAAACAATAGTTGGACTTAAAAAACAAGATTCAGGAACTATAAATTTGAATATTGAACTAGGTAAAGTTTCATATTTGGCACAATTTAATCTAAAAGATTTAAATTTCCCAGCTACAGCTAAAGAAATAATAATGACTGGTACTCAAAAACATGGAAAATTACCTTTCTATTCAAAGAAGGATAAAGAAGTATATAAAAGAGTAATTGAACAATTACATATCGAAGACCTTCAAAATAGAAGAATTGGAGATTTATCAGGTGGTCAAAAACAAAGAGTATTAATTGCAAGAGCATTAATTTCTGAACCAGAACTTTTGATACTTGATGAACCAACAGCAGGACTTGACTACAATATTACTCAAGAATTCTACAAGATATTAAAACAATTAAATAAAGAAAATAAATTAACTATTATAATGGCAACACATGATATTGAAGAACTAGCAAACGATAAGCCAAGAATTGTATATCTATCTAAGAAGGTAGTATACGATGGTAACTATGATGGTTGGAAAGGATATGAGAAATAATGAATGAAATAATGTCAATTTTATCATATACATTTTTCCAAAGAGCTCTTCTTTGTGGAATAGCAATATCTTTTTCAGCAGCGCTTATCGGTGTTATTCTAACACTAAAAAATTATTCTATGATAGGACATGGTTTAGGTGAAGTAGGGTTTGCAGCTATAGCTTTAGCACTAGCTTTAAATCTTCCAACTTATGCTGTGTCAATACCGATAGTTATAATTGCAGCAATAGCTATTATGATAATTAGCCAAAAGAAGGGAGAAGGAGCAGACTTAATAATCGCACTTGTAGCTTCTGGAGCATTAGCTCTTGGTGTTATAATTACAGCGTTTACTTCTGGCTTTGGAACAGATGCATATAATTACATGTTTGGAAGTATTTTAACTATAGGTTCAGCTGATGTAATCTTAAGTATAGCACTTACAGTTATTTCAGTTGGAACTTATGCATTCTTCTATAACAGATTATTCTTAGTTACTTTTGATGAATCATATGCAAAAGCAAGAGGAATTAGAGTAACTTTATATCAATTTTTAATTGCCTTAATTACAGCTTTGGTTGTAGTTATAGGAATGAGAATGATGGGAACATTATTAATCTCAAGCTTAATTATATTCCCAGCAATCATTGCTAAAAGACATACAAATAGTTTTAAAGGAATGGTATTTACATCTGTGTTTGTATCAATCGCATGTTTCATAATTGGTATGTTCTCTGCATATTTCTTAAATCTACCAACTGGTGCAGGTATAGTTTTAATTTATATGATTTTATCTGCTTTATCTTTAGCAACAACAAAATTATTAAAATTATAAAAAAAAGAGAAGTTTTTGCTTCTCTTTTTTCTCAATTTGTCAATAATTAAATTGTAACATTTTGAAAAAAATTAAAAACCATAAAAGTGTTTAAAACTAAGCATTTTCTCAAAAAAGAAAATGCTAATTTTTTTATAAAAAAAATCAAATTTTAGGGTCATTTTTTCTTTACTTATTTTGAATTTATAGATATAATTAGAGTGATATTTTTAGGTGCATAAGAAGGGAGGTTTAATCTAAAAGTGGAAAAGAAATCTTTGAAGAAATTTAAACTTAATAAAGCAGCATTAAAAGATTTTGATGGCCTTTTATCACAACACTTAGATGAAGTTGAAGATCTTACAGTTACTGAACTTGACACTAAAAACAAAATTTTAAATGTAATTAGTTTATGCTTAAATGTCAAGATATTAACTATTGATGCAAGTACAAGAACTGATACTTCAGCTATATTAAACAGCCTATGCAAACCTGAAAAACTAACAATGTTAATACTTAAGAATGTTAAACTTCCAGATAGTCAAGCTATGGAAAGATATAAAAACTTAAAATTTATATCACTTCATAATGTGGGATTTACTTCTATCAAGAGTTTCTTAGATACAATTAAGAATCCAAAGAAGGTAGAGGGAATAAGCTTAAAAGATGTTGACTTTGCTGGAGAAAATTTTGATATTTTATCAATATTTGAAAACGTAAAAATAGTAACAATTAATAACATGAAAAATGTTCAATTCACAGAACTTGAATTCTTTGATAAAGCTAAAAAGCTAGAGAAAATTATATTCAAAAATTCAAGAATTGAATCTGAAGGTATTGAATATTTACTAAAGGGAAACTATGAAAAGGATATTGCATTAGAAGTAAAATCTATAGCAAGATGCAAGGTTAAAGATTCTCTTGTATTTAACGAAGAAGGATCTTCAGTATCTGTTCATATCAACAATATTATTAATGTTATTGATTTAGTAAACGATAGAATAATTGATGAATGCAATTTGATTATAGATTCTAAAGATATAATTAAAGAAAATCTTGAGTTACTAAAAGACTTTGATGGACACTTAAATATATACGTTAGAGACTTCTCTAACATATCTCAAGAAGAATTAGATCTTTTAGAAAATGAGTTATATATTAATACAATTCATTTCATCAATGTGGAAAATACATATTTCTATAAACAAAAATATCTAGATTATTCACTTTCTGATTTTAGAGAAGTAAGAATGGCTTTAGATGAACTTACATCAAGAGTTAAAGATGAAAGAACAGAAAGCTTAAAAGTAATCAATTTAATTGACATCATCTTACATGATTTCAAATTAGATGATTCATTCAAGACTGCAACTGCTGATATAACAGATTTGAAAAATGTATTCAAAGAAAAATTAGCTACATTAGAAACATATATAGAATTAATTCATTCAGCTCTAGCAATATTAGAACTAGATGCTGTTATCATTAAAGGTGATGAAGACTATATTTGGGAACAAGTTAAGATTGATGGTAAATGGTACAACATAGATTTAGGAAAATGTGCTTATGACAAGACAATTTCTATGAATGATGCTTGTAGATATTTACTATCAGCAGAAGATATCTTTAATGATGATCACTCAACAAAGACTAAGGATAAACACTTAGCACATGATAGTATTGATGAAGAACTTCTAAAAGGAATCTTAAAAAACGGTAAAGTAAAGATTGGAAATGAAGTTATCGAATCAAGACTAAAAGTTGAGCAACATGAAGAAAAATTAGAGGCTAAAGAAAAGGCAAAGAAAGAATTTTCAAATAAAATAAAAAATGCATTGAGACTAAATTCTAAAGAAAAACAAGAAGAAGTTCCTGAGGAAATTGTAGTAGAAGAAAAAGAACCAGAGGTTATTGAAGAAAAAGTAGAAGAGCCTAAAGTTCAAGAAGTTGTTGAAACTGCTCAAGAAGAAGTACTTGAGGAAGAACAAGTTGAAGAAATTGTAGAAGAAACTATTGAAGAATCTAATAGCAGTCTTCTAGATGCTATAGATGGTCTTGATGATATAGAAAAAAATGAAGAACAAGAAGAAAACATCATTGAAGAAGCAGTAGAGGTAATAGAAGAAAAGGAACCAGAACAAGTACAAGAAGAACAAGCTTTAATAGTTCCTGAAAAGAAACCAAAAGAAAAAGTTGGTTTAGTGAATAAAATATTTAATTTCTTTGGAAATAGAAAATCAAAAGTAAAAGAAGAAATCGAAGAAGTTAAAGAAGAAATAAAAGAAGAAACTGTAGCTGTTCAAGAAGAGCCTAAAGAGGAAGTAGTAGCTACTCAAGAAGAAGTTATAACTTCAGAAGAAGAGGTTGCAGAACAAGTAGAAGAACAACCTAATGAGGAAGCTAGCAAAGAGCAAGAAGTACTTACAAAAGAAGTTGAGCTAGAAGATCTTGAACAAGAAATACAAGAAGCTGTTGTAGATACTAGAAGAAAACTTAGATTATCTCATAAGGTATTTACTGTAGTTAAACCTAAGAAAAAGAGAAAAATTAGATTATCTCACAAGGTATTTACAGTAGTTAAACCTAAGAAAAAGAGAACATTGAAATTATCACATGCTACATACAAAATGCCGGTTAAGGATACTAGAAGAAAACTTAGATTATCTCATAAAGTATTTGTAATAATTGCACCAAAGCCAAAGAAGACATTAAGATTATCACATGCAGTTTATACTATGCCGGTAAAAGTTGATCCAAGAAGAAAATTAAAACTAGCAAGCTTTAGATATTTAAGATTATATAAGACTAAAGAACAAGCTTTGAAAGTTAGAGAAAAAATGTTTGAATCTATCGATAATCTACTTGCTATATTTGAAGAACCAAAAAAGGAAGAGATTATAGTAGAAGCTGAAGTTGATACAAGAAGAAAATTAAGATTAGCTAAGAACAATAAATCATATGTAAAACATAATGTAGAATCAGTGGCTGATATACTTCAAGATGTTGATTTTGAGTTTAATGAAATGCTAACAAGACCAAAGAAAAAGACTTTAAGATTATCTAGAGCAACTATAATTATCACACCACCTAAGAAAAAGAGAACAATTAGATTATCACATGCAGTATACACAATGCCAGTAAAAGTTGATACAAGAAGAAAGTTAAGACTCGCAAGTTACAGCTATGTGAAATTATATAAGACTAAAGAACAAGCTCTTAGAGTTAGAAATAATTTATTCGCTTCTATAGATGGAATTCTTACAATGTATGAAGAACCAAAAGAAGAGATTGTAGAAGCTAAGGTGGATACAAGAAGAAAAGTTAAACTTTCAAGAGCAAACAATATTCACTTAATTAAAATTAATTATAAAGCTAGAGAAGAAAGACTAAGAAGAGAAGAACAAGAATTAATCGCAAGCTTAAAAGAAAAACTAGAAAATCAAGATAGAATAATTTCTGAGTTACAAGATAAAGTGCTAAACACACCAAGTCAAATAGAAGCTGTTAAAGAAGAACAATCTGAGGAAGCTTCTCAAGAAGTGATTGAAGAAGTTGAGATACCTCAAATTGATGAAGAAATGATTAAATTACCTGAAGAAGAAATGGTAGAAGAAGGTAAAGTAATCGAACAAGAAGAACAAGCTACACTAAGTGTTGAAGAAATTGCTGAAGAGCAAAAAGAATTAGCTGAGAAACAATTAAACATAATAGCAGAAGCAACAACACAAATGATTGAAGCAGAATCTACTTTAGTAGAAGAAGCCAAATCAAATGGTGTAGATATAGCAAAAGAAGAGCCAAAATTCGAAAAGAAGAAAAAATTAACTAAGAAAGAAAAGAAAGCATTAAATAGAGCAAAGAAGAGAATGGCTTATGAAGAACTAAAGAATGCTAGTTTGGCTACTAAACTAGAGGAAAAAGTGGAAATAATGTCAGAAAATATTGAAAGAGAAGAACAAAACAATGATATAAATACTGTATCTGTTGAAGAAGTTGTTAAAGAACCAACTGAGATAGTTGATTCAGAACCAACTGTAATAAAGAGAAACGAAGACTTTATGTCAGATAGAGAAACTTCTTTAGAGAATGACTTTATCGAAAAACTTGAAAAGAAATTTGCTAATAAGTTCAATGATACTAACTTAGATAAGTATAATAGCTTTATCAAAAAGTATGATCTTGATGTAGAATTAAAAAATGACAATCTAAATAAACCAAAAGCTACTCCAGTTAAAGAAACTGCAGAAAGCACACCTGTAGTTGAAGAAGTAAAAGTTGAAGCTAAAGCTGAACCTAAAGTAGAAAAATCAAAAGATGTTTTATATGATGATAGCGACCTAGAAAAAGATATGCATCTATTTGATGAAAAAGAACCAGAAACTTCAATTGCAAAATATAGTCCATTTAGATCAAGAATTGAACAAATCAAAGCATTGTTCATGAGAACAAACAAAGTAGCAAACAAAAAAGGAAGAGACAATTCTGAAAATTAAAGAAAGGACTCTATGTTTAAAAGTATAGATTTTGAAAATTTATTAAAAGAATTATTAGACAAGGACGAAGTTAAGCCTGAAGATTTATTAAGTATCGAAGATCTTGAACTTGATAATCAGATACTTTTCTTCGACTTGTTTGATATAGCAAAAGTTCCAAATTTAAAAAGACTTACTCTTAAGAATTTCAAAATAAATAATTATGAAACTAATATCATAAATAGGGTAAAGGGTTTAGAAGAACTATCTTTTGTAGGATGTAATATTGTTTCAAAATCAAGATTAATTAATTCAAACATCAAAGTATTAAAATTTGAGAAAACAAGAATTAAGAATTCAAAATACTATTGCAAAACAGTAAATGTTGAAAAGTTAGAGATTGATGATGTCAAAAAAGTCGATATTAGAAAACTTTTAAGATATAGAAACTTAAAAGAACTAATATTAAACAATACAAAAGTTAAGTATTCAACATATATAGTTAAACTAATGGGACTTAATTATTTGAATTTAAAATCATCTAAGTATAATTTAGCATTAGATAATTTGATAACTAAAAACATAGAATTCCAAAAATAAAATGAACGAAGAGTTAGAAGAAAAACGAGAAGAAGAAAATGCTTCAAAAGAGTATAGAAAATCTATAAGTACAGCTTGGGTAATTATGATAGCAATTATCTTATTACCAGTCATTACATATGCAGCAGTTTTTATTAAACTTTTTGTTTTAAGTAATATTTAAAAAGATAAAAGGAATATTTAAAATATTCCTTTTTTTGTGCACTTTTTAAGATGTTAGCCTTGACAAACAATCAGGTTCATAATATAATGTTAACCGAGGTTAACAAAGGAGATTTATTATGATTTCAAAGGCGTTATCGGAATATTTAAAAACAATGTATGTATTAAAAAAACAGAATAATGAAATAAGGGTAACTGATATTGCAAATAAGATGAATTGTACTAAGCCAAGTGTAAATAAGGCTTTAAAAAATCTTAAAGAAGAAAACCTTATAAAATATGAAGCATATCAAGAAATAGTCCTTACAAAAGAGGGAGAGGATTTAGCAAAAAAGATATTAGAAGCTTATGATATTGCTTATGTTTTTTTTAAAGACGTACTTAATTTAGATGAAAATGAAGCAGAAGAAGAAGCTGGAAAAATTAAGTCTACATTAAATGATGATACTTTAAATAGGCTTGCAAAGTATGTTCAAAAACAACTAGACTATAATAGCTTAGACTGCAACTATGATATAAACAATGAAAGATGTAGATCTTGCGTTAGAAGAATGCCAAAAAAGAGTTAGGAGATATATATGAAAAAGTTACTAGAAATCAATGATTTAAGAGTTAATGCAGAAGAAAAAGAAATATTAAAAGGAATTAATTTAACTATTAATAAAGGTGAAATACATGTTATCATGGGACCTAATGGTTCAGGAAAGAGTACAACAGCAAATGCTATTTTCAATAACCCAATGTATACAACAGTAGGTGGAAATATAGTATTTGATGGTGAAGATATAACAAATCTTTCTACAGATGAAATTGCTAGAAAAGGCGTATTTATGTCTTTCCAATCACCAGAAGAAATACCAGGAATAACTGTAACTAATTTCTTAAAATTTGCTAAAAATAAAGTAACTGGAAAACCAGTTAAGATATTTGAATTTAAAGATGAAATTAAAAAATACATGGAAGAATTAAATATGAATCCAAAATATGCTGAAAGAAACTTAAATGTTGGTTTCTCTGGCGGTGAGAAAAAGAAAAATGAGATTTTACAAATGCTTGTATTAAATCCTAAACTTGTAATTTTGGATGAAACAGATTCAGGATTAGATGTTGATGCTATTAAGACTGTATCAAAAGGTATTGAAATGTTTAAAAATGAAAATAATGCAGTCTTGATAATAACTCACAATACTAAGATTTTACACAACTTAAAGGTAGACAAAGTACATGTTTTAGTAGATGGCAAGATAGTTAAAACAGGACCACAAAGTTTAGCAACAGAAATTGAAGAAGAAGGATATGGAAAGTATAAAGCAGGAGTTTAAGATGGAAGAAAAGACATATTTAGAAGAAGTAGATAGAAATATCTATGACTTTAAAAATAAAGATGATTATGACTATAAAATAAAAAAGGGACTAACTAAAGAGATAGTTGAGGAAATATCTAGACAAAAGAATGATCCTGACTGGATGAGAGAAATAAGACTTAAAGCACTAGACATATATAATTCTCTTGAACTTCCTACATGGGGTCCAGATCTTTCAGTTTTAGATATGGATGAGATTGCAACTTATGTTAGACCAAAATCAAAATTAAATTCTTCATGGGAAGATGTACCAGAAGATATTAAAGATACTTTTGAGAAACTTGGAATTCCAGAAGCAGAGAAAAAATCTCTAGCTGGTGTTGGAGCTCAATATGATTCAGAAGTAGTTTATCACAGTATGAAGGAAGACTTGATAAAACAAGGTGTTATATATACAGACATGGAAACAGCAGTAAGAGAATACCCTGATATTGTTAAAGAACATTTTATGAAATGTGTTCCAGTAAATGATCATAAGTTTGTTGCACTTCACGCAGCAGTTTGGTCAGGTGGATCATTTGTATATGTTCCAAAGGGAGTAAAATTAGATTTCCCACTTCAATCATACTTTAGACTAAATTCACCAGAATCTGGTCAATTTGAACATACACTAATTATAGTTGAAGAGGGAGCATCACTTCACTTTATTGAAGGATGTAGTGCTCCTAAATATAATAAAGTAAATCTACATGCAGGTTGTGTAGAATTATATGTAAAAGATAATGCATATTTAAGATATTCAACAATAGAAAACTGGTCTAAAAATATGCTTAACTTAAATACAAAGAAGGCAATAATAGGAAAGAACGCACAAGTAGATTGGGTATCTGGATCATTTGGCTCTAAGATATCAATGTTATATCCAATGAGTATATTAAATGGTGAAAATGCAAAAACAGAATATACTGGTATATCATTTGCTGGTGGCGGACAAAACCTAGACACAGGATTTAAAGTAATACACAATGCACCAAACACATCAAGTGTTATAAATTCAAAATCAATTTCTAAAAATGGTGGAAAGTGTACTTATAGATCACTAGTTAGAATAGCAGAAAATGCAAAGAACTCAAAATCAACAGTATCATGTGAATCTTTAATGTTAGATGATATATCAGTATCAGATACAATTCCAGTAAATGATATTAGAACAGATGATGTTGAATTTTCACACGAAGCTACAATAGGAAAGCTAAGTGATAAAGCAATATTCTATTTGATGAGTAGAGGCCTTACTGAAGAGGATGCCAAAGCTATGATAGTAAGAGGATTTGCATATCCTATTTCTAAAGAATTACCAATAGAATATGCAGTTGAAATGAATAACTTAATTAATTTAGAACTTAAAGGAGCAATAGGGTAGAAAGGATAGTATTAATGAAAGATTTAGTAATTAACGAATCAAGTACAAGAACAGCTAGAAACTATCTAATTAATAATATTAAATTATCTGATATAAAGATTCCAAAAATAAAAGAATTTAAGAATATTAAAGTAATTTCAGAATCAGGTAAAGATGTTATTTCAGAAGATGTTTCAAAAGATAAACTAACATATGGAATTGATGAAGCTTTTACAAACGAAGTACTTGAAAACGCAAATCATAAATTAAAAATAAATGTTAATTCTAAAACAAATAAAAATATTTATATTAGATACAAGTTTGATGAAAACAATCAAACATTGGTAGATAATATTGATATTGAATCTGAAGAAGGATGCAGGGAAACTATTAATATTGTTTTAGAATCAGAAGGTAATAGAGAATATTACCACAATGGAATAATTAGAGTAAATGCTAAAGAAAATACTGATATAAAAGTAAATATAATTAGCTTAATTAATATTAATTCATTAAATTTTATTTCTATTGAAAATACTCTATGTGATTTTGCTAAAGTAAGTTATACATATGTAGAGTTTGGTGGAAGAAATAGTATAACAAATTACTATTCAAATGTAATAGGAAAAGAAGCAATAAGCAATATTGACACAGTATTTCTAGGAAAAGAAAATCAACTTTTTGATGCAAACTACCTAACTGATTTAAGAGGAGTTAAATCAGAAACTAATATGATCATTGAAGGAGCATTATCTGATACTTCAAAGAATCATTTTAAAGGTATAATAGATTTCAAAAAAGGTTGTAAAAAAGCAAAAGGAAATGAGCAAGAATCTTGTACACTTCTTTCAGATAAATCAAAAAGTATTGCTATGCCAGTTTTACTTTGCAGTGAAGAAGATGTTGAAGGAAGCCATGGTAACTCAGCTGGAAAAGTAGGAGAGAAAGAACTTTTCTATATAATGTCTAGAGGTCTTACTAAGAAAGAAGCAATGAGATTATTAGTAAAGGCAAAATTTAACAAGATATTAGAAAAGATTCATGATGATGAATATACGTGTAAGATAAATTCTTTAATAGATGAAAGATTAGGAGAATAATTATGGATGCATTAGAAATTAAAAAAGATTTTCCACTTCTTATGAATAAAAATATTTCATATTTAGATAGTGGAGCAACAACTCAAAAGCCAAATTATGTTTTAGACAAGGTAAATGAGTTTTATAAAGAAAACAATGCTAACCCTCATAGAGGAGCTTATACATTAGGTATGAAAGCTACAGAAGAATATGAAAAGGGAAGAGATGTTATCCAAAAGTTTGTAAATGCAAGATCTCGTGAAGAGATAATCTTCTCTAAAAATGCAACAGAAAGTTTGAATCTTGTTGCTTATTCATATGGTCTTTCAAATGTTAATGAAGGAGACGAAGTAGTTCTTTCAATCATGGAACATCATTCAAATTTGGTTCCATGGCAAAAAGTAGTTAAAGATAAAAAGGCTACTCTAAAATATATGTACATTAATGAGAACTACGAATTAACAGATGAAGAGATTGAATCTAAAATAACAGATAAGACTAAAATAGTAGGTGTTACACATGTTTCTAATGTACTAGGAACTGTAAATAATATTAAGAAAATTATAAGTTATGCACATAAAAAAGGAGCATTAGTACTTGTGGATGCTTCTCAAAGTATCCCACATATGAGAATAGATGTTCAAGATTTAGACTGTGATTTTCTAGTGTTTTCAGGACATAAATTATTATCACCTTTAGGAATAGGTGTACTATATGGTAAAAAAGAAATATTAAATCAAATGACACCATTTTTAATGGGTGGAGATATGATTGAATATGTTTATGAACAAGACACAACTTATGCGCCACTTCCAAATAAATTTGAAGCAGGAACTCAAAATGCAGGTGGAGTAGTAGGCTTAGCAGCAGCTATAGAATATATAGAAAAAATCGGATATGATAATATCGCTAAAATTGAAGATGAAGTAGTTTCATATGCAAGAGAAGAACTTTCAAAATTAGATTATTTAACACTATATATGACTCCAAATGTTGAAAACCATAATGGAGTAATTTCATTTAATATAAAAGGTGTTCATCCACATGATGTAGCAAGTATATTAGATACAGAAAATGTTTGTGTACGTTCAGGAAATCATTGTGCACAACCACTTTTAAGATCTATTGGAGTGGACTCAACATGTAGAGCATCATTTTATATGTATAATACAAAAGAAGATGTTGATAAGCTAGTAAATGGATTAAATAAAGCTTATAATATGTTTAAGGAATATATAAAAACCTAGGGAGATTATTATGGAAAAAATTGAGAGTTTTAAAGTTAATCATGTATTATTAAAAAGAGGAATATATGTATCTAGAAAAGATTATGATAATGAGACTGGAAAAGTAATTGCTACAACATTTGACATTAGAATGAAAGAACCAAATCGTGAACCAGTTATTAATATAGCAGAGCTTCACACAATTGAACATCTAGGTGCTACTTTTTTAAGAAATCATGAAAAATATAAAAATGAAACTATATATTTTGGACCTATGGGATGTAGAACAGGGTTCTACGTAATCTTCAAGGGAGATTTAAAATCAGAAGATGTGAAGGATATAATTACTGAAATGTTTGAGTTCATGTCAACATTCGAGGGAGACATTCCAGGGGCTGATCCATATTCTTGTGGTAATTATTTGGATCAAAACTTACTAAATGCTAGATATGAATCAAAAAAATATTTAGAAGAAGTATTATATAATTTGAAAGAAGAAAATTTAGTGTACCCAAATTAAATAAGGGAGAATGAATAATTAATGGACGAATTAGAACAAGTATATAATGAATTAATAATGGAACATAGTATGAATTCAGAAAATAAAAGAAAACTTGATAAAGTAGATTTCTGTGAACTTGGACATAATCCAAGCTGTGGAGATGAAATTACTATTGAAGTTAAACTTGATGGAAACATACTAGAAGATATGGCATTTAATGGTCATGGATGCGCAATAAGTCAAGCATCTACTTCTATAATGATAGATACTTTAAGAGGAAAGACTATAGAAGAAGCTAAAAAGATTATTAATATATTTATTAGATTAATTCAAAGAGAAGAAATATCAGAAGAAGAAAAAAAACTACTAGAAGATGCATTTGCATTTAAGAACATATCTAATATGCCAGCTAGAGTTAAATGTGCACTTCTTGCATGGCACACTTTAGAGGATATATTAGAAAAGAATATTGGTAATGAAGGTAAAAAAGAACTTTCTTATAATGTTGAAAACTTAGGTCATTGTGATTTAAGAACAAAAAAGGAGTAATATGAATAAAAAAGTATTATTAGGAATGAGTGGAGGAGTAGATAGTTCTGTTTCAGCTCTTTTATTAAAAAATCAAGGGTATGAAGTAATAGGATCTACTATGGAACTATTTCCTGGAAGCAGTTGCTGCAATATAGAAACATATATTGATGCAAAAAATGTTTGCAAACAAATCGGAATACCACATTTCACTTATAACTATAAAGAAGAATTTAAAAAGTATGTAATTGATGATTTCATTGAGTGCTACTCAAACTGCAAAACTCCTAATCCTTGCATCGAATGTAATAGATATTTAAAATTTGGACTTATGTTTGACAAGGCAAAAGAATTAGGATGCGACTATATAGCAACAGGTCATTATGCTAAAGTTGAATATAGTGATGAATATAATAGATATGTTTTAAAAAAATCTAAAGCAGGGAAGAAAGATCAAAGCTATGTTCTATGGAATATAAAAAAGGAAATGTTAGAACACATTATATTCCCACTATTTGACTTTGAATCAAAAGATGAAATAAGAAAGATTGCAAGTGATAACAACCTAAAGGTTGCAAACAAACCAGATAGTGAAGATATTTGTTTTATACCAGATGGTAATTATAAGAAGTTTTTAGAGAATAATTCTTCACTAAAACCAAAACCTGGCAATATTGTAAGAAGCAATGGAGATGTTGTTGGAAAACACACAGGCCTTTACAATTATACAATAGGTCAAAGAAGAGGTCTTGGTATTGCAAATCCAGTACCATTATTTGTAATTGGTTTTAATACTCTTAAAAATGAAGTAATTGTTGGAGAAAAAGATGAATTATTTACAAAAGAAGCATATGTCAATGACATAAATCTTCTTTTAATCGATGAGTTAAATGAACCATTAAAAGTAAATGTTAAAACAAGATATTCATCTACAGAAGCTCCAGCTACAATTTCTAAAGAAGATGATGATAAAATAAAAATAGTATTTGATGAACCACAAAGAGCAGTTACACCTGGTCAATCAGCAGTATTTTATTTAGGAGATATTGTACTTGGTGGAGGAAAATTAATATAGAAAAAGCCCTTATTAATGCCGTTTAATAAGGGTTATTTTTATCTTGTAACACAAATGAAATATTAATGTAACACAAAAGATAAACAACCACCACAAAACCACGCATAATAGTAATACCAACAACTTGACGGATTTTTGAACACCTAAAATTTTTTGACATATTGGCATATCCGTGATATAAAGATTTCAGTTGAATAAATATTAATAAGTAGGTGATGTAAATGGGAATATACAGATCTGAAATTGCAGATTTAAGAAAAAATATTGGAGATAACATAGGACAAAAAATTATAATTAAAGAATCACCAGGTAAGAGAAGTAAACCTCAAGAAAAAGTAGCTACAATAGAGAATACTTATAATAGCTATTTTAGAGTTAAATTTGATGATGCTAATAGAGTTGGTTCTTATAATTATACAGATTTATTTACAAGAACTGTTGAGGTAAGTATGTATAACGGTGAGAGTTTTGAACCAATATTACCACCTCAAATGGATATTAAGAAAACTAGAAGAGATTTGATTAAACCTCAAGCTGTTGCTCAATCACAAGATGAAGAGCCTATGCTAGAAGAAAACTAATTAAATAGATTAATTTAAGGCGCCCTAAAGAATTAGGGCGCTTTTTGTGGCTTTTTTAGCTGAAAAGTAGTAAAATATATATGCATTATTTTTAAATAAAGGAATTAGTTTATGGAAAAACTAGAAGAAATCGAAAAAGATATAATTAAACTATATAGGAAAGATATATGGAGTAAGTTTGTTAAGGCAATATGTGACTATGATATGATTAAAGATGGCGATAAAATTGCTGTATGTATGTCAGGTGGCAAAGACTCATTCTTAATGGCTAAATGTTTCCAAGAGCTTAAGAAACACAATAAAAAAGATTTTGAACTTACGTTTATTTCAATGGATCCAGGATATAGTGAGAAAAACAGACAGCAGATAATTGAAAATGCAAAACTTCTTAATATTGACATAGAAATGTTTGAAACTACTATTTTTAAATCAGTAGAAAACATTAAAGACAATCCTTGTTATTTATGTGCAAGAATGAGAAGAGGATATCTTTATGAAAAAGCAAAGGAACTTGGATGTAATAAAATTGCCTTAGGTCATCACTTTAATGATGTAATAGAGACAATTCTAATGGGTATTCTATATGGTGCTCAATTCCAAACAATGATGCCAAAAGTTAATAGTACTTCTCATCCTGGAATGGAACTAATTAGACCAATGTATTTAATAAGAGAAAAAGACATTATTAAATGGAGAGATAAACATGGTTTAGTTTTCTTACAATGTGCATGTAGAATGACAGAAGAAAAAATAAAAGATGAAAATGATTCAAAGAGAAAAGAAATAAAAGAACTAATTTATAAACTAAAAGAGAACTATGATAATATTGATGTCAATATTTTTAATAGTGCACAAAATGTTAATTTAAGTACTCTTATTTCATATGAAAAAGGGGATATGAAGTACAATTTTCTAGATGATTATGATGAAAGAAGAGAAAATTTACTAAAAAAGTAAAATATATTTATTTTATTTTTTGTTTAGAATATAATATTAGTAGTAAATTTTTGAGGAGTTAATTATGAGAAAAATTGCAATTAGTTTAACTGTTTTTTTGATACTATTGAGCACATTTTCAATATGTTTTGCCGCAACAACAAATAGAGGACAAGCAACACTTTCAAAGATAGGAGAGATGTTTGGTTCAGGAGAGCTTGCACCTACATTTATTTTCCTTTTAGCTGGAATTGTTCTTATAATTGTTCTTATTAATAAGCAAAGTATTGAGCCAAAAGTAGCAAATATAACAATCGTAATATGTGTAATAGTTTTATTTGTAGATGTATTTTTCTATGGATATGAAATCAAAAGCTTTTTAAACGGAATATTAAGCTCAGAAATGACTATGCTTAATGGTAGTTTTTAAGCAAAAAAGATTGATATCTTGGTAAAATGTGGTATAATCATTTAGTATTTTTGCATGAAGGAGATTCTAATGAAAAAATTTTTGAAGGTAATAGGAATAATAGTTCTTGTATTAGCAGTAATTTTAGGAGTTACTTATTTATCATTTAGAGAACCTGCTAATCAACTAGTAGAAATATTCGGTGAGGAAGATTTTACAAAAGCTGTTGGGGCTATTTTTAAAGTTAACTTCAGCGGAGAAGAAAAGGTAGAATTAGAAGAAAATAAATATATTATAAAACCAGATTATGAAAGTACATTAGATAGTCTAATGAAAGAAGAGTACGATAAACCAGAAAAGGAAGTAATTGGTGATTTAGTTCTTTATTCAGATAAATCAGGAAATATTGCTTCAGTTTCTTTAGATGTTTATCCTCAATTCGTAATAGCAGAAGTACAAGTGAAAGAGACACAAGGTACTGATTACGAATTAATCATAGGAAACAACAAAAATGGACTTGTTAAAATAGTTGATTCAAAGAAAAATGAAGATTATGACTATGATGTGTACTTATATAATTGTAGTATTAATGTAAGAATTTTAGCTAGAACATTAACACTAAAGAATGCATTAAATGATGGCGATATTAAAGCAGAACAAATACTAAATAAAGCTGAAAATGATGCTGAAGGTGGATTAATTTCTAAATATACATTTGTAGATGATCAATATGCTTTATACCAATATGGTAACTATACTGTAATTAAATTTAATACAGATGATGGAAACGAAGATTTATATATATGTAGATTTGGAACAAAGTTATCTAATTTAGTTAAAGATAATAAAGAGATAAAAGAAAAAGAAGCAGAAATTGATGCAGAAAACAAAGCTAAAAATGAAATAGAAAAAGAGAAGCAAAAGACAACTAATACTACTACATCAAACACAACAAAGAAAACAACAAATACAACTAATACAAGTAAGAAAACAACTAACACAACTAAATCAGAAAATAAAGTATAAAAAATTAAAAAGAGAAGGGAAGACCTTCTCTTTTTTATGCATAAAAAAAGCACTGTACTTTCGTACAGTGCATATAAATAATTATCTCTTTGAGAATTGTGGTGCTTTTCTAGCTTTTTTAAGACCATATTTCTTTCTTTCTTTCATTCTTGGATCTCTTGTTAATAATCCAGCAGCTTTAAGTTCTGGTCTATATTCTTCGTTAACTTTTAATAAAGCTCTTGCGATACCGTGTCTTACAGCACCAGCTTGTCCTGATAATCCACCACCTGTAACTTTAACAATTACATCATATTTTCCAACAGTGTTTGTAACTGCAAATGGTTGATTTATAACAACTTTTAATATTTCTGATTTGAAATGTTCATCAAGTGATACACCATTCACTGTAAATTCACCTTTACCAGCTACTAATCTAACTCTAGCGATAGATTCTTTTCTTCTACCTGTTCCTTGGAATACGATATTTTCAGATTTTTTTGCCATCTTATTTTACCTCCCAAACTTCTGGTTTTTGAGCAGCTTGTTCATGTTCGCTACCTGCATAAACTCTTAATTTTTTGATCATTTGTCTTCCTAATTTGTTGTGAGGAAGCATTCCTTTAATTGCTAGGAACATAGCTTTTTCAGGAGTGTTGCTCATCATATCTTTTGCAACTACTTCTTTCATTCCACCGATGTATCCTGAATGATGTCTATAAACTTTTTGTTCTAATTTATGACCTGTTAAAACAGCGTCTTTACAATTTACTATAATTACATTATCTCCAACATCCATATGTGTTGTATATGTTGGTTTGTGTTTTCCTTTTAATAATCTTGCTGCTTCTGTTGCAACTCTACCTAATGATTTGTCAGTTGCGTCAATTATATACCATTTTCTTTCAATTTCAGAAGCTTTAGGACTATATGTTCTATTATTCATGGTATTTAACCCCTCCATTATAATTTTCGTTATATAGTAAAAACTCTTAAAAATCACTGTTACTACCGGGGAGAAGTAACATTAAACTTTAAGATTTTTACTCAAATGCTTAATTATTTTAATATAAAAAGAGCTAAAAGTCAAGGGAAAAATAGAAATTTTAAGCTTTTTTCATATATTAAAAAAGTTTTTGATATGATATAATGTGTTTGGATTTAAATTTTAATAAAAAGGAGAATAATTAATATGAAAATTGGTTTCTATCCAGGTAGTTTTGATCCATTCACAAATGGACATTTAAGAGTTGTAAAAAGATCTAGCTTACTATTTGATAAAGTAGTAATTGGAATAGGTTTAAATGAGGACAAAAAAGTAAGATATAATCATGAAGAAATGAAAGAAGCAATTAAAAGAGTTTTAGAAAGAGAAGGCTTAACTAATGTTGAAGTAGTTACATATAATAATCTTACTGTAGATGCTGCAAGAGATAATGGGGCAGAACTAATAATAAGAGGAATAAGAAATGGTATGGACTATGACTATGAAGAAAACTTGGCTTTAATTAATGAAGAAATATCAGGATTAGATACTATTTATATAAGAGCTGGTAATTTAGGATATATTAGCTCAAGTTTTGTAGTTCAATTACTACAAAATGGAAGAGATATTTCAGGATATGTTCCTCAAGAGATATATGAACTAATAAAAGATCGTCCAGTAGGTATGTAATATGGATTTTGAAAAATTGTTTGATAAAAAAGAATTACCTAAAATCTTGCTAAGCACAGTTTTAGCAATTATAGCAGCTGTACTATGTTTTGTTGGATACGAAAAGTATAATCTTCATATAATTATTCAAATTATAGTATATGAACTAATAGAAATAACACTTTATAAAGTAGTAGTTTTTGAAAAGAGGAAGAAAGCTCATATTATTGTAGCTATTATTGGAATCATTATTGGATGTTTAATATCTTTATATAGAGACTACACATTCTATAATGGTGTAATCACTATGAATAAAGCACTTTTCCTAAATGCAATTGGATATGCCATTGCAATTTATGCAATTATTATGGTGTTATTTAGCACAGCTATGGAAAAATTAGGGAAAAATGAATAAAAATGCTTGACAAAAGAGATAAAACGATTTATACTAATTATGTTTTAAAAAGAAGCTCCACAGCTCACCTTATTTTCAATATTGTAAGTATAGGGTTAGAAAACATAATTATATTAATTTTAATAATGATTATTTGTGGATTTGGCTTTTTAAAATAAGTCAAATTTTTTTTATTTTGGGGGTGTTTTACTATCAAACAAGAATTGCCAATAAATGAACAAATTAGAGAAAAAGAAGTTCAAGTAATTGCTGACGATGGCGAAAAACTAGGAGTTATGGCCATTGATGAAGCATTAGATCTTGCGGCAGAAAGAGGATTAGATTTAGTTTTGGTTGCTCCAAATACTAAACCAGTAGTTTGTAAGTTAATGAACTATGGTAAATACAAATTCGAGCAAGCTAAGAAAGAAAAAGAATCTAGAAAAAATCAAAAAACTGTAGAAATCAAAGAAATCAGGGTTACACCTAATATTGGAGACCATGATTTTAATTTCAAATGCAAAAATGCAAGAGGATTTATTGAAGCAGGCAACAAGGTTAAAATCACTGTAAGATTCAGAGGTAGAGAAATGAATAATACTCACATTGGTGAAGCAGTATTACAAAAATTTATCGATGAATTAGCTGAAGTAGCAACAGTTGATAAAAAACCATTCTTAGAAGGTAAAAACATGTATATTATGCTATCAAAAAAAATATAATAAATGAAAGGGGTTTTTAGATTATGCCAAAATTAAAAACAAATAAAGCTGCAAAGAAAAGATATTCTATGACAGCTACAGGAAAAGTAAAAAGAACAAAAGCTAATAGAAGACATCGTTTAGCTACAAAAACAACAAGACAAAAAAAATCAGGAAAGATTCAAAATGCTTATGCTGATAAAACAGTTGAAGCAGGAATCAAGAGATTATTACCATATGGTAATTAATTATTAATTTAGAGAGTAAAGGAGTTGATATAAATGGCAAGAGTAAAAACAGCAAGAACAACAAGAGCAAGACATAAAAAAGTTTTAAAACAAGCAAAAGGATATTTTGGAGCAAAACATTACAGATTCAGAATGGCTAAACAAGCAGTTATGAAATCAGGAATGTATGCATATGTAGGAAGAAAAGATAGAAAATCTAACTTTAGAAAATTATGGATTGCAAGAATTAATGCAGCAGCTAGATTAAATGGATTAACATATAGTAAATTAATCTCAGGATTAAAGAAAGCTAATGTAACAATCAATAGAAAAATGCTAGCAGAAATCGCTGTATCTGATCCAAAAGCATTTACAGAGATAGCTGAAATCGCTAAAAAAGCTTAGTTCAAAAAAATAGATAAAAAAGAGAATATGTTTTCATATTCTTTTTTTTATGCCTAAAAATACTGAAATACTAAAGAAATCCTTGAAAAATAAGATGAAAAGATATATAATTTATATCATTAATTGCGAAGACGCAATGCAATAGTTTAAAAAAGGGAGAGAAAGACTATGAGTTACAATTTTAAAAAGGTAGAAGAGAAATGGCAAAAAAAATGGTACGAAGAAGGTACATTTAATGCCAGTCAAGATTTCAAAAATAAGAAGAAGTGGTTTGGACTAATTGAGTTCCCATATCCTTCAGGACAAGGATTACATGTAGGACATCCAAGAAGTTATACTGCTTTAGACATTATCGCTAGAAAAAAGAGAATGGAAGGATATAATGTTTTATATCCAATCGGCTTTGATGCTTTCGGACTCCCAGCTGAAAACTATGCTATGAAAAATCATGTTCATCCTAAAATAACAACAGAGAAGAACATTAATCACTTTAGAGAGCAATTAAAATCTTTAGGATTTTCATTCGATTGGTCAAGAGAAATCAATACAACAGATCCTAGCTATTATAAATGGACACAATGGATATTCATTCAATTATATAAAAAAGGCTTAGCATATAAAGCTACAATGCCAATCAACTTCTGTACAGGATGTAAGGTAGGTCTTGCAAATGAAGAAGTTGTTAATGGTGTTTGTGAAAGATGTGGTAGTCCAGTTGTTCAAAAAGAAAAATCACAATGGATGCTAAAAATAACAGAATACGCTCAAAGATTAATTGATGATTTAGATGATGTTGATTTCTTAGAGAAAATTAAGATTCAACAAAAGAACTGGATAGGTAGATCAGAAGGTGCTGAAGTTAATTTCAAAATTTCAGGAACTGATGATTCACTTCTAGTTTATACAACTAGACCAGATACAATATTTGGAGCAACATATATGGTTGTTGCACCAGAACATGAATTTATTAAAAAATATGAAGACAAAATAACTAATTTAGAAGAAGTTAAAGAATATAAAGAAAAAGCTGCTTTAAAATCAGACTTTGAAAGATCAGAATTAAATAAAGAAAAAACAGGTGTAGAAATTAAAGGTATTAAAGCAATTAATCCATTAACTAATGAAGAAATTCCAATTTGGATTTCTGATTATGTATTAATTACTTATGGAACAGGTGCTATTATGGCTGTTCCTGCTCATGATACTAGAGACTTTGAATTCGCTAAGAAATTTAATTTACCAATTAAACCTGTAATTATTCCAAAAGATTCTGACTTACTAAAAGAAGTTGAAGCTGAATTTGATTATAATTTTGCAAACGACTTTAGTAAAATTTCAAAAGAAGATGAACACTTTAAAGATTATGGTTTAACAGAAGCATTTACTGATATAGAAAATGGTATAGCTATTAACTCTGACTTCTTAAATGGATTACCATCTAGTGAAGCTATAGTTAAAGCTACAGAATATATTGAGAAAAATGGTTTAGGAAAGAAAACAGTTAATTATAAATTAAGAGATTGGGTATTCTCTCGTCAAAGATATTGGGGCGAACCAATTCCAATGGTATATTGTGAAGATTGTGGTTGGAACCCAATTTCAGAAGAAGAATTACCACTTAAATTACCAGATATAGAAGACTATGAACCAGGTGAAAACGGAGAATCTCCACTTTCAAAACAAACAGAATGGATTAAAACAAAATGTCCTGTTTGTGGTAAAGACGCAAGAAGAGAAACTGATACAATGCCTCAATGGGCAGGATCTAGCTGGTATTTCTTAAGATACATGGATCCACATAATGATAAAGCATTAGCTTCTAAAGAAGCATTAGAATACTGGTCACCAGTTGATTGGTATAATGGTGGTATGGAACATACAACACTTCACTTATTATATTCAAGATTCTGGCACAAATTCTTATATGATATTGGTGTAGTTCCAACTAAAGAACCATATAAAAAGAGAACTTCTCATGGAATGATCTTAGGAACAAATGGTGAGAAGATGTCTAAGTCAAAAGGAAATGTTATTAATCCTGATGACATAGTTCAAGAATTTGGTGCAGATACTTTCAGAGTATATGAAATGTTTATGGGACCATTTGATCAAACAGCACCATGGTCTATGGAATCAATTCGTGGATGTGGTAAATTCTTAGATAGAGTATGGAACATGCAAGAATTTGTAGAAGAAGGAGACACATTTACAAAAGAGCATGAAATAATGATGAACAAAGCTATCAAGAAAGTATCATCTGATATAGAGGAGATGAAGTTCAATACTTCAGTTGCTGTATTTATGACTATGGTAAATGAGTTCTATAAAGATAAAAAGATTAATAAAGCAGAATACAAAGTATTCTTACAATTATTAAATCCATTTGCACCTCATATGACAGAAGAAATATTTAGTAAATTAGGATCAGATAAAACTATTAATGAAACACCTTGGCCAACATTTGATCCAGCTAAAGTAATCGATGATGAAGTTGTTATTCCAATTCAAGTAAATGGAAGATTAAAATCAAAGGTTATGGCACCTAAGGATGCAGAAGAGGATGTAGTTAAAGAACTTGTTCATAATGATGAAACAATTATAAATTACTTAGAAGGAAAGACAGTAGTTAAAGAAATATATGTTAAAGGAAAAATCTTTAATATAGTAGTAAAATAGAAAATAAAAAATCCACATTTGGCTGACCAAATGTGGATTTTTGTTGTATTATTTAGAAATTAAGGTTCTTTGTTTTTAGTAAAAGTTCATCTAAATTATCGAAACAATCTTTCATGATTTTATTGAATTTAATTGAATGTGTTTTATAAAGTAGATGACAGAATGTGTGGAAAATGATGAATTCTATAATAGTCTTTTCATAGCTAACTATTGAAGGATCAATAATAATTTTCTTATCATCTGTAACATAAGTAACCCTACCATTTAGCTTCTTAACAATAATATCTTCAGGAGCAATTCCTAAAGTAATTCTAGCTTCTTCAAAGATATAATCTAATTCTGATTCGATTATTTTTGTTTGCATTTTGATAAGCATTGTTTTAAGTAAGTTAGAATTGTTTGTATGTCTATATTCTAAAGGAAGAAGAATGAATATGTTAGAATCATTTACTGTAAGTTTTGGTGATGAGATGTTTGCATATTCTAAATCAATTCTATAATTCTTTCCAAAAATATCTGTATTATCTGGTTTATATGGAACAGTTCCTTTGTATGATTGTTCTTTTGTACCAGTTAATTTTTCAATTATCCAATCTCTTTTACTAAGTAAGATTTTTTCAATATCTTCGTTTGTATAATTACTAGGGGCCTTAATGATTACTTCGTTATTTTCAATTGATAGAAGAACACTTGATGTGTTTGTCTTATAAACTGTATATGTTATTACATTATTTAACTTATCTACTCTCATTTTTTACCTCCTAAAATTATAAGAACTTTTGTTTGATTTAATTTTAATAAAAGAACGAATGTTTGTCAATAACTTTTTGAGAAAATTTGTTCGCTTTTTATCAAACCCTTGAAAACACTAAAAACTTTTTTTGAAAAATTTAAAACTCCGTATCCGTAAGGGGTTTGAAGGTAATAGACTTGAAATAAAATCCTTAAAAATTCCCTAAAATTACATGATTTTTTCATAATTTATTCATAATAAATCTATAGAATTACTTCATGATATTTAAGGGGGATTTATGAACAATTCTGATACAAAATTTTTGGAACTTTTAAGTAAAAAATATAGAAATATTAAAGAGGTTACAACAGAAATAATTAATCTTCAGGCAATACTTAATTTGCCTAAAGGAACAGAACTTTTTATGAGTGATTTACATGGAGAATATGAAGCTTTTTTACATATTTTAAATAATGGTTCAGGAATAATTAAAAGTAAAATTGAATCATTATACGGGAACACAATTACTGAATGTGAAAGAAAAAGTTTGGCAACTTTAATATATTACCCAGAAGAAAAACTAGAGCTTATAAAAAAAGAAACAGAAAATATGAATGATTGGTATAGAATCATACTATATAGATTAATTGAAGTAACAAGATCTGTAAGTTCAAAATATACTAGATCAAAAGTTAGAAAAGCAATGCCCGAAGGGTTTGATTACATTATTGATGAATTATTACATTCACAAGGAGAAGATTATAACAAAGATAGATACTATAGTCAGATTATTGATAGTATAATTGAACTTGGTAGAGCCGATGCTTTTATTATTGCAATGAGCGCTTTAATAAAGAGAATGGCAATAGATCATCTTCATATAATTGGAGATATTTATGATAGGGGACCAGGAGGTCCAATAATAATGGATAAGCTTATGGAATTCCACAGTTTGGACATACAATGGGGAAATCATGACATAGTTTGGATGGGTGCACAATGTGGAAACCTAGCTTGCATAGCAAATGTAGTTAGAATTTGTAGTAGATATGATAATTTAGCAACTCTAGAAGAGGGATATGGAATTAATATAAGGCCACTATCTCTATTTGCAATCGAAACATATAAAAATGATCCATGTAATGCTTTCCTTCCAAGAAACTCTGAGATTAATAGATACACAAATACTGATAAAGTTGTTTTATCAAAAATACAAAAAGCTATGGCAGTTATACAATTTAAAGTAGAAGGGCAATTAATAAAGAAACATCCAGAATATAAAATGGAAGATAGATTATTATTAGATAAGATGAATTTAAAGAAAGGCTATGTTTACGTAGGAAAGAAAGCTTACAAATTAAATGATACAAACTTTCCTACTATTGATAAAGATGATCCATACAAATTAACTGATAAAGAACAAGAAATAATGGATAGACTTCAAAGATCATTTGTTAATAGTGAGAAACTATATAAACATATTTCATTCTTATATTCAAAAGGACATATGTACCAAATATACAATAATAATATTTTGTATCATGGATGCATACCACTTGATAAAAATGGAGAGCTAGAAGAATTAGAAATAATGGGAAAGAAAGCTAAGGGAAAAGCACTTTTAGACCATTTAGAAAATATTGCATACAAAGCTTTTGCTGTTAAAGAAGTGAGTGAAGAGGTAGAGGATGCAAGAGATTTATTATGGTATTTATGGTGCGGACCTAAGTCACCACTTTTTGGAAAAGATAAAGCCGCAACTTTCGAAAGGTATTTTATAGATGATAAAGAAACACATAAGGAAAATAAGAATTACTATTATGATTATCAAAATGATGAAAAAGTATGCACAAAAATTTTAAGAGATTTTGGAGTTGATATTGAACAAGGTCATATTATAAATGGTCATATTCCAGTAAAAGCTAAAGATGGAGAAACTCCAGTAAGAGCTGGAGGAAAATTAATTGTTATAGATGGAGGTTTTGCAAAAGCATATCAAAAAACAACAGGCCTTGCCGGTTATACACTAACATATAATTCTCACGGCTTAGTTTTAGCTTCAAATGAACCTTTTGAATCAAAAAATAAAGCAATCACAGAAGGGAAGGATATTATAAGTCAAGAAATACTTAAAGAAAATGTGGCAAATAGAAAGACTGTTAGAGACACAGATATAGGTGATAAATTACAAGGTGAAATTGATGATTTAAAAAGATTATTATTTGCCTATTCTAACGGAAATTTAAAAGAGGAAAGATAATATTACAGCGGTATTACATTTAAGTTAAGTTTTATTTAAAAATATTGACTAAATGCCGATTTATCAATATAAATAAAAGTATATAGGAGCGTCTATATACTTTTATTTTGGTTTAAAAGGAGAGATTATGGCCGGCAGTTTAGGAATCTTTATCGATGAGAAGGTAATTAAGTATGCCAAGCTCAAAAAAGACAAAGATGTAATAAAGGTAGAATCATTCAGTGTTGAGTTCTACGAAAAAGAGAATTTAATATCAAGCTTAAAAAAGATCATTTCGGAAACAAATTCTGAGCATGACCAAATAAATGTAAACGTATCAAATGAAATATACAATTACTTTGAAGCCTTCTCAATGCTAGAAAAGAAAGACATAAAAGATTCAGTTCAAATAGATTTTGAATTGCTATGTGGTGAAAAAGGATATAATGCAAAAGCATTAGATACTAGATTTATATTAACAGCCAGCAAAGAAAATTCAGACAAGTATAAGGTACTACATGTTGCTGTAAATAAAGATGACTTAAACAACTTAACAAAAGCATTTACAGGATACAAGATTGGATCTATTACACCAGTATCAACATCTGTATCAAACTTGATTGATATTAAAGATAATGAGAGCGTTGTTATTGTAAATATTGAGTCTCAAACTCAAATTACAAGTGTAGTTGAAGGACAAATATATAGAGTTGATGTTATATCAGCTGGTATGAATCAAATACTAGGAGAGATTGAGAAAACAGAAAACTCATACAGAAAATCTTATGCAGTATGTAAAAACGTTACAGTATATTCTCAAGGAAATTCAGTTGGTGCTGGACAACCTGGTAACGAATATGCAAATGACGTTTCACCTGTATTAGATACAATAGGTAGAGAATTAAAGGAAATAATTGAAAGCTTACTTACAAATGTAGATAAGGTTTATATCACAGGTAGTGGTACTATTATTAACAATGTAGATTTATATCTTCAAGAGTATATACCAAATATTGACTGTGAATTATTAAAACCATATTTCTTAGAGACTAACTCATTAAAAGTTCCATTAAAAGAATATATTGAAGTTAACTCTGCTATAGCTTTAGCACTTAACGGAATGGGATTATTAAATAAGGAAGTTAATTTTGGAGTAAAACCTCCAGTTGAGCTAAATGTTAAAGGTTTATTATCTAAATTAGGTATTAAATCTAAGAAAGCAGATACTGGAAATGAAGAAACAGGAGTATCGGTTTCAGAAAAATTATTGATAAGAATATGTGCTGTATTCTTAGTATTGATTGTAGGATATGCAGCAATGAGCTTGTTCACTATAGGTAAGATAGCGGACAAGAATGATAAAGTAATACAAGCTACTAAAGCTAGTGAATTAGAAATTGAAAAAATTAAAGCACAAGAAAAGTTTATTGATGATAAGACAGCAAATTACAACATGAGATTGGAAAGCTTAAGAAAACTTGCTGAACAAATTCAAGGTGGAGATGCAAATAGAGTTATTGCAAGAGACGCATTACCAAACATGTTAAGCCAAGTAATGTTCAATTGTCCACAAGATGTTAAGCTTGTTTCAATAACTAATCCAAATGATAAACATTTTGTAATTGTAGCAGATTCTAGAAGATATGAACAATTAGGTTACTTGATGTCTTCATTAAGAACAAAAGGAGTACTAGTAAATGTTCAATCAACTAGTGGAATAAAAACTGATGACATTATCGAAGTTACAATAGAAGGAGATTTACCATGAGAAAATTGATTATAGTAGCTATAGTAGCAATGCTTATCTACGTCGGAGTAACTATGGTATTTGATGGTCTTGAAAAATTCAGGATTCCTAGTTATGAAGGATTAGAACAAGAACAAAAGGTGCTTGAAGCTAATGTTGGTAAATTGAATAACACAAACGGTGTATTGTTTGAAACTGAAAAAGCAAATTTAGCAACTTCAATTAAAAATTATAAAGACAAAAAAGCTGAATATGAAGCAATGGAAGCTTCTCAAAAGGAGCTTGCTCTTCAATCTACAGATTTGTATGATTTAGACTTTTTATGGACAATAATTGGAAACTATGCATCTGATCAAAATGTTATTTTACAATTAGATGTTACTAAATCACCAAATATTGAAGCTCAATCTGATGAATATGTAATGTGCGACATCACTTTTACAGGAATGGGTGACTATGCAGATTTAGTTGGATTTATATATGATGTTGAAGATGATGATAGAATGAAATTTGAATTTTCAGATTTTAATATGATTAATGTTTCAAAAGAAGAAATCGAGAAGATTTATCCAGATGACATTCCAACAGAAGAAGCAAAAAAGAAAGTTAAAGCTTGCTTTAAAGCAACAGAACTTCCAGTAAGTGCAAGTACTTTCCAAGAAACAAATAGCACAGCTCAAGCAACAAACGAAATTATAAACGCAGTTGATTCAAATAGTTAGAAAGGAAATAAAATGAACGCAGGAACTGTAGTAAAAGAATTATTAATATTTTTCTTATTATCAGTGGTAATATTACTTACTTTAGCAGTATTCTTTTATGATTATTACCCAACACAAGAGGCTGTAGAATCAGTTCAATATGTAGCCGATTCAGATACATCAGCTACAATAGAAGAAATTAATTCTTCAAGAGAAGCAGGAACTAGTTCTTTATTAAAATCTTATGCAATTGGGCAATCAGATTTAAAAAATTATGAATACGCTAAATCATATGACAAAGGTAATGCCCATCCATTTAGAGAACTAGATGATGAATTATATTCAAATTCATTAACAAAAGGAACAGGAACAGTAGCAGGAGTTGGTGGAAACACAACAACAAATACTACTTCAGCATCTCAAGGAACATTCTTTGAGAAATCTGGTTCAAAATAATTAATTTTAGGATATATTTATTTAATATTTAAATATATACAAATATTTTAAAAAAACAAGGAGGAACAGAAATGTTTAAACAAGAAAAAGGTATCACATTAGTAGCACTTGTTATTACAATCATCGTGCTATTAATCTTAGCTGGTGTATCTATATCACTAGTTATGGGAGATAACGGTGTTTTATCTCAAGCAAATAATGCTGTAAATAGTACAGAACTTGCATCTGTAAAAGATGAAGTTTCAATGGCTATGACTACAGTACAAACAAATTACTATGCAACATATGGAAATACAACAGGAAGATCTTCAATTGTAAATGAATTAAAAAATTCTACAAAAATGTCAAAAGAATTTCCAAATGCAAGTAAAGTAGATGTATTTATCAATGCTGCAGGAGACGATGCACAAATTCAGTATACACACACAAATGGAAATAAATATGTAGTTGATTTAAAACCAACAACAGAGAGTGTTACTGTTGAAAAAGTAGAAGCTGCTACAGCTTTCACAAATCCTTCAGGATTTACAAAAACAACTTTAAAATAGGAACTTTACGTATTAAGTAAATAACAATAATTTCATATAGGCATATGCATGATGATGTATATGCCTATATTGATAAAAAGGGGAAATATGAATACATTTTTTTGCATAATGATTTTTATAATGGGAACATTTTTTGGTAGTTTCTTTACACTAGCTGTATATAGATTACCTCTAAAAAAAGATATCACTCATGAAAGATCATTTTGCCCTAAATGTAATCATAGACTAGAAGCACTAGATATGATTCCTATTTTTAGTTACATCTTTCTTGGTGGAAAATGTAGATATTGTAAAGAGCCAATAAGACCAAGATATTTGATACTAGAAATTCTTTCTGGAATAGTTTTTTTGGTTGGATATTTGTCATTTAACATGAACTATCCATTCTTTGCGTTAATACAGGTATTAGCTTTAGTTAACTTTATTTTCATGTATGTAACTACTGCTATTATACTTGGAATAGACAAAGAAAATAGAAAACTTCAAAAGAATGTGTTAGTATTTGGTTTTATTATGGAATTACTATATATTTTGTATCTATATATAGTAGTAAAACCTGCTAATATGTATAGATATGGCATATATATGATGGTATACGGATTATTTGTTCTAATCTTAAGTTTCTTAATTAGAAAGAAGAATAAGTATGTTTCTGATTTTTTTCTTTTTAGTCTTTATGTTTTGATTTTTATTCAAGATATTAAATACTTTTTGAGTATTCTTGGAGTTACAGGTTTTGTAATTCTAGTTCAAAAAATAATTAAAAAGGAAAAAATACCATATATATTTTACTTGGGTATTGTAACTGTTATGGCTACAATTCTTAAGAATTTCATAATGTATTATTAAAGGAATACAAAGGATGAATTTTAAATTATTTAAAAAGAAATTAAAAAGTGAAAAGGGTGTAACTGGTATTGATATTGTTGTTGCATCTACAATTATTCTAGTTTCAATGGGCGTTATTATTAGTATTTACACTAACATTAATAACGCTAACAAGAGTGTTACTAGAAAATCAGGTGCTACTAGGGTGGCTACTCAAATTGTAGAGAAGATTGACATGTTCTACTATGATCAATTAGTTGATGAATTAAAAAAATTTACTTCATCACTTGATCCAGATTATTGTTACTTCTTAAGAGATGCATCTACACCAGCATTACCAGAAAATGGAACTTATATTATAAAAACAATTAGTGATACAAATGTAGGTTCAGCACAATCGTTTTTGGGAGTTAAAATTCCTAGAGGTTATACATTAAATTGTGTAGTTAAAAATAGTTTCGGTACAAATGAAGTAGAAGGATACGATTTAGTAAAAACTATTAGTGTAAAGGTACAATTTGATGTTGCTGGAGTAACAAAAGAAGTAGCACTTACTACAGTAAAGGGAAGAGAAAAAGTAGAAAAGCGAAATAATCTTCCAAAAACTGATTTATCAAGTAGGGACATAACAGGATTGGTTGAAGTTACTTTCCTTAAAAAAACAAATAGTCTTAGTGGCACAACATTTACTAAAGTAACACCTACAGATCCATCTTGGTATAATTATGATGAAGATGGTATTAGAGCAGCATATATGGTTGTTACGACAGATACATTTACGCCAGAGTTTAATGCAGATGGTGAACTAGATATTAGTAGTACTAGAGCAAGACAAAATATGTATATATGGATTCCTGCTTGTGAAGTTGTAGGACCATCACCAAATTATAAGGTAAAATATGGATATTTAAATACAGATAGGGAAGTAAAAACAATAAATGTAGTAAGATCAAATGATAGTAGTGATAAATTAGGACTGTTAACAGTAGATGAAAGTTCTACAATTAATAACATTCTAGGAGATCATGTTGCAGGAAGATGGGTACCATATAATAGTTATGGCACATCATATAATATATTAACACATGTTATTAACTAAAGATAAAATAGGAGGATATAATTAATGGCAGGAAAGAATAAAGCTCCTTTAGGAATTGAATTAATTAAAAGAGGGGTTGCTACACAAGAGGATATAGAAAAGGCCATAGAATATCAAAAAAATCATCCTAACAAAAAAATAGGAGATATATTAAATGTTTTAGGACTATGTAACCAAACAGAGCTTATCAAAGCGATGGGTGAAATATTAGATGAGAAAGTAATGCTTCTTACAAGAGAAACAGTAAAAATTGATGTAAGACAATATGTATCACTAGATGTTTGTAAGACTTGTTCTGCTGTTCCTTTTGTTATAGAAGGGAAAAAGATGTTGGTTTGTTTTGCAGATACTGCAAATAAAAAATCAATTGAACAAATTAGACTTTTACTTATGACAAAAGGTCTAGTTATGGAAAAATATCTTACTTTCGAATCAAATATAGAGCAAGTACTAAGATCACTTGAAGGTAGATCTGAGGGTGAGGGAGAGATTAGAACTAATACAGATATCACTTCATTAGTTGATACAATAATGAAAACAGCTATGGACAAGAGAGCATCTGACGTTCACATTGAACCTATGGAAAACTCAGTTAGAGTAAGATACAGAATTGACGGTGATTTGATTACAGTAGCAAACTTAGAAAAATCAAAACAAGCACAACTTGTTGGTAGATTAAAAGCTATATCAAACATGCACCAAGAAAAACAAGAGAACCAAGATGGTAGAATTGTTATTTATGAAGACTTTAACATCCGTGCTTCTTCACAAAAAACAATACATGGTGAGAAGTTCTGTTTGAGACTTTTAAAGAAAAATTCAGGAATTAGAAATATATTTGATTTAGGTTTCCCAAATGATGATGGAATCCTACATAAATGTTTTGATAAAAAGAACAGTATTACAATTATAGCTGCTCCAACTGGTGAAGGTAAAACAACAACTCTATACAGTATTTTAGATTACCTAAACAAACCAGAAATAAACATTACAACTGTTGAAGACCCAGTTGAAATTCGTGTTAGTGGTATCAACCAAATTGAGGTTGATGCAAAGCAATCATTTGCTGATGCTTTAAGAACTATCTTAAGACAAGACCCTGACGTTATTCTTTTAGGAGAGATTCGTGATCTTGAGACAGCAGAAATTGCTTTCCAAGCAGGTCAAACAGGTCACTATGTTTTATCAACAATACACACTATTAATGCAGTAGAGGTTGTAACAAGACTTAAGAAAATGGGTGTAACGGAGTATGATATTGCATCTACTTTAGCAACAGCCATTTCACAAAGACTAGTTAGAACAATTTGTCCAGAATGTGGTGAAAAGAGACCATTTACAGCTGAAGAGAAAAAGATAATAACAGAAATGCTTGCTAAATATGGACAAAAAGTTGACTTTACAGGTAAATTCACATATGAACCTAAAGGTTGTAAAGAATGTAACCAAACAGGATTTAGAGGAAGACTTGGTGTATTTGAAATATTAGAAATAACAGATGCAATAAAAGCTGCTATGGCTGATGGTGCATCAAGTATCAAAATTAGAGAAATCGCATTATCAGAAGGATATTTACCACTTCATATTGATGCTTTAAAGAAAGTAGTAGATGGTAAATTAACTTTAAACGAAGTAAATAAAAAATTAGCATTATACTAAAGATGAAAATGGAGGTATTAAAAAATGTTACTTGTTGAACACATTATTGAAGAAGCAAGGAAGAGAGATGCATCAGATATTCACTTTTTATTTGGCCTAAAACCAATACTAAGAATATCTAGAAAACTTACAGAACTAGAGGATGTAGATCCACTTGAAGAGAATGATTTATATGAAATATATGAATACATAATTCAAGGAAACGTTGAAAAAGATCAAGAATATAAGGAAAACAGAAGACTTGATACATCACTAGTGTATAAGGATTTACGTCTAAGAGTAAACTGTTCATTCTCTGATGATATACCAGTATTTACAATGCGTCTTATCAAGAATGAATTACCACCATATGAATCATTAGGTGTACCAGATATCGTAAGAAGAATGACATACTTACCACAAGGTCTTATGCTAATTACAGGTAAGACAAACTCTGGTAAATCAACTACACTATCATCATTAGTTGATCACATAAACCAAACTCAAAATAGAAAGATACTATGTCTAGAAAGTCCGATAGAGTATAAACATACAAGTAAGAAATCAATTATAGTTCAAAAAGAAGTAGGACCTGGAAAAGACGTTTTAGAATATAGAATTGGTGTTATGAACGCCTTAAGAGAGGACTGTGATGTTTTAGTAATCGGTGAGATTCGTGATAAGAAGACTATGGAAGCTGCTATAGATATGGCAGAGTCTGGACACTTGGTAATTGGAACATTACACACAAAATCTTGTGCTGAGACTGTAGACAGAATGTTAAACTTCTATGAAGTTCATGATCAAGCACAAATCAAAAACTTGCTATCAGGTTTATTAAAACTTGTTATATCACAAAGATTATTAAGAAGTGCAGATGGAACAAAACTAGTATTAGTACCAGAAGTAATGGTAGTTGATAATACAGTTTCTGCATGTATAAGAAAAGAAAAATTCAGTTTATCAGAAATTGAAGATGCTATCCAAAGTAACTTAGAAAAGGGTAGTGTTGGTCTTATGAATTCACTTGCAAAACTATATGTTCAAGGTGATTTAGACTTAGATACATGTAAGATGCAATTAGAAGAGAAAAACTATGAGACATTCTCAAGAATCATAAGCCAAACAAAATTAAAGATGGGAAATGATTCTTCTTCAGATGATGATTTAGGAGAAGGATTCACAATGGAAGAAGATAAATAAAAAGGAGGTAAGTAATGCCAACTTATGAGTATAAGGCAGTAAGTCCTCAACAAAAGTTAGTTAAAGGAACTATTCAAGATGCAACAAAAGAAGGTTGTATCAAGAAACTAAAAAGAAATGGATTTACACCTATATCATTACAACAAGCAGTAACTTTAAACGTTACTAGTTCACAACCACATAAGAAAAGAAAAAATATCAAAATATCTGAAGAGAACAAGCTTAAAGGTACAGCTGGAGTAATGAAAAAAACTAAAGATTCTCCAATTGATGCAATTAATAAGTTTGCGATGAATATTACTTCTGAAAAGATAACAGAAAGGGACATAAGAGTATTTACTCAAAACTTCTATCTACTAAAGAAAGCTAGTTTCAATAATATTCATGCACTTAAAACTGTTATTCAAGCAACAGAGAATAATAAGCTTAAATACATATTAGAAGATATTCTATCAGGTGTTGAGGCCGGTGATTATATGTATAAGACTATGGAATACTATGATAATGTATTTCCGTTCATATACATTAACATGATAAAAGTAGGAGAACTATCTGGTTCTTTGGAATTATCACTAGAGCAAGCCGTTAGATACCTTGATGAGAGTGATGCCTTAAAAAGAAAATTAAAGAAAATTCTATTACCTAACTTAGGTATGTTTATTGGTATTTGGGCATTGTTAATTATTGCGGTAATCATAGGTGTTCCAATGATTC
The DNA here is from genome assembly GCA_017528085.1 of Clostridia bacterium. Classification (GTDB taxonomy): domain Bacteria; phylum Bacillota; class Clostridia; order TANB77; family CAG-508; genus Scatovivens. Next base: position 564,861 of record JAFXPH010000002.1, on the reverse strand, counting down.
AAAACTTATTTGATTCATTAGGATCAAAAGATTCACTTCCAAAATTAACTCTTCAATTCGCTGCATTCGTTGATTTAGTTATGAAGTATTGGTTCATACCTGTAGGATTAATAGTAGGTCTCTTAGTTGCATTCTTTACTTATATTAGTACTCCGCAAGGTAGATATAACTTCGACCATTTCAAATATAAAATGCCAATTTTCGGAACATTAATATATTCACTGGACTTTGATAGATTAATGAAAAACATGACATTAAACCTAGAAAATGGTATGAGAATTCAAGATTCTCTGGAAGTAAGTAAGAACGTATGTAAAAACTCTGTTATGCTGGCCATGATAGAAACAGCAATTAACAATATATTCGTAGGTCAATCATGGATTGAACCATTCGCAAATTCAACATTTGGTAGCCCTATGATTTATGAGATGCTTAACATTGGTATGCAAACAGACTTAACAGAAATGATGAATAAATTATTAGTCTATATGGAAACAGATATCGACTTAGCTATGGAGAAAATTATTAAATTACTACCAGAAGTAACATATTCTGTTGTTGGTATTGTTTTAGTATTCTTCGTATGCGTCGTACTAGTTCCATGTATCCAATTATACATGGGTGGTTTCTTATTCTCAGCATATGGATTCTAATAGAAATAAGTATAAAGAGTAACTTCTATAGTTACTCTTTTTTATATTGATAAAATATAATTACATGATATATAATGAAGAAAAAGTTATAAGGAGAAAGAAAAAGTGAAAATTGGTGTAGATATAGGTGGACAACATGTTGCTGTAGGACTTGTAGAAAATGATAATCTAATTGTAGATAAATCTGAACTATATTCGGCAGAAGATAGGGAGCATATAGAAGATGCTATCGTTGAAAAAATAGTAAGAGAAATTAATGAAATATTAGAAGAAAATAATATTACTATGGATAAAATAGAATCAATTGGTATTGGTTCTCCAGGAACTATATCAGGTGGTAGTATTGTTAAAGCAGGGAATTTAGGACTAAAAGATTTTAATCTACTTGATAGATTAAAAGAACATTTTGATAAACCAATGCACTTAAGAAATGATGGCAAATGTGCGGCTCTTGCAGAAAAAGCTTATGGATCACTTAAAGACTACGACGATGCACTATTTCTAAATATTGGAACAGGAGTAGGTGGAGCAGCTTTCTTAGGTGGAAAACTATTAGAACCAAAAAGATACTCTGGATTTGAGTTTGGACACATGGTTATAGAAAAAGATGGCATAGAGTGTACATGTGGTAAAAAAGGTTGCTTTGAAAGATATGCATCAATTAAATCACTTAAAAATAAAGTAACTAGTGCTTTAAATCTTGAAGGTGATATTTCTGGAAGATACATGAGAGAAAATCTTCTTGATATGAATAATCCTGAAATTAATAAAATAGTGAATGAATTTTTAGATAGCATTGTTTTAGGTATAAACAATCTAATTGATATATTTGAGCCAGAAATTATATGCTTTGGTGGAAGCTTTTCATATTACGAAGGAACAGAGATTTTTGAAAATTACTTTAAATCAAAATACTATGCTTTAAATGGTAGATTCAATGAGGGAGAGCCTCCAAAATTAGTTATGGCTACATTTAAAAACAATGCTGGTATAATTGGAGCAACAATAGATTAAGGAGTTAAAAAATGGACAATAAAGCAACAATAGAAGATGAAAAGAAAATTGTTCAAAAATTCTGCGAAGACAGAGATTGGGACCAATTCCATAATCCAAAAGATTTGGCAATAATGCTATCAACTGAAGCGGCAGAACTACTAGAAATATTTAGATATAAAGATGAGAAGCAAGTAGAAGAAATAATGAATGGCCCTAAAAGAAGACAAGTAGAAGATGAAGTAGCTGATTTATTCTTTGGAGTGCTTAGATTTGCTCAAAAAAATGACATTGATATAAGTACTGCTTTAGATACAAAGATGGTAGAAAATGTTAAAAAGTATCCAGCAGAACTTGTTAAAGGTAAGAATAAAAAGTACAACGAGTACTAGAATTTGAAAAAATGCCCTAAAAATGGTATAATTAAGATGTACAAACGTACAGAAAAAATACCAAGGAGGACAGTTTATGTCACTAGCAATGACAATTGTATTCGAGAGCCCGGTGAAGGCAAAACGGTTTCAGATGGATTATACCGTAAGAGGTATTGAACTCAGGATTCCGGATGCCAAGCCCGATATGGTCGAAGTCAGATACGACTCGGGAGTCAATTTCGAAAGGTTCCATTTGGGACTGAAGGATAGGCTCCAGAGGGTTGATCTCAAGCGACAGCTCTATCGACTCGTGTAATTGTGGTATTTAGCCCTGCAGACCAGTAATACAGCCTGCAGGGCTGTTCTTTTTTTGCTTTAAATTTGACATAAAATGGCATATATAGTATAATTGTACTAGTGGTTATCAAGAAATTGATACAATAATGAGATTTATATATAAAATAAAATTTGTAAGCGGAAAATAAATAATTAGTGAATTATTTAAAAGATTATTATCGTTTTTAGAATAGTTAGATTATATAGATATATAATGAGAGATGAGAAAAATATCTATAGATGCTAGTCTAATTATTCAAAGTGGGCGGTAGAAAATGATAGTTAATAAGAATGAACCTTAAAAGATGCTGATTTTAGGGATTATTTTTGTTTTATGTAATTTTATAATTTCATGTATTAAAATTGGTAACCAAAATGTTTTAGCATTTTGGTTTTTATTATTTTTGCTTTACGAATGATTATATTTAAATTAACTTAAGGAGAAAAGAAGGGATAATAATGGAAAAAAACGAGAAAAAATTTGGTAAAAAGTTACCAAAGAAGGCTGCTCCTGCAAAGAAACCAACAGGTAGAAAGCCTCAAAAAAGAGTAGTTTCAAAAAGAAATATTGTTAAGAATGAGAACGAAGGAACTGCTATAATGCACGCTCCAAGAAAAGAAGTATCAGTAGTAGATAAATCAAAAAAAGCTATTGAAAAGAGAGATCATAAAAAATATTTAGAAGTTCAAAAGAAAAGAGAAATTGCAAACGTAGGAAATAAAGGTTTATCTAAATCTGAGAAAAAAGACATTATAAAAGTTGAAACAAATAAAGAAGATTTTAGATTTAAGAAGGAAAACTTAAAAATTATACCACTAGGTGGTATTGAAGAAATAGGAAAGAACATAACAGTATTTGAATATGGTGATGATATTATCATAGTAGACTGTGGTGTTGCATTCCCAGAAGATGATATGCTAGGTATCGACTTAGTAATACCAGACTTCTCATATTTAGAAAAGAATAAAGAAAAAATTAGAGGTTTAGTTGTAACTCATGGTCATGAGGATCACATTGGTTCTATACCATATTTTTTAAAACAACTAAACGTACCTATTTATGCAACTAAATTAACAATAGGATTAATAAAGAATAAACTAGATGAACACAATTTAACTAGAATAGCAAACTTAACTACAGTAGAACAAGGAGATACTATTAAACTTGGTGTATTTAATATTGAATTCATTAGAAGTTGTCACAGCATTCCAGACTCTGTAGCACTTGCAATTCATACACCAGTTGGTGTTGTTGTTCATACAGGTGACTTTAAAATTGATTATACACCAATTAATGGTGAAAGAATGGACTTTGGAAGACTTGCAGAACTTGGAAATAAAGGGGTATTAGCATTACTTTCAGATAGTACAAACTCTGAAAGAAAAGGATATACAATGTCAGAAGTGACAGTAGGAGAGGTTTTTGATAAGTTATTCTTGAACTGTAAGAAAAGAATTGTTGTAGCAACATTCGCATCTAACGTTCACAGAGTTCAACAAATAGTTAATTCAGCTGTTAAATATAATAGAAAAATTGCTGTATGTGGTAGAAGTATGATAAATATGATAGAGACAGCTATTGAACTTGGATATATTAATGTGCCAAAGAATGTATTTATCGATATAGATATGATTAAGAACTATACAGATGAGCAATTAGTTATTATAACAACAGGTAGCCAAGGTGAACCAATGTCAGCTCTTACAAGAATGGCTAATGGCGAGCATAAAAAGGTTAATATAACAGCTCATGATTTAGTAATTATCTCAGCAACACCTATTCCAGGTAACGAGAAATATGTTGCTAAGGTTATAGATGATCTTATGAAGATAGGAGCAGAAGTGGTTTATTCTTCACTTGCAGATGTTCACGTATCTGGACACGCTTGCCAAGAAGAACAAAAATTAATGATTTCTTTAGTAAGACCAAAATACTTTATACCAGTTCATGGTGAATACAGACAACTTATAGCTCATAGTGAAACAGCAAAATCACTTGGTTATAAGCAAGAAGATATCATCCTTATGAAAAATGGTAAAGTATTAGAGCTTAATGAAAACGAATGGAAGTTTAATGGAAAAGTACCATTTGGTAAGATAATGGTTGATGGTCTTGGTGTAGGAGATGTTGGAAATATCGTATTAAGAGATAGACAACACTTATCACAAGATGGTCTTATAATTGTAGTTCTTACAATGGACTCAAACGGATCTATTGTAGCTGGACCAGATATTATATCTAGAGGATTCGTATATGTAAGAGAGTCAGAAAACTTAATGGAAGAAGTTAAGGCCCACATAGTATTAGAGTTAGATAAATGTGTTGAAAAAAACATAACAGATTGGGCAACAATAAAATCTACAATTAAGGATAATTTAAAAGATTTTATTTATCAAAAAACAAAGAGAAATCCAATGGTATTACCAATTATAATGGAAGTTTAATAAAAAAAGAAAAGGCAGTGCCGCTTTCGCGACACCGCCTTTTTTGTTGATTTTGAACCTCATGGTTCTAGCAGAGTAACTTCCTCGCATCAGCCAACCTGTTCATTGCGTTGTAGGTATCACCTGCGCAGTTGAACGTCATCCTGTAGATGAGTTCATCGGGTTGATCTTTCTCGAGTTCGTATTCGCCAAAGGCCCACATGGCTAATGCGCTAAGCGCATTTTTAAGACCGGAACGATTACTCCCACGGTAAAAAATCCGGATTGAGAAATCATCGACCTTGTTTGCTGTCAAGCCCTTGGAATCGAATGGTATTACCTGTGTCTGTCTGCTCATAAAACTTCCTCCTTAAGTAGTGGAAAAAGATCCCATAATGGGAAACAACGTGTATCAACACTTTAATTATAACATAAATTTACATAAAACTCAAACAAATACAATAGAAAAGGCAGTGCCGCTTTCGCGACACCGCCTTTTTTGTTGACAGCCGTATTGGCTTTGAGTTTACAGGTTACAGATTACAGACCCTTACGAACCTCGGAAACCATCCCCATCGCATTGTACGTGTTCTGCGCACAATAGAAGCGCATCACATATACGAAATAGCAGGGTTCCTTCCACACGAGCTCATAACCAACAGAGTTGGTGTGCATGGCCAAGGTGCTGAGTGCGCTCTTGAGAGCATCAACTTTCACACCCCGGTAGTAGAGCTTGATGGAAAAGTCATCCAACTTCTTGACGGTAAGTCCCTTAGAATCAAAAGGCTTAAACTGTGCTGCTACGCTCATAAAAACTTCCTCCTTAGTATTGGAAAAAGGTCCCATAAAGGGACACAACATGTATCAACACTATAATTATACCACAAATTTACATAAAATTCAAATTTTGGTTTTTATAAGCTAAAAAACCTTTTATTTTAATTAAAATTGTGATAATATATATAAACTGATTATAATAACAAGGAGATTTAGGTTATGGATGAGAAGAGAAAAGAATTAGCCGATTTAATATATCCTGATATTAAGGATTATACTTATTATGAAGAAATGTATCCTGCAAGAAACTTACCAGAGGGAGCAGAAGTATTAAGAGTAGCTCCAAGTCCAACAGGATTTATTCATGTTGGAGGTTTGTTCCAAGGATTAGTTGCTAAAAAAGTAGCTGAACAAACTGGTGGTGTATTCTTTGTAAGAATTGAAGATACAGATCAAAAAAGAAAAATTGAAAACGGCGCAGAAGAAATTCTAAATGCATTTGAAGAATATGATATTATTCCAGATGAAACTGTAGGAAAAGGAAACTATGGCCCATACGTACAAAGTGAAAGACAAGAAATATATAAATCATATGCTAAAAAGTTATTAGAAGAAGGAAATGCATATCCATGTTTTTGTTCTCCAGAAGAATTAGATAAAATAAGAGAAGATCAAACAAAAGCTCAAGAAAGAACAGGTTACTATGGAAAATGGGCAAAATGTAGAAATATGCCTGTTGATATGGCAATAGAGAAGATTAAAAATGGTGATCCATATATCGTTAGATTTAAATCACCAGGAAATCCAGATAAAAAGATAAGACATAAAGACATCATTAAAGGAAGTATAGAATTTCCTGAGAATGATCAAGATATAGTTATTATCAAATCAGATGGACTTCCAACATATCACTTTGCACATGCTGTAGATGATCATTTAATGGGAACAACAATTGTTACTCGTTCTGATGAATGGGTTGCTTCAGTTCCACTTCATTTACAATTATTCCAAGTACTTGGATTTAAAGTACCAAGATATGGACATACAGCTCCACTTATGAAACTTGATGGAGATAATTCAAAACGTAAATTAAGTAAAAGAAAAGATCCTGAAGCTGCTGTAAGTTATTACACAGAAGAGGGTATTCCTAAAGAAGCTGTTAAAGAGTACTTAATGAATATTGCAAACTCAAATTTCGAGATTTGGAGAAAACAAAATCCAGATAAAGATATGATGAAAGATTTCACTTTTGAACTTAACAAAATGGGAGTATCTGGTGCATTATTTGACTTAGTTAAAATGCAAGATGTTTCTAAAAATGTTATTTCAAAATTTACTGCTGAAGAAGTTTATAATGAAGCTTATAAATGGGCAGAAAGATATGATCCAGAGCTAAAAGAAATGCTAGATGATAAAGAGTATTCTTTAAAAGTTTTAGGAATTGAAAGAGGAAATCAAAAACCAAGAAAAGACATCGCAAAATGGTCTGATGTTAAATATATTATTTCATATATGTACGATGATAAATTTGATAAGAATGCAGAAAAAGAATATCAAAAGATAACTGATAAAGAAGAAATCGAAAAAATCGTTAAAACATATTTTGATAAATATTATGATGATTCTGATGATAAAGAAACTTGGTTTAATAAAATAAAAGACTTATCTAAAGAATTTGGCTATGCAAGAGAAGTAAAGGAATATAAAGCAAATCCAGATGCATATAAAGGACATGTAGGAGATGTAAGTACAGTAATAAGAGTTACATTAACAGGAAGAGCAAATACACCTGATCTATATGAGATTATGAAAATAATTGGAAAAGAAAGATTATTAAAGAGAATTTAGATTTCTAACTAGGGAATACTTAAGGTATTCCCTTTTTTAAAAAGAGGTAATTATGGAATTTAATGTTGGAGATATAATTAAGGCTAGGAAAAAACATCCATGTGGGGAAGACAAGTGGGAAATACTAAGAGTAGGTGTTGACTTTAAACTAAAATGTGTTGGATGTGGCCATATAATTACGTTAAATAGAGAAAAAGCATTAAAAATGATAAAAGAAAAAATGTAATTTTTATGTGAAAAAGGTCGAAAAATAGACTCTTTTGTGATATAATTATTATGTAACCCGAGACCAGGCAACATTTGAAGGGAGGCGTACTTATGCTAGAGGCAATTGATATGCAGAAAGTACACCTAGATGAGTCTTTAGAGGATAATGGCTACGGCCTGCACCTTTATGGCTCAACAAGCTCGGAAATCCCGTATTCTTATTACACGAAATGGTTTTTCGAAGACATTCCAAGAATCATTTCCGATGATGAGTATAAGCAGGAATGCTTACTCGGATTTATGCGGGAAACAGGGTATGCTTTACGAATCACAAAGGAGTATTGTCACTATGAGTTTGTTCCAGAAATTGTCAAAGTACATGCATGGAAAGTAGAAACTCATAAAGTGACGCTTTTGGATAAAATCCGAAAGTTCTTTGGTAGGTTCTAAGCACCAAGGCGGTTTGACTCGTTCAAACCGCTGTTTATTTTTTAGGCCTTTACAAAGATAATTGAAATGTGCTATAATAATTACATCATATTTTAAACAATTAATTAGGAACTAAGTAATAAATAAGTTTTTTAAAGAGAGTTTGCGGTAGGTGTAAGCAAACAAAGACATTTATGAAATCTACTCCTAAGCTGGCTATTAATAGTAGACCGAGTTATTACAGGTTATAGTAATAAGAGATACTTATTTTAAGTAATTAAGGTGGTACCGCGATAGATTCGCCCTTATGCAAATATGCATAAGGGCTTTTTGTTTATATAAAGGAGAAATAAAATGAAAGAAGTAAAAGCTGGAGAAAAATATATGCATTTTAAAGGTCACTTAGTAGAAGTACTAGGTGTAGCTAAACATTCGGAAACTTTAGAGAATATGGTTGTTTATAAACATTTAGGAACGAATGAATTATGGGCTAGACCTGAGAAGATGTTCTGTGATGAGTCGGATATATCGAGTAGAGAAGATAATGTAACGGGACAAAAACATAGATTTGAATTATATGAAGAAAATTAGGAGGAATTTAAAATGATAGATATTAAAATAATTAGAGAAAACCCAGAATTAGTAAAGGAAAATATTAAAAAGAAATACCAAATGGATAAATTACCATTAGTTGATGAAGTAATTGAACTTGATAAAAAGAATAGAGAATATCAACTAAGAGGTGATGAATTAAGAAATAAAAGAAACAACTTAAGTAATCAAATTGGTAATTTGATGAAACAAGGATTAAAAGCTGAAGCTGAAGATATTAAAAAAGAAGTTAATGATATTAACGAAGAACTTGAAGAAAATAAAGTAAAAGAAGAAGAATTTCAAGCAAGAGTTACTGAAATAATGATGAAGATTCCTAACATTATGGATGAATCTGTTCCAGTTGGAAAAGATGATACAGAAAATGTTGAAAATGAAAGATTTGGTGAACCAGTGGTTCCACCATATGAAATACCTCATCATGCAGACATTATTGAAAGTCTAGGAGGCTTAGATAAAGAGAGTGCAGGAAGAACTAGTGGTAACGGATTCTATTATCTTTTAGGAGATGTAGCTAGACTTCATGAAGCAATGATTGCTTATGCAAGAGACTTTATGATAGGTAAAGGATTCACATATGCTATACCACCATTTATGATTAGATCTGATGTTGTAAATGGAGTTATGTCTTTTGAAGAATTAGAAGCTATGATGTACAAAATTGAAGGTGAAGATTTATACCTAATTGGTACAAGTGAGCATTCTATGATAGGTAGATTTAAAGGACAAATAGTTAAAGAAGAAGAACTACCAATTTGTATGACAAGTTATTCTCCATGCTTTAGAAAAGAAGTAGGAAGCCATGGTATTGAAGAAAGAGGACTTTATAGAGTACATCAATTCGAAAAAGAAGAAATGATCGTACTATGCAAGATGGAAGATCAAATGGAATGGTACAACAAAATGTGGGCTATGACAGTAGAATTCTTCAGAAGCTTAGATGTTCCAGTAAGAACATTAGAATGCTGTAGTGGTGACTTAGCAGATCTTAAAGTTAAATCTTGTGATGTTGAAGCTTGGTCTCCAAGACAGCAAAAATACTTCGAAGTAGGAAGTTGTTCTACACTTGGTGATGCTCAAGCAAGAAGATTATCAATAAGAGCTAAAGGTGAAAAAGGAAATTACTTAGTAGCTACTTTAAATAATACTGTAGTAGCAAGCCCAAGAGGATTAATAGCAGTAATTGAAAACAACTATCAAGAAGATGGTAGTGTAAAAGTACCAGAAGTATTATGGCCATATATGGGTGGAACAAAAGTTATTACAAAGAAATAATAATTGCTTTTTAAGAAGCACCAATTAAGGTGCTTCTTTTGTTTTTCAAAAAAATTTTTTTAATAATTTGATAAAAATTTATTTTTTTGCTATTATAGTATCTATAAGGAGATTGAAGATGAGTGAAATAATACATTTTAATTTAATATTTGGAACTTCTTCACTTAATAACACTATTGATGTAGATTTTAGTGATAAAGCTACATATATGGTGCAAAAAAATGGATTCAATCAATTCTTGGTACGTAAGGAATTTAATGCCGAAGAATTAGAGGAATTTTTAGGCATTATTAATAAGTATAAATTAAGTAAATGGAAAAGAAGATATAGACTTAAAACTAATAAGATTCTAAACGGTTATCAATGGGAGATGGGAATGAAATTTACAGATGGTACAGATAAACGTTCAGATGGCGATGGATCATATCCTGAAGTTTGGGATGATTTTATTAGTGATATGTCTACACTATTCAAAGTAAATTTTTAAAAGGAGTAAATAGTGCAAGTTAAAAATCCAAAATTTGAAATATCTGCAGTAAGTAAAAAACAATACCCAAAAGGGGATAGGCCAGAGATAGTACTAGTTGGAAAATCAAATGTAGGAAAATCATCATTTATAAATACAATGCTTGGAAGAAAAAATTTAGCAAGAACAAGTAATACACCTGGAAAGACTAGACAAATTAACTTCTATAATGTTGATGATATATTCTATTTTGTTGATTTACCTGGTTATGGATATAGTAAAATGAGCAAAGAAGAAAAGGTAACATCAGGAAAATTTATTGAAGACTATCTTCAAAATGGAACTAATATTTCTTTGATTATTTTACTTTTAGATATAAGACACAATCCAACAGCAGATGATATGCTTATGTATGATTATATTTTAAAATCAAATCTTCCTTTTATTGTAATTGGAAATAAAGCTGATAAGATTGCAATAACAAAGGTTGATGGAGAAATAGAAAGAATAAAGAAAACATTGGGAATAAGCTATACAACTTGTCTTCCATTTTCCTCAGAAAGAAAGATATATGGGGATAAAGTTTGGGAAGTAATTGAAGAAAAAATAAAATAAAAAAGACCCTACCAAATAGGTAGGGTTTTATTTTTTATTCAACTGTAACTGATTTTGCTAAGTTTCTTGGCTTATCAACATCTAATCCTTTTTCTTTAGAGATGTAGTAAGCAAATAGTTGAAGTGGAATAACAGAAAGAACAGGAGATAAGTACTCTGATATTTCTGGTATTGTATACACTAAATCAAATTTTGACTGATCAACAATTTGATTTGTAATAACTAATGCTTTAGCACCCCTTGTTAATACTTCTTCAACATTAGATAATGTTTTTGGAGCAGTAAGTGGATTTGTTATTAATCCAATTATTGTTACATTGTCTTCAATTAAGGCGATAGGACCATGTTTTAATTCACCTGCAGGATATGCTTCAGAATGGATATATGAAATCTCTTTTAATTTTAGAGATCCTTCTAGTGCTGCAGCATAATCTTCTAATCTTCCAATGAAGAATGAATCTGTTTCTTTATAAACTTCTGAGGCAAAATTCTTTATTGGTTCTATATTGCTTAATATCTTTTCAACTTTTGAAGGTATTTCTACTAATTCTTGTTTTAATTGTGTTCCAAGAACTAAATTCATATGAAGAGTCTCAGATAAATTAATAGCAAGTATTGTAAGTAGAATTATTTGTGCTGTGTAAGCTTTAGTAGATGCAACTGCAATTTCAGGTCCTGCATGAGTATACAAAGTATAATCAGCTTCTCTAGTAATTGAACTAGAAATAACATTTGTAATTGCAATAGTTGTTGCTCCATTTTCTTTTGCAAGTCTAAGTGCTGCTATAGTATCAGCAGTTTCACCCGATTGACTTACAAATATGCAAAGAGTTTTATCATCTACTAATGGGTCTTTGTATCTAAACTCTGATGCTACTTCAACAACAGTTTCTATACCTAATAAATGTTCATATAATCTCTTACATGCAAGACCAGCATGCATTGCTGTACCACATGCAATAATATATATTTTATTTATTTCTTTTAATTTCTCTTCTGATATTTCAAAATCAGGAAGATTTGTTTTTCCATTTAATAGTCTAGAACCTATAGTTTCTCTTATAGATTTTGGCTGCTCGAAGATTTCTTTTAACATATAATCATCAAAACCTTCTTTTTCAGCTGCAGACATATCCCAAGCAATGTTTCTTACTTCTTTTTCTATTTTTGTTAGACTTTCATTATAGAACTCAACACTATTATTTGTAATAACAGCATATTCGTTATTATCTAGTAAATAGAAATTATTTGTATAAGAAAGAATTGCAGGTATATCTGATGAAACATAGTTTTCACCATGTCCAGAACCAATTATTAATGGACTATTTCTTCTAGTAACTATTAAATAATTTGGAATTAGGGGAGATAGTATCTCTAATGCATAACTACCTTCTAATTCATCACATGTTACTTTAATAGCATGTAAAACTGATTCTAAAGATTGATCTTTTTCTTTCTTCAAATTGTAATTGATTAAATTAGGTACAACTTCTGTATCTGTTTGAGAATAGAAGTTATATCCAGCTTTTATTAGCATATCTTTTAATAATGCATAATTTTCGATAATCCCATTATGAACAACAGTAAATAGTTTATCTTGATCTACATGAGGGTGAGAGTTTGTCTCAGATGGAATACCATGAGTTGCCCATCTAGTATGACCAATACCAACTGTTCCTTTTAATGAATCAATATTTTTGTTTTCCATAAGGTCTTTAATACGACCTTTATTTTTTACGATATTTAATACATTGTCTGGGGATACTGTTGCAATACCAGCAGAGTCATATCCTCTGTATTCAAGTCTTAAAAGTCCATTGATTAGTATTTGCTTAGCTTCTTTATTCCCAACGTATCCTATAATACCACACATTTTTTACCACCTTTCTTTAATAGTTAAATCGTGTATTTTTTATTATTTAACTACAAATAAGAAAGCAAATAGATTTATAAGATATTTTTGTTCTAACATCACTATTAGTTTTTCAAATATCTATATGGCTAAAATCCAAAGCCACTAGGTAATCCGCCGAATCTTTCGATAAACCTAGACCTCGTCAACTTAAAAAATAAGTCCGGGCGCTAACAATCGTTTTAATATAACTCCTTTCTTTACAACAAAATTCACTTTTCTTATTTGTATAATCATATAAAAAAGCATGAATTTTGTCAAATGAGAATATTGATATTTAGGCATTTAAAATATATAATAAAAGTGTCAAAATTTAATCAAAATGGGAGATAATTATGGATAAACCAAAAATAGACCCTAAAACAGGAAAAATCATAGAAGAATACCCAAAAGAAGAAGAACTTCAAGTAATTACAACAAGATATATTAGAGGGAAAGAATACCAAATTTGTTCTGACGGAAAAATATACTCAGTAAAAAGAGGTGAAAGACAAGAAGTTGAAGTGAATGATAGTAATCAAAAATTAATTGATGAAATATTATCACTTTATCGCAATTTAACAACTGATGTAGTTAGAAGTAAAGATAACAAAGGAGAAATAGATAGATAAGATTATGCAAACGATAAATGGAGTAAGAATTACCCAAGAAGGCAGAAGATTTGCCGAAAGATTAGCATATAATAACCAAGAAGTTGATGAGAAAATAATAGCAGCTGTAGATGCTCTTTCAATAGATGATGAATTTAAACCTTTAGTTGCTGAAGTAGTTGTAAGAAGAGCTTATGAATATAAGCTTAGTATGAGTGAAATTGATAGAGATTTAAAGAATTTAAAAGCTAACTTAAAATCTATTGAAATAGGAGAAATGTCTGATGGTTATAAAACAGCATCAGGCCTATATACACCAAGTGAGAAAAAAATAACATTAAGAGCTAGTTATTTTAAAGAACAAATGAATCAACCTGGTGGTAAAATTAAGGCTTTCCAAACATTAGCTCATGAATTATTTCATGCAATGTCTCATGATGAATATGGTAGAGACACGTTGCTACATGTAAATGGATATACATCAAAAAATGGAGAAGTAGCTTATAATAGCGCTATACTTGAAGGAATAATAGAAAAGGCTTCACATAGAGTTGCCTATAGTACTGTCGATGAGAAAGCAGCTCCGTACAATACAAAAGCTTTTGGATATGGTGGAATGACTTATGTTATTGATGCTTTGGCAGCATCATGCGGAGTAACAGATAAAGCTTTTATGAGGGTAGCATTTAACGGATATGATGAAGTTATAAAGCTATTATCACATAGTTCTCACCGTACACCATATGAAACAGCAAAGTTTTTAGATGGAATTGATGCCAATGCAGCAGTACTTCATGCAATTTATTATTCAAATCCATCTTTACCTAAAATTTCAAAAAGATTACAACCTAAAATGGTTAAAGAAGCATTGGAAAATATTGAAGTAATGACACGTGAGTTCTTTGATGAAAGAATTTCTAGAAGAGAAGTTAATGGATCCAACTTAAGGTTATTAGCTGCAAGAGACAAGTATCATTACAATAAATTAAAAGATGCACTAAAAGAAGGAGAAAGTTTTGCTTCTTGGAGAATGAAAAAAAGATATGATAAAAAAATAGCCAAGAGTAAAAGGGTTCAAGAAAAAGATAGACACTTGAAAAAAATAATTAATCATGAAGATATGGTATCTCGTGCTAAGAGTCTTGGCACAGATAGAGAAAGACTATTTAACTGGGCTGCTTCTGGAAACTTAGAAAATTATAATCTTGCGAAAGAACTCTTTCCAAATTTAGAAGGTAGGGATTTAAGTGAGTTTGGAGTTGATTTAGCTAAGGAACCACCAGAAGATTATTTCTTAACAACTCGTGTAGATATAGATAATATAGGAAGAAGAGATTTCCCACTTTCTAGATGGTACAATGATAGGGTTGAAGATATGGTTGAGAAAGCTATAGAAGCATATGATCAGAAAAAAGCTATAGAGAGCAATATGGATAATAATATTGACAGCACTATTGGAAATAATGTTAATGATAATTCACTGCCTGCCAAAACTAATTTCTTTAGTAGAATAATTGGAAGAATAAGAGAAGCTTTTGGAGCTGGAAAAGGTCAAAACGAACCTAGTAAGCAATCAGAAGAACAACCACAAATATCAACATCAGAGTCTAAAACCGATGCTCCATTTTTCGCAAATGAGGAAGAAAGAGAAAAATATAATGAAATATTTGGAGTTGTGTCTGAAGATAAAAGACCTAGACTAGATAATGAAACACTTGCTAAAAATTTAGATAAAAATGTACCAAGTAAAGATGGAGAAAAGAATATTTCTGAAAAAACTGAAAATGATGAACCAGAGTTATAAGGAGGTATAATGGAAAATAATCTCATTAAAAATCATAAAGTTTTATATACTATGGAAGAGATTCAAAAAAGAATAAAAGAGTTAGGAGAAGAAATATCTAACGACTATAAAGGAGAAGAACTAATAGTCGTTTGTATTTTAAAAGGTGCTGCATTTTTTACAACAGATTTAGTAAAAAATATTGATTGTGAAATGATTATTGATTTTATGAGAGTATCTAGTTATACAGGTACAGAAAGCTCAGGAATAATTACTTTAAAACAAGATTTAGAAGAAGATATCGAAGGAAAAAATGTTTTAATAGTTGAAGATATTATCGATACTGGTAGGACATTAAATACACTAAAGACAGAACTTTTAAATAGAAATCCAAAGTCTTTGAAAGTAGTTACTCTTCTTGATAAAAAAGAAAGAAGAGTAGTAGATTTAGATGCAGACTATGTTGGTTTTTCTATACCAAATAAGTTCGTAGTAGGATATGGATTTGATATAGATGAAAAATATAGAAACATTCCATATATCGGATATATAGAAAATTAGTGGAGAAAAAAATGTTTGATATTGAAGAAGAACTAAAAAAGCTTCCTCAAAAACCTGGCGTATATATAATGCATGATAAGAATGACACTGTTATATATGTAGGCAAGGCTGTTGTTTTAAGAAATAGGGTAAGATCTTATTTTAGGAAAACAAATAAAACTGAAAGAATCAAAAAAATGGTCTCTTTAATAGACCATTTTGAATATATTGTAGTTGGTTCTGAAGACGAAGCTTTAATACTAGAATGTAACTTAATAAAGAAATATAGACCTAAGTTTAATGTTTTGCTTAAAGATGATAAAACATATCCTTATATCAAAATAGATGTAAAGAGCAAATATCCAACAGTAACAATGACAAGAAGGATTATTAATGATGGTTCAAAATATTTTGGACCATATCCTAATGTTGGTAGTGCAAAAGAAATGCTAGATTTTGTTAAGGAAAAATTCCAAATAAGACAATGCAAAAACTTTAAATATAAAGATAGAGTATGTTTAAATTACCACATTAAAAAATGTCCTGGTTGTTGCATGGGACTAATTTCTGAAGAGGATTATAAAAAACAAATATCTCAGATAATAAAATTACTTGAAGGTAAAGTAGACGAGATAATTAAAGAACTTGAAAAAGATATGGCTCAAGCTGCTAAAAACCAAGAGTATGAGAAAGCTGCAGATATAAGAGATAGAATTTTCAGTATTGAAAGAGTAACTGAAAAACAAAAAGTATCAAATATTTCAGAGAATAATATAGATGTCATAGGTGTAGCTAAAAACGATGTTACAGTATGTATAGAAGTCTTCTTGGTAAGAGGAAGTAAGATGGTTGGAAGAGATCATTATTTCTTTGATGATTTAAGAGACATGAATGAAGAAGAAATAGTTTCAGGTTTCATTAAACAATACTACTTTAATGAGAAAAATCTTCCAAACAAAATAATGATTAGATATGACCTAGAAGATAAAGAATCAATAGAAAATTGGCTAACAAATAAAGCAGGAAGAAAAGTAGAAATAAAATCTCCACAAAAAGGTGAAAAACTAAGATTTGTGGAAATGGCAGAAGAAAATAGTAGAATTACTTTAGAAAATAAACTTAAAGATAAATCAGAAATATTAGAAGAATTAAAAGAAGTATTAGATTTAGAAAAACTACCATATAAAATTGAAAGTTTTGATATTTCAAATATATCTGGAACATTTATAGTTGCAGGTATGTGTGTAGCTGAAAAAGGTGTAGTAAAAAGAAATCTTTCAAGAAGATTTAAAATTAAAACTGTTTTTGGCCAAGATGATCCAAGATGTATGGAAGAGGTAGTAACAAGAAGAATAAAAAGAAGTTTAGAAGATCCTAAGGGAGGATTTGGAACTCTTCCAGACCTTATCCTTGCAGATGGTGGTATTACTCAAATAAGAGCTATTAAAAAAGCACTAAAAGAATGTGAAGTATATATTCCTGTTTATGGTATGGTAAAAGATGATACTCACTCAACTAGAGCTTTGATTGATGAAAATAGGAAAGAGAAGCAAATATCTGAGAGACTATTCTTATGGATTACTAATTTCCAAAATGAAGTTCATAATACAGCAATTGAATATCATCGAAAACTAAGAGATAAAGAAATGACAAAATCTAAATTAGATGACATCGAAGGAATAGGAGATAAGAAGAAGACATTACTTCTTAAAAAGTTTGGTAGTGTTAAGAAAATAAAAGAAGCAACAGCAGAAGAGATAGCAGAAGTAAAAGGAATTAATTTAGATTTAGCTAAAAAAATAAAAGATAATTTATAAAAGCCTATTAAATAGGCTTTTTTATTTGCTAATTTACATAAAATATGGTATAATATCACCATCCTCGATGTTTTTCATTTCCACACAATATTTAAGGAGGAAAGATTTTATGGAATGGAAAAAAGTTTTAAATCCAACAGGCGAGGAGTTCTTTGAACGGGATTTCGGGAAATTTAAAGCAATAGCAATGCTGCAAACTCTTCCGGAAACCTCTGCAGGTGAGGTGATTCAGCTCACTATGACCATGGTAGACAAAGAAATCGATTCCAAATATGGCCTGGGCAATCACTTTAGAAGAGTGAACGGCCAACAGTATGTGTTTGGAAAAGTTTCTCTCGACTACTTGCGGTCGAATTCCAGTGCGACAAGAGAACCCACTTCCGAAGAACTATCAAAAGCGTTAATCCTTATTCCGGGATATGGAACTGCTGACAAAGCACTGATCTCCGTTTTCCCGGAAATCAACCATTGGCACGATGCACTGAATGTATGCAACTGCTTTCTTGTAAGCAGAAAGGAACTTGGACATGGATTTTATCCTGTCGAGGTCAATAATCCTTTCTATTACGATCGCGAAAGCCTCTTGGGAGGCAAAAGGTACAAGTACCGTGTGATCGACTATATGGGATCTATCGTAATCCTGATTGACGGGAACGATATCTCATGGGAAAACAAAATGCTTATCAAGAATAGCGTGGGACCCAAGAGCATGGCGGTTGAAGTAATCACCTACGAAACTCTTTTTATGGGATACAGCGCATTAGTCATTATGCCGCCTGATGTAGCGAAAAAAATGTATTTTCTTCCGTAAAAACAAGGAAACAGGAAGCGGCTTGGATAATTTTCCAAACCGCTTTCTTGTTATTATATTGAAAAGAATTTAATTCATATATATAATTAATTTATAAAAATTTAAGGAGTCAAAAATGGAAGTAATTTTAGGAAAGTTTTCTGGTTTCTGTGCTGGAGTTTATAATGCAGTAACTAAGGCATATGAAATTGTAGAAAAAGAAGAAAATGTTTATTCTTTAGGAGAACTAGTTCACAATAAGCAAGTAGTTGGAAAATTAGAAGGTCAAGGAATGAAAACAGTAGAAGATATTGAAGAAATTCCAGATGGATCCAATGTAATTATAAGAGCTCATGGAGTTGCAAAACATGTATACGAAAGAGCAAAGGAAAAGAACTTAAATATTGAAGATTTGACATGTATTAAAGTTCAAAAAATTCACGATAAAGTTTTAGAAAAATCAAAAGATGCTTTCATAATTGTAATAGGTGAGAAAGGCCATGCAGAGACTGTCGGTACACAAGGATTTGCTGGAGACTATTCATATGTCGTACAAGATGAATCTGACATTCTAGACGCTTATATGAAGTATGAAGAAAAAAGTGTTGGTGAAGTATTTGTTGTAGCACAAACAACATTCTCATCTACAAAATTTGACGAATTAGTTAAAGAGATAGAGGATAACTTTGCAGAAGCAAATGTTACTTTTGAAAAAACTATATGCGATGCAACTGAGTTAAGACAAAAAGAAGCTGCTGAAATTTCAAAGATGGTTAACAAAATGGTAGTAATAGGTGGAAAAAATAGCGCCAATACAGTTAAACTTGTTGAAATTGCACAAAAAGATGTAAAAGATGTTTATCACATTCAAACATTAGATGATTTAAAAGATGTTTCATTTAGTAGTGATGATAAAGTTGGACTTTTAGCTGGAGCATCTACACCAAGAGAAATAATTAATGAAGTAAAAGAATATTTAGAAAAAATATAAGAGAAGAGTTTATGGAAAAACGAAAGAAAAAACAGAAATACTACAAAGAAGAAGACCAAGATGCTTTTTTATATATTTCTGAACTATGGTACTTTGCAGTATGTGTGTACACTTTAATTATATATAGAGATATTGAATCTGTGGCAATGCCACTTATCTTCATGATTCTTACATGGCTATTCTTTATTAAAGATACTAATATCAAGTATGACTTTATTGATAAAAAGGAAAGAATAATAAGCCACGGAGTAAAGAAAAGTGCGGTAATAACTAAGGTGGTTTTATGCTACAAGGAAAATAGTAAGATACCAATCTATAAAACATATATTAGATGTGATGACAGAGAATTTGTTATTGATAACTTGAACTTTAATCCAAGAAAAGTAAAATCTAATATTGTTGAAGCTTATATAGATGGTGAAGAGATTATTATTGATAACATAGAATTTTCTAAGACAGTAAATCAAGATATAGAATTTGTATCTGAGATAAATAAGTCGCCTATAAAAGAAAACAAATTAGCAAGGGTATTATATAATCTTATTATTAAACCAATCATTCTTTGGCTAGTAGTAAGCGTTATGATGCTACTTTGTTTAATCGTTGCAACTACTTTTATAGATAGATCACGTATAGGCTATCTAGTACTAATGGCAACAGTTGTTATCATACATATTTTCTTTTATCAGATTTATAAATTTTTACTTAAAAAAATTATTTTATAAAAGAGGTTTAAAATGGAAATTTCAAACGATTGGAAAGACTATGAAATTTTAGATATGGCAGATGGAGAAAAATTAGAAAGATGGGGAGACATCGTTCTAATTAGACCGGACCCACAAATAATATGGAAGAACAAATCTTTCCCAGAAAAATGGAAGACAGCAAATGCTACATATGTAAGATCTAACACGGGAGGCGGAATGTGGAAGTATAATAAAAAAGTTCCTGCTTCTTGGAAAATTAAATACAAAGATCTAACATTTAATATTAAGCCAATGGGATTTAAACACACAGGTTTATTCCCAGAGCAAGCTGTTAACTGGGATTGGATGATAGATAAAATTAAAAATGCAAAAAGAGAGATAAATGTTTTAAATTTATTTGCTTATACTGGTGGAGCGACAGTTGCTTGTAGCTATGCAGGAGCTAAAGTTGTTCATGTAGATTCTTCAAAAGGAATGGTGACATGGGCAAAAGAAAATGCTGAAACATCAGGCCTTAAAGATAAACCAATTAGATATATAGTAGATGATGTTAGAAAGTTTGTTGAAAGAGAAATTAGAAGAGGGAATAAATATGACGCTATAATCATGGATCCTCCTTCATATGGAAGAGGAAAAAATGGTGAAGTATGGCAATTTGAAAATAACATTGCTGACTTAGTCAATTTGTGCAAACAAGTACTATCAGATAAACCATTATTTTTCTTAATTAACTCATACACAACAGGTATTTCTTCAAGAGTATTAGAAGATATTTTATATTTAGAACTAGATAGAAAAGATGGAAAACTTTCAAGTGGAGAAATAGGACTTCCAATGAAGGATTCTAAGTTAGTTTTACCTTGTGGTATATATGGAAGATGGGAAAGTTAATATAAGAAAATATTAAAATAAGGAGGAATTATATGGATTATACAGGTTCAAATGAATATGCTGGAGCTATAGCAACAGATACAAGTGGTACTGGTCCAGGCCTTGCTAGTGTTATATTAGCTTTTACTATTATTGGGTGTGCTATATTGGGTATATCAATAATTGTTAGCGTAATAGAGCACATATTATTAAAAAAAGAAAAAACAAATATATTTATAAAAATAATTAATTATGTACTAGTAATAGTATTTGGAATACTTCCAATATCAGTTATTGCTGAAGATGGTATTTATGCATTTGATTCTTTAATAAATTTAGTTGGAATGATTTTATTATTACTACCATCAATTTTAATACTTATAAAAAATTTGAGCAGAAATATTACTATTAAAAAACGTATAAATATTGCCATAATTATATTTTTCACAATTGCTTTCGTAGCAATAGCATCTTATTGTGGTTATTATTGGTTTGGCAGATTGTAAATAGAATTAAATATGGTGATACATAAGAAGTAGGTATATGGAAGTTTTGCCTGTATAGTTAAATTGATTAATAAAGGGAGAAAAAATGCTTAAAGTTTTATATGAAGACAATCACATAATAGTAGTAGAAAAACCAGTTAATATTCCATCTCAAGGTGATAAAACTGGCGATTTAGATTTACTTACAATGGTTAAAGAATATATTAAAGAAAAATATAATAAACCGGGTGAAGTTTATTTAGGCTTAGTTCATAGACTAGATAGACCAACAGGTGGAGTAATGGTTTTTGCAAGAACATCTAAAGCTGCTTCAAGACTTAGCGAGCAAATAAGAGAAGGTAAGATGCATAAAAAATACTTATGCATTGTAGATGGTAAAATGGAAAATGAAAAGGGCGAATATAGAGATTATCTTCTTAAAAATGAAAAAACTAATACAAGTAAAGTAGTTAAGGAAGGTACAAAAAATGCAAAAGAAGCTGTTCTAGATTATGAGGTTGTAAAATATAATGAAGAGATAAATATGTCTGTACTTAAAGTTAATTTACATACAGGGAGACACCATCAAATAAGAGTTCAAATGGCATCTAGGGGACATTCTCTTTCTGGAGATCAAAAATATGGTACAAGAGGAAGAGGAAAACAACTTGCTCTTTGGGCTTATTCACTTACTTTCACACATCCGACAACCAAGGAAGAAATGACTTTTGAAGATTATCCGGAAGAAGTTGGAAGTTGGACAATTTTAAATGACCAAAAATAAGGAATATATGTTACATATATTCTTTTTTTTTAACATAATTGTAATTGACTATTCATTCTTTTATAAATAGAATATAATTAGAAATTTTAGATGAAGAAGAAAGTGGAAAGATGGATTCAGTAAAATTTGAAGAAATTTATGGAAAAGAAGAAGTAATTGGTCCTGGTATTAAAAGGTCAAACAAGCCACTATTACAGCACTTGTCTGGACTTATAAGAACAGCAGAACAAAGTGATGATGAGAGCATTAGATATGTTGCTCAAAATTTTGATAAGATAGGCTTTGTTTCGCCATTTTTGAAAATATCAGATGGACCAAATGATTATAAACCAGCAATCAACAGATTATCTGTAGGACCAAAAGCAGAAGACAGTGTAGTTTTGCACTTAGTTGGAGATGTATTCCAAAGGGCAACAGTAAAAGAAATGCCTGCAGAAGTAGATACTTTTACTAGAGATGCGATTCAACATGTTAAAGATCCAAATAATATTGGATTTTTCAAAAAATATGTTGAGTATTTAGCTAAAGATAATTCGGGAAATGTTACAGAAGCAGAGAGAGGACCTGTTTCAAATGTTATTTCTCAAGTTTTAGGACAAAGTGCCTTTAAGATTAATACAGAAGATAATATTTGCAAACTACCAAGAATGGATTTAGCTGAAAAATCTCAAGGACCAGTAACTCAAGAAGATGTCTTCAGAAGTATTTTTGCTAGTTTCTTTGCATTAAAAGCATTAAATAGAACAGAAGAAATAAATAAGCTAACAAAATTATTTGGTAGTAGATTTGTAGACTTATTTGAATCTCAACTTGAGAAAGCAAAAGATTTCTTTGAGCTTCATGTTAAGAAAAATATAAAGGAACTAGACCCATTAATTAATGATCCAGATGATAGACCAATTGGTGATGACGAATTAGAGCAAAACATTCTAACAGTTGCTTCAACAGCTTCTAAATCTGGTCATGACGTTGCAGCTAGAGAAATATTAAAAGAACAGCAAAGAGAACAGGGAATTGATGAACCAGATCATTACCCACCAGTAAGAGAGGAAAGAAAACTATGAGTACAATAGAACCAAGAGTTGCAAATGAAATGTTAAAAATAATAGATTTATTATCACCTGAAAAACAAAGTGAAATTCCAGATGATTTTAAAGATATATTTAGAAAATATAAAGATGATTCTGTAAACATAAATGTTAATTCTATTTCGGATGTTAATAATGATAAGTTAGACCCACAAACAAAGAATTATCTTGCATTCATGTTTTTAAAGTATCTTGCAGATGATGATGAAAAGGAAGAGCTAAAGCAAGTACTAAAAGAAAACGAAGAATATGTTCAAACAAAAGCAAAAGAAAAATACAATCCAGATGATGTATTTAAAGATAATGTTGAAACGCAAATTCAAACAATTGAGAGTGTTAATTGGTGGAATAAGATACTAAATAAGATAAGGAGTTTATTCAAATAGGCTTATTTGTTGAATTTTAAAACAAATTGTAGTATAATAGGGCAGAATTTTATATTAGGAGAAAAACGATGGATTTTTTAGACATAGAAATTAACGAGTCAATGGCTAAAAAGGTAATGATTATTGTAGTAGTTTTAATCTTTATCTATGCCTTGATAAACTTAATTTCTTATTCGTTTTTGAGTCAATATACATTAGGACCAGAAACTATTACTAATGATGAGAATATAAGAACAGGAATTTCTATTTTGGAACGTGGTTCAAAAATGATCGAGATTCAAGGTTGGGCTTATAAACAAGGACAAAAAATAGAAATATTTAATAGTTGTTATGTGCTTAGAAATCAGGAAACAGGGAAGATGTATAAAATGAAAACATCTATGGAAAAAGTTCC
This sequence comes from Clostridia bacterium, assembly GCA_017528085.1. Classification (GTDB taxonomy): domain Bacteria; phylum Bacillota; class Clostridia; order TANB77; family CAG-508; genus Scatovivens. The sequence goes on along the minus strand of JAFXPH010000002.1, from coordinate 540,715 downwards.
TGAACTTATGAGTGTTGATGGTATGTATGATTGTTCTAATTCAGGAATGCATGCTAGATGCTTTATAGTAGGATTAAGTAAGGGCACATATGATGTATGTGTACTTTATAACAATGATAAAGAAAATATTCTTGCCGATACAGGAATTGTATTAGGAATAGATTAATGGGGTTTATGATGAAAGAGAGAGTTAAAGAGTTTTTTAGTAAAGATAGTAGAAAAATCCTATTATTACTTTTTATCTTACAATTGGTTGTATGTTTAATCATAACACCTAATAGATATGACGATGAATTTTATATTAGAAACATTTCTAATAGATCAATCGTGGATTTCGTAGGTGAAAGATATGCAACATGGACATCAAGAGTAATGATTGAATTCACACTATGCTTTGTACTAAAAACATCAAAATATTTATGGATTATATTACAAGCAGCTTTGATGACACTTATTGGATATTCACTTATTAAGTTATTTGTTAATGAGGATAAGAAAGAAAATTATTTATTAATTATCTTCCTTTTCATGTTATATCCACTAGATAGAATGTCTAGTGCAGGCTGGGGAGCTACTACAGTTAATTATATCTGGCCATTTGCACTTGGACTTTTCTCAACGATATCAATAAAGAAGATGTGGACAGGTGAAAAGATTTCATGGGTTTTATATATTCTTTATGCAATATCACTTCTACTTGGATGTAACCAAGAACAAGTCATAGTTATAATGTTTATTGTATATGTACTATTTGCAGTACTATTAACTATGAGAGATAAGAAGAAAACTAATAAATTTATATATGTACAAATTGCAATTATAGTAGCAAGTTTAATATTCATATTAACTTGTCCTGGAAATGCTGCAAGATTCGATAACGAAGTTGCATCTACATATCCAGAGTACAAGACATTATCATTCTTTGATAAGGTATCATTAGGAATAACATCAACAGTTTCTGAACTAATTGTTAATTCAAATGTACCATTTATCGTACTATGTCTATACATTGCAATAGTTATATTTAATAATTATAAAGATAGAATCATTAGACTTAATGCTGCAATTCCACTTCTAGCAGTATCAGTATTGGGAGTGTTTAAAGATGTATTTGCAAATTTATTCCCATACTATTCAGGATACTATAGAAATATAATTGTACTTCAACAACCTATGATTAATGCATCTAACTATGTGAGCTTAATTAACTTTGTTCCACTAGTTAGTTCATTAATAGTTATATGTTCAATGATCATATCTTTAGCATTGATATTTAAGAAATTTGGTAAAATGTTACCAGTAGTTATTCTACTTATTGGTTTCGCTACAAGAATGGAAATGGCATTCTCACCAACAATATTTGCATCAACAAATAGGACTTTCATTTACCTTGAATTTGCAATGCTTATTTGTGCTTACATGATTTGGGAAGAATATTTGAATAAAGAAGATAAAATCGATAAAAAAGTTCAAAATAGATTATTCTTTGCAACAGAGGCAGGAGCAATATTACAATATATAAATGTTTTAATTTTTGTAGCAATTACTCAATTATAATAGAACGTTTAAAATGAGGGGAGTTTGAGTTATTCAAACTCCTTTTAGTTAGTTAGAAAATTAGCACTCTCGACTTGACATTGCTAATTTGATAATGTATAATATTTTCACTAAGGATGAAAGGAGTGATGTTTTATGGATATTTCAAATTTTACAGATAAATCTAAGGCAATTCTATCTAATGCAAGTAATATAGCTATTAGAAATAGAAATGCACAAGTAACTGATTTCCATTTAATGTTTGCTTTTCTAGAAGATTCACAAGGTTTAGTTTGTGTACTATTGAGTAAAATGCAGGTAGATATAGATGCACTTAAAAACTCAATTCAAAATGAAATAGATGGATTTCCAAAAATTTCTGGACCAGTTGCACTTAGCTTTTCTAATGAGGCAGCTGTAATTCTAGATGAATCTCAAAAACAAAGTGAGAATATGAAGGATCAATATATTTCAGTAGAGCATTTGATGCTAGGTATTCTTGAAAAAGGTTCAAGTAAGATTAGAGAAATTCTTAAATTAAATAAAGTAACTACAAATAGTTTCTTAAAACAATTAAAAGAAATCCGTGGAAATGTTAATGTGTCTTCAGAAAACCCAGAAGAGACATATGATGTGTTGGAAAAGTTTGGTAGAGACTTAACAAAAGCCGCAAGAGATAATAAATTAGACCCAGTTATTGGTAGAGATGAAGAAATTAGAAATGTAATAAGAATCTTAACTCGTAAGACTAAAAATAACCCTGTTTTAATAGGTTTACCTGGTGTTGGTAAAACTGCTATTGTTGAAGGATTAGCTTTAAGAATTGTAAGAGGAGATGTTCCTACAAGCTTAAAGGATAAAACAATCTTTTCTCTAGACTTAGGTGCATTGGTTGCAGGTGCTAAGTATAGAGGTGAATTCGAAGAAAGATTAAAAACTATTTTAAAAGAAATAGATAAATCTAATGGTAAAATATTACTGTTTATTGATGAGATTCATAACATTGTTGGCGCCGGAGGCGGCGGTGATGGATCAATGGATGCAAGTAACTTACTAAAACCAATGCTTGCAAGAGGTGAGTTACACTGTATTGGTGCAACAACACTAGATGAATATAGAGAATACATGGAAAAAGATCCAGCTTTAACAAGAAGATTCCAACAAGTATTTGTTGCAGAACCAACTGTTGAAGATGCAATTACAATTTTACGTGGTATTCAAGAAAAATTCGAGATTTTCCATGGTGTTAAAATCACTGACGATGCATTAATTGCAGCAGCAAAGTTATCAAACAGATATATCACAGATAGACATTTGCCAGATAAAGCTATCGACCTAATTGATGAGGCTTGTGCTATGATTAGAACTGAAGTTGAATCTATGCCAATTGAATTAGACCAGATTTCTAGAAAGATTATGCAACTTCAAATCGAGCAAGAATCATTAAAAAGAGGCGATGAAGATGAAGTAACAAATAAGAAGATTGCCAAAATTGAAGCTGAACTTGAAAAATTAAGAGCTCAATTCCAAGAAATGAATATCAAATGGGAAACTGAGAAAAAGAATATTGCAAGGATTCAAAAATTAAAAGAGAAAATAGATGATGTAAATGCTCAAATAGAGCAAGCTGAAAGAGTCTATGATTTAAACAAAGCAGCTGAACTTAAATATTCAACTCTTCCAAACTTAAAACAAGTATTAGCTCAAGAAGAAAAAGAAATAGAGAAGAGTCAAAATGGAAAAGCAAAACTACTAAGAAACAAAGTAACTGTAGAAGAAATAGAAAACGTTGTTTCTAGATGGACAGGTATTCCTGTTAACAGACTAGAAGAAGGTGAAAGAGTTAAACTTATGGGTCTTGAAGATACACTTCATAAGAGAGTTATGGGTCAAGACTTAGCAGTTAAAAAAGTTAGTGATGCTATTATGAGAGCAAGAGCTGGTATAGCAAATCCAAATAGACCTATAGGATCATTCTTGTTCCTAGGACCTACTGGTGTTGGTAAGACAGAGCTTGCAAAAACATTAGCAGAAACACTATTTGATGATGAAAAAAACATGGTCAGATTCGATATGTCAGAGTATATGGAGAAGTTTAGTGTAACTAGATTAATTGGTGCACCTCCAGGATACGTTGGATATGAAGAAGGTGGACAATTAACTGAAGCCGTAAGAAGAAGACCATATTCAGTTCTACTATTTGATGAGGTTGAAAAAGCTCACCCAGATGTATTTAATATCTTTTTACAAATACTTGATGATGGTAGAGTAACAGACTCTCAAGGTAGATTAGTAGACTTTAAAAATACAATTATCATATTAACATCTAACATAGGTTCAAAACTAATATTAGACAGTATTGAACAATATGGAGAAATAGTTGATGAAGCAAAAGAACAGATAGATGTCGCATTAAAAGGACACTTTAGACCAGAGTTCTTAAACAGATTAGATGATATAATTTACTTCAATGCTCTTGATAAGAAAGTTGTTGTTGGTATCGTTGATAAGATCTTAGGTGAATTAGCAACAAGAATTAAAGAACAAGGTATTGAACTTCAAGTAACAGATGCTGCAAAGAAATACCTAATAGATAATGGTTATGATATTAACTTTGGTGCAAGACCATTAAAGAGAATTGTACAAAGTGATGTTGAAACATTACTTGCTAAGAAATTGATTGCGAAGGAAATAAATCCTGGGGATACTGTAAAAGTAGACTACAATAAAAAAGAAGATTGTATAGACTTATCTAAAGTAGAAATTGTAGAAGAAGAAAAACCAGCAAAAGAGGAAGAAGCCGAAGAAGAAAGTACAATAATAGATAATGATCAACTAAATAATATGATGAATAACACAGAGAATAACGCAGATAATAAATAGAGGGACGTATAAATGCCAGAAAGAAACGAAGTAATTGAAGCAAGAAAAAACAAAGATAATAAAGAGTATTTTTTAAAAATAATTGAAGAAGATCCACTATTAATAGAATGGGCAAACGCAGATATCCGTAATGATAAAGAAGTAATGCTTAAAGCAGTAAAATTAGATGCAGGTGCTTTAGAATTTTCAAGCGATGATCTTAAAGATGATAAAGATGTAGTAATTGAAGCTGCAAAAAATGGCGGTTGGACTGCTGTGTACTATAGTGATAGATTAAGAGACGATAAGGATGTAATGCTTGAGGCTGTCAAAAGTGATGGCCAAGCATTATACTTTGCATCAGAAAAATTAAGAGATGATGAAGATGTAGTTAAAGAAGCTATTTCAAATAAACCACTAATTATTAAATATGCATCTTTAAGATTGAGAAGTAATTTAGAAATTGCACTTTTAGCAATGAATAGTGCAGGAGGAAAATTAAGAAAAACAATACTCGACTTTTTCCCTACGGACATACAGCAAAATGAGAAAATTAAAGAATTATTAGAATAAAAATTATCCACTTTTTTTAAAGTGGATTTTTTTATTACAAATATATTAAATAATTTAGTAAAATATTTAATAAAACACTTTTAAATTTTTGATTTTATGATACAATAGGGGTGTGTAAAATATACATCTATTTTCAGTTGTTAAATATAAAATAAAATTTGAAATTTTATTAATTTGAAGAGTATTTTATTAAAGGCTTATTTACGGGTACGAGAGAAAATAGAAACTAAATACAATTAGTTTTGTGAGAGGGAGAAAAACATGCCAGAAGAGAGAAGTTTAAAAGTATACGCTGAAGAGACAACTTTTTTTAATAAAATATCACTAACACTAACAAAGCTATTAACACCTACAAAAGTTGGAATTAATAGTTTACTTATTTCAATCAAAAGAAACGCTTTGATCAAAGCATATTACCAAGTAAAAGAATTGAAAGAGTCTACGGATGTTGATAAAAAAGAAGCTGCAAATAAAAGATATGATGAAGCATATTCATTATACCTTGAGTCTATAGATAGATATATTATGGATTCTATATACAAGAAAGTTAAGAACGATACTGCTAATGCATTTGAGAAGGACGCACTTTCTAAGTATTATACAATTATCCATTTGAAAGATACTGAGTATCTTGAATACAAGTACAGAAAACAAAAATTTTTAATAGATGTTGATTTTGGAACAGTTAAGGAATCAGGCAAAGCAAGAATTTTTGAAAAATTAAAAAATCTTTATATCGAAAAAGAAGATTCACTTTATAAAGGAATTCTAAAAAATTATTCTGTTAAATTAGCAGACGGAATAAGAACAAAGAAAGCTAATCAAATATTCTTATACAAGAATATATTCGATACATTAGATGATTACGTAAAGACAATTCTTCCATACAAGTTAGAAGAAAAAACATTTGAAAATCAAGACAAGATAGTTAAAGAATACGAAGAGTTTGATAAATTCTCAGTTGGAAAATTAGATGAGAAAGATTTTGTAGAAAAGAATATGATTCTTTTAGGATTAAGTAGAGTATTATTTACTCACAGCTTACCACTTGTTGCAGCGGAACAATGCTATAACAAACTTTTAAGAGATACAAGAAGTCTTCTAATCTCTACTCAAAACAAAGAGAAGAAAGAAGATGTTTATAGAATTCTTCTAAAACTAATTGAAGACTATAATGTAAAACTATTATCTACAAAAGTATACTGGGATAAACCAGAAGAAAGAACGCTATATAAAGAATTCTGGAAAAAATACAGCACAGCTAAAACTGGAGAAGAAAAAGAAATCCTTGCTTTAAGAAGGGAATTACACGATACATCAGAAGAATCAGATAAATATAGCGCACTAAGAAAAATCTATAAAATTAAATTGGTAGAGTATGGTGAAATGAGGACACTTAAGAGTCCCGCTATAACAGGAGAATCTTCAAGATTTGTAAAAGCTAGTTAGGAGTTATAGATGAAAAATATTTGTGAAATAGATTTTCTTGATGTTGATGAAAATAAAGAATATGTGGATTTGATAAATAAAGTATTATCTAAGTGCTTTGAGATAGAAGCATTAGATAATACTAATTTGTATGTAGAGGTGACTCTAACAAATCCAGAAAATATTAGAAAATATAATAAAGAATTTAGAAATATTGATAAAGAAACTGATGTACTTTCTTTTCCAATGTTTGAAAAAGACGAAATAGAAATGGCTAAAGCGGAAGAGATAGAAGATGCTCTTGGAAGCATAGTTGTTTCACTTGAAAGAGTAAAAGAGCAAGCAGAAGAATATGGACATAGTTTTGAAAGAGAACTTTCTTACATGATTGTGCATGGTTTTTACCATCTTATGGGAGAAGATCATATGAAGGAAGATGAAAAAGAACATATGCGTGCTAAGGAAGAAGTAGTATTAAAGAGTTTAAATATCAATAGGGAATAATATGAAATCAGAGTTTAAAAATCGTAATTTTTTAAGTAGTTTTAAAAATGCTATTAGTGGAATAAGACATACATATAAAAATGAGAGAAATATTTTGATTCAATCCATATTCGCAGTTATTGCAATAATATGTGGAATATTTTTTAAAATATCACTTGTCGAGTGGATGATTCTTGCTGTTGTTATTTTTATTGTACTAATTTGTGAACTATTTAATACAGCAATTGAAGACTTATCTGATGCAGTTGATGAAAATTATAATGAAAAAATTAAAATGGTCAAGGATGTAGCAGCAGGAGCTGTTACATTGTCATCTTTATTATCAGTAATTGTTGGAATTATGATGTTCTTACCAAAGTTAATAACTTTTTTAAATATATACGGGGGATAAAGGAGAAAAAAATATGGAGAAAAAACAAATTGCAATTTTAGTAGTTGTAGCACTACTTATTATTGGATTAGGAGTAGGATGCGCACTATACTTCACAAATGGTGGAGAATCCGACGGACAAGTTGTTGCAGATGCATCAACAGATAATGTTGTAAAAACAGAAAAGAAAGTTACTAAAACTGATGAATCAGAATTTAAAATATTCAGCAACAGTAACAATAGACCTATCGCATTTATGATAGACAACAACAAAAATGCTCAACCACAATCAAATATTAATAAAGCATTTGTTGTTTATGAAATAATTGTTGAAGGTAACGAAACAAGATTGATGGCAATATTCAAAGATATAGATGAAGGTAAAGTTGGACCAATTAGAAGTTCAAGACACTATTTCTTGGATTATGCTATGGAATATGATGCAATTTATGCACACTTAGGATTAAGTCCTAAAGCAGGAGAAGATATGGCATCATTCGGTATTTCTGCAATCAATGGTCAATTCTTTGATGATGGAAAAGATAGACATGATGGATCAATTTATTGGAGAGATAAATCTAGAAAAGCTCCACATAATGCATATACAAGCTTAGAGACAATTCCTATTGCTGCAAAACAATATGGATATCCATTCCAAACAAATACAGGAACACCACTTAAATATTCTCATGAAGAAGTTAAATTAGATCAAGAAGGTTCTTTTGAAGCTGCTCAAGTTTCAATCCCATATGGTGGAGGACATGTAGTTAAATATGTTTATAACGAAGAAACAGGAAGATATACTAGATATTCTAAAGGTGTAAAACAAACTGATAGAGAAACTGGTGAAGATGCAACAACAAAGAACTTAATAATTACATTTGCTAAGAACTTTAATTTACCAGATACAGAAAATAAAGGTAGACAAGATGTTATAACAACAGGTACTTTAGACGGATATTATTTAACAAATGGTAGAGCTATCAAAATAAAATGTACTAAAGATACAAGAAGATCTCAAACAAAATATACAGATTTGAACGGAAATGAAATCAAAATAAATGATGGCAATACTTGGATTAATGTTTGTCCTATAGATGCTGATGTTACTTTTTAGAAAGTAGTAATTAATATGGGTGATTTTAAATCTGGTTTTGTATCAATTATAGGTAGAACTAATGTTGGAAAATCAACATTAATCAATTCTCTTGTGAAAGAGAAAGTAGCTATAACAACAGCAAAACCTCAAACAACAAGAACTGCGATTAGAGCAATTTTAAATGATGATAATTATCAAATAATAATAACTGATACTCCAGGTATTCATAAACCAAAATCAAAATTAGGTGAGGTTATGGTGGATACTGCATTTACTATGCTTTCAGAGGTTGATGCAATTTTATTTGTAGTTGAAGCAACATCTGAAGACATTGGTAAAGGAGATCAGTTAATATTAGATAGAATAAAAGAAGTTAAAAAACCAACAATTTTAGTTATTAATAAAATTGATTTAGTTAAAAAGGAAAGCCTATTAAACTTAATATCAAAGTTTAATGAGCAATATGATTTTAGTGCTGTAGTTCCAATTTCTGCAGAGAAGAAAGAGGGAATAGAGAAGGTACTAGATGAGCTTCTTAAAATAATGCCAGTAGGACCAGTTTATTATGATCCAGAAGAATATACTGATCAAACAGCAAGGCAAATTGTTGAAGAAGTAATTAGAGAAAAAGCCCTTAAATTCTTGGATGATGAAGTACCACATGGTATCTATATAGAAGTTGAAAGTTATAAAGAAAGAAAAACTTCTAAAGGTGAAGATATAGTTGATATAGATGTAACTATATATTGCCAGAGAGAATCTCATAAGGGAATAATAATTGGAAAAGGTGGAAACCTTTTAAAGAAAATCGCTACTTATTCAAGACAGGATATTGAAAAAATACTTGGAACAAAAGTAAATCTTAAAGTCTGGGTAAAAGTAAAAGAAGACTGGCAGGATAAAGATAGCGTCGTTAACAAATTTAAGATGAAGAAACAATAATTTGTTAAACTTAAGGATGTTTTATATGAAGTATTTAAAAACAAGTGGAGTTGTTATTGCTGAAAGTAGTATGGAAGATTATGATAAGATGCTAACAGTATTAACTCCTAATATGGGAAAGATTTCTTGTATAGCAAGAGGTGCTAAGAAAAATAATAGTCCACTTATGGCAGGTACTCAATATCTTTGCTTTTCTGATTTTAATCTTTATAAAACTAAAGATACGTACTCAATAAATTCATGTGAGACTATTGAAGTTTTTTATAATATTAGAACTGATTTAGATAAACTAACAGTTGCTTCTTTTGTTACTAAGATTATTAATGATGTAACAACAGAAAATCAGGGAAGTTTTAATACACTAAAACTATATTTAAATACGCTATATATGATTTCTGAAACAGATAAAGACTTAGACTTTATAGTTTCTGTCTTTAAACTAAGACTACTTAAGATACTTGGATTTATGCCAAATGTATCTGAATGTGTAGAATGTAAATCTAAAAACAAAATAGCTTATTTTAGTATTAAGGATGATGGCGTTAAATGTAAGAAATGCGGAAAACTTGATAAAGGTGCAATTCAAATTTCTGAAGCTACACTTAATGCTATGAAATATATTTTAGGTGCTGATAGTAAAAAAATATTTAACTTTTCAATTCCTAAAGAGTGTGAAAAAGAATTAGAAATAGTAACTAGTCTTTATTTAAACGAAAAATTAGAGAAAGAATATAAGATTGAAAAAATAGTATAGGATAGGAGGTAGTATGACGCCAAATAATATTTTTGATAATATGCATATTTTAGTCTTAGTCATTATATTTGGAATGATAGTAAGATTCTTCCTTCAAGCATATCAAGCTTACAGAGAAGAAAGACTAAAAGAGATAGATGAAAAAGAATTGAATAATTATATTGTCGATCCTATTGCTATAAAATATTTGGTTGATGGAGAAATTGGTAGAAATCAACTTTATTCATCAATATTTGCTGGAGTAATAACAAAGGTTATTTTCCTAGAAAGAGATGTTACTGAAAAACTAATTTTTAGATTAGATAAGACAAACAGACTTATTAATTCTAGAACATATGACTCAGTTGAAGGTTTTGATGAGGATATTACACCAATAGATGCATTTATTCTTAAAGAAATTGTGTTTAGAGACTCAAATTCATTAACATTAAAAGAAATCATAAGCATACCTGATCCTTCAGAAGAAGCTATCGATGCTATAAAAACACTTTTAATTAATGAATTATATCAAAGAGGAATACTTGAAGGGGAAGATGTTAGATATACTAATGAAGGAGCTAGAATTAGAAGTGATGTTTCTCATTATGTCAAATCTGATATGATTCACTTTACTGATTTAGAGGTTGCTCTAGATGAAGAAAATGCACTTGCTAAAATATATTTAGCAATTAATTTTGGAACATATAAACTATCAAAGCTAGATTTTCAATACTTATATGAAATATTATATAATCCAAAAAAATAAAAAGTTGCAAAATGGCTTTTAAATTTATATAATTGGTATAACTTAAAGTTAAATACATAAAAAGAAAAAAAGGAGTGATTTCTATGAAAATAACAATTACAGGAAAAGAATTGCAAGTAACAGAAGCAATTAGAGACTATGTTGAGAAAAAAATGGAAAGAATACAAAAGTATTATGGAGATGCAGAATCTGTTAATGCTAATGTTACAATTAGAACAGAAAAAAATCTTCAAATAGCTGAAATGTTTGTAACTGCATTAGGTTCTGAACTTAAAGCTGCTACAGAAAGCAATGATTTATATGCTTCTATCGACAAAGACATAGATATACTTGAAGGACAAATCAGAAAGATTAAAGCAAAAAGAGAGAAAATTCAAAAAGATTCTTCAATCAAAGAAATGTCTATAGAGGAATCAAATGATGCTGTTGAATTAGAAAATGAAGTAGTTAAAGTTTTAGGCTATGATGTTAGACCAATTTCAATAGAAGATGCAAAAATAAAATTATTAGAAAAACCAAATAGAGTTTTCTTCACATTTGTTAATGTTGATACAGGAAAAGTTAATGTTATATTTAAACTAAAAGATTCAAACAACTATGGTATTGTTGAACCAGATATTTAATAATTTTATATAGAAATGCTATGCCTTGAGCATAGCATTTTTTTATTTTAATCTTGTTTAGGTTGAATAAGAAAGATTTTATATATATAATAACTTTGTAATGGAGGATGATATGTATAAATTAGTTGCAATTGATTTAGACGGAACACTTTTAAATTCAGTAGGAGAGGTTTCAGAAAAGACTAGAAAAATTTTGCTAGAAGCAAAAGAAAAGGGAATAGAGGTAGTACTTGCATCGGGAAGACCAATAGACACAACAAAGAATTTTGCTTTAGAACTAGGAGTAGATAATTATATTATTTCTGGTAATGGAGCAGTTGTCTATGATGTTAAAAATGATGAAGTAATTTTAGATAGATTTATAAGTAAAGAACAAATACTAAGAATTGTTGATATTTGTGAGAGTAATTCGATTTTTTATAACATATATACAGAGGATGAAGTAATAACAAAAGCTCTAAGTTATAATGTGCTTTTCTATCATAAGGAAAATATCAAAAAACCAGAAGAAAAGCGTACAAGAATTAATGTTGTAGAAGATGTTAAAAAATATATTCTAGAATCAAATAAAGATAAATTTTTAAAAGTTACTGTATGTGATGAATCCAAGATGATCTTTAATGGAATAATTAGAAAACTAAAAGAGATTCCAGATATTGATATTTTAAATGTTGAACATATGTCTAAAAAGCAGATAAAAATTGGTACTAAAGATTACACAATTGAGTACCATTATACTGAAATTACTAACAAAGATGTTAATAAGTGGACAGCAATAGAATTTTTGATGGATAAACTAAATATATCAAGGGCAGAAGTTGCTACAATTGGAGATAACAATAATGATTTTGAAATGGTTAAAAATGCCGGATTAGGTATAGTTACAGCCAATGGCAATCCATATATGAAAGATAATGCTGATGTGGTTGTTGCAGACAATAATTCTGATGGCGTTTATGAAGCTTTTGAAAAATATATTTTAAGTTAAAAAATTAGATCAAAAAAGTAGTATTTTTATACTACTTTTTTTGTTTTTTCTAGTGCAAAATAGTTCTTTAACATTTAGATTACAAAGGGAATAAGTTTTAATTACAATCGCCTAGATTTGTTGATTTTTTAGGAATACTAATATAGAATAAACTAAAATGATAAATTAGAGAGAATAGGTTAATTAGACGAATTTAATCGTAATTTAGGAGGGAATTTACTATGGCTATGAATCCAATGCAAAGGAAAACATTTAACTCATTTTTATTAGGTTTGATTATAGGTTTAGGCTGTTTAGCTGCAGCTATTTTAATCGCTTATAACAAAATAAAAGCACTACAACAAGATATAGACAGTTTAAAAGCACTTCAAACAGAAGCTTATGTTGCTGGTGCAGACATTGAATCAGGAGCAGAAGTTGAATTTTCAACATTCAAACAAGAAACTGTTCAAACAACAATAGCAAAATCTGAATTTGTTGAGAAAAATGATTTTGAATTCTTAGATTCAGAAGGAAAAGTTGAAACAAGACTTGATGAAAATGGAACAAAATTAAAGAAAAAAATGGTTATGAAAATATCAGTTCCAAAAGGAACAATTATAACTAAAGATATGCTTACAGAAGTAGGAGATGAAGTAAGAGATGACGAAAGACTTGTAGAATATACAATGCTTGTTTTACCATCAAGACTTCAAACAGGAGATTATGTAGATATTAGATTTGCACTTCCTACAGGTGAAGATTATATTGTTTTATCAAAGAAACAAATCAAAGATTGTAACGCTACAACTGTATGGCTAAAAATGAACGAAGAAGAAGTTATGACATTAGAGAATGCAATTGTTGAATCATATCAAATCAATGGTTCTAAATTATACTGCATAATGTATACAGAACCAGGATTACAAACTGCTGCAACAGCAACTTACCCAGTAAGTGATAGTGTTCGTAATTTAATTATTACTAACCCAAATATAGTAATGGAAGCTAAAGCTGCTTTAGCACAAAGATATAGTACTATGGAACAAAATACTCAAAGAACTGATCATATTGAAGCTGCGCTAGCACAAGGCTCTACTTCATCAGTAGCTTCAGGTGTTAGCAAAGAGGTTTCTGCTATCGCTTCAGCAAGAGCAGAGTTTATTAAGAATGCAAGTAAAGCAAAATCAAGCAGTAGCTCAAGTAGCTCAAGTAGTTCAAGTAGTTCAAGTAGTTCAAAAACTAGCTCAAAATAATAAAAAGATTTAAATACAAAAGAATTGGAGGAAATCATGGAGAGAGTTGCTTTTATAGGAAGTTATGACAAAACAGATATGCTTTTAATGATAGCTAGAGCATTAGTAATAGCTGGAAAAAAAGTACTACTTGTTGACTCAACAGCTTTACAAAAATCAAGATATATAGTTCCGGCAATGAAGCAAAGAACCCCACAATATATAACTAGATATGAAAATATAGATGTTGCAGAAGGATTTATTTCTCTTCAAGATTTGAATAACTACTATGTTCAAACAGAAGGAAAACAATTGGATTACGATTTCTTACTTTTAGATATCGATTCTGCCAAAGGATATGTTGGATTTCATGTAGATAATACGGTTAAACAATTTTTCGTTACATCAATAGATAATTATTGCTTAAAGAGAGGACTTTTACCATTCTTGCAAGCGGCGCAACCGGTAGAAGTAACTAGAGTAATATTTTCAAGGAATATGATGATAGATGAGATTAAGTATTTAAGTTACTTATCTCAAAATCTAAAAATAAAATGGAATAATGAAACGATTTATTTTCCATTTGAAAATGGTGATCAAACTACTATATTTGATAACCAAAGAACAGGATTAATTAGAACAAAAGGTTTAACAAATCAATATACAGATGCACTTAAGTATTTAGCAGAGCACTTTGTTACTGATATTAAACCAAGCGAATTAAGTAAAGCTTTTAAAGCACTAGATAGAGAATAAAGGGGAAAAATAATGGCAATAATAACATTCTGGTCTGGACTAAGAAGGTCAAATGGACAGACATTGTCAACAGTAGCTACAGCTACTCAGATGGCTGTAGAGCATAACTTAAGATGTTTATTGATTAATGGAAGCTTTGATGATGACTCTATGGAGAGATGCTTCTGGTCTGCTAAACAAAAAGCAGCAGCATCAAGTTTCTTAGAGACAAAGGGTAAATTAGATATTGGCTCTGGTGCTGAAGGATTAGTTAGTGCGGTAGCTAGTAATAAAACTACTCCAGAGATAATATCAAACTTTACTAAAGTTGTTTTCAAAGATAGACTAGACGTTCTTCCTGGACTAAAAACAAAGATATTTGCAGATTTTGAAAAATCAATGATGCTATATAAAGATTTAATAAACGCAGCAAACAAATATTATGATGTTGTATTTGTTGATCTTCCAAAAGGATTGGATAGAGACTTTATTAAAGCAATACTAGATATGTCTAGCTTGATTGTTTATACTCTTCCACAAAACTTAGCTATTATTGATAATTATATGGAAGATGTTAAGAAGTACGATGTTCTTAAAAAAGGTAATTTAATGCCTTTAGTAACTAATGCTTTTGAAGCATCTAAATATAATGCCTTTAATATAAGAAAATATATAGGATATAAACAAGCAATTGGATTTATACCTGTAAATGTTGCTTTTATGGAAGCGGCATCTGAAGCAGGAGTTTCAAACTTATTTATTAAAGCGAGACTTTCAACAAACAAAACTGATCCAAATGTTTTGTTCGTAAAATCAGTTGATGATTTTTGCAAAAAACTAATACAAAAACTTCAAGATTTAAAATATACAGTGTAGAAGAAGGGAGCAAATTATGATTGCAAACACAGTATTAATGGTTGGAATTGTAGCCTTGATTTTCGCATTTCTTGTTTTTGTTATTAAAAAGAAGAAAAACGAAGTCGTAGACGAAAAAATTAATATTGATGATAAAACATACACATTAGAGTTAATGGTAAAATTCGTTAAGAAAAGACTTGATGAAATTACAAAAGTTAACTTATATGATATTGGTTTATCAGAAGAAGAGTTAAAGAGAAGAAAAAATAAGAAGTACGAACTTAAAAAAGCTTTAAAAGGATGTACTTATGGAGATGTTAACGATAAGAAATATGTTAAAGAGTTAATATATGACTTATTATCAAAAGAATATGGCGTTGATGAAACAAACATCTCAAAAGCAATTGCATTTGATACACCTTCACTTCTAACTGCACAAGATAAATTCGATATTATCATCCACGAGTATAAAAAGACATTTGCTTATGAAGCATTAACAGAAGTTATCAAAAAATACAATTTAGCTTCACTAAAATACTTAGAAGGTGAATCTAAACCTTGTTATGTTATTACTTCAGAAGAAATTGATGATATCTATGAACAAGAAAAGTTTACTTTATCATTTGCTGATAAACTAGAAATAATTGTTCAAAGAATATATCAACAATACAAAGGATATAGTAGTATCGATGAGATAAGAGATATGAACATAGATGGTGTATCTGGTGGTACATCTGGTCTTCCAGAATCATTCTTAAGCCAAGTTGCTCAAACTGATGGAGACTATTTAAAACAAGCTATGGAAGCTAAAGTTCCAAGAGCATGCGATGCTATTTGGATATTCTTCCAAGGTAAATCAATTCGTTTAGCATTCTTATCATTCGGTACAGAATCTGAATTAAAGAGAGTATGTCAAAATATTTATAAATACAATAACCCAGGTCAGTTATCTGATACTAATGGTTATAAGATCAACGAGATGAAGGATGGTTCCCGTGTCGTTGTTGTTAGACCAAGTATGTGTGAGACATGGGCATTCTTCGTAAGAAAGTTCGACGTTAAGAGAGCTACTCTAGAACAAATCGTTAAATTCGATGGAAAAGAAGAAACAATTGCTTTACTAAAATTCTTAGTAAAGGGTGCAAGAATCATAGCACTAACTGGTGAGCAAGGTTGTGGTAAAACAACAATGCTTATGGCTATGATTGAAAATATATATGAAACAATGAACTTACGTATCACAGAAACTGCTTTCGAGTTGCACTTAAGAAAAATTTATCCAACTAGAAACATCGTTTCAATGCGTGAGACTGAAACAATCGCTGGTCAAGAGTGTTTGGACGTTCAAAAGAAAACTGACGGTTCTGTTAATATCATCGGTGAGGTTGCCACAGACCCCGTAGCATCTTGGATGATCCAATCAGCACAGGTTGCTTCTAAGTTTACATTATTTACTCACCACGCTAAAACATTCCCTAACTTAGTAACAGCACTTCGTAACTCAATGTTAAGAGCTGGTGTATTCAAAAATGAAAAAACTGCAGAAGAGCAAGTTGTTCAAGTATTAAACTTCGACATTCACTTAGTAAAAGACTTTAGAGGTAGAAGATATATAGAGAGAATTACAGAATGTATACCAGTTGAAGAGAAAAACGAATATACATTCGATCATAGAAATGAAAAAACATTTGAAGGCAAATTCGACAAATTTGCTGATAACGCAACAATATTCTTTACAAAGACAACAAACAGAGAGTTGTATAAATATAGAAATGTATTAGAGTTCGATGGAGAAGGTTATGTTTTAACAAACCCAATATCTGAACAAAACATCATTGAAATGAGAGAAAACATGGAAGATTATGATGTTAAAGAATTCGATGCATTCTTACAAAGAAACTGGGGTATTACTCCTCCAAGTAGAGATGAGTTAATAGCTCAAGAAAAAGCACAAAGAGAAGCCAACTTAAAAGCTGCTCAAGAAGCTGCTAAAAAAGAAGCAGAAGCAGAAGCTGCTAAAGCAAGAAAAAATGCAGAAATAAAAGCAAGACAAGAAAAAAATAAAGCAACAGGTGAAGCAACAAATAAATAGATAAGAGGGAGGGCCAAACAGGCAAATGAATCCAGATGTCTTAAAGTACATAATAATTGGTGGTATTGGTGTATTTGCTGCCATGGTTGTTGCATATTTAGTAATTAGCAACAAGATGAAAGGTAAAGAAACTAGATATGTAGCCCAATTAGTAGAAGGTACTAAAACAAATTCATTCTTTAATATGGAAGTATTTTACCAAAAGTTCTATGTTTGGTGTAGAAAACTTCCTGTAACAAGAAGATATGTATTAAAGTTAAGAAGAAGATTAGAGATTATCAACTTAGAAGATGAATTTTTAACGAGAAAGCAAGCTGCTCAGATTATGTTAAAAGTTTCTATAGTTGCAATAATTGTTTTAGTCGCAATTATTATGATGACTAAAGGAAATTATATGTTGATGTGTATCTTAATCCTATTTGAGATAGTATTAATCGAAACAGTAATTTCTGGTATGGTTGATAAAATCGATAACGACCTATTAAGAGAACAAGTTGATTTCTTTGCTGAGATCAGACACGCTTATCACGAGTACAACATGGTTGAAGAAGCTATTTATGAAGTTGCACAAAATGATGAAATGAAAGTTTCAGCACAAGCTGAAAAAATATATGAAGTTTTAATTTCAGATGATCCTGAAATGGAACTTGAAAAATATTACGATATAGCACCAAACAGTTTCTTAAAAGAGTTTGCTGGTATATCATACTTAACAAAAGAATTTGGTGATAGAAAAGATAAAGATGGTTCTTCATTATATTTAAAGAACTTAAATAATATCACACAAGAAATGCAAATTGAAATTTTAAAAAGAGATAAATTGGACTATGTTTTCCAATCACTATCAATTATTGCAGCAGTTCCAATTTTATTCCTAGAAGTTGTTAAAGCATGGGCAATAGGACAATTCAACTTCACAAAACAATTCTATAATGGTACATTAGGATTCCTTGCTCAAGTAGGTATTATCGTACTTACATATATTTGTTATATGCTTACTAGAAAATTAAAAGATAATGGTAGTACAGCACAAGCAAAGAATGTTGAGCATCCATGGCAAGAAAAATTATATGATAAAAAACCTATTAAATTTATTGTAGATTTATTCTTACCAAAAGATGGAAGTAAGGAATATAGAAAAGTAACACAACTTATGAAAGATACTGCATCTAAACTAAAAATAGAGTGGTTCTATGAAAATAGGTTGTTAGCTGCTATAGTAGCATTTATAGTTACATTATTAGTTACATTTATAGCACACAGATTTACAATAAATTATCAATATACTGAGCCAACATCAGACTATAACTTAATGGGTAATATGTCTGAGTCACAAGAGAAAAAGGCTATGCAAATTACTCTTGATGATAACGTTGTCTTAGATGCATGTAAAGATAATTTAGATATAACAGAGGAAGAATTAAAAGAAGCAATTCTTGATTCAGAACCATATGCTGGCTTATCTGATGATGATATGGAGAAAGTATATGATAGAATTTATACAAAACTAAAGATAGTTCAATCAGCATACTTAAAATGGTTTGAAGTATTACTATCTTTCGGTGTAGGCGTTCTTGGATATTATGGCCCAGTATGGCTATTAATGTTCCAAAAGAAGATGAGAGAGATGGAAATGGAAAATGAAGTAATGCAGTTCCAGACAATCATCTTGATGCTGATGAAGATTGAAAGAGTTAACGTTGAAATGATTCTTGAGTGGTTAGAGAGATACTCAAATATCTTTAGAGAACCAATCTCTAGATGTGTTAATAACTATGAGTCAGGACCTTGGGAAGCACTAGAAGAATGGAAAAACGAGATATCATTCCAACAATTAATAAGAATAGTAGAAAGCTTACAAGCTGCTGTTGAGCAGATACCAATTAGAGAAGCTTTCGATGAGTTAGATACAGAAAGAAATTATCACCAAGAGAAGAGAAAAGAAGGTAACGAAAGACTTATATCTAGAAAAGCTATGATAGGAAAAGTTATCGGATTTGCTCCAATGGTAACACTATTTGTTGGATACTTAATTGTACCTCTTTGTGTAATTGGTATGATGAGTATGGCTGAAGCATTCGCAAGTATGTCTGCAATGATGTAGGAAGGATTTTAATAATAGATGGAAAATGCAACAAAAGCGCTTATAATTGCATGTAATGTTATGTTAGCTGTTATTATTCTATCTGTACTATTATATGGATATGGAAGAATAAGACAGCTACCATTAGAAGAAGATGCAAGAGCACAAGCTGAAGCGATAGCAGAATTTAATAAGGGATTTGAAGTATATGATAAAAAGATAATGTATGGCGTTGATGTATTATCATGCCTTAATAAGGCTAAAAGTAACAACGAAAAATATATTACTGGTAGTTTTATAAGTGGTGCATTATCTTCAAGAGAAAATGCTATTGATGTTGTTGTTGCATTAAAATCACCATTAGAAGAAAGAATAACAGTTAAGTATTATGAAGAAAATATGGCTGCTAATAAAGTTATGGAGCAAGAGCTTAGTTGGCGTACTTTGAAAAATGATGCAAATTTTTCTAATATGCTTAGTAATAATTTTACACTTCAAAATCTATATGATAATCAAATAGCAAATCAAACAGGAACTGCAGAAGCATTGGCAACTAACCAAGTTATGGCTTTATCACAAAAGTTTATGCTTCCAGTTAGTAGATATGAAATGATTTATAAGAAGAATACTTCTCCAGGAGGAAGTACATCATATTATTCTCAAATTCATGTCGTTTCACAAAATAGTCTTGGTGCTGAAAATGACGATGAATTTGAATTAGAATTAATAGATCAATTAGATTCAACTTTTGAGGACGAATCAGTATCAACAGTATCAGTAGGAGGAGAAAACTATAGGATATATCACTTAATGCCAGTTAGAAGTAAAGAAAATATTGCTGATCAAAACAATTATTTAAAATTAATTTTAACTAGTCTTGGTACATTCAATACATCTGCTGGGCAAATGGTTTATAACAGATATTGTGGAACAATCTATCATTCACCTGGAGCAGGTGCTGGTTCTCCATTAACAGGAGATGTTTGGGTATATAATAATACAAATACAGTATATGAGAATCCAAATGAGTTGGATTTTACTAAAAAATGGTCTTCTTTAGAGTGGAGACCTGCAATAATTGATTTTAAATCAAGAAAATTTAAATGTGTTGCAATTAATACAGTTTACAGTTACGATGCAAATGGATTTGCAGATGGAATTATAAGCCAAACAATTGATACAACTGAGCCAGGAGTAGTTTATGGCGATAATGGTGCAATAATTACTCTTTGCTTTCAAGAAATCTAATAAAAGAGGAATTTAGATGGAAAACGCAACAAAAGCAGCACTTATAGCTGCTACTACACTAATCGGTGTAATGATTTTAACATTAATTGTATATTTATTTAGAACAGGAGCTATTCTAGGAGATACTTATGAATCAAATAGAAAAACTGTAGAAATTGAAACTTTTAACTCTAAGATAACTCCTTATCAAAGAACAGTTGGAGTACATGAAGAAGGCGGCAAGATGTCAATTATGCAAGCTAATTCTTTTTTAGATGTTATTTCAGCCTGCAATTATGCATATAATATTAATAAAGTAAATGATCAAGATCCAAGAAACTCATTAACAATTGAAATTGATATAGATGGAGAATTTTATTCTATTTTTCCTGATAGTGAGTGTGACTTAGAAAAAGGCGAAGTCTATGAGGGAGCAGTAGAAGGAAATGATATGTCTGTAAAAAGGAGACTATATGATATTTTAGATGATATATCATTATCTAAAACAGATTTTCCATTATCTACAGTTATAAGCGCTAGTAATGGTGGATTAATTTATTTATATAATTTTGATGGAGAACTTCTAGCAGGAACTGAATTTTCAGATTATAACCCAGATATGAATGATACAAAGATATCATATATTAGGTTTACCATGGTTAAGTTAGATGAGGTTCCTGAAATAATGAATAACAGTTTATTATCTAGCGAATGGGATAAACAAATAGATAGAATGAATACGCCATAAAATAGCTGATATTGCTTGTATAGAGAGCAATATTATGATATAATTATTTTTATAAAGGAATAGACATGAAAAAATATTTACCAGGGATTTTATTAGTAATAGGGGTAGTTGGATTAATAATATATATTGTTTCTGGCTATACAATTAAATTTGAAAGAAAAGATTATCAAACCATTGCCTACAATCAAAAATTTGAAAAGTATGTTGAGGGTGAGGTAAATGGTTTAGATGTATCTTCAGTTATAAATATGGCTGTTGAAAACAATCTTAATTATGAAATCAAAGTAGATGAAGACGGATACTATGTACCCGACAATAAAAATTCTACTAAAATATTTATTTATCTAAGCGGAAGCGAAGAAGAATTTGCAATGGAAGATTTCATAGAAGTAGGGTTAGAAGATTTCAACAATGCTTATAGTGATGCTAAATTTGAATGTACAGACATTCAATATCACAAAAAAACAGGTAGAGTATCTCAAATGATTTTTGTTCAATCAGAAGAATCAGAAAGAAACTCTGCATATTAATTAAGTTCTTAATATTTACTATAGAATAATATAGTATTTACAAAGATAAAATTTTTATATATTAACAAAGGAGGAAAGAAGTTATGGAGAATGCTTCTAAGGCACTTATTATAGCTGGTGCTATTTTATTATCAATTTTGATCATAGCTATTGGTATGTACATTTACAATAGTTCATCAAACTCAATTTATGAGGCAAGTGATCAAATTTCAACACAATCAAAAGACGCTTTCAATAGTCAATGGGAGTCTTATGAAAGAAAACAACCTGGTTCAAACGTAAAATCAATGATTTCTAAACTTATTGCAAACGCACAAACAAATGAGGAAGAAAAAACTAAACTTCCTGATTTATTCTTACAACCAACTGAAGATGATGCTGCAGCACAAACATTCAGATATGTTGGTTCATACATTATGGATAACAAAAACGTTCAAGGATTTAACGCTGCAAGATCAGCTATCCAAAATAAACATGAATATTTTGTTGAAATTCACTATTCAGTAAACACATCTTTAGTTGATGCTGTAGCTATTCACTACTATCAACCAGATGGAGTTAGCTTAATAAAAGACTTCTATGAAGACGATACAATTGATGATGTTGGAATGGTAGATGAAGCTCCAACAGATTGCTATGACAATAGTGTATTAAGCACAGGTAGAACTGGAGAATAATAAGTAAGGTAGGAAAATATGGGAAACACAGTAGACTTTAAAAAAATTGCAAAAGTATTAGGTATATTAATAGTAGTAGGTTTATTTGTATTCTTTATATACTTATATTTCCAATCTCAACCAAAAAAAGTATCTGATGAACTTGTTACAGCTGAGGGGTTTGAAGACTTATCTTCTAAGTGGTCTGGATTTAAAGGACATAAAGCAGGACCAAAAGTAATTCAATTTTTACAGCAAGTGGCAAGTAATGCAGAGAATCATTCAGATGATCCTATGATGCTTCCAGATATTTGTTATAAATTTAAAAATGGTGGAGACTATTCTATTATTAATTCTACTGTTGAAGAACCTTGCTATGAAGAAATAAGAGAAATTGAAAGTCAAATTGATTCTCAACACTCTTATGATATTGAATTTAAATATTCAAAAAAAGGAATTTTAAATGGAATAATAATTAAATATGAAAAAAATGATAAAGTTAATTTTGTTCCAGATGATAATTAAAAAATAATAAAGTGTAAGAAAGGATTTTAGTATGGAAGATGCAGTAACAGCCGCTATAATGGCTTTTTCAATATTAGTATTTGTAATTGCATTGAGTGCGACTATGTATTTAGTAAACACTGTTACTGCAACTTCTGAACAAATCCTTTATTATGCTGATAGTTCTAATTTCTTTGAAAACATATCTGTTAATGGAAATGAATTGACAAAGAGACGTGTAGATTTTGATACAATTATACCTACACTATACAGATATAATAAAGAAAGTTTTTGTGTTAAAATCTGTGATGGTACAGACTCATCAGGCAATAATATAAGCAAAAGCACAGTACTTCAAGTGTTTGATGTAGATTTAGAGGAAAAAGTAAGAAATGCAGCTGCATTAACTGTAAATGAAAGAGAAAAACCAGAAAATGCAGCAGCTCAAGCTCTACATCTAATGTATAATGATCCTAGTAGGGTAGTATACATGTTTGAATCACCATGGTTAGGTAACAGAGAAACTGATTGTAAAACAAGAGTTGACTATTATATAAATGGTACTGCTGGATTTATTAACAACCAATTTGTTAATTACTCTTCAGAAATACCAACAGATGTTCCTGGAGAAGAAATAAACAATTTAAAAGAATACAAAGAAAAGTATGATTCTTTAGTTGCGGATCCAAATAAAAAACCGTATATAGAAGAAACTTTTGTTGAATACAATTATGCCGGTGATACTATTTCATCTGAGGATGGATTAGAGACAATCACTGGTAATAAACAAGCTTTGTCAAAAATAATAATAACATATACTTTAAAAGTAGAAGAATAAAGAGGAGGATATTATGAGTGATACACTTATAACAATTATTGCTGTTTTCTTAGCAGCTATACTAATGTTCGTATTTCCTTTGATGTCTGTTGCAGAAAGAACAGACGATATGTCACAATTAGCAGTTCAAGCAGCTGTTACAGAATTTGTTGACGATTCAAGGGCAGTAGGAAAAATTACAGCAGATAACTATGATAGACTAATTTCTAGAATTGAAGCTACAGGTAATAGCTTTGATGTAGAAATGGAAGTAAAAGTCATCGATGAAAATATTGGTAAAAAATCAGCTTGGACACAAGGCCAAGTAATAGGTGAGAACGTATACTACTCAGTATATACTTCTCAAATCACAGATGTTTTACAACAAGATGATGGAAATGGTGTTTATTCACTAAAAGAAGGAGATATATTCTCTTGCTCAGTTAAGAATACAAATAAAACTATAGCTCAATCTATTAGAGATGTATTCTATTCAATTTCAGGTTCAGGAACTTCTACAGTTTCTGTAGCTCACTCAGGAGTTGTAACAGCAACAGGATCAAATTAATAACAAAGGAATAAAGAATGAAGTTACAAGGATTAAGTGTAATTTTTTGTCTAATTGTAGTTCCAATAGTTTTGATACTTTCTTATTATGTGCATGCACAAATAACAACTATAACGACACAAATGTCATATAACACAAAACTATTGGATGCTACTCATGATGCAATGTCTGCATTAGAATTAAATACAGCAAATGAAAATTTATCATCAGTTTCAGATTCGTTGAGAAGTATTATAAGTGCGTCTAGTAACACATTTATGAATTCCTTATCAACGAATTTTGGCATGTCTAACGCATCTCATTCTGCACTACAACCATATATACCAGCCATTTTATATACATTGTATGATGGCTATTATATTTATGCGCCTACAAGAACTCCAGTTGTATGTTCAGATTCAACAGGAAAAGTTGTATATGTAGGTGACCCTGGTGTAAGTGAAATTGGTACTGTTGTTGGTGATGATGGTGAAACTTATCGTACTTATCATTTTTATCAACCTACTGAAGATCCAGAAACAGGGGATACGCATTATTATAACTCAAAAACAGGTGCAGAAGTAATAGGACCATTTAGTGTTTTTGCTAATAATGAGGAAGTTGGAATGTTAATGTATAAGCTTGAAGAAGGGGATGTAGATGATCCAACTTACGTTGCTTCAATTATTGAACCAACAGCAAGTTCAGGTGCTTATACAAAATTTAATACTGATTATGTATTAAAATCTTATGTTCCATATGCCGCAAGATATGCACCAGAAGGTGAAAATATCGATGTTGTTGTAAATTACACATTGGACAATTATATTAATATCTATGGATATATAAATGATATTTATTATTCTAAATCAGGATATTTAATGGATATATCATTACTAGAAGATGCTTCTGGCAAT
This sequence comes from Clostridia bacterium, assembly GCA_017528085.1. Taxonomy (GTDB): domain Bacteria; phylum Bacillota; class Clostridia; order TANB77; family CAG-508; genus Scatovivens. Next base: position 515,363 of record JAFXPH010000002.1, on the reverse strand, counting down.
ATAACTACAAACCATCCTGAAATGTTTGATGTATCAGATACTGAAATATTTGATTATGTATCTGGTTTAGGAGGAGCTGCAACTCTTACTCTTCATGTGCCAAACAAAGATGGTGGTAGAACTGACATAGTAATACCAAGTACAACTAATGCAGGATGTATGGCTATTGCTTATTATGTTTCTGCATATAATTTCTCAAACTGGGTATACGATGAACTTGGAACATTAAATAATGCAAGTGTTAAAGAGTATATATCACAAATAAATAATGAAGCATATAGAAACTCTTTGGACGAGGAAAACGCAGGATATTCACTAGTAGTTGACTTTAGTAGAAACCCAGATCAATTAGTATTTAATAGAGCACAAAATCCTGATTTAGTTGATAGTGATTTTGCACTACATAAATATAACGTAATTAAAAATTCAATACAATTTAATTTGAATTTATCAATGTCAGAATATAATCAAATGAGTGCAACTACATTTGATTTTGAAATGCCAGTTATTTCAGAAGATGACTGGGATAGAATTACTTCAAGAGTATCTATCGCAACATTTATGCAAGGGCTAAGTGTTGGACTTAAAACTTATAGTAATTATTGTGTTGTATCTAGTACAAATAATGAATTTACAGTAATTCCGGACCAATTATACTATGTAAATAAACCTACAACTGATGAAAGTAATATTATTTATCATAAGATAGATTGTCCAGAATTTAATGTACCAAGTAGTCAAGCAGAAGTAAGAAATCATATAGGTGATTATGAATCATTTATTTCAAAAGAAGTAAAATATGATAAAGTTTATGATAAAAACTTAGCAACTAATGTTTATGATCATAAATATTATGGATGTTATTACTGTGCTGTTAATGCAAATTATGAGAAGGATGTTGTTAGACCAGATACTGGTGAATTAATAACGGCATATAATTCTAATCTAGATCCAAGAGCATTATCAGAAGGTAGAATGTTACTATATTATATGACTCTTGCAAAAGAGAGATATAAAATTTATAAATCAAATTCAATTGAAAACTCTCAAGGATTTGAAATATTAATACCAGATGCTGTTGGATCTCAAGGAGATATTAGTGGTAACTATGACTTTTATAAAAATGGAAGACAAAACAATGGTGGATTGGTATTTGGAAACGATAACATAGGTGTTGTAATTGGATTTAAGCATTCAAGTGCAAAAGATATTAGTGAGATAAAAGCTGTAGAAATTGTTGTAGCTAATACAAAATCATCAGATGATAGATCTGTAGGAGTTCCTGTAGTTGCAACATCAGTATTCATTAATGGTGGAACAGCAGGATCTGGAGGAACACCAGCATACAATCCTAATGATTTTGTTGAAGAAGATGGAAGAAAAATAGGCTTATATAATTTAACTAACTATGTAGCAAATCAACAAACTATAAGAGTTGACTTTAAAGATACACTAGATATTTATTCTGGAATAGGAAATAGTAAATTAAACAAATTATATTTAGGATTTAGAGATAGAGCTAATTTAGGCACAACAACAAATATGGGATTTGTTTTAAAAGAAGTAAGAATAATTTATAAATAAAATAAAAAGCATTTCGTATCGAAATGCTTTTTTTATATGTCTTTAATCTAATAACATTGGACCAATTTTTGTAACTGTTCCTGCACCTAGTGTAATAACTAAATCATCTTCTTTTATATTAGCTTTTACATATTCAACTACTTTCTCAAAATCAGGCATATACACTGATTTATTAGGAGAAAGTTTATTTATTTCATCATTTAAATCTTTAGAAGAAATACCATAAGTATTTGTTTCTCTAGCTGCGTATATATCAAGTAAGATAATATGATCAAATTCATTTAATGCCTCAGCAAATGCGTGTAAATGTTCTTTTGTTCTACTATAAGTATGAGGTTGAAATACAACCCAAGATTCATTATATGTTTTATTTTTTACAGCTCTTGCTGTTGCTGCTATCTCAGTTGGGTGATGAGCATAATCATCAAATATTTTAACTGAACCAGCTAATAAAGTACCTTTAATTTCTAATCTTCTAGATGCACCAACGAATTTAGATATGGAAGAGATAACAACTTCTTTTTCTAAACCATATAAATCACAAGTAGCTATAGTTGCTAATGCATTAAGTACATTATGAATTCCTGCAACTGATAATTTAACTCTTCCATAAGAATCATTTCCTTTATATACATCGAAAGTAGGGAATCCATCCTTATCATATGATATGTTATCTGCCCTAAAATCAGCATCTTTATTATCTATACCATAAGTTATAACTTTGCAATTTACTACATTTTTTAAATTGTAGCAATTAGGGTCATCAGCATTTGTGATAAGAGTTCCTTTATCTTTTTCCACAATTTTTGCAAAATTTGTGAATGCTTTAATAACATTATCAAATGTTTTATAGTAATCTAAGTGATCATTATCAATATTTAGAATTATTCCTGTATTTGGGAAAAACTCTAAGAAACTTTCTTTATATTCACATGACTCTAAAATAAAGAATTCACTATTACCAATTCTATAATTACCATCTAATTCATTTAAAATAGCTCCTACTTGAATAGTAGGGTCTTTTTCAGCATTTATAAAACAATCTGAAATCATAGAAGTAGTTGTTGTTTTTCCATGTGTTCCAGAAACACAAATAGATTCGCTATATTTTTGTGTAATAAGTCCTACAAATTTTCCTCTTGGAACAAGAGGAATGTTATTCTCTTTTGCAAGAACCATTTCTGGGTCAGTATCTGGTATAGCAGCTGTATATACAATAAGGTCTGCTTTTTTACAATTTTCTAAATCATGACCAATAACTACAGGTATATCATGTGATACTAATTTATCTGTTATTTCACTTTGTGTAGAATCAGAACCAGTTACAGTAAAGCTCCAGTTTTTAAGTATTTCTGCGACAGAGCTCATACTAATTCCACCGATACCGATTAAGTGAATATGTTTATAATCTTTTAATTTATCTAAGCTTAAATCCAAAATAAGTGCCTCCTATATAAAACTCAAAAGTATTATATATTTTTTAACTAAGAAATGCAATAAAAAAAGGGGATAATCATTTTATTAAAAAAAATATAAAAAAAAGAAGGAAAAAATTTTTTTATGTAGAATAATTAATATAGTACATAAGAATTTCTATGTATAAATTATCACAATAAGAAAGAGGTGCACTATGCAAATAACAGACGTACGTTTAAGAAAAGTTAACGCAGAGAACAGAATGAAAGCTGTTGCTTCTGTAACATTCGATAATGAGTTCGCTGTACACGACATTAAAGTTATCGAAAGCCAAAATGGATTATTTATAGCTATGCCTAGCAAAAAAACTCCAAACGGAGAATTCAAAGATATAGCTCATCCAATCAATGCTGAGACAAGAGAAAAAATTCAAAAAGCTATCATCGAAGCTTATGAAGCTCCAGAAGCTGAAGAGCCAGAAGAAGCTGAAGAAGAATCAGCAAAGAAATAATTTAAGATTAAAAAGAGCATTACTTTAAGTAATGCTCTTTTTGATTGTTCATTTTTATTCATTTATAAGTATATTAGATGGGGAAGATAGAGTAATATTTTCTACGATGTTTTCCACTTTATTGAGAGATTTAATTCTTAAAAAGTTATTATTTGTTTTAGATACATATACTATATAGATTTCAGAAAGTATGATCAGTAAAATCACTATAATCACTATATTTAAAACGAAAGACATAGTATTTTTTTCATCTTTTTCTTTACTCATAAAATCCTCCAATACATTATTCTTTTTTCCATTATATAATAATTTAAAATAAAACGAAAGACTCACTTCCAAATCTGGAAGTGAGCCACGGATAGTTCGTAAACGGAAAGTTAACAGGTTAATCTGGGACGATGTTTACTTGTGTCAGTCGGTCACCTTAGCGTAAAAGCAGCCAGACCGCTGGTTGTAGGTGAGGTGCACATCCATGCCGCCTTTGCAGTTTGCACTGAACTTTTTGGGGCTGATAATACGAATCGTGCACCTGCCGGTGTCAGAGTAAATGTTAACGACGCCGTTATTCTTTACCTTGAACCGGTCTACGGATCCCCGACGCACCTCCTTTCCGAATACAGTGAGATCACTAGTTGCTCTGTTTGCGATATGAATTCTCATAAAATTTCCTCCGTTTGGTATACGCCGTTTACGAACTAAACTAATTATAGCACGGTTGACATAAGAATTCAAGAAAAAAGAGTAGCTTTTTGCTACTCTTTAAGATTTTTTTATTATAAAAACATTAAAATTATATGCCTCAAAATATTTCCTAATAGAGTTGGGAAGACCATCCTATCAGAAACTAAAAAAGGTACATCTGAAGGGGCTTCTTCTTGAGGAGTTTCCTCTAATGCTTCATCTACAAATTCAATGCTACGACTCATAACATCCATAAAATTAGATAAATTAATTTTTAATGAAATATTATATCTAAATTTTGAATCTGTACTTTCTAATACTTCATATTTCTTGCTATATACTGTTGTATTTACATTTGGAAAATACCCATCCTCAAACATAAACTCAACTATTTTTACTGGATTATTTTTATCTATTTCACCAGGGAAATAGATTTGTTCATCTTGAATAACTTTATTGCTTACTTCTGATTTTGATTCTTCATAGTAATAAAGTGCATTATCTAAAGGAAAAACAGAATTCTCAAAAGCAGATGTAAATAATAGTGATAGTAGATGTTCTGGCACAATATACTTATTTTTTGCAGTATCAGGTTTATCAGATTGAAGTATAGTTACTGGAATAGTAAATTCAACTGTATTATTTTCTTCATCTATACTGTAATTAAATTCATAAATGTATAATGAATTCTTAAATGTAATTGTATTATCTGTCATTGAAAATGTTTCATTATCTGCATAATCTGCATCAATAGCATCAAGATCTTGATAGTGGAAAGCAGCTATATCTATAAATAGTTTCTTCTCTCTAGAAGTATTTTCTTTAACGCCTATAAAACAATTTCTATAGCCTTCATTAATGTTTGAATTTTTAATAACTGCAGATGCAGACATTCTACCATCAAAAAACCTTAAAATTGATTCTTGAAGAACGCTTTTTGAAAGTGTTGCAGCATATACATTAAAACAATTCAAACTAAATAGTATGCTTAAGATTAAAGTAGTAATTATTAGTTTCTTTTTCATAATTTTCTCCTTAACTATTACCTTATAACATAATATAACCATTAAAATACTTAAATTTCAATAGTAAATACAAATCATTCCTCAAATAAAATATCTTGCATTCTATAAGGATTATCTAAGAAATCTTTGTAAATTCGATATACTTCAGTATCTTCATATTTTATTTCTTCCATATTGTTATTCATATCTATTATTTTTCCATACTTGTATGATAACAAAATAGGAGAGTGAGTTGCTATTATAAATTGAGAACCTTGCTTTACTAAGTCATTAATATAGCATAATAATGTCATTTGCCTTTGTGGTGAAAGTGCAGCTTCAGGCTCATCTAGAATATATAAACCATGATCCCAAAATCTATTTTCGACAAGCTTTAAGAAAGATTCTCCGTGAGAGCATTCATGTAAATCTCCACCATATTGAAGACTAAGAGGAGAAACGCCTTCTTTATTGTTACTAATATCTGTTGCTACATTATAAAATGATTCAGCTCTTAGGAAAAATTTAGTTTTAGGAAGACCAAATTTACTAATAGTTAAATGTTTATATAAATCTGAATAATCATCATAATTTGAAAATGTCATATTATTACTGCCACCTTCAGGATTTAAACCTAATGCAATTGCAATAGCTTCTACAAGAGTGGATTTTCCAACTCCGTTTTCACCATAGAATAGGGTAACAGGATTATCAATAATTAGTTCATCAAAATCCTTTAAACATTTTATATTAAATGGATACTTATTACTTTCGATATTTTCTTTATTTAATTTAATTCTATTTATAAATAATTCTTCCATGTATTTTTCCTAATTTGTTAAGTTTTCTTAAATTACTTATATCACATAGTAACTATTTAAACAATCTTGTTTTTAGCTTGTTTTTAAGTATTATAAATCATGATTATAATTTAACAAAAAGTATGCTTTTTTATATACTAAAAAAGAAAAAACAGGTTAGAAAAATCTAACCTGTTTTTTGGTGCAGATGGCCGGAATCGAACCGGCACGGATTATTCGTCCGCAGGATTTTAAGTCCTGTGCGTCTACCAGTTCCGCCACATCTGCTTGAACTGACAAGAATTATTATAATATCTAATTTAGAATCTGTCAACCTTTTTTTGATGTCAAAATACATTTTTTATTTAATTGATAATAAATATTGTTATTTTTAATGTTTATTTATATAATAAGTGTGTGTAATTATAATGTAAAATTCTTTACGGAAAGGTAGATTGATGGCTGATAAAAAAACAATAGAAGATATCTTAATAGATGGTAATTACAAAAAAATAGAGCCAAAAAAGAAAAATCCATTAATTGTATTTTTAATTGTTTTATTGATAGTACTTTTATTAGGTGGAGCAGGGGTATACGGATGGAACTATTATATGTCTTTGCAAGATACATCTAAGGATTATTTTGGTAAGTATTTTTTCAATAATAATATGTCTTCTATTTTAAAAAATGATGTATACAAAAAAACATATGAAAAAATCGGCAAGAATAGTTTTAAATCTGATACTTCCGTAAACTTTACAAATAATTTTGTTTTTGACGGATATGAAGGATTAAACTTAAGTAATTTAATTATTAATAATAGCATTATTAGAAACAAGTCTTTAAGCAAAGTTTCTTCAGAAATAAACTTAAACTATTCTGATAACGATGTATTTGGTTTTAGAACTATATCAACAAATGATGGAATTGCTTTTACATCAGATCAAGTTGTTAAAAAATTCATTTCATCTGATGAAGATGAAGTAAATAACATTTTAAATAGTATTACAGGTAGAAGTTTGAACTTTAATATTGCTTATGATGTTATTAATACTTTAGAAAATTCTAGTGAAGTTGATGTAGATGAAGAAGATGTATCACTTATGAAGAAGGAAATAGTTAAACTACTTACTTCATATGATGATAGTAAATATTCAGAAAAAGACGTTATTATTGAAAATAACGGAGACAATATATCAACTAAAGAGTATAAACTTGTTCTTACAAAAGATGAAGCAGATTCACTTTTTAGTAAGATTATGTCACAACTAGAAAATAGCAAAATTGAAAATCATATAATAACTGGACAAGAAAATAAGAGTATATTTACAATGGGTAAAAAATCAGGTTCAAATTCACTTTATGATGCATTCTTACAAAATGCTTATGATACTTCAGGAATCATCGCAGGAGAAGATGAACTTATGGATAATGCTCTAAGTAATAACATAAATACTGAAGCACAAGTTATGATTGAACGTGCTGAAGGAGATAACTCAAATCTAACAAGAAGAGAAGTGGGTTCTCCAGATGAAACAACAATAGGTTCAGAACCTGTACAAAATAATGATCAACAACCACATGAACAAGTGGTTCATATAACTGACGAACAACCAATATCAGATGTTGAGACATCTAATCAAAATACAGTAAATAATGAAGTTACTTCAAACACAACAAATCAAACATCAAATGAAGTAACTAATTCTACTAATACAACAAACACAACAAATACTACTAATACTACAAATTCAACAAATACATCTACACCAACTCCAATTATTATTTCTAAGAACAATCTTATGAAAGTAAGTGGTGTAAAGAATAGTTTTTCTAGTGAAATACAAGTTATAGATAATCCAAACTTAACTAGTGATGAAGATAAAAGAATTCAAGAAGAACAAGAAACTCAAGTTCAAGAAGATACGATGGAAATCTTTAATTCAATAAGTGATACTATCCAAAACACAGTTGAGAATGCAAGAAACATTGATACAAATAGTATATCAAATAGAGTAAATACTTTAGATAAAGATAAAAAAGTAAATTACTTGGTTGAATTTTGTAAGTTCGCTATATTTAATCAAAAGATGAACTTAAGTAGTAAAGAATTTCATCAAGTAATAGATGAAATAGTTAATAGATTTGAAGGATTTGATTGTGAAGAGTATTCAATTTCAATCTATGTTGAAAAAGACTCTGTTAAGAGAATAATCGTTGAAAATGATAAATCAATGAAGATTGAAGTAGACTTCATAACTATTAATTCAAGTGAGAATAAACTAAAAGTTGCTTTCTTAAATGATAAAGAAGAGAATAATGGATTTTCTCTTGAAATATATAAAAATCAAAAAGATGTATCTTCAAACTATAACATTGTTTATGGATTAGTTAAATCTGGATCTATAACAGAAAAAACAGAAGTATCTTTTGGATTAGAAGGAACTGAAAATACAAATGAACTTAAGAACGAAATAAAAATTAAATACTCAAGTAGAAAAGGTGAGTTCCAAGCATTAGTAAATAATGTTATTAAATATGAAGAAGATAGCATTGAGCAAATTGCTGAAGACAAAGTAATTTATTTAAATAACCTATTACCAGAAGAAAAAGCAGCAATTACTCAAGCTGTTAAAGATAAATTTACAACAGTATTATCAACAAAACTATTAGAACTAAACATCATAAGTGAAAGCAAAAAGAATGAGCTTATGCAAGATGTAGTTGTAGTAGAACCACAAATTACAATAAGTAGAGACGATGCAAGAGATCTAGTGGTAAAACAAATTCAACAATTAATGTCTATAGCAGTTGCATCAGGCCAAGAGTTTGCTGCAATTGATATTATAAATATGCAAATAGAAGGACATACAGTTACAACAGAAAACGATGAAAGTGGCGTAACAATTACTATAGATGGATATGTATTCCATTTAAGTAATGAATTTGAACTAACAGATGTAGAAGTATAGGAGAAAAATATGGAAAAGAATACTAAAGACTTTAAAATTAGTAAGAAGAAATTAAAAAGAATTATTAGAATAGCATTACTAGTGTTATGTATTCTACTTGTTCTAAAAGTAATTTCTTTAATTTCAAAAGACAAAAATCCTAACAATTTATCTAATATGGGATTAGCTGTTGAATATAAAGGAAAGACATATTTTAATAAGTGGGAAGTCGGTATTTTCTGGACAAAAGGAACTACAGAAAAACAAGTTACTAATGAAACAGCTTATTCAATGACTTTAGTAGGTGATAGAATTTACTATATTACTGTTTCTAAAGATGGTGGAACATATATTAAATATTTGTCACTTTCTGATGATTCAGTAAATACAGTTAAAAACATTTACTCAAATATTGATAAATTCTATGTAAATGGAAATGATTTGTACTATATTTCTAATGAAAATGCTGGTGCAATAGTTAAACTAAACATGGAAACAAATGAAGAGACAATTATTGCTTACACAACAATCAAAGATTTCCAATTAGTTGATGATGAAATCTATTTTACAGATAGTGTTTATAGTTTATACAAAATTGATATAAATACTTTGGAAATAACAAATATTAAAAGTGAAGCTAATATAAAGAAATTCCAAGTAGAAGGAAAATATATTTACTATTATGATATGAACCAAAAAGGTTTATATAGAATGTCTCTAAAAGGAGATAAAGTAATTTTTATTTCAGACAAAATCACTGAAAATGGAGCATATAATGTAACTAATAAACATATTTACTTCTTTGATCCAGAAACAAACTATATTTGCAAGATGAACCAAAAAGGTTCTTCAATAAGAAAAATAGTTAAGATACAAAGTAATAAAACTAAAATTAATGTAGTAGGAAAAGCAATATACTATTTAAACACAAGTGATGATGCTACACAAAGTTATCAAATTAATAGAGTTAAAGTCTCTGGCGGAAGTATGAGAAAAATAAAATATTAATAGTATTGGAGTGATTTAAATGCAATTTGGTACTATAGCCTTTGAAGGAAAAATCTATAATTTAGATATGATGGAATCTAGTGAAATTGAAGCATTACTTAAAAAAGTAAAAGAGTCAAAGAACTTTAGTTTCTAAAAAAGATGTTTAATAGAAAAGAGGTGAGTTTAATTGGATACTCATGAAAATAGAGCAGAAGAGGTTCTAAATATTTATAATGAATCAGAAAACAAAATAAAATCTGATGCAATTATATCAAGAGCATTGGCTGATAAAATAACAACCGAAGCAATTGATGAAAAAGTTGACGCCCAATTAAATTCAATAAAAGTCCAAATACATGAAATTAATCCAAATTTTAAAGATGATAAAAAATACTATGAAATAGCAAAACAAACTATACAAGATTCAATGAAAAGATATGAAGACAATTTACTTACTTTATCAAAACCATTTGATGATCAAATTGAAAAGTTGATACTAGAAAAAGCAGAAATAGAAACTAGCATAGCTGGTGATTTTTTAGCAGAAAACTACCTTAAAGAAAATCACGAAAATTCTGAAGAGGAAAATAAAAAAAAGGTAAGTAAAGAGTCAAAAGAAAGAATCAAAGAAATAGATAAAAAAATTAAGGATTTAAATGATCAAAAAGATGAAGCAATAAGAAAAGCAATGGAAGAGGGAAACGGAGCTATTCAAGTTAATGTTAAGAAAATAAAAGTATTTAAAAAAATAAAAAGATTCTTTATGGTAAAGCTTAATTCATATAAAGTGATTGTAAAAGATGTTATCAATCCTTTTAATGAAAGAATTGATAAATTCAATGTAAGCTAACCATAAGAGAGGATGTAGGAATGAGTGATTTTTTTGATGAATTAAATAAATCAATAGAAAAAGGAAAAGAATCTCATTTAAAATATATTAACTACTATAAAGAACAAGAGAAAAATGAGAACAAAATAGAGAACAATAATGAAAGTTCAAATGTTTAAAAGATAATAAAACACTTGAATTCCAAAAGAAAATATGCTATTATATTTAGGAATTAAAAAAGATAAATCCTATGAAAAAGTTTAAAAAGTAAGAGATTTATTTTAAGAGAGAATAAGTGATGCGCTGAGAGCTTATTTATTTAAACCTTACCTAATATTCGCTTTGGAGGAGTTGTAGTGAACTAATAGTAGCTACTAATCGGTTGCAACGTTAAAGCTATAATGAGGTTATTTTTAAAGTAACAAATTTAGGTGGTACCACGAGTAGATGTTCGTCCTATAAGGAGCTCTACTCGTTTTTTGTTTTTAAAATAATAAAATAATATAAATAAAGGAGCATGAAAATGTTAAAAGAGGAAATTGAGAAAATCTACAATGAAGCCCTTGAAAAAATTAATGACATTAAAGAAGAGCAAGCATTAAAAGATTTAAAAGCTACTATCCTTGGTAAAAAAGGAGAGCTAACAGAAATCTTAAAGGGTTTAAAAGACGCAACACCAGAGGAAAGACCAAAGATTGGTGCATTAGTTAATGAAGTAAGAGATTCACTAGAAGCTAAATTTAGTGAAGTTCAAAATGCAATCAATCAAAAAATTCTAGAAGAAAAACTATCAAAGGATACTATTGATGTTACACTTCCAAGTAATAAACCAATAAGAGGAAGTAAACATCCACTTAACCGTGTAATTGAAGAAATAGAAGATCTATTTGTTTCAATGGGTTATGATGTAGTATCTGGACCAGAGCTAGAAACAGATGAATTTTGCTTTAAGAGATTAAACTTACCTGAAGGACATCCTGCAAGAGATATGCAAGATAGCTTCTATATAACAGAGGAGAATTTACTTAGAACTCAAACTTCTGCAGTTCAAGCAAGAGTTATGATGGCTAATGAAGAAAAAACTCCAATTAGAGTTATAGTTCCAGGTAAAACTTATAGAAGAGAAGATGATGCAACACACTCTCATCAATTCAATCAAGTTGAAGGTTTAGTAGTAGATGAAAATATTTCATTTGCTGATTTAAAAGGAACACTTGAAGTATTTATGAAGAAGATGTTAGGACAAAATACAGAATTAAGATTTAGACCAAGTTATTTCCCATTTACAGAACCATCATACGAAGTAGATGTTAGCTGCTTCAAATGTGGAGGTAAGGGATGTAACTTATGTAAGCAAACAGGCTGGATTGAACTTTTAGGATCTGGAATGGTACATCCAAATGTATTAAAAATGAATGGATATGATCCAGAAAAATATTCAGGATTTGCATTTGGTGTTGGACTAGATAGACTAGCAATGTTCAAATATGACATCACAGATATAAGACTTCTTTACAGAAACGATGTAAGATTCTTAAAACAATTTGATAGAAAGGATGAGGAATATGAAATTAAGTACTAATTTTTTAAAAGACTACGTTGATGTAGACGTAGATGTAAAAACTTTAGCAGATGATATGACTAAAGCTGGAAATGAATACGATGAAGCCGGAAACTTAGTAAATGCTACAAAACTTATTATTGGTGAAGTACTTGAATGTGAAATGCATCCTGATTCTGATCACTTACACGTTTGTAAAGTAAATATTGGTAATGAAGTTTTAGATATAGTTTGTGGTGCAAAGAACTGTAGAAAAGGTCTTAAAGTTATCGTAGCTTTACCTGGAGCAGTTCTTCCTGAAAAAGAAATTAAAAGAAGTGAAATTAGAGGACAAGTTTCAAATGGTATGCTTTGTTCTATGGCAGAACTTGGAATTGATTCAAAATTCTTAGAAGCTAAAGATAAAGAAGGAATTCATGAACTACCTCTAGATGCACCTGTTGGAAAAGATCCAATTGAATATATGGGATTAAACGATAGTGTAATCGATTTTGATTTAACATCTAATCGTGGTGATTTATTAAGCATACTTGGTATGGCTTATGAAGTTGGTGCAATTTATGATAAGAAAGTAAAAGATATTGATTTATCTCACAAAGATACTAAAGAAGATTTAAGTGATAGTTTCAAAGTTGTAGTTAACACTGAAAACTGCTCAATCTTCTTAGCAAAAAGAGTAAATAATGTAACTATTAAAGAATCACCAGAATTAATTAAAAATAGATTAATGGCATCTGGTATTAGATCAATTAATAATGTTGTAGATATTAGTAACTATGTAATGCTTGAAACTGGACAACCACTTCATTTCTATGATGCAGACAAATTAAATGGCATGATAGAAGTTAGAATGGCTAAAGATGGTGAAACACTTCAAACATTAGATGGAATAGATAGAACATTAACTCAAAATGATATAGTTATTTCAGATGGAAAAAGAGCTATAGGACTTGCTGGTGTTATGGGTGGCTATGACACAGAAGTTACAGAAGAAACTAAAAACATTCTTATCGAAGCTGCTATATTCGATAATGTAAAGGTAAGAAAAACATCAAATGCTATTTTAAGAAGTGAAGCTTCAAATAGATTTGAAAAAGGACTAGATCCAAATAGAACATATATGGCAATCGAAAGAAGTGCTCATATGCTTGAAAAATATGCTGATGGTGAAGTTGTAGGTGGTATTTCAAAATATGATACAACTGATTTATCAGATACAGTTATTGATATAACAGTAGAAAATATTAGTAGAATATTAGGTCAAGAAATCTCTGAAGCAGAAGTATTAGATGCATTCAGAAGATTAGGATTTAAGACAACTACTAAGGGCGATGTTATAACAGTTTCAGTTCCAAAGAGAAGAACTGATATTTCTATTAAAGAAGATTTAATAGAAGAAGTTGGACGTATCTATGGTGTTGATAACATACCTGGAAAATTACCAGATATCAAACCTAAGATGGGATCATATGATAAAGTATCAAGACAAATTAGAAATAAATTAGTTGATCTTGGACTAAATGAAACTTTAACATATGTATTAGTTTCAAATGATGATTCTAAGATGTTCACTAAATCAACTAATGAATCAATTAAACTTCTAGCTCCACTAACAGAGGAGAGAGATACTCTAAGACAAAGCTTAGCAGTTTCACTTTATAGAACATATGAATACAACAAAGCAAGAAATGTTAAAGATGTATCATTATTTGAAATTGCAAAAGTATTCTCTAAAAATGGAGATACTTACGAAGAAGAAAACCACGTTGGAGTATTAATGACAGGTGAATACATGTTAGGATACAAAGACAGAATGAATGTTGATTTCTATGTAATTAAAGGTATTGCAGAAGAATTATTAGATTATTTAGGTTACTTCGGAAGATATTCATTTGTACCTAATAAAGAAAAGATTCCTTCAGAACTTCATCCAGGACAAAGTGCAGTTATTTCAGTTAATAATGATCAAGTTGGTATTATTGGAAAAATAAATCCAGCTATAGAATCTGATGATGTATATATCTTAGAAATTAACTTAGATAAGTTACTAGCTAAAAAAGTAGGAAAGATGAAATATAAAGAAATATCAAAGTTCCCATATATTAAGAAAGACTTAGCAATAGTAATTGATAAAAAATATTCATCACAAGAAATTGCAGGGGAAATCAAAAGAGCAGGTGGACATATCCTTCAAAAAATCGAAGTATTCGATGTTTATAACAAAGGATTAGAGCCAAATAAGGTAAGTATTGCTTACTCATTAACATTTGAAAATCCAGATAGAACTCTAACAGATGAAGAAGTAAATGCGGCTGTTGATAAGATAGTTGAAGCTGTTGGAAAGAAGTTTGGTGCAGAACTTAGAAAATAAAAAAGTTAAAAGGCTTTGGTTTAACCAAAGCCTTTTTTAATTGATAAAATAAAAAAACTATAATATAATTAGCGGTAGAAAGTTATTAACAATTTTAGTACAAATTGTGGATAAGGAGAATGTATGGACTGGACTAAAGAGCAACAGGACGCAATCTATAAAAAAGGTAATAATATCTTAGTTGCAGCAGCTGCAGGTAGTGGTAAGACAGCTGTTTTAGTTGAAAGAATAATTCAAAAAATTATTAAAGATAATGTCGATATTAATAAACTATTAGTAGTGACATTTACTAATGCTGCAGCAGCAGAGATAAGAGAAAGAGTTCTTGAAGCTATTTATAAAAAGTTAGATGAAGATCCTGATAATGAAAATCTAAATAGACAACTAGTTCTTTTAAGTAAAGCTAGTATTTGTACTATCCATGCTTTCTGCTTAGAAGTAATAAGAAATAACTTCTATGAACTAAATATTTCTGCTAACTTCAGAGTAGCTGCTGAAGAGGAAGTAGAGATAATAAAGCAAGAAGTCATAGAAGATGTTTTTGAAAAACTTTATGATGAAGAAAGTAAAGACATCGAAAAGATAGTTTATACATATGCAGATTATAGAGACGACCAAAAACTAAAAGATATGGTCTTAAGAATATATAAATTTATTCAAAGTTTGCCATTCCCAGAAGAATGGTTAAATGAAAAAGTAGATTCTTTAAATAATATTAATGTAAATGATTTCTCTGAAACTGATTGGGGAAAAATATTACTTAGAGAATATAATGAAGAAATAGAAGATTCATTAAATACTTTAAAAAATATAAAAGAAAAATTAGATTTAGATAGTGAACTTATGGCACCTGCTTTGGTTATTCAAGATGATATTATGAATCTAGAAGAACTTTATAACTTAAGCAAGGTATCTTGGGATAAAACTTATGAAAAGGCATCAAGTTTAGACCATAAGAAATGGCAATCAAATAGAAAGTATATAAGTTCTCTTCAAGATGAAGCTAAAACAATAAGAGATAATATAAAAAAGAAAATAAAGAAATTAAATGAAAGAATTATGGTATGCTCTACAAAAGATACTTTAGATGATTTAAGAAAAATGTATGATACTATTGATTCTTTAAGAAAAGTAGTTTTAGAGTTTTCTAAAGCTTTTGCTAAAGAAAAGCAAGAAAAGAACTTAGTAGATTTTAATGACATAGAACATTATGCATTAAAGATTTTACTTAAGAAAGATGAAAACGGAAACTTAGTAAAGACGGAAGTAGCTAAAAACTACATAGATAGATTTGAAGAAATAGCAATTGACGAGTATCAAGATAGCAACGATGTTCAAGAACTAATTTTAAATACAGTTTCTAGAGGAAATAACATCTTTATGGTAGGTGATGTTAAGCAAAGTATTTATAAGTTTAGAGGTGCTTGTCCAGAACTATTTGAAGGAAAATATAACACATATTCTTTAGATGGAAATGATCTTGGTCTTAAGATTCAACTATTTAAAAATTTTAGAAGTAGACAAAATATTCTAGATATAACAAATATTATCTTTAGTAATATTATGAGTACATCTTTAGGTGATATTGATTATACTGAAGAAGAGTACTTAAATTTAGGAGCTTCTTACGAAGAATTTGAAAATGGACTTGGAAAATCAGAAATCAAATTAATTGATATAACAGATGAGCAAGAAGATGCAAGATTTAAAGATGAAGATGATGATGAAGATGGAGAAGAGGAAGACGATGACTTCCCAGAAGATTTATTAACACTTGAAAAAGAAGAAATCGAAGCTAAATATGTAGCTAAAAAGATAGAAGAATTAATAACAAATAAATATCAAGTGTCTGATAAAGAAAGTGGAAAAAGAGATATTAGATATAAAGATATCGTAATTCTACTTAGAAGCACTGCCAAAACTGCTCCAATTTTTGAAAAAGCACTACTTGAAAGAGATATTCCGGTATTTTCAGATTCATCAAATGAATATTTAGATACTATTGAAATTCAAACAATTATTAATCTACTTAAAGTATTAGATAATCCACTAGATGATATTGCACTAGTAAGTACTTTAAGATCAAAAATTGGAAACTTTACTGATAATGAAATAACTGAAATAAGACTTACAAATAGAGAATGTCCATTTTATGAGTCATTACTTTTAGCAAAAGAAAGTAATGAAGTATCATGTAAAGATAGAGTAGTAGAATTTTTAGGTACTATTGATAGATGGAGAAAAGATAGTTTATTTATAGGATTAGATGAACTTATTTGGAAAATCTATATGGAGACTGGATTCTTTTACTATGTTGGACTTATGCCAAATGGTGAGCTTAGAAAAGCAAATTTAAAGATGCTTTTTGAAAGAGCAAAAGACTATGAGAAAACAAGTTTTAAAGGATTATTTAATTTCATTAGATTTATTGAAAAACTAAAAACTGGTAATTCAGATATGTCTTCAGCTAAAGTAATTGGCGAAAATGAAAATGTTGTTAGAATTATGAGTATTCATAAGTCAAAAGGTCTTGAATTTCCAGTAGTATTCTTATCAAATGTAGGTAAGAAAATAAATCTTCAAGATTTAGCAGATGATGTTCTTCTTCATAAAGACATTGGTATTGCACCAGAATTTATTGATTATGAAAGAAGAATAAAATATACAACTCTTCCTAGAGAAGCAATTAAGACTTTGTATAAAGAAGAAACTATATCAGAAGAAATGAGAGTATTATATGTTGCTCTAACTCGTGCAAAAGAAAAACTTATAATAACTTCTACAATTAAAGATATAGAAAAATTTAAAAATAACTTAAAAGAAAACCTAAAAGCGTTTTCTAAAGAAGAAAATATAAGAGGAATTAATTATATCCTTTTAAAGAAATATATTACTTATTTAGATTGGATTTATCTAGTTTATTTAAAAGAAAAAGATAAGTTCCCAGTTTCTGAAGAAGTAATTAAGAAAGAAGACGTTTTAAGAGATAGTGCATTATTAATTCCAGAAGAAAAGGAAGATATTACATTTGAGGAGCTAGATAGCAAAAGAGTAGAAGAACTAAGTAAAAAATTAAATCCTGTATATGAATACTCTGTAGCTACAACAATTCCACTAAAGAGTACAGTTAGCAAAATTAAAGAAAAAGCTTCAGAAGGTCTAGAATTTGAAGACTATACTAGTGAAGTGGGACTCGCAGAAATTGTTCCATCATTTATTTCTAATGAAGATTATTCTTCATCAAAACATAGAGGAACAATTAATCACTTATTCTTAGAAAAACTAGATTTAAGAAGAAAATACTCTATGGATGATTTGGTTGATTTAAGAAATAAATTAGTCTTTGATAAAATTATATTAGAAAAAGAGGCAGAACTAATTAATTTAGATAGTATTCTTAAATTTACTGAATCTGATCTATATAATGAAATAATGTCATCAGACATAATTGAAAAAGAAAAACCTTTCTGCTTAAAGATAAGTGCAGATAAAATTTACGATAATGCTTCTTCTGAAGAAATATTGGTTCAAGGTGTTATTGACCTTTATATTATTAAAAATGGTGAGATAACACTTGTCGATTATAAGACTGATAGAGTATTAGATATGGAAGAACTAGCTAGAAGATACAAGGTACAACTTGATTTGTACAAACAAAGTATTGAAGAAGGACTAGACTTAAAAGTTAAAAACAGTTATATTTATTCACTTACATTAAATAAATATATTGAAATAACTTAGTTTACAAACAACAAATAAAGTTGTATAATATTGTTATAAATTATTTTTTAAGAGGAATAATATGGGTAGATTAAAAACATTTGGTCTATATTTAATGATGTTAATAGGATTCTTTATTATTTCTGTTATACTTGAAAATGGCTTGATTGCTCAAATGTATAAGCCACTTGAAGGCTTTACACCAGGTACAGCACAAGTTGATGAAAACTCAGGTATTACTACAGAAGTAATAGATGCTAGAGGAACATCAGTAAATGGATTTATTAGAGTAAAAGCTACAAATACAACAGGACATGACATAGATAAATGTTATGCAAAAGTTGACTTATTAAACAAATACGGACAAGTAGCTGCAACAGAATATGTTGAAATAGATAATTGGAAAAATGGTGAATCTAGAGAATTAGATATAGATTATAAAGGAAATGATATAACTGGATATAAGATCTCATATGTTGAAGAGAAACCTGAACCAAAAGAGGGTGTTATCAATGTATTAGGATATGAGATAGATACAAAGGATATCTTCGGAATTGACTTATCTAAGTATTTAGATTTAGATATGATTAAAGCAAAAGGACTAGGCTTATGGAACTGGTTCAAACTATTCTGCAAATCAATCCCTACATGGGCATATGTAATTGCTATAGGAATAGTTATCTGGAATTTACCAAGAGGATACTTACTTGGAATATTCCCATTATAAAAGAATAATAATTGGAAAAGTGTACTCTTTTTGGAATACACTTTTCTTTTTATAGAGGTGTTAGTATGAAAGAAGATATGGATGAAACAAAAAGAATTTCTAAAGTAGATTTTTCAAAAATAGCAGAAGAGCAAAAAGAAGAGAAGGAAGATAACAGCACAATAATTAATTTAGTAGCGATATTATTTGTTATTGGCGGACTATTTTATTTATTTAAAAGGATGATAGTAGATTCTTCTTTTACAGAGATTACTCTTTTTGGAAAAACTATGCCATTTTTTATCTTCTGTATGCCGATGATTATTTGTTATATGATTTATATTTATAAACCTAATATCCCAAAGATTAAATTAGTTCTTTATATTCTTACTGGAATTACTGCAATTTTGTTTTTAATATCTTGCAAATTCAATTTTAAGACTATCGATTTATTCGATATAGTATTAACAGTAGGACTTATATTAGTTGGAATTGTAATTTATATAGTTAATAAAAAGAAATCAAAATAGTACTTTTAAAGTACTATTTTTTTGTGTGATTTTTTGGTGAAAATTGTTTAAAAATGTAGCTTAAAATGATATAGTGAGCATATGAAAATATAGGAGGTTATGCATATGAAAATAACAGATGAGACAATTAAAGATCTTGAAAAAAAGGCTAATAGCATTAGAAAAAGTATTGTTGAAGAAGTATATTCTGCTCAAAGTGGACATCCTGGTGGAGCACTTTCTATAGCAGATATCTTAACAACATTATATTTTTGCCAGATGAATATAAACCCACAAAATCCAACAGATGAAAATAGAGATAGATTGGTTTTATCAAAAGGACATGCTTGTGCAGCTTTATATGCAACACTTGCAGAAAGAGGATATTTTGATAAAAGCTTGTTAAAAGATTTTAGAAAAATAGATGGTATTTTACAGGGACATCCAGATATGAAACATATACCTGGTGTTGATATGTCTACAGGATCTCTTGGACAAGGTTTATCTGCTGCAAATGGAATGGCAATTGCTTCTAAGTTAGATTCAAAAGGATACAGAGTATACTGTATACTAGGTGATGGAGAGATAGAAGAAGGTCAAGTCTGGGAAGCATGCATGACTTCTTCAAAATATAAACTTGATAATTTATGTGTAATTGTTGATAACAATTCACTTCAAATTGATGGAACAATAGAAGATGTTGCAGGACTAAATAATATTGAAGAGAAATTTAGAAGCTTTGGTTTTGAAACATTTAATGTAGATGGTAATAATATTGATGAATTAATAACAATATTTGAAAAAGCTAAAACAGTTAAAGAAAAACCAACTGCAATTATTGCTAAAACAGTAAAAGGTAAAGGTGTATCATTCATGGAGAACCAAGTTGGATGGCATGGAAAAGCACCTAATGAAGAAGAATATAAAACAGCAATGGCTGATTTGGAAGCGTAGGAGGTAGTTGATATGAATTTTGAAAATAAAAAAGCTACAAGAGAAGCTTATGGTGAAGTTCTAAAAGAACTAGGAAAAGAAAATGAAAAAGTTGTTGTTTTAGATGCAGACCTTTCAAATGCAACAAAAACAGGAGGCTTTGCAAAAGAATTTCCAGATAGATTCTTTAATATGGGTATAGCAGAACAAGACATGGTATCAACTGCAGCTGGACTTTCAACATGTGGAAAAATACCATTTGCAAGTTCATTTGCAGTATTCCTAACAGGTAGAGCATATGACCAAGTTAGAAATAGTGTTGCTTATCCAAATTTAAATGTTAAATTATGTGGTACACATGCAGGTGTAACTGTTGGTGAAGATGGAGCAACTCATCAAATGTTAGAAGATATATCAATAACAAGAACTCTTCCAAACTTAAAAGTATTCTGTCCTGCAGATGAAATAGAAACAAGATGGCTTATAAAAGAAATAGCTAAAATTGAAGGACCTTGTTATGTAAGACTTGGAAGAAGTAAAGTACCTCAAATATATGATGAAAATGAGAGTTTCGAAATAGGTAAATTTAAAGTATTTGGAGAGGGAACAGATGCTACAATCTTTGCAAGTGGAGTTACAGTTTCTGAAGCTTTAATTGCAAAGGATGAACTTGAAAAAGAAGGTATAAATGTTAGAGTAGTTGATGTTTGTTCAATTAAACCACTAGATGAAGAAACTATTTTAAAATGTGCTAAAGAAACTAAAAAATTAATTTCAGTAGAAGATCACATGGTAACAGGAGGAATAGGATCTGCTATAGCTGAAGTACTAACTGATAAGTATCCAACAAAATTAACTAGAATTGGTATAAATGATACATTTGGTAAATCAGGAAAAGCTGGAGAGCTAGTTAAATATTATGGATTAGATAGCACAAATATTATTAAAACTGTAAAAGAATAATAAAAATTAGATTTAAAAGAGGCAAGAAATTGCCTCTTTTTTGAAACTTTAGAAATATTTTTAAAGTAATAAATATATAAGGTTCAATTTAGTTTCAATTTTTGAATTTTAGTATTTAAAATATATATTTCGATAGTGTTAAGATTTAGTTACTATTCTTGATTTTTAGACACATTATTAGTATAATACAATTGATTTATTATGATAGGGAAATTGTCTTTTGAAAGGGAAATTAAATGATAGAATTTAAAAACGTAACAAAAACATATAATACTGGAACAGAGGCTGT
Organism: Clostridia bacterium; assembly: GCA_017528085.1. Taxonomy (GTDB): domain Bacteria; phylum Bacillota; class Clostridia; order TANB77; family CAG-508; genus Scatovivens. Next base: position 493,545 of record JAFXPH010000002.1, on the reverse strand, counting down.
TCATGATGCAAGCTTTATGATTGAAAAAGGCGAGTTTGCATTCTTAGTTGGTGAATCTGGTTCTGGTAAATCTACATTAATAAAGTTAATATTGAAAGAAGAAGAAGCTACTAAAGGTAGCATATTAATAAATGGTAAAGATATAACAAACATTAAGAGGAAAAGAATACCATACTTAAGAAGAAGTATGGGGGTTGTTTTCCAAGACTTCAGATTATTACCAGACAAAACTGTATATGAGAATGTAGCTTTTGCTATGTACATAGTAAATGCTACAAAGAAACATATAAAAAGACAAGTACCAATGGTACTTGATCTAGTTGGACTTAGAGATAAGGCAAAGATGTTTCCACATGAACTATCAGGTGGTGAGCAACAAAGGGTTGCAATAGCAAGAGCATTAGTTAATAATCCATCAATGATTATTGCTGATGAGCCTACTGGAAACTTGGATCCTAAGACAGCTTGGGATATTATGACTCTTTTAAATGATATCAATGCTAGAGGAACAACTGTAGTTATGGCTACACATGCTGTTGATATCGTTAACAAGATGAGAAAAAGAGTTATACAAATTGACAGAGGCAATATAGTAAGAGATGATAAAAAAGGTGGGTATAACGGTGAGGTTTAGTTATTTATTTGTAGAAGGTTTTAAAAGTGTATTTAAAAACAAAAAATCAACAACTATTTCACTTATCACAATGATTTGTGCGATGTTCTTGTTTGGTGTATTCTTTGCAATAGGTCAAAATATCAATTATATTTTAGACCAAGTTCAAAGAAATCAAGGAATTGAAGTATTCATCAAAAATGAAGCTACAGATGAACAAGTTGTTGCTTTAGGTGAACAAATAAGAAAACTTGAAGGTGTAAATCGAGCAAAGTTTAAGACAAAAGAGGAAGCACTAGATTCTATGAAAGAATCTATGCAAGAGTATAAAGACTTACTCGAAGGATATGAAGGACAAAATAATATTTTCCCAGCATCATATGTTGTAACTTTAACAGACCTTAAACTTGCAGAACAAGTTGAGAGCCAAATTGCTGAAATGGATAATGTAAAGAAGATTACAAGTAGTAACAATACTATTAATACATTACTAAAAATTGCAAATGGTGCAAAATTAACTATAGGTGTAATATTCGTTATATTATTAATAATATCAATCACAATTATCGCAAATACAATCAGACTTTCAGTTTATGCAAGAAGAAAAGAAATATCAATTATGAAATATGTTGGTGCAACAAATGGATTTATCCGTTGGCCATTCATGGTTGAAGGTATGGTAATTGGACTTATCGCAGCAATACTTACAATAGTAATTGTATCAGGATGCTACGATTTGATTGTTCATAAAATTGCTGAATCAAATGTATTACAAACAATGGGAATAACATTATTAAACTTCTCTGAATTAGTAAGTTCAATTTCTCTAGTATATTGTGTACTAGGAATATTAGTTGGACTAGTTGGTAGTTCAATATCAATGAAGAAATATTTGGAGGTTTAGTAGTTTGAAAAATAAATTTATTAAAATTAATTTAATAATTTTAATAATATTTGCTATTATACCGTTTAATATACATGCTGAAGAGATAACTTCAGCTCCAGAAGAACAATTAATGGAAGAAGAAAGAGAAGAAACAGAAGCTCAAGTACAAGAGCAAGAAGTTCAAGAACAAGTTCAAGAAGAGTCACAAGAAGAACCTCAAGAACTTACAGAATTAGATGAACTAGAACTTCAAAAATCAGGACTTGAGGAAGATATTACTCTTTCAAATGAACAAATTGATGTAGTTCATGAACAAGTTACTGAGGCTGTATATGAGATGGTAATGCTTAATCAAACTATTTGTGATAAGCAATTAGAAATAGATACAAAACAAGCTGAAATAAAAAACTTACTTGTAACTATAGGTAAAGCTGAAGAAGACTTAGCTAGATCTAATGAGAGATATGAAAATCAAAAAGCATTATTAGAAAAAAGACTTGTAGCTACATATGAAATAGGAGAAACTAGTTACTTAGAATTTCTTCTTTCATCAAAAAATATTAGTGAGTTTTTATCTAAGTTTTATTTACTATCACAAGTATTAAAAACAGATGATCAGTTATTAGAACTTGTTCAATATGAAAAACAGTACAATGAAAATTTAAAAAAATCACTTGAAACTCAACGATTAAGATTACAACAAAACCAAGACACAATGGAAAAAAATAAGATAGCTTTAGAAAATATGGTTACTTTGAAAAATGCTAGAATTAATCAATTAAATGATGAAGAGAGAACTTTAAATAGAATAATCGAAGAGTATCAAAATAGCATTAATGAAATAGAAACTGAAATTAGAATCTTAGCATTAGCAAATATTGGAGCCGATTATGTAGGTGGAGTTATGGCATGGCCAGTTCCTGGTTATACTAGAATAACATCTCCTTTCGGTATGAGAACTCATCCAGTAACAGGAGTTTACAAACTTCATACTGGTACTGATATTGGTGCGCCATATGGAGCAAGTTTCGTCGCAGCTAATGATGGGGTTGTATCTAAAGCAGGATATAATAGAGCATATGGAAATATGGTTATTATAGATCATGGTGGAGGAATCCAAACATTATATGCCCATGGATCACAAATACTAGTTCAAACAGGTGATGTGGTAAAACAGGGCCAAGAAGTATTAAAAGTTGGAAGTACAGGATATTCAACAGGAGCACATGCTCACTTTGAAGTTAGAATAAACGGAGAATATGTTAATCCATTAGATTACATTACTTCATATTCAAACAAAGCTCAAGAGACTGAACAAGTCATCTTGAACAATTAGGAGGATAAAGCAAGTATGCAATTGAAAAACATAAGAAAAGTTTTGATTTTAATAGTCGCGTCAATTTTAATATTAATAGTACCAATGGGAGTTTATGCAGAAACAGCAAGTGAACTGCAAGAACAACAAAGTTCACTTCAAGATAAAATTGATCAAACTAACTCTGAAATCGCTGGAGTTAAAAATAGAATGACTAATACTTTGACTCAAATTAATAGAATCAATAGTCAAATCAGTGGATATCAAGATGAGATAGAAGACCTTCAAGGACAACTATCTACTATACAAGGACAAATAGATGAAAAAGCAGCAACATTAGACGCTGAGGTAAAGAAACAAGAAGAGCAAAAAGAACTTTTAAATAAAAGATTAGTTGCTTTATATGAAACAAGCAAAACAAGTTATTTGGACATGCTTTTAAATTCTGATAGTTTGTCAGATTTTGTTTCTAAGTATTATATGATTGATCAACTTGCAGAGTATGATCAAGAAGTAATAGCTCAAATTGAAGTTACAAAGCAAAATATAGAAAACGAGAAAAAGGCTTTAGAAGATTCTAAAGTAGAGCTAGAAAATAATAAAAAGACTATAGAATCAAAAACAAATGCTTTAGCAGTGTCTAGAGCAGAAAAAAGTAGTCTTGTTAGTTCACTTACAAATGAAGAAAAGGAACTAGAAGAACAACTTGAAGCTTATGAAGCAGAGAAAAGAGAAGTAACAAATAGACTTGCTTCAATTGCTAAGAAAAATAATTATACTGTAGTATCACCAAGTGCAGCAGGATATGGAACACCAATTGCTGGAAAAACAAAAGCAAATATTACTTGTGGATACTATGGATATGCAGGACATACAGGTGTTGACTTTGCTGTTAGCAGCGGAACACCAGTACTTGCTGTTAAATCTGGAACAGTAGTTATTTCCAAAGCTTCTATGAGAAATGGTAGATATGTAAGCTATGGAAATTATATAGTTATAGACCATCATGATGGTACAATGACACTTTATGCACACCTTTCAAGTAGAGGTGTTGGTGAAGGTCAATCAGTTTCACAAGGGCAACAAATTGGCTTAAGTGGATCAACAGGAAATTCAACAGGCCCACACTTACATTTTGAAGTTCGTGTAAATGGTAGAACGGTAAATCCAACAGCATACTTACCATAGTGATTTATTTAAAAGGGCTTTAAATAAAAGCCCTTTTTTTGTGAATTTAGGAGAGATGAAGATGCTTAAACAAGATTTTTTAACAGAAGATGTTAAAGAGCTTTCTATATTAATATTTTCATCTATATTTGGAATTAAAGAAGAAGATGTAGATGATTTTGTAAAGAACTATCATTCAAATAAGTATGACTATGAAAGTCTTAAAAAGTTATTAGATGAAAACAAAATTAATGAAGCAGAAGATATCTTATTTAATAATGTAGTAGAAACAGATAGAGATTATTTTGAGATGGCAGTTGTATTCTTCTATGTTTTGAATCAAAAAGAGCCAGAAGAATTAGAAAAATGCGATTACTCAAAAAATGAAATATTAGATGGATTAAATGACATGGCAAAAATATTTAATCTAGATTATTTGACAAGTATATTTTTATAAACGGAGGGAAAATGGGAAGTAGAGAAAGAAAAGAATTAATTGAAAACTTTATATGTTTTTTGATTTTAGCAGTTGTTGCTACAGCAATAATTACATATAGAATAGCAGTTAATAAATGCTTAGAAGAAGGAATAATCTTCGGTGAGAAAAAAATATCAGAAGATGCAAATCAAAATATTGCTAACATAGGAGTGACTCTATCTAACTTTAGAAGAGTAATAGACTCTTACTATTTAGGTGAAATAGATGAAAGTAAGATAACTGAAGAAACTATAAAAGGATATATAAATGGACTAGGTGATGAATATTCACAATACTTCACAAAAGAAGAATGGGAGCAATTTGAAGCTGGTGCATTAGGTAGCTATGTTGGAATAGGTATATATATTTCTGAAGACAAATCAGGAAATGCAATTATAGCAGCTCCAATAAAAGGAACACCTGCAGATGAGGCTGGACTTCAAAGTGGAGATATCTTTATGGAAGTCAATGGTGAAGATGTTACTGGAATAGGTTCAGATTTAGTTTCTTCAAAAGTAAAAGGTGAAGCCGGAACTACAGTACATATTAAACTATTAAGAGGTTCTGAAGAAGTAGAATATGATGTAGAAAGAAAAGAAATAAAAGTATATCATGTTGAGTCAGAAATGCTTGAAGGAAATATAGGATATATACATCTATATACATTTGATGAAGGCTGTGCAAACGAATTCGAAACTGAGCTTACAAAACTTAAAAATCAAGGTGCTAAGAAAATTATTATAGACTTAAGAAATAACACTGGCGGGCTAGTAAATGAAGCATTAAGCATCATTGATTTGTTTGTAGATAAAGATCAAGTAATACTTGCTGCAGTTGATAAAGACGGAACTAGGGAAGAAGAAAAATCTGTTAGAAATAAAGTATTTGATATGGAAATAGTATGTTTAGTAAATGAGTATTCAGCAAGTGCATCTGAAATACTATCTGGAGTTTTAAGAGATCTAGCAGGTGCTAAATTAGTTGGTGAAAAGACATATGGTAAAGGTGTAATTCAAAGTGTATTTCCACTTCAAGATGGAAGTGCTTTAAAACTTACAACAAATGAATACATCACTCCAAGCGGAGTAAGATTAAACAAAGAAGGTTTAAAACCAGATGTAGAAGTAGAACTTGATGCTGAAAAGTATAAGGCTGATAAAACAGATACTCAAAGAGATAAAGCTGTTGAAGTGTTAAAAGGAAATTAATATATTTAAAGAGTAGATAAGCAAAAATCTACTCTTTTTTGTTTAAAATCATTGACAACATAGCCAAAATAATGTTAAAATTTATTCAGTCCCGAAATTTGGGAAAAAAATTACATAAAAGTTGTTGACAAATTCTTATTTTTCTAGTAAAATAAAATTCGTCGATAACAAATAATTATGGTCGTATAGCTCAGCTGGGAGAGCATCTGCCTTACAAGCAGGAGGTCATAGGTTCGAGCCCTATTGCGACCACCATTTTTTGGCCTGGTAGTTCAGCTGGTTAGAATGCCGCCCTGTCACGGCGGAGGTCGACGGTTCGAGCCCGTTCCAGGTCGCCAAAAAAATATCTAGCTTGACTAGATATTTTTTGTATATGGTCTGATAGCTCAGTTGGTAGAGCAGGGGACTGAAAATCCCCGTGTCGGTGGTTCGATTCCACCTCAGACCACCATAAAAGAGTTAGCAAAAGCTAGCTCTTTTTTTATTGTAAAAATATATATCATATGATAATATGTGAGTAGAAAAAATGATTATATTTTTATGAGGTTTTTAATGAAAAAACTAATAGTAACTACTTATAGTATTATACATTTCATTGTCGATTTAGCATGTAATGTATTAGTTGTAAACTTGGTCGCAAGTAAACTAGGAAATGATGTAATAACTCTTTTTGATGCAGTAATTGCATACAATTTTTTTGCATTTGCTGTTCAACTTCCAGTAGGAATTATAGCTGATAAATTAAACAAAAATGCTATTTGCTCTGCTGTAGGGTGCTTGCTTGTAAGCTTAGGATTTGCTTTTTATAATAATGCAATACTTGCAGCTATAATCGCTGGAATTGGAAATTCTCTATTCCATGTTGGTGGAGGAATAGATGTATTAAATATTAGTGATAAAAAGGCCACACCTTCTGGAATATATGTATCTACTGGAGCATTAGGTGTATTTTTAGGGTCACTTTCTGGTAAGTATGGATTTAATAAATATTATATTGTACACATACTTCTATTATTATCATTTATTGCTTTAATATATCTTTATACAAAGATTAAAGATAAAGTATCTAATGTAGAGACAAAATATGATAATATTTCTATAAGCGAAGTTATTGCAATTATATGTTTAATGATTACTGTTTGTATAAGAAGTTATGTTGGAATGATTCTTAACTTTAGCTGGAAATCTAATATTGTACTTGCAGTTATTGCAATATTATCAGTTGTATTTGGAAAGATGTTAGGTGGAATAATAGGAGATAGAATAGGATTTAAAAAGATATCAGTAATATCACTTTTATTATCAGGAATTTTATTCATATTTGCTTTTAATAATCCAGCTCTTGGAATTATAGCAATACTATTCTTTAACATGACTATGCCAATCACACTTACTGCATTAAGCAATATATTAAATAATGGCAAAGGATTTGCCTTTGGATTATTAACATTTGCATTATTTGTAGGAGCTATGCCAGCATTCTTTGGTGATACATCAGTAGTATTTAATAAAATAGGACTATGTATAATTACTTTAGCATCTATGGTAATCCTTTATATAGGAATAAAATTATATGAAAACTATATGAAAAAAATAGAGAACTAGGAGGAACGTAAGATGAAATTATTTAAGAGAATAATATGCTTTTTTACTGCCTTTATAGCAATTACAATTAATGCTTTTGCAGATTTAGCTGATCCTCGTTACTTATTTAAAGAAATACCTGAATACACTGAATATCGTAGACCAATATACTTTACTGAAATTTTGAAAACTTTTGGAGCAGTAATTATAGTAATATTAGTTGCTGTATATTTTATAGCAGGACATTTTGAAAAAAATAAAAATGACTCTAATGATGAAAAAAATATAGATGATTTAAAGGAGGAAAGTGATGAAAAAGACAAGTAAAATTTTATTAAGTGCATTTATTATTGTAGCAGTAGTATGCTCTTTCAGCATAGTTCATGCAGATTTAATTGATCCAGGAACTCGTCATACAAGTAATGATTATCTAGATGAAGCTGAAATAGGTGAAGTACCAGAAGAAGCTGAAATAGCAGAAGTACCAGAAGAAGCTGAAAATGTTGTTACAGAACAACATAGCGAATTAATTTCTACTCTTGAAGATGAAGTAGAAGGAGAAGAACCACATGATGAATTAATTGCTCCACATGATGAAAGTATTGAAGAAGGTGCTTTAATAGGACCAAATGAGTCAGAGGCAGGTGAAGAACAATTTAGTAGTGTTAATAGAATGGCTCTAATAGGAGTTTGTGCTGTTGTAGTAGTTGGAATTATTATATTCTGTGCTACAAGAGGAAAAGAAGTAGTACCTCCTCCTGTAGAAGAACCAGCTTTTGGCTCTAAACCAGAAGAACCAGCTGAAGAAACCAAAGAAGAGGAAGCGAAAGAGGAAAAAAATGAAGAAAACTAGTAAGATTATTATAGTTTCAATAATAGTAGCAATTATTATAGGTGCTTTTTGTAGTGTTAGAGCAGATGTAGCGAGGGATCCTCTAGAAGATATATATCTACCAACAAAACCAACAACAAATCCTAATGTAGAGAAGGTGGAAAAAACTAAAAAAGTGGAAAAAACTAAAAAAATGGTTGGTTTAGGAGTTGGAGCTGTAGTAATATCAGGAACATTAATTTTTTTCCTAACAAGAAAGGAAGAAACTAATGGGGAAGTTAAAAAAGAAGAACCTATAGAATCAAAAGTAGACTAAGATAAAAATGATAATTTCTTTTTAAAGATCTGAACAATTTGTTCAGATCTTTTTTTCGTTATGCATTTGTTAAGAAACTACTAATTATTACATTAAATTTTTATTTTAGTTACAAAATGGTACACTTGTTGAATAAAAGGGCTCTTTTTTTTATAATAAATATGAGTAATAATGCGCAGAATATACACATTTTATGCAAAAGATGTGGATAAAAATCCACAAAACACACTAATGAGAGGAAAATTTGATGGGCAACGAATTAGACTTGTGCAGATTTAATTTTAAAAAGAAGTTTTTCGGTGGCGTAGATGAGATTGATGTTCTAGAAAAGATGCAAGATCTTAATAACAGATATCAAATTCTTATGGAAAATCAAAAAGAATTCTACGAAAAGGAAATGGCAGAATTAAAAGAAAAAGGTACTTCTACTAGGGTAGAATATCAAGCTGCACCTCCAATAAACGAGGACGTAATTAGAAATAGAGTTACTGCAGAGTATACTATAATGATGAACAATCAAAAGAAATACTATGAGAACTTAATTTCTGAACTAAAAATAACAAACTTTAATAAAATTGAAGATGCTAAAAATGATTATGCTAAAGCGGTATCAGAAGAATACAATTCAATGTACCAAGATAAACTTAATGAACAAAAAGAATACTATGAGAAAATGATTGAAAAGTTAAAATCAGATAACTCATTTAAATCAGAAGCCCTAACATCAGTGTTTAGAGATGAAGCTATTACTCAAAAGAACTTCTATGAAAAGAAGATAGAAGATATTGAAAAATCTAAGACAGATGCTATTAATGAAGCAATCAAGTCTACAGATGAAGAATTTAAAGATAAAAAGATTGAATATTGTAGAAGAATCAAAGAAGAATTAGATGATGACTATAAAGATAAATTAGATGAACAAAGAGAATACTACGAAGAAATAATTGAAAATCTACAAAAGAAAGTAGAGAGAACAGAAAAGAAACTTGAAAAAGTAGAAAAACAAGTAGATAAATCTGAAAAGAAAAAAGAGAAGGAAATCTTAAAACAAGCAGAAAAAACTTCTAAAAGGGTCGCTAAATCAAAAGCTATAGCTTTACCAGAAGTAGAAGAAGATCCAGATGTAGAAGTAATACCTGGCAAGAAAATGCGTAAGAAAAAAATATCTCTACTATAAAGGAAAGGAAAAATGGAATTATTGGGCGACAGTGTTTTCATAGATCAGCTTAAAAGCGAACATGAAACACTAAATAAAAGAATTGAATATTTGAAGAAGCTCAATATAGTAGCTAGAATTGTTGGAATTGCTTTAGTTGTTGCTTTTGTATTAACAATACTTGGAGTATTTTTACTTGGAGTCGGCAAGATGGAAGGTGACGCTATGGCACCAAGTATTTCCAACGGGGATGTAATACTATTTTATAAGCATAAGAGCGTTTACAATGTTGGAGATATTGTTACATTTAAGAAAGGTGATAAACAATATGTCTTAAGAGTAATAGCTATTGAAGGACAAATAATAGAAACAAATAAAAATGATGAAATAGTTATTAATAATCATGTAGAAAAAGATAAAAAGTATTTAGAAAAAGAAGTAAAAGAAAAAGTTGGTATTTCTCTTCCATATAAAGTAGAAGAAGGCAAAGTATTTGTAATCAGTGACCAAAGAGAAATAATTGACGATTCAAGAATATACGGAGCAATTAAAGTTGAAGACATAGATGGAAAAATAATAAGTATATTTAGAGCTAAAGACGTATAGTAATAGAATTAAGTTTATATAAAAAAGAATTATTCATAAGAGTTAATTTATGGATAATTCTTTTTTTGTTTGTTGACAAATAAGAGCTTACGGTATTATACTACTTGTACAGTTACGTTATGAGTACAACGATTTGAGATTCAAAATGTTGGGAAAGGAGCGAAAAGATGATTTACAACAGCTTAGATTCAATGTCGAAGTACCCTACAGGACCAATACATGTAGATGAAGATTTATATCTACGGATAAGGATTCCAAGTAACTCTAACATTTACAATGTTTGTGCAGTATTTAGAGAACATGGGAATTGGGAAAAGAGGCTCGTATATCCGATGAAGATTAACCATATAGGTTATGGTTACATCGATTGCGAACTCAGACTCAAGTTTTCTCATGTCAACATTTTGTGGTATTATTTCACATACGAACAAAATGGAGGAGTGCAGTACATTGTACGTGAAGGAGATTCTTTTGAAGGAACTATTAGGAATTCTCTTTATGGGGCAAAATGCTGGCAACTTACAGTATATGTACCTATGAAGATCAATCCTGAGGTCTATGGTAGGACCATGATCCAAATCTTTCCAGATGCTTACTACAATGATGGCTCAGTAGAATTTCCTAAAGATAGGAGAAAGCGGAGGAAAGGTGCTCAACCTAGCTATACCAATGATAGAATCGGCAAAGACTTTGTAGGAGGTACATTAAATGGAATAAGAAAGAAACTGAAGTATATTCGTTCTTTCTATTTTACTATGATGTACATGAATCCTGTTTGGGAAGCAGATACTAATCATAGGTATAACGCAGCAAACCTTTTAAAGGTCGATCCGGTCTTGGGAACAAACGAGGATCTAAAGAAACTGACCCGAGCAATGCATGCTACAAGAATGCTCTTCATAATAGATGCTGTTTTTAACCATGTTGGTGCAAATAGCATTTACTTTGATAAAGAGGGTAAGTACCACTCAGGTGGTGCATACGGCAATCTTGAAAGCATCTACAGCGACTGGTTTCATTTCCTTGATGAGGCCCATACGCAGTATTTGAGTTGGTGGGGGGACACTTCTATACCAAAACTAAATTATGCTAGTGAATCACTAGTTGAATTTATCTTTGGTGATGATGGGGTCGTACGAAGCTGGCTTGAAGAACTGGAGATTGATGGATTCAGACTTGATGTACCAGACGAACTTGAAAACCGCATACTCGAAATGAATGCAGACCTTATGCTTGAAATTCTTAAAGTGCTGATTATCATCGGCGAAGTTTGGGAAGATGCTAGCACTAAAGAAAGCTATGGTCACCGCATGGAGTACTTCCTGGGTAAAGAACTTACATCTGTAATGAATTACCCGACAAAGAATGCAGTACTGGCGTATATTCGCTATGGTGGATCTCATTGGTCACAGGTTCTTATCCAGAATCTTAATGAGATTTTCATTGAGAATTACCCTAAAGAGATTAGAAACGGAATAATGAACTTCCTTTCTAGTCATGACACTGTACGTGCAATCACAAAGCTTGCCGGCCCTGAGGTTAATGATAACTCTAGGCAGTGGCAATCAGAACACAACAGACTTACTAAAGATGAGCGAAAGCTTGGTAAGAAACTGTTGCAGATTGCATACTTTTTGATTTACTTCTTGCCTGGTATACCATGTGTTTTCTATGGTGATGAAACAGGACTTGAAGGATATGCTGACCCGTTCTGCAGAGCTGAGTACCCGTGGGATAGACTTGATAAGAAATTACTCAAGTTCTTCCGGAAATTGGGAAAAGTAAGAGACTCTTTAAGAGACTTTGTTGCTGATGCGGAGTTCAAGGTGATTGAAATTACTGATTCGGTATGTGCCTACGTTAGGTATAAAGATGATAAGGAACTCTGGGTTATCCTTAACAGAACTTCAGAGAGGGTAGATATCAAAAAGTATTTTGAGATAACTACAATTTCTGATGAATTCGTCACTAAGACGGAAATTGAAGAAGCTGAGCTTCTCATGAAGATAGGAAAATCCAGTCAGACATCTCTTGATGCTTATGGCGCGGTACTATTGATGAAGCAAAGAAGAATGTAAATTAGTTTTAAGCTCAAAACAGGAGAGACACATGCCTCTCCTGTTTTCTTTTTATTAATAAATATCAACATCTATTTCTTTAACTAATATTCCATAAGTGTTTTGTAATTTCTCATTTAAAGAATCTTTTAAAGATTCAATTACTTCTGGCTTTCTAGTAGTAATAGTATCATAATCGTTTTTTTGAGTTAACTTAGTAAAACTTTTTGTAAGCTCAAATGAAAGTAGCTTATTAATAGTTGAATAAGTTTTATAAATCTTTTTAGGATCTTCTACTATAACTGAAAAACCTTTTGTATATAAAATGATTTGTTTTTTATCCATTGTCTCTGCTTGAAGCTCATCACTTTCTGATTCAACAAAGAATGTTGTAGCAGGAACAACATAAATTTTACTAAAGGGACTTGTTAAAAATAGTCCTGGTTTAACAGTCTTTATATATTTCCCGTGGCGTTCTATAATTGTATGATTCTCTCTTTTAGCAAGCTTACATATTGATAATAGAATAAAATATAACACTATAGCACCAACTGCATAAAGCAGCAAATCTATAATTATTTTTGACATATCAAAACTCCTTTTTTCTTATTATATTATTAAATTTTAAAAAAGTAAAAATATTATTGTTTTTGTTGAAAATAATTATTAGGATATATATAATATTTATGTAGAATTATATTATTGTACTAAAGTAAAAAGGAGCATTATTATGGCTGAAAAAGATGATAATGAAGTTAATATAGAGAAAAAAGAAGAAAAAGAAGAAAAGGAAGAGTCTACTTCCAAAGACGTTATAGAAGAAGTTGAATCATATGAAGAGAAGATAGATAGGACAAAGAAGAAGATTGGAACATTTGGAAATATTCTTCTAATACTTTTCATTATAGGTATTATTATTACTGGTCTTATGGTTTATTATTTAGCTCATAGAGAGAATAAAAATCTTCAAGAACAATATAATACTATAATTGAAAATAGTAATACTGTAGCTGAAATTGAAAATAAAATTAATAATACTAATACTACTACAGATGAAGAACCTGGTTCAATTGCAAATATGATAGATTCTATGGTTCCAACAACTAACACAACTACAACGAATACTATAAAAGCTAATGAAGTAAAAACTCTTAACGAACAATTAATTGTTTTGTATGATGGACTTATTTTAAATACTTCAGAGATGAAAGTAGTTAAATTAAATTATATTGATAAATCAAGTCTAGATAAAGATAAATATGTTATTACATATTATAATTATGAGAACTTTGCTTATGTAGATTCAAAACTAGGAACATTATCAGATGAGATTTATTCTGGAGCAATTGGTGTTAAGAATGTAGGAAAGATAGCTCTTTCCGAAAAGTATGAAGCAATACCAAGAGAAATTAAAGTAGTAAATGCAGTTCCTGATATAGTTGCTCAAAATAATGATCTTTCAAAATATGATAGTGTCAAAGCAATCATTTCTGACTTAGATGGAAATGGAACTACAGAATATGTTCTTATACTAGCTAACAGAAAAACAGGATATTCAAAGATTACTTTAGTTGATTCACAAGGAAGTAAAGTTGCAGATTTAGCATATATTGAAAAGAGCAAATGGGAATCAGCTACAACAGAAGAATATCATTTAAGTATTTCTAATATAGAAATCATTGATATAGATAATGATGACACTATGGAAATAGTATTAGAACTTCCAACATATGAAGGTGCACCAGATATTAGTTTAGTAAAATATAAAAATGGAGAACTTCAAGGACAAGTAAATTATGAATGTTCTTTACTTCCTTAAAGTTAGGTAGAAGATGAATAAAAAGTTAATTTCAAACATCTTAGTTTATATTGGAATATTAATTATTGTTTTAGGATTTTCGTTCTATAAACCAGTTATAGCTGATGATGAGAGTTATAATTTCCAAAATATAAATAAGATTGTAAATGGAGCAGTAATATACAAAGAGTGTAATGTTATCGTTACACCCTTGTTTTTTATGATTACAGTTCCAATCTTAAAGTTAATAGGATGTACGCTGTTTAATTTTAGAATAGTAAGTGCTGTTCTTTTTAGTATTATGTTTTTTGTGTTCTACAAGATGATTGAAAACTTTAATATAAGAAAAAGAATTGCATTTTTAATTACTATAGTTACAATTCTTTGGTACAACATTTGGATATCACTTACATTTTCATATAATACATTGATAGTATTATTTGTTCTATTAAGTTATGTAATTATTCAAAAGTTTTATAATGAAGATAAAAAGTATATTTGGCTTCAATCAATTATTTGGTTTTTGCTGTTTATGTCTAAACAAAATGCAGCAATATTATTTGGAGTAGCATTATTCTTTGTGGAAATAATCTTTTCAGAAAAAACTTTTAAAGAAAGAATAATAAGATTTGTTAAAATAGGAGCTTTAAGCTTCATATATGTATTAGTATTTTTAGGAGTGTTAAAAATCTTAGGAATACTAGATGGTTTTATTGAATATGCGGTAATAGGTGTAAAAGCATTTGGAATTAAAAATAAATATGTAGCTAATGATGGAGTTATTCTTTTAATAATTGAACTAGTTCTTACAATTATATATTCATTTATAACTACAGTTAGTATTATAAATAAGAAGAAAGATTATATGCTTTCAATTGGATTAATACCAATTTGTATGATGGGAATGGGGTACCCAATACTAAATTCGGGACATATGAGTAAAGTTTTATTAATGTTTCTTCCTATTATAATATATATTGTAAATAAATTCGCTTTAGAAAAAGAACTTAAATTTGATAACTTAATATTAAATACAGCCATACTTTGTATGCTAGTAATTACTGGAAGAGCTATTTATGATTTAAATAATGAATCTTTAAACTCTCCATCATTTAGCAAAGGTACAATATATGAAAAATTAAAAACTAATAATATGGATACATTTAAAGAGATGGCATCATTTTTAGAGAATAATAACTCTATCATGATAACAAATTCATCTGCCATGTATATGACATATGTTAATCAGAACCATTCATACTTTGATCTATGCTTCTATGGCAATGTAGGGAGAAGGACTCCTACTGATGTAATAGATGATATTAATAGGTCATCTGATATCGAATATGTAATATTGAAAGAAAAAAGTAATTTAGATTACTCAGTTCAAGAAATTACGGAAGTAAAGGATTACGTCAGAAGTAACATGAAATTAACACAGAAAATTGGAGAATTTGAAATATATAAGAAATAAATTTTTTTAAATTTATTTCTTATTTTTTTGTTTGTAAAAAAATTGTAAAAAAAGTAGAAAAAACCATTGACATTGGTACTTTTAGATAGTATAATATTAATCGCGTATAGATTTGCGATGAAGCAGAATGTGGCTACACCTATTGGTGGAGGGAACTTCTGTGGAGTATGTCTTGGCTTAGACCGGGCGATAAGTTTGTTAATACACAGTACTTATCCAAGACAATTTTTTAAAAAAATACAAAAGATGGCTTGGATTAAAATATGAGTAAAAAAGAAACACTCGGGTGCGTTGCAAACTTAACGTTAGCCATTCAAAAAAATATTAATTTAAGGAGGGAAATTTTAAATGGCAACATCAAACACAAAGATTGGAAACGATAAAATAAGAATTAGACTTAAAGCTTATGATTATGTTGTTTTAGATCAGTCAGCTGAAAAGATAGTTGATACTGCTAAGAGAACAGGAGCTAAAGTTTCAGGTCCTATTCCACTTCCAACAAAAAGAGAAGTAGTAACAATTATTCGTTCTCCACACAAACACAAAGATTCAAGAGAACAATTCGAAATGAGAACTCATATGAGAGTTATCGATATTCTTTATCCAACACAAAAAACAATGGATAGCTTAATGAAATTAGAGTTACCAGCAGGTGTTGATATAGAAATCAAATTATAATTTTTATTTAGTATAAATATCAAATACGCAATGATATATTTGAAGATTTATATAAGTTTTTAAAAACCAAGCTGATGAAAGGTCAGCCAATAGTTAGGAGGAAATTTATAAAATGGAAAAAGCAATGATAGGAAGAAAAGTTGGAATGACTCAAATCTTTAATGATAAAGGTATAGTTGTTCCAGTTACAGTTATAGAAGTAGGTCCATGTACAGTAGTTCAAATCAAAACTGTAGAAAAAGATGGATACAATGCTGTACAATTAGGATTCGGTGAAGTTAAAGAATCAAAACTTAACAAACCAGAAAAAGGACACTTTACAAAAGTAAGTGTTAAACCAGCTAAATATCTAAGAGAATTTAGAATGGAAGATGTTTCTACTATTAAAGTAGGAGATGAATTCAAAGCTGATGTATTCGCTCAAGGCGACGCAGTTGATATTCAAGGTATAACAAAAGGTAAAGGATTCCAAGGTGTTATTAAACGTCATGGACAATCTAGAGGACCAATGGGACATGGTTCTATGTATCATAGAAGACCAGGTTCAATGGGACCAACTTCTACACCAGGTAGAGTATTTAAAGGAAAGAAACTTCCTGGACATATGGGTGTAGATACAGTTACAATTCAAAATCTTGAAGTTGTAAGAGTAGACTTAGACAAAAATGCTATTTTAGTAAAAGGATCTATTCCAGGAAATAAAGGTAGCATCGTAAAAATAAAAGAATCTGTAAAGAGATCTAAATAAGAGGAAGGAGGAATAGAAAATGCCTAGTATAGACGTATATAATATAGAAGGTAAAAAAGTAAGTACTGTAGATTTAAAAGAAGAAGTATTTGGAATTGAACCAAATGAAACTGTAGTACATAGCGTTTTAGTTAATTACCTAGCTAATCAAAGACAAGGTACACAAAGCACTAAAACAAGAGCAGAAGTTAGAGGCGGTGGTAAAAAACCTTGGAGACAAAAAGGAACAGGTAGAGCAAGACAAGGTTCTATAAGAGCTCCTCAATGGATCAAAGGTGGTATCGCTTTAGGACCAAAACCAAGAGATTATAGATATAGAGTAAACAAGAAAGAAAAACAATTAGCTATAAGATCAATCTTAAGTTCAAAAGTTGCAGAACAAGACTTAGTAGTTGTTGATAAATTCAATTTAAAAGAAATCAAAACAAAAACTATGGCTGATGCAATGAAAAACTTAAAAGTAGAAGATAAAGCTTTAATAGTATTATCATTAGAAGATAAAAATGCTAGATTATCAGCAAGAAATCTTGAAGGTGTTAGAACAACATCTGTTGATACTATTAACGTATTCGACTTATTAAAATATAAGAAATTAGTATTAACTGTAGATACAGTTAAAAGATTAGAGGAGGTGTACGCATAATGGTAGCAGAAGATATTATATTAGCTCCAATAGTTACTGAAAAAAGTAGCGTGGATATGCAAGAAGGAAAATACACTTTCAGAGTAGCAAAAAATGCAACAAAAGTTGACATTAAAAATGCTGTTGAAAAATTATTCGAAGTAAAAGTATTAAGCGTTAACACAATGAGAGTTAGCGGAAAAGAAAAAAGAGTTAGATATCAATTAGGAAGAACTCCTGATTGGAAAAAAGCAATAGTAACAATAGATACTAATGCTGGAGATATTACATACCTTGCAAAAGGTGGAAAAGAAACTAAAGTTTCTAAGAAATATAAAACTTCAATAGAAAGTTTAAATGTTTAATTTAAGGTTAAACAAAATATCTAGAAAAAACTAGGATAATAAATAATAAAGGAGAGAAATTAAAATGGGAATGAAACATTATAGAGCATATACACCATCAAGAAGAAATATGACAACTTCAGATTATGCTGAAGTAACTAAAAAATCTCCAGAGAAATCTTTACTTGCTACAAAGAAGAAAAATGCAGGTAGAAATTCATATGGAAGAATAACAGTTAGACATCAAGGTGGTGGAAACAGACAAAAATATAGAATAATTGATTTTAAGAGATTAAAAGATAACGTAGAAGCAACTGTAGTTGGAATCGAATATGATCCAAACAGAAGTGCTAACATAGCATTAATCCAATATGAAGATGGAGAAAAGAGTTATATCTTAGCTCCTCAAGGATTAACAGATGGAATGAAAGTTGTATCTGGAGAGAAAGTTGATATTAAAGTTGGTAACGCAATGCCAATCGAAAATATCCCAGTAGGTACAATGATTCATAATATTGAATTAAATCCAAGACAAGGTGGAAAATTAGTTAGATCAGCTGGACAAGAAGCTCAACTTATGGCTAAAGAGGGTGCTTATGCACACGTAAGACTTCCATCTGGAGAAATGAGATTAGTTTCTATTAAATGTAGAGCAACAATCGGAACAATCGGAAACAGCGATTACGAAAACGTAAAATTAGGTAAAGCTGGTAGAAAAAGACATATGGGAATTAGACCAACAGTAAGAGGTTCTGCTATGAACCCTAACGATCACCCACATGGTGGTGGTGAAGGTAAAGCTCCAATTGGTAGACCAGGACCAGTTACTCCTTGGGGTAAACCAGCACTTGGATACAAAACAAGAAACAAAAAGAAATTATCTAATAAGTTTATTGTTAAGAGAAGAAAATAATAAAGTAGCGTGAGAAGTTTTAAGGAAGGAGAAAAATAAATGTCAAGATCAAGTAAGAAAAAACCTTATGTAGCACCTGAATTAATGAAAAGAGTAAAAGCTATGAATGAGAGCGGAAAATTAGAAGTATTAAAGACATGGTCTAGAGCTTCTACAATATATCCTGATATGGTTGGACATACAATTGCTGTTCATGATGGAAGAAAACACGTTCCAGTATATATTTCAGAAGAAATGATTGGACACAAATTAGGAGAATTTGCTCCAACAAGAACTTTTAAAGGACATTCAGGAGATAAAACTACAAAATAGTAATTAATGAGAGATAAATAAATACCGAAAAATATAAAGGAGGAAATAATCGTGGAAGAAAAAGTTCAAGTAGCAGAAGCAAGCGCAACACTTAAATATGCTAGAATTTCAGCTAGAAAAGTTAAAATTGTAGCAGATTTAATAAGAGGCAAAAAAGTTGATGAAGCAGTAAATATTTTGAAATTTGCTCCAAAAGCATCTTCAGAAACTTTACTTAAATTATTAAACTCAGCTATTGCAAATGCTGAAAATAATCATTTCATGAATAGATCAGATCTTGTAGTTAGCGAAATTTACGCAAACCAAGGTCCAACATTAAAAAGAATTAGACCAGCTGCAAAAGGTTCAGCTGTAAGAATAAGAAAAAGAACTAGTCATATAACAATAGTTTTAAGAGAGAGTAAATAGTAAGAAAGGAGGATATTTACGAGATGGGACAAAAGGTACATCCAAATGGATTTAGAGTAGGTGTAATAAGAGATTGGAATTCAAGATGGTATGCTGAAGATTCTCACTTTAGCGAATACTTAATTGAAGATCAAAAGATTCGTAAATATATTAAGAAGAAATTATTCATTAGTGGAATTTCAAAAGTTGAAATTGAAAGAACTGCTAAATTTGTTAAAGTTAATGTTTTCACTGCTAAACCAGGTTTAGTTATCGGAAAAGGTGGAGACTTATCAGAAAAATTAAAAAATGAACTTCAAAAAATGATTGGAAAAGAAGTTAACTTAAATATTGTTGAGGTTAAAAATGTTGATTTAGACGCACAACTAGTTGCTGAAAACATTTGTAACCAACTTGAAAGAAGAATATCTTTCAGAAGAGCAATGAAACAATGTATGCAAAAAACTATGAAAGCTGGAGCATTAGGAATTAAAACTGCTGTTTCAGGTAGATTAGGTGGAGCAGACATGGCAAGAACAGAATTTTATAAAGATGGTACTGTACCACTACAAACATTAAGAGCTGATATAGACTATGGATTCTATGAAGCAGATACAACTTATGGAAAAATTGGTGTAAAAGTATGGATTTATAAAGGCGAAGTTCTTCCAACTAAAAAAGAAGCTAAAGGAGGTAGAGACTAATGCCATTAATGCCAAAAAGAACAAAGTTTAGAAAGCAACAAAAAGGTAGAAACAGAGGTAAGGCTACAAGAGGTAACGTAGTTTCTGAAGGAGAATACGGATTACAAGCTACAACAGCTGGATGGATTAAATCTAACCAAATTGAGGCTGCCAGAGTTGCATTAACAAGATATATTAAAAGAGGTGGAAAAGTTTGGATCAAAATTTTCCCAGATAAACCAGTAACAAAGAAACCTGCCGAAACTCGTATGGGTAAAGGTAAAGGTGCTCCAGAATATTGGGTTGCTGTAGTAAAACCAGGAAGAGTTATGTTTGAAATCGAAGGTGTAACTGAAGATGTTGCAAAAGAAGCTTTAAGACTTGCAGCACAAAAATTACCTGTTCAAGCAAAATTCGTAAGAAGAGAAACTGAAGTAGGTGGTGATAAAGTTGAAAAATAATGATTTATTAAAGAAAAGTTCAACTGATCTAGAGAAAGAATTAAGTGAACTAAAAACAGAGTTATTTAAATTAAAATTCAGCCTAGCTACTAATGGATTAGATAATCCAATGAAGATTAAAGAAGTTAAGAAAGATATAGCTAGAATTAATACTATATTAAGAAAAAGAGAACTTGAAGGTTCAAAGAAATAAAATTTAAATAGAATTAAGAAAGGAGATAGTCCTAATGGAAGAAAGAAATCTTCGTAAAACTATGATAGGAACAGTTACATCTGACAAAATGGATAAAACAGTTGTTGTTTCAGTAGAAACATCTGTAAGACATCCAATGTACAAGAAAACTGTTAAAAGAACTTATAAATTAAAAGCACATGATGAAGAAAACAAATGTGAAGTTGGAGATAAAGTAAAAGTAATGGAAACTAGACCTTTATCTAGAGATAAAAGATGGAGAGTTGTAGAAGTTGTAGAAAAAGCTGTAAAGAAATAAAAACTTCTATAAACAAGATTCAAAAATAAATTAAGGAGGAACTTTTTAAGATGGTACAACAACAATCTATTTTAAAAGTAGCCGATAACACTGGTGCAAAAGAGATTATGGTTATCAGATGTTTAGGTGGATCACATAGAAAATACGCTGAAATAGGCGATGTAATAGTAGCTTCTGTTAAAAGTGCTACACCAGGTGGCGTTGTAAGAAAAGGTGAAGTAGTAAAAGCTGTAGTTGTTAGAACTAAAAAAGGTGCAAGAAGACCTGATGGTTCATATGTTAAATTTGATGAAAATGCAGCAGTTATCATTCGTGAAGATGGTACACCAAAAGGAACACGTATATTTGGTCCAGTAGCTAGAGAATTAAGAGAAAAAGATTATATGAAAATTATATCTTTAGCTCCAGAAGTTTTATAGAAAATACCAATTTACAAAGAATAAGAGGTGAATAAATTGAGAATTAAAAAAGGTGATAACGTTAAAGTATTAGCCGGAAAAGATATCGGAAAAACTGGCGAAGTATTAGAAACAAGTCCAAAAGACAACACTGTAGTTGTTAAAGGAGTTAATATTAATAAAAGACATGTAAAACCAAGAAAACAAGGCGAAGAAGGAGGAATTATTCCTGTAGAAAGCCATATGGACGTATCAAAAGTTGCAGTAGTTTGCCCTAAATGTGGTAAAGCAACAAAAGTTGGATACGAAGTTGTTGATGGTAAGAAAGTACGTGTTTGCAAAAAATGCGGTGCAAAATTAAAATAATAGAAATTTAAGAAGGAGGACTTAAATAACATGGAAAAACTTAAAGAACTATATGTTAAAGAAGTAGTTCCAGCATTGATGAAGAAATTTGAATATTCTTCAATTATGGAAGTTCCAAAGTTAGATAAAATAGTTATCAATATGGGTTTAGGCGATACTAAAGACAACCCAAAAGAATTAGATAACGCTATAAACGATTTAACAATTATTACAGGTCAAAAACCTATAATAACTAAAGCTAAAAAGTCAATAGCAGCTTTCAAATTAAGAGAAGGTGCTAAAATTGGTTGTAAAGTAACATTAAGATCAGGAAAAATGTATGACTTTGCATACAAACTATTTAATGTTGCACTTCCAAGAGTTAGAGACTTTAGAGGAGTTTCTGATAAATCATTTGATGGAAGAGGAAACTATTCAATGGGTATTAAAGAACAATTAATATTCCCAGAGATTGAATATGATAAGATCGATAAATTAAGAGGAATGGATATCATTTTCGTAACTACAGCTAGAACTGACGAAGAAGCTAGAGAATTACTTAGACTTTTAGGTATGCCATTTAAAAATTAATTTTATAAGAAAGGAGTTAAATAATGGCTAAAAAATCATTAAAAGTTAAACAAGCAAGAAAACAAAAATACCAAACTAGAGAATATAATAGATGCAAAATATGCGGAAGACCACATGCTTATATAAGAAAATATGGTATTTGCCGTGTATGCTTTAGAGAACTAGCTCACAAAGGAGAAATTCCAGGAGTTAAGAAAGCTAGTTGGTAATAAATATATTTAAAAAATTAAGATAAAGGAGGGTAAAAATGAATATAACTGACCCAATAGCAGATATGTTAACAAGAATAAGAAATGCAAATAGCGCAAAATTTAAAACTGTTGATGTACCAGCATCAAAGATGAAAAAAGCTATTGCAGAAACTTTATTTGAAGAAGGATATATTAAATCTTTTGAAGAAATCGAAGGCGATGTTCAAGGAATAATTAGAATATCATTAAAATACGATGAGAAAGGTAATAGAGTAATCGATGGCATTAAAAGAATTTCTAAACCAGGTTTAAGAGTTTATGCAGCTAAAGATGAATTACCAAAAGTATTAAATGGATTAGGAATCGCTTTAATTTCTACTTCAAAAGGAATAATGACAGACAAAAAAGCAAGAGAACTAGGTATAGGTGGAGAAGTATTAGCTTATATTTGGTAATCAATAATAAAAAAATAATTTAATCTGAAAATCCTCATGAAAATGAGGCCCAATTTAAGAAAGGAGTATTTTAAAATGTCAAGAATAGGAAATAGCCCTATTACAGTTCCAGCTGGCGTTGATGTTAAAATCGAAGGCCAAACAATTACTGTAAAAGGACCTAAGGGAACATTAGTTAAGGAATTTCATAAAAACATGAAAGTTTCTGTAAACGGAAGCGAAATCAAAGTTGAAAGACCTGACGACGAACCATTTAATAGAAGTTTACATGGATTAACAAGAACATTAATTAATAACATGATCAAAGGTACAACTGATGGATTCGAAAGAAAATTAGAAGTAAACGGTGTTGGATACAGAGCTCAAAAGAGAGGAAATAGTTTAGTATTAACTTTAGGCTATTCACATCCAGTTGAAATGGCTCAACCAGAAGGAATTGAATTCGTAGTTAACGGTCAAAACGAAATTATCGTTAAAGGAATTGATAAAGAACTTGTTGGTCAAACAGCAGCTGTTGTAAGAACAAAAAGACCACCAGAAGTATATGGTGGAAAAGGTATTAAATATGCTGAAGAAACTATCAGACGTAAAGAAGGTAAAGCTGGTAAGAAATAGAATTTAGCAAATTTTAAATTATAACAGTTATTAGTAAACTTTAGGGGGTATATACAATCCCTTAAAGGAAGAGGGATTATATATACCCCTAAAAGTAAAAGTTTAGAAAGGAGTTAATCATGATTTCTAAAATAGATAGAAAATCTGAAAGAGCAAGAAGACATGCTAGAGTACGTGCTAAAATCACTGGTACTACAGAGTGCCCAAGACTAGCAGTTACAAAAACAAATAAAAATATAATTGCTCAAATTATAGATGATACTAAAGGCGAAACATTAGCATATGTTTCAACAATGAATAAAGAAATTAAAAACAAAGGTGCTAACAAAGAAGCAGCTAAAGAAGTTGGTGCAGCTATAGCTAAAAAAGCTCAAGAAAAGAAAATTAAAGCTGTTGTATTTGATAGAGGCGGATTTATATATCATGGTGTTGTTAAAGAATTAGCTGAAGCAGCACGTGAAGCAGGACTAGAGTTCTAGAATAAAATAAGGAGGAAATAAAAATCTCATGGATGAAAAATCAGTAGAATTAAAAGAGAAAGTTGTTGCCATTAACAGAGTTGCAAAAGTTGTTAAAGGTGGTAGAACATTCAGATTCAGTGCTGTAGTAGTTGTTGGAGATGGAGAAGGACGTGTTGGTGTTGGAAACGGAAAAGCATCAGAAGTTCCAGACGCTATCAAAAAAGCTATCGAAGAAGCTAAAAAGAATTTAATAGAAGTTCCAATAGCTGGAACAACTATACCTCATGAATTTTTCGGTAAATTCGGAAGTGCTACAGTTATGTTAAAACCAGCTGCTCAAGGTTCTGGAATTATCGCTGGTGGTAGCGTTAGACCAGTTCTTGAACTTGCAGGATATAAAGATATTAGAACAAAGATTATAGGAACAAACAATCCTAGAAACGTTGTTTATGCTACAATGGAAGCATTAAGATCAATGCAAACTGTAGAATCTGTTGCTAGAAAAAGAGGAAAAAAAGTTAGCGAAATTATGTAGTTAAACTTTTGATTTTAAGTGATAAAATTTTTAAAATTTTATTAACTTAACTAATTAAAAATAAAATATTATATGATATAATGTGTTTAAAATTGATTACTTATAAAAGGAGGTGTAATTCATGGAATTAGGAAATTTACAACCAGCCGTTAAAAGAGAAACTAAGAAGAGAGTTGGACGTGGAATAGGTTCTGGTTTAGGAAAAACATCTGGTAGAGGACATAAAGGACAAAAAGCTAGATCAGGCGGAGGTGTAAGAAGAGGCTTTGAAGGAGGTCAAACACCTTTATATAGAAGATTACCAAAAAGAGGATTTAATAATATCTATGCTAAAAATTATACTGAAGTAACATTAACTATGCTTAATAAATCAAAGAGTACTGAAGTTACAGCTGAGAGTTTATTAGAAGAAGGAATAATCGGAAAAGTTAATGATGGTATAGTTGTTATAGCTACAGGAAAATTAGATAAAAAATTAACTGTAAAAGCTGTTAGATTTACTAAAGCTGCTGCAGAGAAAATAGAAGCTGCAGGTGGAAAGATTGAGGTGATTTAGTTGTTTAAAACATTAAAAAATGCTTTGAAAACACCAGAAGTTAGAAAGAAACTATTATATACTCTACTTTTAATAGTTGTTTTTAGATTTGGTTGTTACATTACTGTTCCAGGAGTTGACATTGTTGCATTAAACGAATCAATGCAACAATCAACTGTTAGTTTAACAGGATTAATTGATACAATCTCAGGTGGAGCTTTTTCAAGACTATCAATTTTTGCGATGTCTATATCTCCATACATCACAGCACAGATCGTTATTCAATTGTTATCAATGATAATCCCATCTTTAGAAGCATTAACTAAAGATGGTGGACCAGAAGCTAAAGCAAAAATTAACAGATATACTAAAATATTATGCTTAGTTTTATCTTTAGTTGAAGGTTTAGGAATTTATTTTTCATACAGCTCTTCAGGCATATTCATCAACCCAGGATTCTTAACAGGATTCATAGTTGTTATGTCTTTAGTAGCAGGTACATCAATGCTTATTTGGCTTGGTGAACAAATTACTAAATCAGGAATTGAAAATGGTATCTCAATGTTAATCTTTGTTGGTATCGTTTCTGGATTCCCAGGATTAGTAACAACACTTAAGAACTTAATGTTCACAGCAACTGGATTTTCAACAAAAGGCTTATTGTTAGCAATAGCAATCATCGTTGGTGCTATCGTACTAATAGCTGCAGTTGTATTTATTCAAGAGGCTGAAAGAAGAATACCAGTACAATATGCTAAGAAAGTTGTTGGTAGAAAAATGTATGGTGGACAAAGTACACACATTCCAGTTAAATTGGCAATGGCAGGTGTTATGCCTATTATCTTTGCATCATCATTCATGACATTCCCAGCAATGATCATTCAAATATTTGGAAAGAGTGCACTTGAAGCTCAAAAAGGATTTATATATGGATTATATCAATTCTCAATGGCAACTTCATCTTCACAAGTTCCATGGCAATATTCATTAGCTAATGCAGTTGTATACTTTGTATTAATAGTATTATTCACATACTTCTATACAACATTAGTATTCAGCCCAGCTGAAATTAGTAACAACATTAAACAAAATGGTGGATTTATCCCTGGAATTAGAACAGGAAAACCTACTACAGAATATTTAGAAAGTGTTATTAATAAATTAACATTAGTTGGTGGTGTTTGTTTATCATTTATAGCAATTATCCCAATGTTGCTTAGATTCTCAAATCTAAACATTTCATTTGGTGGTACAACAATACTTATCGTTGTTGGTGTTGCATTAGAGATGATGCGTCAACTAGAATCACAATTAGTAATGAGACACTATAAAGGATTTTTAGAGAAATAATAAATTTTATACGGTATCAGAGCGGCTTTTTTAGACCGCTCTAATATCGTTTATTATTGACATATGTAATATATCTGGGTCTAGATGTACTACATATATTAATAATTAAGGGGGAATAAGAATGATTATTATTATGTTAGGAGCTCCAGCTTCAGGAAAAGGAAGTGTAGCAGGAGTGCTATCTGAAAGATATAATATACCTTCAATTTCTACAGGAGATATCTTCAGAAAAAATATTTCAGAAGGAACAGAACTTGGAATTTTAGCAAATACATATATGACTAAAGGTGAACTAGTTCCAGATGATGTTACTGTAGATATGATTGTATCTAGATTAGAAGATCCAGATGTTGAAAATGGACTAATCTTAGATGGATTCCCAAGAACAGTTTATCAAGCAGAAAAACTAGATGAAATACTAGAAGAAAAAGGAAAGAAAATAGATGTAGTAGTTAATCTAGAATCTGTTGAAGAAGAATTATTAACAAGAATAGTAAATAGAAGAGTATGTTCAAATTGTAAGGCAACTTACAACACAGTATTACAACCACCTGCAATTGATGGTATTTGTGATAAATGTGGTGGAGAACTTATTCAAAGAGATGATGATACTTTAGAAAAAGCTGTAAATAGAATTCAAGTATATAAAACTCAAACTGCACCAGTAGCTGATTACTATGAAAAAACTGGCGTTTTATTTACAACTCTACTTAGCGAAAGAGCTAATAGAATGAAAAATGAAGTAGCAAATGATGTAGTAGAATATTTAAATAATAAATAATCAAGGAAAGAGGATAAAGATTGGTTACAATCAAATCAAAAAAAGAAATTGAACTTATGAGAGATGTTTGTAAACTAGTTGCAAACACTTATGATTATGTTGGAAGTATTATAAAAGCTGGAATGTCAACATATGAATTAGATCAATTAGTTGAAAAATATATGAGAGACCATGGTGGAATTCCTGCAGAAAAAGGATATCCAAGTGGAATTAAAGGTGTTCCTGATTTTCCAGGATCAATATGTTCTTCAATAAACGATGTTGTAATTCATGGTATCCCATCAAAAAATGAAATTATAAAAGATGGTGATATAGTATCAATTGACACAGTAATACTTAAAAATGGATTCAATGGTGATGCAGCAAGAACATTTCTAATAGGTGAATGTTCAGAAGAAAAGAAAAAATTAGTAGAAGTTACAAAACAAGCCTTCTTTGAAGGTCTAAAATATGCTAAACCAGGCTATAGAGTAGGAGATATTTCTCATGCAGTAGCTGAGTATGTTTGGGCAAATGGATTCGATGTAATAAGAGAATTTCAAGGTCATGGAATTGGAAGAGAAATGCATGAAGATCCGGGAGTACCAAATTATGGTAAAGCAGGTCATGGTTGCAAATTAGAACCAGGTATGACAATATGCATAGAACCTATGGTAGTAGCTGGAAAGCCAGACATTTTAGAACTTGATGATGGATGGACAATTGTGACTGAAGATGGAAGAA
The DNA here is from genome assembly GCA_017528085.1 of Clostridia bacterium. Taxonomy (GTDB): domain Bacteria; phylum Bacillota; class Clostridia; order TANB77; family CAG-508; genus Scatovivens. The sequence continues at coordinate 465,436 of JAFXPH010000002.1, read as the reverse complement.
TGTCAGCTCATTATGAAAATACAATTTTAATCACAGAAAATGAGCCAGAAATATTGACAATCTAGGCAAAACATTATATAATAATATAGCTTATTGCTAGAAGCAGTCAAAAAATTCTGTATTATGCATTATTTCAAGGAAAAATGCATATTTTTGGAGGAAGTTATTAAATGGCAAAAGATGATGTAATAGAAGTTGAAGGTACAATCGTTGAAAGCTTACCAAATACATTCTTTAAGGTAGAATTAGAGAATGGACATATTGTACTTGCAACAATTTCAGGAAAATTAAGAATGAATTATATCAGAATTCTACCTGGAGATAAAGTTAAAGTGGCAATTTCACCATATGATTTATCTAGAGGTAGAATAATTTGGCGTGATAAATAATAATATATATAGATTTAGGAGGGAATAAAAATGAAAGTTAGAGCATCAGTAAAACCTATTTGCGAAAAATGCAAAGTAATCAGAAGAAAAGGTGTTGTAAGAGTTATTTGTGAAAACCCTAAACACAAACAAAGACAAGGCTAATTAATAAAGCCTATTAATTTAATTTTTAATAGATATTAACACAGAGTGGTGCGGCTGATTTATATCATTCTGTGTTTATATATATGTCTTCTTAAAACATAAGACTACTATTTAAGTACATTTCAACTTATGATTTTAAAAGACACACAAAAGATAACATTAAGTAGAAATTTATTTAAACAAAAATTTATGTGGAGGTGCTAAAATAATGGCTCGTATATCAGGAGTTGATTTACCTAGAGAAAAAAGAGTAGAAGTTGGACTAACATATATCTATGGTATAGGTTTATCTAGTTCACAAGAAATTCTTAAAAAAGCTGGAATTGATCCAGACACTAGAGTAAAAGATTTAACAGACGATCAAATATCTAGTATTAGAAAAGCTATGGATGGATACAAAGTTGAAGGTGACTTAAGAAGAGAAGTAGCTTTAAATATTAAGAGACTTACAGAAATCGGATGCTATAGAGGAATTAGACATAGAAGAGGATTACCTGTAAGAGGACAAAGAACTAAAACAAATGCTAGAACAAGAAAAGGTCCTAGAAAATTAGTAAGTAAAAGCAAATAAATAAATTAGAAAAATTTAAGGGAGGTAAATACCGCAATGGCTAAAGCAAGCGAAAAGAAAACAGGTATTAGAAGAAGAGAGAGAAAGAATATTGAAAAAGGTTCTGCTCATATTCATTCAACATTTAATAATACAATAGTTTCTATTACTGATACACAAGGTAATGTTATTTCTTGGGCTAGCGCTGGTGGACTTGGATTCAAAGGATCAAGAAAAAGTACACCATATGCTGCAGGACAAGTTGCTGAAACAGCAAGTAAAATAGCTATGGAACACGGTTTAAAAACTGTTGAAGTTTATGTTAAAGGACCAGGTGCTGGTAGAGAAGCTGCAATTAGAGCTATCCAAACAGCAGGTTTAGATATAACAATGATTAAAGACGTTACTCCAATTCCTCATAATGGATGTAGACCACCAAAAAGAAGAAGAGTATAATTTTAAAGGGAGGTATGAATTAAGATGTCAAAGAATAAAGACCACGTTCTTAAAAGATGCAGATCTTTAGGAATTGAACCTGGTTATCTAGGATATAGTAAGAAGTCTAGAAGAAATACTGGAAACGCTAGAAAAAAAGTTTCTGAGTATGGACTTCAATTAAAAGAGAAACAAAAAACAAAATTCATCTATGGTGTAGGTGAAAAGCAATTTAGAAGATACTTTGATATAGCAAAGAATCAAAGAGGTATTACAGGTTCTAACTTATTACAAATGTTAGAATCAAGAATTGATAATATAGTATTTAGAAGTGGATTTGGTGCTACTAGACCACAAGCTAGATTATTAGTTACTCATGGAAATTTTGCTGTAAACGGAAACAAAGTTGATATTGCTTCATACTTAGTAAAACCAGGAGATGTTATTACAGTAAGAGAGAATAGAACAGATAATACAATTATTAAAAACAATCTTGAAAATGGTCCAAAGCCAACTATACCAGAATGGTTAGAAGTAGACGAGAAGAAATTATCTTGTAAAGTTCTAAGATTACCAAATAGAGAAGAAATTGACTTACCAGTAGAAGAACACTTAATAGTTGAGTTATATTCTAAATAATAATTTGAATACTTAGGATTACGCGTGTAGATATATAAAAAAAGAGAGCGAGGGCGATAGACCCTTTTTAGGAGGTAAAAATGATTGAATTTGAAAAACCAAACATCGAATGTATTGAGACAGACGATAAAAGGAATTATGCAAAATTCATATGTGAACCATTAGAGCGTGGATATGGAATGACAATAGGAAATTCTTTAAGAAGAATTTTATTATCATCATTACCAGGAGCTGCAATTACAAGTGTTAAGATAAACGGCGTAGTACATGAATTTTCTACAGTTCAAGGAATTGTAGAGGATGTTCCTGAGTTAATTGTTAATTTAAAGAGCGTTAGATTAAAATCATTTGATAATGAAGAAAAAACAATGAGAATAGATCATAAAGGTGCTGGAGAAATTACAGCTGGTGATATCGTTACAGACGGTACAATAGAAGTATTAAATCCAGAACTACATATCGCAACTGCTTCTGCAAATGCTGATTTTCATGTTGAAATGAAAGTTAACAGAGGAAGAGGATACAATGTTGCTGATAAAAATAAAAAAGATAATGATCCTATAGATGTTTTACCAATCGATTCTATCTTTACTCCAGTAAAGAAAGTAAACTATTCAGTTGAAAATACTAGAGTAGGACAAATGGTTGATTATGATAAATTAACAATAGAAGTTTGGACTGACGGTAGTTTAAAACCTTTTGAAGCATTAAGTCTAGCTGCAAAAGTTTTAACTGGTCATTTAGAATTATTTATAGATCTATCAGAAACTGCAAAGAATACTCAAGTTATGGTAGAAAAAGAAGAATCAAAGAAAGAAAAAGTTCTAGAGATGCCTATCGAAGAATTAGAACTTTCTGTAAGATCATACAACTGTTTAAAGAGAGCTGGTATAGCTACAGTTGAAGATTTAACTAATAAAACACAAGATGAGATGATGAAAGTTAGAAACTTAGGTAAGAAATCATTAGATGAAGTTACAAATAAGTTAATAGCTTTAGGATTAAACTTCTCATCAAACGAAAATTAATTTTGATAAGAAAGGGTGAAATAAAGTGGCAGGAACAAGAAAACTTGGAAGACCAACAGATCAAAGATTAGCAATGCTTAAATCATTAACTACAGACATGATTTTAAATGGTAAAGTAGTAACAACAGAAGCAAGAGCTAAAGAATTAAAATCAATTGTTGATTCTGTAGTTGCATTAGCTGTTAAAGAACAAAAAAATTATGAAACAGTTAACGTTAAAGTTGTAAAAGCTAAACGTGATGCTAAAGGAAATAAAGTTACTGAAAAAGTTAAGAGCAAAAATGGTAAAGAATACCTAAGAGTTGTTAAAGAAGAAGTAACAGAAAAAAGACAAAAAGATATGCCTTCTAGATTAAATGCTAGAAGAAGAATTATGAAAAAAGTTAACAAAGTAGAAGGAGTAGATATAATGGATAAATTATTCAACGAAATCGCTCCAAAATACGAAAAAGTTAACGGAGGATATACTAGAATATTAAAAATGGAACCAAGACGTGGTGACAATGCTGATCAAGCAATTTTAATGTTTATTTAGTCTGTTATGTGCATAGCACACAAAAATATATAGAAAAAAGTAAAACGATAATATCTATCGTTTTATTTTTTTACTCAAAAAAAGAAAGAGCTGTTGCTCTTTCTTAAATTATTTAATATTATCATCACTAAATGAGTCTCTAGAATCAATCATGGCATTTTGAGAAGATACTTTAGCAAGTACTTTAACTTTATGCTCAGAAGGTTCTTTATTTAATGTTAAGTTTCCTTCTTTATCTCTTTCTATTGTCCATGTTCCTGCAATAATACGATCTTGAGTTTCTTCATCGAACATTTTCTTTAAAGTATCATAATCAATTCCAAATTGATCAGCAAATGAATATCCATAGAATTTTTTAACGCAGTCATCAAATGAAAGGTCAGTTATTCTATCTTCATATGAATCGCTATTATAATCGATACCGAAAAGGAATGGTACACGAAGTCTATTAAAAGTATGATCACGTTTTTTATATTCAGTATGACTTGCGCCACCTTTTTCAGCAAATCTATGCATTAAGATTGTACGAGTTTGATACTCATAAGGAAGGGCATAGCCTTTCTTTTCATCATAATGACCCCATGGTGGTATAACAGCATATTGAGCTGATTGATATAAGTTAACCTTTGGATAACGAATATAATCTTTTATAACACCATCATATTTCTCTATTTCAGGAGGTCTTACTCTTGGAATATATACACCAACTAAGTTTGGATCAGCATCATATTCGATAGGCGCTTTAATTGTTCTCATAGTAGCTGGATTTACAGTTAAGAAATCAAATCCATGTAATTTCTCAAATTCCATTTGATGAGAAAGTAATTTATAAACTTCATCTACAGTTTTTTGTGGGTGAGTTGTAAGTGAATCATGGAAGTTTAAAACATATCTAAATGCTACGAAATCTTTTATGCTATCTTGAATAGAATCTAATCTTTCAAATGCTTCAATTTCTGATATTTGATTTGATTTATATAATCTTTCTATCTCTAATATTTTTTCTCTGATTTTTTCATCTGCACTATATGGAGATTTTACTCTTCCTTGTGGCTCTAAAAAGAATCTATGACCCTTAAGAGTGTTTTGAAGATATTGATATTCTTCATTAATATAATCTAAAAAAGAACTAATATAAGGTCCATTCATATCAGAAATATCTTTATAATACTCTAATAGATTTAAATATGTCATATATTCCTTTCTAACAAAAGAAAAGTGAGGCATATTAGGATCCATAGAGTCTATATAGTCTTTTAATTGTTCAATATATCTTGGAACTATTTTTGTTCTTGGTCCTTCCATATTAAGAAGACCCACATTCAAAGGTACCATATTTCTTTTCCTTTCTGCAAATTTCTCCATATAAGATTATAACACTAATTTCATATTAAATCAATTACAAAAATGTGGATATAAAGCTATTTTTAGAGGAAAATTGAATTTAAGAAATATTGAATAATAGTAATCATAATGGTATAATATTTTTGTTAAAATTTAAAGGAGAGATATCATGAAAAAAGTTGAATTATTAGCACCAGCAGGGTCATTCGAAAAAGCAAAAATAGCTTTTATGTATGGCGCAGATGCTGTGTATTGTGGAACTCCAAAATTATCACTTCGTTCAAGATCAGAACTTGAAGAAAGTGATTTACCAAAAACTATTGAATATGCTCATAGTCTTGGAAAAAGAGTTCATACTGCAATTAATATTTATGCTGAAGATGAGACATATGAAGAAATAGCAAAAGAAGCAAAATTACTAAATGATTTAAAAGTTGATGGAATCATTGTAGCAGATCCAGGAGTATTTGAAACAGTTAAAGAAAATGCACCAGACTGCGATATCCATATTAGTACTCAATCAAATGTTGTAAGTTATCATGCAGCAAACTTTTGGAGAAAAAATGGAGCTAAAAGAGTAATTTTAGGAAGAGAATTAAATAAAGAACAAATTAGATCAATAATAAATAATAAAGCAGATGGACTAGAAGTTGAGATATTTTGTCATGGAGCTATATGCTTTGCATATTCAGGAAGATGCTTCTTAAGCGAATTCTTAGCAAGTAGAAATGGTAATTTAGGTGATTGTGCTCAAAGTTGTAGATGGGCATATAACATGTACTTAGAAGAAAAGAATAATCCAGGTAACCTAATGCCAGTTGAAACTGATGAAAGAGGAACTTATATTTTGTCTTCTAAAGACTTATGCTTAGTTCATGAAATACCAGAAATTATTGAAATGGGTGTAGATAGTCTTAAAATAGAAGGAAGACTAAAAACTGAATATTATTTAGCAACTGTAGTTAATGCTTATAGAAATGCAATTGATGATTACATGAAAGATCCTGAGCATTATGATGCTGAAAAATATTTAAAAGAGTTAGAAAAGACTAAAACAAGAGGATTAACTACATTCTTATTTAATGATAAGAATAATAAAGATTTCCAAGATTATGATGGAAGACAATACAATCCAGATTATGAATTTGGTGGAAAAGTAATTAGTACATTAGATGATGGAAGAAAGTTAATCGAAATTAGAAATAAATTAACTAAGGGGGATACGTTAGAACTATTAGTACCTGGACAAATTGAACCAGTTGTATTTACAATTGATGCACTTTGGAACGATGAAACAGGTGAAGAAATAGATACTGTAAACCCAGGAAAAGCTGAACAAAAAGTAATTTTAAATATACCTTACGAAGTACAAAAAGACTGGATACTAAGAAGAAAGAAAAATTAGAATTTCTAAAAGGAGATAAAAAATGTTAAGTTTTTTCATTGTTTTATTAGTCATTATTTTGGTTTTGTTTTGGTATGTTGATAGAACAAATACAAAGTATAGTATTTTAGAAACAAAGTATAATGAACTAAAGAAAAAATATGATGAGCTTTTGGCAAGATACAAAGAGGAACATGGTGAAGTTAAAACACCAAGTCCTGAAGTAATAGAAAAACCAAAAGTAGAAGTAGCTGAAACTGTATCTCAAGAAGCAAAAGTAGATGTAGTAGCTAATAAACCAGAAGTTAAAGAAGAACCAGTAAGAAAAACAGTCCAAGAACCAAAACCAAAAATGGACTTTAATATCAAGATTCTATTTGCTGGTGCATTCCTAATAATTCTATCTGGTATAGTTTTACTATCATCAGGATGGGATATTTTACCTGGTGTAGTAAAGAGTGCAATTCTATTTGCATTCATGGGAGTATTTATAAAGCTAAGTAAAACTTTAAGAAAAAAGAATGTTACTAATGCAGCTAATATATTCTTCTACATATCAATGGCTTATTTGCCACTATGTTTAATCTCAATATCACTATTTGGACTTTTGGGAGAATTCTTATCAATAAGAGGAGAAGGAAGATTTATTTTCTTAACAGCTGTGTTCTTAGCAACATCATATGTTTATTATAAATATTATAAGAAAAATGGTGCAGATGGTCTTTTCTATGCATCAATTTTATCTCAACTGTTTACAGTTGTACTTGGTACAATGATATTTGAAGTTAATGTAACACTTGCACTTTTAGCAATAAGTATATATAACTTCTTGTTAGCTTTAGTAATATTAAGAAATAATAGTAAGATTAGAATAGTATCAACAATTATATCTGGTGCTATTTTAGTATCAATATTACCATATATTTTTGGTGCAGATAATGTAATTTATAATGTATTTACAGTTCTTGTATTCTTATTTAATTCACTTACATTATTCTTACTAAATAAAGATATTGAAAGCTATCCACTAGCTATTATGTACAATATTTCAAATGTCTTTGTAATGTATTCAATTACTAAACATTATTCATTTGGTATTAGTTCAGATACAAGAGTAATTGTATTAATGCTATTTGCAATAATAAGCATGATTACGAAAAGTATTGGACTTTCAAACAAAAAAGCTATTTCAGAATCTAATGTATATGTTATTCAAGGCTTGTTTGTAGCTATGCTTATCTTTAGAGCATCACTTAGTCTATTATTTGGAATAGTAGATATTGCCTATATAGCACTTGGAATAGTAGTTTCATTATATGGACTATTTAAATATAAAAGAGGAGTACAAATTGCTTTATATGTTGGATTCTCAGCACTACTTGGATGGGCAATTCAAACAAGGGTTGGAGTAGAAAATTCTATAGGAGTTTTAGCCTTAATAGGACTACTACAACTAATTATTATTAAAAACAGTATGAGATTTGTGTTTAAAGATACTAAGAATAGTGATTTATTTGATTTTGAACTACTATCAAATATTTTGCTAGCAGTATTCTTTATGCGTGATGCTTACTTAGCAATAGAGCATAAACCAAGTATTTTATTACTAATTGTAGGATTAGTTGTGGTTTATCTATATTACTTGTTATCAAGTAAGAAAGATATTCCAAACAGAATTATATATAGAATATTCTTTATAGGATCTGTAAGCATTATTACTTTGTTAGTACAAAAAATAATAGATGTTAAAGAAAGCATTGTATTTGTTAATGTTTTCTTAGTAGTAGATGCAGTACTTTTATTACAACTAATATATGACGAAAGATTTAGGGATAAATTACAACATATATTATTAATAATTGGTACAATTGGATATGGTTTAGCAATATCTGATGGAAGACAAATAGGTGATAGTCCTTTGCTTATCTATTTTGCAATATTTATGGCATTAGAACTTGTTACATTATTTATGAATAGAAGAGGAAAATTAGAATTTGGATATGATTTACCAATTCAAATTGCAATGTTAATGATAGTGCCAGAGATGGACTTTGTCCTATTTAAAAAAGCAATTAGCCTTATAGCATATGCAACGATTCTTTTATATACTCTTTATATGGCAAAAGAGGAAAAGAAGGTAGGATTTAATGCAATATTTGCTTATATAATAGCTTGGTTTATTAGTGGAATTTATGATTATCACTATTTAACAATGTTAATCTTTGCTGGAATATCAGCATTCTTATATATGTATATTGAAGATAAAAATAGAAAATTCTTTAAACTTATTGGAATAACATCAATTCTTCATATGTATTTAACAATATTAGAAGAATATGAAATAGAAGTTTATTCATTGGTTTTAATACCAGTATTTATGTATGCTTACTATATACTAAATATTTTTACAGATAAATTTAAGAACAATAAAGCATTAAAGATTATTGTGTATGTATTACTATTCTTTAATGATTCAGGAAAGTATGTAAATGGACTAGATGAACTTTTAATGTTATTATTCTTGTTAGTTGGAGTTTTATATTCATATAATCGTAGATTAGAAGGAGAATTCTTAGCATCATTATCATTAATTGTTATTAGTTCTTTTATGTTAGTAAGTGCAATATTCGTTGCAATACCATGGTGGGTATATCTAGTAGTTGTAGGTGGATTACTTCTATCATATGGTGTTAAGAACGAAACTAAAGAATCAAATAGCTTAGTTGATAAAGTTAAAGATAGATTTAAAGAGAATCAATAATAAAAAACATGAGGCAGTGTGCCTCATGTTTTTTTATGCCCTAAAATAATTGAAAAATAAGGATTTTTTTAAAAAATACTAGTTTACAATAATGTCAAAATATTATATAATAACTACATTAAAAATAATCTATGAGGTGATAAAATGGAAAATAATCAAGATAACAACGAGGAAGTTGAAATTTCAGAGGAAGAGTTTAACCGTTTAATGCAAGTTAGATTAGACAAGTTAAAAGAACTACAAGAAGCAGGAAAGGATCCATATGAGATAACAGAATATGATAGAACTGAAACTGCAGGACAAATAAAAGCAAACTATGAGAAATATGAGAACAAAGATGTTTCAGTTGCTGGTAGAATTATAGCTAAAAGAATTATGGGTAAAGCATCATTCTGTACAATTCTTGATAGTGATGAAAAAATTCAAAGTTATGTAAGTATTAATGATTTAGGAGAAGAAGATTACAAAGCATTCAAAACTTGGGATATCGGTGATATTATCGGTATTAAAGGTTTTGTATTCAAAACAAAAACAGAAGAAATTTCTGTACATGCTAAAGAAGTTAAACTTCTTTCAAAATCACTAAAACCACTTCCTGAGAAATTCCATGGACTAAAAGATGTTGATTTAAGATATAGACAAAGATACCTAGATTTAATAATGAATCCTGAAGTAAAGGAAACATTTAAGATAAGAACAGCAATTATTAAAGAAATAAGAGCTATTTTAGATGAGAAAGGTTACTTAGAAGTTGAAACTCCAATATTAAATACAATTTCTGGTGGTGCAACAGCTAGACCATTTATTACTCATCACAACACTTTAGATTTAGATATGTATTTAAGAATTGCTACTGAGCTTAACTTAAAGAGATTAATTGTAGGTGGTATTGATAAGGTTTATGAAATAGGAAGAATCTTCAGAAATGAAGGTATGGATATTCGTCATAACCCAGAATTTACATCTATAGAGTTCTATAGTGCATATGAAAATTATCATGACATGATGGCTTTAACTGAAGAGATGTTCTCAAGAATAGCTATGAAAGTTAAAGGAACATATAAGATTACATATCAAGGTCAAGAAATTGATTTAACTCCAGGTGGATGGAAGAAAATCAGTATGATTGATAGCGTAAAAGAAGCTTGTGGAGTAGACTTTAATAAAGTTGAAACTGATGAAGAAGCTGTTAAACTTGCTAAAGAACATCATATTGAAGTTCCAAATGGAAAAGAAACAAGAGGAAATATTATTGCGTTATTCTTTGATGAATATGTTGAAAAGACATTAATTCAACCAACATTTATATATGACTACCCAATAGAGGTATCACCACTTGCTAAAAAGTGCAAAGATGATCCAAGATTAACACAAAGATTTGAATTCTTTATTTGTGGTAGAGAATATGGTAATGCTTTCTCAGAATTAAATGATCCAATCGATCAATATGAAAGATTCAAGAAAGAAGTTGAAGCAAAAGCTAATGGTGATGACGAAGCTGGTATGATGGATGATGACTTCGTTAATGCATTAAAATATGGTATGCCTCCAACAGGTGGTGAAGGAATAGGAATCGATAGAATGGTAATGCTATTTACAGATTCTGCATCTATTAGAGATGTATTATTCTTCCCAACAATGAAACCATTAAGCTAGAAGGAACTATTTATGGAAAACGAAGATTTATATAAAAAAAGTATAATTTTAATTGGACCATCAGGTGCAGGTAAATCATCTGTAGCTGAGGAACTTTCAAAAATAACAAGAATGCCAAGACTATGTCTAGATGGAATAGCTAATCGTGAAAGAAGTAATGGGTTTAGGAATAGATTTAGATCATCCCAAGAATATAATGCTTTCATGATAAGAAGAGCTATAGACGATGCTAAAAGACATGGTACTCCAGGAATAGTTGATTTTGGAGCAGGCCACTCAATTTATAATGACCCAAAAATATTTGCAGATGTTAAGAAGATGATGGCAGATTTTAAAAATGTTGTTTTACTTCTTCCATCAGCAGATCCAAATGAATCATTAAGAATAATGAATGAACGTTCAACAGGTGATACAAGAGATAATAAATATTTCTTAAACAGTCCATGTAATAGAGAGCTTGCAACTATGACTATCTATGGCAATGGAAGAAGTCCAAGAGAAATAGCTGAATCAATATTAAAGTATATAGAAACTAGAGATTCAAAAACAGAAGAAAAAATTAATGAATAGGTGGAGGTAAAATATGGCATATTTATTATTAGTTGCTGTTGCAATTGCATTGTTTATCACTGCATATAAAGCCATTAAGAATGATATAAATAGAAAAACTGCAATAAAAGTTGGAGTTATTCTAATTATATTTGCCGGATTAATATATTATGTTCTATTCTCTTAAAAAATTATGCTTAAGTTAGATAATAAAATAAAGTACAAAAGAGGTATAAAATGTCAGAATCAAATAAAGCTTATACAGAAGTGTTAGAGATAATTAAATATCTTCCAAAGGAAGAGTATGATAAAATTCCAAGGGAAAAAATTGAATTCTTTGAGCAAAATAAAGACCCAAATTATTCTTTTGAGATTAACCCAGAAGAAGATTTGGCAACTCAAAATATTTCTAGAGAAGCAAATGCTATTATAGTTGTTTTATATAGAGACTATTTTGCAACTGAAAAACAAAAAGAAGATTTAGATCAAATTCTAGAACTAAATCAAAGAAAAGAAGATCTAAAAAAATCTATAAGATATGATCCTGACAAAGTCTTTGAATCTAAAGAAGAAATTAAGGAAGAGCCAGAAGAGCCAAAGGAAGAACCAAAAGAAATTCAAGAATATAAAGAGTCATTCTTCGAAAGATTTAAAAAATTTGTATTAAGATTATTAGGAAAAGAATAAATATAAAGAGCCAAGTGTTTGGCTCTTATTTTTTTAAAACATGAATCCTTGAAAGTGTTGATAAATTTATCAAATATGATATAATAATAGTGCTAATTTTAAGGAAAATTAGCATGTACAAAAGTAAATTGAAGAAGAGGAAATAAGAAGTATGTTTTATAATGTAGATAGACGTTTTATAATTGGAATTGTAGTGGTTTTATTTGTACTTTCTTTGTTACAAAGTGGACCAGAGTATATCATGGAAATATTACTTACACTTCCATGTGTAATATTATGTATTGATGTGCACGAGTTTTCACATGCCCTAGCAGCAGATAAACTTGGGGATAAAACACCAAGATCAGAAGGAAGACTTACTTTAAATCCACTAAAACATATAGATCCAGTGGGATTAGTTCTACTTACCTTTGCAAGAATTGGATGGGGCAAACCTGTCCATGTAAATGTTAGAAATTGTAATAGTAATAGATCATATGGTGAATGTGAAGCAATAATAGCATTTGCTGGACCACTTTCTAATTTTATATTTGCATTTGTGCTTTCTATTGTGTTGGTAATAGTAACAAATTTTGCATTTTTCTTTACAAATCCAGTAGGAAATATTATATATAGATTGATATCATATACTTTTTTAACTAATGTTGGTCTTGGAGTATTTAATTTAATCCCAATACCACCATTAGATGGAGAAAAAATATTTAGAAATATGTTACCTCAAAAAGGCCAAGAATTTTTATTAAACTATGGTAGTTATTTCCAAGTATTATTTATGATATTATGGTTTACTGGATATTTAGGAGCAATTACTGTTCCTGCAGTAGAGTTTTTAGCAAGCAAGCTTTTAGCTGTATCTGCGTTTATTATTGGATTTTTTATTCATTAAAAAGAGGAGAAGAATTTGAAAGATATATTAATAATGGGAATTGAATCAAGTTGTGATGAGACTTCTGTATCAATTGTTAAAAATGGTAGAGAGGTTCTTTCTAATGTCATCAATTCTCAAATTAAAATACATGAGGCTTATGGCGGTGTTGTTCCAGAGATAGCATCTAGATGTCATACAGAAGTAATTAATCAAATAATGAAAGAGTCTTTAAAAGAAGCAAAAGTATCATTAGATGATATTGATGCTATAGCAGTTACTTATGGACCAGGACTTGTTGGAGCATTACTTGTTGGTGTTTCTTATGCAAAAGGATTAAGTTTTGCAACAGGAAAACCATTAGTTCCAGTAAATCATATCGAAGGTCATATAGCTGGTAACTATATTACTCATAAAGATCTTGAACCACCATTTTTATGTTTAATTATTTCAGGTGGACATACTCATTTAGTAAATGTTAAAAATTATAATGAATTTGAAATTTTAGGAAAGACTAGAGATGATGCAATAGGGGAAGCATTTGATAAGGTAGCAAGAGTAGTTGGACTTGGATACCCAGGCGGACCTAAAGTAGATAACCTAGCCAAAGAAGGAACTGCTAATATTAAACTTCCAGTTGTTCACTTAGATAATCTAGATTTTTCATTTAGCGGTATTAAGACTGCAGTTATAAATTTGAATCATAATCAAAAAGATATAAATAAAGCTGACTTATGTGCAAGTTTCGAAAAAGCAGTTACTGAAATGTTAACAAACAATGTTAGAAAAGCATTAAAAGAATATAATGAAGATAAAATTGTAATTGCCGGAGGAGTATCAAGAAATTCATACATAAGAAATGAATTTGATAAATTAGGAGAAGAACTTGGATGTAAGATTTACTATCCAGAACCAATCCTTTGTACAGATAATGCAGCTATGATTGCAGCTCAAGGATATTATGATTTTATTAATGGTAAAAGAGCAGATTTAAAATTAAATGCTATACCAAATTTGAAAATAGGAAATAAGTAATAATGGCACTTTATACTATAGGTGATTTACATTTATCATTTAAAGTTAATAAACCAATGGGCATATTTGGTGATAATTGGGATAATCACGAAAATAAAATAAAAGATAATTGGATAAGAAAAGTAAAAGAAGAAGATACTGTTATGATACCAGGAGACTTTTCATGGGCTACATATCTAGAAGATTCTATTCCAGATTTTGAATTTTTAAATAGTCTTCCAGGTAAGAAACTTTTATCAAAAGGTAACCATGATTATTGGTGGACAACTTTAACTCAGATGAGAAAGTTTTTAAAAGAAAACAACTTTGAAAATATAGATTTTGTTTATAACAATTCATACCTAGTTGAAGACCAAGTTATAGTTGCAACTCGTGGATGGGTGAATGCGTTTAGACAAGAAGATAACTATAAGATTTTAAAAAGGGAGAGGGATAGATTAGAATTATCACTTAAGAGTGCAAAAGAATCATTTGGCGATAACAAAGAGATAATTGCATTTATTCATTATCCACCATTTTATAAAGAAGAAGTTCCTGATGAAATTAACTTTATAAAATTACTTAAGAGTTATGGAGTAAAGAGATGCTTTTATGGACATCTTCATGGTGAATCACATAAAGAGGCAATAGAAGGATTGGTAGATGGGATAGATTTCAAACTTGTAAGTTCAGATTACTTACAATTTGATCTTGTAAAAATAGATTAAGCAAAAAGTGGAAATCTAAAAAATGAAGTTTTAGCTTTGGAGAAAAAATAACAAAAAAATATAAATTAATTCTAAAAAAAATAACAAAAAAATAAATCTTGGAAAAAAGTACTAACATTTAGTAGTATACTTTGTGGATAACAACAAAAAAAGTTTTAAACAAACAAAAATAACTTTTCCACAGGAAAAAATAGTAAATTTTAGATATGTGGATAACTCATGAAACTATATTAAAATGAGGTGATTTGAATGAGAGAAGAAATTGTTGATAATTATTTAAGTAAGTTTAAAGAATTTAAACCACTACTTAGAGAAATATTTGCACGTAGACAAAAAGTATTTGGCTACACAGATCTTGAAATAGAAAAACAGATAATAAGATTCTCATCCAGAGTCACAAATATTTATCTTGATGGAAGAAAAAGAAAAGATTTCATTAATGGAAGATTCAGAGCAGAACGTCAGGCAATTATTTTATATACATATAATATTGAAAAAATTGCTAAGTCAAATAATGTTAGTCCGGACGTAATGTTTTTTGAAAGTTTTACTCATGAAGTTTATCATGCAGTTTCAAATTTAAATAATGGAATTGCATATAGATTAAGAAAATATAAAAACGAAGCTTATAATGAACTTGCTGCTTTTATAGGTTCAATTAGATATAATAGAAATATTGGAATATATAAAACTTATAGTTACACAGCAAGAACATTTTACCCACAACTAATTGCATTAGCATGTGGAATAAAAATAGAAGAGTTGCTTAAAGAAAGCTTTAATGGAATAGGTCATATTAACAGACTTATAGCTGAACATTATGAAGAAGATCTTCAAGATGAAATTGAAGAAAGACTTCAAGAAATGGATGACTTATTCATAGTAGCAGTTATTGCAGCTGAAGATAAACTTAATGAATATGGAAAAGATTTCTTGGGTGTTACATATCATAATCTATTTGATTACGCTAAAGATTTAGCAATATTAAGACATGATGAATCAGAAGAAACTATGCTTAAAATTAAAGCAATGAAGATAGAGTATAAGAATATGCTTATTAGTAAATGGGGATTTTCACAAAGAAACTTTGTCGGACTTGAAAATCAAGAAAATGATGAAAATGATGCTGATTTAAGTTTAATTAGAAAGATAGAAACTAATATTGAAGTTTATGATAATACACAAATAGCAGAAAACGTAAAATGGCTTAAAGAAAATTACACAAATCCAAGTAGGATAAAAACTATAAAAGGTATTTGGAAAGGCATTTTATTTTTCATAAAAGATGCATACAAAATAAAATATGGAGATGAAGCAAAATTATTAGAGTCTCCAAAAAAATAAAAGTAAGGAGCAAAGATGCCAAACAGACACGATAATATAAGAAACTTTTGTATAATAGCACATATTGATCATGGTAAATCAACTTTAGCTGATAGAATGATTGAGATGACAGGAGTACTTTCTGAAAGAGAAATGGAATCTCAAGTACTTGATAATATGGACATCGAACGTGAGAGAGGAATAACAATTAAATCTCAAGCAGTAAGAATGAATTATACATCAAAAAGTGGAGAACAATATGTATTTAATTTAATAGACACTCCAGGCCATGTTGACTTTAACTATGAAGTATCAAGAAGTTTGGCAGCATGTGAAGGAGCAATTCTTGTCGTTGATGCAACACAGGGAGTAGAAGCACAAACTTTAGCTAATGTTTATTTAGCTTTAGAAGATAATTTAGAAATTCTTCCAGTTATAAATAAAGTTGATCTTCCATCAGCAAGACCTGATGAAGTAAAAAAAGAGATAGAAGAAATCATTGGAATCCCAGCAATGGATGCTCCATGTATTTCTGCAAAAACAGGTTTAAATGTTGATGAAGTTTTTGAAAGAATAATAACAGATATACCAGCACCATCTGGAGATGAAAATGCACCACTTCAAGCATTAATATTTGACTCATTCTATGATAACTATAAAGGTGCTTTAAGTTATGTGCGTGTAAAAAATGGTACAGTTAAAGCTGGTGATACAATTCTATTTATGGCAACAGGAAAGACTTTTAAAGTAGATGAAGTAGGAACATTTAAAGCAGGTGATTATAATCCAACAGATTGTTTATCTGAAGGTGAAGTAGGATATATCGCAGCTAGTGTTAAAACGATTTCAGATCTTCATGTTGGTGATACAATTACTAATGCACAAAGACCTGCAGCAGAAGCTTTACCTGGTTATAAGACTGCAGTATCTATGGTTTATTGTGGAATGTATCCAATGGATGCAAGCGAATATGAACCATTAAAAGATGCTTTAGAAAAACTAAAACTAAACGATGCAGCTTTAAATTATGAACCAGAGACATCAGCTGCTTTAGGATTTGGATTTAGATGTGGATTTTTGGGACTATTACATTTAGAAATAGTAATTGAAAGATTAGAAAGAGAGTTTGATATTGGACTTATCACAACAGCTCCATCTGTTATTTATAAAGTTTATAAAACATCAGGTGAAGTAATAGATTTATATAATCCAATTGAACTTCCACCAACAACAGAAATAAAATATATTGAAGAACCAATAATGAAAGTAGAAGTAATGATACCAAAAGATTATGTTGGTAACGTTATGAAAGTATGCCAAGACAGAAGAGGAACATACATCGATATGAAATATCTTGATGAAAATAGAGTTACTCTTGAATATGACATGCCACTTAACGAAATCATTTATGATTTCTTCGATACTATTAAATCAAAATCAAAAGGATATGCATCAGTTAACTATGAGTTTAAAGAATATAGAAGATCAGAACTAGTTAAACTTGATATTCATATTAATAACCAACCAGTAGATGCATTATCATTCATAGTTCATAAAGATTCAGCTTATTCTAGAGGTAGAAAAATGGCTGAAAAACTTAAGAAAGAAATTCCAAGACAACTATTTGAGATACCAATTCAAGCAGTTGTTGGAGGAAAGATTATCGCAAGAGAAACACAATCTGCACTTCGTAAAGATGTTTTAGCAAAGTGCTACGGTGGTGATATCACAAGAAAGAAAAAACTTTTAGAGAAGCAGAAAAAAGGTAAAAAGAAGATGCGTCAAATTGGTAACGTAGAAGTACCACAAGAAGCATTCTTAGCAGTACTTAAATTAGATGATGAAGAAGAATAAAATAAAAAGCAAAAAAGCGGGTATATCCCGCTTTTTGCTTTTTTTTGGTTTGGTTAGTCTTTACTGCTACTGTGGCTCGAGCTTCTCGAATCAGCCTCCTGATCGCTAAAGTAAGAAGCAAAGATTAGATTGAGAGCTTCATCAGAGAAGAAGTTGTGTTCGGTTACCTGTACCGAGTAGTCCTTGAAATACATCCGTGAGGTGTAATCAGCCATCAGATTTCCATCTGCATCAACTAAGGTGCCATATGTGTTGAGGAAATTAAACTCTGCGTGAGCAACCATTTCTTCATCAACATATATGTCGTAACTATCACCCAAAAGGTTAATGTTACCGACCATTTCGATTTTTTCAGTTTCAGTAGAAATAAAGTGACTGTCCTGAGAAATCAAATGGTATTCGTCACCAGCTGACGCAAGCTTTCTTCCGGTGGTGTCATACAACTTCAGGGGGTCTGTGACTATCTTGAAAACATTTCCGGAGATGGTGAACACTTCCTGATTATCAGATGAAACTGAAATGTTGGTGTTCAGACTGATGATTTTTACATCACAATCAAACGTTTTGATAGCCCCAATGTCTTTCTTGTTTCCGGTGAACACCAGGAGACAGACGTTGACCAGTATCGCAAGGGAGATGAGAATAACTATGATGCGTTTGCTAACCCGATTTTTCATTTGAAAAAATCCTCCTATATGTAAAATGGGTTCCAGAACGAAACCTCTCATTATAATTATACCATAAATTTACATAATCCTCAAATTTGCAAAATGGCTATATACCAAATGAAAATAATATGATATAATAAAAAAGTAAGTTTTCCTAAGGAGGAAATATATGAGACAAAGTTATAGAGATAAACAAAATAGAAGAGCAAGAATTTCAAGAGAAAAAGAAGAAGAGAAAAATAGAAAAAGAGATTCTAAGAGAAAAGCTCCAAGAAAAGATTATGGTTTTGAATCAAAAGCAAAAAGAGAGATTGAAGTAGATAAACCATATGATGAAAATGAATATGAAGACTTAGTTTATGGTAGAAATGCTGTACTTGAACTATTAAAATCTGATAAAGATATTAATAAAATATTTATTGAAAAAGGTGAAAAACATGGATCAATAAATGAGATTATAGCAAGAGCTAAAGAGGCAAAAATCGTTCTAGTAGAAGTTGAAAAATCAAAACTAGATATGATGGCAGAAAACAACCAAGGTGTTGTTGCAGTTATTCCACCATTTAACTATTCAGAAGTAGAAGATATTTTAGCTTATGCAAAAGAACAAGAAGAAGATCCTTTTGTGCTAATTCTAGATGGAATAGAAGATCCACATAACTTAGGTGCAATTATAAGAACTGCAGAAACTGCAGGAGTGCATGGAATTATAATTCCAAAGAGAAGAAGTGCATTAGTTAATAGTACAGTTACAAAAGTATCTGCAGGTGCAACAAGCTATGTTAAAATTGCAAGAGTAAATAATATCACAGATACAATTAAGGAATTAAAAGAAGCAGGATTATGGATAATGGGTACTGACGGTTCTGCAGATAAATATTATTATGAACAGGATTTAACAGGACCACTTGGAATCATAATTGGAAGTGAAGGATTTGGTATGGGAAAATTAGTAAAAGAAAATGCTGATGTACTTCTAAAAATTCCAATGAAAGGAAAAATTACTTCTTTAAATGCTTCTGTTTCAGCTGGTATTGTTGTATATGAAGCAGTTAGACAAAGAAATTAAAAAAAATTAAATTTCAATATTGACATTAAATAGCATGCAATGTTAAAATCGAAATGTAGATAAGTTTTATCCACGGGTTAAAAAAAAACACTTTTTTTAACCCGTTTTTTTTGTTTTTACGCATGAAGACGGGGTTTGAGGGTTTTTGGAAGGAGAACAAAATGAGTACAAAGTACATTTTTATCACAGGAGGCGTTGTATC
Organism: Clostridia bacterium; assembly: GCA_017528085.1. Taxonomy (GTDB): domain Bacteria; phylum Bacillota; class Clostridia; order TANB77; family CAG-508; genus Scatovivens. The sequence continues at coordinate 445,612 of JAFXPH010000002.1, read as the reverse complement.
AGGATTAGGAAAGGGCATTACAGCATCTAGTTTAGGAAGACTTCTAAAAAATAGAGGCTATAAAGTAGTTAATCAAAAATTTGATCCATACTTAAATGTAGATCCAGGTACTATGAGTCCACATGAGCATGGTGAAGTTTTTGTAACAGACGATGGAGCTGAAACAGATCTTGACCTTGGTCACTACGAAAGATTTACTGATGAAAGCTTAACTAAAGATAGTAGTGTTACATCAGGAAAAATTTATCAAAGCATAATTACAAAAGAAAGAAGAGGAGATTACTTAGGAAAAACAGTACAAGTAATTCCACATGTTACAAATGAAATTAAAGAAAATATTTATAGTTTTGAAAAGAAAAACAAAGATATAGATGTTGTTATAACTGAACTTGGGGGCACGGTTGGAGATATTGAATCTTTAGCTTTTATAGAAGCTATTAGACAAGTTGGTTTAGAGAAAAAAGAAGGAGATGTTTTATACATCCATGTAACTTTACTTCCATTTATATCAGGATCAAATGAAGTAAAATCAAAACCAACACAACACTCAGTTAAAGAACTACAATCATATGGAATTAAACCAGATATCATTGTTTGTAGATCTGATATTGAAATCCCAAAAGATGTTAGAAGAAAATTATCACTATTTTGTAATGTTAGAGAAGATGATGTAATTGCAAACTATACAGCAGATAACCTATATGAGATACCATTAATGCTTGAAGAACAGGGGCTTGCAAAAGCTGTTTGTAAACATTTAAAATTAAAAAATTCTGCTCCTCAAAATAAAGAGTGGGAGAAAATGATAAAGAATATTAAAGCTGCTAAAGGAACAGTAAAAGTTGCAATAGTAGGAAAGTATATGCAACTACATGATTCATATTTATCTGTTACTGAAGCACTTCATCATGGTAGCTTTGCAAATAAAGTAAATGTTGAAATTGGATACATAGATTCAGAAACAATTAATAGTAAAAATGTAAAAAGTATTTTAAAAGGATACCAAGGAATTTTAGTCCCAGGTGGATTTGGAAATAGAGGAATTGAAGGTAAAATTACAGCTATAAAATATGCAAGAGAAAATAATATTCCATTCCTTGGAATATGTCTTGGTATGCAAATGGCAGTTGTTGAATTTGCAAGAGATGTTTTAAAATTAAAAGATGCAAATTCACAAGAGTTTGATACAAAATCTAAGAACCAAGTTATCCACATTATGGAAGATCAAAAGACAGTTAAAGATAAAGGTGGAACAATGAGACTTGGAAGTTATCCATGTAAAATTAAAAAAGGTTCTTTAGCATATAAAGTATATGGTGAAGAAAATATAGCTGAAAGACATAGACATAGATTTGAATTTAATAATAACTATAGACAAATGTGTGAGAAAAATGGTTTAATAATATCAGGGACATCACCTGATAATAGATTAGTGGAAATAGTAGAATTAAAAGGTCATCCGTTCTTTATAGGTGGACAATTCCATCCAGAATTTAAATCAAGACCTGATAGACCAGCTCCACTATTTAAAGCATTTATAAAAGCTATAAAGGAGAATAGTTAATGTTTTTACAAAGGATAGAATTCGAGGTAGAAGAAAAAGCTATCGAATGTAATGAATTAAATAATGAAATCTTAATTATTAAAAAGATTGTTAAAGAAGAAAAATATGTAAGAGTTAAAGAAAATCAACTTGCGGTTCTTAACCAAAATGGAAAGATTTTGGATTTAAGAGGAGAGCCAGGACTATATGAAATTAAGGAAGGAGATATGAATCTCCCAGAAGAATGGCAGTTTGAAATTCAAAAAGCAGAAGATGAATCTTTAAATGTCCTTTTCATAAATAGAGCAGATATTGTTGATAATAAATTTTATATATTAGAACCTATAACATATATTGATTGGACATATGAAGATGAACCAATAGAAACAAAAATTAAAGGTGAAGTTATTTTTAATTTTACGATAGATAGACCACAAAACTTCTTAAGATTAGTAATTGGTCTAAGGGATAATTATGCAAAACATGAATTATTAGAACAGATAAGACCATTTATTATTAAATCTATCCAAGATGGAATAAAAGAACTTTCAAATGATTATAAAGTAGATATCAGAACATTGATTACAAACCCAAGTAGTATAAAAGTAAAAGTAAAAGAAAACAAATATGATAACAAACTTTTAGATAAAGGAATAAAAGTTACATTCTTTGATTTTATTAATTTAGAAGTAGACTCTAATACAAGAAATATCTTAGAAGTAGAAGATAAATTCAAAGATGTAGATAGTGAAAATAATTAAAAAATTTTCTTGCTATTTATAAAATGAAGTGATAAAATTTTTTTGTATGATTAAAGCAGACTTAAAAAAAACCCATTTTTTAGGTCTGTTTTTGTTTTTAAGGGTTTTGACGGAGGAGCGAAGATGAAAGAAGGATTTGATAGCGAAAAATATTTAAAGGTACAAAAGGAAAAAATATTAGAGAGAATCAAAATGTTTGATAACAAACTATATCTTGAGTTCGGAGGAAAAATATTTGACGATTATCACGCATCAAGAGTACTACCTGGATTTAAACCCGACAACAAAATTAGACTTTTAAGAGAATTTAAAGATGACTTAGAAGTTATTTTCTGTATCAATGCAAAAGATATAGAAAAAAGTAAAATTAGAGCAGACTATGGAATAAGTTATGAGCTTGAGCTTTTAAGATTAATAGAAAAATTACAAGGACTTGATATTTCTATCAATAGTGTTGTAGTTACTTTATATCATGAAGGAAATAATATTTCACACTTAGAGAAACTATTAAAGGAAAGAAATATCAAGATGTATATTCATACACCAACAAATGGATATCCAGATAATGTTGATTTAATTGTAAGTGATGAAGGGTATGGAAAAAATCCATATATAGAAACAACTAAAAAATTAGTTGTTGTTAATGCTCCAGGACCAAACAGTGGAAAACTTGGAACATGTTTATCACAACTATATCATGAACACAAAAGAGGTGTTAATGCTGGATATGCTAAATTCGAAACATTTCCAGTTTGGGATTTAAGTTTACTAGATCCTGTAAACATTGCATATGAAGCTGCAACAGCAGATTTAAAAGATGTTAATATGATTGATCCATTCCATTTAGAAGCATATGGAAAAAGTGCTGTAAATTATAATAGAGATATTTCTACTTTCCCAATTTTAAAAAATATCTTGCTTAAGATAACAGGAAAAGAAGTATATAAATCACCTACTGATATGGGTGTTAATATGATTAAACAATGTATTACTGATGAGGAAGTAGTAAGAAAAGCCGCAACGGATGAGATTATAAGAAGATACTACAATACTCTTTGTGATTATAAACAAGGAATAGTAGGAGCTGATGTAGTAGAAAGAGTAAAATCTCTAATGGATAAACTTCATTTATCTTTATTAGATAGAGAAGTTGCAAGAGTAGCTTTAGAAAAAGCTGAAAACAAAAAGAGTAATGTTCTTGCTATTCAAATGCCAGATGGTAAAATAATTACTGGTAAAGAATCAGAACTATTAAGTGCATCTTCTGCAGCAATACTAAATGTAATTAAAGAGATGTCTGGAATACCAGATGAATCATATTTGTTATCACCTAGTAGTATAGATGGTATTTATAAGATGAAACAAAAGACATCATACAATACAACATATTGTTTAAGCTTACCAGAGGTTTTAATTGCATTAAGTATATTTGCTATTACAAATCCAATTATTGAAAAAGCAATTAATCAACTTGATAAATTAAGAGGTTGTGATGCCCATGCAAGTTACATTATAGATAAGAGTGAATTAAAAGTTCTAAAGAGCATAGGAATATCACTTACTTGTGAACCAAGAATGTAAAAAAATAAAAAGAATAGTTAAAAACTATTGACATTAAATTAAAAAAGTTATAAATTATTAGCAGTCGATAAAATCGACTGCTAAATTTTTTGAAAAAAGTACAATTCTATAAATCAATACAAAAGGAGGGATTTTTATGATAAAACCAATTTCAGATAGGGTTTTAATAAAAATGATAGAGGAGGAAGAGAAAACAAAAAGTGGAATATTACTTGCATCACCTTCACAAGAAAAACCTCAAATGGCAGAAGTAATTGAAGTAGGACCAGGAGCTGTTAATATGGAAGGCGTAAAGAAAGAAATGACAGTAAAAAAAGGCGACAAAGTAATTATCGGAAAATATTCTGGTACTGAAATAAAATATGAAGGAGTAAACTACTTAATTGTTAATGAAGAAGATATCTTAGCAATAGTAGAGTAAAAAAGATGGAAGAAAAAGTTGTAAGATTAGGTATAGGCGTAATGATACTAGATGGAGATAAGATTTTACTAGGGCATAGAGCTAAGAAAAGAGCTGATACTGGTGGGATTTTTGAACCAGATAGTTGGACTTTCCCAGGTGGAAAACAAGAATTTGGTGAGACATTTTATGAAGGAGCAAAAAGAGAAGTTAAAGAAGAAACAAATTTAGATATTTCTGATCTAGAATTATTTGGTGCAGAAGATGATGTGCAACCAAATAAACACTACGTAACACTTCATATTATTGCTCGTTCACATAGTGGAGAGCTTAAAACTATGGAACCTGAAAAAGAAGATGAATGGAGATGGTTTCAATTGAATGATTTACCAGATAATGTCTATACACCATCAAAGAAATTTATAGATAATTATTTAAAGAAAGAGGGAATTTAAAATGGCAAAAGAAATTTTATATGGTGAAGATGCTAGAAAGAAAATGCTTGATGGTATTAACAAATTAGCAGATACAGTAAAAGTAACACTTGGACCAAAAGGAAGAAATGTAGTACTAGATAAAAGCTTTGGTGCACCACTTATTACTAATGATGGTGTAACTATAGCAAAAGAGATTGAATTAGAAGACAGATTCGAAAATATGGGAGCTAGTCTAGTAAAAGAAGTTTCTACTAAGACAAATGATATAGCAGGAGATGGTACAACAACAGCAACTGTTTTAGCACAAGCAATGCTTAAAGAAGGTGTTAAAAATGTTGCAGCTGGTGGCGATGTTCTAGCAATTAAAAGAGGAATGGATAAAGCAACAGAAGTTGCTGTAAATTCATTAAAAGATATTAGTTCAGAAATAAATGGTAAAGAAGATATAGCAAGAGTAGCAAGTATTTCTGCAAATAATGAAGAGATAGGAACTCTAATTGCAGATGCTATGGAAAAAGTATCAAAAGATGGAGTTATTACAATTGAAGAATCAAATACTTCTTCAACAGAAGTTGATGTAGTTGAAGGTATGCAATTTGATAAAGGATATGTATCTCCATACATGGTAACAGATGCTGAAAAAATGGAAGCTGTAATGGATAATCCATATATCTTAATTACAGATAAGAAAATATCAAACATTCAAGAAATATTACCATTACTTGAAGAACTAAGTTCACAAAGTGGAAAATTATTAATTATTGCAGACGACTTCGAAAACGAGGCATTATCTACAATAGTATTAAATAAATTAAGAGGAATCCTAAATGTAGTATGTGTTAAAGCTCCAGGATTTGGTGATAAGAGAAAGAACATGCTAGAAGATATTGCAATTCTAACTAATGGTGAAGTAATCACATCAGATTTAGGATTAGACTTAAAAGATACAAAACTTGAACAATTAGGTAGAGCAAAACAAGTTAAAGTAACTAAGGAATCTACAACTATCGTTGATGGTATGGGAGATAAAAAGTTAATTAAAGATAGAATTGCTCAAATCAAGAGAAATATTGAAGAGACAAAATCAAAATATGAAAAAGATTCTATGCAAGAAAGACTTGCAAAACTATCTGGTGGTGTAGCTGTAATTCATGTTGGTGCCGCAACAGAGATAGAAATGAAAGAGAAAAAACTAAGAATCGAAGATGCTCTATCTGCAACAAAAGCTGCAGTTGAAGAGGGAATTCTTCCAGGTGGTGGAACAGCATATGTAAATGTTCTTCCAAAAGTGGAAAAACTACTTGATGAAGTTTCTGAAGAAGAAAAAATTGGTGTTAAAATAATAATTAAAGCTTTAGAAGAACCTATTCAACAAATAGCAAAGAATGCAGGACTAGAAGGAGCAGTTATATTAGAGAAAGTTAAAAATTCTAAATCAGGTATTGGATTTGATGCTGCTAAAGAAGAATATGTTGATATGAAAAAAGCAGGTATAGTAGATCCAACAAAAGTAACTCGTTCAGCACTTCAAAATGCAGAGTCAGTTGCATCTATGATTTTGACTACAGAAAGTATAATTACTGATAAAAAATCAGACGGAGATGCTGCCGCAAATCCAGCTGCCGGAATGGGTGGAATGTATTAATAATAAAAAATATAAATAAAGTAGCCGTATTTAAAAAGGCTACTTCTTTTTTTTATTAATTTTTAAGGTCAAAAGTATACCAAAAAAAATGAATTAATGATATAATTTTTAAAAATGGATTTTTGCGTTTAAAATTGGAGGGAAATTATGGGAAACATAGTTCTTTTAGATGATTTAACAATCAATAAAATCGCTGCAGGAGAAGTAATTGAGAGGCCTGCCTCAGTAGTAAAAGAGATGGTTGAAAACTCAATTGATGCTGAAGCAAAAAATATCACAATTGAAATAAAAAATGGTGGTATATCTCTAATTAGAATTATCGATGATGGAAAAGGAATAAGAGCAGATGATATGGAAATTGCATTTGAAAGACATGCTACAAGTAAAATAAGATCTGCAAATGATTTATCATCAATTAAGACAATGGGATTTAGAGGTGAGGCTTTAGCAAGTGTAGCTGCTATCTCAAAGATTGAAATGATATCAAAAACTAAAGATGAGGATATAGGAAATAAGATTGTAGTTGAAGGTGGAAAAGTCTTAGAACAATCTGAATGTGGCGCATCAAATGGAACAAGAATCTCAGTAGAAAATTTATTCTATAATACTCCAGTTAGATATAAATTTTTAAAGAAAGATTATACAGAAACAGGATACATAGAAGAACAAGTTAAAAAACTTGCTCTTTACAATACTGACATTGCATTTAAACTTATCAGTAATGGAAAAACAATACTTCAAACAAATGGTAATGGTGACTTAAAAACAGCAATCTACAGTATTTTTGGAAAAGATACTGCACAAGAAGTTGTTGATGTAGATTACACATATGAAGATATTAAAGTTACAGGTGTTGTTGGTAACCCAGTTTTAGCAAGAGGAAATAGAGCAAATCAAATTTTCTTTGTTAATGGTAGATCAATAAAAGATAAGAACTTAACTGCTGCTACAGAACAAGCATATAAAGGAATTGTTCCAGTTGGTAGATATCCATTTTTAGTATTAAATTTAGAGATGGACATGAGCATGGTTGATGTTAATGTTCACCCAGCAAAATTAGAAGTAAGATTTACAGATGAATCAATGGTATTTAAAGCTGTATATCATGCAATAAAGACAAGTTTAATGAACTCAGATATAATGAGCACTCCAAAGATGGAAGATACAAGCAATGTATCAATATTCCAAAACCAAGAATCAAATATTACAGACCACGCAAAAAATGGTAGTGACATTCTATCTAGTGCATATTCATCTGAAGAAAGTAATGAATCAAAAGATTCTACAGAAGACGTAGTAGAAGAAGTAGATAAAGAAAAGAAAAAGGGTCTTTTAGGATTATTCAAAAAATTAGCTAAAGATGATGAAGATGATGACGAAGAAGATGAAGAATTCGAACATAACTCTTTAGCAGAAATATATAAATCAAGAAGAGAAGGAAATAGATCAGACTTTTCAAGAGAATATAAAAATGATGAAGTAGAAATCAGACCATCATTTAATTCTTATGATGCTAAAACTGAAGAGACACCAGTTGTTAATCTAGAAGAAAATGTTGAAGAACCTACTATCGAAGAAAAAGAAGAAGTAGCACCAGTAGAATATAAAGAAGAAATTAAAGAAGAACCAAAAGTAGTAGATCCAAATCAAGCTTTAATAGATAAAGTATTTGGAAATATTGGAAAAGAAGAAGTAAAAGAGGAACCTAAAGAAGAGCCTAAAGAAGAACCTGTAGAAGAAAATCTAGAGGGAAGTCCAATAAGTGGAAATATAAAAACAATTAACGATTCAAATATATCAAAAGAAATCAAAATGGATAATACTGTTATTTCTAGTGATACAAGAGAGATTAGTGTAACAGAAGTAACAGAAGCATTATTAGAAAAAACAAAAGAGATAATAGCAAATTTAGATAATACTTCAGAGACAAGATCAATTGATTCAAAACTTGTTAAAGAAGAAATGAAGAGTGAAACACCAGTAAATACTAATATTTCTGATGCAACTGCAGAAGTCGTTGTAGTAGATAAAGATAAAAAATTCGAATCAACACAAGTAGTTAATATTAAAGAAGCGTTAAAAGAGGAAAATGCAAATCAAGATACAGTGATATTATCAGAAGAAGATAGACAAAACTTACCACAAGATACTGTAGAAGTAACTGAAAAAGCTCCTGAAGAAACTACAGAAGTTAAAACAGAAGAAACACCTAAAAAAGAATTCAATCCAGAAAATGTTAAAGATACAGTTACAGAAGCATTAATTAAAGCAAAACTAAATCTTGATAATACTCAAATGATAGATACAAGCAAAATCAGAGATGAACTTGGAAATAAAGAAATATTATCAAGCCCAGAGTTTGAAAAAATGTATAAAGAAATCTTTGGCGCAGATACAGTTGAAGTAAGAAGAGAACAAGAAAAAATAAGAGCAGCTAAAGAACAAGAAAAAATTATTAATGATGCACAATATGTAAATGAAAATATTTTTGAAGGCGAAGAAGATGAACTTCCAGAGGTAAAATATAAATATGTTGGTGCAGCATTTGATAGATACATTTTAATAGAAATAAAAGATGAAGTATACTTTATCGATAAAAATGCCGCAAATGAAAGAATACTATTCGAGCAATTAAAAGATAATTACTACAATGATGGCGATAGAAATGTTCAACAACTTCTAATGCCAGATTTAGTAGAATGTGATCGTAAAGATATTGAAGTTTCAAGAGAGAACTTAGATATATTAAATGATGCTGGATTCTATTTTGAAGAGTTCGGTGATAATGCAATTAAACTTACATCAGTTCCAGGAATTTGTGAACAATTAAATACTAAAGCATTATTTAAAGATATTTTAACAGTATTTGATACAGTAGCAGTTATAGACACTGATGCAAAAGTAGACAAATTACTTTCAACAATTGCAAGACAAGTTGCTGAAAACGAAGATATTTCTTTAGAAGATGTTATCGTTGTTAATAAATTACTTAATGATTTATTCATGCTAGAGAATCCATTCTTAGGCATTGAAAAAAATCCAATTGCTATTAAGATGGGTAGAGCAGATTTAGAAAGAAAATTTAATAGGAGATAGCCAATGAAACCAAAAGTAATTGTTATTGCAGGCCCAACAGCATCTGGTAAAACTGGCCTTTCTATTGAAGTCGCTAAAAGACTAAATGGAGAGGTTGTTTCTGCTGATTCAATGCAGGTTTATAAAGATATGAACATTGGAACTGCAAAGGTTACTAAAGAAGAGGCACAGGGGATAAAACATTATTTAATTGATGTGGTTTCACCTGACGAAAGATACACTGTTTCAAATTTTAATAAAGATGCTTTAGAAGCTATAGAGAAAATCTTGGCAGAAGGAAAAACTCCAATAGTTGTTGGAGGAACAGGTCTATATATAGACTCTTTAATCTATGGTATTGAATATCAAGAAATGAAATTTGATGAAGATTATAGAGAATATCTTATGAAAAAAGCTGAGTCACCAATTGGATTAAAAGAATTATATGATGAAGCTATGAAGATAGACCCAGAAGCTATGAAAAAGATTTTCTTTAATGATAAGAAAAGAATTACAAGAGTATTAGAAATTTATAAAGCAACAGGAAAAACAAAAACAGAACTTGAAAAACTATCTAGAGCAAAAGGCGTAAAATATGACTATAAAATATTTGCTATTTCAAGAGATAGAGAAGAACTATATGATAGAATTAATAGAAGAGTAGATATTATGATTAAAGATGGTTTAATTGATGAAGTTAAAAACATCTATTCAAAATATCAAAAATTCCCAACAGCTATGCAAGGACTTGGGTATAAAGAAGTAGTTGAATATTTAAATAAAGAAATTACTTATAATGAAATGGTAGATAAAATTAAAAAAGAAACAAGACGTTATGCTAAGAGACAATTAACATGGTTTAGAAAGACAGAAGGATTGATTTGGTTAGATGCAAATGATCCTTTAGAGTCTAATATACAGATTATTATTAACGAATACAACAAAGGTGAGTAAGTGGGTAGAAAGAAGAAAGAGAAAAATAAAAACAAGCTTAAGATATTAGGAGGAAGAGTACTCTTCTTCCTTATCTTAGTTGTAATATTTGTAATTGCTTCATTCTTTATTATTAAACTAGTTAATAAACCTGCAAAAGAATTTGTAGTAGAAAAAGATACAGTATCTTTTGAAGAGACTGCAGATGGAGTTTTCGTTAGAGAAGAGACAGTTGTTGTAGGTAAGAACTATGAAAATGGTATGGTACAAATAGTATCAGATAATCAAAAGGTTGCTAAGGATGAACAAATCTTTAGATATTATTCTAATGGTGAAGAAGATATTTTAAACAAAATATCTGATTTAAAACAAAGAATAAATCAATCAATTGAAGATACAGGTATATATTTGTATTCAAGTGATATTACTAGTTTAGAGAGCTCAATAGATTCTACTATTAATAAATTATATAAGCAAAATGATATTTCAAAAATCGATGAGAACATGAAATTACTTGAGGAATATATGGATAAAAAGACAGAGATAATGGGGAATTTAAGTTCTGACGATTCTGAAATAAAATCATTAACAAATGAGAAAAATATGCTTGAACAACAATTAATAGCAGGATCAGAAATAATGACAGCACCAAAAGCTGGAGTTGTTTCTTACAGGGTTGATGGATATGAAGAAATGTTTAAAGTAGAAAATGATGATTTCTCTTATGTAACAGAAGACTTGTTAAAACAAGTTAATTTAAAAGATGATTCATTGATACTTACAAACACAGAACGAGGCAAAATTGTGGATAACTTTAGGGCCTATTTAGCGGTCGAAATGAGTAGCGAAAAGGCACTAGCTGCAATGCCTGGAGAGAAAGTTCAGCTAAGACTTTCATCCACAGACGTTGTGGATGCAACTATCAAACAAGTAAACCCTGTTGGGCAAAACAAAGTAATAATAATTTTTGCAATTAAAGATAAAATTACAGATTATTTAATGTATAGAAAAATACAAGTAGATATAATTTGGTGGGAATATAAGGGCTTGAAAGTAAGTAATAGTGCATTGGTTGAGGAAGGAAATAACACTTATGTTTATAGAAATAAACTAGGAACAGAAGAGAAAATTTTGGTCAAAGTTTTAAGACAAAATGATAGCTTCTCAATCGTGGATAACTATACAAATGACGAGCTTTTAGAGATGGGCTATAGTGAGGATTCTTTGAAAAACAGATCACAAATTAAACTTTATGACAGAATTGTAATAAAAGACAAATAAAATTACATTAAAATTACAAAGCGGTTAAGTTTAAATAACATTGCGGACAAGGTATTGACATTGATTTGAAATAGATAGATACTATACTCATAATTAAGCAAAAATATGCGTTATTTTTGTTGAGCAAAATTTAAATCAAAAGAAAAAATTAGGAGGTCAATGTATAATGGCATTAGCAGCATTAAAAAAGATTACAAACTATATCTTAGGAGAGGAAACTGACGACGAAGAAGATTACGTAGGAGAGCAATACGAAGAAGTTGATAACTATGAAAATGAATATGAAGAACCAGTAGAACAAGAAAGCAAAATTTCAAATCTATTTGGTGGAAGGAAGTCATCAAAAGTTGTAGCTATGCCACAACCACAAACAATAAAGATGAACATCTCAAAACCAACTAATTTTGAACAAGGATTTGAGATTGTTAATCAACTTAAACAAAAAAATGCTGTTGTAATCAATTTAGAATACGTAAGTAAAGATATAGCAAGAAGAATAATCGATTTCGTATCTGGCGCTGCACAAGCTTTAGATGGAAACATTGAAAAAGTTTCTAATTCCATTTTCGTTGTAGCACCTTGTAATTATGATATATTAAGCGACGGTACTAAAGATAAACAAGAAAGTAGAGGAAATACAGCTTCTTGGATTAAATAGCTAAAGAAGTTTTAAGACTGACTGTATAGGAGGAAAATAAATGTTAACACCGTTAGATATTGATAACAAAAAGTTTTCTAGAAGCATGCGTGGTTATAGTGTCGAGGAAGTTGATGATTTTTTAGAAGAATTAACTAATGACTATGAGAGATTATACCGTGAAAATGCAGAATATAAAGAACAAATAGAACAAGGTGTAAAAGATCTAGAGCATTATAGAAATGTTGAACATACATTACAAAATACATTAGTTATGGCTCAAACTACTGCAGAAGACATTAAGTCAATGGCACAAAAACAAGCAGATCAAATTATCAGAGATGCACAAAATGAGGCAAGAAGATCTGTTGATGAGCTAAATAAAGAAGAGTTTGAAGTAAGAAGAAGATTAGAAGATTTAAAAAGACAATTTGATGTTTATAAAGCAAAAATGGAAGCTTTACTTATTTCACAACTTGAAATGTTACAAGATAAAAATCAAGATGACGAATAATTTTTTTTAAAATGATATTTGGAGCACTTTTTTAAGTGCTCTTTTTGTTTGTCTATTTTTCAAAATTGACATAGTAAAAAATCGACCAAATCTATTGTTTATCATTGTTACAAAACAATTAAGTATGCGTTACAATTCAGTTAATCTTATTGACTTATTGCTATTTTGAAATACAATATATATATGTAGTATACTAGCTTATATTAGGAGAAAATCACTATGAGAATTATCGGTGGAAGGATGAGAGGTACAAAGCTGTTTACACTGGAAGGAAACAATACTCGTCCAACTCTTGATAGAGTTAAAGAATCACTTTTCAATATAATCAATATGAAATTACAGGATGCTACTGTACTTGATTTATTTGGAGGCAGCGGAGCTTTAGCGATAGAGTCTATAAGTAGAGGTGCTTCTAAAGCATACATTTGTGATAACTCAAGAGAAGCAATTGGTGTAATTAAGAAGAATATTGAGAAAACTAGAACAGAAGAAGAAATAAAAATATTTGATTGTAATTATGAAGTGTGCATTGAAAAAATCACTAACAAGGTAGATATAATTTTTTTAGATCCACCATATGAATCTGATTATTACAAAGTTGCACTTAATAAAATTAATGAATGTAATATTTTAAATGATGACGGTTTAGTTGTTCTTGAGACGGATGATCCAGATAGAATAACTAAAATGATTAATGATCAGGTTTATGATGTTACTGATAAAAGAAAATATGGGAGAGTTACTCTTATATTTTTGAATCGAAAGGGGTAAATGATGGAAATCTTTACATTACTTGATACTTTAAAAGATTTAATTGAAAATAGTAAATCAATTCCTTTTTCTGATAAGGCAGTTGTTCAAAGACAACAATTATTAGACATTATTAGAGAAATTTATTTGAAATTACCAGATGAGCTTAAGACAGCAAAATGGATAAAGGAAGAAAGAGATAGAATAATTCAAGAAGCACACGAAGAAGCTGACAACATTATGAAGGAAGCTGAAGATAAGATAATTGAAAGAATAGATGATCATGAAATCACAAAACGTGCTTATGAAAAACAAACTGAAATCATTGCAGAAGCTAACAACAGAAACAGAGAAATGAAGGACGGAACTAATAAATACGTTGATGGCATCTTGGAAAATGCAGAGACAGATTTGATGAGATTAAATGATACGATAGCTGAAGTCGAGAAAAATATTCAGTCAGCATTAGAGACACTAAAGAATAATAGAAATGAGTTAAAATAGCAACTAAGCCAGAATCATAATCAATGATAAATTGATTCTGATTGTGGCTTTTTATTTAGGAGGCAGTTAGTTTTGGGAAGAAGAAAGAAAAGAGTAACTAAAAAAGCAAAAAATGGATATGGTAAAGACGTTATTTCACTTTCACTATTAGTTTTAACAGTTTTACTATTTATTCTTATATATGGTGAATCAGGAAGTTTAGGAAAAATATTAAGTCCAACATTAGGCGGAATAATAGGCTTTATTAAATATATAATTCCTTTTGGAACACTAGTAGTTGCCATAGGAGTTCGTAGAGATGAAGATGATTATGTATTATCAAGATTATTCCAATGCATGATATTCTTAGCATGTGTTGCAACAATACTTTCTATATACACATTATCTAAATCAAGCACATACAAAGATGGAACATTAAGTTTTACTACAGCTTTAGAAAGCGCTTATGAGCTAGGAACACAAAATCATGGCGGTGGAACAGTAGGAACTGTAATTGCTTATCCACTTATGAAATTAATTGGACCATTTGCATCAAGTGTTGTTACATGTGGTGTAGCAGTTATAATATTTGTATTTAATACAGGTGGTGGAAAGATTAATAAACTTCTTATCGAGATGGAAGATAAACGTGAGATTGCAAAAGAACAAAGAGAAGAAGAGTTAAATGCAAGACGTGAAAGAAGAATGGCAGGCAGAACAACTGCTAGATCAAGCCAAGCTAGAAACGATAAGATTATTGATATAACAAGACATCAAATAGATCCAGTTGATGAAAATCAAATTACAATCAACTTAAATGGTAGAGAAGAACCACCTACAAATGTAGCAGCTAAGCAAAGTAAATTTGGATTATTCCAAAAAGCAAAGAAGGAAGAAAATCCTGAACAAGTTGATGCTGGTATCTATAAAAACACAGTTAAACAAGCAGAATTAAATGCTGAAAAAGCAGCTAAAACTGGTGAACAAGATGATTTATTTAAAACTGTTGAAGAAGAAAAAGAAGATAAAACAAAATCAGTTTTAACAATTACTCATACTCAATCAGTTATAGATGAAGATGAAAACTATGAAGCACCACCAATTAGTTTACTTCAAGAATCAAAAGTAAAAGCTATAAAAGGTGGAGCAAAAGCTTTAACAGAAAAAGCTACAAAATTACAAAAAACATTATATAGTTTTGGTGTTTCAGCTAAAGTAGAAAATATTACAGTTGGACCAGCAATAACTAGATATGAATTAAAACCTGCTGAAGGTGTTAGAGTAAGTAAAATAGCAAATCTTGCTGACGATATAGCTCTTAACTTAGCGGCGGAAACAATAAGAATAGAAGCTCCAATTCCTGGAAAACAAGCAGTAGGAATTGAGATTCCAAATAAAGAAAAACAAATGGTACCACTAAGAGATGTTTTAGAAAGTGATGAATTTAAAGCAGCATCTTCTAAGAAACTTAGCGTAGCACTTGGTAAAGACGTTGCAGGTACATCAGTAGTTGCTGATATTTCTAAAATGCCTCACGTACTTATCGCCGGTTCTACAGGTTCTGGTAAATCAGTTTGTATAAATACAATTATTTCAAGTTTTATATATAATGCTAAACCATCTGAGGTTAAACTTGTAATGGTTGATCCAAAAGTTGTTGAACTTTCAGTTTATAATGGAATACCACATTTATTAATTCCAGTTGTAACAGATCCTAAAAAAGCTGCTGGAGCTTTAGCGTGGGCAGTAACAGAAATGGATAACCGTTATGGATTATTTGCTAAAAAAGGTGTAAGAGATCTAAAAGGATATAACCATGCAGTAGAAGATCATCCTGAAGAAGGAGAAGGAAAACTACCACAAATAGTTATAATCATAGATGAGCTTGCAGATTTAATGATGGTTGCATCAAAAGAAGTTGAAGAAGCAATTTGTAGATTAGCACAAAAAGCAAGAGCTGCTGGTATGCACTTAGTAATTGCTACACAAAGACCTTCTGTTGATGTTATCACAGGTCTTATCAAAGCAAATATTCCATCAAGAATTGCTTTTGCAGTTTCATCACAAGTAGACTCAAGAACAATTCTAGACCAAGTTGGAGCAGAAAAATTATTAGGAAAAGGAGATATGTTATATTATCCTGCAGGTTCAGCAAAACCTACTAGAGTTCAAGGTGCATTTATATCTGATGAAGAAGTAGAGAAGATAGTTGGATTTGTAAAATCAAATGGTGTTGCTGTTTACAATGAGGATATTATTGAGAAAATAGAAAACGCAAATAAGACAGATGAGGAAAAGGATGTTGAACAAGATGATGAAGATGATACAGATCCATTCTTAAATGAGGCAATAGAAACTGTTATTAGTTTAGGTACAGCTTCTACATCACTTATTCAAAGAAAATTTAAAGTAGGCTATGCAAGAGCCGGAAGAATTATTGATCAAATGGAGGCAAGAGGTATTATCTCAGGATATGAAGGAAGTAAGCCAAGACAAGTACTTATGAGTAAGGAAAGATGGGCAGAGCTTAATATGAGCCAAGAACCAGTTGGCGGTGGCGATACTTCAAGTGAAGAATAATTAAATATGAATTAATGAAGGGGGTTTTTAGGTATGAATATTTTTTCTAAAATGAAAGATTATACAGATGAATTAGATGATATCTTAGATAAAAAATATTTTTCATCAACAATTAAAAACCTCCTTTCTAGTATGCTTTATAGAATAGACATTTCATATAATGATTTTGCAAAAGTAAAAAGAGTAGTTAGAGAAAAGAATTTATTTATTGAAGATGTATTAGAGATTATTAGAAATTATTGTGATCATATCAAAGCAGTTAAACTTGGATCAGAAGAAGAGAATATGCTAAAGAAAAATAAAGTCCCTGCTTTAACGAATGAAAGAGAAAGAAGCGCTTTGGTTTATCCAACAGAAAAAGCACTTCTATTTGCTATTTCTGACATTGAACCAAAATATTTCTATATTTCAGAAAAATTTATTTTCAAATCACCACTTCAATTATTATTAGTAGATGGATGTAATGCAAACACATATGAAGTTTTAGGAAACTTTAATGGTTGGTCATGGGATACAACAGATACTACTATTAGAAAATATTTTTCAAATCTTATTTACCAAAATATTCTTTTAATGATGGGAGAAGAATTCTTAATAGACTGGAGAAGTTATGCTTCATCTAAAAGAGACTTCTTATCAGAATTTAGAAAAGTCTTAAAAGATACTACAGGAAATGTTGCTTATTTTGAATCTTTATGCAAAATTTTATATTTAAAATTAAGCGATAGTGAAAGAAAAAAAGTAGATGAGATTATAAAAAAACAAGCTAAAGAATATGAGAAAATGCTTGATAAAGAAAAGTATTTAAAAGAGTGGACAGATAAAAAATTAAAATATTCTAAGTCAGTTGAGTTTATAGATAAAGTTATAAATGATAAAGAATTATTAATTAAAGAATTTAGAAAGTATAATTCAAAACTTGATGATGATAAGAGATTAAGTAATATAAGGACTTATATAAATATTTTAGAGAACCAAAAAGAACGTGAGATAGCAGCTATAAGTGAATGTTCTTATTTATTAAAACCAGTAAATTATTTAAATCAAATGAGTCAATATAAAGCATTTTATGAAATTAAGAATACTAAATTCACTTTAGATTCAGAGACAATTAATCTTCAACTTGAGTTTTTAAAATTCTTTAATAAGAAAATTGATAAAGCAGAAGAAAAAGAAGACCTTTTAAATATCATCTATATGCTTAGATACTATAAATTTATAAAAGTATCTTCTAAGCTTTATATAAAAGACATCAAAGAAATTAATGATATGGTTGAAAAACTTCTTTATAAATCAATTACAAAAGCTTGTAAAATAGGAGCAATTAGAATTGTATCTATGAATACAATGGAAAACTATAAAATAGTATCAGGTATCATAAATACAAAGATAATTGATTTAGAAGATGTTAAGATTAAATTAAACGAAGATAATCATATAGAAGTTTATGATAAAGAAATTATAGAAAAAGATATTGATTTAGCAAAAAATAATATCAAATTAGATAACATTGTTATTAAACACAAAAGAATACAAAAAATCTTTATTTAGATGGAGGAAAAATACACATGAAAATTACTTTTTTAGGAGCAACAAAAACTGTAACAGGATCTAATTTTTTAGTAGAGGCAGCAGGTAAGAAATTCCTAGTTGATTGCGGTATGTACCAAGGAAAGATTGAGGAAGAGATGGATAACGCTGATCCATTTATGTACAATCCAGCAGAAATCGACTTTATGCTTCTTACTCACGCACATATAGATCACTCAGGTAGAATTCCTAAATTATATAACGAAGGATTCAAAAATAAAATATATGCTACTAAAGCAACTTGTGACCTATGTTCAATAATGCTTCCAGATAGTGGTCATATCCAAGAAGTTGAAATTCAATGGAAAAATAAAAAGAGAATGAGAGAAGGTTTAGAACCTTTACCACCACTATATACTGCACAAGATGCAATCAATTGTATGGAAGTATTCCAACCAGTTTCTTACGATGAAATAGTAGATGTAGATGAAAATATTAGCGTTAGATTTAATGATGCAGGACATATGTTAGGTTCAGCAATTATAGAAATCTGGGCTACTGAAAATGGTAAAGTAACAAAAGCTGTATTTACTGGAGACTTAGGTAATAATGATTTACCTCTTTTAGCATCTCCAACAATGATTTCAAATGCAGACTATTTAGTTATGGAATCAACATATGGTAATAGAGTTCATGTTAGAAATGATGAAAAAGCAGAAATGTTCTTAGATATTGTTTATGAAACATTAGAGAATAACGGTAGAGTTATTATTCCTTCATTTGCAGTAGGTAGAACACAAGAAATACTATATGAATTAAATCTTTTAAAAGAAGAAAGATCTAAAGATGAAGAATTTGCTAAGAAATACGAAAAGATTATGAATACAAAGGTATATGTTGATAGTCCTTTAGCAATTTCTGCAACAGAAATATTTAAGAAAAATGCAGAGCTTTTTGATGATGATGTTAAAGCACTTATGGAGTCTGGAGATAATCCACTTGAATTTAGAGGATTAAGTTTTACAAAAACTGCTGAAGAATCAAAAGAGCTTAATACAAATCACGAACCTTGTATAATAATATCTGCAAGTGGTATGTGTGATGTAGGAAGAATTAAACACCATTTAAAACATAACTTATGGAATCCTTCAGCAACAATATTGTTCGTTGGATACCAAGCACCAGGAACTTTAGGATATTCTATAGTAAATGGATGCAAGAAAGTAAAAGTATTTGGTGAAGAAATTGCTGTTAATGCAAGAGTAGAATATATCGAAGGTTACTCTGGACACGCAGATCAAACTTGGCTTTTAAACTTCATATATTCATTTACAAATCCACCAAAACATATTTTCTTAGTTCATGGTGAAGAAGAAGGACAAGAAGTATTAAAAGAAAAGATTATTGAAACTACAAAAATACCAGTTACAATACCAAATTTTGGTGAAAGTTTTGATTTATCAGAAAAAGAGCCAAAATTACTTGAAGCTTCTGAAGAAATCAAATCATTTGAGAAGAAGTTTATCAAAAGAGATATTGCTGAGAAAATTGGTAGATTACGTGACAACATGTCTGATATTGAGAACTTAGTAAAAGACAGTACATTCAATCCAGAAGATGATGATATTAAGTTATTGAATCAAAGAATTAGAGATATTCAAGATCAAATTAGTAGGTTAATGAATAAATAAATAAGAGGGATTAATGGATTCAAAATATTTTAACGAAGCACTAATAGGAAATCAAAAAATCACAGCTTCTTTTTCTGAAAGAGGAGAACTTTTAAGATTCTATAATGACACAGTAAATTATGAAATTGTTGATTCATATAGAACAGCCTTAAAAGTAAATGATTCATATGCAATTTACTTAGATGAAGATGTAAATAATGAATATATTCAAGATTACATCGGTAATTCTAATGTCCTAAACACAAATATATTTAATAGATATTTTAGAATAGAAGTAAATCAATTAGATTGTATTCCTATAAACAAGAATATATTAATTAAAAAATATGTATTCAAAAATAAAAATGAAATAGACTTAGATGTAAAATTCCTAGTTTATTCTAAACTATTGGAAGGATCATTTAATGCAGATTGTAGTGGTTATATTAAAGCTAATACTTTAATTCAATATAACTACCATTATTCATTATGCACTTTTTCTAATGAAGATTTCTTATCACATCAGATTAATAATTCATTAGAAAACATGAATAAAGGAGAACTTATTAAAAATGATTATATTGGTATGAGTGTTGATTCAGCCGTATCATATAACATTGGAGTTCTTAAACCAGGTGAAGAAAGAACATTTTACCTTTATGTTTATATTAATGATAATGGAAAAATTAACTTATTAAATGAACTTGATTTAGAAATTGAAAAATATAAACTATTAGATCCAGAAATGGAAATAAAAGAAACAATAGGTTATTGGGAAAAGTATATTAAATCTCATGACCTTATGAAAGTTTTAGATAATCCTAAGATTAGCGATAAAGTTAAGCAAATATATGTAAGAAGCATTTTATTATTTAATGTTCTAACTAACAAAGAATATGGCGGTATTGCAGCTAGTCTTGAGATTGATGAAAAGAAAACAAAATGTGGCAGATATGCATATTGTTGGCCAAGAGATGCAGTATATATTACTCAAGCTTTTGACTATGTAGGAATGAGAGAAGAAACAGAAAGATTTTATAAAATTTTCTGTAAGAAAACTCAAAGTAGAAATGGTAAGTGGGAGCAAAGATTCTATGTAGATGGAAGATTAGCTCCATCATGGGGTTATCAAATTGATGAAACTGCATCAATTATCTATGGTGTTTGTGAACACTATAAGATGACTCATGATTTAAAATTTATAAGTGAAAATTTAACTATGTGCGAAAATGCTATGAGTTACTTAATATCATATGTAGATGATTTTCTATCAACTCAAGATAAGCACAAAGTAAGTTATGATTTATGGGAAGAAAACCAAGGTTATTCACTTTATTCAATTGCATGTATTGTTGCGGCCTACAATGCATCACTAAAAATATTTGAAGAAGTTAAAAATCTTTATGCTTATAAAAAAAGATTAGAGCTAGATTATTTACAAACTAAGTATGTTGATATAATATCTAATCAAATACCAAGAATAATAGATTATATAAATGAACATTTTTATGATAAAGAAAGAGAATCTTTCGTAAGAAGATTAGATGACAATAGGTTAGATATTAGTATACTTGGTATTGTAGTTCCATTTAAAATATTAGATCCAAATGATGAAAAAGTTGTAAATACGGTAAGAAATATAAAAGCTTCACTAAAGAAACCAAATGGTGGATACATTCGTTATGAATATGACAACTATATTGGTGGACCATGGCCTATATGTACTTTATGGATGGCACTTTATAATTTAGAACATGGTGAATATGATGAAGCTATAGAAAATTTTGATTTTGCAACAAATTCTGCAAGTGGTCATGGACTACTTCCAGAACAAACTGATAATAGAACAATGCAACCATTATGGAATATTGGTTTAAATTGGAGCCATGCTATGTACATTTTAGCAATACATAAGATGATAGAAAAGGGATTATTCTAAAATGAAAGGATGTTTAAATGGCTAAGAAAAACAGTACAGTATTCGTTTGTAATAATTGTGGATATGAATCAAGCAAGTGGCTTGGTAAATGTCCAGCATGTAATGAATGGAATACTTTCGTAGAAGAAAAAGTAATAACATCAGGTTCAGGTAGTCAATCAAAAACTAAAGAACCTGCAAAAGTAGTTAAACTTGGAGAAGTTGAAGGAAAGAAGACAGAAAGAATTAAAACTAATATAGGTGAGCTAGATAGAGTTTTAGGAGGAGGATTTGTTCCTGCATCATTAACACTTTTAGGTGGTGAGCCTGGAATTGGTAAATCTACTCTTATCCTTCAAATTTGTCAAAATATTAAAATAGATGGCAAAATTTTATATGTTTCTGGAGAGGAATCTGCAGAACAAATAAAAATTAGGGCAGATCGTCTTGGAATAGATGAAGATAATTTATTATTCTTAGCTGAGACAGATATTGATGTTATTGAATCAGCAATAGAAAAAGAAAATATCAAATTCTTAATTATCGATTCTATTCAAACAATGTACTCAGATGAAATAACATCTGCAGCTGGTAGCGTATCTCAAGTAAGAGAAATAACAGCAAGAGTACTAAAAATTAGTAAAATTCGTGGTATAACAACAGTAATTATTGGCCATGTTACTAAAGATGGTAACATAGCTGGACCAAGGGTATTAGAACACATGGTTGATACTGTTTTATATATTGAAGGTGAAAGATATTTTTCATATAGAATATTAAGAGGTGTTAAAAATAGATTTGGATCAACTAATGAAATTGGTTTATTCGAGATGGAAAACACTGGACTTGTTGAAGTGAAAAATCCATCAGAAATGCTTATTTCAGAAAGAGATGGAAATCCATCTGGTTCTGTTATAGTAGTTTCTTTAGAGGGAACAAGACCACTTCTTATAGAACTTCAAGCATTATCTACACAAAGCTTCTTTGGAATGCCAAGAAGAAATGCAATAGGAATTGATTATAATAGATTAACATTACTAGGTGCTGTACTTGAAAAAAGAGCAGGACTAAATCTAGGTGGCCAAGATATTTATATTAATATTGTTGGTGGAATTAAATGTAGTGAGCCGGCTCTTGATTTAGGAATCATAAGTGCAGTTGCTTCAAGTTTTAAAAACATTCCTATAGATAAAAACTTATGTGTAATGGGTGAAGTTGGACTTACTGGAGAAATAAGAAGTATCAACATGATAGATAAGAGACTAAAAGAGGCTGAAAGACTTGGATACAAAAAAGCTATAATTCCAGAAAGTAACAAAAAAATGTTGAAAGAAAAGTACAAATTAGATATAATAGGCGTGAAGAATGTAAACGATGTGCTTAAAGAATTAGGCATTAAATAGGGAGGAAAAAATGAAAACAGTTTTAAAAAATATCGCATTAGTAATTATAAGTTTATTGCTAATTGCAGCTATAGTATATGCAATATATGGAGCTTGTAATTATTACTTTATAAAAACTCCAAACCCAGAAGCAGTTGTTGAATTGGAAAATTATGGAACAATAAAAATAGAATTATATCCAGAATATGCTCCAAATACTGTTGCTAATTTCATAAAGCTTGCTGAAGCAGGTTATTATAATGGAAAAGTAATCTATGGTAAAGATGAACTAGGATTATATTTTGGAAGAAATGAAGATGGAGAGGTTGATGTTCCAACTTTAGATTTAATAGATCCAAGTGTTGAGAAACCTGAAGTTGATGAAGAAGGAAATCCTAAAACTGATTTAAGATATGAAATACCAGGAGAATTTATTTCAAATGGATTTGATAAAAACACTTTAAGCCATGAGCAAGGTGTAATATCTATGATTAGATATGACTTTGCTGCAGCTGGTGTTTCTACATTAGCACAATATAGTAATAACTCAGCTACTTCACAAATTCGTATTATGACAGGAAACTTCCCTGGACTTAACGGATTATATGCAGCATTTGGTAGAATAGTTGAAGGTTATGATATTGTAGAAAAAATTGCAAACGAAGGAAAGACAAAAGAGTCTGAAGATACTTCAATCTTAGAATTTGAAAATAAACCAAAAATTACTTCTGTAACAATAGATACACATGGAATTGATTATGGAATTCCAGAAACTGAAGAATATTTTGATTATCAAACATTTATGACAAATTACATGTCACAATATGTAAAATCTCAACAAGCACAATAAAGAATAGTAAAGTGACACTTAAGGTTTGTTAGGTGTCACTTATTTTAATACTAATGAGGAGAATCTTT
The DNA here is from genome assembly GCA_017528085.1 of Clostridia bacterium. GTDB lineage: Bacteria > Bacillota > Clostridia > TANB77 > CAG-508 > Scatovivens. The sequence continues at coordinate 421,574 of JAFXPH010000002.1, read as the reverse complement.
TTATGAAAAATGAAAATGGTGTAACTCTTATAGCATTGGTTTTGATGGTTATATTAATGCTTATATTAACAAGTGTTGGTATATACACAGGTGTTGATTCATATAAGACTATGAAGACTAAAAAGTTCGAAGCCGAAATGACTATAGTTCAAGAGAAAGTTAATATCATACGTGATGAGTATAAATCATGGGAATACTATCCAGCTAAATCATGTAATGAATACGTTATGGAAAAGTATAGCTATGATGAAATGTATGAAGGAACTATGAGTAAAAATAAGCCAGCTTATGTTGGAGCAAACTATGGCGTTTCTACAGATCCAACATCACCATATGCTATTTTAGCAAGTATATTAGATAGTACTAAAAATAGAGTAAAGCTTGAACCTGAAGACAGAGAAATAGGTCTTTATAATTATTACTATTTCACTGCAGCAGAGCTTGAAAAGAGATTTGGATTAACTAACTTAGATGTTAATGTTTTTATAAATTTCAATAAAGGTATTATTATTGAAAGAGATGGTGTAGATGCTATCGACGTTTTAGCTATTGAGAAAAGATATTATATTTTATCTGAATTACAAAATGCTCAAAAAGGTGGTTATTTCGTAGATGAAGCCTACATTGATCCTACAGATCAATCAATAGTTTATACATCTACTGCTGAACTTACATCTAACACAACTGAAGAAACAAAAATAACGCTTACATTAAATAGATTCGTATCTATTTCAAAAATAGAGTATGCAGTGCTTACAGATGACACAATAGACAATTCAAATATTCCTACAAGTAGTTGGTTCCAAGTACCATCATTTACATATAACTCAAATCAAGGTATAGAGTTTCAGATAAGTCCTAATATAGTCGGAGTTGTAAGACTAAAAGTAACTCCTAAAAATAGGGATGCGTTTATAAATAGTAATTCAATATATATAACAAAAGCAAACAATCCAAGAATTGTTGAAGGTATGAATAGAGTTGCTTGGGATAAGAATAATAGAATATTTGAATTAACACCAGCCGATCCAAGTATTGTATGGTATGATTATTCAAGTAATGCAAAAAGATGGGCGAATGTAACTTTCCCTGATGGTTCAATGTATGTTTGGATTCCAAGATTTGCATATAAGATAACAACGGAAAATAAAATAGAAATATTGTTCTTAAAAGATAATTCAAATATCACTTTTGATGGTGAACAACTTCCAGAAGGATATATAGTCCATCCAGCATTTAGAAATGGACAAGGTGAAGAATCTACATTTATGAATGGAGAATTTAGTTCTGAAATCCCAGGATTTTGGGTAGCTAAATTTGAAACATTTATAGATAAAGTAGATAATACGGATTCATATTATTACACAGAATTAAATATGAATGAATTTGATTATATTTTCAGAGCACTTCCTAATGTTGATTTAACAAACAACGAAGACTCAATTAGTTTATATGCAGCACTAAAAAGGGTAAGACTATTAGAAACTAGAATGAGGACAATAGGATTTACTAGTTATCAAAATAAAGCACAAAATATTGGTAATGATACATTTGATTTAGATAATGACAGTAATATAAATAATATTGATTCACATCTAATTAAAAATTCTGAATGGGGTGCTATAGCATATCTAACATATAGTAATTATGGTGTTGGACTAGTAGAAGGTGCTATGCCATTTTCTACATCAAAGTATGCTGGTGGTGGAAAGAATAATGATGATGGAAGACCAGATTATACTTGTGAAGAAGGTATGAAGTATTCTACAACAGGTAATTCTACAGGAATATATGATTTAACTACTGGAAGACTTGAAATGGTGGCTTGTATTTCAGAAAATTCAAGTGGATCATTTGCTGATTTTGCTGATACTATTAAGTTTAAATCAAATCAATATTTAACAATTTACCCAGTAAATGAAAATAACTCAGTACATGGCGATGCAATGAATGAAGTATCTCAATTAATATCTGCATATAGCTATGGAGGAGTAAGACAATACTTTACAAGTACTAAGCCATATATTTTAAGAGGCGGAAATAGTGGATCTAAATTTGGACTATTTGATTATAAGGCTGTAGATGATACTAGTGACTGTGCAATTAGACCAATTTGGGTACTAAATAAATAAAAAAATTAAAAAGTATTAAAGAGAAATTTTTGAATAAAAAATTTCTCTTTTTTTTACTTAAAAAACGCTAAAATGTGTTGACAAATAAGAAAAAATAGTGTAAAGTATATTAGCATTACAAATTAAGGAGGCACTTTAGTTGGAAGATAAAGTTAAAATATGTATTTTACTAGACATATATGAAAACTTGCTTACAGAAAAACAAAGAGAACTACTTAATGATTACTACAATAATGACTTGTCATTATCAGAGATAGCTGAAAATGAAGGAATAACAAGACAAGCAGTAAGAGATAATTTAAAAAAAGGTGAAAATAACCTTTTAGAATATGAATCAAAATTATCACTTATGAAGAACATGCAAGATAGAGAAAAGCTTGCTTCAGATATTGAAAAGATATTAGAGAAAATACCTAATATTGACGAGTCACAATTAGAAAAAATTAAAAATACTTTAAATAAAATGATATAAGGAGGAACATCAATGGCATTTGAAGGTTTGTCTTCTAGATTACAAGATATAACAAGAAAATTAAGAGGAAAAGCAAGAATAACTGAATCAGACTTAAAAGAAGTTTTGAAAGAAGTTAAAATTGCTCTATTAGAAGCCGATGTTAACTACAAGATAGTTAAAGAATTTGTAAGTACTGTAGAAGAAAAAGCTTTAGGTCAAGATGTTTTAAAATCATTAACTCCTGGTCAACAAGTAATTAAAATAGTTAAAGATGAATTAGTTGAATTACTTGGTGGACAAGATACAAAAATAAATATGTCACCAAACCCACCAACAATTATTTTATTAGTTGGTCTTCAAGGTTCTGGTAAAACAACAACAGCTGGAAAACTTGCTAACATCATAAGAAAAGATGGCAAGAAACCACTACTTGTTGCATGTGACGTATATAGACCAGCAGCTATTAAGCAATTACAAGTTGTTGGAAAACAATTAGACATACCAGTATTTGCAAATGAAGATTCAAAAGATGTTTCTTTAATTGCAAAGCAAGCAATAAATTTTGCAATATCTAAAATGAATGATGTAATCATTATAGATACTGCAGGTAGACTTCAAATTGATGAAGTTTTAATGCAAGAACTTAAAACATTAAAACAAAATGTTAAACCACATGAGATATTACTTGTTGTTGATGCTATGACAGGTCAAGATGCTGTTAATATAGCAGATGCATTTAATAAAGAACTTGGAATTGATGGTTTAGTTCTTACAAAATTAGATGGTGATACACGTGGTGGTGCAGCATTATCAGTAAAGAAAATAACAAATAGACCAATTAAATATATTGCAACTGGTGAAAAATTAAGTGATATTGAAGTATTCCATCCAGACAGAATGGCACAAAGAATTTTAGGAATGGGTGATGTACTTTCAATTATAGAAAAAGCTGAAGAGACATTCGACATAGAAGAAGCTCAAAAGCTAGAAGCAAAATTAAAGAAGCAAAAATTTGATTTAAATGATTACTTATCACAAGTAAAACAAATCAAGAAAATGGGTTCACTTTCATCTATCATGAAAATGGTTCCAGGATTTAATAGTGCTCTTTTAGATCAAGAAATTGATGAAAAGAAATTTGTAAGAATTGAAGCTATGATTTCTTCAATGACAAATGAAGAAAGAGAAAATCCAAATCTATTAAATGGAAGCAGAAGATTAAGAATAGCAAATGGTAGTGGAACTACAGTTCAAGAATTAAACCAATTTATGAAGTCATTTGAGATGACACAAAAAATGATGAAAGAAATGACATCAGGCAAAGGCATGAGAAAGATGCTTAAGAAATTAAATATGAAAGATTCAGACATCAATAATTTTGCTCAATCTATGGAAGACATAGATAATGATAATAATTAAATGGTTATATTATAATTTTAAAAACAAAATTTAATATATATAGATTTTTTAGGAGGTGATTTTTACATGGTAAAAATAAGATTAAAAAGAGTTGGAAAGAAAAAAGCTCCTTTCTATCACATAGTAGTAGCTGATTCAAGATCTCCAAGAGATGGAAAGATTATTGAACAAATTGGAACATTAGATCCAATGACAAACCCAGCAACTGTTGTTTTAGATAAAGAAAAAGCTGAACAATGGATTAAAAATGGCGCAAAACCAACTGATACAGTAAAAGCTTTAATAGATAAAGCTTCTAAGTAATCATAACAAGGAGGAAAAAAATGAAAGAAGTACTAGAACTTGTAATAAAGAGTTTAGTAGATAATAAAGAAGATGTTGTTATTGAAGAAAAACAAGAAAACAAGTCAATTTGTTATGAAGTAAAAGTATCTAAAGATGATATGGGAAAAGTTATTGGAAAACAAGGAAAGATGGCTAAAGCTATCAGAACTGTTGTTAGAGCTATTGCTACTAAGGAAAATAAAAAAGTTTCTATTGAATTTTTAGATTAAGGAAGGCCTTATGAATAAATATTTAGAATTAGGACAAATCGTTAATGTAAGAGGGCTAAAAGGAGAAGTAAAAGTTAATTCTTTTACTGATGACAATACAAAGTTCGAAAGATTACCTAAAGTTTTCATTAAAAGAAACAAAGGTGATATAGAAGAACGTAAGATTGAAAAAGTAAGTTATAACAAAAACCAAGTTATAATCAAATTTGTAGGAATAAATACAATTGATGAAGCAGAAAAATTAAGAAACTCATTTATTCTAGTAGATAGAGACGATTTAGGATCTCTTCCAGAAGGAGTTTATTATATAGCAGATTTAATTGGATTAGATGTTTTTACAGAAGAAGGTGAATTACTTGGAAAAGTTGATGACATATATAATACAGGTGCAAACGATATATATGTTATAAAAGATGACTTAGGAAAACAAAGACTTTTACCTGGCATTAAAGATGTAATTAAAGAAGTAAATATTGAAGAAGGCAAAATTATAGTAAATTTAATTGAAGGACTTTAATATGAGATTTGATGTATTAACTTTATTTCCAGAAATGTTTAATGCTTTGAAAGAAAGTGTAATTGGAAGAGCATTAAATAGCAATTTAATAGAAATGAATTTGATTAACATTAGAGATTTTTCTAAAGACAAACATAAAAAAGTAGATGATACTACTTATGGTGGAGGAGCAGGAATGCTTATGAGACCAGATGTTGTATATGATGCTTATAAGTCTGTCAAAAGTGAAAAAAGTAAAGTTATTTACCTTTCACCAAAAGGAAAAGTGTTAACTCAGAATAAAGTCAAAGACTTAGCTAAAGAAGAACATCTAATACTTTTATGTGGTCACTACGAAGGTATTGATCAAAGAGTGTTAGATATGATAGTAGATGAAGAAATTTCAATAGGAGATTATGTATTAACAGGTGGAGAGATACCAGCTATGGTATTAATAGATAGTGTTTCTCGATATGTTGATGGAGTAATCACAGAAGAGTCTGTTAAAGAAGAAAGTTTTTCAGAAGGACTTCTAGAATATCCACAATATACAAGACCTGAAGTATTCGAAGGAATCTCAGTTCCTGAAGTACTAAAGTCTGGTAATCATCAAAATATTGATAAGTGGAGAAGATTAGAATCTTTAAAGATAACTTATAAGAACAGACCAGAACTATTAGAAAACATCGAGCTAACTCAAGAAGAGTTAGATTATATTAAAAAATAGAACGAATTTTCAAAGAAGGAGGAAGAAAATGGATATTATAAAATCTATTGAACATGAACAATTAAAAAATAAAATTCCAGTATTAAATATTGGTGATACAGTTAGAGTTCATGTAAAAATTAAAGAAGGTAATAAAGAAAGAATACAAGTTTTCGAAGGAATTATTATTAAAAAACAAGGTGGAGGAGTAAATGCAACATTTACAGTAAGAAGAATTTCTTATGGTGTTGGTGTTGAAAAAACATTCCTAGTACATTCACCAATGGTTGTTAAAATTGAAGTAGTCAGAGTAGGTAAAGCAAGAAGAGCTAAATTATACTACTTAAGAGATAGAGTAGGTAAAGCTGCTAAGACTAAAGAAAAAATTGGTGCAAGAATTGAAACTAAAGAAGTAGTTTTAAAAGAAGAAATAGTTCCAGGAGAAAACGAAGTTGTAGAAGAAGTAACTGCTGAAGAAGTTGCAGAAGCTGTTGAAGCAGATAAAGCAATTAAAGCAGAAGAAGCTAAAGCTGAAGAAGCAAAAGCAAAAGCTGAAGAACCAGCTAAAGAAGAAGCTAAAGTTGAAGAACCAGCTGTAGAAGAAGTTAAAGCTGAAGAACCAGCTGTAGAAGAAGCTAAAGCTGAAGAACCAGTTGAAGAATCTAAAACAGAAGAACCAGCTGAAGAAGAAAAAAAAGAAGATAAAGAATAATTAAATTTACTTAAAAATACATAGCCTACTTGTTACAAGTAGGCTTTAGTATTTTAAATTTCAAAAAAATGTTGACAAATGATTAAAAAACGATTATAATTAATCATGTCGACGGACATGCAGGTGTAGTTCAATGGTAGAATTCCAGCCTTCCAAGCTGGCTATGCGGGTTCGATTCCCGCTACCTGCTCCATTTTAAGAAAGCAAGTGATTGCTTTCTTTTTTTTATGCTTTAAAAAAATATTGCAGAATGACCAAACTACCTATAAATTTGAAAAAATAGCTAGAAAATGATATAATTAAAGATGAGGCAACTCATTTACTTCCTTTTTTGACAACTGGGTATAGACAGGAAGAAATAATTTTTAAGGAGGTATTTTACCATGGAAAAGTTTCACGAGATTTTCAAGTCCCCGTTCGAAAAGAACACACGAGAGGAGGCAATGAAAGTTCTAGAGGAAATCAGAGCGGCACATCCCGCGTCCCATGGCTGGAGAGAAATCAACGCTTGGATCGAGCAGCTCCCTAACGGTAAATTCCGTGCCGTGAGGGATCACGAGAAGGCGTGACTCTCCAAAAACGATCCCGCGTCTTCGCGGGATTATTTTTTTTATTAAATACTAGACTATTTATTTGAAAAGTGATATAAGTATTGTAAAGAAGTAAGTGAGGTATAGAAGTATGTCAAAAGAAGAAGTATTTGAAAAAGTAAAAACAATATTAGAGAATAATATACAAGCAACTAATGTAACTTTAAAATCTACATTTATGGATGATTTATCATGTGATTCATTAGACATAGTTGAATTACTAATGAACTTAGAAGATGAATTTGATTTATCAATTCCTGATGAAGCAGTAGATCAAATGGTTACTGTAGAAGATGTTGTAGATTATATTGTAAACAATAAATAGAAATTATAAAGATAGTATTTTAAGCAGTATATTTATGTATACTGCTTTTGTTTTTGCCTATAAAAGCTTGAAAAATGGGCAAAAATGTGGTATAAAAATATGTGCAAGTTTGTTAAATTATAAAGGATGTTTATATGAAAAAGAAATTAAAAACAATCCTATATGCAATTGTAGTTGCAATGACAATAGGGATGGATTTAAATTTAACAATTGAAACTGAAAAAATAAAGTTTAGTAGCTTTTATCAAACTAGACCAACTACTATGATTATTGTATTTGGTGCAGTTCTTTATGCTCTTTATAGAATTAAATCTTTAAAAACTACTAAATGTAAAAATATACTATCTGCTGTCTTTTCAGCATGTATGATAATAGGTGAATGCTACTTAGAATATTCATCAATATTTTTAATAGGAGTAAATGCCTATACCATTACACTAAGTTTAGTAAAACTTTTGGGATATTTTATATTATTTAAAATAGGTTTTAGATTATTAGATAATTTAATAAATAAAACAAAATTTGACGAAATAAGACCGCAAAATAAGTTTTTAGTAAAATATATAGGTTTCTTAACAAAACACCCATTTTGGGGCAGCTTAATCACAATTTGGACTATCTGGGCTATTTACATCATAGCTTTTTATCCTATGGTTTTATCTCCAGATCCAAGTTTCCAAATATTGCAATATTTTAATATACCTACTAAGTATAAAGACTATGTTATTTTAATTGATCCAAATGTATTAATGACAGCTCATCATCCAGTTACTCAAACAGTTATGCTTGGAAAAGCAATCGAGATTGGAAGAAAATTTGTAAATGATAATTTCGGACTTTTTATATATACATTTGTTCAAACAATAATTTACTCAAGCTCACTTGCTTATACAATTAAGTTTATGAGTAAAAAGAAAGTACCAAGTGGTGGATATATCATAGTACTACTAATGTATATTATTGTTCCAATGTATGCATTTTATACAGTAAGTGCAGTTAAAGATGTTTTATATACAGCATTCTTTATTATATTTGTACTTTTCTTGTACGATGTAGTAGATGAATATAGAAAAGAAGATTTAAAGTTATCAAAGGTAGTTGTTTACTTTTTATCAATTACATTAATGAGCTTATTTAGAAATAATGGTTTACATGTTGTTGTTTTAACAATTCCATTTGTACTTGTGTTTTTGAAGAATAATAAAAATAGAGTAAAAATAGCTACAGCAACATGTCTATACTTAGTGTTTACAATTTGGTTTAACAATAGTTTTATTCCAAGTAAAGGAATATCAGGAACAAGTATTAGAGAGGCTCTATCAATTCCGTTCCAACAAACAGCAAGATATGTTAAGAATCATGAAGATGAAATAACAGATGAGGAAAGGGAAGCAATTGATAAGATTCTAGTTTATGATACTATTGCAGATAGATATAATCCAGAATTATCTGATCCAGTTAAGGAAAGATTTAACAAGTACGCAACAAGTGAAGACTTAAAAGAATATTTTAAAGTATGGTTTAAAGAAGGATTAAATCATCCACTTACATATGTAGATGCTACACTTAATAATATATATGGATTCTTATATCCAAATAAAAATAAATGGTATATCCATTATGATCCAGATATGATGATTACAACATATGAGCCAATTGAATATGAAGTAGAAACACCAATTGTTGATTATCATTTAAATAAATTAGAAGGACTAAGATTTGTTCTTAGTAGATATGGGGAAGTATTCCCATTTATTCCTTTGATAGGACTTCTTTCAAATGTTGGATTTAATTCATGGCTAATATTTATATTATGTGCATACATGATTGAACATAAGAATTATAAATACTTAATAGTGATGATACCGCTGATATTATCATTTGTGATTTGTATAGTAGGCCCAGCAAATACATATTTTAGATATACTCTGCCATATGTATTTTTACTACCTACATTAATAATACTAACTATTGATAAAATAACTAAGAATAAAAGTTCATATTTATTAGAAAAAGGAGACAAGTAAGTCTCCTTTTTATGTTAACAAAATTGAAAAAAACTTCTAAATGTGGTATAATAGTCTTATGAACGAGTGTTCATTTTATATATATCTGCAGTACACACATACCCAAGGAGGAAAATTTTCATGGAACAGCAGAACAACACTTCAAGAATGGCACGTTTCAACAGAACCAGCAACCGGATAATCCGGAACATCGCCAGAATCTTCAGAGCAATACTTATCTACGCGCTTATTTGCGTTGTAATGAGTTACATCGCTCAGAAATACTGGCCCGAGCTCACGAGCGAAGTCGCACCTAATTTCTACTCCTTCTCTAAGGTTTGCCTTGAGATTGTCGAGTGGGTTTACAAGATTGTGATGGAGCTCTTGAAGCCGCTGCTGTCTCTTGTCGGACTTGCCTAAAACCGAATTGTGGCCAGGCTCTCTCTGGAGAGCCTGGTTTTCTTTTACATAAAAAAAGAAAGGGTACGGAGAAATATCTCCGCACCCTTTTTGGATTTACTTATTTAAGACTTCTCAAATAGAAACTGATATCCCATTCGAGGTCTTCGACATTCAACCATCCGCCACCACCACATTCATCGGTCACATGAACCATGTAATGAGGTGTTGCATAAATGGTTTCGTGCATGCAATCTTCAAGAGTTGCTGCTCGACCTGTCCAGATGTACTCTTTCGAGTAGGTATGATATACGAGATCGTATATGGAACCATCATCATTGAGGTAAGCCACTCCATTGACGCAGAACACGAGGTCAACCGGAAACGATGAGCATTCTCCAGATCCAAATTCGGATGAAGATTCATACATAGAAACGTCTCGACGTACGATGCAGAATTCACCGAGAACATGGTCTGTGGGGACGCTATCAGCAGGAACTGATCTATCAGGGCCAGCTGCAACAGCTGCAGAAGCAGTTGAAGCAAAAGAACCCGACAGAATGATGAGAAGTGCAAGAAGCACAGTCAACGATGTTACTTTTTTCCGATTCATCATAAGAATCCTCCTTTTGGTATTCATGGCACTATTGCCATACCTTAATTATACCATATTTTAAGCCTTTTTTCAAAAATGAAACATAGAGGTAATCAAAAGGTAAACGATTTTTAATTGTATTGAAAAAGCCTATATGGTACATTATACTTGTAAGATTATATTTAATAGGAGAGCTATACTTAAAAATGTTTAGAGATTTCGAAAAGAGCATGATGGAAAATGACGGTATCACAAAAGGTGATTTCTATACTCTTATTCATGAAACATACGATGAAATATGTAAATATATGACAAAAGCTGATTTTGCTAGATGGATTGATAGGTCTAGAATTTCAGAGAGTCTTAAAACATTAATAGTTGAACAATTTAATGAAGAAGACTTTAAAGAGAAACCAGGTGCTGCTGGATATTTTAATCGTGTTAAAAACGTAATAAAGTTTAAAGATAAAAGTGAATCAACTAGAAGAGTTTCTGATCATGAGAACATGCATCTTATGAGTGGAGAAAATAGATTTCCAACATTCTTAAACGAAGCATTAACTGAATATATTTCAAGAGCTGTAAAAGGTGAAGTAGATAAAAATGGTTCTTATGAATTTAATGTAAGAACTGTAAAATTCCTTCACTTTGTTTTAGGTGACTCTCTAATTAAGAATTACTTATCAGGGGTAACTGATGAATTTAAAAATTACTTTTCAACATTTTTAACACCTGATGGAAGTGAAAACTATAATGAATATTCAGGGCTTATGCTTCTTTTTGAAGAATATCATGAAAATGCATATTCAATAAGAGAAGATCAAAAACAAACTCCTGAAAGAGAAGAAAAAGCAAAAGAAGCAATGTTTAAAATTAATGAGAAATTGCTTCAAATGGCAAAAGGGTATATTAGAAAAGAAGTACATTCATTAGAATATATAAAAGATGGAAAAATAGATGTGTCTATTTTGACAGGAAGAATAGCAACACTTAAGAAGTTCTTAGAAGAAACTGGAGGATATAAGTATTATGACAAAAATCTTTTAATGCTTCTTAAGAATGGTGTACTAGAGCAAGAACTTGGAAAAGCTTTAGCAGAAGAATTTTTATTTGATAGTTCTGATAAAGAAAATGCTTCTAAAGCTCTTACACAAAAGATTTTAGATAAAGAAGATATATCTAAAGATATTAAGATGGATAATCCTGATTTTGCAATGAGACTTGCTGAAAATAGGCTAAAGAAATATTCTGAAAGTAGAGATGTATCAAATCTACCAAGATTATTATCAGAATTAGAAATAATATTTGAAAAGACAGGTGCAACTGATTTCCAAAAAGAAGCTATTATTGGAGAAAAATTATTTAAATCAATACCAGATGGAGTTGATTTCTCAGTAGTAAGAAATAATATTGGTAAAGTTATGCCAACTTTAGCTCAAGTAACTGAAGAGAAGAGAGTAAATGATGCACATACAAGAACTACTGAATATTTAAAATTATCTCCAAATGAGTATATACAAAAAACAGATAATGAGTTTTATCATGTTGTGATTGAAAATGGTGAAATAAAGAAACAAAGAGTAGATACTACAGAATTTGCTCTTCCACAATCAGAAATATCTAGAACTTTTAAAGCAGAAGATGTTTTAAAAGCTGGTAAAGATGCAATAGCTTATAGAACTTTAAGTGGTGGTAGAATTTTAATAAGTAGAAATTTAAATGAATGCTTTACTACAAAAAAGACTTTATCTAGTAGAGAAAAATTGAGCTCTATGGATGCATTTATGGAAGATATATATACTGAGGCAATGATAGCGCCAATTAGAGAGCAAATGCAAAGTGATAAATATAGAAGAATTATGCATGATGCTGATGATCCATACTTTATAAAAGGTCTAAAATATACTGCAGAAGTTGATAAAAGAAGTAGAGAACTTAAAATAGATGCATTTAATACAGATTTAAAAAATGTTCTTTCTGCTGTTCCAGAAGGAAAGAAAGAAAATGTCGCTAAAAGATTAATATCTGAATTAATAGATAAAACTTATGGAAAACTTCCAGAAGATGCTGAAAGTACAAAGAAAAAACTAGAGGATATTATTTATCAAAAATATACACTATCTAGAAAAATGGAAAAGCTAGATGAAGATGCAAGAAAGCTAGTCGAAAGCTTAAATGGATATAGACGAGAAAGAGTCGAAGAGCAAAGTAAGTATGCTTTAGTTGAAATTCCTGAAGATAAAAAATACGTATATGAAGTTATTATGGAGAGAAAAAATAAAGAAAGAAAAGAAAAAAGTGATAAGGCAGCAGTTCGTGATTTTTACTTAAGGGTATCTGATTATGTCGTTGCAAAAGAACCAATAAGATTGGAAGAAGAGAATAAACCTGAAAGTAGAAGAATTATAGATGAAGCATTAAAGCCTTCACTTGGATATATTGGACCAATTGTTGCATTATATACTAGAACTATTGATTACGAACAATTTGCAACAGGACTTAAAGATACTTTAGATAGAATATCACCTGAGGCTAGAGAGAATGCATTTAATACTCTTATGGAAAAAACTTTTAGATCTTATTATGGAATGGATGCTCTTTCAGAAAGAAAACCAATAATACTTGGAGAGATGAAAGATGCTATTAAAAAGAAGGTATTCGATGGAGAAGAATTAGATAGAGATTTAATGGCTAGATCACAAGAAGAACTAAGAGGAATAGTAAAAGAAGAATTTGAAGAGGCAAAGCATAGTTCTGCTATTTGTGTTATGGATAAGACAGCAAGTGTTGCATTTTTTTCAGCTATGAAAATTTCAAATAATAAAGATATTCCAGAAGATGTTAAAACTCTTACTATCAAAGAAATACTTAGAGCAGCTATAGATGAAAAGAATCCATGTTATGCGACAACTAGAGCTGTTTTAGATGCTGATAAGAAACTATCACAAAAGGATGATAAGGAACAATCTACAGAAGAAACTAAATAAATACAAAAGAGATTAAAAGATGAGAGAACCAAAATTTATACTTACAATAATTGTAGTTATTATAGTAACTGCAACTGTTGTGCCACTAATTTTATATTATAATGATATGCAAGAAGATAAAAAAAGAGCGCAAGTAACTACTAATACTGCGTCTTCTTATGATGCAAATCATGTGCTTTATATAGATAGAAGTACGGTTCTTTTATCTAATGGTAAGCCTAAAACAGAAGTAAAAACAGAGCCGGCCGTAGAAAACAATACATTTGGCATAAAAAAAGATAAGGTAGAAAATATAGTTCAAAATACTTCAGAAGAAAAAGTAGAAAAGGCAATCGATGTATTTAACCTACCAAAAGAAGAATATGGATTTGAGGGAAAGATAATTAGTGAAGACTATATAGAAGCTTTGGCAGAAGATAGTAGAAGCTTTCTTATAAAGAATTATGATGGCCTTAAATTATTTGCATCTGACTATGGCTTAGAAAAAATAGTGGATTTATATACAAGTAACACATTTGACTATAAGAATTTAGCAATAAGATACGTGCCATGCTTAGAGGGTGAAAATGAATTTTCATTTTACTCAGTAATAGAGGAAAATAATGTCTTATATGTAGACTATGCAAGTAACTTTTATAAAGAATCTCCTTTAAGTAAAAAGGGATATCTACTTGTATTTGAAGTAAATAAAAATGTAGTAGAAATAACAAAAAAGTAATCTAATAGATTACTTTTTTTTATTTTACTATATATGTTTGAATTGAGTGAGCAAAAGATATATCAGAAAATGTACTTTCTAATACATTTAATTTAAAGCTATAATCGTTATTTGTTTTATTTAAAATAACAATAATAATTTCTCCATCTTCATTCTTAAAAGAAGTTATATCTAAATCGTTCTCTTTAGATATAATTTCTATTTTTTTCGCATTTGGAAGAATAAATCTAGTTATGTGAGTAATATAGAAATAACATAGATTTTTATATAAAGTTTTTTCTCTTACCATAATAGGACTATTGCAATAGTTTCTCTTATGGTTAGGTCCACCTTTTTCATCTAAAAGAATATTCCAATCTATATAACCATTTGCACCATTATTTAAATCTCCAATCAGATCATACAAATAGTATTCTGCATTTTTGATTTCATCATCTTCTTTAAACTTAGAAAAACCAACACATCCTTCTGTGTGAATTAAAAGCTTATCTGGGAAATGCTTTTTAAATTCTGCTAATGCTTCAAAGTGATTACCTTCATAATTATGAAATCCTAAGCCATATGTCATTTGAAGCAAAGATTTATCTTCATAGATATCTAGAGCTCTTTTAAGGAGCTTATCTTTATTATGATCATAAATAATAATTTTAGTTTCAATATTATTTTCTTCAAAAGTAGGAAATAGAAAGTCTTTAATAAATTCTTTTTCTTCTTCTGAACTATATAGACATGACTCCCAAACTTGCACAGCACCGGGCTCATTTTGAGGAGTAATATAGTCTATATTAATTCCAAGCTTTTTATACTCTAAGACATACTTTGCAAGATATTCTGCATAGAGTTTTCTATATTTTTTCTTTAATTTTCCACCTAATACTAAAAGATTAGTTGTCTTCATAAACTTTGGTGGACTCCAAGGAGATGCTAAAAGTTTAATATTTGGAGTAACTTCCATAATGTCTTTTAGAAGAGGAACTATATATTCTAAATCTCTTTCAATTGAAAAATCTGATAAGTCTTTTTTATTTGCATATGAATAACTAGAAAGAGAAAAATCTGAACTACCAATAGGTAATCTAAAGAAAGTATAATTACTACGTTTAATGGAGTTAATAAAATTTTTCTTTTCTTCTTCAGAAAGATTATGATAGCAATAACCACTAGCTTCAGTAATTGCTCCTCCAAAACCTAGTATAGTACTTGTTAAATTCTTTTCGTTTAAAACTATGTCAGCATCTTTTAAATATTCTACATTTTGTAGAATACTTTCATTCATAAATATGCCTTTATTAAAATTAGTTTCAAGTTTTCTAAGTTCCATAAGCTTCTCCTTTTATAAAGCAATTATATAACGAGCATAAGAAATATTTCAATAACAACTTGACAGTAAAGATATTTAAATATTTAATAAGGGCATAAGAAAAGGAGATGATTATATGGAAAAATCAAAGGTATATTTTTCTAAAGAAATCACTGCGGAAAGCCTAATAAAAATGTATGAGGTATTAGGAGTTGATTTACCTGAAAAAGTAGGAGTAAAAGTATCAACAGGTGAAGACGGTGCAAAGGGATATTTAAAAGCAGATTTAATAGCTCCACTTGTTAAGAAATTAAATGGAACTATTATTGAATGTAATACAGCTTATCCTGGAGCAAGAAATACAGCAGAGGATCATATTAAAGTTGCTGAAAAACATGGATTCACATCTTTTGCAGATGTAGATATAATGGACGCAAATGGAGAATTCAAAATACCAGTTCATAATGGAAAACACCTTAAATATGACTTAATTGGTGAAAACTTTGATAAGTATGATTCAATTTTAAATTTAGCCCATGGTAAAGGACATATGATGGGAGGTTTTGGTGCAAACCTTAAAAACCAATCTATTGGTATAGCATCAAGAAATGGTAAGGCTTATATTCATAGTTGTGGTCATACAGAAGACCCAGATTTATGTTGGGAAGATAAGCATGAACAAATAGATTTTATTGAATCTATGGCAGAAGCTGCAAAAGCTGTAGCTGATTACTTAAAAGAAAAGGGTAGACCTATTGTTTATATTACAGTAGCTAATGCTATTAGTTTAGACTGCGACTGTGATGCCCATCAAGGAGACCCAGTAATAAATGATATAGGAATATTTGCTTCTTTAGATCCAGTTGCAAATGATCAAGCATTTTTGGATGCTATTTGGGCTACTCATGAAGAAGGAACAAAAGATATAAAAGAAAGAATCGATACAAGATTTGGTAGACACATTACTGAATATGCTGAAAGTTTAGGATTTGGATCTACAGATTATGAATTAATAAATGTTGATTAATGGGGGAAAATATGAAAGCTATAGTCATTTATTTTTCAAGAGCTGATGAGAACTATGCAGTAGGATATGTAGATAAAGGTAATACAGAATACTTAGCTGAATACATTAAGGAATATACTGGAGCAGATATGTTTAAAGTTGAAAGAAAAGTTCCTTATGCAAAAGATTATAACACATGCTGTGATGAAGCAAAGAATGAAGTAAATAATAATTTTAGACCAGAAATTAAAGAAGTACTTCCAAGTGTAGATTCTTATGACACAGTATTTATTGGTTATCCAATTTATTGGGGAACACTTCCTATGCCAATGTTTACTCAACTTGAAAAACTAAATTTTGAAGGAAAAAATGTTTATCCATTCGCTACTCATGAAGGATCAGGACTAGCATCTAGTATAAGTGATATTAAAAGAATTTGTAGTGGAGCAACAATAAAATCAGGACTTGCAATTCAAGGAAGAAATGTTAAAGAAGATTCTAGCAAAACTTTGGTTAAAGAATGGATAGAAAATAATTAATTAAATAGGTCGAGGCTGCAGGTAAACCTGCAGCCTCTTTTAGTTTAACAACGGAAATTGACGTTAACGGTCGTATCCTCCCTCATAATAGGGGTCAACCAGGTTCTCAACAGAGTCCGGGTGTTCAGGATCTTTCCAATCAAGGTAGGCCTTGATGGTACCGTCTTCCATGAGGAAGAGCGGCTGGCTCCAAGGATCAGAACCGAGAGCGTAATCAGCATCAATCACATACTGGACGTGATGAGCGATACAGACGGCTTCGTATTCTTCTCTGTCGTCATTCCATCTTACGGCATACACATCAGAACCATCCCGGAAGATGTAGCCAACCCAGAAAGATTTGCCGGTATATACACCCCTTGCGGTAGTGCTTTCAACCAGGTGACCTAACTGATAGACTTGCATAACTTCCATATCGGGATTATAGATGATAGTATAGCCAGATGTGCACTCGATGAATTCTACATTTTCGCCGAGAGCTCTAGACTCTTCGTACGTAAGATGCAGACTTCCGAGCCAGTTAGTATGAGACAGCGAAGGATCGATAAGCACATCACCATCTTCATAGGTGTAGATCAAGCGATCTCTACCTCTGATATTCACAACGATGGGATAGTAGTAGCTGGTGTAAGAGTGGTAAAGGGTGTTGTCCTTAAGGATAAGCCCTCCCTCTCTGTTTCCAATCACATATCCATTGTCGAGATACCATTTAGCCTCATTTTCGGTAATGAAATTTTTCCCAGAACGAATTCTGCGAGCGACCTCAAACCGATAATACTCATACACTTCATCAGAATCGTCTTCCAACTCCATAAAGGAAGCAGGGGCGGCGTCAGAATCGGTGCTGGTATTCGAGGTGAAGACAGCGTGGGTAGCATCGAGCCCCGACCGAGAAACGAGAGTTTCGGCAGTGGGAAACGAGCTGATTTCGGTAGTTTCTTCATTGACAGAAGCGGTGGTGTTTGTGGTCTGAGCACAAGCGGAAAGGACAATGCACAAAAGTGCGATGAGGGCCACAGTGGCCAGGGTAGACTTCTTTTTCATGTTGTAACAATCCTCCTAAAGTATAATATATGCCTAACTAACTACCGATACCGTTGTAATTTAACCTATTTGAATGGAACTCCTTTCAAATTTTCCGAAAAACCTTTAAATTTAATAGGTTAAAGAACAAAAAGTATCCTACTATTATTATAACATATTATGTAAAATTAGTAAATTTTTTAAGCTATTTTGTTACTTGATTAAAAAGCACTTTTAAAATATTTTTTTAGTGATATAATGAGTTTGTAAAATATTATACGAGGTAGTAAAAAAATGAAAGTTTTAAAAGCCGGATGCGTTTTAATAAACTTTGAAACAAGAAAAATAGGATTAGTTTATAGAAGAAATAAAAATGATTACACATTCCCTAAAGGACATCTAGAAGAAGGGGAAACACTAGTTGAATGCGCATTAAGAGAAACTGAGGAAGAAACAGGAAGACTATGTGAAATTCTAAATGAAGATTCTCCAAAGGTAATTACTTACATGACTCCGAGTGGAGAAGATGTTGAAATGTATTTCTATTTTGCAAAAGATTTAGGTGAGTCTCCTAAAGACTTTCCAACAGAATTAGTTCATGATCTAAAATGGGTTAAGATAAATGATGTGGAAGGAACACTAACTTACAATGATTTAAAAGAATTATGGTCTGAATTTAAAGTTAGAGTTCAATCATATTTAAAGAAAGTATAAAAATAATGGCAGAAATAGCTTAAAAAACTATTTCTGCCATTTTGTTTTTACCCAAATATCTTTTTAAAAAGTCTTTTCCAAAAGCTGGGCTTTTCGTGGATGGCTGAACTTTCTCGAGGAACAGGATCTTCACCAATATCAGAAATTGTAAGACGAATCGTAGTGTGGTCAGTAGACATTTGTGAATAAATGTTATTCATGACAATATCAGTGATTTCACCATTCATCATCTTGTTCATGATATAAGCGTGATACAAGTCCATCGGTTCTCTGTCTATATCAGTTAGAACTTTTCCATCATTCCGATAAAAGTAGAACTGATTAGGATTATCGGATTCTTGTAGGGTATAGGTCCTATCTGATATAGCGTAGAAGTCATTTGCCATAAAATCTCCTCCTTAACAAGTATGATTTGAGAACTTTGACAATCTAGGATTCAAAAACCTCCCATCTCTTTTTTAGATCTTCGATATCTATCGGAACAGATAATCTGGGATCTTTGTCGTAGCACAGCATCAGTACAACTTGGATTTTGTCTCCTACGATGTAGCGATGTACTTTATCATAGTGAACAACACCAGAATCAGTTGTTTTGAGTGTTGTGCCGATTTCATACGGTAGACTAATGTTCATAGTTGTCACCTCTGTCACTAAAATTATTTGCGTCAGATATATATGATAAACTTGCTAAAAGCAAGGGAATTAAATTGTGCGTTTATTATAGCACGGTAGATGCGAGATTTCAATGACTGCATAAAATAATAAAAACTCCATTTCTTGAGATTTAAGAAATGGAGTAAATAATATGGAGCGGGTAGTGGGAATCGAACCCACGAAGCCAGGTCGGAAGCATGGAATTTTACCACTAAATTATACCCGCATATCTACTTATAATTATACGATATTTAGAGTAAGATTTCAACTAAAGTAGCTATTTTTAAGTTATTATGTAGATTTTAACAGCAAAATATGTTATACTATTTTTCGAATTTGTAAATAGTTTTTTCGAAAAAAATTATTAAATTATAATTAACTTATTACTTATTAGTTACAGTATTATATTAATTAGATAAAAAACTGAAAAATCTATTGTTTAAAAGGAGAACTCATGTTAGAATTTAAATCGCATTCTGAAGAAGAGACTCGCAATATTGCGAAAAAATTTGCAGAAAAATTAAAAGTTGGAGATATAATTGTTTTATCTGGAGATTTAGGTACAGGAAAAACAAAATTTACTCAAGGAATACTAAGTTACTTTGATTTAGAGGATGAGATATCTAGTCCAACTTTTACAATTGTAAATGAATACAATGCTAAAGATGGAACTAATATCTATCATTTTGACGTATACAGATTATCAGATTCTGACGAGTTTTTAGCAATAGGTGGAGAAGAGTATTTTGAAAAAGGTATTTGTATTATTGAATGGGGTGAAATGATAGAAGATGTTTTACCTACAAACTATACAAAGATCATTTTTGAAAGAAATGAAGAATCTTTAGATGAAAGAATTTTAAGAATAGAAAATTTTGGGGATAACAACCTAGAATTTTAAAGAAATATCCACAAAATATTAATAAACTGTGGAAAACATATATTTAGAAATGTTAATTAAAAGGTTAGGTGTTAATAAAATGACAATACTTGCAATTGATACTTCAAGTGAAATATGTAGTACTGCAATTTTAAAAGATAATAATGTAGTTGATATTAATGATTTAAATGATGGTAGAACTCATTCTGAGAACCTACTAAGTTTAATGGAAGAAATATTAGATAGAAATAATGTTAAACTAAACGATTTAGATTTAGTAGCTTGTTCAGTAGGACCAGGTTCATTTACTGGAATTAGAATAGGTGTATCTAGTATTAAAGCTATAGCTGAAGTTTTAGATATTCCTATTGCAGGAGTTAATTCTTTAGAAACATTAGCAAGAAATGTTTCTGTAGAAGAAAAAGCTACAATTGTTTCTATGATAGATGCTAAAAATGATCAAATATATGGTGGAGTTTTTGATGAAGCATATAATCAAAAAGATCCACTATGTGCAGACAATATTGATGAATTCTTAGAGAAGATTTCTTATATTCCTGGAAAGATTATCTTTGTTGGAAGTGGTGCAGTTAAATTTAAAGATAAGATACTTGCTATTCATGAAGATGCAATATTTGAAGAAAATAATATGCAATCTGCAGCTAAAGTTGGACTTATGGGATATAAGAAATATCAGGAAGGAACATTAGATACAGCAGATAGTATTAAGCCACTATATTTAAGAAAATCTCAAGCAGAGAGAATGAAATTAGAAAAGTAGGTGTTAGGATGTTATTTAGTGAAATGAGTTTAGATGATTATGAATCTATTAAAGATTCATACCATGATGAGTATGATGACTTTTATACATTAAATGTACTTAAAAGTGAAATCGAAAGTCCAAATACTAAATATGTTGCTCTTAAAGAAGATAATACAATAATTGGTTTTGGTGGATTACTTATGTCAGTGGATGATGCAGAACTAAATTATATTGTAGTTAAAAAAGATTTAAGAGGAAACCACTATGGAGAGATGCTAATGGAAAACTTAATATCTCTTGCAAATAAAAATGAGAAAAACAAAATTTTCTTGGAAGTAAATGCAAATAATAATGTTGCAATTAACTTATACAAAAAAGAAGGTTTTGAAACGATAAATGTTAGAAGAAAATACTATAATGGTGAAGATGATGCCATTATAATGTGTAGAGAAGAAAGAAGCATATAACGAAAGTTATATGCTTTTTTTAATGAAATTGTAATTGTAATTAAAAAAACTTATATATATACTATAGAGTGAGAAAGTATTTAGAAGAGGAGAAAAAATTATATGAGAAACTTAAAAAAAGTATTATCACTTACTTTAATTATATTTGCATTGGTTTCAGTATTTACTTTGTCTCAAGCAAGAACAATAGTTAAACCACCAATTCCAAGAAATATGGTTAATGTACTTCCAGAAAATGTTTTGGTAGAAAATAAACTAATATCAGAAGAAGTAGTCGAAGATGAAGAAGATGAAATTGAAGATGAGGAAGACCACGATGAAGAAGACTATGAAGGTGGATTCTTCGTTGATGATGAAGAAGATGATTCAGAGTTTTATTACGATGATGAAGATTCTGACTATGACGATTATGCAGATGATTATTACTATGATGATGATGCTTTTGGAGAAGTTGCTTCTTATGAATATTTATCATTAACATTAATATTCTCAAGTATATTTATGACAGTTGCACTTTTAATATTTGCTTCATACATGAAAACTTCAGGAGAAGAAAAATATACAGAAAAAGTTCATTTAAGTTATGCAGTAACATTAATGGTTCTATTCTTAGCATTAATTTTTGTTATAGTTATAATGCAAACTAGAATATTTGATGTTTATTGGAACTATTCTGATAAAGCATCACTTACAGTGTTTGAAGTATGTGTGCTAATTGCAATGACAACTACATTAATTAGTTCTGTATTTAATAAAAATCCATCAACAATTACACTTAGTGCATTTGTTTTAGGATCACTTGCAGCACTTATTTATGATAAAGTTGCAGATTGTTTATCAGATTATTCACTAACACATGTGTTATTTGTAATACTAATATCTTCAGTATTAAGTAATGTATTATTGCTTCCAATGTATTTAGGAGCAAAAAGAAAGAAAAAACCGATGACTATAGATGAGCTTGACGAAATATTTGAAGATGATGGCGAAAAGGCTGAAGAAGAGCCTAAAGAAGAGAAAAAGAAAGAAAGCAAAAAGAGTAAGAAAGAATAGACTTTTGTTATTGCAATTTTTTATTTTATAATATAAAATTTCTTTAGAAAATGTACGGAGGAAAAATTACTAATGAGAAGTAAAAATGAACTAATGCCAAAGGATTTAAAAGATATCTGCAATGAGAATATCTTTAAATTCGAAACAACTAAAGATGTAGAAGATACTTCAGATTTGATTTATGGCCAAGAGAGAGCATTAAAAGCACTTGAATTTGGTGTTGATATTGATTTTGCTGGCTATAATTTATATATTGAAGGACCATCAGGCACTGGCAAAACTATGTACACTAAGAACTACTTAGAAGAAAGAGCTAGTAAATCAAAAGTTGTTCCAGATGATTGGTGTTATATTTATAATTTTGAAAATCCAAATGAGCCAATAGCTGTATCATTTCCAGCTGGACAAGGAAAAGTTTTCAAAGATACAATGGAGAGCTTTGTAAAGGACATTAGAAGAGATATTAAGAAAACTTTTAATAATGATGATTTCGAAAAAGAAAAACAAATCATTAAGTCCGAGTATGAGAAAAAAAGAGAAGCTCTTATGGAAAAATTAAATAAGAGAACAATGGTTCAAGGTTTCCAAGTACAAGCAACATCTAATGGTATTTATATGATGCCAGTATTAGATGGAAAGACATTAGCAGAAGAAGAATTTGAAGAATTAGATGAACAAGTAAAAAGAGAATTTGAAGAAAGATCAAATCTAGTTCAAGAACAAATCTTCCAAGCATTAGCAGAAATAAAAGCTATTGAAAAAGAAGCTGAAAAGAGAATTGATGAATGGCAATCAAATGTAGCATTAATGACAATTAATGTTCATATCAATTCAATTAAAGCTAACTACAAGAAAAATAAAA
This sequence comes from Clostridia bacterium, assembly GCA_017528085.1. Taxonomy (GTDB): domain Bacteria; phylum Bacillota; class Clostridia; order TANB77; family CAG-508; genus Scatovivens. The sequence continues at coordinate 398,220 of JAFXPH010000002.1, read as the reverse complement.
AGATTCTAGATTATCTAGAAAATGTTAAGAAAGATATATTAAAAAATATTAGTCAATTTTTGGCAGATGATGGTAGTGACAATAAGAATGCACCTATGATGCCACCTACAATTCAAAAGCCAGAAGTAAAAGAACCATGGCTAAATTATAGAATTAATTTATTCATTGATAATAGTAAACAAGAAGGCTTACCAGTTATTATGGATTCTAACTATTCATACAATAACTTATTTGGTGGTCTAGAATATGAAAATCAATATGGTTCTCTAAAGACTGATTTTACAATGATTAAACCAGGACTTTTACACATAGCAAATGGAGGCTATATTATTCTTCAAGCAAAAGATTTATTATTAAATCCTGTATGTTATGAAAATTTAAAGAAAGTTCTTAAAATAAAAGAATTATTAATAGAGAATTCATCTGAACAAAGAATGGGTATGACTCTAGTTTCATTAAAACCAGAGCCAATTCCACTTAAGATAAAAGTTATTTTAATAGGTAGCTCAAATATCTATCATACACTTTTATCAATGGATGATGACTTTAGAAAACTATTTAAAGTAAAAGTTGAATTTGAAGAAGATGCAGCAAAAAATGAAGCTAACATAGAAAAACTTACAAAGTTTGCTAAGAGTTTTGTTGTTCAAGAAAACCTATTAGATCTTGATAAAAAAGCTATGGCAAAACTAGTTGAGTATACTTCAAAACTTGCTGGTGATAAAGGAAAAATATCAACACAATTTAGCTTAATTGGTGAGATTATTACTGAATCATCACAATGGGCTAAAAAAGGAAAATCAAAAGTTATTACAGCTGACTATATAGAAAAATCATTAGTAGAAAGAGTCGAAAGAATTAAAAAATACGATGCTAGATACTTAGAAATGATTAAAGAAGAATCACTTCTAATTTCAACAAAAGGATATGTTGTAGGACAAATCAATGGTTTAACAGTAATTACTATTGGAGATTATTCATTTGGAAAACCAGCTAGAATTACAGCAAGTACTTATGTTGGAAGAAGTGGTATAGTAAACATTGAAAAAGAAATAGATATGTCTGGTTCATCACACTCAAAAGGTGTTTTGATAGTAACAGGTTACTTAGGTGAACAATTTGCACAAGAAACACCACTTTCACTTACAGCTAATATTTGTTTTGAACAATTATATGGTGGAGTCGATGGTGATAGTGCTTCTAGTACAGAGCTATATTCTATCCTTTCAAGTTTATCAGGAATACCAATTAATCAATCAATTGCAGTAACAGGATCTGTTAACCAAAAAGGTGAGATTCAACCAATTGGTGGTGTAAATGAAAAGATTGAAGGTTTCTATCAAACATGTAAGATGCAAGGATTTAATGGTGAGCAAGGATGTATTATTCCTGTTCAAAATGTTAGAAACTTATCATTAAGTGATGAAATAATTGAACAAGTTAAGAAGGGTAATTTCCACATTTATGCTGTTAAGACAATCGATGAAGGTATCGAAATACTAACAGGAGTTCCTGCTGGTAAGAAGAATAAAGATGGAAAATTCCCACTTGGAACAATTAATTATTTAGTACAAGAAAAATTAAATAAATTTTCAAAATTAGCAGCAGGTCAAAATAGTTAAAAAAATTTTTTAAAAATATATAAAGCTTAGTTATAGTAATATAGCTAAGCTTTTTTAAAGGACATAATATTTTTGAAATAAAATTGTTATAAATTTGTTGCTAAAAAAATATATTATTGATAAAATGAATATATATTTTTAGAGGTGGGTACAGATGATGAAATATAAGATAGAAGATGACGAAATTGAAGCTTTAAAATCATACAGAGGATTCAACTACGAGCAAATTAATCAACTGCTTACTAGTAACTGTGAAACAGATATTGAGCTTCTAAGAGAAGGAGAAAATAATACTTTTGTAACATTAAGTTATGACAGAGAAAATGTAATAAAAAACATGGAATCTATCAAAAAACTTTATTCATTAATTATTAAGTCATACTTAAATAAAGATGAACTTAGTGAATTTAGTTTTTATAGAGGAACTAATGTTGCTGAAATCGCAAGAATTAAAAATGAACCATATATAGATAGAATGTTTTCTGTTGTTAAAAATGAAGAAAAAGCAAGAGAGAAATATGCTTCTAAATGGGATTCTCCTGTAGTAATAAATGTAAAAGGAAATGAACAAATACCATTTATTAAGCCATCTGATTTCTTTGAAAATGAAGATCATGATGAAGTAATTATTGTACCATTTACTCAGATAAAAGAAATCAAGGATTTATCAATTGGCACTTCATTTGAAACATACTCAGAAGTTAGAAAATATGAAATATATATTGAAAGACAAAAATTAGAAAAACTATCTGAAACAGAGAAAAAAGGTTTATACACTTATATTACTAACAATGTTGAAAATATTAATTCATATTTAGTTCAATGTTTAGCAATTGATAAAAGAACTGAAGAAAATAGATCAAACTTAAAGAAATTAGATCAACTTTTAGCAAAATATAATTTAGGAGGAACTCCAGAGAGTAACTTTGAAGATACTACTCCTAGATCACAAGAAGACCTTGAAGATATAACAAGAATTAGTAATGAAATAGAAAATATAAAAATTGCTATTGGATCAGACTATGATGTTAGAAAAACATTAGTTAATTCAATAACAACATGGAAGAGAAATGTTATCTTATATCTAATGAGCGAATGTGATGAGATTTCAGAAGCATTATTTAGTGAGCAAGATAATAACATTGAAGAAAAAGTGGTAAAAGCAGAAGAGCCAGAAGAAGAAGAAAGTGAATTAGAAGAAAAAGAGGAAGAGATAGTATCTCCTTCATACAAACCTGACTTTACTATGGCTGCAGTAGAGGAAACTTCTGAAAAAGAACCAGAAGAAGAAGTAAAAGAAGAACCAAAGGAAGAACCTAAAGAGGAAGTTCAAGAAGAACTTAAAGAGGAAGAAATTGAAGAAGAGCCTGTAGAAGAGGCTAAAGAAGAAAAGATAGAAGAAGAGCAAAAAGAATCAGTTTCAGATGAAACTATTGTTGCTGCTCCAATCCAAAGAAATGATGAAGATGAGTTTATAGCTCATTCTAGACAACTTGTAAGAGATAATGAAGCATTAGTTGAAAAACTAGAAGAAGATATAAAAGGATTAATAACAAAAGAACAAAACCATGCAAAAGTTGCAGGAAATATAGGATCTACTTATAGTGCAATTAATAATGGCTTTGAAATGAAAAAAGCAGCAGAAGCTTTACATGAACAAATAAAGAATATAAAACTTAAAGTTGAAGCATTAATAGAGAAAAATGATGAATTCTCAAGAGAAAAATTAAGAAATATAAATGAGATTAATAACCAAGTAACTGTACTTATTAATTATCTAAATAATCCAAGATGTGCTATTCCAGGAACTGATATTACAAGATTTGATGAAATGGCAATAATCGAAGAAAACGCTTTAAAAAGAGGAATTGAAATTAAGATAAGAGACATTTTAGCTGAAGCTGAAATTAGAAAACTAAACGAAGACTTAGAAGTTTTAGATTCTAAACCATTATTTAGTAGAATAATAGGAATATTTAGTGGTTCTAATAAAGCTGATGATATAGCAAGAGAACAAATACTAGTTAGAAAACAAGCAATAAGACGTAAAACTTCAGAAAAATTATTGTTGGCTAGAAATTATAGTATACACAATATGGTAGCAAAGATAAGATTATTCATTAGAGATAATTTTGAAGATGAGACTGTAGAAGATACATGTGAAGAAATTCAAGAATTAGAAAATGAATTAAAGAGAAACTTTGTTATAAATGATACTAGAGTAGAAGAAATCGTAAGAAAAAGAGAAGGATTAGATTTACCTTTAGATAAAAATCTATCAAGAGAAGAAGAAAAAGAAATAGAAACATTTAGATTCTTAAGAAAATATGAATATGATATGATAGATGAAAATAATACTGAAGAATCATATCAAGATACATTAGCTAGTGAAATATCTAGAGTGATAGATTATATAAGTAGTACAAATATATTAAAATAAAGTAATGAAAGTCTTTCATATCAATGAAAGACTTTTGTTTTTGTTTGAAATTTTTAAAAGGAATGAAAATATGAAAGATTTTAATAACGAATATATGAATATAATCGCAAAATGCAAAGATCAAATACTTATAGAAAAATCACTTGCAAAAGAAAGAAAGAAAAAGAGAATAAGTATTATTATTTGCGCTTGCTTAATAATTGAATTAGTATTAATGGCAATTGATATTACAAAGAATATGGCAATGGGACCACTTATGGTGGGAGTTGCTTTTGCATTTGCAATAATCCTAGTAGTATTTGCTACTATGAGAGATAAAAAGTTTAGATTAATGTATAAAAATACTCTTATTAATCAAGTAATTCTTTGTGTTGATAAAAATCTTTTATACCTACCACTTGATAGATTCCCAGTAATGAATTTTAACAGAAGTCCATTCTACCAAAGATATGATGAGTACTTCTCTGAAGATTTAATAAGAGGAAAATTAGAGAATGAAACAGAAATATTAATGGGTGAAATTCACACTCATAGAATAGAAACTGAACGTGATTCAGAAGGACATACGACAACAAGAAGGGTACCTGTTTTTGATGGAGTTATGATAGAAGCCACTCTTCCTATTGAATGTTTTAATTCAATTCAAGTTGTCCCAAATAGTAAATTTCGTGAGTTAAGTAATAAAAGAGTTGAAATGGATTCTATGTTTTTTGAAAAGTATTATGATTTAATAACTAGAAATAAAATAGAAGCTGTAAAACTATTTACACCAGATATACTAGAACTTTTCCAAACATTTGTAGAATTAAAATGGAAAAACTTTGGTTTAGTAATAGAAGGAAACAAGCTATATTTGAAATTTAGACCAAATCATGAGTACTTAGAATCAACTCTTTCAGATAAAATTTTAACTAAGCCATATGTTCAAAAATACTATGATGATGTGTACTATGGAATTAATCTAATCAATGAACTTGTAAAGCAGTTAAAATATTTAGAAAATTGCTAAAAACTCTTGCATTAGAGTTTTAAATTTGCTATAATAAGTTGCGTTATACATAACACACGTGTACTAAGCTCTAGATTGTGCTTTATATAAGTGTTCTAGAGTGCTTTAAAAGTATACGGAGGAATTAACAAATAAGGAGGAAATAAAAAATGGCAGTAGTTGCAATGAAACAATTACTTGAAGCTGGTGTTCATTTCGGACATCAAACAAGAAGATGGGACCCTAAGATGGCTGAATATATTTTCCAAGCCAGAGGTGGTATCCATATTATCGATTTACAAAAAACATCAAAAAAATTAGACGAGGCTTACAAATTCGTAAAGGATGAAGCTGAAGAAGGAAAAACAGTTCTATTTGTAGGAACTAAAAAACAAGCACAAGATTGCATTAAAGAAGCAGCAGAAAGATGTAACATGTACTACATCAACCAAAGATGGTTAGGTGGTATGCTTACAAACTTTGAAACAATCAGAACTAGAGTTCAAAGATTAAAAGACTTAGAAAGAATGCAAGAAGATGGTACTTTTGAAGTTTTACCTAAAAAAGAAGTTCAATTATTAAAGAAAGAAATGGAAAAATTAGATAAAAACTTATCTGGTATTAAAAACATGGAAGATATTCCAGGAGTTTTATTCGTAGTAGATCCTAAGAAAGAAAGAATAGCTGTTTTAGAAGCTCACAAATTAGGAATACCAGTAGTTGGATTAGTAGATACAAACTGCAATCCATATGATGTTGATTATGCAATTCCAGGTAACGACGATGCTATAAGAGCTGTTAAATTAATAGCTGACGTAATTGCTAATGCTGTTATCGAAGGAAATCAAGGTGAAGACGCTGTTGTTCCAACAGTAGTTGAATCAGATGAAGAAGAAGTAACAGACATCGAAGAAGTAGTAGCAGAAGAAGCAGCTGAAGAAGTTGCACCAGTTGCTGAAGAAGTAGCTGAAGAAGCAGCTCCAGAAGCTGAAGAAGTTGTTGAAAAGAAACCAGCAAAAAGAACATCAAAAAAAGCTGAAAAAGCTGAAGAAGTAGTTGAAGAAAAAGCTGAAGAAGAAAAAGAAGAAGCTCCAGCTGAAGAAGAAGAAAAACCAAAAAAGACAAGAGCTAGAAAAACAACTAAAAAAGAAGTTGAAGAGTAATTATACTTTTAAGGTAAGACGTAATTAGTTTTTGTTACGTCTTATTTTATGTTTTATTTATAATATTTTAGGAGGTAGGACTTATGATATCTGCAAGTCAAGTTAAAGAGTTAAGAGAAAAAACTGGAGCAGGAATGATGGACTGCAAAAAAGTTTTAACAGAAACAGATGGAGATATGGTAAAAGCTGAAGAGCTTTTAAGAGAAAGAGGAATTACAAAAGCTGCTAAGAAATCAGGAAGAATCGCTTCTGAAGGTTTAGTAGCATCTTATATATCAGATGATAAAAAAGTTGGAGCAATTATCGAAGTTAATTCAGAAACAGACTTCGTTGCTAAGAACGAACAATTTGTTGAATTCGTTAACAATTTAGCAAAAATAGTTGCTGACGAAAATCCAGCTGATGTTGAAGCATTAGAAGGATTAAAATATGTAGGAACAGATCATACAGTTAAAGAAGAACTAATTGAGAAAGTTGCTACAATCGGTGAGAACATGACAATCAGGAGATTCCAAAGATTTGAATCTGAAGGATTTGTTGAAAGCTATATTCACTTAGGTGGAAAAATTGCTGTATTAGTTGATTTTAAATCAGGTAAACAAGAAGTTGCAAAAGACGTATGTATGCAAATTGCAGCTGCTAGACCAGAGTTCTTAAATGAAACTGAAGTTCCAGCTGACAGATTAGAAAAAGAAATGGAAATATTAAAAGCACAAGCTATCAACGAAGGAAAACCTGCTGAAATAGCTGAAAAAATAGTTCAAGGTAGAGTTGGAAAATTCTATGCTGAAATATGCTTAGTAGATCAAGAATTTGTTAAAGATCCATCTAAGAAAGTAAAAGATTACTTAAAAGAAAACGATTCAGAAATCGTAAGATTTGCTAGATTCGAAAAAGGTGAAGGACTAGAGAAAAGAGAAGAAAACTTCGCTGATGAAGTAATGAAACAATTAAAATAATTTAAATAAAAAAGAGTTATTTTTAAAATAACTCTTTTTTTTGGGCCTAAAAATAGTGTAAAATTTATTAGGAGGTATATATGAGGGTTTATTTAACAAGACATGGACTTACAGATTGGAATGTATTAGGTAAGATTCAAGGAATAACAGATACTGATTTAAATGAAGAAGGAAAAAAACAAGCAGAAAAAACAAGAGATGATTTAAAAGAAACAAACATTGATGTAGTAATTGCATCTCCTCTAAAAAGAGCAGTAGAAACAGCAAAAATAATTACAGAGGGCAGAAATTTAGAATTAATAACAGATGATAGAATAATAGAAAGATGCTATGGTTCATTAGAAGGAAAAAATAAAACACTTCTTAAAGACATAAAATCATGTGCTTTTAATTTCGGCGTTAAATCTGGTATAGACGGCATGGAAGAATTTGATGATTTGTATGAAAGAACAAAGAACTTCTTTGAAGAAATTAAAGAAAAATATCAAGATAAAGATGTTTTAGTTGTATTTCATGCTGGAAATAGTATTGCAGCTAGAGCTTATCTTGAAGGATATGATTCAAAAGCTATGGAAGAAAATTTATCATTTTTAAAACTTTCTAATTGTGAAGTAGTAAAATATGACCTTTAAATTTTTCTTTTATGACTATTTAATTACAAATAAAAAAAATGCTTGATTTTTAAATTTGATTAATATAAAATCTCTATAATGTAAAAAGGAGAGAGAAATGAAAGCAGTAAATAGTGTATTCAAAATCAATAGTTTAAGCAAATTGACAAGAAACAAGGCTATTTATTCTTTATTCGATAATAATTTTTTTAATAGAAATACTAAATAATATTTATTTTATTTAGTATTTTTTTTATGTGAAAGGAGTATCATGAAAGGTTTTTTAGTACTAGAAAATGGTGAGGTATTTGAGGGAGAAAGAATAGGCTATCAAGCAGAAGTCTTTTGTGAGGTTGTCTTTAATACTGGTATGGCTGGATACATAGAAACATTCACAGACCCATCTTATGCAGGACAAGGAATAGTAATGACTTATCCATTAATTGGTAACTATGGAGTAATACCAGAAGATTTTGAGTCAGATAAGATATGGGCAAGCGCAGTATTTATCCACAATATGGCAAACTTTGAAAGCAACTTTAGATCTAAATACACAATAGACAAATTCTTAAGAAACAACAATACACCAGGACTTACAGGAGTAAATACAAGAAAGCTGACAAGGATGCTTCGAGAAAGTGGTACTTTAAGAGGAGCTTTAGTTAATGCAATTAATAATAAGGAAGCACTTCTTGAAAAGATAAAAGAATATAAAGTAGAAGGTGTAGTTGATAAAGTAACAGTAAAGGCAAAACAAGAATATGGAAAACAATATGAAAAGAAAGTAGCGTTAATAGACTATGGTTTTAAACATAACATAGTAAATAGTCTTTTATCTAGAAAACTTGGAGTAATGATATATCCTGCAAGAACTAAAGCTGAAGAAATATTAAAAGATAATCCAGATGGAATAATGCTATCTAATGGACCAGGTGATCCAGAAGAATGTAAAGAAGAAATAGAAACTTTAAAAGAACTATATAGAAGAACAAATAAACCAATATTTGGAATATGTTTAGGGCATCAACTTATGGCTCTTGCAAATGGTTTTAAAACAAGTAAATTGAAATATGGACATAGAGGTGTAAATCACCCAGTAAAAGATTTAAATACTGATAGAGTATATATAACAAGTCAAAATCACGGATACTATGTTTTAGAAAGTTCAATAAATAAAAATATAGCTGAAGTATCTTATATAAATTTAAATGATGGAACAGTAGAAGGAATAAACTATAAAAACAAAAACATAACTACAGTACAGTTCCATCCTGAGTCATGCCCAGGACCTGAAGATACATCATTTTTATTTGATACATTTGCAAGAAAAGTAAAGGGGGAAATATAAAATGCCAAGAAACAAGAATATTAAAAAAGTATTAGTAATTGGTTCCGGTCCAATAATAATTGGACAAGCTGCAGAGTTTGATTATGCAGGAACACAAGCTTGCCATGAACTGAAAAAAGAAGGCGTAGAAGTAGTTTTAGTAAATTCAAATCCAGCAACAATTATGACAGACAAAATGATGGCAGATAAAATTTATATTGAACCTCTTACAGTTAAAACTTTAAAGAAAATAATAATAAAAGAAAGACCGGATTCAATTCTTCCTAATCTAGGCGGTCAAACAGGACTTAACTTAGCAATGGAACTTGCAGAATGTGGATTCTTAAAAAAGAATAATGTAAGACTTTTAGGAACAGGAACAGAAGGAATAAAAAATGCAGAGGATAGACAATCATTTAAAGATACAATGGAATCCATAAATGAGCCTTGTGTAAAAAGTAAGGTAGTAGAAAATGTTCCTGCAGCATTAGTATTTGCAGAAGAAATAGGATATCCAGTAATAGTAAGACCAGCATATACTTTAGGAGGAACTGGTGGAGGAATTGCATATAATAAAAGAGAGTTAGATGAAATTGCAAGTAGCGGTCTAAGATACTCAAGAGTTCATCAAGTACTAATTGAAAAATGTATTTCTGGATGGAAAGAAATAGAATATGAAGTAATGCGTGATAAAAGTGGAAACTGCATAGTAATATGTAACATGGAAAATTTAGATCCAGTTGGAGTTCATACTGGTGATAGTATAGTTGTTGCACCATCACAAACATTATCTAATAAAGAATATCAAATGCTAAGAACATCAGCAATAAAGATTATAAATGCACTTAAAATAGAAGGTGGATGTAATGTTCAATTTGCATTAAATCCAAATAGTTTTGAGTATGCTGTAATTGAGGTTAACCCAAGAGTAAGTCGTTCTTCAGCATTAGCATCAAAAGCTACTGGTTATCCAATAGCTAAGATTGCAACTAAGATAGCACTTGGATATGACTTAGATGAAATCCAAAATGAAGTTACTAAGAAAACTTACGCTTGTTTTGAACCAACACTAGATTATGTTGTAGTAAAAATTCCAAAGTGGCCATTTAAGAAATTTTTAACAGCAAATAGAACACTTGGAACACAAATGAAAGCAACCGGAGAATCAATGGGAATTGGTTCAAACCTAGAATCAGCATTTATGAAAACTCTAAGATCAATAGAAGAAAATGTTGAAGAATTGTTCTTAGAAAAATATAAAAACTATGAAAAAGAAGAACTTGAGGAAAAGTTAAAAGTTGTGGATAACGAAAGATTTTTCGTTATTGCAGAGGCTATAAGAAAAGAAATACCTGTGGATAGAATTCATGAGATAACAACAATAGACAGACATTTTATTGGTATGGTTTATAACTTAATTAAAATGCAAAGAGAACTTGAATCAAGTCAGTTTAACGCAGATTTAGTAAGAAGAGCAAAGATGCTTGGATTTACAGATAAGACAATTGCAAAGTATACTAAAAAACCAGAAGAAGAAATCAAAAAGTTTAGAAAACAAAATGGAATTATTCCATATTTTAAAATGGTTGATACATGTAGTGCTGAATTCGAAGCAGAGACACCTTACTATTATTCATCTTATGATGAAGGTGATGAAGTAAAAAATTCATACAAAAAGAAAGTTATGGTTTTAGGATCTGGACCAATTAGAATTGGACAAGGAATAGAATTTGATTATTGCTCAGTTCATGGAATATGGGCACTAAAGAAATTAGGATACGAAACAATAATTGTAAACAACAATCCAGAAACTGTAAGTACAGATTTTGATATATCAGATAAACTTTACTTTGAACCTCTAACACCAGAAGATGTAGAAGCAATTATCGATAGAGAAAAACCAGAAGGAGTTATCGTTCAATTCGGTGGGCAAACTGCAATTAAATTAACTAAAGCAATATCAGATTTGGGTGTTAGAATATTTGGTACTTCAGAAGAAAATATGGATAGATCTGAAGATAGAAAAGAGTTTGATGAAGTACTTACAAAATGTAATATAACAAGACCAAAAGGTGGAACCATATTTACAGTAAATGAGGCAAAAGAGATAGCTAATAAACTAGGTTATCCAGTATTAGTAAGACCATCATATGTACTTGGTGGTCAAGGTATGGCAATTGCTCATGATGATAAAGAAATAACAGAATTTGTTAATGAAATAAATCAAATAGTTCAAGAACATCCAATACTAGTTGATAAATATGTAATGGGAAAAGAAGTTGAAGTAGATGCAATTTCAGATGGAGAAAACATCTTAATACCAGGTATTATGGAACACTTAGAAAGAGCAGGAATTCATTCTGGAGATAGTATATCAGTGTATCCTTCACAAAATATTGATAAGAAATATGAAGAGATAATAATTGATTATTCAAGAAAAATTGCAAAAGAATTAGATATAATTGGAATGTTTAATATTCAATTTATCATAAGCGATGATACAGTATACATTATTGAGGTTAATCCAAGATCAAGTAGAACTGTTCCATATATTAGTAAAGTTACAAATCTTCCAATAATAGAAATTGCAACAAGAGTAATGTTTGGTGAAAAATTAAGAAATATGGGATATGGAATAGACTTATATAGAAAATCAAATTATGTTTGTGTAAAGATGCCAGTATTCTCATTTGAGAAAATCAAAAATGCAGATACCTCACTTGGACCTGAAATGAAATCAACAGGAGAAGTACTTGGAGTAGATGTTAAATACGAAAATGCAATACTAAAAGCATTTATTGCAAGTGGTATAAATGTAAAACATCAAGGTAATATATTTATATCAGTAAGAGACAAAGATAAATTAGAAGTCCTTCCTATTGCTAAAAAGTTTAAAGAAAAAGGATTTGATATATATGCTACATCAGGAACATCAACATTCTTAAAGAAAAATGGAATAGAATCTACAGCACTTGAAAAATTATCAGATGGTAGTGAAGATATTACAGACTTAATTCAATCAGGAAAGATTGATTTTGTAATAAACACTCCAACAAAAGGTAAGAATGCAAATAGAGATGGATTTAAAATTAGAAGAATTGCAGTTGAATGCAAAATTCCATGCTTTACAGCATTAGACACAGTAAATGCACTTTATAAAGCTATAGATTTAGAAACAAAAGAAGAAGATTTAAATCCGGTAGACATCACAAAAATCTAGTAAAATAGTACATTTTAGAGTATGAGAAATCATACTCTTTTTTAAATGTTACAAAAATATTTCAAAAATTCTCCAAATATATCATTTATGTATCATTTTATCAAAAATATTTAAAAAATATATCTGAATTGATATAATCTGCTTGAAATGTTAAAAAAATATTTCCAATGTTACAAATGGAAATTATGAGGAGAAAGTAGAAAAATGAGTAGGTTCGGAGAAAAAGGCAGACTAAATACAAAAAAAGTTTTGTTATTTAGTATTTTAATTGTTGCCTTAATAATTGCAATAGTAATTGTTAATATTCCAAAAGATAAAGTTGTAAGTACTTTACCAGGAGAGCTAAACATCTTTGATGCAGATAAAGAAATTAACAAAAATACATATATTACAATATCTGCAAATGAAGTTCTTCATACAGGTAGCGAACTAGAAAGATATTTAAGTAAAGTAACACTTAAAGTGACACGTTCGACAGGAGTTACAACTACAAGTGTTGAGATTGCTAGAGGTACTGATGTTGTTTACACATCATCTACAAATAAGGATCATACTAAAGATGTAACAGAAAATGGATCTTATAAAATAACTGTTAAATATAAGTACACAGAAAGCGGAACTGAGAAAGAGGGTACTTTAGTAGGAAACTATAGTGTATCAAACATAGATGTTACTGGTCCATCAAATGCTAAACCATCTTTTATAGCTAAAACAGCTACAGGAGCTACATTTAAGTGTAATCAAGTAGATGCTATGGGTGGTGTTGATGAATCAAAAACTCAATATAGATTAACAAATGCTGCAGGAACGAGTGGTACATATCAATCAAGTAATGAATTAAAAATGACATCTGGACAAAAGTACTATGTTCAAACAAAAGCAACAGATCGTTATGGTTATTCTACAGAATCTCAAGTATTAGAGTATGACTATGTAAATGTTCCAGATCCAGTTATAGGTGAAGGTGGAAATGTAACTTATACTTTGACACCTAATGCAGATACATGGACAAATGGAACAGTTAAAGTAACAGTTTCTACATCAGCTACAGGAATGAGAGTATTACTAAGCGAAACTACTACTGCAGCAGACTTTACACAAAGAACAACAATTACTGTTAGTGAGAATAAGAGGGTATATGTAAAATTATCAGATGGAACAAATGCTTCATCTAGATATGAAACTATTGAAATCAAGAACATTGATAAAGTAAATCCAACAGATGCAGCACCAGCAGCTAGTGATATTACAACTTCTTCATTTAAAGTAACATGTAAACAAACAGATGCTGCTTCAAAGATAAAAGAATCTACTATTAGATATAGAGTATTAAGTAATGAAACTACAGTCTTTAAAGACTATCAAACATCAGATACATTTACAGGTATTCCATCAGGAGAATATTATATTCAAACTAAAGTAACAGATAATGCTGGAAATACACAAGAATCAAAAACAACAAAAGTAACAACTAAAGCATTAGATAAAACAAGTACATATATAACATTAATTCCTGATAAACCAACATCAGTTTGGACAAACCAAGATATTACAGTTACAGCAAAAATTCTTAAAACAGTAGAAGGTACACCTTATACAATAGTTATGAGTACAGATGGTGGTGCTAATTACTCACCAAGAACTCAAGCAGTTGCAACTGAGATTTGTACAATTAAAGCTTGCTTATATGATGGTACAAACTATAGTGAGCCTTTAACAATGGAATGCCACCATATTGATAAAGTTGCACCTACAAATACTGCACCTGCTATAACAAAAGTAACATCTGCATCAATAATTGCTACATCAAAGCAAACAGACACATTAAGTGGTATTAATCTAGGAGAAACAAAATATAGATTAGTTGATCCAGATGGAAACTATGGTGCATGGCAAAGCTATGGAACATTTAATAAACTTAACCAAGATACAACATATAAGGTACAAACTAGAGTAGTTGATAATGCAGGAAATGAAATGGTATCAGAACTTACTTCTGCAACAACTGCTAAATTGCCAAATACAGAAGATGTATTAACACTTACACCATCAACACCAAATACTGAGATGGCATTTACAAATGTAACAGTAGTTGCTAAAAGTTCAGATCCAGACTTAACAATCCAAATGAGCAGAAATGGAGAAAAATACTTAAATGTTTCTTCAGTAGTAATGGAAACAAATGGAAGGGTTTATGGAAGATTAACAGATGGTGTTAACTATTCAGAACCAATTTATATAGATGTAACTAATATACAAGCTCCACTTCCAACACCAGACCCAGATATGTTTACTTTAGAAGAAGTTCCAACTTGTACAATTAATCCTGAAACATGGACAAGAGACACAGTTAGAATAAGAGTTGACAGAGTAAAAGATTATATGGTTCAAACAAAATTAAATGATGGTGATTGGGAATATACAGCATTCCAAACAGTTGAAAGTAATGATGACATAGTATATGCAAGATATTATGATGGAACTTCATATAGTGAGGAAGCAAAATTTCAAGTTACAAATATTGATAAGACTCCACCAAACGCAGAAATACCTGGATTCTCAATTGTTGAAAGAGCAAATGGTGAAGATTTATCAATAGTAATGTTTACATTCCAACAAACAGATGATCAATCTGGTATACCACAAGATACAGATCACATTAAATATAGAATAATAGATCCAGATGGAAATATCGGTGAGTGGCAAACAGATAATATATTTAGAAATATAGAATCATACAAAGTATATAAAGGACAAACACTTGCAATAGACTTAGTAGGAAATGAACAAATTTCTGAGGAAGGTTCATTCATGGTAATCCTTTATGACGATGATGGAAATATAATAGATAAAGATGGACATTATCTAAGACAAGATGAAAATGGAAACTTTGTAAGAATAGATAATAATGAACCAGTTGGGGGAAATGGTAATACAGACAACAATGGTTCAGAAATTGGTACAAGCATTTCAGAGGATATTGATCCAAATGAAACTAATAATCAGGTAAATCCAAACTCTGGTTCAGAATTAACTGAAGATCCAGTAAATCAAGATCCAGAACCAAATAACAATAATAATGAACAACAAGAACCAACACCTGAGCCAGTAATTGAACCTGAACCAGCACCAAATCTTGATGAGGTTGGTGAAGTTAAGAAAACAGAAGAGACAACTCAAACAGAACAACAAAATAATGATACACAAGTAATTGAAGAGAATAACAACAACAATGTAGTTGTGTTAGTTCCTAAATCAAATTCAGCAGTAGGAGCCGTAAAGAAAACTAATACAACAACAAACACTACAACAAATACATCAATAACAAATATAACTAATATAATTAATAACACAGAAGCAAATTCAAATATGCCAAAAACTGGTAAAGATTCAAATGTTGGAATATTTGGTGTAGCATTATTGTTAATCGGAATTTCTCTATACTTTGTAAAGAGAAATAAAGATTTAGAAGATGTTTAAAGAATTTCGTAGATAGTAGTATTGCATACTACTATCTATGTGCATATATAACGAGGGATTGTTTTATGATTTATACAGATCAAACATATGTGAAGAGAAAAAAGAAACTAAATATTAGAGGTTGGGTAGCTATTATGATTATAATAGCTACTTTGTGCTGTTTATTTGTTGGTCATAAAACTAAACATTATTATGCCGGAGAATTCAGTGATTTCAATGGCTTAACAGTTTCTGCAACTGGACTTAAGACTGGAAAAACTGAAGCTATAATGAAAGCTAATAGAGTATATTTACAAGGACTAATTGATACAGTAAGTAATAGTGGCGGAGGAGAAATATATCTACCTGCAGGAACATTTTACTTTAATATGGCTGATTATGCTTATAATGCTAAAACTGGAAAATATGAACCATTTGGATATTGTCTTGCTCCAAAAAATAATGTAAAAATTATTGGAAAAGGTGAAAATACCATTCTAAAACCTTATGGAAAAGTCGAGCAAGGTTTAGACTTATTCTATTATAATAGTGTTCGTGAAAGAATAATGGAAGGTGGAAAATATAAATATTTAGTAAATGCAGATTTTTCTTCTTTCGTAATTGATGGAAAAGAGGCTAGTTGTGATGTGTATAATTCTGCGGGAAAAGGATTTATGATTAATCTTTTTAAATACTGCGATTGGGATAATGTTATTGTTAAAGATACAATTGCAACAGGATTTGGTATGGATTGTCCTATTGAATGCACAATTACAAACTGTAAAGCGATTGGTTGTGGAAGAGAAGCAGATAAAGCTACTAACGGAGGAGGAGAAAATGCTAAAGGAGCGTCAGGATTTGGAATAGGAACAGGTTATGTAAATGAAGAATCTATATATATTGATAATTGTGAAGCTAATGATAATTATAAATATGGGTTCTTTTTTGAACATCAAGGATACTATTCTCCAGAAGATTATGTAGCTACAGAAACAAGTGATAGATTTGTTGTGAATAACTGTAAAGCTGAAAACAATATGTTTGATTTTGGAGGATTTAGGGCTTACGATTGTGTATATCAAAATTGTACTTCTACTTCAACTAATTCTAGTAAAAATAATAAATGTCCATTATCTTTTGGAGAGAATACAGTTAGATCTTATTTTATAAATATGAATGTCATGAGAACATTTACTGATGTGCCAATGTCAAATCAATATTATAATGCTGTTGATTGGGCATTAAAAAATGGAATAGTAAATGGAACAACATCAAATACATTTTCTCCAAATAATTCAATAAAAAGAGGAGATGCTGTAGAGATTATATATAGATCATATAATCTAGATGGAGTCTTATTTAGAGGACGAGATAATGTAGATTATGAAAATAATTTATATGCTTTTAGCGATGTACCTAGAACTAGCTACTATGCAAATGCCATTAAATGGGCTTTAGAAAAAAAACATATAGTAGAAGGGAATCCTTCTGGAACATTTGAACCAGAAAGAGCATGCACAAAAGCTGAATATGCAACAATGATATATAGATTAGCAGATTCACCTCAAGTTTCATCAATATCATTACCATATACTGATGTTACAAGCTCAGATTGGTTTTATAAAGCAATTTGTTGGTGTTATTCAAAAGGTATTATTACAGATACGGGTTCAACGTATGGACCTACTAGTCAAATATCTCGTGCCGTTGCCGTAGATATGTTATATAAATATTGGACACTACCTTCAACATATAATATTATTTATAATTTAACTTATGGTAAGTACACTTCATTAAATCAAACATATAATACAAATAATACATTTACTATTGGATCAATAACTAGAAGTGGATATAGATTCCTTGGATGGAATGGTGCTAATGGTCCTGAGCCATCACTTTCTCCAAGAGGAAGTGGTGTAACAGGTCCAGTAGTCTTAACAGCTGTATGGGAAAAACAAGACACAACACCACCAGTAGTTACAAATATTATACCAACTGCTGCAGATGCTACTACACCAAAACAAGGTATAGGAACTGCATATGATGCAGATTCAGGAATAAGAAGAGTTTATTTAGCAAAAAATGATAAAACAAATATTATTCAAGACAATATGGTACCAGATGAGCAAGGAAATTACATTTATTATGTTACAGAAAATGGAACATATTATATCTATGCAGAAGATAATGCTGGAAATTCAAGAGGAGCTGGCTTTACAGTAAATGGCCTTTCTGGTGGAGGTGGAGATGATCCTGATCCAGGAACAGTAGGCACTCCAGAAATAAGTCTTTCTTCTAGTCCAAGTTCTGGAACTGCTAGAACATTAACAATCACATTAAATGTAATTCCACATGATTCTAGAGGATTAGAGTATTTTAAAGTTACAGATCCAGATGGTAATACAACAAATCTTACTATTAATAGTAGTAATGTTTACACATATATAGCTA
Source organism: Clostridia bacterium (assembly GCA_017528085.1). GTDB lineage: Bacteria > Bacillota > Clostridia > TANB77 > CAG-508 > Scatovivens. The sequence goes on along the minus strand of JAFXPH010000002.1, from coordinate 379,977 downwards.
AAGAAAATGGTAAATATACTTTTGAAGCAAAAAACAAAAGTGGATATACAGCTGGTTTAAACTATACAGTTTCAAGAATAGATAATGAAGGACCAATAGCACCTACTTATGATAGTTTAACTAACAGTAGTAGTCTTTATACAGTAAATATTCATATTTCTGATGAAAAATCACAGGTAGGAACTATAGAATACTCTTATAATAATTCAAGTTTTAAAGATATAACAAGTTCTGGAAGTGATGTAAGTATAAGATCAGGTTCTCTTCCAAGAAATGGAAATCTATATTTAAACATCAATAAGACTGGACAAAGTAAAATATACTTTAGATGCATTGATACACTTGGAAATGTAGGACCTTCTTCAGAACTAGTGTTAGAAACAACACCTTCAGATACAACAGGACCAACGATTACTTTAAATTCTTTTGATACATCATATACTAATGCTTCATCTAGAACACTTAAAGTTAATGTAACAGATTCTTCAGGAGTCAAAAAAGTATATGTAACACCACCAGGAGGAACAAAAACGGAGGTTACAACTCACTCAGGAAGTGTTTATTCATATAATGTAAGTGATAATGGAACATATAGATTTAGCGCAACTGATACTTATGATAATGAAGGTACATATTCATACACAGTAAGTTGTTTTGATAGGGTTGCACCAACAAATAATGCACCTACAATAACATCTAGTACATATAATTCAGTTACTATTAGATGTGAGCAAACAGATGCTGCTTCTGGATTAGATAGTCCATATAGTTTTTATGCATCAAAGTCAAACTCTATTCCAAGTAATCCAAGTTGGGTAACAAACTCAAATAAAACATATACATTTAGCTCATTAGAATCAAATACAAATTATTATTTCTGGACAAAAGTAAAAGATAAAGCAGGAAATGAAACAGTATCAAGTAGAGCTTTTGTTAAAACATCTGCTGAGCCATCAAATCCAATTCCAAGTGGAAGCGATGCAATTACTTTAAGTGTAGATAATCCAAATTGGACAAATTCTAATAAAACAGTAACAGCAGTTTCATCTGCAGATTCTAAATATACTGTTCAAATGAGTTCAGATGGAACAAACTATTCAAATAGAACAACATTAAGTGTAGCACAAAATTCAACAGTATATGCAAGACTTGCATATAACGGAGAATATGGATCACCAACATCTATTGATGTTACTAAAATAGATAAAGTAGCACCAACAAATAGTGCACCTACAATAACAGAAAGCACATATAATTCAGTTACTATTAGGTGTGAACAAACAGATGCTGCTTCCGGATTAAATGGTACATATAGTTTCTTTGCATCAAAATCAAATACAATACCAAGTAATCCAAGTTGGGTAACAAACACAAATAAAACATATACATTTAGCTCATTAGAATCAAATACAAATTATTATTTCTGGACAAAAGTAAAAGATAAAGCAGGAAATGAAACAGTATCAAGTAGAGCTACAGTTAAAACATCTGCTGAGCCATCAAATCCAATTCCAAGCGGAAGCGATGCAATTACTTTAAGTGTAGATAATCCAAATTGGACAAATTCTAATAAAACAGTAACTGCTGTGTCATCTGCAGATTCTAAATATACTGTTCAAATGAGTTCAGACGGAACAAATTATTCAAATAGAACAACTTTAGCAGTAGACCAAAATACAAGAGTATATGCAAGGCTTGCATATAACGGAGAATATGGAACATCAACATATATTGATGTTACTAAAATAGATAAAGTAAAACCTTCAACAGATAAACCAACTGTAAGCAATATTACAACAAATAAGGCAACTGTGAAGGCTAATCAAACAGATAATTCAGGTGGAAGTGGAATAAAAGAATACTATTTCTATATGCAAGAAGGAAGTAGTCTTCCAAGTAATCCATCTTGGGTAAAAGGAACGGGAACAACTCTTGAATTTACAGGACTTACTGAATCAAAAACATATTATGTATGGACAAGAGTAATAGATAATGCAGGAAATGAACAAGTAAGTGCTTCAAATAACTTTAAAACTAGTACACCTACTCCAGATCCAATACCTGCAGGAACAAGCATAACACTTACAGTTGATAATCCTGACTGGACAAATAGAAATAAAGTAGTAACAGCAGCTTCAGGTGAAGATCCAAAATATGTAATTCAAATGAGTCTTGATGGAACATCATATACTGATAGAACTCAAATAAGTGTTCCTGAAAATGGAAAAGTATATGCAAGATATTCATATAATGGAGCATTTGGAACTTCAACAAATATTACTGTTACAAAGATTGATAAGCAAAAACCTTCAACTGATATGCCAACAGTAACACAGATGGAATCTAAAAAGGCAACATTAAAATGTAATCAAAAAGATGAATCTGGAGGAAGTGGCATAAATAAACAATATTTCTACATCTCAACAGATGATACATTACCATCAACTGTTGAATGGATGGAATCAGTAGATACAATATCACTTGAAGGATTAATAAACCATTCAACATATTATATTTGGACAAAGGCAACTGATAATGCAGGAAATGAACAAGTAAGTGAAAGAAATGAGTTCTTACTAGATAAGTCAGAACCAATTCCAAAAGCATCAGAAGCTTTATCACTTTCAGTAAATAATCCAAATTGGACAAATCAAAATAAGATAGTTACTGCTAAAAAAGTAAAAGAGAATATTTACGATATTCAAATGAGTATAGATGGAACAAACTATACTAATGTTACAGAAGTTGAAGTAGACGACAATATTCAAGTTTATGCAAGATTAACAGATGGATATGAATATGGTGAACCAACATCTGTTATGGTAAATAAAATTGATAAAGTTCCACCTACAAATACTGCTCCAGTAGCAAGTAAAGTAACTACAAGATATATCTATTCTGGTATAAAACAAGTAGATAACGAAAGCGGTATTGAAACAAAATTATATAGATTAACTGATGTGGATGGAAATTCAGGATCATGGCAATCAAATCCAGTATTTGATAGATTAAAACAAGGTGAAACTTATTACATACAAACATATGCAAAAGATAGAGCAGGAAATGAAGCTTATTCAGAAGTTACAGAGGTAACTATGCTTACTATTCCAAGTGGAGAAGAAGCAATAATTCTTACTCCAGATGTACCATTAGATGTAACTACATTCTTAAATGTAACAGTAATTGCAAGTACAGATAGTGATTTTGATATTCAAACAAGTACTAATGGTAAAAAATATGTAGATATTGATAGACAAACTTTAGAGAATAATGGAGTAGTTTATGCAAGACTAACAGATGGTTATAATTATGGAGAACCAATATCTATAATTATTAATAATATCCAACATTTATATCCAACACCGGATGAAACATTATTTGACTTAGATGATCCTCCAACTTTATCAACAACGGTTGGAGATAGATGGACTAATGGAGATGTTACTGTTATTTCTTCTCAACTTGAAAACTATTTTGTTCAAACAAAATTAAATGATGGAGAGTGGGAAGACACTGATAGACAAGTAGCAACTGAGTATGGTGACAAAGTATATGCAAGATATACAGATGGCTATTTCTATAGCCCAGAAGTTCTTTTAATTGTAAATAATATAGATAAAGAACCACCAACAAATACAGCTCCATCAGTTCAAATTGTAGAGAATAATCAAGACTGTATAGATGTTACTCTAAATCAAATTGATGAATTAAGTGGTATAGATGAGAAATTTACTAAATACAGAATTATAGATGAACAAAATAATTCTACTCCATGGCAAGATAGCTTACGATTTGATAATTTAGAATTATATAAAAGATATTTTGCTCAAACTTATGTTGTAGATAGAGCAGGAAATGAAAGATATTCAGAGTACGCACCATTTAAGATTGCTCTATATGATGACGATGGAAATTTGATAGATAATGATGGTAACTTTGTAGATGAAGATGGAAATATTATTAAACCTACAGGACAAATTGATATAGTGAATGATGTAGTAAATACAACATTGACTGAAGAAGTAACAAATACTACAAATACAACTAATACAACAAATACAACAAATGCAACAAATACAGTAGTAAATAATGTAGTTGATAATCAGGATGATGTAGTAGAAGTACATAACGAACCAGTAGGACAAATTGATAATAATGAACCTGTAAATACTGGTACTTCAGAGGAAAACCCACAAATGGATGTGCCAAGAGAAGAACAAAGTAGTAATAATAATTTAAATCCAGTAAAAGGACAAGATAAGACGATATTAGTTCCTAAGAATACTGATACATCTAAAGTTTTAGATGTTCCTGTTGGAACTAGTGAATCATCAATTCCTAAATCAGGAAGTCCAAGAAAAGTGGGAATAATTGGATTAATAGTATTACTCGTTGGAATTTCACTGTATTTCTATAAGAAAAATGATGAATATAAATACTAAAAGAGGATGACTAAAAAGTCATCTTCTTTTAATTATTTAAAACATAAAAAAAGTTGCAAAAAACATTGATAAATATTATAATACTTGTAGTTTTTATTAAGGAGATAATAATGGACGGGAAAGTTTATACAGGCTGTAAACCTTTATACGAAGCAAAAAAGTTTAAAGATTTTAAAGAGTTAATTAATAATACAAGGGATAAGTATAGTAATAGACCTGCTTTTAGATTTAAAACTAAAGAAAAAGGTGTATTTGAAGATATGCTATATAGTGAATATATAGACAAAATATATGCTTTAGGTACAGCTTTAATTAGTTTAGGATTAAAAGATAAGAGAATTGCAGTTATAAGTGAAAATAGATATGAATGGCAAGAAACATATTTAGCAGTTGTTGGTGGAACAGGAATTATTGTACCATTTGACAAATCACTTCCAGAAGAAGAACTATTAAGTTTAATAGAAAGATCAGAATGTGAAGCTATTGTTTATTCAAAACATTATGATGCAATAATGGAAAAAGTAAGAAACGAACATATCGGAAAAATAAAGATTTATATCTCAATGGATGAAGAAAAATCAAATGATGATGTTAAATCATTTAAAGAAGTAGAAGAACTAGGAAAAAGTCTTCTAAAAAATGGAGCAAAACAGTTTATTGAAGCTGAGATTAATCCAGAAGAAATGGGAATTATGCTATTTACATCTGGAACAACTTCACAATCAAAAGCTGTTGTTTTGTCACAAAAAAATATTTTAACTAATATTTATGATATTACATCTGTATTTGATTGTAATGAAAATGATGTGTTCTTATCATTCTTACCACTTCATCATACATTTGAGTGTTCAGTTGGATTTATATATCCATTCTCAACAGGTGGATGTATTACTTTTAGTGAAGGATTAAGACACATAGCTGAAAATATTAAAGAATATCAAATAACATGTATGATATCCGTTCCAGCTCTTTTTGAAGCCGTTTATAAAAGAGTAATTCAAGGTATAGAAAAACAAGGAAAAGCTTCTAAAGTTAAGATGGGACGTATCATAGGAAAAATTCTAGCAAAAGTTGGAATTGATGTAAGAAGAACACTATTTAAAGATATACTAGATAATTTTGGTGGAAAACTAAGATTATGTGTTATGGGTGGAGCTGCATTTGATCCTGAAGTTGAAAAAGGATTTAGTGATTTTGGTATAGAAATATATCAAGGTTATGGCCTAACAGAAACATCTCCAGTTATTGCAGCAGAACATAAAACATGCTATAGACCAGGATCTATTGGACAATTATTCCCAAGTATTGAAGGAAAGATTGTAGATAAAAATGAACTTGGTATAGGTGAATTAGCAGTTAAGGCTGATTCAGTTATGCTTGGATACTATAACGCACCAGAAGCAACAAAAGAAGTATTTACAGAAGACGGATATTTCTTAACAGGTGATTTAGGATATTTTGATAAAGATGGATATATATTCTTAACTGGTAGAAAGAAAAATGTTATAGTTCTTAAAAATGGTAAAAACATATTCCCAGAAGAGATAGAAGCATTAATAAACAAAATACCTGGAGTTAAAGAATGTATGGTATATGGAGCACCAAGCAATGATGATGAAAATGATTTGTTAGTTAGTGCAAAAATAGTTTATGACAAATCTTTAGCTCAAAATGTCTTTGGAACAGAAGATGTAGAGGAGATTAAAGAAAAAATCTGGGTACAAATTAAAGAAGATGTAAATCAAAAGATGCCAACATATAAGTATGTAAAAAATATTATAGTTACAGACGAAGAATTAATAAAAACAACTACACAAAAAGTAAAAAGATTCGAAGAAATGAAGAAAATTCAAAACAATTAAGACATTTCGGTAACAATTTTTTGTTGCCGAAATATATTTTTTACTTTCTGGCAAAGTATTGATAAATATGTAAAAAATGTTACAAAAATGTAATCAAAAAAAGCTAGATTTCACTTGTTTTTTTTTTAGAAACTAGATATAATTACTATAGTATTATTTAGGAAATACGAAGGAGGTAAGTTTACATGTCACTATTTTTTCATAAATCAGGCATAGTAAACGTGAAAATGGTAATCACGGAAGAGAAGATTTTGTCTAACATAGACAAGATTCAAAAGTTAATAAATCCAAACAGCAAGAAACAAATAGTTCAATTAGACGATGATTCATATTTTAAAGATTTGGTAGAGTCTGTTAAAACATACTTGATAGAATATCCTAAGAAAAAGAATTTTCCATCAGGTGTTTACAAAGCTGCTTATGATTTAGTTGAATATGCAACTAATCAATTTGAGGAAAACACAAAAAGAATCGAAGATTTAATTAGACAAAGAGAAAGAAATATCAAATTAGGTAGTGTATTAAGAGATGCTTCAAATGCTGTTAAAGCAAGAGCTAAAAACTGGAAAGAGATTGTTAAAAAAGTTGAACAAAAATATCCAGCTGACGTAGCTGAAGCTTTAAAAGTAATTGGCGAATGCAAAGACAAAACATCAGAAGAATATGATGCAGCAGAGAAATTAATTGAAGCTAAAGTTAATAACTTAGAGTCAAACTTATATATTGAAATAGATATGGAGAGAATTGAAGATAGATCAAAAGCATTAAGCTATATCGGAATTGAAATAGCTGAAGCATTGAAATATATCCCAGCTCCAGTTGAAGAATATGAGGAAGTTGAAGAAACAAATATTGTTTCAAATGTTGTTGAAGCTGCTCCAGTGCAAGCTGCTCCAATCAATCCAGAGATAGCAACAGTTCCTGAAGCTCCAGTAGAGGCTGCTCCAGTTGAAGCTGCAACAGCTGCTCCAGCTCAAGAACCATTCTTTGAGGATACAAGATTTGAAGCAAGACCATCATTCTGGCAAAGAATTAAAAGCAGTAAACTTGTTAGAGCTGTTAAATACATCTTTGCAATTAGAGTTGTTCTTGAATATCCTGCATTACCAGAAGGAAGAGGACAAAATTATTAATATAGAAATAAGAAGATGTAGTTCACAAGAATTACATCTTTTTTTGTGCCTAATTTTGTTGAATGAAAAATTAAAATATGATATAAGTAAAATGGTAATTTAAGATAAAGGAGATTAATATGACAGAAGCAGATAAGAATTTTATTGAAACATGTAAAGAGATTATTGATCATGGATATTCTTCAGAAGGGACTGGAGTAAGAACAAGATGGGAAGATGGCTCAGAAGCCAATTATTATTCTATTGTTGGTGTAAGTAATAAATACGACTTAGAAAAAGAATTCCCTATGATTACTTTAAGAAACCAATCTAAGACAGTTTATAGATCAATTGATGAACTACTATGGATATGGCAAAAGAAATCAAATAAAGTAGCTGATTTAAATTCTCACATTTGGGATCAATGGGCAGGGGAAGATGGAACTATAGGTAAAGCATATGGATACCAATTCTCTAGAAAATATGATTTCAAAACAAAAGAGGGAATTAAGAGTATGGACCAAGTAGATTTTGTTTTATATCTACTTCAAAATGATCCAGCAAGTCGTAGAATAATGACTAATTTATTTGCTCATGATGAACTTAAAGATATGAATCTTGAACCATGTGCATTTGGTACACAATGGCTTGTAAAAGAAGGAAAACTTCATTTAATATTAAATCAAAGATCTCAAGATATGCTTGCAGCAAATGGATGGAATACAATGCAATATGCTGCACTTTGCTATATGTTTGCACAAGTATGTGGATTAAAACCAGGAACATTAACACATAATATCGGCGATTGTCATATATACGATAGACATATACCACTAGTAAAACAATTAATAGAAGCAGAACCTGTTGATTGTCATCCAAAACTAGTAATTAATAATCCTACTAAGAATTTCTATGATTTCAAAGTAGAAGATTTTGTTGTTGAAGGATATGATTATAATAAAGATATTAAATTAGGTAAAATACCTGTTGCTAACTAAGGGAGGGATGCCAATGCTAAGTATAATAGTTGCAGTTGCAAAAAATTATGTAATAGGAAAAGATAACAAGTTAATATGGAATATACCTGCTGACTTAAAAAGATTTAAAAAAATAACAACAGGTCATACAGTAATAATGGGAAGAAATACATTTTTATCACTTGGAAGAGTACTTCCAAATAGAAAACATGTTGTATTAAGCTTAACAGATATTGATTGTGATGATGAAAATGTTGTAATAGTTGACGATATCGAAAAGCTAGATGAGTATATAAACAAAGATGAAGAAAACTTTGTAATAGGTGGAGCAATGATATATAAGCTTCTAATGCCAAAGGCTGATAGATTATATATAACAGAAATAGATAAAGACTTTGATGGAGATTCTTACTTCCCAGAAATATCAAAAGATGAATGGAAAGAAGTAAGTAGAGAACATGCACCACAAGATGAAAATGATTTTAGATATGACTATGTTATTTATGAAAGAAAAGAAAAGTAGCTTTTAAGCTACTTTTTTTATTTAACTTAAAAAAATACTTGCAATTAAATATAATTATAGTATATAATCAATTTGCAAAAAGAATATTCCTCGTTAGCTCAGCTGGTAGAGCGCTCGGCTGTTAACCGATAGGTCGTTGGTTCGAGCCCAACACGAGGAGCCAAAAAGAAGTTCATATAGAGCTTCTTTTTTTTATGCTCCAAAATACTGATTTTATTGAATTTCAAGCTATATTGTGGTATAATTATGTTAACTATATAGGTTTTATGTCTCAAATTTAAAAGCACTCGCTTTTAAGCCAATTTTTTGAAAGGAGGTATCGTTTCTTCAAACTGTAACACAATCATCACGGCAATATTTATACTAAAGGAGGAATATTATGCTTAGAAAAGTGATGGAACAGCTTTCGTTTGATTTGGTCAAAAGGCCAGACGAAGTTAGAAAATTTGCAAACAGACTTGTGATGATCAGCATTTTGGGAATAATTATTCCTGATTTGTTGGCATTCGCACTCAAAGGCGCTGAACTTACCTTAAATGATGGTAAGATTGCCATTACAGTTATTTTACTTTTGTTGTACTTCAGCGAGAGAACATTAATGACAACGTACACTACGTTCATGGAACTCATCGGTGACACGTACACTAGAGTACAGACTGCGGCATCGACAGAAGTGATTTTGGACCTTACAGGTACCGTCAAAGGCAAAGTTCACAAGAAGACTAGCAATGGGTTAGTAGTTGTTGAAACACCAGAGCTTATTCAAAAGTCCAAAGACTATCTTTCGGACTGCTGGAGATTCATTCTCAGGATTCCCACATTTATTGTGCAGATTCTTAGTTTGGTTTTCAGTATAGTTCTATCCACGGTGCTTCAGAGCAAGACAGCTTCGAAAGAAGAAACCATCATCACCACCATTATTTTGTTAATCGCAGTAGCACTCTACTTTGTCTTTAGCAAAAGGAAAATCAGGGTTTGGAAAAAGTTTAGAAAAGTCAGAAAAGAGAATGAATCCAAAGTGGAAGTTCTTTACACTGATCTTAAAACCTTAGGCTTTATGTCTAGAAAAGACCTTGACTACCATGCTGAGAAACTCAGGAGTGTTCTAGAAGACAGAATTAACGTGGAAAAAGATGAACATTTCAAGATCAACAAGGTATTCATCAAACGAAGTGTAGTTGCAACGATGATCATGATGTCTATCATATTTGTTAAACTTATCCTCGGTGGTGAGTTGAACATGATGGCATTTATCGACATCGTAGCATTATCTTCAATTTACTCTTCTATCCTTGGCAGAATTTCTTCTATCACAGGTCACTACGAAGATCTTATGAACATTGTTGTTGATATAGATACTTTGTATCCTGAGTTTAAGGAATACAATGCCGTTTATCAAGAAGAGCAGAGGAAGAAAGTCGTATCCGAAAAAATTGATAGTGTGGTCGTTAAAGCGTTCAAAGCATCTCTCGATCCTAGATGGAGATTCGTGCTTGAGAATACTGAAATGATTACATTAAAAAGAGGCGACGTGTACTTAGTGCATGGCCAAACAGGATGCGGTAAGTCGACACTTCTAACCACACTTACTGGGGGGCTTTTCCCAGAAAATAGTCCTATTCAGTTTTCCAATGGAGACTCAGGGTATTTAAATTCTCTCACATACCAGACTGATAGAGCTATGGCAAACAATTTTGTCATCAATGAAATTAGTCTAAATGATGGGGATAGCATCGATATCTTTAAGATTCTCGAGATTTTAAAAGGGCTTTGTCTCTATGATGAAATCTTGACGATGATTAAGGGTACTGAGTTCGAAATAGAGAACGCGAGCGACGAAGAGAAGGTTATATCTTTCATCAGAGCTAAGAGAGTACGTGAGTTCTCTTCTGGACAGATGCAAAGGTTAGCCTTGGCGAAGCTTCTTTATCAGTTGGATGATTCAATCCAGATGGTAGCTCTCGATGAGCCTTTCAACCGTTTGGATGATGAAACCACTGTGAAGTGTGCTGAGTTTGTGATTGGTTACATTATGAGGGACCCGAGGATTGTAATTCTCGCGACTCATCAGGTAAACCAGTGCAAGCCATTCTGCAACAGGGAGATTTGCTTCCGTACGGAACTTAATAAATCTTTCATCGTTGCTAAGTAAGAAACAATCAAAACCATTCAATGGAAACAGAGGAAGGCTCACACAAATTTGTGTGAACCTTCTTCTTTTTTGTTGATATTAACATAGAAAAAAGATATAATATTTACGTAAAAATATGTTAGGAGAGAACCTAAAATGGAAAATGAAGAAAAAGTAGAGACAAAAGATTCTGTGGAAATTGAATATTTGTGGAAAGATAAAAAAAGACCAATATTTGGGCTTCCACTTTCATTTACAACATATAGATTAAAACCAGATAAGATTGAAGTAAAAACAGGGTTTTTAGCTATTAAAGAAGAAGAAATAAAACTATATAGAATAACAGACGTTACACTTTATAGATCACTTCTTCAAAGAATTTTTAAGGTTGGAACTATCCACATTTGTTCTGGGGATAAAACTACACCAGAATTTGATATTAAAGATGTTAAAAATTCTGAGAAAGTTAAAAACTTAATCTCTGAAACAGTTGAAAAATGTAGAGATGAAAAGAGAGTATCAACTAGAGAAATATTATCAACTGACGACGAATTAGATGATGATGAATTACATGGCTAAACTCTAAAAATCTCGACAAATCTTTAAAAATCTCTTTAAATCTTACAATATCTATGATATAATATCTAAACATGTGAGTAGGTTTTGAGGTAAAAGATTTGAGAAAATTTTTTGTTTTAAATAATCAAATAGAAGGTGACAACATTTGTATCAAAGGTACAGATGTAAATCATATTAAAAATGTACTAAGATTAGAAGTTGGAACAAAAATCTTAGTATGTGATAAAGATCTAAAGAAAAACTATATATCTGAGATTACAGAGGTTTCTTCTGAAGAAGTTAATTGTAAGATTATAGAAGAAGCAGAAGCAACAAGTGAATCTAATGTGACTTTAGATATATATCAAGGACTTCCTAAAGCAGACAAGATGGAACTTGTTATTCAAAAAGGAACAGAACTTGGTGTAAATAAGTTTATACCAGTTAAGATGGAAAGATGTATAGTAAAATTAGATCAAAAAGATGAATTAAAAAAAATTGACAGATGGAATAAAATCTCAGAAGTTGCATCTAAACAATCAGGTAGAGATATTGTTCCAGAAGTATCACATGTATATGATATAAAGGATGTTCAAAATGTTATAAGTGATTATGATTTATTTATAGTATGTTTTGAAAATGAAAAAGAAAACACTATAAAAAATGAATTAGTCACAATCAAAACTAAAAAACAAACATATAAGGTTGCAGTACTAATTGGACCTGAAGGAGGATTAGCAGAAAGCGAAGTTGAAGCATTAAAGCAAAGCGGAGCTAAAGTAGTAACACTTGGAAACAGAATTCTAAGAACAGAAACAGTTGCCCTTTCAGTTGCATCTATTATAATGTACGAACTTGAAATGTAGTTTTTTAAGGAGACAAATGATGAACGAATCTGAAAAAGTAATTGAAGAAGAATTAAAGAAAAGTAAGATAATACCAAAAGAACTTAAAGATTACTTGGATGAAGTATCTTTCATTAATAACTTAAAAGCAATAACAATTATGTTTTACTTTGTTGTTATTAATTATGCTTATCTTATGAGTAGTAATAAAGAGTTTTTGGATAACTTAAAATACTTCTCAATGATTGGTGCTGTAATTACAGTTTTCTTATTTGAGTATTCATACAGAAAATCAAATAAAGTAGTTTGTATATTAGCACTAGAATCACTTGCAGCAACAATTATTACTGCATATATTCCATACATATATTTATTTGGAACAGTGGTTGCAAGAAAGCTTGTTATGCTTTTACCACTTTTCTTTGCACTTTATTATGTTATAAAAACAACTGTTATGTTTTTAGTAAAAACAAAGAAATATGAGATGGAAAATATAAGTGATGTTAAAGATCTTCTTAATGATAATGAATATGATGGTGGCTACTTAGATGATGAAGATAGTAGCAAATTAATCGAGAAAAGAAAAAAAGAAGAAGCAATGATTAAAGAAATCAAAAAGAAGAAAAAAGAAGAAGCTAAAAAGAAAGAAGAAGCTAAAAAGAAAGAAGAAGAAAATAAAACTGACGAAGAGGTAAATATAGATGATTAAAAGTATGACAGGCTTTGGAAGAGGCAAATTCGAAAACGAAGGAAGAATATATACAGTAGAAATAAAATCTGTTAATCATAAATACTCTGATGTATCTATTAAGATGCCAAAGTATTTTAATGTATTAGAAGAAACTATTAGAAAAAGAGTAAGCGATGTTATTTCAAGAGGAAAGATTGATATATTTATTGGTTTTGAAAACTTTAGTGAACAAGGTGTTAACATTAGGTTCAATAATGCTTTAGCAAAAAACTATATCGAAGGGCTAAAAAAATTAGCTGAAGAAACTGGTGTTGAATACAAAATCGATTTAATAGATATAGCAAAATTCCCAGATATAGTAAAATTAGAAGATGAAGATATAGAAGAACTAATATCAAAAGAATTACTAGTAGCTTTAGATGAAGCTTTAGTTAATTTCGTAGATATGAGATCAACTGAAGGCGAGAAACTAGCTCAAGATATTAAAGCTAGAATTGCCCAAGTTGAAACAAAAGTAAATGAGATTAAGAATTATTCTTCTACACTTGTTCAAGATTATATTGAAAGATTAGAGACAAGAATTAATGAACTTATGAAAGATAAAGTAGTTGATGAGCAAAGGTTAGCTCAAGAGATTGTTATCTTTTCAGATAAGTCATCAATTGAAGAAGAACTTACAAGATTAGATAGCCATATATCTCAAATAAAGGCACTACTTAATGGTGATGAATCTCCAATTGGAAAGAAAATGGACTTCATTGTTCAAGAAATAAACAGGGAAACAAATACAATTGGCTCAAAAGCTAATAGTATTGATATAACTAATAGAGTTATAGATATAAAAACAATAGTTGAAGACATAAGAGAACAAATTCAAAATATTGAATAAAAGAAAGGAATGAATTATTATGAAATTAGTTAATATTGGTTTTGGAAATATTGTTTCAGTAGATAGGATTATATCAATAGTAAGTCCTGAATCTGCACCAATAAAAAGAATTGTTCAAGAAGCCAAAGATTCAAAGATGGCTATTGATGCAACATACGGAAGAAGAACAAGATCTGTAATTATAATGGATTCAGGTCACGTTATTTTATCTGCTGTTCAACCAGAAACAGTAGCAGCTAGGGTTGATGACGATGATGAAGAAGACGACGAAGACTAATTTTTAAAATATAAATAATTTATAGGAGGAAAATAAATGTTAGTAGAACCACCAATCACAGAATTACTAAAGAAAGTTGATAATAGATATTCATTAATTATAATGACATCTAAAAGAGCAAGACAATTAGCAGAAGGAGCTCCAAAATTAACAGATAAAGAAGAACCAACTTCTGTATCTACAGCTGTAGATGAAATCTTCGAAGAAGATGTTTATCAAACAAATAAAGAAGAGTTAATTGAAGAGCCTAAATTAGAAGAAGTAGCTAAGGAAGAAGATACAGCTAAGAAAACAAGAAAAAAATCAAAATAATATTTTTTAGAAGTTTAAGGAGATAATTATGTTAGTTATTCTATCTGGTGTATCAGGAGCTGGAAAAGATACTGTTAAGAAAGAGATTATTAAAAGAATGTCAGGAGTAAAATCTCTACCATCTCTTACAACACGTGAACCAAGAGAAGGAGATATTCCTGGAGAGACTTATATTTTTATTAGCAAAGAAGAGTTTGAAGAAAAAATCAAAAACGAAGAAATCTATGAATATGATATTCATCATAATAATTACTATGGAACTAGTAAAAAGATTTTAGATGAAAGATCTAAAGAAGGAATTATCATAAAAGATATCGATGTTAATGGAACAGAAAACTTAAAGAAAGCTTTAGATTGTAAGATAGTAACAATTTTCTTAAGAGTACCTAAAGATGAGCTTAGAAGAAGACTAGAAAATAGAGAAGATAAACCATCTGAAGAAGAAATCGAATTAAGATTAAGTAGATTCGATTATGAAGAGTCTAAGATATGGCTATATGATTATGTTCTTAAAAATGATGATCTTGAAAAAACAGTAGATATTATTGAGAAAATAATCGAGCATGAAGACAGAAGAGAAAAAGAACAAAAAAATGCTTAAATTTAATAGAGTTTATAACAAAAGAATGGTGTGATTTTATACCATTCTTTTTAAGTTTATGATATACTTAAAGCGAATTTTAAAGGAAGGAGTAGATACTTAAAAATGATTGCTGAAGTAATTATTAATAATAATGCTAGAGCATTAAATAGAATATTTGATTACAAAGTACCAAAAGAATTAGAAACAAAAATCAAAATTGGATCTAGAGTATTTGTTCCTTTCGGTAATGGTAAGAAATTAGATGATGGATTTGTAATTAATCTAAAAGATAAATCTGAATTTGAATGTAAAGAAATAGCAGGAATAGAGAAAGACTCACTTTCTGAGTTTAATGTGAACTTAGCTAAACTTATGGCAAGAAAATACTTTTGCAACATATCAGAATGCATTAAATTAATGCTTCCACCAGGAACTACAAGCAAAGAATTATCAAATAGAGAAAAAGCAAAAGTTGGTAACTTTGTATTCTTAAATAAAGATAAAGATGTGGTAGAAGCTGATATTGAAGCAGGACTTATTAAAAGTGATAAGCATAAAACAGTTTTAAGATACTTTATAGATAACAATATAGAAGAAGGTATCTACATATCTGACTTAGAAGTATTTACTGGAGTTAGCAAAGCTGTATTTAAGACTATTGCTAAAAATGGTTATATTGCAATTAAAGAAAATGAAATGGAAAGAAATCCATTTCTTCATAAAGCATATAGTAGAGATAAAAAGAAAAAATTAAATGAAGAGCAAATAGTTTGCTTTGAATGTATAAAATCTCAAATTGATGAAGGAAGACATGAGACAAATCTAATTTATGGTATAACAGGTTCTGGTAAAACAGAAATTTATCTTCAGCTTATTGAAGAAGTACTAAATAAAGGTAAGACTGCAATAGTTTTAGTACCAGAAATAAGTTTAACACCACAAATGGTAGATAGATTCTTATCAAGATTTGGAGAAGAGATAGCAGTACTTCATAGTAAACTTTCTTCAGGTGAAAGATTTGATGAGTGGAATAAAATAAAAGATGGAAAAGCCAAAATAGTAATTGGCGCAAGATCTGCAATATTTGCACCAGTTTCTAATCTTGGAATAATAATTATTGATGAAGAACATGATGCATCATATAAATCAGAAAATACTCCAAGATATAATGCAAAAGATTTAGCATACTATATTGCTAAACAAAATAATGTACCATTAGTTTTAGGATCTGCAACTCCAGATATAACGAGTTTTTATAAAGCTAAAAATGGTGATATTAAGTTATTTACTTTAACTAAAAGAGCAACTAATGCAAAATTACCTGAAGTAAAAATAGTAGATTTAAGATATGAACTTTCTCATGGAAATAAATCTATGATAAGTCTTGAGCTTCAAGAAGCAATGAAGAAAAACTTAAAGAATAAAAAACAAACAATACTATTTTTAAATAGAAGAGGATACTCTACATTTATAATGTGTAGAGAGTGTGGTTATGTTGCTAAATGCAAAAACTGCGATATTCCACTTACATATCATAGATATGGTAACACTTTAAAATGCCACTATTGTGGATATGAACAAAGTGCAATTAGTATTTGCCCAAATTGCGGCTCTAATAAAGTTAAATATTTTGGAACAGGTACTCAAAAACTAGAAGATGAAGTTAAAGAACTATTTCCAGGTATTACAACAATTAGAATGGATATTGATACAGTAGGAAAGAAGAACTCTTATGAAGAAATATTAAATTCATTTAGAGATGAAAAGATAGATGTCTTAATTGGAACACAAATGGTTGTAAAAGGACATCACTTCCCAGATGTAACTTTAGTTGGAGTAATAGCAGCTGATGGAAACTTATATCAAGATGACTATAAAGCAGTTGAAAGAGGATTCCAGACTTTAGTTCAAGTATCAGGAAGATCTGGTAGAACAGAACATGGTGATGTTATAATTCAAACTTATAATCCTGATCATTATGCAATAATTGATAGTCAAAAACAAGACTATGATTTGTTCTATAATCAAGAAATCAACCTTAGAAAAATGTTGAATTATCCGCCATTTTGCGATATAATAGTAATCAGATTTTTGGGCAAGAATTTATCAGATGTAAAAAAAGTTGCAAACAGTGTTTACTCAAAATTAGAAAAAATTGTATCTGATAAAGAGCTACTTTATAATCCGGTTCCATCACCAATTGAAAGAATTCAAAATAAGTATAGATGGCGTATTATAATAAAAGCAAAACTTACAAATTCATTAATAGATAAAATTAATTTTGCAGCAAATGTACTAGATTATAAGAATAAAGATGTAAGTATTATAGTGGATAGTAACCCAAATAATATGGTTTAGGAGGATTAGATGGCAATTCGAAACTTAAGATATGATGGCGATGAAATATTATCAAAAAGAGCCAGAGAGGTTGAGAAAATTGATGATAAAATAAAAGAACTTGCATATGATATGATGGAAACTATGCATAAATATAATGGTGTTGGCTTAGCTGCTCCACAAGTTGGAGTATTAAAAAGGGTTATAGTAATAGACCTTTATGATGAAGACAATACTCAATTTATGTTAGTTAATCCAGTTATCAAAAAAACAAAAGGTGAGCAATGTGTTGAAGAAGGTTGCTTAAGTTTTCCAAATCTATATGGTAAAGTTGAAAGGCCAAAAGAAGTAACAGTTGAGGCTTTAGATTTAGATGGAAAGAAAGTAACTATTAAAGCAAAAGATTTGCTTGCTCAAGCACTATGTCATGAAATTGATCATTTAAATGGAATAGTATTTACTACTAAAGTGTTAGAAGGAACATTAGAATACTATAATCCAGAAGATCATAAAGATGATGAAATAGTAGAAGAAACAAAAAAATAGAGGTAAGTAATTTTGAGAATTTTATTTATGGGAACACCTGATATAGCTGCTAAGTCATTAGCAAGTTTATATGAGGCAGGATTTAATATAGTAGGTGCTGTAACTAACCCAGATAGACAATCTGGACGTGGAATGAAATTTGTATATTCTCCAGTTAAAGAATATGCTTTAGAAAAAGGAATTACAGTATATCAACCTGAAAAGATTTCTAAAAATGATGAATTTAAAGACCTAGTAAGAAGTTTAGATATAGATTTAGTATGTGTTGTAGCATATGGAAAGATTTTACCTAAATCATTTTTAGAAATTCCAAAACTAGGATGCATAAATGTACATGGATCACTTCTTCCAAAATATAGAGGTGCTGCACCAATTCAATGGTCAGTTCTAAATGGAGATAAAGTAACAGGTATAACAACTATGTATATGGACCCTGGTATGGATACAGGTGATATGATATTAAAAGAAGAAGTTGAAATTGGCGAAGATGAAACAACAGGTGAACTTTGGGAAAGGCTTTCTGAAGTTGGTGCTAGATTATTAGTTAAAACAGTAAAACTTGTTGAAGAGGGAAATGCTCCAAGAGAAAAACAAAATGATAATGATGCAACATATGCACCAATGCTAGAGAAAGAAATGTCAAAGATTGACTGGGAAAATAAAACTGCTTTAGAAATTAAAAACCTAGTAAGAGGATTAAATCCATTTATGGGAACATATTCTTTTATTGGTGTTAAAAAATATAAAATTTGGAAAGTTTCTATAGTAGAAAATAATACAACTGAAAAACCAGGAACTATCGTAGTATCTAATCCTAAAGAAGGATTAATGGTTGCAACATGTGATAATAAATTAATTTCTATTTTAGAAATTCAAGCAGAGAATGCAAAGAAGATGAATGTAGGTGATTTCCTAAGAGGAAATAGAATTGATGTAGGTGAGGCATTTAAGTAATTTTCTTGCAGAAATAGTATTAATATTGATATACTAAATATGATTTATATGGAGGAAATCATATGCTAATAAATGAAGAAGAAAAAAAGGAAGTTGAAGAAGAATCAGTAGAAGAGACTGAAGAATCTACTGGTATGGTAACAACTGATGAAATTGAAGAAATTGATATTTCAGATGAAGAACTAGAAACTAGTGCAGATTCAATTAAAATATCCAACGATACAATAGCAACATATGCTAGCATTGCAATATCAAATGTTCAAGGAGTATATGCAATGGCTGGTGGTATCTTTAGTAAAAGTTCTACTAAGGGTATTAAAGTAGATGTTGGAGAAAAAAATACTAAAATAGATATTAATATAATTGTAAATTACGGAGCAAGAATTCCAGATGTTGCGTTTGAAATTCAAAACTCTGTAAAGAAGATTGTAGAAGATATGACAGGACTTAAGGTACTTGAAGTAAATGTCAATGTATCAGGAGTTCATGCTTCATATGACAAAAATAGTAAGCCTGAATTAGATGAAGCAAAAGACGCCGAAGAAAATGAAGAAGAAAATACTAATGAAGAATAGTGTTTAGGAGGAAATAAAATGAAAAGATTAGATAGGTTTTTATTACAAATTTTTGCTTTATTAATTGGAATTGCAACTATTATAGTAATTTTAATCACAACTGGAGTTTTAGAACCAAATGAAGTAACAAAATGGATTGTTAGACTTGCTGATACAGATACACAAACAGCAAAAGTAACATTAATTGCTTCAGTAGTAGTTTTACTATTTGTTTTAAAAGCAGTATGCTTCACAAGTAAACCACAAGGAGCTAAGAAAGAAGATGTTGTTTTAGAAAACTCAAATGGAAAACTTGTTATTTCTAAAGAGAGTTTAGATAACATTATTTCAAGTGTAGCTAAAGAAATTCCAGGAACAGAATCAACAAGTTCTAGAACAATAGTTGATAAAAATAAAGACTTAATAGTTTATGTTACAACTGTTGTAAATAGAGATGTAATGCTAAAAGATGTATCTGTAGAATTACAAAATAGAATTAAAGAAGTACTAAAAAGTACAGCTGATCTAGATGTTAAAGAAGTAAATATTAAAGTTAAAAATATTACTTCAAAGAAATTAAAAGGAAGCAGAAAAGTAGAAACTCCTCAAGAAACTAATCTTCCAGAAGTAGTTGATGAAGAATCACCTGAAGAAAATGAAGAAGACGAAGAAGTAGAGGTAGAAGAGAAAGAATAAAAACATAATCTTTTAAGGAGTGAAAGAATTATGGATTTACAAGAATTTTGGGATAAATATAAGGGTGCAATTATTGGCTGTTTAGTAGGAGTTATCATTATTTATACAGAATTACTTAACTCACTTATAAGAGTAGCTGTAATAGTAGCTGGTATATTTATTGGAAACTATATGCAAAAGAATAAAGAAGATGTTAAAGAAAAAATAAAATCATTTATTGACCAGTTTTAGGAGGAAAATCAAATGCAAAGATCTCTTATGAGAGAATTAGCTTTCAAATTAATATATGATATCGAGATGCAAAAAGATGATCAAGATGAACAAGTAGAATTATTCTTAGAGAACAATTCTATTACTAATAAAGAAACAGTAGAATACTTAAAAAATATCATATCAGGACTTAAAGAACATGAAGAAGAAATCAATCACTTGATTGAAAACAACTTAAAGAAGAATTGGAGTTTAAATAGAATTTCTAAAATCAATATTAGTCTAATTAAACTTGCAATCTATGAAATGGTATATGAAAAATTACCATACAAAGTTGCTATCAATGAAGTTGTTGAACTTGCAAAGAAATATGCAGATGATTCAGCACCTGTTTTTATTAATGGTATTTTAGCAAGTGTTGTTAAAGAAAAAAATTTAGCTCCTGGAGATAAGAATGAAGATTAGCCCAATTTCAGTAACTCAACTTAATATGTATATAAAAGAGAAAGTAGCCGAAGATGATTATTTAAAGAGTGTATTTGTTAGTGGAGAAATTTCAAATTTCAAACACCATTACACTGGGCATATGTATTTTACATTAAAAGATGAAGAATCTTTAGTAAAGTGCATTATGTTCAAATCACGTACAGCTACTTTAAATTTTGTCCCAAAAGATGGACTAAAGGTATGTGTACTAGGTTCAGTTGGAGTTTATGAAAAAAATGGTGAATATCAAATATATGTAGATGCCATGAAAGAAGATGGCACAGGTTCATTATATGAAGCTTATGAAAAACTAAAAGCAAAACTTGAAGAAGAAGGTTTGTTTGATGTTTCTCATAAAAAAGAAATTCCAATGTTCCCAAAAACAATTGGTGTATTAACAGCAAGTACTGGATCAGTAATTAGAGATATTATAAATGTATCTTCAAGAAGAAATCCAAATGTACACATTAGATTATTACCGGTTGCTGTTCAAGGTGATGGCGCAGCTCAAACAATTGTTGATGGAATAAAACTCATGAATGAGAAAAAACTAGCCGATGTTCTAATTATTGGCCGTGGAGGAGGATCATTAGAAGACCTATGGGCATTTAATGAAGAAATTGTTGCAAGAGCAATTTATGATTCGGAAATACCAATTATATCCGCTGTAGGTCACGAAACTGATTTTTCTATTTCAGATTTCGTAGCAGATTTAAGGGCACCAACTCCATCTGCAGCTGCAGAACTTGCAGTTCCAGATGTAATGAGTCTTCAAGCAACAATAGATAATTATGAAGATAGATTAAAGCTTGCTTTAAAAAGAAAAATAGAACTTATGAGAATGCAATATGAGAAGTGTATGAACTCATATGTATATAAAGACCCACTTAAAAATTTAAATGAAAGATATATTACTATTGATAATTGTGTTAAGGAATTATCGACAAGTATTATGAATATATTAAATGAGGCAAAGAGAGAAAGTTCGAATTTAATAACTAAACTTGATACTCTAAGCCCACTTAAGACATTAATTAGAGGATACACAATCACAGAGTATGAGGGAAAAGTTATATCATCTTCGAAGGACTTAAAGAAAGACATGGAAGTTGATATAAGATTTAATGACGGTTCAAAGAAAGCAAAAGTTTTATAGGAGGTATAGTTAATGGAAGAAAAAGGATTTAGTTTAAGAAAATTATTAAAAATTATTCCAGTTTTAGCAATAATATGTGTAGTAGCATTTTTATACATGGCAATAAAAATGAACTTAAACTTAGGTAATGCTGAGAATGAAATAGTGGAAAATATTACTAAAACTGTTTCTAACGTAGTAGAAACACCAGTAGTAGAAAATAAGGTAGAGGATATTCAAATAGCACCAGAAAACAAAATAGTTGAAGATATTGGTGGGGAAGATTCCGATAACGTATACGCTCAAGATAAAACAACAGAGGCAATTAAACTTGTAAAGAATTTATATAGTAATGCTGATAATATTGTAGTTATGTGTGATTCTATATTAAGTACAGGAGAATATGTTGTATCTGTAAAAGATAAAGATTCTCAAAGTGTTAAGGCATTTTATAAAGTAAATTTAGAAACAGAAACAATTACTGAAATGTTATAGGAGATAAGAAAATGGCAAAGAGTGAAAAGAATTTTGAAGAATTAATTGAAAATTTAGAAGACATCACAAATAAGTTAGAAAAAGAAAAACTATCATTAGATGATTCTGTTAAGCTATTTGAAGATGGTATGAAAATCTCAAAAGAATGTAATAAGAAACTTCAAGATGCTGAAAGAAGAATAACTATTTTACTTAATGATGGAGAAGATATAAAAGAAGAAACTTTTGAAGATTTAAATTAATATAGGATTGGATGTGATATAAATGAAAAGCGATATTGAAATAGCAAAAGAATATAAATTAAAAAGAATTAAAGACATAGCATCTAAATATGGTTTAGATGAAGAAGATTTAGTTTTTTATGGAAAGTATAAAGCAAAAATAGAAGAAGATTTTATTTCTAAAGTAGAATCAAGAAAAGATGGTAACTTAGTATTAGTTACATCAATTAACCCAACACCACTTGGAGAAGGAAAGACTACTGTTTCTATTGGCCTTGCAGATGGATTAAACTTAATTAATAAGAAAGCAATACTTGCTCTTCGTGAACCATCACTTGGACCAGTATTTGGTATTAAAGGTGGAGCAGCAGGTGGAGGATATTCACAAGTACTTCCTATGGAAGACATTAACCTTCATTTTACAGGTGACATTCATGCAATTACAGCTGCAAACAATTTACTATCAGCTTTAATTGATAATCATATATTTAATGGAAATGAATTAAGAATAAAAGAAGTAACACATAAAAGATGTTTAGACTTAAATGATAGATCATTAAGAACTGTAACTATTAACCAATCTGGTGAAAAGAGAATGGTTCCTAGAGTAGATCACTTTGATATTTCAGTTGCATCTGAGATAATGGCTATCTTTTGTTTGGCAGAAGATATGAAAGATCTAAAGAGAAGATTAGGTAAAATAGTAATAGGTATAGATGAAGATGATAACTTAGTTTATGCAAAAGACATTCATGCAGAAGGATCTATGGCAGTACTTCTTCGTGATGCATTAAGTCCAAACATAGTTCAAACACTTGGAGAAACTATGGCAATTGTTCATGGTGGACCATTTGCAAATATTGCACATGGATGCAATTCAATAAGAGCAACAAGACTTGCACTTAAACTTGCAGATTATACAATAACTGAAGCTGGATTTGGTGCTGATTTAGGGGCTGAAAAATTTGTTGATGTTAAATGTAATAAAGCAAAATTAGATGCTAAAGTTGCAGTATGTGTTGCAACTTTAAAAGCTCTTAAATATCATGGTGGAGCTCCAATTAGTGAATGTAAAGAAGAAAATATAGAATATCTAGAAAAAGGATATCATAACTTAATTAAACACGTAAGTAACTTAAAAAATGAATTCAATATGTATCCAATAGTTGCAATTAATAAATATGCAACTGATACAGAAAAAGAATTAAAGTTCTTAGAAGAAAAACTTAAAGAAGATGGAGTAGAGGTAGCAATTTGTGATCCTTGGGGACAAGGTGGAAAAGGATGCACTGAACTTGCTGAAAAAGTTGCCAAAGCTTGTGAAACAAAGAAAGAATATAAAGCAACTCCATGTTATGAAAATAGTGATTCATTAAGAACTAAGATAGAAAAAGTTGCAACTAAGATTTATGGGGCAAAAGATGTTGAATTTTCAGAAGTTGCAGAAGAGAAACTAAAACTATTTGAGAAATATGATATTAAAGATTATCAAGTATGTATTGCTAAAACTCAATATTCACTTTCAGATGATCCTAAAAATCTATTATGTGATGAACCATTTACTCTTCATGTATCAGATTTAGAACTTAAAAATGGAGCAGAGTTTGTTGTAGCAAAAACAGGAAAGGTAGTTACTATGCCAGGTCTTCCTAAAGTGCCTGCAGCAAACAGTATCGATTTAGATGAAAATAATGAAATAGTAGGTCTTTTCTAAAAAGGACAAAAAAATACTCCTATAAGCATTGCTTATAGGAGTTTATTTTTATTATTTATTATCATCATGATTATAATCAACATCTGCACCTAATATTGAAGGTATAACTCTTAGTGCTTTTATAAATGCAAGTTTTACTCTTTTGAAGAATTTATAGAATGGAGTTAAGCTTCTAGCAGAAACTACAAATTTATCATCAGCAGCGATTAAACTTTGTTCTTCAGCTACTGGAGAATAAGCTGTTTCTGATTCGATTAAGTTTTCTTCAACTTCATTCTCATCAACTTCAATTGCTTTTTGATATAGTGCTTCAAGATCAGCCATAGTAGCTTCTTCTTCATCTCTAACTTCTTGATTTGATTCAATCTCCATTAGAGCACTATTATATATTGAATCTAATTGTTCTTCTATTGCTTGGATAGTAGCAGTAATTGAATCTGTGTCATCTAAAAACTCACGCTCTTCTGATGATTCTTCAGCTAATTCTGCATTAACTATATCAGATATTTCTGGTGATTCTTCAACAGCATCTGGAACCATATCAACTTCTTCAGTATTATCAGATGCTTCTTCGATAATATCTTCGATAATTTTGTCTACATATTCATTCATATCAAAATCAGGTAGTGCAGCAATCTTTTCAGAATACTCATTTAATATTTGATTTAATATGTCTGGTTTTTCATTGATAGATGATAAGCTTGCTTCTTCTTCTGGAACAACAATTGGAGGAAGGATTTTAGCTGTAAAGTTTTGATAAAAGTTATTATCCCATTCATTATATGAATTCTTAAAGCAGAAGTTTAATTCTCCTGAACCTTCAATTTCTAGTTCTACTATGAATCCCATTAAAGTTCTTTCCATAGGAACTGTTTTTGTATTTTCCCAATCTTTTCCGTATCCATAAACTATTGATACATCCGTTGAGTTTGCTTTAAATAAATATCCTTTATAGATTAGGGTAGCTTTTTCACCTTCGAATAAATTCGTTGTAAATGTAATATCTTTAGTAATATCCATTTTTATCTCCTCAAAACATAAACTTATCTATCTTATATGACTACATTATAATAATAAAAAAAAACAATTTCAATAAAAAAAGTGTTTAAAATCGCAAAAATATATATCTTTTTTGTAACAAATAGTGAACTATTTGTTACAATAGCTCAAAATGTTAAAATTGTTTGACAAAAACGCCTTCAATTGGTAATATATACTTGATATTGGAGGGAAAAATGAATATTTATCCAGACTTATATTTAGACTCAATTTTAGAATTATCAGTTGAAACTTTAAACAAAAATAATATAAAAGGATTAATGATAGATATAGATAATACTGTTGTTGATACTGAGAAAAATATTATAGATGGTTTAGAAGATTGGTATAAGAAGATTAAAGATGCAGGAATAAAATGCAT
Source organism: Clostridia bacterium (assembly GCA_017528085.1). Taxonomy (GTDB): domain Bacteria; phylum Bacillota; class Clostridia; order TANB77; family CAG-508; genus Scatovivens. Next base: position 354,007 of record JAFXPH010000002.1, on the reverse strand, counting down.
CATTTTATCTAATAGTAGCAAGATTGCAAAGATTAGATCTGTTTCTGATAAACTTGAAATTCCATATATTAGTTTAGCTTTAAAGCCACTTAAGTCTGGCTTTAAAAGAGGAATTAAACTATTAGATATGGACAAGGAAAACATTGCAGTTGTTGGAGATCAAATCTTTACAGATGTAATTGGTGCTAATAGATGTAAGTTATTTTCAATTTTAGTAAAACCTATAAATGAACAAGATTTATGGTATACAAAGTGGAAAAGACCAATTGAGAATAAAATTCTTGAAAAATACAAAAAAAGTAATGAAAAATAGATATATTTAGTATAGAATATATATACAAATCAAAAGATAAAGTAGGTAAAAAGATGAACTTAATGTTTTTAAATAATGTGCACATTATAAGTTACCTTGCAATGTTATTTTTAGGACTACTTGTAGGTAAGTTTTGTGCATGGTGTAGTGAAAGATTAATAGCAAAGAAACCAATATTTTCAAAAGAGTTTGTTGATGAAAATAAAAAAGGATTAAGAAAAAACTATATTTACATGATATCAGTTGCTGTTATCTACGTATTAATTTTGTATAGATTTGGTATTCAAGATACAGCTGCTAAAAATCTTGAACTTATTAAATATTTAGTAGTTACACCAATGTTAGTATTAGCATTTTATATTGATTTTGAACATAGAATTATACCAAATAGATTAACACTTACATTATTTGAGACAGGTTTAATATTTACATTTTTATTTGGTATTAGCAATATAAATTTTGTAAAAGACATGCTACTTGGAATGCTTGTAGGTGGAGGCATATTTGTTGGTCTTACACTACTTGGAGGTTTACTTGCAGGAAAAGAAGCAATGGGACTTGGCGATGTAAAACTTATGGGTGCATTAGGTCTATTAGTAGGTGTTCAAAATATTTTGAACATTACACTTTTAGCATTCTTGCTTGCATCAATTTATTCAATAGTTGTTTTGATCTATAGATCAATAAAGAAAAACACAGATGAGTACATTGCATTTGGACCATTTTTAACATTAGCTGCAATTCTATGCATATTTTTACCAAAGGGAATCGTTGTTACTGTATTTTTCGGTATATGCAGAAACATAAGTAATTTATTATTAAAAAGTTAAATTATGAGGTGTCAAATAATATGGATGTTAAGTTAAAAATTCTTAGAAATAAATTATTATCGCAAAAATTGGATGGTATGATAGTATCCAATCCAATTAACGTAAGATATTTAACTGGACTAATTGAAGAAGGTATTTTACTTATTACGCCAAAAGAGAATATCTTTTTGACAGATAGTAGATACTTAGAAAATGTTAATAAGAAACTTACAATTGAAGATGAGATAGTAACTTATAACATTAAAGATATGACTCAATATGAGTATGAAAATGTTTTTAATGGCTGCTCAAGTGTAGGCTTTGAAGAAAAATATGTTACTTATGAAAATTATAAAAGATATTTGCAACAATATAGAGTAGAACTTATTGAGACAGATGGAATAGTTGAAACTCAAAGAGTTGTAAAAGAAGATGATGAAATAGAATGTATTGAAAAAGCATGCAAGATTACAGATGATTGTTTTGATTATATTTGTAATCATATTGTAGAAGGAATGACAGAAAAAGAAATTGCTTTTGAAATAGAAAAATATTTTGTGCATCATGGAGCTGATGGATTAGCATTTGATACAATCGTTGCTTCAGGAGAAAATTCTTCTGTACCACATGCTTCTCCTACAGATAGAAAAATACAAAAAGGTGATATCATCCAATTTGATATGGGATGTAAAGTTAATGGATATTGTTCAGATTTTTCTAGAGTAATATTTGTAGGTGAGATGAAAGAAGAATACAAGAAGATATATGACTTTGTATTAGATACTCATGACAGAATTGCTTTAAGATATAAAGATCAAGTAAACATTAAACCAATCATAAAAGATGTTGAAACAGATTATAAGCTAAAAGGATACGAAGTACTTCATTCATTTGGTCACGGAGTTGGACTTGAGATTCATGAAATACCAATTCAAAGATCAACAGTAGATTGTATGCTTAAACAAAATTCTGTTATTACTGTTGAACCAGGTGTCTATATTCCTGGAAAATTTGGTATAAGAATAGAAGATACATATGTTGTAGATAAAATGGGACTTAACTCATTAACAAAGTATTCAAGAGATTACAAGATAGTAAAACTTGCTAAAAAGTAAGTAAATATTGATTTATTGGCACTTTTGTGCTAAAATATTTAAGAATTAAAATAAAAGGAGAATTATTATGGCAATTATATCAGCTGGAGATTTAAGAAAAGGAACAATTTTTAATTTTGAAGGAAATGTATTTACAATAGTTGATTTCCAACACGTTAAACCAGGAAAAGGATCTGCATTCGTAAGAGTAAAGATGAAAAACGTAAAAACAGGTTCTAACCTTGAAAGAACATTCAATCCAAACGAAAAATTAGAAACAGCAGAAATCACAAAGAAAACTATGTCATACATTTATGAATCAGACGGATTATATTATTTCATGGATAATGAAACATATGAACAAATCCCACTTTCAGCAGACATATTAGGTGATGCATTAAAATATATTAAAGAAAATATGGAATGCACAATTTCATCATATCAAGGTGAAGTATTCTTAGTTGAACCACCAACATTTGTTGAATTAAAAGTTGAATATACAGAACCTGGATTTACAGGAAATACTTCAACAACAGCATTCAAACCAGCAAAATTAGAAAACGGATTAGAAATTAACGTTCCACTATTCATTAACATTGATGATGTTATTAGAATAGATACAAGAACTGGTGAATACATGGAAAGAATTTAATTTAAATTTTAAAATAGACAATAGAAATATTGTCTATTTTTTTGTTCTTTAATAATATTGTATAAAGCTTTATTATGTGATTTAATAGGAATATAGAATAAGAGATTAGAGCTTTTTTATAAGCTAAATAATAATGTGAGGGGAAAAATGAACGAATATATTAATTTAACAGAGGAAAACATTGAAGAAGAACACATTTGTTGTGCTATAGGAGATCCTAAGCATCAAGAAGGTGTTGATTGTAAAAAAGAGTGGATTAAAAATAAATTAAAAGATGGTCATGTATTTAGAAAACTAAATGCTAGAGGAAAAATATTTATTGAATATGAACCACTTGATACTGCTTGGATTCCAATTAGTGGAAAAAATTATGAGTATATTTATTGCTTATGGGTAGCAGGAAGTTTTAAAGGAAAAGGAATTGGAAAAGAACTTCTTGAATATGCAATAGATGATTCTAAAAAACAAGGCAGAAATGGTATTTGTACGTTAGTTTCTAAAAAGAAGAAACCATTTTTAGGAGAGAAGAAATTCTTTGAACATTTTGGATTTGAAGTAGTAGATACTATCGAAGATTATGAACTTATGGCACTAAAATTTAAAGATGGAGAAACTCCTAAATTTAATGACTGTGCAAGAAAAATGGAAATAGATAATAAAGATTTTACAATTTATTATAGTAACGAATGTCCTTATGTTGAATATGAGGTTAAGGAACTTTCTGATTATGCTAAATCAAAAAATATTAAACTAAACTTTGTAAAAATAGACTCTTTAGAAAAGGCTAAAAATGCACCATGTATATTTAACAACTGGGCTAATTTCTATAAAGGAAAGTTTATTTCAAATACAATACTAAATGCAAATGCTTTAGAAAAGCTATTAAAATAAAAGGAAATAAGATGAAAAAAAGAATATTATGTTTGCTACTTATAATGGTTATATTACTACCAATTAATGTGTATGCAGAAGAGGCAAATATAGAACTTGAGTACAATAGAAATGAACAAGAAATAATAGAAAGCATTCCTGTATTAGGTAGTAAAGCGGTCTATATTGCTAATCCTGATACAGGAAAAGTTTTTTATGAAAAAAATGCTCATGAAAAGATGTATCCTGCAAGTACTACAAAAATATTAACAGCTCTAGTGACAATGGAAAATTGTGAGATGACAGATGTAGCTACAGTTTCTCAAAGAGCATTAGATTTGGTCCCTTCTGGTTATTCAAATGCAAATCTTCAAGCAGGAGAAACGCATACAATTAAAGATTTTCTTTATGCATTATTACTTCCAAGTGCTAATGAAGCTGCTAATGTATTGGCTGAACATGTAAGCGGAAGTGTAGAAGAATTTGTAGAACTATGTAACAGAAGAGCTCAAGAACTTGGATGTGAAACACTGCATTTTACAAATACTAATGGAATGCATGATGATAACCATTATTGCTCAGCTTATGATTTATACTTAATTGCAAAAGAATGCCAAAAGTATGAGATTTTTAATGAAATAGTAAAAACTAGAACTTATACTTTACCATCTACTGATATTTATCCGGGTGAAAGAGTAATTAAAAATACAAATGAATTGCTTCATCCAGGTACATATTATTATTCAAATTGTACAGGTATTAAAACTGGACATACAACACCTGCTGGTGAATGTTTAGTAGCTAGTAGCTCATTTGATAATATTAACCTGATTTCAGTAGTGTTAGGTGGAGAGACAGTAAATAGTCATGGATTAAATGATCGTTTTTATGATACAAAGAATCTATTTGAATTTATGTATGATAATTATGAAATTAAGAAAATTGCAGATCAAGGTGATGCAATAGCAACATTAGAAGTAGGAAAAGCAGTAAAACATTCAAAAATTTTAGATTTAGTAGTAAACACTGATATGGCTACAATTATTCCAAAAGAAGTAAATAAAGATGATATCAAGAAAACGGTAAGTATTAATTCAGATATTATTGCACCAATTGAGGCAAATGAAGTATTAGGACAAGTGACATACCATGCAGATGGTCTTAATTACACAACTAATATTGTAGCAAGTCACCCTGTAGAAAAACTTCCATTTGCACTTTATAATACAATTGTTGCAGGATCATTTGGACTATTATTAATTATATTTATTGCTTTGCTTAGAGCATTTAAGAGACATAGAATAGTAGTATTGATATTTGAAATAATTGTAATTACTATAATATGCGTGATATTAAACATTAAGGTTAAAAAATTTAAAGAAAGTTTTGAAACACAGATTAATTTAGTTCCTAATGTAACTATAGAAAAAAATGATTAGATTAAAGTTAATCAAAAGAATAAATAAAAAAGGAGAAAAATATGGGAAAGGTTAATTGCCCAAATTGTGGTGAAGAAATTAGTATAGATGGAGATGTTTGTCCTTATTGCGGACATAATATCAAAAGTTTACATAAGCTTTATATTAATAAATCTACAATTTTTAGTATAATTTTATTAGTGGCAGGAGTAATATGCTTTTTGTTTGATGCTGAAGTGTCAAGTTTTCTTTTATTCGTTCTAGCAATAACTTTTTCATTAGCTTCATTTTTTTCTTCAGATGGTAAAACTGCGGTTACTGCTTTTCTTGTGTTTAGAATAGCTTCTCTTTCATTTTTAGCTTATTGTATTATAGGGTTCATCTTATATAATGGTCCAGATATATATGAATCAATGACAAAAGAAAAGACTAATACAGTTAGTATTGATGATTATCCTATTGGTACAAAATTAGAAGGATCTAAAGTGATTGCAAAATTCCCAACAATATTTAATAATCATTTTTCTATAATTAATTCAATATTAGATGACTACTCTGAATTAATTAATAATGAAGAGTTTCCTTTTGTTTCAGACGCTATAATTATTCAAGATGAGGCTTCAAAAGAAAAAAGAATTACTGTCTCATATACACATACTCTTGAAAATAATACAAGTATTAAAACAAATGAGGAGTATAGCTTTGAAACTGAAGAATTAAAAAAATTAATAATAACTATAACTCGTAGCCTTCCTAGAGAGGGAATAATAGAAGAAAAAATTCTTCATAACTTAACACATAGTAGAGCTTTAGTTGGAGATCCTCCAGATACAGAAATTTCTAAAGGGTTAAGGAAAGCATCTATAGGAAGTTCTGAAGGAGATTATTTAATAAATGATAAAAATGGAAATGCAGCATGGAGTCTAAAGAAGAGTTATATAACTACAAGCGATGGTGCTGAAGAAATAGTAAAAATAGAAATTAATAAAGAAAATTAAAAAAACTCGTAAGTATCTTACGAGTTTTTTTGGCACGATAATCATAGGGTTTAAAATTTTTTTATAAACCTTTCCATAATTATTATACTTCTTAAAATAAAGTAATAAAACTGCCTGTAAATTAGTAATACTACCAGGTAATTAAATATAAAAATATGTGTTATAATATTGATATAAAAAGTTAATTATCATTTGCAATTAATAGCAAAAGTAAATGTTAAAACACATTGCTTGTAGCAATGACATATTTGTAATAAACTGAACTTGATGAAAGGAGAAATTGTACTATGTTGAAAGATAATCTAAAAACATTAAGAAAAAACAAAGGACTTTCACAAGAAGAATTAAGTATTAAGTTAAATGTCGTAAGACAGACGATTTCAAAATGGGAAACAGGATTATCTGTTCCAGATGCTGAAATGCTAGTAGCAATATCAGAACTTTTTGAAACACCGGTTAGTGAAATTCTTGGAGAAAATATTGAAAAAAAAGAAAAAGATGATTTAAAAGTATTATCTGAAAAATTAGAAGTAATTAATGAGCAATTATCAAATTATCAAAAGGAAAAAAGAAAGAAAAAAATTCAAGTGTTGATAATCATAGATATAAGTATCATTTTGTTATTTATATTGTTAGCAATATTAAATAGTCCTTATCAGACTTGGGATTATAGTATTACCGAATGGGCTATATTAGGAACATTCTATCAAGCGTTTGAATGGATATTTATGAGATTAGCACCTATTGCTGTAGTAGTATTAACAACTATAATATTAATTAAAAAGAATAAATAATTGTAATATTAGATATTACAATATAACAAAAACACTAGCTAATAGCTAGTGTTTTAATATTCTTAATGGCAGGGGTGGAAGGAATCGAACCCTCCTCAGGAGTTTTGGAGACTCTTATTCTACCGATGAACTACACCCCTAGACACATGTATAATTATACACTAAGGAGTATGCAAAATCAAGTAAATTTCCTTAAAATAAAAAAATAATAAATAGAAATGTTACAAATATGTTAAGTTTTTAAAAGTATATTGAATTTAAAAATTATTAATGATATAAATTTATTAGATTATATTTTAATTCAATATATTGGAAAGAGGTATGGAAATATGAGGACAAAAATGTTAGTTATGACATGTGTAATGTTAGCTGTTGTTGCAATCATGTCAGTAAATGTAAATGCTTTTACAAATAGTGAATTGATTACATATTTAACAAATACACATACTGTTAATGGAACACATTATTCATTATCAGAAGAACAAAGAACAGCTATAACAAATTATTTAAATGCTAACCCAGTTGATGATGCTACAGCAGAATCAATTAAAGCTGATATAGAAGCTGCAGAAGCATTAATTGCTTCAACAGGTGCTATTTGGAAAGAACAATTATCTACAGATGTAGGAGCAAAAGTTGTTTCTTATATGAAATCAGCTGCTTCAAAAGCAGGATTAAGATTACAAGTAAATACTTCTGAAAAAACAATGACACTTGTTGATTCAACAGGTAAAGCTATTGCAAAAGGAAGTATGGATGCTTTCTATAGAGATGACAATGCAGGTTCAGCTTCAGGAAATGCTTTAGTTTATACAGGTGCTAATACATTAGTTTATGTATTACCAGTATTTGCAATTGTTGCAGTTGCTACTCTAGTTGTAATTAGAAAAAGAAGCTAATTAGATGACAGAAAGTTTAAAGAAGTTTATAAAAGCAGCTATTATACCAATAATAGTTGCTTTTTTGTTTGCTTTTATAGTTCTATTTGTATTATACAAAGTAGGCAACGATAAGCTTATCCTTGCAACAGATCTTATTGATGTTGTAACTATAAAAACAGACAGTAAAGACTTGGTAGAACCGGTTTTAGAAAATCATAAACTAGAGAATTATCCAACAGTTGGAAGTAAGTACGGTACTTTAAAAATTGATTCTATTGAAGTAAATCTTCCAATTTATTATGGCACAAGTTATAACGTTCTTAAAGGAGGAGTGGGTCATGATACAAATTCTTTCTTCCCAGGTGAAGGAGGAAGTATAGTATATATGGGACACAACTTTAAGAAATTTTTGGCACGTCTTCCAGAAACTAAAATTGATGACATAATTGAGATTGAAACTACATATGGTACTTTCGAATATAAGATTTATGATCAACAAGTAATAAATGAATTAGAAACTGATAAAGTTCCAATTCAAACTGATGAAGAAATATTAATGATTTATACTTGTTGGCCAATTAATAATATAGGACATGCATATCAAAGATATATTGTTTATGCAAAACCAGCATATTAGGAGGAAGGAATAATGAAAACTGTAAGAACAATAGTAAGTTATTTGTTATCTTTTGTCATAATATGCTTAATTTTACTTTACATAGCAATTATCACTTTAGATAACAAAGGCATGAATAAAGATTACTATTATAAGATGATGGAGGAGACTGAATATTATCTTCAAGTAAGTAGAGAAGTAGATAGTGGATTTGAAGATTATATTTATCAATCAGGTCTTCCTGAAGATACATTAGATAATCTTGTTTCAGATGAAAAAATAAGAGCAGATATTAATGGCATTTTTGAGAGTCTATTCAATGAAGATGTTACTTATGAGATTTCTACAGAGGAATTAGACAAGGAATTAGATGCAAGAATTAATGCATTCTTAAAGACTCAAAATAAAACTTTAACTAAAGAAGAAAAAGGAAACATCACAAAGTTTGAAGCTTTAATATCTAGTTCATATAAGAAAAATATTAAACTATCAGACAATGTAAATGTATATGTAAAACAATTATTGCTTACTATACAAAAACTAGCTAATAAGTTTAATAGTTTTCCAATGGTAATATCAATTGCTGCAATTTTGATATTACTAATCGAATGTAGAGAAAGAATATATGATGTAATAAAATATATTGGTGTATCATGCTTAGGAGCAGGAATTGTTATTAAAGCAGGATATGCTTATTTGATGAGCAAAATTGACATAGATAATGTCTTATTATTCCAAAAATCATTCACAAATCTAATTCAAAATATCTTTAAAGATATTTCATATGGATTATCTAATATTGCAACAGGATTAATTGTTGGAGGTATGACTTTAATCGTAGTTTATGCAATATTTAGAGCATTTTTAAAAGAGAAAAAAGAAATACTAAAAAAAGCTTAAAATTATTTACAAAATATGCATTTTAAAATAAAATATTATTGTAAAAATTTGGAGGATTATAAAGAATGAACACAAATAGTAATATTACTAAATGGAAAGGCATTGCCTTTATTCTACTACTACTTGTAATTTATATAATTTCATATACATCAAGTGAGGTGGAAGATAGCAATATAATTAGTACAATTACTAATAAGGACGTTGATAAAACGTTTACAATTATTTCAAGTTCAGAAAATGAAGCTTTAGATTTACCACTTAAGGAATATGCAAAGAAACAAGGATTTAATCTAAAGATTGATTACGCAGGTACATTAGAGATAATGGATAGATTAAATGCTGGAGAGATGTACGATGCAGTTTGGGCATCAAATTCTATTTGGCTTTATATGCTAGATAGTAATGTTGTAAAAACAAGTAATTCAAAATCAATTAGCATTAATCCAGTTGTATTTGCTGTAAAACAAAGTAAAGCAAGAGAACTTGGTCTTGATAATCCTGGAAGAGAAATTTATGTAAGAGACATTGTAAATTATATTAATGATGGTTCGTTAAAGTTTGCTATGGCAAATCCAACACAAACTAATTCAGGTGCTACAGCATATTTGGGATTACTTACAACACTTGCTGGATCTCCTGAAATATTAACTTCAGCAGATATCAATAATGAAAGTCTAAAAGTTGAATTAAATGAATTATTTTCTAAATTAACTAAATCTTCTGGTAGCGAGAGCTTTTTAGAAGAAATGATAGTTAGAAACGATTCTTCATTTGATACTGTTGTTACTTATGAATCTTCATTAATTAATATAAATAAGCAATTAGAGATGAATCACAAAGAACCATTCTATTTACTATATCCAGTAGATGGAGTATCAATTTCTGATTCGCCATTTGCTTCAATAACTAAAGATGAAAACAAACTAGAATATTTCCATTTGCTTCAAGATTTCTTGTTAAGTGAAGATGGTCAAAGTTTGTTAGAGGAAAATGGAAGAAGAACTTGGTATGGTGGAGTTAACGAAAATGCACCACTTACAATATTTAAACCAACTTGGGGAATAGATACAACTAAATATTTATCACCAGTTAAATATCCAAGTACTGAAAATATAAAATTAGCACTTAACTTATATCAAACAGAGTTTAGAAAACCAATATTTACAATTTTTGCTTTGGACTATTCAGGAAGTATGTTAAGTAACCAAGGCTATGAACAATTAGTTGAAGCTATGGACTTTGTTTTAGATCCTGATAAGGCAAAAGCAAATTATATTCAATATACAGATAAAGATTCAATTTTAGTAATACCATTTGCAAGTAATCCTCTAGAAGTTTGGAGTGCAGAAAATGGTAGTGATACTTTAAACTTAAGATATAACATCAAGAACTTAGAACCAGGCGGAGCTACAAATATATACGATACTTTAGCTCAAGCTATTCAAATAATTGAAAAAAGTGATACTTCAAATTATGAAGTTTCAATTATTCTAATGACAGATGGAAAATCAAATAGAGGTTCTTATTCAAACTTTGAAGCAGTTTATAATCATTCAACTGTAAAACCAGCTGTATATTCAATAATGTTTGGTGATGCAGATAAGACAGAACTAAGCAAAATTGCACATATTACAGGTGGAAAAATATTCGATGGAAAGACAGGACTTTTAAGAGTATTTAAAGAAGTTAGAGCATATAACTAGGAGGAAATACTAATGAAGGGTGGACCAATTGTATCAGCAATTGTTGGTGCAGGTTTTACTGCAGGTATGTTAGCTATTCTACCAGGTTCAGTTGGAGCCGCAGCTGCAGCAGGTGTAGTTAGCTTTATTGCAACTAATTTAATATTAAAAGATGACGATGATTTAACTAAAATTTCTTTAGGAAGAAATATAGATATTACTGATATAGTTAATTCTTCACTTCAATTAAATGCAAAACTATATTCTTATCAAAAGAAGATAGATGATAAAGAAATGGTAGTTTTGATTAGAAGTATTTATGATACTTCATCAAAAATAATATTTGCTGTTAAGAAAACTCCAGCAAAATATCAATATGCTACTAAATTCTTTAATTATTATTTACCAGAGACTGTGCAACTTATTACAAAATATGATGAAATAGAAAATCAATATATGACAAGTGAGGAAGTTGCAAATTACTTTGATAAGTCAAAAAATATGCTTATAAAAATTGATAAAGCTTTTAAAAAGCAATTATCAAATTTATATAAAGAAGATATACTAGATTCAAAAGCTGATATGAAAGTATTTGATACAATGCTTAAATCAGATGGAATTGATGATAACGAAATAAATATAGGAGGTAACAAATCTTGAGAAACAAAGGAACAAAAATAGCAGGTCTTATTTTGTTTATCGCTCTTATAGCCGGTATTATTGGATACTATTTGTATACAAACCCTATAAGTGGTGACGATGATGAAATAGTTGATGTAGATTCTCTAGAGACAGTTTATGTTGCTACAGGTGGAGGAAAAGAAGATTTCTTAAAAGATGAAGAAGTAGTCAAAATTATACAAAAGAAATATGGCTTAAATGTTGTATATGACAGCTGGAGTAATGGAAAAATGATTGTTAATGATTTAGTTAGAGAAGATGGCACAAGATATGATGCAATGTTCTGCTCAGATGAAAGATTTTATAATTATTTTAAATTACCTGCAGACCAATCAAAAGGAGAAGCAAAAAGAGATACTGTAATTGCAGGTTCTCTTACATTAAACACTCCTATAGTATTTTATTCATGGGCACCAGTTGTAGATGTTTTCATAAATGAAGGTATAGTAACTGTTCAAGATGGAACATATTACATAACTGATATGGATAAATTAATAAGCTATATTCTTGAAGGTAAAAAATGGAAAGATATAGGACTAAATGATATTTATGGAACAATTAACATTAGTTCTACAGATCCAGTTACATCTTCACCAGGAACTACATTCTATGGATTGTTACTTTCAATAATGTCAGGCGGAGAAATCTTAGATGAGAATATAGAACAAAATTTACCAAACTTAAGAGAGTTCTATTTAAAATCAGGATATATGAACAATACTCCTGCTGATTTATTTGAAGGATATTTAAAAACTGGAATGGGAGCAAAACCATTAATAGTTGATTATGAAAAGAGTTTAGTTGAATTTAAGAACTCAAATCCAAAAGGTTTTGAATCAATTAAAGATAATATTAGACTTCTTTATCCAGCTCCAACAGTATGGAACTCACATTGTATTGCAGCATTTAATGAAAAAGGTGAGAAGTTCTTAAAAGTATTCGATGATGAAGAAATAAGTCAAATAGCATGGCAAAAGTACGGTTTTAGAACTGGAATAGCAGGTGGCAATTTTGACACTTCAACACTTGGTATTGAAGGAATCCCATCTAGCATAAGATCAGTTGTTCCTGGTCTAAAGATGTCTTCATATGAAAGAGTTGTTGAATACTTAAAAGAAAGTAATTAGACAAAAATGTATTTTATATGTAAAATAGATTAAACAAAAGAAATAATTCTAAGGAGGATTTTAAAATGGCTGAAGCTGAATTACAAATTAAACCATCAGAAGTAGATACAAAAGGATTAGAAAGTACTTTAACTGTTGAGAAGGAAGTAACTAACGAGGAAGTTGAAAAATCATTAAATTATGATATGTTAACAGATGCTGAAAAAGCAGCAATTGATGAATTTGTTGGAAAAGTAGATCTAACAGATACAACACAATTATTACAATATGGTGCTAGTGCACAATCTAAAATATCAGATTTCTCTGATTCAATTTTAAATACAGCTAAAACTAAAGATGCTGGACAAGTTGGAGATTTACTTTCTGACTTAGTAGTAGAAATTAAAGATTTCGATGCAGATATTCCAGGTGGTGTTGAACCAAAAGGATTATTTGCAATATTCCACAATGCAAAAAAAGAAGTTCAAAAACTAGTTGCAAGATACAACAAAGTTGAAGTTAATGTTGACAAAATCGAAGGACAATTAGAAGAACATAAAATCAAAATGTTAAAAGATATAGCAATCTTTGATGAAATGTATCAAAAGAACATGGATTACTTCAAGGAAATTTCTTTATACATCATCGCTGGTGAAAAGAAATTAAAAGAATTAAAAGAAGTTGAACTTCCAAAATTACAAGAAATTGCTAAGAGTGGAGAGCAAACTGACGTACAAAAAGTAAATGATATGGAAAACCTAATCACAAGATTTGAGAAAAAATTATATGATTTAAAAACAACTAGATTAATAGCTATTCAAATGGCTCCACAAATCAGAATGATTCAAAACAATGATAGTGAACTTGTAGAAAAAATTCAAAGTTCATTAATTAATACAATTCCACTTTGGAAAAACCAAATGGTTATTGCACTTGGTATTACAAACGCAAGATCTGCTTTACATGCACAACAAGAAGTATCTGAAACAACAAATGAAATGTTAAAGAAGAACAGTGAACTTCTAAAACAAGGTACTATTGAAGTTGCACAAGAATCTGAAAGAGCAATTGTTGATATCGAGACATTACAACAAACTAATAAAAATATTATTGATACATTAGACAGCTTAAAGAAGATACATGAAGAAGGTAGAGTAAAACGTGCTGAAGCTGAAAAGAAATTAGTTGATTTAGAGTCAGAATTAAAATCAAAATTAGTTGAAATTAATGTTAAAAACTAATTAATAAATATCTAAGAGGTGCTTATGAAAAGCACCTCTTTTATGTTACTAAAATGTAATTGAATTATTATTGAAATTGAGGTTCTATTGATATATCATAAAAATATAATTAACATAGGAGAATTGGGTAAATTTATGAAAATACAAAAGAAGTTATCAGATGAAAAAGGTGCTATTTCCTTATTCACTGTATTATCAATGCTATTCTTCATAGCATTCGCTCTTGGAGCATTTACAATGATATCAAGAAGAAATCAAATGCAAGAAGCAACGCAAGCTTCATTAAAAGAGATATACACACAAAATGGTGATGCAATTTATGGTTCTCTTTCAGGTGAAGATAAAGATAATATTATTAGAATTGATACTAAGGAAAAGCTGTATAAAATCTATTCTGGAGAAGATATAGTTCAAGATACTATAACTTTAAATGCTTCTACAACAGCACAATACATGTTTGATGATAATATCAGTATTGATTTAGATGATTTAGTAGGATTTGATGGATCTGATACAGCTAATGATAGATCTTCTTATGTAATGAATGATTACTTACTATATAATGGAGCAAGTAATATTAATACTAATGGTAAAACTATTATTTACAATTATTCACGTGGTGCTGGATATGAAACACAGCACTTTGTAATGGTTGCACATGCATTAGGAAGTAACTATAACTATGATTCAGAAGGAGCAAATAGTTATGACCCAAATCAATTCTGTGTATTAAATGATGTAGTAAGTCTTTATACACAAAACCATGAACCAACATTTTTGGTTTATTATAGAAAAAATTCACAATTTACTGAACCAAAATTATCAGGAACTAATCCTAATATAAAAATCGCAAAGAACAATAGTGATCCTGATAGGATGTCAGCTATTAATGCAATGAGCGTCATAGATAATAATGTTAGTGAGTTTTTTATATTTGTAGAAATAGATTATAACAAAATGTACGTAAATTCTCCTTTAGGACAATATGCAAAACCAGGACAATACGTAGATTTTTCAACATATAGAAATAAAAATGTTACTCCAGCTGATGGAATTAAAGCCAATTATGATTCTAGTGAACCAGAGTGGAGAATATTATCATCAGAAAAAAATAATGATGGTTCATATTCAGTAAAAATCGTTTCAACAGGTGTACCTTTACTATTAGAAAAAGGTTCAAGAACAATGAACGATATCATGATAGATACAAACTTAAATTTTGATTCTACAGATTTTAAACTAGAAGATGGATCCTTAATTAAAGGTGAAGACTTAAAGAACCAATATGCGGAATCTATTAGAGCTATTAATTATGAAGATATTTCGCACCTTATGGTAGGTGTACCAGATCTAGCAGCGGCAAAGAATGTTCCGATAAATCAAAGTGGACTATTTGCAGACAGAAAAGATGCTACAGGTCAAGTAGTTAATGATTACTATGTTAACTGGACAGATAACAGAGCTGGTTTAATTAATAATGGTGGATCATATTTAATTGCACAAACATATAAAGAGGGAAATACAGATTATTTACTAAATCTTCAAAGAAGTACAATGCAAAAGACATTAGAAAGTGAGATAAAAGCATCTTATGGTATAAGACCTGTAATAACACTTGTTAAGAGTGTTGTTATTCTAAATGGAAATGGTTCTAAGTCAAATCCATACAGAATAGGTTTTAAAGATGGTTACAATGTAGAAGATTTATATACTGGAACTTATATTAATTATCCGATTGAGTATTCTAATATTGATTCAGCAGTTATAGATGATGGTTGGAGAATACTAGATATAAAAGAAAATTCAGAAGGTAGAAAGGTAATTAGAATTATTAGTGCTGGTGTTCCTGTAAAATATGAACGACCAACAAATGAGGGATTACAAGCTACAATTAATAAACTTGTTTCAAATTTTGAAACAACTACATTTAAAACAAGGAAGTATGACGTAACTGGAAGTAATTTTATAGATAATAGATATGCTACAAGTGCTAAGGTATTAATGGATAGTGATATAGCTGGAGTTTATAACGGCTCTAGCGTACTTGTTACAAATGATGCTAGCGTAGGTACTATTAGTTTAATAGATGAGTATAAGAGTAATGGTATAGATTTACAAAATACTGGATATTCAAAATGGAATTCACTTCAAAAAGGTTTATTTGATGTATCATACCCATATTGTTTCTATAAAGAGAATAGAGCTTATGTTGTACAAGGTACAGGAAGTTGTGCTCTATGGACTACAGATTATGGAATATTCTTAAGGCCAGTAGTTACATTAAAACCAGAGGTAGAAATATATGGTGGTTCAGGAACAAAAGCTGATCCATATAATATAAGAATTAGAGATGATGGCTCTACATCAGAATCATCAACTGGAGGTACAAGATACTTAACAACTAATGCTTATGTTGGACAGTATGTAAATTATGGTATTACATATAATACAGCAGATGCGGGTAATACAAAGACTGGTTGGAGAATACTAAGTATGGCTCAAGACGGTGATGTAGATATTGTTAAATTAATATCTAATGGTACACCTCTTGATGTTACAGGACCAAGTACAGTTACATTACCTGATGGAGGAGCATTTAATAGCAATAAAGCAAAATTTATTAATACTCAAATTGCATCAAATGCAGAGATGTTTACACTTGGAGATTTCTTCACTCTTACTGGGAAAACAAAACCAAGTTTGATGAATATACCAGCAGGTGAAGAAGCTCTTTTAGCTTCAAATAGAGTTTTAGCTGATACTTTTGGAAACTTATATGGATACTCAACAACTAATTATGATAGAGAACTTGTGGATAATGGAAGTAATATAGCATTGTTTGGTGATACTATTGCGGTTTCAAGTGGTAACGATGCTACTGCTTATAAGATAGAAGATATTCAAGTATTTTTAAATCATGTAAATGATAAGACAGTAAACGTAAATCGATATTCAAATCAACATATTTATGGAAGAGTAGTAGTTACTTTAATTAGACATAAGTATGAAATAGTAAGTGGAACTGGAACAGAAATGAATCCATTTGAAATAAAATAATGATAAAAAAATAAAGATGACCTATTTCTAGGTCATCTTTTTTATTTTTATTAAAACATATCGTTCATTGAATAAAGTTTAGTTGGTTCTTTGTGAAGAATAAAAGATGCCGCTTTTAATGCTCCATTTGCAAAAACTCCTCTTGAAGTACAAGTATGTTTGATTTCTAATGATTCATTTTCGCCAAAGAATATAACTGAATGTGTACCAACTTCAGTTCCACCTCTAATTGAGTGGATACCAATTTCTTTTTTATCTCTTTTTTCTTTTTTACTATGACGATTATATTCATAATGCATTGAATTATCTAAAGTTTCATTGATAGCATCTGCAAGAATAAGAGCTGTTCCAGATGGAGCATCAATTTTTCTATTATGATGAGTTTCAACTATTTCTATATCAGATTCTCTAGAATTTGCTGCAATTTCTTGGCAAATCTTAGCCATTAGATTTATTTCATAAGACATGTTTGCAGATCTAAATAGAGGAAACTCTTTTGCATAATTTTCAAGTTTCTCTAATTCTTTATCACTAAAACCTGTTGTTGCAACAACTGTTGGTATTGAATGTTTTTTAGCAAATTCAAGAATTGCAAAAGTAGCAACAGGTACAGAAAAATCTATAATTACATCAGGTACAATATCAATATCAGTAATGTTTGTAAAAACAGGGAATGGGTTATCACCAGTATCTATTCTATCAACACCACATACAGCTTCAAAGTCTTGTGATGATTTAATAGCTTGAGCTAATTCTTGTCCCATTTTTCCATTACAACCATTTATAAGTACTTTAATCATATATTAATCCTTTCTAATTGTTTTCATTATTTTCGCTATTATCTTTATTTTCTTCGTTTGGAGTTTTGACTTCAGCTTCATTTGAAGATTGCATTGCATCTTTAATTTTCTTTTTTGTTTTAAATTGTGTAAAGAATTCTCTTGCTGCACAGAATTTATCTACAAATGTAATAATATATCCTTCTGCATATTTAGGTGGCACAATAGTAACAGGCCACATGTGTTTTAAAATTGCATCTTTTTCTAAATCATTAAGTTCAAATAATTCAGCAGCATTTGTAAGAGCAATTCTAGGGTGACGCATTAAATGAAACTTCTTTTGACCTTCTACACCTTTATTTCTCCAGTTATAGAAGTAGAAGTCATGTAGCATTGCGGCACGTGCAGCTGATATATAATCAAGATTTAATTTTTTACAAATTTTATATGTGTAGTATGATACTTCCATCAAATGTGAGTACCTAGATGATGCTATATGTTGAACATGTTCTCTTAAGGCAAGAACACTTTCATTTTTAGCAATATCATTTACTATACTTTTAAATTCAGCTAAATCCTGATCAACTTCAATTAAAGATTGATTATCAAAATTTTCTTCAATTTGATTCATTAGTGTTTCTCCAAATTTATTTTATAAAAGATTCATATCTTTTAATGCTTTTTCCATTTGAGTAGTTCCTTTTTCTGATAAAGGAATAAGAGGTAATCTTGGCTTTCCCATGTTCCATCCAAGCATATTTAAAGCAGCTTTAACTGGAATAGGATTTACTTCACAGAATAATGCTTTAATTAAAGGAATAGCCTTAACTTGCATTTCTATAGCTTCTTTAGTATTTCCTTCTAGGAAATAATTTACAATATTATGAGTATATTCAGGCATAACATTTGAAAGTACTGATATTACACCAATTCCTCCAACAGAAAGAATAGGAGTGATTTGATCATCATTTCCTGAATAAATATTTAACTCATCACCACAAAGTGATTTAATCTCAGCTATTTGTGAAAGATTTCCACTTGCTTCTTTAATAGCAACTATATTTTCTATTTTTGAAAGTTCTAGGCAAGTAGAAGGTAGAATGTTAACACCAGTTCTTCCAGGAACTGAGTATAGAATAATTGGTAGGTTAGTATTTTTTGCAATCTCACTATAGTGAGCAACTAAACCATCTTGAGTCGTTTTGTTGTAATAAGGTGTTACAATAAGTGCTGCATCGGCTCCAACGCTTTCAGCATATTTTGTCATTTCAATAACACTTTTTGTACAATTTCCACCTGTTCCTGCAATAACAGGAATTCTTTTTGCTACTTTATCAATAGCATATTTAATAGTGGCTTTCTTTTCTTCTAGAGTCATTGTTGATGCTTCACCTGTAGTGCCACAAACAATAATTGCATCAACATGGTTTTTGATTTGGTCTTCTAAAAGTTTTCCAAATTCATCAAAGTTTACACCATCTTCTGTAAATGGAGTAATAATAGCTGTTCCACAGCCTTTAAATATTATTTTTTTCATGATAAGTCACCTTCTTAAAAGTAACAATAGATAACTATATAATTATATATGTTAATTCACATACATTATATGTAAAAATCGAATAAAAATCAATAATTAATAGATATAAAAAGCAGTATAGACCAAGGAAAACTTGGTCTATTGGTTGAGAAAATATTAAGTGAAATAATCTTCTTATTTTGTACTGCCGGGGGAGGTTCGTATTTCTACTACTTTCCACCTAGAGATGCTAAGAGGCCTAATATGGACTTTATATCCGAAACCTTTGAATTTGTAGTCATTGATTTCGTGAAGCCATTTCAGTCTCTTTTTGAACCGAATTGCTTCGGGTAGGGTAAAGCCTTGTCCATTTTTGTCATGGACAACTATTTCTCGATTCCCTTTTACCATACATACTCCTTTCATCTACTACATCTATAACGGATGTGATAGTATTGTAGCATGGATTTGGCATTTAGAAAAGCTTTAAATCAAATATTGTAGGTTTAAATGTACTAAAATGGGGTAGAAAACTCTTTTTTTAGGGACTTTTTCGCAAAATAACTACATTTTTTGCTAAAAATATAGTATAATTAATATATGTTTATGGGGATGTATTTGGTTTCGACAAATATCTAGAATCATAAATAGCGAGTAGTGGAGATGCCTGGCCACTTAAAAAGGCATAATTTAAATATAAACGCTGATAGAGAATTAGCATACGCTGCTTAGTTAGCAGCCCGTCTTACTTTTGTCCCCACAGCTTAAGATAAGGCGTCGACATGTGGGAAACGAAGTTAGTATTTTCTCTTAATACTAATGGGTATTTTAAAGAGATACTTTTTATAAATTTTGTTTATTAAAGATATAGAAAGGAAATTTAATAATAAACTGCACTCGGAGAAGTTTATGTGGAAGGGTACTTGGACAGGAGTTCGACTCTCCTCATCTCCACCAAATAAGCTGTGAAGTATAATGCTTCACAGCTTTTATTTTTTATAAATATTTTGTGGTTTATTTTTTCCAAAATATTGAATCAAAAAATAATAAAGATTATAATTTTATTATAAAAAAGAATTGTTTTTAAGGAGAATGTAATATGGCAGGAAGTTCCAAAACAAGTGCACCAACGTTATTAGCACTAATTGTGATAATTGCACTTATAGTTGTTTGTACAATATTAGGAGTTATTATATATGATTTAAAAACAGAACAAGTAGCTGTAAAAGAAGATAATGAGATAGTAAACACTGAATCAAAAGTAGAACAAAATAATAATTCAGATGAATTAATTACTATTAAAGATATAAACAATAGCAGTATGGATTATGAGGATCATGCAGCTAAGAATGATAATGATGTACTTTATAACTTTAAAACTCATAAATGGTCAAATGTAAGTTTTGACTTATTCTATTTAGCAATTGACTCTAATAAGAATTTATATATTGTAGATGCAGCTGAAACTGTAGTTGCAAAATTAGATGCAAAACTAGAAAAATTAGAAGACAATGAATATACAACAGAAGACGGACAAGTAATTAAATTTGCAATAGACAATTACATACTTAATGCGAGAGTTTCTAAACTAAGAAATGTGTTAGAAATTCAAACAGCAAATGAATTTCAAACTTTTTTAGTTGATTTAGACGATTATTCTACAAAACTAGCTGAAATAAATGATGATTAAGGAGAAAAATGGAAACTGAGGATAAAAACAAAATAGTGCATAAAATAAAAGTAAATGTGCTACTATTAATTTTAATACTTGTAGTATCATTTGTACTAGTATTTACCTTAGTTGTATGTATTTCTAAAACAGCTATATTTAATAGTAGCTATAAAAGTCATAAACTAAGAGAAAATGCAGAAGCTATAAATTCAGCTAACAAGTTATACTATTCAAATCAAATAGATATTCCAGATACTAATACAAATTATAAAATCATGAAAGCAGATATTTCATCAAAAGATATTAACTATAGAAATGGTTTTGTAAAAAATGAAAAAGAAGTAATAGACTTTTTTAAAGTAGTTTTAGGTGAATCATATAATGATCCAATTATGTCATATAAAGATGGTGACAAAGATGTTGTAACAAGTATCACAGATCTACTTTCAAATGAATTCTTTGAACATAATAATGTTGCAATTTTTATGGATAATGATAATCAAACAAATGAGATTAATTATGACATAAATTCAGTTACAAAAACAGGATCACTTGCTCAAATTCATATATATACTTTGTTTAATAATAATGAGCAAAAACAAGCTGAGAAAACACAAAATTTGATTTTTATAGTACTAGATAAAGAAATTGAAGAAGTAAACTTTTGCCTTTATGAAGACTTTTTTGATACATATAATGAATACAATTCAGGTATAGTAGTAATCGCTATAATTATTTCAACAATAGCACTTTTCTTTATGTTCTTAAAAATAATTACTTGCTATAATGATGTAGTTGATAACCCTGAATCAAAAGTATCAATTATTATTAGAAATATAATTATAATTTTAATGTTGATTATAATAGCAGCATTTACAATGACTTTAGGAATAAAAGAAATTTTATAAAAGGTGTTGCATGTTATGTAAACATATGCTAAAATAAGATTATCAATTTTTAAATTTTAAGTTGTTAATTAAAGTGAGTATGTATAGACCATAACGGTTAGCTACATAGGGATTAAAAATCTTACACGTAAGTTTTACGGAGTCACTATTTTTGAGAAGAAAATAGTGGCTCTTTTTGTATTTTAAGAGCCACTAAAAAGAAAGGAAGATTAAAATGTCAATTATTAAAGCTCAAAATTTAAACAAATCTTTTAAAGTTAAAATTAAAGAAAAGGGAATACTTGGAAGTTTAAAATCAATAGTAAGACCTAAATACGAAGTCATTAAAGCGGTAGATAATATTTCATTTGAAGTAAATGAAGGCGAAATGATTGCATTTATAGGTCCAAATGGCGCAGGAAAAAGTACAACAATTAAAATGCTTACATGTATTTTATATCCTGATAGCGGAGAAATATCTGTCTTAGGAATGGATCCTACAAAGGATAGAAAAAAACTAGCATATGAGATAGGAACAGTATTTGGACAAAAAGAGCAATTATGGATGCATCTTACACCTTATGACAACTTAAAGTTTTTTGGAGCTATCTACGATATCGAAGATAAAGAGATTGAAAAAAGAATAGAACACTTAAAAGAGGTTTTTGAACTAGAAAAGTTTATCAATATACCAGTTAGAAATTTAAGCTTAGGACAAAGAATTCGTTGTGAGATTGCAGCTTCTTTGATTCATGAACCAAAGGTATTATTCTTAGATGAACCAACTATAGGACTAGACCCAGTTGTTAAAGATAGCGTAAGGAAACTTATTAAGAAAATGAATAAAGAATTCGGCACAACAGTCTTTTTTACAAGTCATGATGTGTCTGATATAGAAAAGCTATGTAAAAGGGTAATTATCATAAATAACGGTAAAATTGTACTTGATGATTCAATGGCAAATCTAAAGTATAACTACTTAAATAAAAAGATAGTGGAGGTTAAGTTAAAAGAAAAAATCGATTTTGAAAATGTTAAAGGTATTGAAGTTATTAAATCAAACAATAACAATTTAAAATTAGAAATTGATACACGTACGACAACTTTAGCAGATGTTTTGAAATTGATTGATGATGAAAATATTATAGATATTAATATTTCTAACACACCACTTGAAGATATTATAAGTAGTATCTATAAGGAAGGGGCAAAATAATGAGAAAGTATATTTACATATTCAAATCAGAATTTATGAGTTCTCTTCAATATGTTAGCAATGTTTTCATAAATTACATTGGATACTTCATAATGATGTTTATGTTTTGGAATTTGTGGAAATATATGTACCAAGATGAAGCAAATCTCATAAATGGTTATACAATGAACCAAATGGTATGGTATGTAGCAATGACTGAAATACTTTGGTATGGATTAGGTGGAAGAAAACTTTGTAGAAGAATAACAGATGACGTAAGAAGTGGAAATATTACTTATAACTTAAATAAGCCATATAGCTATGTAAGTTATATTATATTTTCTCACTTGGGAGAAATCTTAATTAGAACAATTCTATACACTGTTTTATCTTTAACACTATTTAATTCAATTTTAGGTGAGTTTCCAATAGGAAATATATATGAAGCTTTAGGAGTATTTATAACAGCATTTTTAGCAATAGTTATAAGCATATTAATAATTACTTCAATAGGCTTAATATCATTCTTCATGGAGGATGCTTCACCAATTTACTGGATCTATAGCAAGATAATATTAGTTTTAGGAACATTATTTCCAGTTGAATTTTTCCCAATGTTTTTACAAAAAGTATTTAAGTTTGTACCAGCATACGTAGTATCATATGGCCCTGCTAAATTGTTTGTAGATTTTTCTATAGACAAGTTTGTAGAAATTATAATAGTACAATTATGTTATTTATTGGTAAGTTTACTAGTAGCAAATTTAATTTACAAGAAAGGAGTGAAAAAACTAAATGTTAACGGCGGCTAAAAGACAATTTAAAATATCAATGCTTTCAACTAAGTATGCTTTAATGAGAGCAATGGTAAATAAGGCAACATTTGTTATGAGTATAGTATTTATGATACTTAATAATGCAACTTTCATCATACAATACTTAATTCTTTTTTCACTAAAAGAAGATGTAGGTGGATATACATTTAATCAAGTTTTAATGCTATGGGCATTAGCTTCAGGAACATTTGGTGTAGCACACTTCTTCTTTAAGAAAGCATTCAATTTGTCAGAGACCATAACAAATGGAAAATTAGATGCATATATCGTTCAGCCTAAAAATATTTTGCTTCAAGCATTAACATCTGATATAGATTCATCAGCTATAGGTGATATGCTTTATGGTTTCATACTTATATTCGTATCAGGTATTACAATAAAGAAATTTATATTCTTTACAATCTTTTTGATTTTAGGAGGATTTATACATGTTGCTTTTGCTGTAATACTAGCATCTTTCAGCTTTTGGATTTCAAGATCTGATATAATAGCAGATACATTTAATAGTATGATAACTCATATAAATACTTACCCAGAAGGAATATTTGGTGGAATAACAAGAGTAGTTTTATATACACTTATTCCAGTAGGATTTATATCATATGTACCAGTACAAGTATTAACTTCATTTAATATTATGAGTTTTATATATGTACTACTATTTACAGCATTTATAATAGGCTTAGCGTTTTTTATGTTTTATAAAGGATTAAAGAAGTATTCATCTTCTAATCTTATGATTTCAAAGATTTAAATTAACAAGAAAGTTAGCTTAAAGATTTTAAGCTAACTTTTTTATTTTAAAAGAAAAAATTACTTGAAAAATGCATGTGTTTTATATATAATTTATATGCAAGTTTTAAATATTTAAAGGGGAGTAGCTAATTATTACTAATCAACAAACGCGGCAAAGAGCCTGGTTAGTAACCTTTAAAAAAAGGAGTGAGACTTTTAAAGAGATGATATGTTTAACTTAAAAAAATTTATATCTCTTTAAAAGTCTCATTTTGCATAATATGGAGGAGTAAATGGAAAACAATTGGTATAATTTGACTGTTGACGAAACAGTTGAAAAAATCAAAACAGACTTAGATAAAGGTCTTACTACAGAAGAAGTAGAAAAAAGACGTGAAATCTATGGTAAAAATGCTTTAAAAGCAAAGAAGAAAAAGAGTTTACTAGTTAAATTCTTAGAGCAATTTAAAGACTTCATGATTATTATTTTAATTATTGCAGCTGTTGTATCTGGAATAATTGGAGTAAAAGAAGGAGAAGGTATAACAGATACAATCATAATTATGGTTGTTGTTATAGCAAATGCAATTATAGGTGTTGCTCAAGAAAATAAGGCAGAAAAATCACTAGAAGCTCTACAAAAAATGAGTAGCCATGTTGCTAAAGTTTTAAGAGATGGAAAAATAGAAGTTATTCAATCTGCAGATTTAGTTCCTGGTGATATTGTTATTCTAGATACTGGTGACTATATACCAGCAGACTTAAGAATAACAGAAGCTATTAACTTAAAAGTTCAAGAAGCAGCACTAACTGGAGAATCAACTTCAGTAGATAAGATGGCAGCTAAGATTGAAGAAAAAGAAGTTGGTATCGGTGATAGAACAAACCTACTATTTTCATCTAGCTTAATTACATATGGTAGAGGAAAAGGTATTGTTGTAGAAACAGGTATGAATACAGAAGTTGGTAAAATTGCAACAATGATTAATGAATCAGAAGATACAGTTACACCACTTCAAATTAAATTAAATAGTTTAGGAAAAACATTAGGTATAGTTGCAATTATCATATGTGTAATTATATTTGTAGTAGGAACTTTATATGGTAAAGAACCACTTCATATGTTTATGTCAGCAGTTTCTTTAGCTGTTGCTGCAATCCCAGAAGGATTAGCTGCAGTATCAACAATTGTTCTTGCAATTGGTGTACAAAGAATGGTTAAAAGAAATGCAATTGTTAAGAAATTACCTGCTGTTGAAACATTAGGTAGTGCTTCAGTTATATGTTCAGATAAGACAGGAACATTAACACAAAACAAAATGACTGTTATGAAACTATTCTATAATTCAGAACTTATAGATATAGAAAATGTAAAAAATGTAGTTCCTGAATCAAAACTATTAATCGAAGGATTAATGCTTTGTAACGATACAAAACATGCAGCAGATGGAACACTAACTGGAGATCCTACTGAAACAGCATTAATTGATATGGCTTATAAATTAGATTACGATAATCTAGTTGTAAAAGATAAATTAGAAACAGACGAAGAATATAATACTCTTGCAGACCACAAGAGAGTACAAGAAATTCCATTTGATTCAGATAGAAAGTTAATGACAACAGTAAATGAATATAGAGATGGGAAATATATTGTTTACACAAAAGGTGGTGTAGATGAACTATTAAAATGCTGCACAAATTATATGGAAAATGGTGAAATCAGAAATGATTTAGATCAATATAAACAAAAAATATTATCTACAAACGAATCATTAGCTAAAGAAGCTTTAAGAGTTTTAGCTGTAGCTTATAAAGAGATAGATCATATCCCAACAGATAAAGAAATGGAAGATATGGAATCAGGACTTACATTTGTAGGACTTGTTGCTATGATTGACCCACCAAGAGATGAAGCTAGAGAAGCAGTAAAAAGATGTATTTCAGCTGGAATCAAAACAGTTATGATAACTGGTGACCACAAAGTAACTGCTACAGCAATTGCTAAATCACTTGGAATCTTAAAAGATGAAAAAGAAGCAATAACAGGTGCTGACTTAGAAAAAATGTCAGACGAAGAATTAAAAGAAAGAGTTAGAGATATTTCAGTTTATGCTAGAGTATCTCCAGAACATAAAGTAAGAATAGTTAAAGCTTGGCAAGCAAATGGAGAAATTGTTGCTATGACAGGTGATGGTGTTAACGATGCACCAGCTCTTAAAAATGCAGATATTGGATGTGCTATGGGTATTGTTGGTACTGATGTATCAAAAGAAGCAGCAGATGTTATTTTAACAGATGATAACTTTGCAACTATAGTTTCTGCAGTTGAAGAGGGTAGAAGAATTTATGATAATATTTTAAAAGCAATCCAATTCTTACTATCAAGTAATATTGGTGAGATTATAGTACTATTTATTGCTATACTTATTACTCCATGGCTTGCAACAAAATTTGGTATACCAAATGATTTTATTTCAATGCTTGAGCCATTACTACCAGTTCAAATCCTTTGGATTAACTTAGTAACAGATTCACTTCCAGCTTTAGCATTATCAGTAGATCCTGCTGAAAAAGATGTAATGAAAAGAAAACCTTTAAAGAATTCTAAAGGAATATTTACTAAAGGTATGACATGGAGAATTGTTTATCAAGGTGTTATGATAGGTATTTTAACACTTATAGCATTTATACTTGGACTTGGAACAGAAGGATACAGTGCTCCAGAAAGAATTAAGATTGGACAAACAATGGCATTTGCAGTTCTAGCTTTATCAGAACTTGTACATGTATTTAACATTAGAAATAATAAAAAATCTATGTTTGCATCAAATCCATTTAACAATGGAATGCTTATCTTAGCAGTTATAGTTTCTGCATCATTTATGTTTGCAGTATTACTAATTCCTGCATTAAGAGACATATTCAGTATTGCACTTCTTCCTAAGTCACAAATTGAAGAAGTTGTATGCTTAGTATTTGCACCAATAGTAATAGTTGAAATATTCAAATTATTAAGATTAAACGGAACAAAATTAGATGAAAAATAAAATGAAAGGCACTTTAATAGTGCCTTTTACTTTTTTTAAAGTATTATACTTGAAATTAGGAATTATTATTATATAATAGGCTTATAGAAGGGGAAAAATAAATGTTATATAATGACGATCAAAACGATAAAGTATATAACGAATTTAATAAGCCAAAGAAATCTTTTCAATTTCCAAAGATTGAGTTTAGTAAGCCTTTAGATTTCTTTAGAAAGATTAAATATAAAGCTAACCTTTACAAATTTAATCAAAATAGAGATAAGGCAAATAACTATACAAATATTGTTCGTACAAACAATAACTTTAACACAGGTTTTTCTTCTACGGACAACTTTGCATTTTCAACAGCTGATACTAAACCAAGATTTAATTTAATGGATAAGTTTTCAAATGGAAATGGCATTAATACTAAAACAATTGGTGCTATATTGATTGTTGTGGCCATTTTTATAATCATTTATAGTATTGTTATGCCAACAAGACTTCCTGAAAGAAGTAGTATGGCAGAAGAAAATCCTTCTACAGTACCTGAAACTACAAATGAAACAACAAATACAACTGTTCCAGATGTACCTGTTGTAGCTGTAGAAACAACTGAAATGGTAACTAATCATTTATCACTTTCTGCACATGAAATAATAAGAACTAGTAAGGTACCAAAACAAAATTTAAATATTAAAGATGATATAAAGAATCTATATTATAAAGAAGAAAGATTATGTTATCTAACATTTGATGATGGACCATCAGAAAGTATAACACCACAAATACTAGATACATTAAAAGCTAATAGCGTTCCTGCAACATTCTTTGTTGTAGGAAGAAGAGTTGAACAACATCCAGAACTTGTAAAAAGAGCATATGAAGAAGGACATTATATTGCAAATCACAGTTATACTCATGAGTATTCATCAGTTTATGCAACTCCAGAAACACCATGGGAAGAATATTTAAAAACTGAAGAAGCAATAAAAAATGCATTAGGAAATAGTGAATATAATTCATATTTATTTAGATTCCCAGGTGGATCTTCAGGAGGAAAATATAATAATATAAAAGCTCAAGCAAAGGAAATCTTTGAAGCAAATGCAGTAGGAACAGTAAACTGGAGTTCACTTACAAATGATGCGGCAGGAGCTAATACATCAGAAGATCAAATTGCATCTTTAATTACTTCAGCTGCCGATGATACAACAACAATAGTTCTTATGCATGATGCTAATGATAAACAAGTAACTGCAGATACACTTCAACAAGTAATTGATTATTTTAGAGAGCAAGGCTATGAATTTAGAAACTTTTACGATTTATACCAGTAAAAAAATATTGACAACAAATAGTGATTGTGTTAATATTAATATTGTCAATTGAATTGACACGCGGTAGTGGCGGAACTGGTAGACGCGCTAGACTTAGGATCTAGTGGGAGACCGTGGGGGTTCAAGTCCTCTCTACCGCACCAAAAGACAGGTTAATTAAGACCTGTCTTTTTCTTTTGGCCGCACATTTAAAGTAATAGTTAAAAAAATATCAACAGAATTGAATAATAATTAATAATGTGATTAAATAAAGAAAAGATATTCGAGAGGAGAAATAAAAATGAGTAAAAAAGTAAAAATATGTATCTGCTTAGTAATTATTGCAGCTATTATATGTGGGTTAATGTTTTATTTCCGTTCTAGTTCTATATTTGGTGTAGAGAATGATGCAAATGGAAATATTACTGTTGTAGCTCAAAAAGCAGGAAAAGATGCATCAGGAATGGGTTATGTAACAATTCAAGAAGGACAAAAACTTGAAGTAAGATCAAATTTAACAGATGGAAGCTCAATAAAGATTGAAGTATTACCTAAAAATATAGATGCTACTACAAAAGTACTTTTTGAAGAAACATTTACAGCTGTTGATGCTCGTGAATTTGAATTACCAGCAGGAGAATACAGCATCCGTATTACTGCTGAAAAAAATGCAACAGGAACTATGGATATAAAAGCTACAGGTACAGCAGAAGAACAAACAGCAAGTA
The DNA here is from genome assembly GCA_017528085.1 of Clostridia bacterium. GTDB lineage: Bacteria > Bacillota > Clostridia > TANB77 > CAG-508 > Scatovivens. Next base: position 324,199 of record JAFXPH010000002.1, on the reverse strand, counting down.
AAGTGGATAGAACAAATTCAAAATTGAAAACAAACGAAGAGATTGAAAAACAAATAACAAATTCAACTCAAGATTATTTTGAAATGGTTTATGCTGATAAAATAAATGATAAAAAAATAAATAAAATAGAAGTTTGCCCTGATGATTCAGAAATGTTAGAATATGTTGATTTAGCTGAAAATGATTATGCATTTGAAATTGATTATGAAGTTAAACCTTCAAATGAGAAATATGTATCAGAATTAACAGAAAATTTTGGCGAATATGATAAAGAATCAGGATGGATTAAATACAGCAATGGATTTGGTGTAATGAGATATAACGAAGAAGCTGATAGCTTTGATATAACATCTATAACTAGTAAAGAAGATTATGAAGCTGAAGATAATAAATCATCAGAAATTAAATATTCTAATCTAAATGACGAAGAAAAAATTGAACATGCATTATTTCAAGTATTTAAGAATAATTATGGAGACCAAATGGCTAGTGCTAAAGTTGTTGTAGATAAAATCTATACTCCAGAAGAAATTGAAAAAAATGAAGCTTTAAAAAGCTTAGATATTAAAGAAGGTGAACTTGCTTTTGAGGTTACAATAGATTTTGAACCAGCAGAAGGCGCTGATCCAAATATATTTACTATCCCAAATGGAGAAATAAACGAAGCAAACGGATGGGTAACAAATGTACATAGACTTGGAATTTTAACACCAGATGAAAAAGAAGAATACAAAATTAGAAACTATGGTACTGGTTGGTAAAATATAATAGTTAAGTCAAATAATAAAAGACGAAATGAAAATTTCGTCTTTTTTGTTGCTTTAATTTTATTGTTTTTATTTAAGCCATATAGTAAAATGTAATTGAGTTTTATAATTGCTATTTATAAGGAATTATATGAAAAGATTATTGCTATTTTTAATCATAATAATCACATTATTAAGTTTAACTTTTTATTTTATAAATCAAGCTAATAATGAAGAAAAAGAAACTTCAGAAGAAAGCTTTTCTTGGGTTGCAAATTATATTTGGGCTGAAGAATCAGAACCAAATATGTGGGCATGCTTTAGAAAAGATTTTTTTGTAAGCTCAAAAAAAGATATTGAGAATGTTAAATTTAGAATTGCTGTAGATTCTAAATATTTTATGTATATAAATGGAGAACTTGTAGTAAGGGACGGAGCATTAAAGAAACAAGTTCGAGATTGTATTTACTATGATGAAATAGATGTAAGTGATTATCTAAAAAAAGGTGAGAACAATATTTCAATACTCGTTTGGTACTATGGAGTATCTAGCTTTTCACATGTAGATACAGGGACAGGAGCATTACTTTTCCAAGGAAAAGTTGGAGACCAAGATATATTAAGTGATGAAACTTGGAAGGTAATTATTAATCCTGCCTATATTAAAGATGAGGAATTGATTAATAAAAGACTTGCAGAAAAAAACATTATTTATGATGCAAGAAAAGAATTAGTTAATTGGTACAAACCAGAGTATGATGATTCAAGTTGGAAAAATGCAAAAATGGTGGGTACTGTTTATGAAAAAAGATACGGAGATTTAATTCCAAGAGATATACCAGATTTTATCTATTCAGATGATATTATTCCATTTGAAAATTCAAAAGAATACGAAAATAAATTATTTGACGATGATATAACTCTAGCACTAGAACTTCCATATAACAAGCAACTTTTCCCATATTTTGAAGTAGAAAGTGATGAAGAAGGGAAAGTAATATTAGTATCAAATATACATGATTTTAATAATGAACTATTCTATGGAAAAATAACATATTTTACAAAAGAAGGAAAACAAGAATTTGAATCACCTAGTTGGATAAATGGGGATAGAATTTTCTTCTATATACCTAAAGGTGTAAAAGTTTTAAAACTAGGATATAGAGATACACATTATGATACAAAAATGGAAGGCTCATTTGTATCAGATGACGAGGCATTAAATAAACTATGGGCTATGGCAGATGTGACACTACTTGTTAATATGAGAGACACATATATGGACTGCCCTGATAGAGAAAGAGCCTTATGGATAGCAGATGCAAGTTTGGAGATGGAAGAAGCTATGTATGCTTTAGATCCAAATGCAAATGCATTATATGAAAAATCTATAAATACATTTGTGAGCTGGCAAGATAGTTATGCATTTCTTACTGTAGTTCCACCATTTTGTGCAAATCTTCAATTACCAGTACAAAACCTAATTGGAATACAATCTTTATATAAATATTACTTGTATACAGGAAATAAAGAAATATTAGAAAATGCTTATCCACATTTTAAAAAGTATATGGAGCTTTGGGAAATAGGAGATGATGGATTAACAAGAGGTACTGGCGAATTTTATTATAACAACATGGAGTGGTTTGACTCTCAAGGAAAAGTAGATAGAAAACTATCAGGAAATGTATGGTATTATTCTACTTTAACTTACATGTCAAAAATTGCAAATGTGTTAGGTGAGGAAGAAGACGTAAATTACTATAACGAAAAAATAGATATCATAAAAAATGGAATAGAGAAAAAATATTATGATGGAACAGCTTATAGAGCAAAAGGATTTAAAGGGTATGATGCAAGAGCAAATTCTATTTTAGTTTTATCTCGGATTAGTAGATGAAGATAGATATGAAGATATTTTTGAAGCCATAAAAGATAATACTGATAACTCAGTATTTATGGAAAAGTATATTCTAGAAGCATTTTGTAAAGTGAAAAAATTCTCTGAAGCACAGGATAGAATGAAAACTCAGTATGATGCAATGATTAATAATGTAGGATATAGTTCTACTTTATGGGAATACTGGGACTATAGAGATGGAAGTAAAAATCATGCTTGGGCTGGTGGACCATTAGTTATTATGTCAAAATACTTCGCAGGAATTATGCCATATAAACCTGGATATGAAGAAATATTAATTAAGCCAGAATTTGGAAATTTAACTAGCATTAGAGCAAATGTAAGTACAATAAAAGGAAATATAGAAGTAGATTTAAATAAAGAAGATACTCACATTTCATATGAAATAAATGTACCAGAAAAGACTATTATTTATGTTGATAAGATGGAAGAAGATATAATATCAATAAATGGAGAGGATGTAGAAAATAAGAATTACGAAGAAGACAAAGTGGTTCTTACATTAGATAAAGGAAAATACACAATAATATCAAAATAAATACAAAGGAGAAAGAAAAATGAATTCACAAGTATCAAAAATTATTTCAATTATTTGTAGTGCAGTTACTTTTTTTGGAGCAGGCCTAGGATTACTAGTTGGACTTGGAAGTATAGGTGCAACAGGATGGAATGCTTTAGGAGTTATTTTTATATTTCCTTCAGTCATAGCATTGGCAATGATCGTAATAGACTTTTTAATAACAATAGGCCATATTAAGGGCGGAACTGGTTATTCTATGGTTATTACTATTATAAAGTTAATTATAATTGCAAGATTCATACCGATTACAATAGATAATTATAATTATCAAAAACGATTTGGGGTATCAAATCTTGATTTTGATTTTATGGTAATAGGAATGCTTTTAGTAGCAACTATTCCATCTTTATTTAATGCAATTAGATTGTATTCTAATAAAAAGAAAATACAAAAAAGTAATGAGGAGCAAGAACAATGATATTAATTGAAAGTATAATTTTATGTGCTTTGTTCACAATAATGGTTTTTATAATGTCAAAAGATCCAATTAAGACATTATATAATTACCCACCCAAGATTCAAGAAAGAGTTAAAACTCTTGAATCATATAAGGATAAAATCCCATCTAATGAAAATAAGATTGGAGCAAAGGTATGTGCATCAATAATATTTTTAGTAATACTTTGCACAGTACTAAGATATATAAATGGATATACTACTTTTTGGGAGAGCTTTAAATATGGCTTTCTACTTTGGACAATAGTAAATTTATATGATGTTTTAGTTTTAGATATTATTTGGTTTTGTCATGACACACGTTTTGTATTTAATGGTACAGAAGACATGATAAAAGAATATCGTAATTACTTATTTCACATTAAAGGATTTTTCATTGGAGAGGGGTTAGGTTTAATTATCTGTACGATAGCAGGATTAATAATACATTTTATTTTATAAAACGGAGAACTGTTATGAAAGAAAATATAAAGTATTAGGAGTCAAAAATGGCAATAGAAATAATGTATTTTGTTCATGGAACTACATATGATAATGCAGAATCTAAATGTAGTGGATGGAAACAAGTTAAGCTAAATGACCTTGGAAAAGAACAAGCTGTTAATTTAGGTAAAAATACTAATTTAAAATTTGACGTTCTTTTTACATCTGATTTAGTAAGAGCAATTGAATCAGCTCACTTAGCATGGCCGGATTTTAATGCTATTCAAGATAGTAGATTAAGAGAATGTAACTATGGTGATTTTGATGGAGGAGATAAGAGTTTAGTTATATATGAAGACCATATAGAAGACCCTTTTCCTAATGGAGAATCACTTAAAGATGTTGAAAAAAGAATAAGAAGTTTTATAGAATTTTTAAAAGAAAACTATGATAATAAAAAAGTTGGAATAGTTGCTCACAGAGCACCACAACTTGCTTTAGAAGTAATAACAAAACACATATCTTGGGAAGAAGCAATCGAAAATGATTGGCGTAAGAAAAAAGCTTGGCAACCAGGCTGGAAATATATAATAGAAAATTAAGAGGTGTTTAAATGAGAATTATTAGTTTTGAAGACAAATATCGTGACGACATGATTTTTATGGTACTTGGTGCAAAAAATGCTTTAGGAAGAGTACCAAGATTAAACGAAGAATTTTTAAACATTAAAGCTAGTTACTTTGATAAAGGTCATCCTTTTTGGATTGCACTTGATGAATATGATAGAGTCATAGGTTGTATTGGAACAAGAGAAGATGAAGAAGGAAACTTATTTTTATCACATCTATATGTTAAATATGATTTAAAAAGAAATGGTATAGGAAGTAAACTTCTTGAGCTTGCAGAAAACTCTGCAAAAGAAAGAGGTTATAAAGAAGTACATGTTCATCTTGGAAAAGACTATTTAGAAAGTCACATTTTCTATCCAAAACATGGATATACTGAATACAAAGAATTATATATGAAAAAATCAATATAAATGGAGAATATTATGGACATTAAATTGTTTTTTAATGCAATATTTAAAGTTGCAATGGGAATCATAATGGTAGGAGCCCTTTTGTTTATTCCGGCAGGTTCTCTGGAATACTTTAATGGTTGGCTACTTATGGGACTTTTGTTTATTCCAATGTTTATAGTAGGAATAATTCTTATGGTAAAAGATCCTGAACGACTTAAAAAAAGATTAAATGCAAATGAAAGAGAAAAAGAGCAAAAGTGGGTTATATTTTTTAGCGGAATAATGTTCCTTGCAGGCTTTATAGTAGCAGGATTAAATTATAGATATGGATGGATAGAAATGCCAAGAATCGTTGTAATTATTGGAGCAGTTTTATTTGTTATTTCTTACATTCTTTATGGTGAAGTTATAAGAGAAAATAGATATTTATCTCGTACAATTGAAGTACAAGAAAATCAAAAAGTAGTCGATACTGGTCTATATGGAATTGTAAGACATCCAATGTATGCAGTAACAATAATTCTTTTCCTAAGTATGCCACTAATACTTCGGATCTATTATTTCGTTTGCAATCTTTTTGATTTATCCAATTATTATTTCAAAGAGAATCAAAAATGAAGAAGAAGTATTAGAAAATGAATTAGAGGGATACAAAGAATATAAGGAAAAAGTAAAATATAAAATGATACCATTTATTTGGTAAAAGGAGAAAATATGGAATCTATTTGTGGAGCAAATTGTGAAAACTGTGGATATGGTAAGAACAATAATTGCAAAGGATGCAAAGCAACAGGCGGCTGCCCATTTGGAAGACAGTGCTTTATAGCAAAATACATATTAACTGGTGGAAAAGAAAGCTATGAAGCATTTAAAAAACAATTAATAGATGAAATTAATAATATTAATATAGAAGGAATGCCAAAGATAAGCGATTTAACAGCACTAAATGGTTCATTTGTAAACTTAAGTTATCCTATGCCAAATGGAGAAAACGTTAAGCTTTTGATAGATAATGACACATATCTTGGCACTCAAGTTGAATGTGAATTCAATACAGAAGACAATATTAGATGCTTTGGAGTAGTTGCTAATATGGACTTTATTTTAATTAGTGAATATGGACCTAATGGTGATAATCCAGAATTAATAATTTATAAGAAAAGGTAGATAAAATGAGGAAAGAAAAAATAACAATTGATAATATCCCAGCGATGCTTTGGGGTGAACCAAGTAAAACGGTATTTATTGCTGTACATGGAAACATGTCAGATAAGGAAGATACAGTAATTGAAATGCTTGCAGAAAAGGTTACAAAAAGCTGCCAAGTATTAAGTTTTGATCTTCCAGAACATGGTGACAGAAAAAGAGATACGTCTATTCTATGTAATCCACAAAATTGTATAAATGATTTAAAGAAGATAATGCAATATGCTAAATTAGAGTACAATGATATTAATTTATGGGCTTGTAGTATGGGAGCATATTTTAGTATGCTTGCTTATAAAGATGAAGAATTAGAAGATTGTTTATTTTTATCTCCAGTAGTTAATATGAAAGTAATTATTGATGACATTATGAAAAAAGCTTCTGTTACTGAAGAAATGCTTAAAGAAAAAAGAGAAATAAAAACAGACTTTGGACCTACATTATATTGGGATTATTATGAGTTCGTAAAAAATAATCCGGTTCCTGAGTGGGATAATCCTATGACATATATTTTGTATGGGAAAAATGATGATATACAAAGTGAAGAAATTATTAATAGTTTTTGTGAGGAACAAGCAGGATTTGTTACAGTTTATGATAAGGGCGAGCACTTTTTCCACACAGACGAACAACTGGAGTTTTATAAATCATGGTTATTTGAATTACTCTAATAACATAAATTATTTTAAAGGAGGTATTTTTTGAGAAACATTAATGATGTATTGGAACTCGTTACTAATTTTTAAAAATAAATTAGTAGGAGGAAAAAATGAAGTATTTAAAAGTAGAGAAATACGACACAGATTTAATTAATCAAAAAATCATGGGACCTAACCCACTAAAATTGGAAGAAGAACTTTTAGAGAATAATAGTATTAAACCAGGTTCAATTGTCATGGACTTGGGAAGTGGACAGGGCATTACATCTATATTCTTAGTAAAAGAATATGGTTTTAAAGTTTATGCTACAGATTTATGGAGTAATCCAGAAGAGAATAAGGAATTCTTTGAGAAAATGGGACTTTCTAAAGAAGAAATTATCTCAGTAAAAATGGATGCAACTGATCTAAAATATGAAAAAGAATTTTTTGATGCTGTAATAAGCACAGATTCTTATAATTATTTTGGAAGAGATGAAAAATTTCTAGATGAGAAATTGCTACCATTTGTAAAAAGTGGTGGATATATCTATATAGTTGTACCAGGCATGAAATCTGATTATCATGGTAACCTTCCAGAAGAATTGCTAATATCTTGGACACCTGAACAATTAGAGTATATTCAAGATATAGAATATTGGAAAAATATTATTTCAAAATCAAAGGATAGTGAAATAATATCTATTCACGAGATGGAAAGTAATGAAGAGTGCTGGAATGATTGGGTTAAATGTGATAATGAGTATTCAAAAAATGACAAAAAAGCAATAGATAGTGGTGCATGTAAGTATTTAAATTTTATAGCTATTATTTTAAGAAAGAAATAAGAATATAAGGCGAGATTTAATCTCGCCTTATATTTTTGACAAAAATAAAAAGCCCCGTAGGGCTTTTAAGAACCAAATTGTGAGGCTCTTAGAGGTTGCGACTGGAATAGTCACGCACGGTATTCCACTCGAATATGGTTCCATCTTTTAACACGATGTGGTATACCCGGTGCCCGGTTACATGTCCATACCGGAAATGATCGATTTCACTCTTGTCCAGGAAGAACAGCGTGCTGTCGATTTCCTTTCGGATATTAGGAGCTAAAGCTCTCATTTTCCATCTGAAGTAGAACCGGGGTACTTTGTTTGTCTTGATGTCTGCCATAAATAATCCTCCTGCAATAGTATACTTTTGATACTGCAATACTAATTATATCACAAAAAATTCACAAAATCAAATAATCACTAGTATTAATAAGCGTTTGAGGAGTTTTTGGCAATTGTAAAACTGAATCATTTATGATATATTTTTCTCGTAAGAAAAAAGTGTATAAAGGAGGAAAAAATGGAAGAAAATAAAGAACCAAAAGGATCAAGCTTTATTGGATTCTTAATAAAAGCTTTAATAATTGTTGCAGCTTGCGCAGGAGTTTGCTACTACATAGTTACACATTATGGAGTAAGTACTCAAAATCAAAACACAGTTGTAAATGAAATTGAAGAAGAAATTGAGGAGATTGAAGAAGAACCAGTAGAAGAGCAAAAACCAGTTGCTGGGCAAGTTTCAGGATTTGATATTTCATTCTTAAAACAAAATTTAGAAAAAGAAAACAAAATTTATAGTCCACTTTCAATTAAATATGCTTTAAAAATGCTTGAGGACGGTTCAAGTGGAAATACTAAAGCACAAATTTCAAAAGTGATTGGAGACTTAGATTTAAAAACTTACAAAAACAATGAAAATATGGCTTTAGCTAATGTAATGTTTGTAAGGGATACATATAAAGACTCTGTAAAAAAAGAATATGTTGATTTATTAAAATCAAGATATGGAGCATCTTTAGAATTTGATGATTTTACATCAGCTAAAAATATTAATAAATGGGTAAATGATAATACACTAGGTATATTAGATAATCTAGTAGATGATGATACTGTTAAACCACTTGATTTCGCTTTAATAAATGCTTTAGCAATTGATTTAGAGTGGAATAACAAATTTATCCCTCCAGCAGATGATTATGAAGCATTTGTTGCAGAAGATTTTGGACATATAATCCCTGAAAAAACACCTGAAAATGAAGATTTATATTTCTTTGTAACATCATCTATGGATGTAATAGAAAAAGAATTTGAGGGACCAAATGGAAATATAAAGGTATCAGGAATGGATATAAAAGCTACAATTGATAATTATGATATTGTTAGTAAATTAGGCGAAGACAACATGAGAGCTACAATAAAAGAAGCATATACAAAATTTATGAGGGATGAAAACTATGAGGATGACCACATAGTAGGATATAGAGATCCAAAAAAAGGTACATCAGATGAAGATATTGATAAAGCATTAGCAGGTTATTTAGAAAACTATTTTGATGAAATAAATGCAAATTATCATAAAGTAAATAAATCAACTGATTTTGAAGTATATGATGATAATGAAGTAAAAGCATTTGCAAAAGATTTAAAAACTGTTGATGGAGTAACACTTCAATATGTAAGTATTATGCCTAAAAATTTGGAATTAGATACTTTTGTAAAAAGTATGACTGAAAAAGATATTAACAAATATATATCTAATCTAAAGACTCTTGATTATAATAACTTTGATAATGATTGTGTAACTATTATTGATGGATATGTTCCTAAATTTGATTTTGAATATTCTTTAGATTTAATGGAAGATTTAAAGAAACTAAACATAACAGATGTATTTGAAAATGGAAAAGCAGATCTATCAAATATGGTTGATGGAGATGCATATATAGGAGCTGCTGTTCATAAAGCTAATATTGAACTTACTCAAGATGGTATAAAAGCCGCAGCTGCCTCATTTGCTGGTGGACTTGGAGCTGGATCTGAATTTGATTATTTCTTTGAAGTACCAGTAAAACATATAGATTTAACATTCGATAAACCATATATGTTCTTAGTAAGAGATAAAGATTCTGGAGATATTTGGTTTGCTGGAACAGTATATGAACCATTATTATATGCAAATGACACAACTAAAGAAGCAAACTAATAAAAAATATTAGTAAAAAAGGCCTTTAGAAGTTTTTTCTAAAGGCCTTTTTTTGTTTAACATAAACTTTAAAAAATTTAAGCTTAGTCTCATAAGGCTTATACAAATTTAAAAAATTTTTTGAAAAAAATAATTTAAAATGCAACTTGGGGGGACATAATTATTAACAGAAATGTAACATTATAGTCGATGACACACCACAGTAATATCAATAGATACAAAGGTTTTTTTAAAGACAAAAAAATCAAAAACAAGAATAAAATTAAAATTGTTTTACAATTCACTGAAAGTTGCAATTGCAACTTTTTATTTCAAGAATAAAATTGTATTATTAAGATACAAAGTTCGAACAAGATAAAAAAAAGGAATATGAAAAATGAAAATTGCAGGATATGAAAAGTTAAGTCTTCAAGACTTCCCAAATAACATGTCATGCATAGTGTTTACTCAAGGTTGTAACATGAAATGTCCTTTTTGCCAGAATTCAACTTTGATTCCAACAGAACCAGAAGGAACAATACCGGAAGAAGAGATTTTCGATTATCTAAGACAAAGACAAAAGATTTTAGATGGAGTAACTATCTCGGGTGGAGAACCAACCGTTCAGAAAGATCTAAAAGAATTTATAATAAAAGTTAGACAATTGGGGTTAAAGGTAAAATTAGATACTAATGGCACAAATTATAATTTACTTAAAGAACTAATAGATGAAAAATTACTCGACTATGTAGCTATGGATATTAAGAATAGCATAGGAAAATACGGAGTAACATCTGGGGTTCCAAATATTAGTATGGATAATATTTTAAAAAGTATCGATTTACTAAAACAAAATAAAGTAGATTATGAGTTTAGAACAACAATCATCAATGAGCATCATGAACTTAAGGATATTTATGAAATAATTAAACTAATAGGTGATAGTAAATACTATTTGCAAAACTTTAACTTAAGTGACGATGTTATTGATAGAAGTTTAACAGGCTTCACGGAAGAAAAATTAAATTTATGGAATGAAATAATAACAAATTATCCGAGTGTTTACATTCGAGGTAGAGAAAAGAGGTAGGGTATGTACAAAGTAAGAAAAAGAGATGGAAAAGTTGTAGATTTTGAAATGAAGAAAATTTCAGAAGCTATGAAGAAGGCATTTGATGCATCTGAGAAAAATTATGATGAGGATATGATAGATTTCTTAGCAATCAAAGTTACTTCAGATTTCGAAAGCAAAATTAAGGATGACGTAATTGATGTTGAAGACATCCAAGATAGCGTTGAGAACGTATTAATTAAAGGAGACTATGCAGATGTAGCAAAAGCTTACATTCTATATCGTAAATTACACGAGAAAATGAGAAATGTAAAATCAACTGCATTAGACTACAAAAATGTTGTAGACAGTTACTTAAATGTAGCTGACTGGAGAGTAAAAGAAAACTCAACTGTAACTTATTCAGTTGGTGGATTAATCTTAAGCAACTCTGGTGCAATAACAGCTAACTACTGGTTATCTGAAGTATATGATGAAGAAATAGCAAATGCTCACAAGAATTGTGATTTCCATATTCATGATCTATCAATGCTTACAGGTTACTGTGCAGGATGGAGCTTAAAACAATTAATTCAAGAAGGTTTAGGTGGAATTCCAGGAAAGATTACATCATCTCCTGCAAAACACTTATCTACTTTAACTAACCAAATGGTTAACTTCTTAGGTATTTTACAAAATGAATGGGCTGGTGCTCAAGCATTTTCATCATTTGATACTTATTTAGCACCATTTGTTAAAATTGATAACTTATCTTATAAAGAAGTTAAACAATCAATTCAATCATTTATATATGGTGTTAACACTCCATCTCGTTGGGGAACACAAGCACCATTTACAAATGTTACATTAGATTGGACAGTTCCAAAAGACTTAGCAGAACTTCCAGCTATAGTTGGTGGTGTAGAGCAAGACTTCAAATATAAAGATTGTCAAAAAGAAATGGATATGGTTAACAAAGCATTCATCGAAATAATGATCGAAGGTGATGCTAATGGTAGAGGATTCCAATACCCAATCCCTACATATTCAATAACAAAAGACTTTGATTTCTCAGAAACTGAAAATAATAAATTATTATTCGAAATGACAGCAAAATATGGAACACCATATTTCTCAAACTATATCAATTCTGATATGGAACCAAGTGATGTTCGTTCAATGTGCTGTAGATTAAGATTAGACTTAAGAGAATTAAGAAAGAAGAGTGGTGGATTCTTCGGATCTGGAGAATCTACAGGATCTGTTGGTGTTGTTACAATCAACATGCCAAGAATTGCATATCTTGCAAAAGATGAAAAAGATTTCTATGAGAGATTAACTAAATTAATGGATTTAGCTGCTAAATCATTAAAGATTAAGAGAAATGTAATAACAAAACTTTTAAACGAAGGATTGTATCCATATACAAAGAGATACTTAGGAACATTTGATAATCACTTCTCTACAATTGGTTTAGTTGGTATGAATGAAGCTTGTTTAAATGCTAACTGGATTAAGAAAGATTTAACTCAAAAAGAAGGACAAAAATTCACTAAAGATGTTCTAAACTTCATGAGAGGAAAACTTTCTGATTACCAAGAACAATATGGAGATTTATATAACCTAGAAGCTACTCCTGCTGAATCTACTTCTTATCGTTTAGCTAAGAAAGATAAAGCATTATACCCAGATATAATTACAGCTTCTGACGATGATACTCCATACTATACAAACTCATCACACTTACCAGTTGGATATACAGATGATATGTTTAAAGCATTAGACATTCAAGATGAACTTCAAACACTTTATACTTCAGGAACAGTATTCCACTGCTTCTTAGGTGAAAGAATTCCAGATTGGAAAGCTTGTGCTCAATTAGTTAAGAAAATAGCTGAGAACTATAAACTTCCATACTATACAATGAGTCCAACATACTCAGTATGTAAGAACCATGGTTATATTAATGGTGAAGTTAACAAATGCCCAATTTGTGGAAACGTTACAGAAGTTTACTCAAGAATTACAGGTTACTACAGACCAGTATGTAACTGGAATGATGGTAAGACAAAAGAATTCGAAATGAGAAAAGAATATGTTTTAAACAAAGGAGAACTTAAAGGAAAAGCTGCATCAGCTACAGAACCAGCTCCAAAAAAAGTAGCAGTTAAAGTACCAGTAGAAAATGAAACAGTAGCTCCAAAGGAAGAAGCAAAAGGATCTAGTTACTTACTATTTGGAACAAAAACTTGCCCAAATTGTAAAGTTACAAAAGCTAAGTTACAAGAGAAAAATGTAATGTATGAGTACATAGATGCTGAAGATATGGCAGACCTTACAAAGAAATACGATGTAATGAGTGTACCAACATTAATAGAATTAAAAGATGACGGATTCAATAAGATTGTAAATGCTTCAAATATAATTAGTCACTTTGAAGATTTAAAATAATAAAGTATCCTAAAAGAAAACACCTTAAAGAAATTTAAGGTGTTATTTTTTTGTTGAAAAGAACATATAAAAATGATATATATAACAAAAAGGAGTGAGTTTATGGCAACGTTTGATGATTTTATGAAATTAGATATAAGAGTTGGTACAATTATAGATAGTAAAGTTTTTGAAAAAGCTAAGAAACCAGCTTATCAACTTACGATAGATTTTGGAGAAGAGATAGGAGTTAAAAGATCTTCTGCACAAATTACAGAGGTGTATAAAGTAGAAGATTTGGTTGGAAGGCAAGTATTAGGAGTTGTTAATTTTCCACCAAGACAAATAGCTGATTTTATGTCAGAGGTATTAGTGCTTGGAACTTATAGCAAACAAGGAGTAGTTTTAATTAAACCAGATGAAGAAGTTCAAAATGGTGATAAATTAGGATAAAAAGGGGAAAAACATATGAAAGTATTATTAGTTAATGGTGGTCCACATAAGGAAGGATGTACTTATACTGCTTTAAAAGAAGTAGCAGATACATTAAATGAAGAAGGAATAGAAACAGAAATATTTTGGTTAGGTGTAAAACCAATTTCTGGATGTATTGCTTGTGGAACATGCTATGAAAAAGGAAAATGTGTTTTTGATGATGTAGTAAATGAATTTGCTTTAAAATGTAAAGAAGCGGATGGATTTATATTTGGTACACCAGTTCATTATGCTGCTGCATCTGGAGCTATGACATCTTTTATGGATAGACTTTTCTATTCAGCATCAGGTGATAAATCTTTGTTTAGATTAAAACCTGCAGCTTCAGTTATATCTGCAAGACGTTCTGGAACAACAGTAACATATGATCAAATTAATAAATATTTTGGAATTAATGAAATGCCTATTATTTCATCTAGATATTGGAATATGGTTCATGGAAATACACCAGATGAGGTTAGAAAAGATGAAGAAGGAATGCAAATAATGAGAGTTTTAGGTAGAAATATGGCATACTTCTTAAAATGTAAAGAAGCTGGAATTAAAGCTGGAATTCAAGAACCTGAAAGAGAAAAAACAAAACTAACTAATTTTATAAAATAAAAAAATAAAAGGTGCCAATTTTGAGCACCTTTTTTATTTAATTTATTTCTTCATAACTTGTAACTTTATAAATTCCATCTTCTTCAATTACTGTAGCTTTGCAATTAGTCTTAATTTGTCTTCCATCATCATCCATAGTAGATGTGCATTTTAAAACACAAGAAAATGTATTAGGACTTAATGTTGTTATTTCACAAGAATCAATTTTTGTTCTTCCCGTTGTTCCTCCATCAGAGTATATACAAAGATTACCATCTTTATTTAATATGTAGTTAGGAAATTTCTTTTCAAATAATTCAAAACTCATATTTTTTGATAATGCTTCTTCAAAATCTTTATACTTAATATCAGTTTCTATAAAAAAACTATTAGGAAATGGTTTATCTTGATAAAATCCATTTGGATAATCTCCAGGATTTGGGAAATCTTCTGTAAATCCTAAGTTATATAAAATTGTTATTGTACCACTTCCGAAGTCACCAACTATTTTGTGATAATTATCAATAGCATCTTCTACTTTAATTTCTAATTCTGTTTTACCTTCATTTTTTGCTTCGTCTTTAGGTGATTTTGGTTCCTCTTTTGCAGCGTTAGCTGGAGGAGCTTCTTTTTTTATTTCATTTTTAACAGGCTCATTATCCATTGGTAATGGATTTTCTACTCTTGTTTTAAGTTCAGCAACTTTTAATTCGGCAGCTTTTGTTTGCTCATTTGAATAATATATTACTAAGCCCATTATTATAATTACAAATAATGCAATGACTAGAAGCAGTGTAGATAGGCTTACTTTAATTGGTTCCTTTTTGTCCATTTATTAATACCTTCCTTATACAATTCTTAATGAAATTTTATCATTTATGTATTTTTATGACAATAAATTTATTAGTAATTTTTTCTTTTTTCAATTGAATTTAATACCTAATTATAGATATAATTTATATGAAAATAACATACTAAATGAGGAGGATAAATAATGAGTGAGACATACAAAAGTGTAGACAGCGTAGAAACACTACAAGAAGCATTAGATAGAGTTAGAAAAGCTCAAGAAAAATTCTCAACTTTTTCTCAAGAGAAAGTAGATGAGATTTTTAAATGTGCTGCTCTTGCTGCTAATAATGCAAGAATTCCACTAGCTAAACTTGCAGTTGAAGAAACTGGTATGGGTGTAATGGAAGATAAAGTTATTAAAAACCATTTTGCTGCAGAATATATTTACAACAAATATAAAAATGAGAAAACTTGTGGAGTAATTAGTGAAAATGATCAATATGGAATTAAAGTTGTAGCTGAACCAATTGGAATAATTGCTGCAGTTATACCAACTACAAATCCAACATCAACGGCAATTTTTAAGATTTTATTAGCTTTAAAAACGAGAAATGGAATTATTTTAAGTCCACATCCAAGAGCTAAAAAATCAACAATAGAAGCTGCAAAATTATTATTGGAGGCTGCAGTTAAAGCAGGAGCTCCAGAGGGAATTATATCTTGGATAGATGTTCCATCTTTAGAGCTTACAAATATGCTTATGCAATCAGCTGATATTATTCTAGCTACAGGTGGACCTGGCATGGTTAAAGCTGCTTATTCAAGTGGTAAGCCTGCACTTGGAGTTGGTGCTGGAAACGTACCAGCAGTTATAGATGATTCAGCAGATATTATTTTAGCAGTTAACTCAATAATTCATTCTAAAACATTTGATAATGGTATGATTTGCGCTTCAGAACAATCTGTAATAGTACTTGATTCAATTTACGATAAAGTAAAAGAAGAATTTAAGAAAAGAGGCTGTTATTTCTTAGATCCTGATGAAACAGAAAAGGTAAGAAAAACTATTATTATAAATGGTGGCGTTAATGCAAAAATAGTAGGACAAAAGGCTCACACTATTGCAGAACTTGCAGATGTAAAAGTACCAGAAAGTACAAAAATATTAATTGGAGAAGTTGAGAGTGTAGAACTATCAGAAGAGTTTGCACATGAAAAACTATCACCAGTTTTAGCAATGTATAGAGCATCTGATTTTGAAGATGCGCTTTCAAAAGCACATAGATTAGTATTAGATGGAGGTATTGGACATACATCATCATTATATGTAAATGTAATAACTGAAAAAGAAAAAATTGAAAAGTTCTATTCAAAAATGAAAACATGTAGGGTACTTATAAATACTCCTTCTTCTCATGGTGGAATCGGAGATTTATATAACTTTAAACTACCACCATCATTAACACTTGGTTGTGGAACATGGGGTGGAAACTCAGTTTCAGAAAACGTTGGAGTTAAACATTTATTAAATATAAAACATGTAGCTGAAAGGAGAAATAATATGCTTTGGTTTAGAGCACCTGAAAAGGTTTATATAAAAAGAGGTTGTCTACCAGTAGCCTTAGAAGAACTAAAATATGTTCTAGATAAGAAAAAGGTATTTATAGTAACAGATACATTCCTTTTTGAAAATGGTTATACAAAAGGAATAACAGATAAATTAAATGAACTTGGAATCGGATATGAGATTTTCTCAAATGTTGCACCAGATCCATCATTATCTTGTGCAAGAGAAGGTGCAAAAATAATGAGTGAATACAAACCTGATTGCATTATTGCATTAGGTGGTGGTTCAGCAATGGATGCAGCAAAAATTATGTGGGTACTATATGAGCATCCTGAAACAGACTTCATGGATATGGCAATGAGATTTATGGATATTAGAAAAAGAGTTTATACATTTCCTAAGATGGGAGAAAAAGCTTACTTTATAGCTATTCCAACATCAGCAGGAACTGGTTCAGAAGTAACACCATTTGCTGTTATAACAGATGATGAAACTAATGTTAAATATCCACTTGCTGATTATGAATTACTTCCAAAGATGGCTATAGTAGATGCTGATTATATGATGAATGCTCCAAAGGGACTTACTTCTGCATCAGGTATTGACGCTCTAGTTCATGCAATTGAAGCTTATGCATCAATGATGGCAACAGAGTTTACTGATGGTTTAGCATTAGAAGCAATTAAACTTATATTTGAATATTTACCAAGAGCATACAAAGAAGGTGCAAATGATCCAGAAGCAAGAGAAAAAATGGCAAATGCAGCAACACTTGCTGGTATGACTTTTGCGAATGCTTTCCTTGGAATATGCCACTCAATGGGACATAAACTTGGTGCATTCCATCATTTACCACATGGCATTACAGTATCATTAGTATTAAATAATGTAATGAGATATAATGCAGCAGAAGCTCCAGAAAAAATGGGAACATTTCCACAATATGAATATCCACATACTTTAAGAAGATATGCAGAAATAGCAGAAGCACTAGGAATTCTTGAAGGAACTGATGAGGAAAAATTAGAAAAATTATTAGTTAAAATAGATGAACTAAAAGATAGCATTGATGTTAAACATACAATTAAAGATTATGGAATTAAAGAAGAAGACTTCTTAAAGACATTAGATGAAATGAGTGAAATGGCATTTGACGATCAATGTACAGGAGCAAATCCAAGATATCCATTAGTATCAGATATTAAAGATTTATATTTAAAAACATATTATGGAGGTTAATTAAATGGAGTACAATTTAAGTAATGAAATAGCAAGTAGACCTACAAAAAATATTTACCGTGATAATAATTATACAATTAAATTATTTGTTGAAAATTATCCTGCTTCAAATATATTAAACGAAGCATTAAATCAAACTAGAGTTCAAGAATCAACTGATTTAAGCATTCCAAAACTTGTTGAAGTAACAAAAATAAATAATAGATGGGCAATAGTTTCTGAACATATTGAAGGAAAAAACTTAGAAACTATTATGAATGAAGAACCAGATAAATTTGAAGAACACTTAAATAGATTTGTAGATATTCAATTAGAAATTCTTTCTAAACATGTTCCATTATTAAATAGAATGAAAGAAAAATATAAAAGAAAAATCAACGAGGAAACTTCTCTTGATCCTAATACAAAATATGATTTACTTCAAAGATTAGAAGGTATGCAATATAGAGCATGTCTTTGCCATGGAGATTTTCAACCAAGTAACATTATCATAAAAGATGATGGCTCATACAGCATAATAGATTGGGCCCATGTTACTCAAGGAAATGCAGCATCAGATGTTGCAATGACATTTTTGATTTTCTCTATGAATGGAAAACAAGATGTAGCAAATAGATATGTTGATCTTTATTGCCAAAAGGCAAATGTAGATAAAAGAGAAATTCAAAGCTGGATACCAATAGTTGCAGCTGCTATAATGTCTAAGTCTTCAGAAGAAAATAAAGAATTTTTAAGACATTGGACAAATGTTGTAGATTATCAATAAAAAATTTTTTAAAAAGCACTCTAAAATGAGTGCTTTTTTTATGCAAAAAGTTAACAAAAAGTTAATAAAATGTAAAGAAAATAACATGTATGTGTTATGTAATAAAAATGGCTTTAGAGATATAATTAATCTTGTATAAAAGGAGTATTATGAGCAAAAAAAGAAGATTAAGTGTACTTGCATTCGTAGTAGTGCTAGTCTTAATTAACTTAATATGGATTAATAACAGCTTTTCTGCTGGTAATAGATTCAAAGCTGAGAGAATCTCTTCTCTTTCAAAACTAGAAGGAAGATCATTTGTAATAGTTGGAAATGATCCAGTGATGTCTACATTATCAGCTGATATATCAAGCGTTAACTCACAATACATCTCATCTAATACAGAGTTTACTTATGATGAAGGAACAGGAATATTAGAGGGAGAAAAACAAATCCTTTGGACTTTTAGTGATGGAAAGAAAGTCGATGATGGTGTTTATGAGTATAAAATTAAGAATTCAAACAATTCTTATTTAGATATAAACGTTGTTAGAAATGATGAAACAACATCTGTTTCAACAGGCTTTTCAAATGAAGAAAAAAGCTTATATGTAACACTTGTAGCTGATGGAAGTGTAATGATATACAAAGAATATAACTACGTAGATTATTATCTTCAAACAAGTGATGGATGTTTTGATACATCAGAAACAATTGGAAGCAAAAACTACTTAAAACTTTATGCTGAATATAAAGAACCTAAAGCAGTAGAAAACAAGGTAGTAGAAGATGAATTAAGTAACAGCTTAGAAGAAAGAGTTATTACATCAAATACAAGATTAGATTCAGATGAACTAATTGAAAATACAGTTTCAGATAGACCAAAGATGGAAGGCGATGGCATATTTAGAGGCCCAGCATTAAAAGCTGCTGGAAACACTTATCCAGATGCTTCAAATGATTTTTCAGATACAGGAACAGGAAAGTATTATTTTGAAAAATACACTCCAACTACTACAACTGAACTTGATGGATTAGAAGTAGTAATTGTTGGATATAACGCAAACAATATTTCAAATTATGCTATGTACACAGGTACATATGCAAGTAACGCAAGTGGTAACTCAGATAGAGTAAATGCATTAACTAAAACAGGACTTACACAATATGATGGATCTAACGTATATGTATATGATGGAAATTATTCAGGTGTTGCTAAATGGTATTTTGAAGCTACATCTGCAGGAGCTAATTCATATCATATATACACATATGTGGGTGGTGCAAAGAGATATTTAAATATGGTTAGTCCATTCTATAGGACTGGATATTTAAATAATAGTTATGCAGGATCACTTTCACTTACAGCTACACCAGATGCTAATGGTGGAACATATGTGGCAGAAATAACTGGTGGAAAATTATATATAAGATCACAGTCTCAACTTCAAGCAGCAAATAACAGAAGGTATTACTTCTATCTAAATTATAGTGGAAGTACATATTACTACATTGCATGGAATCAAGGAACTAATGCTGGTGGAAACTCTGTAATGAATATATATACAGTTTATCATCCATCTCAAGAAGCAACAATTTATTATGATATTGATAGTGATTATTCAAACTTTATGATTGATTCTTCAGGATCATGGGGAAATCAACCACAAATACCAGATACATCACAAACAATTAATGATGATAATCAAACACTATATAGCTTAACAAATGCATCTGCAAATGGTACATATGTACATTATAGTCAAACAGATTTGACTTATCTTGAACCATATTACAATGCTCATGTTGATGATACAACAGTATTTAGAGATTCATCACAAGGCGCATCTCATTCTTGGGGTAAAGAAATATACTTCGCATATTGGGAAGCACAAGATGCTGATGGAAGAACATGTTCATTTGCAAACGATGCTCCAATTACAGTAAATAGTGATTCAACACTAACAATACAAGATATTTCTGGAGTGGACAGAATAATAAATGATGGTACAACATTTAAAGCAATTTACTTAGAACATTCTGATGTAGCATTGTTCTTTGTAAACCATTTTGAAGTTTTACCTACACATACTTCAACTTTAACAGCAAGAAATACTACAAAAGGATATACTGAAGTAATTGCTGTAGGACATATATATAATGGAATTCAAAATAAAGGTACAGAAGATGATTATTCACCAAGTATAGATAGCGAAATATCTGGACTTGTAGTTAATAATTATGAAAGAACAAATCC
This sequence comes from Clostridia bacterium, assembly GCA_017528085.1. Lineage (GTDB taxonomy): Bacteria > Bacillota > Clostridia > TANB77 > CAG-508 > Scatovivens. The sequence goes on along the minus strand of JAFXPH010000002.1, from coordinate 303,035 downwards.
TGATACACAAATTGTAATAGATGGATACTTTACAGTAAATCCAACTAATATGCAAATTATAAGCTATACACCTGCAACAGATATTACTCTTGATGATGTATCAGATCAGGCAATTCAATATATGAAGCAATACATTAATGAATATCAATTAAGTTCTTCATATAGTGATAAACCAGTAATACATTCATCAGAAGTTGTAGCTGAAGATTATAGTGTATTATGGCATAGATTAGTACAAAACAGAAGTGGTTGGTATGTAAAAGGTTTACTAGAAGCAGATACAAAACCTTTAACTGTAACAAAAACAAATTATGGACTATTAAGTTCAACAGAAACAAACCTTATGACATTTAATCAACTAAGCGATAGCTTTAGAATTCAAATGTTATTGGATAGAGATGTAACTGAACCATACTTTGATTTAGTAACATCAAACACATATGAAGATGCTGTATATGGACTATATAACTACGGAGGAAAGACAGGATCTACATATTCATGGACAGCAAATATTCTTCAAGGTGTAAATTATGTATTAGAAGAGAAAAATTATAATGTAACAAATCATACATGCTCAACAGCTATTACTATTAATTATATTAATGGTAACAAAGTAACAAACTTTGTAAAGAGCACAGAAACGATGGAAAGTGAGCTAAATTCTGCAAATGTTCTTTCAGTTTCATTCGATAACTTCTATACACCGGTTGGAGAAGGTGCAATAGTTATCAAGAAAGTAATTGAAGGTACAGATACACCACTTTCTGGTGCAGTGCTTAATGTGGTAGGAAATGGAACAGATAGAGATTTCACAACTGATACAAATGGTGTTGCATATATAGATGGTTTAACAGATGGAACATATTTACTATTAGAGAAGACACCACCTAGTGGATATGTAAGAAGTACAGACACATGGGAAATAGTAGTAAGTACATCTGGTGATGTAACAACAGTTACAGTAAATGGTGTTCAAAAATTCAATACTACAGATGGTATTAGCGATTTCCAAATAATTGAAAACTTAGCAGTTTCAGATTTATTTATAATTACTAAGACATTTAGTGGTATAAATGCTTCTCAAGTTCAAGGCTTAACAAATTATAGAGTACAAATATTAGATTCAAATGAAAATGTATTAAATACTTTGTCATTAACAGATGCTGATGTTCAAGTATCAGTAGATGGACTATCTTATACATGGTCTATAAATGGAAAACCAGATAGCACATATAAGATAAGAGAGACAGGATACATTATTGATGATTTAAATACTATAATCTCATCAATTGGCGAGTTCGAGACAACAGTATCAAACCTAGAGTTTAATAATACAGCTCCAGGACTTGCAACATTTGATGTAGAGATGGTAATTGATAAGAAAGATCAAATAACAATCTTAAATAGTTACACAAATGCAGTAACATTAAAAATTGAAAAAGTTGATCAAAATGATACATCAATAAAACTACAAGGAGCAAGATTTAAGATTTACTCAACTTATTCATCTGATCCTTTAGTAGATGATATCGTTACAGTTGGAGATGATACATATTACTATATGGCAACTACATCTTCATCAAATGCATATGGTATTTTGGAATATCCATATACAGAAACAAATCCAATTAGAATTGGATATAAATATGCATTAGTTGAGATAGAAGCTCCAACAAATTATTACTTAGATTCAACACCAGTTCTAATAGATACAATTTCAACTTCAGATGCAAATCTAGCAAATGGTGTTTATACAAAACAAGTTAAGAATGGTCAAAGAGGAACAATTCTAATTAAGAAGAATGACTCAATAAACTCATTAATTAAACTTGAAGATGCACAATTTAAGCTAGAGAGACTAAAGCAAGAAGCAGGTAGTTGGGTAGTAGATGATTCATTTGCTCCAATAACAAAACTTACAGATGGAGATGGAGAAATACTATTTGAAAACTTAGAACTTGGTAAATATAGAGTAACAGAGTTAAAAGCTCCAGTTGGATATAATTTAAAAACTGAACCAATTGAAATTAACATTTCATCAAGCACACTTGATGTAGAAAGAACAGTTGGAAATATTTCAAAAGTTGTTTTACCAGCAACTGGTGGAAAAGGTACAATTATTTCAACTGCAATTGGTTTAATCTTAGTATACATGTCTTTAAGATTAACTGGTATTAAACTTAAGATTCCTAAAATCAATAAAGATGTATTTAACAATATTAAAAAGGTTAATATAAGAAAGAAAATCTCTAAAATTACAAGAAGTGCTAGACCAAGAAGAAAACCAGAAGTAAGAAGGAGAGGTACTTCAAGAGTTGTAAATAAGAGAAAATAAAATAGTTTTTAATTTTAAATTTAAATAAATAAAAGTATAAGGAGAATTATTATGAAAGTAAGAAAAATTGTTAGTCTACTAATAGTAATGGTATTATTATTTAGTGCCTTTAGTATTGTAAATGCAGCTACTACAGGATCAATTACAATTACTAAGTATAATACTGGTAAAGTAGATTCAGGAAATGATCCAGCGTATGAAAAATTACCTGGTGTAACATTCCAATTATATGCAGTAAATGCAGATGAAACTTCTACTGCAATTCCTTCAGGAGCTAGCCCTTTACAAGAACTAGTAACAGGAACTAATGGTCAAGTTGTATTTACAAACTTACCAGAAGGTAGATATTTGGTTGTAGAATCAAATGCTCCTGCAAACGTTACAGATAGAATATCAAACTTCTTAGTTGATATTCCTATGACAAGTGCAGATGGTTCATCAAATGAATATGATGTTGTTGTAAATCCAAAGAACGATACAGTTTATGGTGAGTATACATTAACTGTAACAGACAAGGAAACAACAAATCCAATTCCTAATGTAGAATACAAACTACAAGTAAAAGGAACAGGTGATACATGGACTGATTATCCAGTTCCAAATGATGTGTCATTAGTATCAGGTGCTGATGGAAAAGTAACAGTAACTGGTCTTCCAAAAGGAACATATAGATTAGTTGAAGTAAGTGTTCCAGCAGGATATGTATTAGATAATGAAACAACATATGAATTTGAAGTATCTAAAGTAGCAGGTACTGGTGCTTCAGGAAAATCATCAGAAACAGATATTAATCAAGCTCAAACTTTAACAAATCCTGATAGCAGTTCATATACAAAATTAAAACCAACTATAACAAATGTTGTTACAGGTGTTTCAAGAACAAATGAATCTGGAAGATATTATCCAGTAGCTTCTGGAGAAACAGTAAGTGCTGCAACAGGTGATAAGATTTCATTCGAAGCAGTATCAACAGTTCCAGAAACAATTGAAGATATGGCAACATATACAACAGGTATTGTTCTTGATTCTGGTTTAGCTCCAGTAGCTAACTCAGTTAAAGTATATGTAAACGATACTGAAATGGATTCTTCAAAATATACAGTAACAGAAAACGCAGATGGATATCTAGTAACAATTACTGATAAAACAGGATTAACAGATACAGATAAAATTAAAGTAACATATGATGCTACTTTAACAGCAAGTAATCCAGGAACATATAGATCAGTAGCAACTTTAACATATTCAAATGCAGTAATTAGTGGTGTTGATGGAACAAACACTACAACAACTGCAGTTTCAGTTGCATCTGCTCCTATAGCAACAGGATCTTTAACAGTAACTAAGGCTGCTGAAAATGAAAGTGGAGCTAGATTACCTAATGCTGAATTTAAATTAGCTTCATCACAAGCTAATGCATCAGCAGGAAACTATATTAAAGATGCATCAGGTGCTGAAATAGTACTTACAACAAATGCAAGTGGTACTGCTACAGCAAATGGTTTAGAATATGGTACATATTATTTAGTTGAAACAAAAGCTCCAACATATCAAGATACTGATGGATCAACTAAATCATATAAATTATTAACTAGTGCAACTACAGTAGTTATTAGTGCAGCTAACCCAAATGCTTCTGCAACAGTTATTAATAGTAAAGGTACAACACTTCCATTAACTGGTGGTATTGGTGCATTAATATTCATTATATTAGGTTTACTATTTGTAATAATTGGTATTAATATATTCAAAAAAGACAAAAAAGAAGCAGAATAATTAAGTATATTTAAGAGCTAGAAAATTATTCTTTTCTAGCTCTTTTATTGATAAAGAAGTAACTATTAAATAAATACATTAGGAGAAAAAATGAGAAAGAAAACTGTGGAAGTACTCTTTGTTATTATAGGAGTATTATTAATTGCATATCCAATAGTATCTAATTATTTAGCTACTTATCATAGGACATACGTTCTTTCGAGTTATGAAGAAGAAACAGGCAAACTTTCTGATGAAGAAAAAAATGCTCTTTTAGAAGAAGCCCAAAATTATAATAAGGAAGTAAGCTTAGAAACTACTGTTGATATTTCTTTAAATTCATCAGAAGAAAAGAAAAAGGTAAGTTATTATAATGTTCTAAATGTTGGTGAAGCTATGGCTTATATTACTATTCCAAAGATAAATGTTTATTTACCAATTTATCATGGAATAAGCGATAATGTACTTCAATCAGGTGTAGGACATATTGAAAATACTTCACTTCCAATTGGTGGACCTGGAACACACTGCGTTCTTCCAGGACACACAGGACTTTCAAGAACAAAAATGTTTGATGATATTAATAAACTAGAACTAGGAGATAAGTTTTATATAACTGTACTTGGTAAAAAATTAGTTTATGAAGTAGATAAAATTATTGTAGTAGAACCTGATAATAAAGATGCTATCAAAATAGAGCCAAATAAAGACTATGTAACATTACTTACATGTACACCTTATATGATTAATACTCACAGATTATTAGTAAGAGGTGTAAGAGTTAGTGATGCAGCTCTAGAAAATGAGAACGAAGTAAAAATTGACACAGTTAAGATGCAAAAGAGCAATGTTATGCACATTGCATTTAGCATTGTGTTCTTCTCAATTCTTTTAATTATTCTTCTATTCTACATTCTTTACTATAGAGAAAAGAAAGAAGAACAAAGATACTATGAAGAAGAGAAGGTAGTAAGAAGAACTAAAGAAAAGAGACGTGATAGAAACTATAATGAGTTTATTCCAGTCGCTAAAGAAGATGATGAGGAGGAAGAGGAAGATCCAAAAAATCCTTATTATCATGAATTAGAAGAATATAAAAAGATTAAGAATAGACTAAATCTTGACAATGATTATAGTGGTAAAAAGAAAGAAAATAATACAAAGGATGAGAGAAGATCTACTTATTCAAGAGGTACTTCTAGAGTAGTTAATAAGAAGAGACGAAACAAGAGGTAAGAATATGAGTAAGAAAAAAATATTTGGAATTGTATTTATTTTAATAGGTATAATTCTCTTAATAATTCCACTTATAGTTAGACTAAAAACAGATAAAACAATATCAACGAAAGTAGAATTATATGAGAATAAATTAAAACAAATAGAAGTAGCTAAAGACTCACCACTATACACATATCTAAAAGGATATAATAATTCTCTTTTAGAAAATGGTCAGCAGCTTAAAGATGCATTTTCTAGTCAAGATACATTTATTGATCTTACTTCATTTGGTATAGAAAATAACGTAATAGGTACTTTAAAAATAGATAAATTAAATCTATATGTCCCAATCTATGTTGGAGCAACTGATGTTAATTTAAATAACGGAGTATGTATTATTTCAGGTACATCTATGCCACTAGGAGAAATCAATTCTAATGTTGTAATTGCTGGACATAGGGGATTAATTCGTCATCAAATGTTTAGAAGAATTAATACATTAGAAAATGGTGATTTAATTAATGTAAATACGCCATTTGGTGATTTTGTATATAAAGTATATGATACAAAAATAATTTTGCCAGATGAAATCGAAAATATATTTATTCAAAAAGATAGAGATATTATTACATTAGTTACATGTCACCCATATAGAGTAAATACTCATAGACTTTTAGTCTATGCAGAAAGGGTTCAATAATTATTTTTAAAAGCAGATTTTTTAATCTGCTTTTTTTGAAACTTTTTATATAAAAAAGGCGACTATATAATAGAAGGAGGATAAATAATGAGATATACAGAAGATAATTTTAAAGAGATATATGATAAGACATATGATAATAATTTAAAGTATATCGTTTTAAAAACTAATGTAGATGATGCAAACGATGTTATCCAAGAAGTTTATATAGAGCTTTTAAATAAACTAAAAAAAGAAAAATCTATTGAGATAGATAATATAGACGGCTTTGTCTTTGGAATCACTAAAAATGTTCTTAAAAGATTCTATAAAAACATTAATTTAGATAAAAATATTTTTGTATTTAGTACTGAAGATACTAATGAAGAAATTGCAGATAGCTATTCATTAGAAGATGATTTTATAAACGATACTAACATATCTTTAATATGGGATGAGATTAGAAAAAAAGAAGATGTTATTCAAAAGATCTTTTATTTATATTATGTCTTAGATATAAAAATTTCAGATATAGCTGAAAGTATGAATATAAATGAATCAACAATTAAAACTAAAATTTATAGAACATTAAAAGAGCTTAAAGAAAAACTAGAGAAAGAAGGTGATCAAGATGAATAAAGCATTTAAAGATTACTTATATAAAAAAGATGATAATTATGAAAAAATCTTAGAAAAATCAAATAAGAAAAGATTTACTCGTAAAACTTTACTTACAAGAGTTGCAGCAATTGTTATTATATTATTTTTAGTTACAGCAACTCCATCTATTTATGCAAAGATAAAGTGGAATATTGAATTTAGAGAATTTAAAAGATCTAGAACAGTATCTGATAAAATCTCTTTAATAATTGATGAGAATGTAGATGATGGTCCTAACTATATTTTAAATAGTAATCCAATAGAAATTAATGGAATAAAAGCAAATGTTGATTCAATAGTTGCTACTGATAATAATATTGCAGTAATTGTAACATATGAATTTAATGATGTTTCAAATATTAATTCAGAAACTTTCTCTACAGGCTTTTTGATTTATGATGAAAATAAAAATGTTTACTATTGCGGAGGAAGGATGCATTTAGGTGAAAAAACTCAAAATATAAATGCATATTATAAATTGTTATATGATGAAATTGGAGCAGAATTTGATAGGAAAGATTTATTCTCAGCAAAATATACTCAAAGTACAAGCTGTGGAAGAGAAAAAGTTGAAGGCAATAAAATTACTTTAAGATATCAAATCAACTCAATTTCAGGATATCCAAAATTTAAAACACTTAATATAAAACTATTTGATCTTGGTTATTTCATGGCAGAAAGAACAGAGGATGGAAAAATGTCTGCTGAAAACTTTAATGTTTCAAATGATGAATGGAATTTTTCTATAGATATGCCACAAAGATTTTTAGATAGAACTTCAGTAAAATTAAAAGTAGCAAATAACATAGAAGGATTAGAATTAGATAAATTTGAAATTACTGAAACTGGACTTAATGTTGTAGGAACTCTAAAAGACTTTGGAGAATATGTTGAAGGTGGATTAAATGGAACAATTGAAAATTGGGGTGAATTTTCAGAAAAAATTATATATATAACTGATGAAGAAGGAAATGTGTATAAAGGTAATGAAATTGGTACATATGGAAAAGAAAATGGATTCCATACATCATTTAATAACATTGGAAAAGATGATTTAAATAAAAAACTATACTTACATGCTTGTATTGGCTATGAGGACAAGGTAGAAGAAATAATTATTGATAACTAAAAAAACAGACCACACTTTTTAGGGTGTGGTCCGTTTTTTTCGCCTATAACGTTAGCCGATTACTCAAAAATTGCATACTGCATTGGCATCCTGAACGTAATAATACTCACATTCGCAGGAGTCAAGAGTGACATTTTGGATCGGGAATAAGGCATCACAAAACTCGGTTGGAACGGTGGAATATATGATATTCATTCCAACTCCGTTGACATAGATGCGGATAATTCCCAGATCTGTATCAAAGTCATCGTCGACATAAGACGCATGCTCCTTGGCATAGTCAAGGGTGTCTTTTGTCAAGTTAAACGTCGCTTCTACTCTACCATCTTGAACGTGCTCGAAAAGGTCATCTAACCGAGCAAGTCCCATCGGAACATACATTCTCTCTTCTGGTAACATAAGCTTACTCCTTTCATCGTGTTGTAGGCATTTATGCGACAAAGTGTATAAAACACTTGCAAAAATTATACAACGGTTTTAGCCAAAAGTAAATAAAATATTAAATATGTCTTGTTTAAAAATTTCGTATTAGATATAATTTAATGTATAGAAAGAGGATACAAATGACAAATATCGAAAAAAAGAAAGATTATAATATTAAATTATATCCAACATACAGTATGGTTGCAGCAGACTTTATTTTCTTTTATGCCATAGAGTATGTTTTCTTAACGAGTGTTAAAAACTTTTCATCAGCACAAGTAGTGTTATTAGACTCTTTAATTCCACTTTTTTGTATTCTAGTTAATATTCCATGTACAGTATTTGTTGAAAAAATAGGTAAAAAAGTAGGAATGGCAGTATCTAATTTTGCTATGATGCTATGTCTACTTCTTTTAATTCTAGGAACGAACATCTATCATGTTGCAATTGGTTTTTTCTTTAATGCAATTGGTTTTTGTTTAAAGAGATTAGTAGATACCAATTTCTTGGCTGAAAATATTGAGATGAAAGCCAAAGAGGGAAGAAGACTATTTTCCACAGTTATTGCTATATCAAATAGAAACTACTATGTTCTAGATGGAGTAACATCTTTCCTTACAGGTTTTACATTTATGATAAATGGATATCTTCCAATGATTATTTCACTTGCATTTGCAACAATGGCATTTGTTATATCACTTATGTTTAAAAATGTAGAAACGAAGGAAGAAGAAAGAGAAGCAGAAAAATTAAAAGTAGGAAATGCATTTAAAAGAGAATTTAAAAATGTTATCGACTCATTTAAGACTCTTTTAAAGTCAAAGAGAATAAGATCATTTTTACTATTTGTTTTAGCATTTAATGGTATTTTATATGGTTCATATATGTTAAGATCTACAATGCTATCAGAGTATTATGAAATAGATGATTCTTCTTTAGCATTCTTAACTGCAGGTATGACCTTAGTATCTGGTCTTACTGCAATTGTTCAAGAAAAATTAAAAGATAAACTAAAAAATAAAAACTTAGCTTTTATAAGTTTAGTATTTATTGGTACTTATATTTTAACAAGTGTTGTAGCAGGTAGTACAATGCCATTTTACTTTAAACTATGCATTACTATATTCTTCTTCATGCTACAATATATAATTAATTCAGCAAATGAAATTGCAGCAAGTTCATACTCTAAAAACTTTACTACAAGTAAAATAAGAGTTAAGATTTCAGCTGCTTATGCAATTGTTAAAAACTTATCAGAGTTTATAACAACTTTTACATTTGGACTTTTGCTAGAAGGTATAGCTATTGAGAAGTTATTTATGTACATTGGATTAGTATTTGCTGTAATACTAACATTTGTACTTTTATATATGAGGAAACACTTTGGTTTAAAACCAGAAGAATATGATAAATCAGAAATATTTGATGCAAAATAGTTATTAGGAGGAAAATATTATGGATAAAACTACGATGGTAATATTTGACTTAGATGGATCACTTTGGGATACATCACAAGCTATTTTAACTGTAACTAATCTAATACTTAAAAATTATGGTAAGGAAGAGATAACAATAGATGCTGTTAATCAATCATTTGGTCTTCCAATTGAACAAAAATTAGAACTTCTTCTACCTGAATTTAAAAGATCAGATGCTATTAAAATTTATGGCCAAATAATGGCGACTGTTCAAAAGTTATTAGATACAGGAAAGGGAGTTAAAGTATTTAATGGTGTAAAACCAATACTTAAAGATTTATCATCAAGATATAAACTTGGTATTATTTCTCAAAACTCTGAAAAATATGTTAAATCTTTTATTAATTTAACTAAAACACTTGACTATTTTGAAGATTATATTGGAATTGCAGATTATAACTTAGATAAAACACAGGCAATTATGAGATTAAGACAAAATAATAATGTAGCACATGTTATCTATGTTGGAGCCAAAGAGTTAGATAGAGATGCTGCAAGAGATGCATTAGTACCATTTTTACATGCAAGATATAGATATTCTAATCAAATAGAATCAAGTTATTTTGCAAATAGTATTAATGAAATAACTGAAGCTATTTATCAAATTGAAAGAGGAAATATTTAAAATAAATAAAAATAGGAAAAGCCCAGTGCATTGCACTGGGCTTCCCATTTGGATTTTTTGGAACTTGATCGATTAGATCGTGCGGGATACCTCCCGAATTACTACGTCTTCGTCGATAGGTGCCATGGAGTACTCGGAGTTTAAGACTCTCTTCAGAAACTTGGACGGCCTCTTGCTTAAAGCAACCAGCTCCTTGTAAACCCGATAGACTTTCTTCCGAGATTCCTCCGTTTCACTTTCGGGGTGACAGTCAACGAGTGCTGCGCACATCATAGGATAGATGTACAGGAACTTGAGCTTCCTATCATCGGGGTCCTCAGCATACATCTTGTTAATCTTACTTCTTCCGAAGATGGGATAGATGTGTGCCAGGTACGTGAAGGTAGTGCCCTTGTTCACGAGTGCAGATTCTGCAAGACTGTTTACCACGTCGCGAAGAGTGGAGCGGATGAGCTCATAGTCGTAATCAAGAGCTTCCTCTAAATCACACAGGGCATCATCCAAGGCAAACATGGCGTCATCAGCAGTGAAGCATGCTTCTGCCCGAAATTCTCCGTACAAATGCTCAGAGAACAGAGCGTCGTGCATTTTCACCAGAAGGCGACCAGATTTGTCTGCGCGCATTAAATGCGCAATCCGTTTAAGTAATGTAGCGTTCATAAAAAATCCCTCCTATTGTATAAAGTCGTTAAGAAACGCCTACTTACATTATAGAACAAATTAACATAAAAGTCAATTTATGTAAATAAAAGGCCGCGAGCTAAACGCCCGCGACCTTAGTGGTTAAATGTAGCTTGTTGAATTATCATTTAGAAACTCCTTGAAAGCGCCCATACGACCCTTTTAAGATCAGCAGTTTCATCCAAATAAAGGACACGAATGATGTACTTAGAAGGGAAATGCTCAAGGCATGCCTTTTTGTACTCTTTAACATTCTTTTCAAGTTCTCTATAAGATGGCTTTGATGATCCCTCAGGATATTTCTCAAGAAGGGCAGTGATCATTCTGTAGAAATACACGAATTTGAACCTCTTGTTTCTTGGTTCTTCTTCGCGTCTGGCTTTAAGCCATTTTTCATCTACCATATCACTTATGGATGCCAATTCTTGATAAGTCGTATCCTTTCTAATAATTTTGGACTCAACTACTTCACGAACCATATCTGAAAGCATGTATCGTGCGTAGGAATGCACAAAATTATAGGCTACAACTCTTGGTCCAAGAGAATATGGATCTGACCATTTTTCTTCATCCTGTCTTGCTTGGACGAGAAAATTGATATAGTCTAGATCATTTCTTGTTGCAACGTAGAGTGCTCTAAGGTCCTCGGGATTGTGTCGAATTAAGAATTTAATTCGCCTCTCGATATGTCCTAATTGCAAACTCATTCAAACCTCCTTCCTTAAGTATATGTGTATCTTGTTGCATAGAGAATATTATAAAGCGGCTTAGGCTATTTGTAAAGAGTATTTATTTTTTTTTAGCTTTATGGTATAACTAAATTAGTTTTATATATGAGGAGTACATATGAAATTAACTGAAGAAGAAAAAGAATATTTTAGAACTGAAGATGATGAAATATTTAACTATATATCAGCATATACAGAAGAAGGTATTATACAATCTTTATTTAATGATGATGAATTAGTTAGAGTAACTCATGCTTTCTTAAAGAAAATAGTTGTAAAAGTTGCCGAAAATAGAGGAATAGAGTTTGATCCAGAGGATAAATATGATTTAGATGAAGTTTTAAGAAATATGATACATATGGATGAAGAAGATAAGGAATTATTTGAAGGATTTGATGCAGCTTTTTATAAAGATGAAAATGCTCTTAAAACTTATTTAGAAAATAAAGTAAAAGATGCAAGTCCAGAAGATGTAGAGCACATATCTTTATTCTTCGGATTTTTAACTGATGACTTTAGAAAGTATTTAGTTGATAAAACCACTTATATAAGAAATAATATCGACAGAATCTATGAAGAATGTGGAGATGAAAGAGAAGAAAAAGAAGATAGCGGAATTTCTTTTTCAGATGAAGATTGGGAAGACTGGGAAGATACGGAAGAGCGAGACTATGATGAAGACAGCGGACCAGTTATTATTCCAATAGAAGATGATGATATTGTTTGGGATGACGATGGCTGGGAAGATGATGAGTTTGATAGTCCAACTCAAGAAGAACCAAAACCAGAGCCAATAAAAGATGAACAAATTGTTGATTTAATAAAATATTTTAATACTTACTCAGATATTGCAAAAGCAAGAGAAAATGGCGTTATGATGAGTAGAGTTTTAAGAGATATTTCAGATGAAAAGAAAGTAGAATCATTTTTAAGTAATCCAGACTTAAAGAAAGACTTAGAAAACTTTGTAGATCATGACAAGAAAAAACACATGTATTTATTCCATGGAACACAAGCACTAGATCAAGCAGATTCAATTCTAAAGCAAGGATTTGGTATGATGCAAAATGATTTAACTTCTACAACATATCAAGAATTTAGTATAAGAGATATTATTTTATATCATAGAGGATTTGGCGGAGAAATAGGAAGAGATGCTATAGTAGTTATAGATAGACCTATTGAAGATAGAAAATTAAAAGAAATCGTACAGCCAAAACCAAAAGATAAAAAGATAGACTTTAGTCAATCAGGACTTCAAGGGCTAAATGGAAAAGCAAATTTCTATGTAGATACAAAGTATGTAATTGGGTATGTAAATAAAAGAGATAAAAAGGTTATACTAAACCCTAGATACTACGACTATGATAAACTAAGTGAAAAAATGGGAAGAAAAATAGATAATCATTTACATGAAGATGATGATGCAAGATAGGAGATAAAATGGAAGAAGACGAAATTGATGAATTAATGGCAGAAGTAGATGAAGAAATGGAAGAAGAAAAACAAATAGAAGAGCCAGTTTTGCCAGCAACAAATTCAAAGATTAACTTAAGAATAAGAGATATTAGATTAGTAGATTTAAAAATTATAGACGAAAATAAAAATGTTGTTTATGAAGGAAGTTCTGAAGAAGTTCCTGAAGAATTTAAAGATTTGTACTATAAAAAAATCTATCAAATAAGACCAGTAATGATTGTTGAAATATAGGAAAGAAGTAATCTAGCTAGATAAGCTAGATTATTTTTTTACAAAACACCAAACAAGTGTTTACAAATATAAATTTAAGTGTTATACTAAAACCATAAAACAAATGTTTGTTGATTTGAAGAAGGTATAGTATGAGTTATGTGTATTTATGTATAGATTTAAAAACATTCTATGCTTCTGTAGAATGTGTAGAACGTGGACTTGATCCTTTTACTACTAACTTAGTTGTAGCAGATTCATCAAGAGGAAAAGGAACAATATGTTTAGCAATAACTCCTAAAATGAAAATGTTAGGAGTTAAAAATAGATGTAGAGTGTATCAAATACCGCCAGGTATTAAATACATTGTAGCAGAACCAAGAATGAACAAGTATATTGAATACTCAGCAAATATTTATGAGATTTATTTAAAGTATGTATCTAAAGAAGATATACATGTTTATTCTGTTGATGAAGCTTTTTTAGATATAACTCATTACTTACATTTATATAATAAGACTCCTTTGGAAATGGCAAAAATGATATTAGATGATATTTACAACACATATGGACTAACTGCAACTGCGGGAATTGGGACAAACCTATACTTAGCTAAAATTGCCATGGACATTGTGGCTAAGCATTCACCAAGTAATATTGGATTTTTAAATGAAAAACTATATCAAGAAAAACTGTGGCACCATAAGCCATTATCTGACTTTTGGCAAATTGGAAGAGGAATAGAAAATAGATTAAGAAGAATGTATATATTTGATATGTATGATATTGCTCATACAGATGAAAAAAGATTATATAAGCAATTTGGTATTAACGCAGAACTTTTAATAGATCACGCTTGGGGCAGAGAAAACTGTACTATAGCAGATATTAAAAAGTATAAACCAAAGTCTAATTCAGTATCTAATACCCAAGTACTATTTGAAGACTATCCATTTGAAAAGGCAAGAGTTGTTTTAAAAGAAATGGTAGAAAATGGAAGTCTAACACTCACTCAAAAGAAACTTGTTACTGATACAATTTATCTTTATGTGGGTTATTCTAAAGACCAAAGAGGCGCAACTGGTGGAAGAAAAAAATTAGAAAAGTTTACTAATTCTTATCAATTATTATTAGAATGTTTCTTAGATTTATATGATCAAACTACAGATAGGAATGTAATGATAAGAAGACTTGGAGTTGGATTTTTAGACGTTGGTGAAGAAGAATTTATTCAAATGAACATGTTTTATGATGTTGAAAAAGAAGAAAGAGAAAGAAAGTTAGAAGAGACTATTAACTTAATTAAAGTTCAAAATGGAAAAAATAGTATTCTAAGAGGTATGAACTTTGAAGAGGGTGCAACTGCAAAATTAAGAAATACATTAGTAGGAGGTCATAAAGGATGATAACGAGAGAAAATAGAGCAAAACAATTTTTACCATTTGATGCATTAACTGGATTAAGAGAAGCACTTATGGAAAAAGAAGAAGAATACATTGATAGAATTGAGCTATCTGAAGAGGAATGTGAAAAGATATCAGAGGTACTTTCTAGAATTGAAGAAAATACATATGTAAAACTTTTATATTATCAAAATAGAAAATATCACGACTTTGAAGGTAATGTTTTAAAAATAAATCCAATAAGGAAATACTTAAAATTTGAAGATAGGAAAATATATTTTGTAGATATATTAGAAATTGAAATAGTTTAAGGTCTAGCAAAAGCTAGACCTTTTTATATTAAGTTTTTATAAAGTATATAAAATTTATGTTACTTTTGAAACTTTTTGAAGTTCTATAGAGTATTATATATAGTAGGAGGGTATAAAGTATTATGCAGACGACCAAAAGTAACATAGATATTAATTATGCTATTGATAAATATTCTAATATGGTCTACAGACTTGCTGTATCTAGAGTCGGTAAAAAAGATATAGCAGATGATGTATATCAAGAAGTATTTATCAGGCTTAATAGAAATATAAATAAGATAGAATCTGAAAGTCATCTAAAAAATTGGCTTATTAAAGTTACTATAAATTGTTCTAAAACTGAACTTATGTCTAAATGGAACAATATAGAAGAACTTCCTGAAGACATTAAATTTGAAACAGAAGAACATCATGAAATCTTTGAAGAAGTTCAAAAATTAGATGAAAAATATAGAACAGTAATACACTTATTCTACTACGAAGATATGAAAATATCAGAAATAGCAGAAATGCTAGATACAAATGAATCTACAATAAAGACTTGGCTTTCAAGAGCTAGAGATATATTAAGAAAAGCCTTGGGAGGTGATGAAAATGAATGGTAAATATAAAGATACATTTGATGAAATAAAAGTTTCTGAAGAATTAAAAATGAATCTAAAGGAAAAGATTAGAAAGGAGAATGAAACTATGGAGAATAATACAGAAGAACCAATGGCAAATAATCAAAGACCAAAGAGAAATATATCAACATGGCTATTAGTTGGAGTTGCAGCATGTTTGTTAGTAATATCATGCTTTGAAAGTATCACAGGATTCCAATCTAGAAGACTTGCTTCAGCAAATACTACAAATACAACTGTAGTAGATGAACCAGAAGATCCAGATAAACCTGATGAACCAATTCAAACAGCTTCAGGTGATGTTGATAAAATTAAAAAGTTCTCAGGAGAAGAAGAACTTTTAGCAATAAGTAAAGAAAAATTAAATTCAGCAAGTAGATGGAGTGACATGATATTAGAAAGTGCGGATATGGCAACTATGGATGCAGTACCAAAATCTGCAACTGTTGCAACTGCAGAAACTACTCAAGCAGTTGGAACAAACTCAAGTTCAGACTATTCAAGAACTAACGTACAAGTAGAAGATGTAGATGAAGAAGATATAATAAAAACAGATGGAAAATATATTTATGTTTTAAATGTGTCAGAAGGTGAGTTCAATGTAATTGATGTAGATACTCAAAAAGTAGTAGTAGAGAAGACATTTGATAGAAACAATAGAACAACAAGTGATCGTCCACTTGGAATGTTCTTATATAAAGGAAAAATTGTATTAATATCAGATAGATCTGAATACTATTTTGATTTATATGAAGATTATGACTATAGGGTTAAAAATGAAACAAATGAAGAAAATGAAGAAGATGAAAAATTTGTTATAGATAGAGGATATGCAAGAAATCAAGACAGAACAATAGTAGAAGTATATAACATAGAAAATGGGGAACTAAAACTAGAAAGAGCTGTTGGTATGTCAGGATACTATGTATCAAGTAGAATGATAGATGGTAATGTATACTTCTTAACAAATGAACCTTCATATAGCTATTATACAAATAGAACTATTTACTTACCAACATGGGAAGATGAAGTAAAAGCAGAAGGAGTGTTAAGTAAAGAAGTAAATGATATTTACTACATAGAAAATCCTGATTCAACAAGTTACACAAATATAGGTGTTATCAATTTAGATAAACCAAACGAAGAAATGAAAGTTGAGTCAATCTATGGATTCAACACAAATAGCATATACATGAGTACAGATAATCTTTACTTATGGAAAACAAATTATACAGGTAGATATAGATTCTATTATCTAGATGGAGCTATAAAAGGAGAAGAAGAAAAAGTTGATGAATCAATACCTCATGATACAAGTACAACTTCTTTCTATAGAATTAGTGTAGATGGTATGAATATTAAAGTAGAAGCAAACGGAAGTGTACCTGGACAAGTATTAAATCAATTCTCATTAGATGAGTATAATGGAAACCTAAGAGTTGCAACAACAAGATATATTGAATCAAGAAACAAAATGAATTATTCATCTGAAACAAATAATAACTTATATATTCTAGATAAAAACTTAGAAACAATAGGAAAGATTGAAGGATTTGAAGAGGGCGAAAAAATCTACTCAGTAAGATTTATGGGAGCTCGTGGATTCGTAGTAACATTTGAAGCAATAGATCCACTTCTTACAATGGATTTATCAGATCCAAGAGATCCAAAGATAGTTGGAAAATTAGAAATACCTGGTGTAAGTAATTACATGCAACTATATGATGAAAATCATATTATTGGTATTGGTGAGGATGTTGGAGATAACGGACATGGTGGATATACTAGAACAGGACTTAAGATTAGTTACTTTGACATATCTGATATGAGTAATCCGATTGAAGTAAATAAATTAATAATAGGTGATAGCTCTACTTCTTCAGAAGGAGAATATAATCATAAAGCTGTATTATTAAGTAAGGAAAAAGGAATTCTAGTTATTCCTATAACAAGTTACTCATGGGATGATTCAGATACAAGAGAATTAAATGGATCAATAGTATTTAATGTAGATGCTCAAAGAGGTGTATCACAAAAAGGAATTCTTAAAAATGATGGAAGAATGTTTGATACATCAAGAACTATATACATAGGAGATAAATATTATAAGATTGAACCAAATAGTAATATAATAAATGTATATGACATGAATTCTTTAGAATTATTAAGTACAATTGATTATTAATAAAAAAGGGAAAGGACCGGTAAAGATTATCTTTACTGGTCCTTTTGTTTTGAACGGATCTTTAAGAGAATTCTACTATTATTGAATCGTTTTTGATAAAAAATATTCGCAAAGATCTGTAACAAATCAAACAGTCACAAAAGTATGTGATTTAATGATTTGTCTCAAATTTCTACAAACCAAAATTATCATGAAACGAAAGATGGGATAGCAGAATATCTCTTACAGTTCGGGGTCCTCGTAAGGCAGTCTATTTTCAAGAAACTCAATTGCTTCAGCTTGGGCACGACCCAATTCGTCTTCGAGACCATCAAGTTTCCTGAGAAGATCCTCCTCAGAGTATTCTTCAGCTTCATCTGGAATAACATTGTCCTGATAAGAATCGAGCTGAGCTTTAACGAGAGTAATCTCATTAGGAAGCTTAACGCAGATTTCTTCTCTGTAGGAACAAATGGAATCCAGGAAACCTTTAGTTGCCTTAGTCCGCTTTTTAGGTGACATTGCAATTGCCTTGAAGGCAATGAGGTCCTCATCGTCCGCGACTCCAAACATAATTGCCCGAGCAATAACGATATTAAATTCGATGCGGCTTAAGCCAACATCTCTAAAAACATCGTTAATGTACGGATGATTGATGTAGTAGTCGAGAACGTGATTCGTTTGCTTGTCGGGAAAGCTGTGAAGCACATACTGATATCGATCACGTAACAACTTCAGATAGTACTTGTCGCTGACAGAACTACTGGTGGGGTCATTTTTGTGATGATTCTGATTATCATGTGCTTTGGTCATACACCGAATAGCTGCAGCATACGAAATGTAGCAATGTACAATAGCGTACGCAATAAGCTTACCGATGTCTTTGCCAGTACAACCGTGCCGATCGGCAATCACCTGCTGGTTACAGAACACCGCCGATTCAGAGTATTCACGAGCAATGCTCGCAATTTTCTCTCTGTCATTGGCTTCAATTAACCTTGACGCATAACTCTTTTTCCGTCCTGATGACATAAGTTTTCATCCTCCCTTCGTATATTGATGCATTGTGTCATCTTGCATAAGTATATTATACCATTAAATTAACATAAAAACAACAATTTAGGGTGCTTTAATCAAATGTAAACTTTGATATCTTGCGTATTTTGAAGAAAAATGCTAAAATAATTATGTTATTTAAATTTTGAGGAATAAAAATGGAAAGTATACCACAATTTTTAGAAGAAAAATTAATAACTGAATATGGAAAAGACACTTATTTAAAAATACTTGAAGGTTATAAAACCAAAAGAAATACAAGTATTAGAGTAAATAGTATAAAGACAAGTATTGATGAGATTAAAAATGTTTTAGATAAGGAAAGCATCACATATAAAGAAGTATCTTTTTATAAAGATGCATTAACATTAGATGGTGAACAAGAAGAAAAAATAAGAGGCTTAAACATATATGAAGATGGCCTAATATATATGCAAAGTTTATCATCAATGATACCACCACTTGTAATGGACTTAGGTGACAATCAAGATATATTAGATATGACTGCAGCACCTGGCGGAAAGACAACAGAAATTGCATCTATAGTTCAAAATAATGCTAATATAACAGCTTGCGAAATGGATAAAATAAGATGTGATAGATTAAGGTTTAATATTGAAAAGCAAGGTGCAAGAGTCCTAGTTATGGAAAAGGATTCAAGAAATATAGATGAATTCTTTAAGTTTGATAGAATTTTGCTAGATGCTCCTTGTAGTGGTAGTGGAACACTTGATTTAAATAATGAAAAACAAATAAAAGGTTTTAGAAAAGAACTTGTAGAAAAGTCAATTAAAAGACAGTTAGGGTTAATTAGAAAAGCAGTTAAGATTTTAAAAAAAGGTGGAGAACTTGTCTATTCTACATGTTCAATTTTAAAAGAAGAAAATGAAGAAGTAGTAAAAGAAGTGCTTAAAGATAGTTCTTTAGAATTAGTAAATATTGAAATAAATAAAAAAGATTTACCTATTTTAGAAAGCTTAGAAAAAACTTTAACACTTTACCCAACAGAAAATTATGAAGGATTTTTTGTTGCAAAACTTAGAAAGAAATAGAGGATGTTAAAATGAGAATGCCGGATGAATACTTAGCCGACAAAATAATGGACATTTTTAATTATTGTTTGTCCAAAAGAGTTAAACCAGATATTGAAGTTAATGATATAAAAGAATTTGATATTGAAAAAATTAGAAGAATGAAAGAACAGCTTGGAATCAAAGGTGTTATTTTAGATGTAGATGACACTATAAGAAAAGATATGAAAAAGATTCCTAAGTGCAATAAGAAATGGATAGCAGAAGTAAAGAAAGAGTTAAAAATCATAGTAGTAAGTAACGGAGTAGATAAAGGAGTTGAAGATTTCTTTAAAACTCTTGGAATTGATTATATAGGATTTGCTACAAAACCACTAAGAGGTAACTTTAGAAAAGCATGTAACAGAATGGGCCTTGAGCCAGAAGAAGTATTAGTAATAGGCGATAAACTATTTGAAGATATTTTTGGTGGTAAAAGAAATAATATGAAAACTATGCTTGTAAAAGGTGTAGAAGACACACCAGAAGATGAAAGATAATAAAAGCTATAACTTGTTATAGCTTTTTTCTTTGCCTTGAAAAAAGACTTTGTATAGTATAAAATATTAGTGACATTTAAATACAAGGAGAATTAAAATGGAAGCAATTAAAAATTGGTTTTTAATTTTTTTCGCATCAGAGGAATTTGAGATAATAATAAAAGTAGTAGTTGCTATGATATTATCAGGAATTATCGGAACAGAAAGAGAATTATCTAGCAAACCTGCAGGCTTAAGAACTAACGTATTAGTTGGCGTAAGTGCTACATTAATAATGGCACTTGGAATATTCTTAGCAGAAGCTGATTCAAGAATCGATGCTTCAAGAATGGCAGCACAACTTTTATCTGGTATAGGTTTCATTGGTGTAGGTACAATTTTAAGAAATGGATTTAATGTAAAGGGATTAACAACTGCAGCAGGACTTTTAGCAGTTACATGCATTGGTCTATTTGTAGGAGCAGGTTACTATGTTCCAGCAATAATAATTACATTTTTAGTATTATTCATTCTTAAAAATGCTCATAAGTTTATTAAAGAAAGAGGAAAGAAAACATTCTTTATGTTTAGAATTTTCTTAGATAATCCAAGTGAAAAGATGGCAGAACTTAAAAACTTACTTAACGAAAAGAATTTAGAAGTAACAAAAATTAGAATAGTTGAGACAGAAGCTCAAGAAGAAGGAAAATTTATAGCAGTTGAGTTTAGATCAAAACTAAGTGAAAATGATAATAATGATTTAGTCTTTGCATTTACTGAGAGACTAGGAGCAAAACAAGTAATAGAAGAATAGGAGACAGGAAATTTGAAAGAAACAGGAAGTGTAATAGAAGAAGCATCAAGATGTTTAAATTGTCCAGTAAAACCATGTAGCAATAAAGGTTGTCCTATGCATACTCCTATACCGGATTTCATAGCTAATATAAAAGTTGACAATTATAAAGATGCATACGATTTATTAATAAACAATAATATATTTTCACATATATGTAGTATAGTTTGCCCACAAGAAAAACAATGTGAGGGAAGCTGTGTACGTGGAATAAAAGAAAAACCAGTTAGTATTGGTTTTTTAGAAAGAAAAGTTAATGAATGGGCTTTAGAAAAAGACTATAATCCAAAATTTGATACAGAAAAAAGTGTTGGATTAACAGTAGCTATTATAGGATCAGGCCCAGCAGGACTTGAATGCGCATTTGAACTTGCAAAAGCAGGTTATAATGTTACTATTTTTGAAAAAGAATCAGTTATAGGTGGAATATTAAATTATGGTATTCCAAACTTTAGACTAGATAAAAAACTATTAAATGATTTAATAGAAAGAATTAAATCTGTAGGTGTTAAGTTTGAACTTAATAAATCCTTAGGAAGAGATTATTCATTAAAGGGACTATCTGATAGATATGACTATGTGTTTGTATCTATTGGTACTTATGTTCAATCTGAATATCCACTATCAAATGAAAAATATGTGGAAGGAATTTATAAAGCTGATAAATTCTTAAAAGATTATAATGATGGTACATTCAAAGGAAAACTTGGAAACACTGTTATAATTGGTGGTGGAGATGTAGCATTAGATTGTGCAAGATCTGCTATAAGACTTGGTGCAAAAAGCACACATATGCTATATAGAAGAGATAGATCTCATATGCCAGCTAATGATTCAGAATTAGTAGATGCTTTAGAAGATGGTGTAGACTTTGTGGAAAAAGTAAGAGTAGTATCAGCAAATGTTAAAAATGGAAAAATAGAATCATTAAATTGTGTAAAAACAGATATTATTGAAGATAAAGCTGCAGACATCGATGGAACAGAATTTACATTTAAAGCCACAGATGTAATTTTTGCAATTGGATCTAAATCAGATAAAGAACTTCTTGAAAGAGAAGGATTAGAGTTAAATGATTGGGGCCAAGTTAAGATAGATGAAAATGGAAAGACTAATATTGAAAATGTATATGCAGGTGGAGACTTAACAGAAGAGAAGAAAACTGTATGTGCAGCAATTAAGTCTGGAAAAAGGGCAGCAGAAGCAATTATAGCATTAAATAAGACTAACGAATACTTTACATAAAAGTCAAAAAAATGTTGACAAGTAAAGTGCTTAGGTGTTATCATAGAGATATCATAAATATTAAGAAAAGCAAAGAAAAGGACACGGTAAATAAAAATAAAACCAAAAGAGAGCTAAACATTATGGTGAAAGTTTAGTAGGAGAATAGTTTATTTATTATCACCTTCGAGCTAATTACTTGAAATAAAAGTAAAGTAATTCGTATATCTTGCGTTAAAAGATTTAAAGTGAAAAATAAGAAATTATTTTTAATTTAGGTGGTACCGCGGAATATAATCCATTTCGTCCTATTTAGGATGAAATGGATTTTTTGTTTTTTAAGAAAATAATTTTAGTGGAGGAAAAATAAAATGAGTGAAAGTGAAGAAAAAGTAGATTTTGGTAAAACACTTAACCTACCAAAAACTGAATTTCCAATGAGAGCTAATTTACCACAAAATGAGCCAAAGACATTGGAAAATGTATTTGAACAAGGTCTATATGAAGACATGTTAAAGAAAAATGAAGGAAAGACGCCATTTGTATTACATGACGGACCTCCTTATGCTAATGGTGCAATACATATTGGTCACGCATTAAATAAGATCTTAAAAGATACAATCGTAAGATATAAAAATATGCAAGGCTACTATACACCATTTATACCAGGATATGATACACATGGTATGCCTACAGAGAAAAAAGCAATTGAAAAATTAGGATTAGATAGATCTAAAATACCAGTAAACACTTTCCGTGATACTTGCAAAGAATTTACATCTAAGTTTAAAGATGAACAAACTGCAGGATTCAAAAGACTTGGTGTTTTAGGAGATTGGGATAATCCATATATTACATACCAACCACAAATGGAAGCAAAAGAAATAGAAGTTTTTGCAGGTATGTACAAAAAAGGTTATATCTATAAAGGATTAAAACCAGTATATTGGTGTACTGATTGTGAAACAGCTTTAGCTGAAGCTGAAATAGAATATAAAGACGTAATGAGTATGACTGCATACGTAAAATTCCCAGTTAAAGATTCTAAAGGAAAATTTGATACTAAAAATACATTCATGGTAATCTGGACAACAACACCATGGACTCTTCCAGGTAACACAATGGTTTGTGCTGGAGCTGACTTTGACTATAGTTTAGTTGAAACAAATGGTGAAAGATTAATAATGGCTAAAGAACTTGTTGAAAAAGTTATGGAAAAAGCCGGAAGAACAGATTATAAAACTGTAGATACATTTAAAGGATCTGACTTAGAAGGTATGGTATGTAAACATCCATTCCTAGATAGAGATTCAAATGTTGTTACAGGTTCAGAAGATACTGTAAATGTTGAACTAGAAACAGGTACTGGTTTAGTACACTGTGCACCATCTTATGGTAAAGAAGACTACTTACTAGGTATAAAGAAAAATAGTGAAATAATAGTAACAGTTGATGAGAAAGGTTTCCAAAGAGGAAAAGAATCTGGACCTTTTGAAGATATGTTCTATGCAAAATCAAATAAAGAAATAGTTAAATGGTTAGATGAGAATGGATTCTTACTTCAAGAAGAAGATGTAATGCACTCTTATCCACATTGCTGGAGATGTAAAAAACCAGTTATCTTCAGAGCAACAAATCAATGGTTCTGTTCAGTTGATGGATTTAGAAAAGAAGCATTAGAAGCTATAAAAGAAGTTGATTGGATACCTTCTTGGGGCGAAGATAGAATAACAAAGATGGTTGAAGAAAGAAATGACTGGTGTATATCTCGTCAAAGAACTTGGGGTGTTCCAATACCAGCATTCT
Source organism: Clostridia bacterium (assembly GCA_017528085.1). GTDB lineage: Bacteria > Bacillota > Clostridia > TANB77 > CAG-508 > Scatovivens. The sequence continues at coordinate 278,646 of JAFXPH010000002.1, read as the reverse complement.
ATTGTAAGAAATGTTCTAAACCATATATGACAGACGAATCACTTAAGAAAGTAGCTGACATCTTTAGAGAAAAAGGATCAAATGCATGGTTTGACTTATCTGAAGAAGAATTAATGCCAAAAGGAGCAAAATGTGAAGAATGTGGAGGAACAGAATTTAAGAAAGAAACAGACATCATGGATGTTTGGTTCGATTCTGGATCTACTCATGAGTCAGTTTTAGCTGAACGTGGACTTCCACCAGCAGATTTATACTTAGAAGGCTCTGACCAATATAGAGGATGGTTCCAATCATCACTTTTAACATCAGTTGCAAACTTTGGTAAAGCACCATATAAACAAGTTTTAACTCATGGTTATACAGTTGATGAACAAGGTAGAAAGATGAGTAAATCTTTAGGAAATGGTATAGATCCACTTAAAGTAGTAGCAGAGTCAGGTGCTGATGTTTTAAGACTTTGGGTATTATCATCAGATTACACATCAGATGTTAGTGTATCTCAAAACATCATAAAACAAGTAACTGAAGTTTATAGAAAAATAAGAAATACAGCTCGTTATATATTAGGAAATATATATGACTTCGATGTAAATAATCCAGTACCATATAAAGATTTAGAAGAAATAGATAAATGGGCATTAGCTAAATTAAATAGATTAATTAGAAGTTGTACAAAAGCATATGACTCATATGAATTCCATGAAGCATATCATGCTTTAAATCAATTCTGTGTAGTTGATATGAGTGCATTCTATCTAGATATAATAAAAGATAGACTATATACAGAAAAAGCTGATTCAGTAAAGAGAAGAGCAGCTCAAACTACTATGTATGAAATATTATCAGTATTAGTTAGAATATTAGCTCCAATGACATCATTTACTGCTGAAGAAATATGGGGATTCATGCCACATAGAAAAGGTGAGAACACTAAATCTGTAATGCTTGAGTTCTATCCAAAAGCTAACCCAGAATACGATAATGATGATCTATTAAAGACATGGGAAAAATACATGGCTATAAGAGATTTAGTTTCTAAGAAACTAGAACTTGCAAGAGCAAATAAAGAAATAGGCTTATCACTAGAAGCTAAAGTTACACTTTATGCTGAAGGTGATGAATATGAGTTAATAAAAGGCAAAGAAGAATTCTTAAAAGAACTATTCATAGTTTCTGAAGTTATAATAGAACAAAATAGAAGAAACGAAGATGAAGAAGTCTCTGTAGGAGTTAAAGTTGAAAATGCTGAAGGCGAGAAATGTGAAAGATGCTGGATGATTTCAAAAACAGTTGGAAAGAATTTAAGATATCCAACACTTTGCGATAGATGTGTTAAAAACATTGAATAATAAAACCAATAAAAAGATGTAGCTTTAAGCTACATCTTTTTTAGATGGAAATAAAAATATTTTAAAAATATTAAAAAAATATTCACTTACTAATTAGTATCTTTCTTGTAGTTTCCAGATTTAAGCTTTGGAAAGTATCTTAAAAGTTTTAATATAGCAAGTTTTATTTTTTTACTAAGTTTATATAGAGGTCTTAGTCCATGTCTTGGATACTGAAGTCCTCTTTGATCAAGTGGAATAAGAGCAAGTTCAGAGCGAAGCTGTTTTCCGTCATCAACATCTAAAGTAACATCATCTTCTTTATAATTTGCTTCTTCTTCCTTTTTTATATCATATAAATCTTTATAAGGAGTAACTTCTGGAGCATCAGAAATAGAAGAATCTACAATTACATGCATTTCTTCTTCTGGATTTTCTATATCAAAATAAGACTCTTTATCTATAGCTGTAAAAACGTTAGAATAGTAACCACTATCAACATCACCATTACTATTAAAGAATCTGTAAGATATTTTTTCAGTACCATCAATATATAGACGCACAGAAAAACCACCAGGCTTCTTTTGCATCTCAAGAGTACGGCTACTTTCAAAGCCATCATAAGAGTACTCTATAAATAGCTTACTTGAATCTCTTAGAAACCCAGAATATGAAAATTCTACAATTGAATCTTGTCTAATCCCGTCAGGTAAAGTGTCTTCTTTTGTACCTGAATAATCCATTTACATCCCCATAAAAATTATTATTCTTTCTAATATGATTATATGTAAAAATATGGTTAAATACAATATTTTGGGGGATTTGTTAACCAAAATGACACAATGTTATTCAAACTTGACATAAATGTTAAAATTGTTACATGAAATGCTAAAAAATATATTGATATAAAAGAAAAATTTAGTTGATTTTTAAAATACATTGTGGTAAACTATTAATTGTTAAACAAAAAGTCTAAAGGAGAATTAAGATGGAAATATTAAAATATATACTTGTTGGAATAGATGTACTAGTTTGTTTAGGACTAATTATAATGGTTTTAAGACAAAACAATAATGATACTGGTGCTTCAGGAACAATTGTAGGAAATACATCTTCAAATAATTTCTACGAGAAAAATAAAGGTAGAACAAAAGAAGGAAAGATGAAAAGAACAACTATTATTTTAATGGTTCTATTTGTTATACTTACAATTGCATTATCAATCGTGTATGTAGCATAATAGATAACAATAAGTAAGGTGAAGCAGTTTTGTTTAAAAGCTGCTTTTTTTGTTTTAAATTTTATTAGATTCATATCTAATAGCGAAAAGTGAGAGGGAAAGAAAATGAGTAAAAAGAAAAAAAGTAAAGTTTACCTTAAAGGTAAATTTAGGGCTAATAGCAAAGGCTATGGTTTTGTTGAGTTCGAAGAAGGACGAGAAGACGTATTTATACCAAGCGCATATACAAATGGAGCCCTAAATGAAGATGAAGTTGAAATTGAATTAATAAGACCTAAAGAAGGAACTAAAAGAGCTGAAGGAAAAATAAGAAAGATCTTAAAAAGAGAAAAATCTAGAGTAGTAGGTCTATTTCAACAAAATAGAAATTTTGGATTTGTGGTTCCAGATGATAAAAGATTTGGAACTGATATTTTTATAAATAAAAAGAAAACACTAAATGCTAAAAACAACGATAAAGTTGTAGTTGAGATATTAAAGTATCCTGAAAAAGGAAAGAATGCAGAAGGAAAAGTAGTAGAGATAATAGGAAACATTAATGATGCTGGTGTAGATATGCTAAGTGTTATTGAAGAATATGAACTACCACATATTTTCCCAGCTGAAGTTCAAGCTGAAGCTATTCATATGCCAAAATCTATTGATGAAAAAGATATAGGCTTAAGAAGAGATTTAAGAGGCGATATTATTTTTACAATTGATGGTGAGGATGCAAAAGATCTTGATGATGCTGTATGCGTCAAAAAGTTAGAAAACGGAAATTATAGCTTAGATGTACATATTGCCGATGTATCAAATTACGTAAAAGAAGGAACACCTTTAGATAACGAAGCAATATTTAGAGGTACATCTGTATATATGTTTGATAGAGTAATTCCAATGCTTCCAGTAGAACTATCAAATGGAATTTGTTCTTTAAATCAAGGAGAGAATAGATTTGCACTTTCATGTTCTATGGAAATCAATAAAGAAGGAAAAGTAATTTCTTCAGATGTGTATAAATCTGTTATTAAAGTAACAGAAAGAATGAGTTATACTGATGTAAATAAAATTATCAATAATGTAGATGAAGAAGTTTTGAAAAGGTATGAGCCATATCTAGATAACTTTAAACTAATGGAAGAATTAGCATGGGTTTTAAAGAAGAGAAGACTTAAAGATGGATATTTAAATCTAGATATTCCAGAATCAAAGATTGTTTTAGACGAAAATGGAAAATGTATAGATGTAAAAAAATATGAAACAACATTTGCAAATGAAATTATAGAACAATTTATGCTTACTGCAAATGAAACAATTGCAGAGAAGTTTTATTGGTTAGAGGCTCCATTTATTTATAGAGTTCATGAAGAACCAGACTTAGATAAAGTAAGAGAAACTAATAGATTTTTAAATAACATAGGTTATTCAATTAAAATAGGAAGAGACAAGATAAAACCAAAAGCTTTTTCGGATGTACTAGAAAAAATTAAAGGAACAGAATATGAAAAAGTATTTTCAGTACTTATTTTAAGAACACTTAAAGTTGCAAAATATGAAAGTGAAAACAAAGGACACTTTGGAATAGCTTCAAATTATTATTGTCACTTTACATCTCCAATCAGAAGATACCCAGATTTATTTATTCATAGAGTAATATCTGAGTATATAGAAAAAGGATACAACCTTTCTGAAGAAAGAATTGAAAAATTACAAAATGATGCTAAAAAGTATTCTATCTCATCATCAGATGCAGAAAAAAGAGCCACTATGGCAGAACGTGATGCAGAAGACATCAAAAAAGCTGAATTTATGAGAGATAAAATCGGAGAAGTATATGAAGGAATTATTTCTTCAGTTACAAGTTTCGGTATATTTGTTGAACTAGATAATACTGTAGAAGGTATTATTAGATTTGAGAATATGGGAAATGAGTATTATGACTACGATGAAACCAACAAAAAACTAATTGGAAATGTTACTAAGAAAGTATTTAAGATTGGTGATAAAGTTAGAATTAGAGTTATAGAAGCAAGCAAAGAACTTAGAAAAGTTGCATTTGAAATATATGATGAAGAAAAAGAAAAACAGGAAGAAGAATTAAAGACAGCACAACTTGCATATGAAATTAGATGGAGAAGATTTGTTATAGGTAGAGTGTATAGAAATAGCTATGATGAATATTCATATATACCGGATTTAAATCTAATTAATGAGTGTGGTAGAAAAGGAATGTTAATGGTTCCATTTAATAAAGCACAAGTAAACTTTGGAGAATTACCAGGTTGGATAAGAAGAAGACTAGAAGTTCCAACTGAAGATCATAGAGTAATAAGTGATGAATTCTCAATAAAAGAATATTAAAGTTGACATAAGTAAGAACGTCGTTGTATAATAGCAGCGACGTTCTTTATTTACTCCTATGTTTGAAAATTAAAAGGGGGATTTGGCATGAGAAAAGATTCGTATGTCAACAAAACCCGGATAATGAAGAAACAAGTCAAAGGAAATACATATCCACCGACATTCAGGATGTCTAAGTTTAAAGGCAAGACAATGAATTGCTATGCGTATTGTTTTGACGTAGCAATAAATGATACTGCCTACGATTTTCTTTTTCCTGGATGTATAAGCAGATTCGATTCGCCCAGAGACCTTTATACAGAAGAGCAAGTAATAAGTGGTTTCATAAGAGATGCCCAATATTTAGGCTTTTCTATACGAGAGGACGATGGTAGAAAAGATAATAGCGAATATAGGGTGGCTGTGTACATTCATCCGGCGCTTCATGATTATCCATTAGGGTTTCATTTTTCAAGGCAAGATGCTGATGGCACTTGGTCTGAAAAACTTGGCTGGGATGGACCAGTTCAAAAGAACGGAATAGAAGGAGATATACCTGAAAATCTCGAAGCAGATTTTATGAGATTAGAGAAGGTATTCCTCCTGAAGAAAAAAGAGCAGTAAAAAGCTCTTTTTTCTTTTATAATTTGAAATATTATGTAACCTATGATATAATAATAACTGTAACTGACGACATGTCCTTTTATAAAGAGAGGAAAAACTATGGAAAAGAGAAACAATTCAAATTATTCTGATGTGGACGTTAGTATTGTAAATATTTTTTTTCAAATAAATGATTTAGATGAAGAGTATAAAAGAATTGTTTCAGCAAGTGAAGTTATTGCAATGAAAAAAACGTGGTATGATTTTATTTCTCACGTGAGCAAATCTTTTGTTGCTAATGTAGCAAAGGGAAATCGGGAATATTCAAAAGCAATTGAATTGTATCAATCAACATATAATTTCGAAGCCTTTAATAACTTGGTTGATGTACTTTTAAGAGCTTTATTCTTTAAGGCTGTAAATGAGGTGTTATCAATTCCCAAGGAAGATTTAAAAAAAGAAATTAACTTTAAGATAATGTTGCATGAGTTTTTGGTTATGGAGTTATTAGATCCTAGCATTAAACATGCTGGTTTAACTCTACATTTCCAATTTGTCGATTCTATTATTAAAAATAAGTGGGTTGATGAAACACTTGCGGAAATTTTAGTGGAATTAAATAAAAAAGCTTTGAACAATAATTTAAATGAGTTCTTTGATAATTAATTAAACATACGATGTACATAGTTTTAAAAACCTACACAAACCGGAGATGATATTTGTCTCCGGTTTGTTTTTTTATGTACATTTGAAATATTATGTAACCTATGATATAATATATGTATGTAACTGACAACATGTCCTTTTATAAAGAAAGGAAAAACTATGAAAGAAAGAGACGATTCGAATTATTTTGATTCTAAAGAAGATGCTGCAAAGAAGTTTTTCAAAGAAAATAATCTAGATGATGAATTAAGTAGAATTGTTTCAACAAAAGAAGTAATTAAAATGAAAAAGGAGCGTCTAAGTGCTATTTCTAAATCGACAATTATTATTATTAGCAAAACAATAAAAGGACCTCGGGAATTTTTAGAAGCAACTCAAATGTACTTTAAATTATATACCCCGGACTCTTTTGATGAAAACCTTAGTTCATATTTGAAATTGTGCTTTAGTGATCATGCACTTAAATTATTATCTTCCAAAGAATTAAAAAAAGATATAAACCTTAAGGAAGAGTTACATGATTATTTTTCTATAGTCTTTTTAAAATTAAGCATTGAATTTGTGGGAGATCTGATGTTTATATCTCTTATAAAGTTTATGATTGAAATGTCATGGGTTAAGGATGAGCATGTGGAGTTCTTAAAAAAATTAATTAAAAGATTTAATATTAAACATGAATTATGAACCTATGTAACTTAAGGAATAACAATTGTAACTTACAACATGTCCTTTTATAAAAAGAGGAAAAGTTATGGGAAGATTGGACAATTCGTATTATGCAGATGATCCTTATGGAATGATAGTGAAAGACTTTTTTGATCGGTATGATTTAAATGATGAATTAAATGAAATTGTTTCAACAGATGAAATAAAGGCAATGGTTAAGAAGGAATGGAACAATACCATCACTTTAACAAACGTTGTTTTAAATTATGTTCCCAAAATGATAAGAGATGGTTTAATTTCTCAGGCAAAAGATGAAATCTATTGGCCTTTGGAGCGGTTTAACGATTTATTTATGTATTACGTTGGGATGTATTGTCATCCACGTGTTCGAAATGAATACGACTCTGCAAATAATGTAGAAGAAAACCGCAAGAAGTTTATATGCAAGATGAGACAATTGATTAATGAAGAAACTGTTAAAAGAATCTTAATTGATATTCGAGATACATTTGTTGAGAGGTTCATTGCATTTTTAGTAAATCAGTGCTTATTTAATGATACAAAGGCTTCTTTTGTAAGCCATATGGTCGATGAATGCAAACAGTCTTTTGAATAAGAGATTTCTTATATAGTGTGAATTTCATAGTTTTAAAAACCTGCACAAACCGGAGACGATACTTGTCTCCGGTTTGTTTTTTTCTTTACTTATAAAATAAAAAAATATATAATAATAAAGTAATTTAAGGAGAAAAATAATGATTCAAAAAAATGAAATATATGAAGTAGAAATAATAGATAACGGATTTATGGGCGAAGGAATTGCTAAAGTAGATGGCTTTACTATATTTGTTAAAGATGCAATCCGTGGTGAAAGAGTAAAAATTAAGATTTTAAAAGTAGTTTCCTCACATGCATTTGCAAAGATAGAAGAAATAATTGAAAAAAGTCCATCTAGAGTTGAACCTGACTGTGATATTTATAGCATGTGTGGTGGATGTACTTTAAGACACATGAATTATTTTGATACATTAATGCTAAAAAAGGAAGCTGCTGAAAACACATTAAAAAAAGAACTAAAAAGAGATATCATTATAGATGAAATAATAGGTATGGAAGATCCACTATACTATAGAAACAAATTAGAAATGCCATTCGCTAAAGGAAAAGATGGAAAGGCAACAATTGGATTTTTTAAACCAAGAACTCATGAAATAGTAGAAACAGATAATTGTTTAATTCATAATGAAAAGACTTTTTCTTTAGCAAAAGATATAGTTAAATTTGTTAAAGATAAAAACTTAAGCGTTTATAACGAAGAAACAGGTGAAGGACTTCTTCGTCATCTAATTATTAGAATTGGAATCCATACTGGAGAATTAATGGTTCTTTTTGTAGTAAATGAAGAAAAAATTCCTCATGAAAAAGAATTAATAGATTATATTACTGATCTTCATCCTGAAGTTAAAGTAATAGCTAAAAACATTAATGATAAAAACACTAATGTTATTTTAGGAAAGAGAACTATATCAATCTTTGGAACAGGATATATTGAAGATACAATTGGTAAATTTAAGTTTAGAATTTCTCCAAGATCTTTCTATCAAGTAAATCCTGTACAAGTTGAAAAATTATATCAAAAGGCAGTTGATCTTGCAGAACTTACAGGCGAAGAAACTGTATTTGATTTATATTGTGGAATCGGAACAATAGGGATATTTGCATCTGACAAAGTAAAAAAATTATATGGAATAGAGACAGTAGATGCAGCAATTATTGATGCAAGAGAGAATGCTAAATTAAATGGAATAGAGAATGCTGAGTTTTTCACAGGAGATGTAGAATATGCATTAAAAGATTTAGTTGAAAAACAAAAAGTTAAAGCAGATGTAATATTTGTAGATCCACCAAGACGTGGTTGTGATAAAGAAGCATTAGATACAATTATGAAAATAGCTCCTGAAAAAGTTGTATATGTAAGTTGCAATCCAGCAACTCTTGCAAGAGATATTGGAATATTAGAAGAAAAGTATCATTTAGAAAAAATATCTGCAGTTGATATGTTCCCATATACATCTCATGTAGAGTGTGTAACTATTCTTGAAAGGAAATAATTATGAATAAAGAATTATATGAAATGATATTTAAAAGAAAATCTTTTCACTTATTTAGAAACATCGGTAATGAACATTTGACAGAAGAGGAACTAAAAGATATTGAAGAAGAGTTTCTTAAGTTTAAACCATTAGTAGAAGATATCAAAGTAAAAATAAAAATAGTTAAAAAAGAATCTATTTTAAGAGGTCAAGAGTATTGCATATTATTCTATTCTGAAAAGAAAGAAAACTATCTACAAAATATTGGATACTTAGGAGAGCAATTAGATTTATATTTAGTATCTAAAAACATTGGCTCTTTATGGTTTGGAATAGGTAAACCAGATGAACAACAGTTAGATGGATTAGATTATGTCATAATGATAGCTATAGCTAAAGTAGATTCACCTGATAAATTTAGAAAAGATATGTATAAAAGTAAAAGAAAAGAACTCTCAGAGATATGGTCTGGAGATAAATATTTAGATATAGGGGATATTGTTAGATTTGCTCCAAGCGCATGTAATACTCAGCCTTGGAAAGTTGAAGCTTCAGATAAAGAAATAAAAGTATATAGATATCGCAAGGAAGGCAAAAGAGGAATAATGCCAAAAGATAAAGTTATTTACTATAACCAAATCGATATTGGAATCTTCTTGTGTTTTATCGAACTATGTTTAGAACATAATGGTATTAATTATACAAAGGAATTATTTGAAGAAAAAAATCATGAAGATGAATACAATTTAACAGCTATATATCACATATAGAAAGGAAAAAAATGCAAATTATAGAAATAGTAGTGGATGATAAGAATTATCAAATTGAATGGGCTTTGTCTGAATATTTTGATGAATTAAAAGGAAAGAAGTTTAATCTTAATGAAGTTGCAGCAGATCAAATTATACAAATTAAAGATTTATCAGAAACAGCAAAGATATTATTATCAGCAGTTGCAGGTGCAGTAATTCAACATTTGATTGATAATAAATGTGAAATAGATAGTATATTTAAAAATGGTTATTTCATTGTGAAATAAGATAAAGAGGAGATAATTATGATAAGAGATGAGCTTTTTAAAATGCAAGATAAAGAGTATAGAGACTTTCAAGCAAAATTAATTCCAGGTAAAACTGTAGATGTTATGATAGGAGTTCGTACTCCGGACTTAAGAAAATATGCAAAAGAACTTGTTAAGAAAAAAGAATATGAATCATTTTTAAAAAATCTTCCACATGACTATTTTGATGAAGATCAATTGCATGCATTTATTATTTCAGAACTAAAAGATTATGATGAATGTATAGAATATGTAAAAGCATTTTTACCATATGTTGATAATTGGGCAACATGCGATCAAATGTCACCAAAGGTATTTAAGAAAAATAAAGAAAAACTATTAGAAGAAATAAAAGTATGGATTAAATCTGATAAGACATATACTATTCGTTTTGGAATAGGTATGCTTATGCAATATTTCTTAGATGAAGATTTTAAGAAAGAATACTTAAAATGGGTATCCGAAATAAAATCTGAAGAATACTATGTAAATATGATGATAGCATGGTACTTTGCAACTGCTCTTGCAAAACAATATGAATCTACAATTAGTTATATTGAAAAACAAAAATTAGATAAATGGACTCATAATAAAACAATACAAAAGTCTGTTGAAAGTTATCGTATCACAGATGATCAAAAAAAATATTTAAGAAGTTTAAAAGTTAAATGATTAATGAATAAATTTGTGAAATACCTATAATGAACTAAAAAAGCACAAAGCTATTGAAAAAGAAATAAAAGCAAAACTTAAATCAGCTAACAAACAAATAAGATTCGTTGACATTCAGCCAATATAAGAGGAGACATACATGTACTTAGAATATTACTTAGATAAATTAAATTATCAAGATGTACCTGAATTTATGAAAAAATATCTAAAAGCTCCATCCCTTTTAAGACTTAAAAAGGTTGGATACTTTTGCGGTATGGATTATGCATCTAAAGATATATATAACTTTAAAGAATATATTAGTAGATACGATCATTCACTTGCTGTAGCACTTATTACATATAGATTTACAAAAAGCAAAGAAGCATGTCTAGCAGGTCTATTTCATGATGCAGCAACTCCTTGTTTTGCACATGTAATTGATTATATGAACAAAGATTATTCAAAACAAGAATCTACAGAAGAGTATACTGAAAAAATTTTAAGAGAAGATGAATATCTTTTAAAATGTTTAAAAGAAGATAATATTAACATAGAAAATATTTATAATTTCAAAAAATATACTATTGTTGATAATAATAGACCAAAACTATGTGCAGATAGAATAGATGGCGTAATTCTAACAGGTATTAGCTGGACAAAAAATATATCAATTGATGATATAGAAAAAATTGTAGATGACTTAACTGTATTTACAAACGAATATGGTGAAGAAGAGTTGGGGTTCAAGAGTGAAGACATAGCTAAAAAAGTAGTAGAAGTAAGTGAATCAATAGATGTATATTGCCATTCAAAAGAAGATAACTTCATGATGGAATTGCTTGCACAGATTACAAAATATGCAATTGATAATAAGCTTTTTACATACGATGATTTATACTATCTAAATGAAGATGAAATTTGGGACATAATAGATTCTAGAAATGATAAAGAACTAAAAGAAATGGTAAGCAAATTCAAGAATGTTAAAAAAGAAGAAACTCAGTATATTGATTTACCAAATGTTAAACCAAGAGATTTAAATCCATTAGTAAATGGAAAAAGAGTAAAAGGAGAAATGTAATGAAAATCTACTTTGCAGGATCAATAAGAGGCGGAAGAGATAAAATTGATACATATATTGCAATTAATGAGCTATTAGAAAAATATGGAACAATACTTGATAAACATGTATCAGATCCAAATTTAAGCAGTATGGGTGAAGGTATTCCACTTGAAGAAATATATAAAAGAGATATTGAATGGATTAATGAAGCAGACATATTAGTTGCTGAAGTATCTACACCATCATTTGGAGTTGGATATGAAATAGCATATGCAGAATCATTAAGAAAACCAGTTATATGCCTATGTGATATTAAAGCAAATTTAAGTGCAATGATAGGTGGGAATAGTTATATAGATTTAATTAAATATACAGACACAGATGATTTATTATATAAGTTAGAAAGTAAGTTAATATTTAAGCAAACTGATTAAAAGACAGATTTTATTTCTGTCTTTTTAATTTGTCTTTTTATAGCTTGTATGATATATTTTATTCATGAAAGGAAACACGGAAGATGGTAAAAGATAATAATGAAATAACTGTAAAAATCAAAGGAGATTTTGATGAATTTATTAATTTGTTAATAAAAAGAGGATATGAAGTAACTGACAAATTTGATATGAGAGATAATTATTTTATTCCAAATGATTTAGATATAGAGCTTTTAAGTACAAGAGATATAATTGCAAAATGTGCAATTGTAAGACATGTAAGAAGAAAGCTTAAAGGTGGAGAGTATAAAAATATTACATTCAAAGAAAAAGAAATAGATAAAGATGGAATAATTACTTCTCAAAAGGCTTATAAAGTTGATGTCGGTGATGTAGAAGAAGCAAAAGTCTTACTTACTAAACTTGGATTTAAAGAGATAATGTCAATTCATGAAGATGATGTTGTTTATGAAAAAAATGGTGTAGCATTAGCTATTAAAAATATTGAAGGTGGAGACAATTTAATAGAAGTTGAAACTAGAGATAAAGATGGATATAGAACGATAGAAGAACTAAAAGAAACAATTACTAAAATAGATATTCCTATTTATACTGACAATTTCTTTGTAAAGAAAGCAGAAGTAGAATTAGATAAAATATTAAAAAGAAACTAGGAGGGTAACAAAATGAAAGAAAAATTACCACTTATAATTGTAATACTCGTGCTTATAGGAGTATTTTCTTTTGAGTATTGGTCACAAACTAATGGAGGAGCATGGATAACAGATCATGAATTCCTTTATGAAATGGCCATAGATTACATTGTAAAAGAAAAAACAGAGCAAGAAAATACTGATTATGAATTTATAGGAGGTAAAGACTATAAAGTATTTACTGACTACGAAGGATTTGGCATACAAGAAAAAGGAAACTATAGATACGTTTACATGTGGATACTAGAAGAATCTTACTATGTAAGAGATGAGAAATTATATTCAATGTCTGGTAGTTCAATGGCATACAAATTTAAATTTAAAATAGATGGCAATGACATTGTAGAATATGAAAATCCAGAAGATGGTTCACTATATACAAAATCAATTAAAGAAATGTTTCCAAGTGATATAGTAGATAAAGTACTAGCATATACAATGTCTAATGATAAGATAACTAAGGAAATCCATTCATATTATTCATACTTACCTGATACTAAAGTTTATTTAGAAGGCGTAGATGATATTGACGAAGATGGACCAATACCTGTAGTACAAACAATAGATGAACCAGTTGTAAATGAAGTAACTAATACAGTAGTAAATGAGGTAGAAAATACAAATACTGTAACAAATACATATGACTATAAAAAATTTACACCAAATGAATTAGATAAAGAAGTGTTTGTAGTTGATTTCGAAAACTATAAGCCAGATTCTAGTGAAACTAAAATAACTACAGAAGAAGCATCAACAATTGCTCAAAAAGGATTTGATGAATCTAAAAAGAGAATTGCAGGAGAAGGAGCAGATGATGTTCTTTCAGAAAAAATTACCTTAGAAGAAGTAAGTGCCAATAATTATTTTACAAGAACATATTTTGAAGGTGACATGATTTATAAAGATTTAAAGAGAAATGCATATGTAGTAAAAAGAGAAAATGAAATGGGAAACGGAATTAAAGTATATGTTGATGCGACAACAGGACTAATAATCGGAGGAGATGCTTTTGGAGATTAAATAAAAAGGAGTGATAATATGTCTTTAGAAAGAGCAAAAGAGTATTTGAAAAAATTTGATTTAGATCAAAAAGTATTAGAGTTTGATGTATCTTCTGCAACGGTTGCAGAAGCAGCTCAAGCTATTGGATGTCAAGAAAAAGAAATAGCTAAGACATTATCTTTTTTGATAGAAGATAAACCAGTATTAATTGTAGTATCAGGTGATGCTAAGATAGATAATCGCAAATATAAAGAAGAATTTCACACTAAAGCTAAAATGATTCCATTTGATGATGTAGAAGTTAAAACTGGCCACAAGCCGGGTGGAGTTTGCCCATTTGGAGTAGACGAGGAAGTAACAATTTTCTTAGATAAATCTTTAAAGAAATTGGATACAACTTATCCAGCATGTGGTAGTCCAAATAGTGCTATTAAACTTACATTAGAAGAACTAGAAAAAATAGTTAAGTTTGAGAAATGGGTAGATGTTTGTAAATTAGTAGAGAATAAAGAAGAATAAAAAATTAAATAGTATAAGAAGTAAATGTTACATTTACTTCTTTTTTTATTTACATTCATTGAATGAAATGGACTAAAGTGTTAAGCTAATTGTGAGGTAGATAAAAATGGAAAATAAGAAAGCTTTATATCATTTTGATGAAAATAAGTGGATGAGATACATAAGAGATAATGGTCTTGTTCCACATAATGGGCAAAATAGTCAATCAATTAAAGATGATAAAAAAGTAGTGTTTTATTCTCAAGGAGAAGAAGGCGCTGTAGTAATGTATATGGACTTTTTAAAGCATTATGAGGACTTCAAAGGTGAAAAAGGTGACAAAGCTATAGCTCAATATGATGATGCTGTAGCGGGCAGAATAGAACTTTCAGAAGATGAAATGAGAAGTTTAGAAAGCCAGGTTAATGAAATTAATCGAATAAGAGAAACTGATTCAATAGAAGAGTATGTTGGAGAGGGACCATATTTAAAAATATCAGAAGTTGAAGACGAAACTATAGATGATAAGCATTTCAATTTTGCAAATAGCTGGACAACTAAAACTATTCCACCTGATAAACTATCTGTTATGGTATTAAAGGATAAAAATGATGGAAAAGATTTATCTGAAAAAGGAGATATAATTGATTTTTTCTTAGGAAAAATGACAGAAGAACAGATAAGAGAGTTACCTATAAACGATGGATTGATTGATTATATTTCAAGATATAAGAGTGATCATCAAGAAGAACTTTCAAGCATGCAAGAGAATTATGAACTTGATAGTATGACTATAGATCAATATATAAGTGAAGAATTAGAAGGAAAAATAACAGCAAAAGATTTAAAAGAACCTATTAAAGAAGGTATAGAAAGATTATCTAAAAAAGGAAAAATAAAAGATATAACTATGCAAAAAGATGATGAGACAAGAGAAAACGATGATGAAGTAAGATAATAAAAGGCGGTAAAAATGGTAAAAGAAGATACAATGGCATATGCTGAGATTATTGAAATTTTACAATATATGTCAGATGAAGATTATTATAAAATCCCAAAAGAAGAATTAAATATTTTCTTTGAAAATGCAGATTCAGAGTATTTATTTAAATATGATCCTGATAAAACACCTGAAGAAAATAATATTATGTCTAGAACAAAGGAAATATTAGCATATCTATTTGAAAAATATTGGGCAAATAATTCTCAAAAAGAGTTTATAGCAAAATATTATGATGAAAAGACACGTATAAGTAAAGAAAATGTCAAAGACGTAAATGAAATATTTAATAGTAATGTAGATGAAGTAAAAGAAGATGATACTCAACAACCTAAAAATGAAGAAACAAGACTTGTAGTAGAAGAAACAAATATAATTAAAAAGATACTTTTGAAAATTAAAAGTTTCTTTTTTAAGAATTAGAGGATGTAAAATGAAAGTAATTACAATATGTGGAAGTTTAAAGTATAAAGATGAAATGATGAAAGTGGCTCAAAAATTAAGCTTGGAAGGAAACTGTGTGCTTACACCAGTGTATCCAGTAGGAGATAAAAAACCAAGTGAAGAAGAACTTAAGATTTTAAAAGAAGCACACTTTAAAAGAATAGAAATGTCAGATGAAATCTTCATATTAAATATTGATGGCTATGTAGGAGATAGTACAAAACTTGAGATAGAATATGCTGAAAAACTCGGAAAAGGTATTAAATACCATAGTAGAAGTTAGTCACAAAAAATTCAAAAAAGTTTTATTGTAAAATGAAAATCAATATGATATATTCGGTTTAGTGAAAAAATTTGAAAGGAATTTTTTAAAAATGGGAAGAGTTGATAAAGTTAATTACTATTTAGATATTGCTGAAACAGTACTTGAAAGAGGAACATGCTTAAGAAGAAATTTTGGAGCAATAATTGTTAATAATGATGAAATTATTTCAACAGGATATGTTGGAGCACCAAGAGGAAGAAAAAATTGTTGTGATTTAGGATATTGCATGAGAGAAAAATTAAACATCCCAAGAGGAGAAAGATACGAGTTATGTCGTAGCGTTCATGCAGAACAAAATGCAATTATAAGTGCTTCAAGAGAAAAAATGCTTGGTGGAACTCTATATCTAGTAGGTAAAGGATACACGGATGGAGCATATGTTGAAAATGCAAACCCATGTGCATTATGTAAGAGAATGATTGTAAATGCAGGATTAAAAGATGTATATATTAGAGACTCTAAAGATAAATTCAGACACATCGATGTAGAAGAATATATCACTAATGATGAATCATTAGAGGGAGTAAAAGGATACTAATAATATTTGATGCAAGCCTTATATCAAGGCTTGTTTTTTTATGCCAATTTTCATAGATATTGATTTTTTCCTTAAAAAAAGATATAATCGTATACGTGAGGAATGTTATTAATATAACGTCTTTAAATGATCTCAAAAAATGAGGCGAATAATATGAAAAATTTTTGGAAAAATTACAAATCAACAATTATTTTATTAGCTGCAATAATTGTTGGAGCAATATTAGGAATTTGCTTAAAAGAAAAAGCAGCAGTACTTAGTCCCTTAGGAGACATATTTTTAAATCTAATGTTTGTTGTAATCGTACCTTTGATATTTGTAACTATTACAACTTCAATTGCTAAGATGAAACAACCAAAAAGACTTGGAAAAGTAATGGTAACAATATTTGTTGTATTTATTATTACTTCACTTATTGCAGTTTTAATAGGTATCGCAAGTACTTATGCATTTAAGCTTGTTGAAGCAGAGGATGGAGAGCAAATAAAAGCAGCATTAGAAGAAGGCACAGAAGTTGAAGAAGAAGAGGAAGTGTCAATTCTTACAAGAACAGTAACAGTTCTTACAGTTAAAGATTTTACTGACTTATTCTCTAAAAACAATATAATTGCACTATTAGTATTCTCAATACTATTTGGTATTGCAATCAACATGTCTGGAGAAAAAGCAAAACCAGTTCAAGATTTCTTAGAATCATTAAGAGACATAATTATGAATCTATTAAAGATTATTATGTATTATGCTCCAATTGGACTTGGTTGTTACTTTGCAGCATTAGTTGGTACCTATGGTGCTTCAATAGCTGTAGGATATGCAAAAACATTTGGTATTTACACAGTTGTTTGTATATTATTCTACGTTATCATGTATTCTTTATATGCATTTATAGCAGCTGGAAGAAAAGGTGTAAAAGCATTTTGGGCAAATATTTTACCAGCAACAATTACAGCTTTAGCTACTTGTTCAAGCGCAGCATCAATTGCAGTTAACGCAGAAGGTGCTAAAAAGATTGGTGTATCAGAAGATATAGCAGAAACTATGATACCACTTGGAACAAGCTTCCACAAAGATGGTTCTATTATAGGATCAGTATTTAAAATAATGTTCTTAGTATGCTTATTTGGAACAAGCGTAGGAGTTGGAAAAGTTTTATTAGTAGCACTTTTAGCTACACTTCTAATTACTGCAGTTCCAATTGGTGGAGGAACAATCTCAGAAATGATGATTTTAACATTAATGGGATTCCCAGTAAATGCATTACCAATTTTAGCAATCATAGCAACAATTATAGATGCTCCTGCAACAGTATTAAATGTTGTTGGTGATACAGCATCATCAATGTTAGCTGCTAGAATAGTAGATGGAAAAGATTGGATGAATAAAGAAAACGCTTAAAAGAATATAAATAAAAAATGGAGACTTATATAGTCTCCATTTTTTTTATTTTAAATTTATTATTGTGCTTTAACATTTGATACGAATATAAATTTACCATCAACTTTTTCTAAAGTTACTTCATAGTTTTCACCATCAAATGATTTTGCTGTATAAGTTATAACATATTTATTTCCTTCTTCTGTTCCGCTTATTACATCAAAATCTGCAAAGTTTGCATCAGATGTTCTATTATAGTAATAGTATCCATCTTTTGTTACAGGTGGAAGATAATCTTTGTTAGTAATTACAGATACATCTTTACCAGTAAATTTTTTAAATGTTTCATCTAAGTTCGTTTTAAAATATAAATGAAGTGGAACGTTAGGCTCTTTTTCACCTAAATATTCTAAAATTTGTTTGTCTGTTGCATCAGTAGAGTTTACAAAATAGTATGTTAAGAATTCTTTTAAGTTAAATTCTGATACGTCAGCATATTTTACATATAAGAAATTCCATACACCTTCTGACTCTAAATATTGCTCAAATAAGTCAAGCTCATTTTCATTTAATGTTCTTGTAGAAGAATCAGCTTCTTTAGCATTATCTTCAGTATTTTCTACTTGAGTAGACTCACTTGCTACTTCTGTAAATGTTTCAGTAGTAATAGTTTTACAACTGATTAAGTATCCAATTATTACTAAAAGAATAATAATAACGAATAGTAAAAAAATAACTTCACCATTATTTTTCATAAGTTAAATACCTTCTTTCTTTTATTTAATTGCAATCTTATTATATTATTCTAAAAAATTAAGTCAATGATATTCACAATAAATTCAAAATTAATAGTCTATAAAATGGTTCTTTTTAAATAGTTTTATGATATAATTCAAATGTAAATCTTAAAGCTAAAGGAGTTATATATGAAAAAGAAAGTTGGAATAATTGTAATTATAATTCTTCTCTTTTTTATGGCTTTAGCAGTTAAATATAATTATTATCCAGAAAGTATGATTGAAACAAAAGCTGCTAAATTATATGGAAATGAATATTGCATACGAGATTTAGAGATGTTAGAAGAAGATGAAGATGAAAGGGCAAGTTTTAGAAGAATTATGGATGGAGGATATACTGATCATCCTACAATAGGAGGTTCAGCAATGACTACATGGAGATGCAAAGTTTGCGGATATAAAGGTGAAAGTACATCAACTATAACTCCAAAGTTATGTTCAACTTGCGCAGCTGTATCAAAAAGATGCTCTACATGTGGAAAAAGACGTGTACCAGAAATACTAGAAAGACAAAATGAAAATAAAAAAGTAAGAGAAAATAAAAATAATAATAATTAGGAGTAAAAATATGCATTTAAGAGATGAAATAGAAAACTATAAAACATTTAATGAACAAGAAGAAGCAGATAAAGCTCTTATGCTTAAATACATTGATACATTTGATGATGTACTAACTCGAGAAAATCAAATGTGTCACTTTACAGCATCTGGATGGATAGTAAATAAAGAAAGAACTAAGGTACTCATGATTTATCATAATATTTATAACTCATGGGCTTGGGTCGGTGGACATGCTGATGGAGATGCAGATCTTGACTATGTGGCATTAAAAGAAATTGGAGAAGAAACAGGACTTACAAATGTAAAAATAATTAGTGATGGAATCTATAGTATTGAGATTCTTACTGTAGATAGCCACATTAAAAGAGGTAAATTTGTACCAAGTCATGTGCATTTAAATTGTTGCTATCTAGTAGAAGTAGATGATACAGAACCACTTAGAATGAAAGAAGATGAAAATAGTGGTGTGAAATGGATAGATATTGATAAGGCAGTTGAAGCTTCAACTGAGGCAAAAATGAAACCTATCTATCAAAAACTAATAGATAAACTAAATTTAAAATAAGGATGTAAAATGTATAATATCGAAGAAGAGCTATTTATAAGTTATAAATACGATGTAAAAAAACTCAAAAAATATGGGTTCAAAGAAGAAAAAGATAGTTTAGTCTATGAAAAAAATATCATGGATGATTCTTTTAAAGTAGAAATAGCAATAAGTAAAGATAAAAAAGTAAATTTAATAGTAATAGATAATGCTTTTGGAGACGAATATACAAACTTTAGAATGGAAGAAAATCAAGGTGAGTTTGTAGCAAGTGTAAGAGAGAATATTCAAAATTTACTTTTAGATATTAGAAACAATTGCTATCAAAAAGAACAATTTGAATTCAATCAAACATTAAGAATAGTAAATCTTATTAAAGAAAAATACGGAGATGTACCGGACTTCGAGTGGATGGATGACCCAACATGTGGAGCCATTAAACATAAAGATACTTTAAAATGGTATGGCTTAATCATGGGAATAGATTACTCAAAGCTTGAAGAAAATAAAAAGGGATATATTGAAGTAATAAATCTTAAAATTGATGATAAGAAGATTCCAGACTTAGTTCATGAAAATGGAATATATCCAGCATATCACATGAACAAAAAGTACTGGATAACAGTTACTATGGATGACAAGCAAGAAGATAGCTCTATAATGAAACTTGTAGACGAAAGTTATCAGTTTGCTGCAAATGGTAAGAAAGTAAGAAAAGGAACAACTAATGAATGGATAGTACCTGCAAACCCAAAGTACTATGATTTAATTAATGAATTTAAAGGCAAAAAAGAAGCTATATGGAAACAATCTAGTAATATTAAAGTAGGTGATATGATCTACCTTTATGTTGCAGCACCTTATTCATCAATTATGTATAAGTGCGAAGTAATAGAAACTGGAATTCCATATGAGAAAAAAGCTCATAGTAATATTAAGGAACTAATTAGAGTAAAACTTTTAAAAAACTATGAAAAAGGAAAATATTCATTTAAATTATTAAATGACTATGGAGTAATGGCAGTAAGAAATTCAAGATTTATGCCAGAAGAACTTAGTAAATACATAAACTCAAAGGAGAAAGAAAACAAAGATGGACGCAAGTAAATTAAACGCAGAAGAGTTATTCTACTACGAAATGGATGATAGCGAAAGAGAATTCGTAGATGAACTTAAAGAAAGTGTAGAGAAAAAAGCAATTAAACTAGGTTTAATTAATAAAGATGACAGTAAAGAAGATAAAGCAGAAGTATTAGATAGATTAATATATCTACCTGATACTAACTTTAATTATAAAGATGGTGTAGGATTCTATTATGTAAAAGAAGAAAATGGCAAATATGAATTTATGATCTCTTTAGACTTAATAGAAGATACAGTTTTTTATATCTTTACTAACTATGCAACAAGAGTAGGATTCCAAAATGAATATAACAATAGAGATAAATTAATTGATGAATGGAAATATTTTGAAAAAGATGGCTATAGATATGAAAATAATGGCGATTATAAATATGACATTACATATGATGGAAGAAAGTATGCATATGAATATGCAATAGATATTCTATCTCATATCTATGATAAAGATATATTAGATGAATTTATATTAGAAGTCACAAACAAATTAAACCAAGGTTTCAAATATGAAGCATATTGGAGATATGATAAAGGTGAAAAAGCATTTGCTAAAATAGACTATGAAGAAGAATACTTTAATGAAACAGAAGATGTAGAGCCAGATGATGACATAGATGAAACTGATGCTGAAGAAGACTTCTAGAAGGGAGCCAAAATGAGTGAATTAGATTTTTATGAAAGAGCTAAAAATTGGGATTTTTCTCATATAAACATGTACGAAGATTGTATGACTGACTGGGACTACTATGGAGAACTATATGATCATGCTACAGAAGAATCTAGAATACTAGATTTAGGAACTGGTGGTGGAGAAAATGTTCTTAAACATTTCCCAAAAGCTAAAGAAATAATTGGAACTGATTTTTCAGAAGAGATGATTAAAACTGCAAATGAGAATTTAAAAAAGTATAACAAAGAAAACATTGTGTTTAGAGTAATGGATAATCTAAATATGGATGTTGAACCAGAATCATTTGATATTATTACTGCAAGACATACAATAATAGATGCAAAAGGAATTTATAATGCACTTAAACCTAATGGATATCTAATACTAAGAGGTGTTGATAAATTAGATTGTTGGGCTTTAAAAAGACTTTTTGGAAAAGGCCAAGCATATAATGATCCTAAACCAATAAGCTTCATAGATTATGAAGATTTATTAGATGCAGGATTTAAACATGTAGAATTAATACCAATTCATATGAGAGAATACTATAAAACAAAAGAAGACTTGATGCTTCTTTTATATAAAGCACCAATATTAACAGACTTCTCAGAAGTAGATGGAATGAAAGAAGTTATACCTAATATTGATGAATCATTAATTGATAAATATATTACTGAAAATACAACAGAAAAAGGTATCTTACTAATAAGAAGATATTATGGAATAGTAGCACAAAAATAGTGCTACTTTTTTGTTAAAATCATAGAAAAAAAGTGCTATGCAACCAAAAATGCAACTAAATTTATACAAAAAACAACCGAAAATTGGTAGAATGCAACCGGTAGAAAAAATATAATTTTTTTAAAGTGGAAGGAGGAAGTTTTATGAAACTATCTGAAAATTTGAAAAAAATTAGAAAGGAAAATAATTTATCTCAAGAACAATTTGCAGAAAAACTTGGGGTATCAAGACAAGCAGTATCAAAATGGGAGTCTGAAACAAGTTATCCTGAGATGGATAAAATATTATTAATTTGTAAACTTTATAATTACAATGTAGATGAGCTTATTAATGAAAATGTTAATAAAGTGGATGATGAAAAGAAGTCAAAAATTAATTTTAATAAGTATGTTGAAGACTTTTTAAACTATATAACTAAATCTGTAAATATGTTTATTTCTATGAAGTTTTCTCAAAAGATTAAACTTATTATAGAAGAGATAATAATTGCATTTGTTCTTTATATAATCTATGTAGTTTCTAGTGGACTTTTAAGTTCAATATTTATGGGACTTGGATTTAGAGGACTATTTAAATTAATAGATGCAATATACAAAATAATATTTGTTGTAGTTGCAGTTACGATTGTACTTCATATTTTTAAAGTAAGATATTTAGACTATTATGAAGTTGTAAGGGAGCCTAAAGAAAAATCAAAAGAGGCTGACAAAAAAGAAGAACCTAAAGAAGAAAAAGATCAAAAAGAATCAAAAGAAAAAGAGATATTTGAAGGAAAGCCAAAAGAGAGAATAATAATTAGAGATGAATCTAGTAGCGGTTCTACTATTTTAAATGGATTAGGTAAAATTGTTATATTCTGCATAAAATTATTTGCAGCATTTTTAGGAATTTGGTGTTCAATTTCTTTTGTTCTATTAGTAGCAGGTATAGTTATTTCATTCATGTTTACTAAGACAGTAATTGTATTTATAGGTGTCCTTTTAGGACTTATCGGATTACTACTTATTAATTTTGTAATACTACATGGACTTTATTCATTTATTGCAAATAAAGGACCAAACTATAAGCTATGGGGAAGATTATTCTTAATTGCTCTTATTATGGGTGGAGTCGCTTGTGGAACAATAGTACTTGGAATTAAAGATTATACAATTGAGACAAAAGATCCATATGGAGAAGAATATGTAGATATAGTCTTTGAAGAAGAAATGAAAGATGACTTATATATAGAAGACAATAGAGGATTAGCTGTAGAATATATTGAAGAAGACATCCCAAATATAAAAATTACAGCTAAAGCAAAACATAATATTGAAGTAGAAAAAGAAGTTATTAAAAATGCTGTAGTAATAAGAAGTACATATAGAGATTATGACCTAGAGGAATATGATACTGTAAAAGAATTTATTGATAATATTAATAATAAGAGGATTGTAATCTATGAGACAGATTGGCAAAATGATTGTATTATTACAGTTCATGCTTCAAAAGAAAATATAGAAAAACTAAAAACAAATTTTGAAAACCAATTAGACATTGTGCAAAAATATCAAACATTAAGAGAAGATTATGAAAATTTAAGCAATGATTATGAAGAACTTACAAGAACAATCGACAATAAAGATGATGAAATAGAGATGCTAAATGAAGAGTTAAAAACTGAATTAAGAAATAATTAAAATTTTAAAACCATCTATAATAATAGATGGTTTTTTAAAATAAATGTAACACAATTTTTATTGTAATATAATTGCTATTTAGGTATTATAAACTTATAGGGGGATAATATGAGTATTTATAGATGTAGATTATGCGGTAGCTCTAATGTTGAATTCAATCCAAATAAGACTAAAAGAAGTAGAAGCAAACCTAAAAGCAGATTATTTGAATTAAGTAGTGATGATGAGCAATTCTCAATTGGTAATGATGAACCATACCATTGTAGAGCATGTGGTCATGATGATTATAATCCTATGGATAATGCTACTCGTGATAAAATAGATAAACTATTACTAAATCCTCAAAAGAACAAACTTGAAATAGCCAATATGAGAAAAGTATATCCTAATATTGAAGGAGAAAGGTCAAGTAAAAAAAGTAAAGAAGTTATGAAAGAAGAAAAGAAAAATAATGTTGGAAAATTAAAATTAGATTTTCTAATTGGTGATGGAATTGAAAGACTAGAACTAATAATGATAGATTTACTAGATAAATTTGATATGCTTTCTATACCAGAAATGTCTGCAAAATTAGAAAATATGGTAATTAATCTTCAAGAAAGATATGTTTTAAAAGCTATTCTAAACTTAGTAGATTTCGATATTATAAAGAAGAGAGTAGATATAGATGATGAAAGATTTTCTTTAATAGACAAAACTAAAATAGAAAAATATAGAGCAATGGTCGAAAAAGAACTTAAAGAAAATGCTGTAGCTACAAATAAAGAAGAAAAAGCACCAACGTATACTGATGAAAATACAGGAACACTTCAATCTATGATAGGTGGAATATTTAAAAATAACGATACTACAGTTATTGAAAAAGCTACTGAAGCTGCAAAAGATCTTCTTTATTATAATGAAGCAGACCAAAATAATAATGGCATAGATGACTCATACGAAAAAAGTGTATACATGAAAATAAATGATTTAAAGAGGAAAAAACTTCAATATCAAAAAATATTATTAAGTGAAAAAGGAAAAGAATCTAGAGAAAGAGCAGAAGCAGAAGAAAGAATAAAAGAAATAGATAAGAAAATTATAGAGTTAATAGATTCGTTAGAAAGTTTATAATAATACAAAAGAAGAAGATTAAAAAATCTTCTTCTTTTTACTTTTAAATTGACAAATAATCTTATATAATAATCGTGTAAATTATAATTTAAGGATAAAAAAATGGAAAAACGTGACTTATATGACAAAAACAAAGTAAGAACGGGTAAAACTATTTTTAAAGGTGAGAAAATTCCAGATGGAAATTATATTATTGTTGTTCTTACTATGATTCAAAACTCAAAAGGAGAATTTCTAATTCAGAAGAGGTCAAAACTGAAAGATGGCTTGTATGGCGCAACAGGGGGCCACGCAAAAGCGGGGGAGACAGGGTTAGAAGGAGCAATTTCTGAAGTAAGAGAAGAAATCGGAGTAGACCTAAAAAAAGATGAAATGAACTTCCTTTATGAATCAAGAGAAGATGATAAACAAGTATTTTTTGAATTATATTATGCCAAAAAAGACTTAGATATATCAAAATTAAAACTTCAAGAGGAAGAAGTAGAATCTGTTGAATGGATGGATATGGATAAAATAGATTCTTTAGTAAAAGAAGGTAATTTTTTAATAAATCATGTTGAAGAAATATATAGAACTGTAGATATATTAAAAGAAAGGAGTGACTTAAAATGAAAATTTTAAAAAACACACTTACAAATGAACTTAATATTAGAACAGAAAAAAACTATCCAATAGAAGGTATGGAGTTTATTGATATTACTCCACTTATTTCACAAAAGGAAACATTTGAAGAGATAACTGATAAATTTGTAGAAGAATTAAAGGATAAAAAGATTGACTATATCATAGCACCAGAAGCAAGAGGATTCTTGTTTGGTGCACCTGTTGCATATAAACTAGGTGTAGGACTTGTTCCAGTTAGAAAAAAAGGAAAACTTCCACCAACTGTTGTAGATTATAGTTTTGAATATGAGAAAGAATATGGAAAAGATAACTTAGAACTTCCAAAACTATCAAAAGGCGATGATTATGCTGGTAAAAGAGTATACCTAATAGATGATATCTATGCTACAGGAAACACAATGAGTTCAATTAAACTTGCACTTACTGAAGCAGGAGCAATTGTTGTAGGTGAAGGTGTTGTTATGAACATCAAAGAACTAAATAATAATGAAAAACTATTCTCACTTTTGGATGTTAACGAGGAATAATTATGGTAGAAAAACTAGAAGAAAAGATTTCAAGCTATAAGAAATCTTCTTCACAAGAAGATTATAATGAAATAATAAATGTTTTAGGAGATCTTTATAAAGATAAAAAGACTCTATTTTTGCCATGCAAAAGAAGTGCAGTAGGTGAAGGCTCTGACATGATGACAGTAAGAGCAAGTGATTCAAAAATATATATTGTAGTTTTAACTAATAATAATTTACCAGATGAATCAATTGACTATGCACTTATGACTGTAAAAGAAATATTTGATATCGTTATGGAAGAAGAAATGTGTGGCGGAATAATAATAAATCCAGATGATAGCGATAAGCAAATATTTATAAGAAAAGAATATATTGATAAACTAATTCATGTATTTTAGGAGTAAAAATGAGAAAAATTGTAGTTGCAAGCAATAATGAAGGAAAAATAAGAGAAATAAAAAGAATCTTTGAAGACTATGAAATATTAACTTTAAAAGAAATAGAAGAAAAAATAGGTCAAAAGATAGAAGTAATAGAAAATGAGAATACTTTTAAGGGAAATGCAATTTCAAAAGTAAAATCAGTTGCAAAAGCTATTCCGGAAAACTATTACATAATTGCAGATGATTCTGGAATAGAACTAGATGCACTAGATGGTTTTCCAGGAGTATATACTCACAGATGGCTAGACGGAACTGATGAAGAAAGAAACTTAGGCTTAATAGAAAAACTTAAAGGAAAAGACGATAGAACTTGTAGATTTAAAGTTGCAATTGCATGCTATCATAACTCAAATGTAGTTACTGCTGAAGAAGAACTAGTAGGAAAAGTACCTGAATATCCAAGAGGAGAAAATGGATTTGGATTTGATCCAATCTTTGAACTAGATACAGGAAAGACTTTAGCAGAAATAACAATGGAAGAGAAAAATAAAATTGGCTGTAGAAAAAAGGCACTCATGAAAATTCATTTTGCAATCGAAAATGGTGAAATATAAAAAGAACTAAGAAATTAGTTCTTTTACTTTTATTTTATTTTGTGTTAAAATAGAAAAGCTGCTAAAAAAAAGCAGCAGGAGGTAAACATTTTGAACAAAGAGGAAAACATTTTAGGAACAGAAAAAATAGGCAAACTAATTAGGAAATTTTCACTACCATGTATAATTTCAATGTTAGTAAATGCTTTATATAATATAGTTGACCAAATATTTGTTGGTCGAGGTGTAGGATATTTAGGTAATGGTGCTACAACTATCATATTCCCACTTGTAATGATGACACTTGGATTTTCACTTATGGTAGGAGATGGTACATCAGCATACCTTAGCTTAAAACTTGGTGAGAAAAAAGAAAAAGAAGCAGCAAAAGGTGTAGGAAATGGTATTATAATGGGAATCATTATTTCTATTATAATGAGTTCATTATTTCTAATATTCCTTCCAAAATTAGTAATGCTATTTGGTTGTACTGAAGAATTAAAACCATATGCATTAGATTATGGTTATATCATCATATGTGGTTTCCCATTTATGATGATGGGCACAATCTTAAATGGTTTAATAAGAGCTGACGGAAAACCAAATTATTCAATGACTACTATGGTAACAGGTGCAGTACTAAACACAATCTTAGATCCAATATTAATATTTGTATTTAATATGGGAGTAAAAGGTGCTGCTATAGCTACTATATTTAGTCAATTTATAACAGCTGTTTTAAATCTAGCATATATTAGAAAGATTAAATCAGTTACATTAAATAAAGAGTCATTTAAGTTAGAAGGTAAAACTGTAAGAAAATTATTAGCTCTTGGTATTAGTAGTTTTATTAACCAAGTAAGTGTTGTAATTCTAGTTGCAGTTGAAAACAACATGCTTAATAAATGTGGATCACTTTCTAAATTTGGTCCAAACATACCAATTACAGTACTAGGTATTGTAATGAAGATTAGCCATATTTTAACAAGTATAATTTTAGGAGTTGCAATTGGTGCACAACCAATTATTGGTTATAACTATGGAGCAAGAAAACTAGATAGAGTAAAGAAGACATTAAAATATGTTCTAACAATTGGAACAGTAGTAAGTATATTCTCATTTATCATATTCCAAACAATACCTGATAAAATAATATCTATATTTGGTCAAGGTGATGAACTTTATATTGAATTTGCATGTATGGCATTTAGAATATATTTAATGTTCTGTTTCCTATATGGTGTACAAATACCAACAGGAATATTCTTCCAAGCGATTGGAAAGAGTGTAAAAAGTGCAGCAATATCACTTTCAAGACAACTTATATTCTTAGTTCCAGCAATGATTATATTTGGAAATTTATATGGAATAGAAGGAGTACTATACTCTGGACCATTTGCAGATGCTATTGCAATAGTGATTGCAGCTATTATGCTAACTTACGAAGTTAAACACTTAACTAAAGCAAAACAAGTAAATGAAGCTGATAAGCCAGTTGAAAATACACAAGAGAGTAAAGATATATTTGGTAGACACTTGGTTATTACTATCTCAAGAGAGTATGGATCAGGTGGAAGATATGTTGGAAAATTATTAGCTGACAGACTTGGCGTAAAAGTTTATGATAAAGAAATTATTGAAAGAGTAGCAGAAGAGACAGGACTATCTAAAGAATACATTTCTGATTATGAAGAAAGAAGAACTGGAGCAGATATTATTAATGATAATGCTATGACAGGTGGAGATGAGCTTTTCGTTGCAGAATCAAATGTAATTAAGAAAATTGCTCAAGAAGAGTCTTGTGTTATTATTGGTAGATGTGCAGACTTTATACTAAAAGACAATAAAGATGTAATTAATATCTTCATATATAATAGCTACGAAGATAAAATAAGAAGAGCAACTGAAATATTCAAGATGAATAAAAAAGAAGCTGAAAAAGAGATTAAGAGAATTAACAAATATAGAGAGAATCATTATAATCATTACACAGGAAGAACATGGGGTAGCCCATCAAATTATGATATATGTATTAATTCAGATTTCATTAATGTTGAAAAAACATGTGATATTATCTATGACATGATTAAAGAAAAATATTCAAAATAGATAAAACAAAAAGGCACATTTAAAATGTGCCTTTATTTTTTTAATTAATATGTGGAGTATATAGTAAAGTAATTCTTTTACCATTTACTCTAATAAAGTTTTCTTCTTTTAGTGATTTAAGTTCCCTAAACATAGCTGATCTATTAATTGATAAATAGTCTGCTAAACCTTTTAAGTTACTCTCCAAAATAATATTAGTAGAACGAGTCTTTCTATATTCATTCTCAAAAAACGTAAGTAGTTTATTTCTGATAGTTTTTTGAGATAATACTTTAATTCTATTATTAAGTCCACGCATCTTTTCAGCAACAATCTCAAAGATGTTACTTAAAAATATGTTGTAATATGTAAATCCCAAATTCTGTTTGTTAACTAATTTTGCATAGTCAATAACTAGAACAGAAGAACGTTCTTGAGATATAATTTGATAATCTGTCTGGTCAATATTGGATAAATATGTTCCAAATACACTTTCTTCAGTAAGTTCTTCAAGTAAATATTCCTCACCATTATAATCGATATTAACTATAATTGCTCTTCCTGAAAGCATTATACAGATAATATTATTGTTTTTAAGTGATGTTAAAATCTCTTCGTTTTTCTCAAAAGTGTAAGTATGTGTTTCCAATAGCTTGAATAGTTTTGTCTTCTGTAACTCAGTTAAATTAGCAAATGGGCTATCCATATTACCCTCCTGTTACAAATATATCACAATTTAAAAATAGTTGCAAATGCACCTTTAAAAATGATATAAAAATTATATAATCGTATTACTAAAAATAGAATATTTTTCAGTAATCGAGTTTTGAAAAAAGAGGTAAACAGTATGAAAATCGTTAAAAGAGATGGGCACATTGTCGATTATGATTCAAGCAAAATTGAAACAGCTATCGGTAAAGCAAACAATGAAGTACAACCTTCAGAGAGAGCTACAGATGACGAAATCAAGGGAATAATTCAATATATTGAAGACCTTGGTAAGAAAAGAATTTTAGTGGAAGATATTCAAGATATTATTGAAGAAAAACTAATGGAGCTTAATAGATTTAAGCTTGCCAAAAAATATATAACATATAGATATACAAGAGAGCTAGTAAGAAAAGCTAATACTACAGACCAAACAATTAAGGAATTAATTGAAGGTCAAAATGAGTATTGGAATAGTGAAAACTCAAGTAAAAACTCAACTTTAGTAACTAGACAAAGAGATTACTTAGCAGGTATTACAAGTACTGATATTACAAGAAGATACTTACTTACTGAAGATATAGTAAAGGCTCATGATGAGGGAATAATTCACTTCCATGATACTGATTATTTTGCTCAAAATGCACTTCATAACTGTGAGCTTATTAACCTAGAAGATATGCTACAAAATGGTACAGTTATAAACGGAGTAATGATTGAAAAACCACATAGATTTTTAACAGCTGCAACTATTGCAACTCAAATTATTTTAGCCGTAACTTCAGCAAGCTACGGTGGAGCAACAATAACACTTACTCACTTAGCACCATTTGTAAGAAGTAGTTATGAAAGATACTTTAAAAAGTACCAAGACCGTAATTTAAATAAAGAAGATGCAGAAAAATATGCTTGGGAAGATACTAGAAAAGAAATAAACGATGCTGTTCAAACTTTTAACTATCAAGTAAATTCAATGACAAATACAAATGCTAAATCACCATTTTTAACAGTATTTATGTACTTAGGTGAAACAGAACAATATAAAGTTGAACTTGCAATGATTATAGAAGAATTTTTAAAACAAAGAATTCATGGTTTTAAAAATGAAAATGGTGTTTATATTACAGCAGCATTTCCAAAACTTCTATATGTACTTGAAGAAGATACAATAAATGAAGATGGAAAATATTTCTATCTAACTAAACTTGCAGCAGAATGTACAGCAAAAAGAATGGTTCCAGATTACATCTCTGAAAAGATGATGAAAGAATATAAGAAAAATATAAAAGATGAAGAAACATGCTACCCATGTATGGGAGCTAGTTCATTCTTAACACCAGATAGAACAATGTCAATTGGAAATATTGCTCATGCTATGAACTATGTAGATGGAAAAGGTAAATACTATGGTAGATTTAATCAAGGTGTAGTAACTTTAAATCTTCCAGATGTAGCACTTACATCTAAAAAAGATATGGATAAATTCTGGGAAATATTAGATGAAAGAATAGAACTTTGTCATAAAGCGCTTCAAATAAGACATAAAAGATTAAGTACTGCAATATCTGATGTTGCACCAATTTTGTGGCAACATGGAGCACTAGCTCGTTTAAAACCAGGAGAGACAATACATGAACTACTTCACCATGGATATTCAACTTTATCACTTGGATATGCAGGACTATATGAATGCGTTAAATATATGACAGATCATTCTCATACAGATGGAGCAGAAGGAAAAGAATTTGCATCTAAGATAATGCAAAGACTAATTGATGCATGCGAAAAATGGAAAGAAGCAGAAGATATAGACTATACTGTATACGGTACTCCAATAGAAACTACAGCATATAAATTTGCAAAATGCCTAAAAGAAAGATTTGGAATTGTTAAAGGTATAACAGATAGAAACTATATAACAAATTCTTGTGAAGTACCAGTATTTGAAAAGATAGATGGATATGAAAAGTTAAAACTAGAAAGTGAATTCCAAATGCTATCATCAGGTGGAGCTATAGCATATGTTGAAACACCAAATTTGCAAGATAATTTAGATAAAGTTTTAGAAATTATGAAATATATATATGACAATGTAATGTATGCAGAAATAAATACTAAAGCAGATTATTGCCAAAAATGTGAATTCTCAGGAGAGATGTTAATAAATGATAACTATGAGTGGTACTGTCCAGAATGTGGAAACAAAGATCCAAAGACATTAAATGTTGCAAGAAGGATATGTGGATATATCGAATCAGATTACTTTAGCAAAGAAAGAACCCAAGATATAAAAGATAGAGTAGTTCACATTAAAAATAAGTAGCTATTAGATGGAAATATAATAGATAAAGATGCTTAAAGAAAAACTATAAATTTTCTTTAAGCATCTTTTTTTATGCAAAAAAATAAACCCCCATACTAACTTTTTGGGGGACTCTGTTACCGAGATTTTTAACTATAAAACAATTAGAGGTTTTAAAGCCCAGATGTTTTGCACCTGTTTCCCTTAATGGGTATTTATATGTATATTATAGCATACTTTTTCCAAATTGTCAAATTAATCGCCAAAAGCATTCAAAAATCTCATTTTTATATGAAAAATATCATTTAAAGTCATTATATTTTTATTTTTCACATCTTTTCATAGCATTTAAAGTAATATATAATCTAAAGAGAAAATAGAATACTGTTATTATTTACAAATTATGTAAACGGTGCTATAATATATGTGTTGTTTCTATAGAAAGAAAGCACGAAGGGAGTTTTGTATCATGACGACTGTAGCAACTGACATCTTTGGGATTCCGAAAACGGAGCCAAGACTCTACCAGTATCTTCAGAAAATGCCCAAAGACGCACATGTCATTGTTGTAAAAAACAGTGACAAACTTGACGAAAGGAAAAATCATGCGTTCATCAGGGACTTCATGGAGATGTGTGAGATCGATGACCTCGGAATTGTACCGTCCATTGTCAAAAACGGTGTCATCCAGTGGGTCGCTTTCAGACCAAAAACTCTCACCAATGGGCAGATTGCAAACATTGCATTCATGCTTTCAGAAACTGAGAGTTATAAGGTCTCGTATTTCTAACAATACGAAAACAAAATGAGCGCGCGTAAAAATAATTTTAAGGCACGCTCTTTTTGTTTATTTTAAGGAGGATAATATGATTTTAGTAAGTGCATGTTTAATAGGACTTGATTGCAAATATAAAGGTGGGAATAATTTAACTCCAAAGATACTAGAACTTATGAAAACTGAAGATTTAGTTCCAGTATGTGCAGAACAATTAGGAGGTTTTAGTACACCAAGGCCACCAGCTGAAATTAAAATAGTAGATGGAAAAAGAAAAGTATTTAATATAAATGGTGAAGATGTAACAGAAGGGTTTGAAAAAGGAGCTAAAAACATATTAGATTTATGCTTAAAACTTGGAATTAAAAAAGCAATTTTAAAATCTGGAAGTCCTTCATGTGGATATGGAAAAGTTGGAGATGGAACATTTACAGGCACAAAAACAGAAGGTAATGGAATACTTACTCAGATGCTTTTAGATAACGGAATAGAAGTAATTTCTTCAGATGATTTTGTTGAATAATACTTAAATTAGTGGTAAAGTATATAAGAAGAAAGTAATAATATGAGGTTTAAATATGAATAAATTAAAAGAACAAACAGGATCTGTTTTAGCTACAGGAATTGTTATTGCAGTAATTGCATTAGTAGTTGGTGGTGTAGGAACAGCGATAGCAAATAGAAAAGTAAATGACCCAGCAACTATTGCTAAAGGTAAAGAAATGGTTGAACAAGCTAAAAAAGAGCAAGTTCAAAAAAGAAAAATAAAAGAAGAATCAAAAGATACTGACTCACCAGGAACTTCTATTGATATTTCTTCAATATTAAACTTAGACAAAACAGAGACTAAAAATCAACCTAAAATTGAAAAAGAATATGTATCAGAGGCAATAGTAGTTCATAAAGCTTTTGATGATGTTCTTATAATAAATGATTCTGGTTCTTTATATTTTGTTGAAACTAAAGATATAAATAATATGCCAGAACTTTCTGAAGGAGATAGCATAAAGATTACATATACAGGTAAAAAAGAAAGTTTTAGAGATATGAAAGTAATTGAGTTTACTAATATCCTAGAAGGGGAAAAATTAGAAGAATCTGAAGCTACTAAAAAAGAAGGTACTCCAATTAAGATTAAATCATTTATTGGAGAAAGAGCTTGGATTTGCACAAATTTAAAAACAAAGAAAGATGCAATTTACGTATTTAATAACTTCAATAATGTTGTAGCTGATGTATTAAGAGAAGGAGATACATTAGTAATAAGAGCACAAAACGCAAATGAAAATGATGCATTAAAACTTACAAGTATTAAATCAATAGTAAAATAATTAGTTAATATGTGAGGGTTTTATGGATAAGAAAAAATTGATACTATTAGGTGTAATAATTATATTGCTAATAAGTATTATATATTTTGTTAATAGTAATAATAGTAATAGTAATAGTGATAATTATGGTGGATATAAGACTTTGTGTGAAATTGCTAATGTAAAAGAAGGAAAATTACATTTAAAAGATGAAGAGGAGTATTCTTATTATAGATTTAAACCTTTAACATATGTTTATGCTAAAGAAGAAGGTAAAACAGCACATTTTCCTATGAAAATGGATACATCAACCTTCATTTATTGTGATACATTGGGAATAGAAAGATTAGAATTAGAATTTGCAGAGGAAAGACCATATTTAAATGAAGTTATTATTAATGGAGAAATGTATTGTTATAAGGAAATAGGTAAAGATGATTTTATTTATGAAAACTATCCAAAAACAAAAAAACCTAGTAAAGAAAAAAGCGAAATTGAAAGTTTGATGGCTGATCTAGCATCAATTTTTGATGAATATGGATATGATTATAAATTTGAAAATAGTGTTGATTTTTATAGAGATCCACACCCACAAAACTATAGTAATGCTGTTTCTCTAGAGGCAGCTGGTACTATAATTAGAATAATAGAATATAATGATGATTTAATAGAAGATGATTATGAATTATTGTGTAATACCACTTTAAATGCTCGAGAAGATGAAAAATATGAAGTTGGAGACAAAATAATCAGTAAATATACTTCGAATAATACGGATTTTATAAAATTTACAATTATAAAACAAGGTAACATTATATATAGTATTGAATATGATAGTACAGAAATGCCAGCCCCAAGATTTCGCGATGAATGTAGGGAAATTATAAATAATTTTTTTAAAGAAAAAAACATACTACAATAGATAATTATTAACAAAAAAGTTGCTTAATAAAGCAACTTTTTTTATTTTGTATGAATATCAAGTTGATTATATGGAACTGAAATATCATTCTTTTCAAGTTCTAGTAGAATACATCTTATTGAATCACGTCTTACTTGAAGTTTTTCTCCAGGATTACATTTAACATTTATTAAGTAATCAATAGAAGATTCTGACATATTATTTATTCCTTTATATGATGCATCTTTTACTTTCTCATTTTTCTTAATTTCTTCTATTATTCCAGTAATTACACTTTCTGCTTTTTCTACTTTAAGCTCATATGGAAGTGGGATATTAATATAAATATCTTCAGATACAACTTCAATTTTTTCTATATTTCTATTTGCAACAGATAGAATATTATTTGTTGCAATATCTTGAATCTTTGTTGTTTTAAGTCCAAGTGCAGTAACTTTACCAAGAGCTATAGTATCATATTTAACTATATCTCCAACTGAGAAATAATTATCAGATAGTATACTAATACCTCTTATGATATCTTTTAAAGCATCTTGAACAGCAAGACCAATAATAACACCTAAGATTCCAACACCAGCTAGCATTGAAGTTACATTTACATTATTGATTTGAAGTACAATTAAAAGTGTAATAATTATAAATGCATATCTTACAATTGAAAGCAATAATCTTAAATATGTTTTTGATCTATTACTGATTTTATCAGCCTTTTTAGAAGTACCTTTAAATGCAGCTTTTTTAATAAAATGATATAAAACTAAACTTATGATAACAACAATTATTGAAGTTATTATTCTTGTTATGGCTTCTTTATCGATTGTAAAACCAATATTATTTAAATAGTCCATATTGATATTTCCTTTTCTTTTTTTCTTTATATTAACACATGAAAAGTAATTCTTCAAATTAATTGAAAAAAATAAATATATTTTGATATAATAGGCATGAAAGATTTTTTAAAATTTAAAGGAGATCTTTATGGAAGAAGAAAACAAAGAAAAAATAAATTTAGTAACTAAAATAGTAATATTAATTACAGTACTTTGTGTACTTGGAGCGGTAGGATATTCATTCTATAAAACAAAAACTACTCCTGAAAGAAAAGTACTTACTGAAGAAGAAAAGATGGAAGAAAATGAATTTTTTTATAGATTAAATGCATTTGAAGGAAATGTAGATTCTTCATCACTAAAGAAAATGCTAGAAATGTTAGCTGATATTGCAGATAGAAAGTATGAAACAATAGAAAAAGTACCAGGCATTTATATAAATAAACTAACAAAGGAATCAAATCTTTATGATAATATAAAGATGACTCCATATGATGAATCTAAAGAAGTATATGTAAGTAATCTAAACAAGATTATAGAAAACACAGAAACAAATCATACATATAAAGTAACTATGTGCTACAAGAATGGTTCAAATATAGACTTTATTGTAATAGATTATCTAAACTCAAATGGAACAGAACAAATTATTAACTTTAACTCAATATCAAAGGATGATATTGATAAATCAGTTGTTAATTTTAATCAAGAATAAATCAATATAAAAGGAGAAGGATTATGGACAAAGAAGAATTAAAGAAAAGAATGGAAGAATTAGGAAACAAAATGAAAGAACTAGGAGAGAACCTAAAAGATGCATCAGAGACAGCTTACCTAAAGGCATTAGATGCAAGAGATGACATTGGAAAAGTTATGTCAGATGCACAAAGTTCACTTTCAGCTGCAACTGAAAATGCAACAATGTTCTTTGAAAGATCAAAATCAAAAATATCTTCAGAGCTAATCAAAGCTCAAATGAATATTAAAGTTGCTCAAGAAGAAATGTCAGCTAAAAAATATGCTAAAGATAAAGCTAAATTAGAAGAATATATTAAAGACAACATGGAATATGCTGAGACATGTCAAGTTTTAGCAAAACAATTAATAGAAGAATCAAAATTAGCTATTATAGAAGCTGCAGCAGCATCTAAAGAATATGAAGAAAACTATCAAGATGATAATAAAGGTGAGTAGTCTTAATATTTAAGAGGTGGATTATGCGTAAGCTAATTTTAGTTATATTGTTAATTATACTTGTAGCAGGAACATTCTTTTTCTATGTAGCTAAAGAAAAAGATAGTCAAAATAATGAGAAAATAGTAGAGAATGTTACTGAAAACATTATAGAAAATGTGGTAGAGAATATCACAGAAGAAATAGAAAATACTTTACCAGAAAATATTATTGAAAATAAGGTAGATGAGGTAGCTGTGGATACAAACAAAAAAGTAATACTAGAAGTAAATGGAAACTCTGTAGAAGTAACACTTGAAAACAATTCTGCTTCAAATGAATTGTATGAAAAAATCAAAAACGAAGGTCTTACTTTAAGAGTAAGAGACTATGGCGGATTTGAAAAAGTTGGTGCTTTAGGATTTCCACTAACAAGAGAAGATAAAGAAATTGAAACATATCCTGGGGATTTAGTACTATATAATGGAAGTCAATTAAGTATCTTCTATAAACCACATTCTTGGAGCTATACTAAACTTGGTCACTTTGATATAGAAAATGTGGAAGCATTTCTTGGTAAAGGTGAAGTAGAACTTAAGTTTAGAGCTATAGAAAGTGAAATAAAAACAGACTTTGAAGAGACTATAGAAAATGTAGTTGATTAAAAATATAAAAAACTAATATTAAAGAGCCTAATTGTTTTAGGCTCTTTTTAAATTTATGTTTACTAATTGTCAAAACCGTGCTAAAATAACTATGCGTAGTTTTTTATTTACAAGACTTTACCTTCCGAAAGGAGGATTATTCAACAAAGGTAAAGACAGCACTAAAAATTTTAGCCTCGAAAGGGGGTCTTAAGCAATGCTTAATTTGTATCTGGAAAATTGGCGGGCTGAAAGAAATTTTAACACCGCTGATAATTTTCTGGAAGCAGGTTCGAAACACTTTAACCCAAGCGAGATACCCAAACTTAAGAATGGATATTTTTCTAGTTGGGAAAAGAAAGTAGAATCTGGCCAGAAGGCTATCTTATTTTTTTCCGGAATGTACACTGGGATCGAAGGTTACGCAAGAAACTACGCACGTACGCATAAGGATTGCATCCTTGTAAGTTTTGAAAGAATCTTTGACCAAGTTGTGAATGCATACGCAATTAACAACTTAGAAGAAGCGAACGAAGCAACCGTTGAAAGAACTGGAGAAAGAATTGAGCGAGCTCAAAAGTGCGGATATGACATAATCTTAGATGGCTTTTATGTTGATATTCGGGAAAGAGCTCCCTTAATTAACACTTTGAATCAACTTGGATTCCAAGTAGTCGTGCTCGTAAGGAAAAATCCAGGCAGATATCTAGAAGCTGCTGTTGAAAGACAAGCTCTTAACACGATTCTAAGAGGAAAACTCATTACTGAATACGTGCAAGAACATGTCGAGATTGATAATGCTCTAAACTTAAAACTTTTGGACGACTCTATTACACCGTATTGTGATCGTCATAGTGTAAGTGTAGATGAGCTTTATCATGAATTTGGACCCACAGAGACTTTTAGAGATTTTGCCAAAAACTTTGCACATACGAGTATGATGAAGAATGAGCTTCTGGGCTTTAGAGACCAATTAAAGCTTGGGACTGCGTACTGCGGAGCAAAGTATGCGTTTAAGATCTAAGAAGTGTAGCAACAAATATCAAAAAGCACGCTGGCACTGGGAAGTATTTCCTAGTGCTTTCTTTTTTTATAAAAAAGCTTAAAAATCTTTATTTTTATTATTAATATGAATATAATATACCTAAGAAAAATATATAAATTTGGAGGGAAAATAATATGGAAATTACATTAAATGTTGAAGGAATGATGTGTGAAAAATGTGAGGCAAGAGTTGAAAACGCTCTTAAAGATTTAGAATATGTAAAAGATGCTAAAGCATCTCACACAGAGAAAAATGTAATAGTTACAGTAGATGAAGAAAATTACGATGTAGATGAAATGATAGAAACAATTGAAGATTTAGGATATGAAGCAGAAGAATAGGAGTAAAAATGAAGAAAATAATTCTTTCTATAGATGGCATGACATGTAGCGCATGTTCAAGTGGTTTAGAAAAATTCTTAAATAAGCAAAATGGTATCTATGATGCTTCTGTAAATCTTGTTATGGCTAATGCAACTATTGACTATGATGAGAAACTTCTAGATATAGAAAAACTAAATGAATTTGTATCTAAAGCAGGTTTTAAATCACTTGGTGAATTTAAAGAAATAAATGAAACAAAAGATACAAAAGCAAAAAAAGTAGAACTTCTGTTATCTACAATTATATTTATTGGAGTAATGTATGCTCATATAAGGAATATGATTTCTGGAATGATGGAACCAGATAAGCTTATTATGATTAATCAATTCTTTATAGCATTAATCTTTTTAATGTATGGCTTTGATGTTTTAAGAAATGGATTTAAAAATCTTGTTCATAAAACACCTAATATGGATTCTTTAGTTCTAATTAGTGTACTTTCTAGTTTTATAGTAAGTACAGTATCACTTGGATACTATATAGAAAATAATGAATCTTTAGGTTTAAACTATTTTGAATCAGTAGTAATGATAATATACTTTATTAAACTTGGTAGATTTATAGATTCTTTATCTAAAGATAAAACAAAAGAAGCAATTAAGAAATTAGTTAAAATAACACCAAAAGAAGCAACAATAAGAGGAAAAGACGGAAAAGAAAAAGTTGTTACTTTAGATGAAATAAAAAAAGGCACAATAGTAATTTGTAAGCCTGGAGAAAAGATAGCTGTAGATGGTGAAGTAATAGAAGGTAAGACTCATACAGATGAATCATTTATAACGGGAGAATCAAAACCTCAAGTAAAACAAAAAGGTGATAAAGTCTTAGCAGGATCTATATCATATGATGGCTATATAGAATATAGAGCAGAAAAAATAGGTAGAGAATCTACAGTATCAGAGATAGTAAGACTTGTAGTAGAAGCTACAAATACTAAAGCACCAATTGCTAAAATTGCAGATAAAGTATCTGGCATATTTGTACCAGTTGTAATTTTAGTTTCAATACTTACTTTTATAGCTTATTTAATAATGGGCGCTGGATTTAATACAGCACTTCTTAGATTTGTAACAATATTAGTTGTTGCATGCCCATGTGCACTTGGCTTAGCAACTCCACTTGCAATTGTAGTTGCAGAAGGAAAGTCTGCTGAAAATGGGATTTTAGTTAAGAAGTCAGAAATATTTGAAATTGCTAAAAACGTAAATACAGTACTTTTTGATAAAACAGGTACATTAACAGAAGGAAAACTTAAGGTAAATAAGGTTTATAATTATTCTGGCGAATCAGAAGAAGTAGTTATGGGAAAGATATGCTCTTTAGAAGAAAAATCTTCTCATCCTATAGCTAAAGCATTTAAAGACTATAAAGAAGAAAAAGGATTAAGTGCAAAGAAAGTTACATCATTTGAAAATGTACTAGGACATGGAATTGTAGGAAGACTTGGTGATGATAAGTTAGCAATAGGAAATAGAAAAATGATGAACGAGTCAAATATAAATGTAGATATAGCTAAAGATGATATTTCGTCTTTAGAAAAAGATGGATCTACTTTGATATTTGTATCAGATGGAGAAAAATTATTAGGATTAATTGGTGTAAATGATGTTGTAAGATGCGAAGCTAAAGAAACAGTAGAAATCCTAAAAGGCAAAAAGATTGAGCCAGTTATGCTTACTGGTGATAATAAACAAGCTGCTAAAACTATTGGTGATGAACTTGGAATAGAAAATATTAAAGCAAATATTCTTCCAAAAGAAAAGCTTGAAGTCGTAAGCAAAATTAGAGAAGAAGGCAAAATTGTAATGATGTGCGGAGATGGAATAAATGATGCACCATCACTTACTAAAGCTGATATTGGAGTATCTGTAAATTCTGGAACTGATATTGCAATGGACTCATCAGATGTAATCCTTACAAAAAATAATTTACTATCAATTATTAATTTAATTAATATTAGTAAAAAGACAAATAAAATAATAAAAGAAAACCTATTTTGGGCTTTTATTTATAACATAGTTATGATACCAGTTGCAATGGGACTATTTGAGAAATATGGAGTAACAATAAATCCAATGATAGGATCATTTGCTATGATGTTAAGTTCAATATTTGTAGTACTTAACTCACTTAGAATTAGGCTTGTAAAAATAAAATAAGGAGAATAAAGTTATGATAAATCCAAGACTTGCAATTTTAATTGCAAAAATGATTGTATGGGGAATACTTTTAATATTTATACTTATATATATATTGCTAAAAATGAAAAAATAGATGGACTATTAAAAGAAGCAGAAAAAAACAATGATGAAGATAAAATAAAATTATATAAAAACAAAAAAGCTGATTTAGTTTTAATGAGAAATGTTCTTATTGGGATTACTGTTATACTATTTTTATACTCAGTTTCATTTAAGATGAGTTATCCAAACCAAGTTAAACCTGAGGATATGACAAATAGTGTAACTAAATAAAATTATAAAAAAAGAAAGTTCCTATAATAAAATACAATGTAGAAGAGGAATAATAATATGAGTATCATTAAACTAGTCCATGGATCTTGTGCGGATCAATATGTGGATATAGTAGTAAATGCTGCAAATAGAGATTTACGTCCAGGTGGTGGAATATGTGGAGTAATATTTAATAAAGCAGGTTATGAAGAATTAAATAATGAGTGCAAGAAAATTAAAACTCCATTAAATGATGGAGATGCAGTTATTACTCAAGCATGTAATATGGAAAATGCAAGAGAAATAATTCATGCAGTAGGACCTAATTTTTCAGTAACTCCAGATGCTTTTGATAAGCTATTTTTAGCATACTATAATTCTATGAAATTAGTAAAAGAAGAATCAAGATATACAATTGCTTTTCCGCTAATTAGCTCTGGAA
This sequence comes from Clostridia bacterium, assembly GCA_017528085.1. Lineage (GTDB taxonomy): Bacteria > Bacillota > Clostridia > TANB77 > CAG-508 > Scatovivens. The sequence continues at coordinate 236,188 of JAFXPH010000002.1, read as the reverse complement.
TATTTGGAGGAAACTTAAAAAATCCTGCTAAAGAATCTGCTAAGCAGTGCATAGAAGCTTACTTAAAATATGATAAAGAGTATGGGGAAGAGCGTAGTATAAATGTAACACTTTGTGCTTATACTGAGGAAGAATATGTAGAAGCTAAAAAAGTATTTGAAGAATACAGGCTAGATAACTTAGTCAAAGAAAGATGTAAAACACTAAATATCCTAAAAAGTACAGATGTAGCTGAGTGGAATAAAGGAAGTGAAGAAAATGGAGTATTTATACTAGGATATCCAATCTACAATAAAAATGTTGAAGGGTGGATATACCAAATGTATAAACTTGATTTAACAGACCAAAATTATTTAGAAAACTATGACAAAATAAAAAATAAAGATGAAAATAATCTTACTATTGATGAAATACTAACTACTTTTACTTTCTACATAAGAGGTGAAAGATTTAGTGATGGAACAATAGATAGTGGAATAAAAGATGGCACTTTAGTTAGATTAAGTGAGAGATTAAATAAGCTTTCAAATGAAGTATAGATAAAGGTGAAAATATGAAGAAAGTGATTATATGTGGTGTGATAGCTATTATTTTAATATTAATTATTGTATTTGGTATTAACTATTATGTGGCTTCATCTACTATGGACCAAATAAATAAAGAGGAAGATTATTCAAAATTAAAAGATGTAGATTGCATAATAATACTTGGTGCAGGAGTATGGGGAGATAAACCTAGTCCAATGCTAGAAGATAGATTACAAGAAGGCATAAATCTATATCAAAAAAATGTATCTAATAAAATACTAGTAAGTGGCGATCATGGTAGAAAAGAATATGATGAAGTAAACATTATGAAAGAATTCCTTATAGAAAAAGAAATCCCATCAGAGAATATCTTTATGGATCATGCAGGTTTTTCTACTTATGATAGCATTTATAGATTAAAAGAAATATTTGAAGCTAAAAAAGTAATAATAGTTACTCAAAAATATCACTTGTTTAGAGCTTTATATATAGCAAACAAAATGGGACTTGAAGCATATGGAGTAGGAGCAGACCCTAGACTATATGTTGGAGCTACAGCAAGAGAAATAAGAGAAGTTTTAGCAAGAGACAAAGATTTTGTAAAATGCATATTTAAGTTAAAGCCAACATACCTAGGAGATAAGATTCCAATAAATGGTAATGGCGATGCGACAAATGATAGAAAATAAATAGGAGGTTTTTATGGTTGATGATGGAGATTCTTTAAGAAATACTATTTCAATGATGATAAGTATAGTTCAAGTAATATTCAGTTTATTATTAATAGTATTAATAGTTTTATATTTTGTTAAATTAATAAAATATAAAAAGCAAATAAAAGAAGCAAAAGCAAGTAACGATGAAGAAAAAATGAAGGAGAGCAAAAGGAAAATAGATAATCTTCACGACAAAAGAAATATCTTTTTAATAGTGCTTATTATATTGTTCATAGGATCACTATTCTTAGGAATGATTGGACCACATCCACATTATGTTCAACCTACGTATGTTAATGAGAATTATTAATTGGTTTTATTGACATAATATGGTAAATTTGCTAGAATAATTGTATGATTTTGTATGAATTTATGGTAGATAAAGTTCATAAGAAAAAGCGCGAAGCGTATTTTAAAATAATAAATAAAAAACAAGGGAACAAAATAGGTAGATATAAAGGAGAGCTTAGATTAAAAAATCTAAGCTCTCTTTTTGTTTATAAATTATTTTTTTAGGAGGTATCATTATGGAACTACTAGACATTTATAGCAAAGAAGGAGAAAAACTTGGAATCGTAAAATCAAGAGAGGTTGCACATGAAGAAGGTCTTTGGCACAAAATAGCATGTATGTTTATTGTAAATAGTAAGGGCGAAGTACTAATGCAAAAAAGAAGTGGACTAAAAAAGACTAATCCAAATGGTTGGGGGTGTTCTGCATCTGGTCACATTGATGCAGGAGAAAACATAATAGCTGGAGCATTAAGAGAACTTGATGAAGAAATTGGAGCTAAAGTATCTAAAGAAGAACTAAATTATGTAGGAACTGTATTTGAAAACTATGAAACTAATAATATGAAAATTGCTCATATTGCGGAAGTATATTTGATACACAAAGATATAGATGTAAAAGATTTATCTCTTCAAGAAGAAGAGGTATCCGATGCAAAATATTATACAATAGAAGAAGCAAGTAAAACGGATTTTGCACAAAAACATAAAGGTATCTTTGAATTATTAAAAAGTAATTTATAACAAAAAACAACAAACCCGCATGTGTTTGCATGCGGGTTCGCCGTAGGTAGGATTATGCCAATGAAGCAATATCCTCGAGTTTGAACATCTTAAGGTCGCTTATGACCGGATAGATGTCTGCATCACTGATGAGCTTGATTATGATCTGCTTGGCAGTATCGACATCATAAGCTACATCGCCCTTGAGTTCCGGATTCATCAGCAAAGCTTCGAAGGAGATCAGATCTCGATGAATCTTTTTTGACTTGTCCGTTACAGGACCCCAGACCCAACCACTTTTAAGTTTCTCGCGGCACCACTCATCGTGGATTTGCTTAGCCAAAGGATAGAGGATATACTGAGTAAAGTTGACGAAGGTCACGTTCTTGGATTTTAAAATCTTCAGAACAGCGACTGCGTTCGCCATGTTGCTCTGCTTCACATCCTCGGGCAGTTCCTCGTAAGGAACCATAAGGGGGTTGGTCAGAGGACCCTTTTTAGGATCGTCGTTGGTTTCTTTTCCATACGTATATCCCTGAGCTGCTTTGCCTTTGAGCCATCCTTCGTGAGAAGCTTTGGCCTGAGACTCGGCGATAAGGATAAGCTGTGGATCGATTTCGACGATGAGGGGGGTCTTTAAGACCTTGTTTGCATAGTTCCGTGCTGCTTTTTCATTGAATCCTAACATTTTTCTTACCTCCTTGGCATTCCGCCAGCTGAAAGGATCATCTATAGTAACTAATTATATTATAGCATGGTTTACATAAATTATCAATTGCCATTAATTCAAATATTTAATATATTTGCAAAATAAAATTAATACTTTTGTAATTGATATAACTTGTATTAAAGAATAGAATATATTGTATAGAATAGGGTTTAATATGTAATATTAGACTTACAAATGAAAAAATTATAGGAGAGAAACAAAATGAGAAAAAGTAAAAAAATGATTTTAGTTTTAGCAGTACTTCTAATTGCTGCTATGATGTTTACAACAAGCTTTGCTAAAAACGTTGTTGTAACAGATTCAAACGAAGGCGGTTTAATTCATGGCCTTGGAACAACTGAAGAAAATATGGTTTATACAATAGCTCGTATTTTACCTGCAGTATTTGGTATTGAATTCTTAGTAGTTGCTATCTATACATGTGTATACTATGACAAAAAATATAAACAAGATATGGACAAAATAGTAACAACTGAAGAAGGCGACCAAAGAATTGAAAAAATCGATAGATATGATAGAGAAAAGAAAAGAGACGAATTAATTCTTCAATTTATGAAAGGATTCGTAGCATTCTTAATATTAGATATAATTTTATATTTCATAGTAATTAACGCTACATTTGGTATTTATTTAAGATCACAACCACTTAATACAGTTCTAAATACAGATATTATGGAAATGGTTGGATTCTTTGCATTCATTATTTGTAATGTTGCAATAGTTCTTTACTATATTGGAATGTACTTTAATACAAAGGTTAAAATGAGAAAAGAAACAGCAACAGGAGCTGCATTAGATGTTAAATTATTAAATCATAAATTTAATTTCTTAATTACACTTTCTGTAGTTTTCTTAAATATGGCAATTATTTCACAAATAGTAATTGTATTCTTTGCTAAGATTACAAAATAGGAAAGGTGCTAAAATGGCAGTAAGTAAATCTACTAGAGAAGCTTATGCGGAAGTAGACGAGATTATTTCGCGTCTAGATAATGTTCGAAAAGAAAAGATTCCTCTAAAGCTTAGAAAGTTCTTTAGTGATGAAAAAGATAAGACATATACTGTGCCAATTGATTTTTCAAAATCACCAAAGGACCAAGAAATTAAAAAAGAAACACTTTCTATCATAGCTATGCTTAACTTGAAGTATATAGAATCAAATGAAGAAGAAAGAGAAAGACTATCACTTAAGTATAAAGAAAATGACAGGAAGTTTGTTAAAGAACTTGAAAAGAAATATAGTCCAGACAAATTATTTGGATCAAGTCCTTTTAAGAGTGACGCTTTAGAAAAAGAATCAGCTGATAAAGTTGTAGTAGATGAAAATAAACAAAATGAAAATAATAAATTAGAAAATGTTAAAAATGATGGTATATTTACAAAAATCATTAACTTTTTTAAAAATTTGTTTAAATAATATAAAAGGGCAATAAGGTTTTCTTATTGCTTTTTTAAATATAAAGATATAGTATTTTATGTCTATAATATAATTTTTTTTAAATAAAAGGAGTAAATATGAGTGTATTTGGCAAATTAGTAGAACTTGTTGGAGGAAACACTGTAATTGCAGTACTAATTGTAATTGGTTTTGGGTGTGGTATCCTTGGCACGATAATACTTGAAGAACGTGCAAAAAATAGAAAAACGAGTTTTAAAGAGATAGTATTTTTTATAGTCACGATTATTATTGGTTTAGCCATACCTTTAGAATATATAGGAGTGTATTTTAAAGTTTTATTTTTAATAGTGGTAATTGCTTTGACTTGGTCTACTATACGTTTATTTTCAGCTGGAAATAAGTTAAAAGAAAGCTTAAAAGATGATAATGAAAATGATACATTTGATCAAATTGTGACTACAGATGATGAAAATGATGATCCAATCCAAAATAAATAAATTAGGAGGCTTATATGCATAATAATAGCTACTTTGAAATGCATTATACGATTATATTATTGATATTCTCAATTCTGGGTGCAATAATTATCGGGGCTAAAAAGAAGAAAACAAAAATAATAACTCTAATTATTGCACTCGCATTAGCTAGTTTAATAATTTGGAAAACTATTCCTAGTGGACATAGAATCCTTTATTTTGTAGTATTTGCTTTTGTTTACCCAACAATATTGTTTCTTGCTTATTTAAAAAGTTATTTTCGTGAATCAAGTATAAAAAATTATAAAGATCCTAGAGAAAAATTAAAAGAAGAAATACAAATACTACTAGAAGAGCAAAAAGATGATCCAGATCCTAAATATTGCCCAAAATGTGGAGCGAGAATGGTATTTACTAAGCAACTCTTAAATAATTTTTACTCATGTTCTAATTATCCAGAGTGTAAATACTATGAGAAACTTGATAAGTATAAAAAGATAGATGAGCTTTAATATAAATTAAAATGTATTTTTTATGAATGTTCTAATATGGGAAACTGTGGCTTTACTGAAAGAGTCCCAAAATAATAACTACTGATATAGAATTAGAAATAAGGAGAAGTAATATGAGTGAATTAAATACCGATACACTTACTAAATCACAAATTAGTCCAATTATAATTATGTTTTTCGCAATATTATTGGTACTTGTTGCTATTAAAACAAAGAAACATCGTAGAGGAAATATTATCTTTATATTTACAATGGCATTGATAATTGTTGGACATGCTGTTGTGCCACCAATGTATGCACCAGTCATAATTCCAATAGCAATATTTTTTTCCACAATGATTATATTTGCTCTCATAATTAAAGATTATTATAGTGCTAAGAAGGATATAGGGAAGATTAAAGATGAAATGTCAGTTAAAATAAAAGCAAAACTAATAGATGAAAAGAGGGCTGGAATAAGCCATGAAATATGTCCTCAGTGCAAAGAAGGTGAACTTGTAACATATGGAAATGGACCAGTACTTGGCGTGTTTTGCTCAAACTTTCCAAAATGTATGTATTTTGATGAGATTGATGCTTCTGAAAATGAAATTAAACAAAATAACATAAACGTACAAGAAACTACAAATGGTGATGGAATAGAAGAAAAGTATAAAAATGACGATGATGAAGATCCAATTAAAAATATATAAATAAAAAAAGAACGAGAAATCGTTCTTTTTTGTTATCAAAATTTAAAGTAATTGTTATTGTATATAGACTTTGCTTTATATACAATTAATATGAAAGAATAGGATTATTATATAAAGGAGAAAATTTTGGCAAGTAGAGGTGTAGAAGAAGGATTTAAAACTGATATAGAAAAACTAGAAGGCATGATCTCAGAAATGGAAAGATCAGGTCTATATGACATGGCTGAAGAATTAAGAGTGTCTTTAGATTCTTTAAAACATGATATAGACTCACTTCCACCTAACTACTATTTAGGAAAAAGTGAAGAGTTTCCTTTATCTACAGAAACTCCTTTAAACAATATTATAAATAAAGTAATTAATCTAGAATTTAAATATGGATATAGACTATCTGTTGAAAAACTTACTGAAAGCGAAATATTAAAAAGAGATACAGATACAATAGAGTCTACAATAGATGAAAATGCATTAGATGTATCTTGGAAAGAGCTTGATAGAGTTTATAGCGATTTTGTAAGTGGTGATAGATCTAACTTAGAAACAAAAGAAGCAAAAAGAATAATTGCATCTCTAGAATATAAACTTCTAGAAAATGAAGCAATAAATACTGAAAATGTTTCGCTCAATAGGGTTCATGATAAAAAAGCTTTAGTAGAAGCCTGCTCTAAAAAACTTATGGATATGGCAAGAGTAGAAAGAGAAAAAGGCTCTAAAAAGGAAAGTGAACTTAATCTTCTTGCTCACTCAATTGATGAAAACTCTCTATCTGATGATTCTTTGTGGGAAACATTAACTGGCATAAGAGGAATTAGAGTAAGAGCATCAGATGAAGATATCTCAAGAAGAGTAAAAAAGGAAGAATCAAAAGCCTTAACTGTTACAAAGGAAAAAGAAATAATTTCACCATATCCAGAAATAAATGGTAGAACTAGATTTATGATGAAGATGCTAGGTCATGATACAGTAATTAAATTATCAGATGGAAGACAAAAAACAATATCATTTGATAAGCTAATGGAAATGTATGACAAGCACTACTATGGTGAAAAAGATTATCTACTAGACCATATTATTGGTATGTTAACAGATAAAGATGTATTAGATACACATGAAAAATCTAGTAGAGAAAGTTCAAAATTTGTAGCATTAAGATATCTAAAACTAGGTGAAGGTGTAAGAAAAGTAGAAGGCGGAATGTTTAATCAGTGCCTAAACTTAGAAGAACTAGAAGTAGGACCTAATGTTGAAATTATTGGTGAAAGAGCATTTAGTACAACGGGACTTAAGAAATTAGAATTTAGACCTAATACTAAACTTACTACTATTTCACAATATGCATTTGAATACAACAAAATAAGAGGACTAGATTTAACTAAGCTATCTAATTTAGAGATAGTTGGAGTTGGAAGCTTTAATAGCTCTGTTAAATTAAAAGCTGTAGCACTTCCAAAAGAAACTAGAAGAATAGATATGTTTGCATTTAAGAATTCTCCTGTAGAAGAAATCAATCTTGTACCAGGAATAAAGACTATTGGAAATGAAGCATTTTTAGGAAGCCACTTAAAGGATGTAGTTCTTCCAGAGGATATAGAAAATATTGGAAATAATGCATTTGCATCTAATAGATTTTTAGAAAAAATGGAGTTTCCAGATGGATCTGTTTTCTTATCTAAAGGAAGAAATTATGTAGGAGATGTTCCATTAGAAGAAAGAAGTCAAGAACCAGTTAAATTAGTTCCAGATAGAGCTCTTTATAAAGAATACGTTGATATTTTAGGTATGGGCGAATATGGACCTAGAAACTTTAAAGCATATGTTACACCAAAATTTATGGGAGTAAATGCAGACTATTTAAATACTAGAGACTTCCAAAGTGTAACTATAATAGATGATAAACTAAAAGATGATATTAAACAAAAAAGAAAAGAAGCATTAACAGTAGGATATTCTGTACCGAGAAAAACAAATGGCGTTATAGAAGATGAAACAAGGTAGCAAGATTATCCCAATGTAGGCTTGGGTTAAAATATAATCTGTGGGGAATAAGAGTAAGAAAAAATCTTACTCTTATTTCTTTTTTAAAGCCTTAAATTGTTGATATTTAGGCTTTTCCATGGTATAATACCTAAAAATAAAATTGAAAGAGAATATAAAGTGGATAAAAATGTATCACTTGTCCTATACAAGAAAAGAAAGGATTTTTATATAGTAGCAGCTATAGTACTACTTATTTTGGTATTCTTAGTTGGAATCCAACTTTTCTTTAAGTATGTAGGAAAGAAATTAAATATAATTGAATATACTATAGTCGATGAATCTAATATTGGGCTAAGAGAATCTATAGACAAGAACTTAAAAGATTTTGAAAATATCCTTTTAGTCGGTACAGATTTAGAAGTAGGAGATTCATCACAATATAGAACAGCAGATTACATTTTACTGATATCTATTAATAAAGAAAAGAAACTAAATAACCTAATTATGCTAGATAAGGATCTATATGTTACGATTCATGCAGAAGAAGGACAAGAAAGACTAGACATTTTATCTAATGCATATAGGTATGGCGGAATAGAAAACTTATTAAATGCAGTAAATTCTAATCTAGACTTAAATGTTAAAAAATATTTTGAATTTGATCTTAAAAATATAAGAGAAATATTTGATATGCTTGGAGGCTTAAATGTAGAGATAGGTGATGATGAGCTACTAGTTATTAATAATTTTATTAAAGACACTGAAAGTAGTTTTATAAATTTATCTGGAAACTATCTTCTAAATGGAGATCAACTTTTAGCATACATGAAGACTAATAGCTATATTAAAGAAGGTATAAAAAAGATTAATAAACCAACATTTATAACAGAATGTATGATAGAAAAGTATGATAAAGAAGACTTTGACTTTAAAAATAACATTATGAATATTTTTCTAAGGAACAGCAAAACAAATTTATCTAAATTTGAAGTGCTTAAACTTTTCTTAAATAGACATAAGTTTTCTATGGAAAAAGTAATTATTTTTCCATACTATGAGCTTGATTTATTTGAAGATGGAAGAATTTTAAGCTTACCTAAAACATTAGAAAAAAATGTAATTAAACTCCATAAAGATATATTCTACGAAAGATACTATGGAGTATCAACTCCTGTTAAAAATGTAAGTGAATTTTTATATCAAAATTTTATTGATTATTTAAAATAGAATTGATATTATAAACGTGTGTTGAAAAATCATATTTTCTGATTTTTTTCAAAAATGTTTTAAAATGTTGAAAAAAGATTGATGTTTTTTAGGGCATCAATCTTTTTTCTTTTTTTGTTTCCATAATGAAAAAATAGAAAAATAAGTAGTATGAATAGGTCTAGAGAAAATTGTTGACATAACGCCTAAAACCCTTGAAAAATAAGTACTTTTAAGCCTTGAAACTTCACAAAAAGTGATATATAATCCAATTAAATATTGTGGGTTCTTATCGACAATTTTTTGAAAAAATCGACAAATTTTGTCGGGATGTTTAAAGAGGAAGTATAAATGAAGCTAAAGGATAGATTTAGTTGGATTAAACACTTAGATTTTATATTAATAGATTTACTTTGCTTGATGGTAGCATTTATAATTGCCTATTTTATTAGATTCGAAAAAATGAATCTTTTTGAAGATAGAGAGTGGAGTGTATTATTCTTAATTATTTGTTTTGTAAATTTAGTTGTTACATTTTTAACTAAACCATATAGTGGTATTTTAAGAAGAAGATACTACCTTCAACTAAATAAAGAAATTATTCTTTTAGTTAATCAAGTAGCTTTTACTTGTGTGCTTTTTTATGCTCTTAAAATTGGAACATTTTTCTCTAGAACAATGATTTTTATAATGTATTTTGTATATTTTGCTTTATCACAAATATCTAAATACATTAGAAAAAAGAAATTAACAGGAGAACTTCCTCTTAAGAGAAGAGAAATAATCATTAAAGTAGAAAACACTAAAGGTGAAACTGAACTTGATTGTATTGATAAAAGAAGCAAAATATCTAAATTGGTATCTAGTTTTATAAAAAGAACATTTGATATAATCGGAGCCTTATTAGGATGCTTAATACTTATTCCTCTTACAGCATTTGTATTTGTTCTAAACAAGCTAAATGAAGAAGATGATGGCCCAATTTTTTATATTCAAGACAGAATTGGTAAAGATGGAAAAATATTTAAAATGTTTAAATATAGATCTATGGTAGTTGATGCAGACGAAAAGTTAGAAGAGTTCTTAGCAGAAAATGAAGATGTAAAAAATGAATTTAAAATATATAGAAAACTAAAAAATGATCCAAGAGTAACTAAAGTTGGAAAATTTTTGAGAAATACTTCACTTGATGAGATGCCACAATTTATAAATGTATTGAAAGGTGATATGTCTATAATAGGACCACGTCCATATCTGTGGGTAATGACCTAATAAACAGTTGCAAAACGTTGATTTATCAACGATTTTTTTATGCCAATTTTTATAAAAACTCTAATCACCAGAGTCTAGTCGAGAGCGAAACTCGTAGGTGGTTAATGGAGTGACTAATGACCTAAGACCACTTTGAAATTTTATTTTTTTAAATAATTATTAGGTTAGAAATGTTAATTTTTATTAATATATCAACAAAAACGACTATACACCATCAAAAGACCACATAATGATTTTTGTTGACTAGAAAAATGATAATTGAATAGAGAATTTTTAGACCTGATTCAACAATAAGATTGAGTCAGGTCTTTTTTTGTTTGTAAAATAATTCCATTAATAGATAGATTATAAATTGAAAGGAGGTGGTTTGCAAGTTTGTAAAAGAAAGGAGGTGGTACTATATGTACGAAATAGTCAATATCGACATTGAAAAAATATCGGACTTTAAGAATCATCCATTTAGAGTTGTTAATGATGACAAAATGCAAGAGTTAGTACAAAGTATAAAACAAAGTGGAGTTTTAATGCCAGCAATTGTAAGACCAAAAGAAGATGGTACTTATGAAATGGTATCAGGACATAGAAGAAAATTAGCTTCTATATTAGCTGATTTAAAACAAATGCCTTGCATTATAAGAGAATTAACAGATGAAGAAGCAACAATTTTAATGGTAGATTCTAACATGAACCAAAGAGAAGATATACTTCCTAGTGAAAAAGCTAGAGCATATAAAATGAAATTAGATGCTATTAGACATCAAGGAGAAAGGACAGATTTGCAAAGTAATAACAGAATGGAAGAATTAGTAAAATTAATTACTGAAGGAACAGACAATAAAAATACAACTTTGAGACCAGTGGACACGAAGTTAAGAAGTGATGAAAAAGTTGGAGAAGAAATGGGAGACAGTGCAAGAACGGTACAAAGATATATACGACTTAACTACTTAATCCCAGAAATACTAGATATGGTTGATGAAAACAAAATCGGCTTTAGACCTGCAGTTGAAATATCATATTTAAGTGAGGAAAATCAAGATATACTACTTAATGCAATGAGCTATACATTATCTACTCCATCTTTAGCACAAGCTATTAAATTAAAACTATACGAGAAAGAAAACAAATTAAATGTTGATCTTATTCAAGAAGTTTTAAATCAAGATAAACCTAACCAAGTTGAAAAGATTAAACTAAATGCAAAAAGATTTGAAAATGTTTTTCCTAAAAGTATTAAAAGTAATCAAGAAAGAGAAGATTTCATTTTTATGTGTATAGAAGAACATAATGAAAGACATAAGAAAAGGGATAAAGAAAGATAGTAGACAATAATAAAATTTGCACATTTTTATTTATTAATATATCCGTGTAAAATATATTCAAAAGGAGTGATAGTTATGTTTGGATTATTTTCAAAAGGATATAAAAAAATAAAAGTCGATAGTGGCGAATTAAAAGTTCTAATAAAAGGTCTAAATGAATTAAGAAATTGCCTGATTAAAGAAGGTAAAGGTTTAGACTATATCAATGAACTAATAATGAAATATATTGATATATTAGAACGATAATATATTTTTTTGACTTGGCTAGATTGAAAGATCTAGTCTTTTTTTGTTTGTAAAGGAGGGATGTGTTAATGCAAATGTTAAAAGGTATATGGATACCTATTGAAGTACTTAAAGATAATAAACTCTCGTTTGAAGAAAAAATACTATATTCATTTTTGCTTTTTATTAGTAGGGAATCAAATGAGTGTTTTTGTACTAATTCAACAATTATAAAAATACTTGGCTTATCAGATAGTTCAGCTACTAGAATAATAAATTCATTAAAAGCTAAAAATTATATATCAGTGAATATGCAATATTTTGAAAATAGTAAAAAAATTAAAAGTAGAATTATTTCACCACTAAAGTACAGTAATACTACTAAAAATAATAGTATTAATACTACTAATATTAGTACCATTAATACTATTAGAAATAGTGGTGATAAAAAATATATTTATAATAATAAAATAAATACTAATTTTAATGAACGAGATTATTCTACTGATGAACTTGAATTGCTTTACGAAAATTAAAAAAATCTAATAAAATTTTTTTTCGACAATATAATAATAGTGAAATAATTTTTTAAAGGAGGACAAGTCTATGTATAAATTTAGATTAGAAATTGAAAATCCAAAAGGAGGAAAAATAGTAGTTCCAGAACTAAATGCGACATCATTAAAGGATGCTTTTAAGCAAGTAAGAAAAATTGAAGAAATGAATGGGTTATCACATACTAGTTTTAACTTAATACCTAGAAATGATTAGAATTTATAAGAAAAGGAGGAAGAAGCTATGGATAAGAACACGAAAGTTATTTTTGATAAACTTAAAGATATGGACTACAAATTTGAAAAGATAGTAAGTTTAAACGGTATGCAAATAGATACAAAAGAAGATTTAGCAACTCTGTGTGACATATATAGAAACCCTAAATACGAAACATTTAGGATTATCTATGTTAAAGATTCTAAAATAGTTGGACAAGAAGCATTTACAAATAGAATTCCTAACACAGTTTATTTATTCAAGAAAAGCAATAAAGATAAAGTTAATTATTTTAAAGAGTATGAGAAAATCAGGAGTAGAATTAGAAGGTTAAATGCTAAAGGATATTACTTAGTTCATAATCATAGCAGTCCTAAAGCAACTCCTTCTTTACAAGATTTAATTGTTACTCAAATAATATCTGAAAATGTAGATGGATTTTTAGGTCATGTAGTACTTGGATGTTCAGATAAATATTCCTTTATTACGAAAGAGGATGCCTTAGATTTTAATTTTCCTAAAGAAGAGAGAATAGATACTGCAGAACTTAAAGTAATGGAAACAAAGCTAATTAAAACTGATTATAAGGATATTGCAATTACTTCAAGAGATAAATTAATTGCAGTATTAAAAACAATATCAAATTCAAAAGAATACTCAACAGCAATATTAACTTCTGCAGATTCTAAAGTTCGTATGATACTAGATATTCCAAATAGAATGTTTAATCAGTCAAAAGATGAATTAAGAGGATATTTTAGGAATATTGCAAGAGAACATGGAGCAACAAGGGTATTTATTGGAACTGAGAGTGAAGAAGTGTATAAGAAATCGCATGAGCATTTAGAATATGGAACACTTAAAGATGTCATATACTTTGATGACCTATCTAAGGAATCCTATAAAGGAATTGAAAGTACGAGTGATTATGATTTATTTGATAATACTCTTTATGATAGGTTAAAGAATCTTAATGAAAGTGAGGAAAAATATATGAGAGAAGATAAAATAACTGTACTGTATAAAAAAGTTGGCAAAGATCCAATTGAAATGGAAATAGAAAATACTTTAGAAGCCAAACAACGATTAGTAGGTGGACTTATAGAAGTCGTTCCATATTATGATGTCCTGCTAGTTTGTAATGAAGAAGGAAAGCTTATGAATTATCTCCCAAATGTAGTTTTTGAGTATGACTATATTGCGGGAGATTTTTTCATTATCGGAGACGATTATGAAAATGGAGATTTCAAAAGTTTAACCAAAGAGGAAATAGAAAAATATAAAAAAGATTTAAAAGAAAGATCATTTACATATGTTTATAAAGATTCAAAAGATAAGAATATACAAGAGAAAGATAAAGAAAATATAGAAATAGAATAGGAGTGATTTTTATGAGAGATAAAAATAAATTAGAAGAATTGAATATGGAAAAATATGGAAAAGACGATTTAAGAATACAAGTTTTGCAAAGAGCAACAGATGAGTATAATACCTTTATTGATTCTTTGTATCAAATGTATCCTAATGAAATCGTAAGTAACGCATGTGAAAAAACATGTAAAGAAGAAATGGTTGAATTTCTTAAACATGCAGAATTTACTGATGAAGAATATAAACTAATGCTTGAAAGAGAAAGAATACTTGGCAGTTTTTATATGGATGTACTTTATTACAGAAAAAACAAATCAGATTCTTTATTAGAATTAGCATTTAAAGATACACTTAAAGATTTAAGAAATGATCCTAGAAGAAATGAAAAAGATATGGAAAGAGAGTAGAGGTGATTTGTATGTTAGATACTAATATGCAATTTTATGCAATCTCCGATAGAGATGATGGAAAGTATAGTTTAAAAGATAAACTATCAATAAAAATAGTAAATGAATATAACGATTTTATAAGAGAGCTATATAAACTTTCACCTGAAGAAATAGTAGATAAATCATATGAAAAAGTGGCTAAAGAAGAAATAGTTTATATAGTTGAAGAGAATGATTACACAGATGAAAAATACAAATTGATGCTAAATGAAGAAGATTTATTAGATGGACTATATAATGAGTGGCTAACTTCAGATGGAAACTTTAATGAGTTATTAGGTTATTCAATAGAAAGATATGTAAATTATCTAGTACAAAAATCAAAAGAAAACAGAGATAAGGGGAATGAAATTAGATAAATTAAGGGCTATCCTATTTAGAATTATTGTAATAGCAAGTACTGAATTTGTTGAAACGAAATTCTAAATAAAAGAAGAGCTCTTTTATTTATTATGGGGCTATGCCCCAATCCCCAAAAAGGAGGAAATGTGCAATGGGAAGAAAACGAAATAATAGAATAGCTGTTATGCTAAATAATAATGAATTAAAAATACTAAATAATAAACTCCAAAAAACTAGTTTATCATTATCTGAATTTATCAGAAAATTAATTTTAGAAAAGAAGATTCAAGAAAAACCTGATGAAGAATTTTATATATTGATGAAAAAAATGCAAGATATTCAAAACACCTTAAATCAAATATATGAAAAATCGTATTACTTAAATGAAATAGATAGTGATTATTATAAAGATGAAGCTAAAAGATGGGGAGAGTTTATTGCTTTAATTAAAGCAAGGTATTTATAAATGCGAGGCAGAATAATTTCTGCCTCAAATTTATTTTTGGAGGTGACTTTTAGATGGCAATAATAAAAATCAAACCAATCAAGAAAAGAATAAACTCTGCTATTAATTACATTACAGATAAAGAAAAAACTGAAAATAAAGAGTTTGGAAGTTACTTAAATAATGCACTTGAATATATAGAAAATGATTATAAAACAAATGGTAAATATTTTGTTACTGGTATAAATTGCTTTCCAGAAAATGCTAATGAAACAATGATGAATACTAAAGAATCTTATGGAAAAAAAGATGGAATTTTAGCTTACCATATAATTCATTCTTATAATGAAAAAGAAGTAACACCTGAATTGGCACATAAGATTGGTGTGGAATTTGCTGAAGAAGTATTTGGATCAAGATTTGAAGTAGTAGTAGCTACACATACAAATACAAAACATTATCATAATCACATAATAGTAAATTCAGTATCTTTTGTAGATGGAAAAAAGTATTACGATACCCATGAAAGTTATAGCATTTTAAGAAATACATCTAATAGTATTTGTAAAAGTTATGGATTAGAAACTATGAAAGAAAAGAAATGCAAAGGAAGTAATTTAAACTATCAAAATTTTTATAATAATTACCTAAAAAAGAATAGTTATCAGTATATAAAAAATGATATAGATGTAGCTATTTCACAAGCTTTTTCATTTGAAGACTTTAAAGATATTCTAAAAAGAATGGATTATACAGTAACAATGAGATATGGAAAAATAAGCTTAACTGAGAAAAATCATAAAAGACCTATAAGAATTGAGAGGACTCTTGGAGAAAAATATTCTGTAGAAAGTATTAAGAAAAGAATACTAGAAGAAAATTCAATTAGAGTTCCTTTTATAGAGGTTTATAAATTAAAAAAGGCAAGAGTAAATTCCAAATATTCAAGAAGTAAGAAGTATAAAGTTTCGAGAAGAAAACCACAAGGATTAATAGCTCTTTATTATCATTATCTGTTCTTACTTAAAGTATATTCTAATTCTAATTCAAGAAAGACCAATAGAATATCTCACTATATAAAAAAAGAATCTTCTAAAATGAATATGTATTCAAAGCAAGCTAAATTTTTAAGTAAATATGAAATAAATACAATTAAAGATTTAGAAGACTTTCAAAGAGAGAAAGAAGAAAAATTAAATATTGATTTAGAAGCAAGAGAAAAACTATGGCGATTAAGAAAAAGAGAAGATAACAATGACAAAGAAAAGAATATGACAGAAAAAATATCAGACTTAAATTATGAAATAAAAATATTAAGAGAGGAGATGAAGGTATTAAATTCAATTAAAGAAAGAGTTCCAATAATCAAGGAACAAGTAAGAGAAATTCAAAGAACAAAAGATGAATTAAATAAAAGTAATCAAAAATTTGTATGGAGGGAGAAATAGTTATGAGTGTATCAAGTGAATCAGCTGAACAAATGACAAAGATGATTTTAGATGGAACAGAATATACTTTAAAAATTACAGGAGAAGCTTCGAAAGAACTATTAGTACTTATTTATGCAATTCTTAAAGATAATACAAAAGTTAGAGGAAAAACAAGACTTACAAATCTTTTAAAAAGTGGTAAATCACTAAAAGTATTTTCTTTAAAGCAAGATGAACTTCAAACTTTTATGAAAGAGGCAAAAAGATATGGAGTATTATATTCAGCATTAATTAATAAAGAAGACAAAGATGGAATGATAGACATATTAGTTAGAGAAGAAGATGCTCCCAAAGTAAATAGGATAGTAGAAAGATTTGAACTAGAAACATTAAATGTTGGAAAGTTAAAAACAGAAGTAAATATCCCCCTGGGAGAAAAGGACAAAAAACTTCCATCAGAAAATTCATTGAAAATGTCCAAAGACAAAGAAGTGAAAAATAGTGGCGAAAAGAAGTCAATAAGAAAACAATTAGAAGAAATAGAAAAAGGAATGGCAAATGATAAAGGAGGTGTTGTAAAAACAAGAGTATTAGAAAGGAAGAAGGAGGATAGGAATTTGTAATGAATGATTCTAGAGATTTAAAAATATTATACTTATTTGGAATCATTCCATGTATATGGCTTGGCTTAATAATAAGTCCATACATAAATGGTGGACTAGTAGAAATTGTAAAAGGATTTTCTATATCAATGGAAAATCCTTTTATGCTATCTTTTAATGAAAACAGTATTAAAACAATACTAATATTAATTGGTATATATCTACTTTGTATAGCTGTTTACGATTCTTCCAAAAGGAATTATAGAATAAATGAAGAACATGGATCTGCTAAATGGGGAAATGTATATAGCCTAAATAAAAAGTACAGTGATAATCCTAAAGAAGGAAACAAAATAATGACTCAAAATATAAGAATCGGACTTAATACTAAAAAACATAAAAGAAATTTAAACACAATTGTAGTTGGTGGATCGGGCTCTGGTAAAACTTTATTCTATGTAGTTCCCAATTTGCTTCAAGCAAATTCATCTTATTTTGTATTAGATCCTAAAGGCGAAATATTAAGAATGACAGGTACATATTTAGAATCAAAAGGCTATGAAATAAAAGTTTTAGATTTAGTACATCCCAATTTAAGTCATTGTTATAATCCATTTAACTATTTAAACACTAATCGAGATGTAGCAAGACTAGTTGAAAATTTATTTACAAGTCTTAATGAAGGAGATAATAAATCTACAGATCCTTTTTGGGACGAGGCAGCTAAAATGTTTTTAATGTCACTAGTTTATTTAATTAGAGATGAAGCTCCTGAATATGAAAGAAATCCAGGTTTAATTCCAGAACTAATTAGAGCAGGTGCAATAAATGGGGATGACGAAAATTATGAAAGTGCATTAGAAATATTAATTAATAGACTAGCATTAATTAATCCAAATCACCCTGCAGTAATATATTATAAGAATTATAGGATTGCGGCTAGCAAAACTATGAAATCAGTAGCAATAACTTTAGCTAGTAAACTTAAAGATTTTAATGATGAAGATATTATTAAACTTACTATGACTGATGAGCTAGATTTAAAATCACTTGGAAGAAAAAAGGTAGCTATTTATGCAATTATCTCGGATGCTGATAGCTCTATGGATTTTTTAATGACAACTCTTTACACTCAAATGTTTCAAGTTTTATATGATTTAGCAGACTATGAATATGGAGGAAGACTTCCTGTGCCAGTAGAATTTATTATGGACGAGTTTGCAAATGTTTCTATACCAAAAGATTTTGAAAGGAAAGTAGCAACTATGAGAAGTAGAGGAATTTCAGTTTCGATTATTCTTCAAGGACTATCTCAAATATCTAAAAAATATGAAAAGATATGGGAAATAATTACAGGTAACTGTGATGAATTTTTATATCTTGGAGGAAATGAACAGTATACACATGAATACATATCTAAAATAATTGGTAAAGAAACAATAGATACTCTATCTGATAGTAAATCAAGTGGATCAAGAGGTGGTTTTTCTACTAATCATCAAGTACAAGGAAGAGAACTTATGCAAGCCTCAGAAGTAAGACTATTAGATAATAAAAAAGCAATATTTTTATTAAAGGGTGAAAGACCTGTTATGGACTTTAAATTTAATATATTTAAGTCAAAAGATTTAGATAAAACATCACTTGGAAAAGGAAAAGAGTATATACATGGAAAAGTAAATAAGGATAAAGGAATAATTACTTTAAATTATGAAGGACAAACATTTGAAAAGCAAGAAACTAAAATTAATATGGAAGATACAGGATTTGAGCTTGTATCTTCTGAAGAATTAGAAAAAATTTATAAGGAGGACTAAGCTTATGGAAAAGATTAATAGTTTTAGAATAAGTTTAACTAAAAAAATAAAAAATTTGGAGGAAAAGAATATGAGTAAAAATAAGTTTAAAATATTAAAAGTGTTGGCAGTAGTTTTATATACTGCTTTTTTCATGTTTGTAAACGGTGGAATAGTTTTTGCAACAGATGATCCACTTACTGTAATTAATAATCTATCTACTTTTATTTTTGGAATAATTCGAGCTGTGGGTATGATAATACTAGGGTTTGGTATAGTACAAGTTGGACTTTCTTTAAAAAGCCACGATCCTGCACAAAGGGCAAATGGAGTTATGACAGTAGCAGGTGGTGTTATTATAACCTTTGCAAAAGAAATACTTAATTTAATAACAGGTGGATAGAAATTTTAATAAGCCTCTTAGACATAAAGTTTAAGAGGCTTTATTTTTTTATATGAAAGGAGAATTAATATGAATTGGATTGTTGAAAATTTACAAAATTCTCTTAATACTTGGAACAATAAATTAAATGAAATATGGAGTTTAATATCGACTTCACCTGAAAATTTTAAAGGTGGAATGATATGGAATGTAATTTTAAATATTAATGGTGGGATGCAAGCAATAGGTTTAGCTCTGCTTGTACTATTTTTTGTAGTAGGAGTAATGAAAACTTGTGGTAATTTTACTGAAGTAAAAAAGCCAGAACATGCACTTAAATTATTTATTAGGTTTGCAATAGCAAAAGCAATAGTAACTTATGGACTAGAACTTATGATGGCAATATTTAGAATAGTACAAGGAGTTGCTTCAACAATTATTAATTCAGCAGGACTTGGAGGAGCAAATCAATCTGTACTTCCAAATGAAATGATAACTGCAATTGAAGAAACATCATTTTTTGAATCTATTCCGCTTTGGGCAGTAACATTAATTGGAGGACTATTTGTAACAGTACTTTCATTCATAATGATTTTATCGGTGTATGGAAGATTTTTTAAATTGTACTTATATACTGCAATAGCTCCAATACCACTTTCAACTTTTGCAGGAGAGCCAACTCAATCAGTTGGAAAGAACTTCTTAAAAAGTTATGCAGGAGTATGCCTAGAAGGAGCAATTATAGTACTCGCTTGTATAATTTTTTCACTTTTTGCATCTTCACCACCAGTAGTAAATACTAATGCAAGTCCAGTTACGATGGTATGGCAGTATGTAGGAGAATTAATATTTAATATGCTAATTTTAGTTGGAACAATTAAAGCATCAGACAGAATTGTAAGAGAAATGATGGGATTATAAAAATAAATAATGGAGGAATTGAATATGAAATATTTTATTACACATCACTTAAATAGTGAGGAAAAAGAAAAATATACTAAAGAAGGATTATTTGTATACGACTTAAGAGATGATGACTTCGGAGAAGATATTGCGAGTATTGAAAAAAGTGTTTTAGTAAATAGAATAGGAAGCATAATTACAGATGAAGAAATAATATTTAGTGATAAACCTGAAGAACAGTACTATGAATATTTGCCTTTTATTAAAAAGAATATTTGTGTTCAAGATATTAATGATTTATTAAGAAAAGATAAACAGAAAACGAAAGAAGAAAAACATAAAAGTAAAGATTGGAGGGAAAGATAATGGAGATAAAAGTTAATAAAGAAATTAGAGATTATAAAGAAAATATTTATTTTGGACTGTCGGTTAGACAGTTCTTTTTTTCTATTATTGCATGTTTAGTTGCTGTTGGATTTTACTTCATACTTAAACCTTATTTTGGAATAGAAACGCTATCTTGGGTTTGCATTTTAGGAGCATTTCCTTTTGCAATACTAGGATTTGTTACTTATAACGGAATGCCAGCAGAAAAGTTTTTAATTACTTGGATTAAGTCTGAAATACTAACCCCTAAAGAATTATACAAGAAAAAGTACGAAAATATTAGTTCCACTAGCTCTAATTATTTAGCACGAAAAAACAGAAGGAGACATAGAAGTGATGTTTCTTCTGTAGCAATTAAAGAAAATACAGAAAAAAGTAAAAATGTTTATGAAAAGTCATTTGATGATATTTTTCTTAATGATCTAGACATAGACTTAGATGATTTTTTAGAAAAATAAAATAGAATTGGAGGAAACAAATATGAAGACTTTATTTAATTTAAGAAAAGAAAAAGAACATTATAAAAGACCTAAATATACTGATGATCTTATTCCAATAAAAGAGGCTTATGATGATGGGATATTTTTACTAAGTAATGGAAAGTATTCTAAATCATATATTTTTACAGACATAAATTATCAAGTGGCTTCAGAAGAAAATAAACAAAAAATGTTTCTTGGATATTCTTCGCTACTAAATAGTTTTGATTCAGGAGTAGATATAAAAATTAGTTTAATTAATAGAAAGATTGATATAAATGACTTTAAAGAGAAAGTTTTAATAAAACTAAATAAAGAAGATGGATTTGATAAATATAGAGATGAATATAACGCATGGCTCTTAAATCAAATTCAAAGTTCAAATGAGATGATACAATTAAAAATGATAACAATATCTATAAGTAAACCTAACTACAAAGAAGCTCAAAGTTATTTTAATAGAATTACTGCTAGTCTTCAAAATCATTTTTCAGAACTTGGATCTATATGTACAGAGATGTCATTAGAAGAAAGATATTATTTTCTGTATGACTTTTATTATAAATATAATACAGATAAAGTATATACAAAGTATGAAATGAAACAGAATATAAAAAATAAAATTGCTCCATATAAATATATAAACAAGTCAGATTATTTTATCATGGGAGCAACTAAAAGATATGGAAGAGTATTATATTTAAAGAAATATGCTAATTTTATTAAAGATACTATGATTCAAGAGTTTACAGACTTAAATAATAATATTATTTTAAGTATTGATATTGTTCCTATACCAATGGATGAGGCAATTAAAGAAGCTGAAAATCGAAGACTTGGAATTGAAACTAATATTACTAACTGGGTAAGGAAACAAACAGAAAATGGGAACTATTCAATTAACATTCCATATGATATGCAAAGACAAAGAGAAGAATCAAAAGAATTTTTAGATGATTTAACTATACGAGATCAAAGAATGTTTTTATGTGTTTTAACAGTTGTAGCAGTTGCAGATACACAAAAAGAATTAGAAAATATAACTGATAGTTTAAAAGGAGTAGCGAGCAAAAACTTATGTGAGCTTGCTACTTTAAAATTTCAACAAATAGATGGACTAAACACTGTTCTCCCAATTGGAACAAGAAAAATAGAATCACTAAGAACTCTTACTACTGAAAGTTTGGCAGTACTCATTCCATTTAAAGTACAAGAAATATCGCATGAAAATGGAATATGTTATGGTCAAAATGCAATTAGTAAAAATCTAATTTTGATTAATAGGAAAAAATTATTAAACGGTAATGCGTTTTATGTTGCAGTTTCAGGAGCTGGTAAATCTTTTATGGGTAAAAATGAATTTGGAGCAATTAGACTTTCTGATCCAAAATCTAAGATTATATACATAGATCCTGAAGGTGAATGTTCAAATATGATTAGAGCTTTAGGAGGTGAAGTAATTAGAATATCACCTACAAGCAATACTTATATTAATGCTATGGATATTAATTCAGAATATGCAGATGGGGCAAATCCAATAGTATTAAAATCTGATTATATACTGTCAATGTATCAAAGAATAAAAGGAGAAGAACCTGTTACTAGTAAAGAAAAATCTATATTAGATAGATGTATAGCATTAACATATAGAAATTATATGAATAAAGATTTCACAGGAACAGCTCCGACTTTAGTAGAGCTTAGAGAAGAAGTAATGAAACAAAAAGAACCTGAAGCAAAAGAAATTGTTTTAGCTTTAGAACTTTTTACTTGTGGAAGTTTAAATACTTTTGCAAAACAAACTAATGTAAATTTAAATAATAACCTAATATCGTATGATATTTCAGGACTTGGAAAACAACTTATGCCAATAGGAATGCTTACAATACTAGATAGTATATTTAATGATGTTACTCGAAATAAAATAAATGGAATAACAACAAATATTTATATTGATGAAATATACTTATTATTCTTAGAAGAGTATTCTGCTAACTTCTTATTTACTCTTTGGAAGAGAGCAAGAAAATATGGGGCATTTTGTACTGGTATTACTCAAAACATAGAAGATATGCTTCAAAGTCATACAGCAAGAACAATGCTTGCAAATAGTGAACTTTTAGTAATGCTTAATCAAGCAAGTACAGATAGAATAGAACTTGGAAAACTTCTAAATATGTCGGATACTCAAATGAAATATATTACGAATGTTGGATTTGGAAAAGGATTAATTAAAGTAGGTAGTAATATAGTTCCATTTGAAAATAGATTTCCAAAAGATACTGAACTATATAAATTAATGACTACAAAACCAGGAGAGAGTAAGTAAACTCTCTCTTTAAAAATTATCATTGAAAAATCTTAGATTGTGTGATTTAATAAGGAAAAATGATATTTGAAAGATGAGGTTGATTTATTTGTTAAAGGATAATAAATTTGAATTGTCTGAAAAAGAAAAAATTGAACTCAGAAAACAAATTAGAGAGGCACTTTCAAAAAGTGTTATGTACTATGATAGAGAAGATGTCCCAAATTCTGTTCATGTTCTATTATCATATTATAAAGGTTTATTTAAAACATATCCTCGTGAAAAAGATGAAGAAGAAACATGGGAAGATTATAAAGGATTTTTAGAAACAAAAGTAAATAACAAAATAAAAGAAATAGTATATAGTGATGAGGACTTTTAATAATGGAATTATTTAATAAATATGAAAAACAATCAATTAATAGATTTTTATTTTTAAATGATAATCAAATAGAATCAATGAAAAATAATCATATTAATACTTTAGGTGAATTATCTAATAGATCAAAAAACGAATTAAGAACTATTGGATTTGATAATAATGATGTTGATGAAATAGAAGTAGAATTGCAAAGATTAGGTATGGGATTAAGAGGATAATTCTATAAAAATAAAAGATAACTACAAAACTGGAGAGTACGATAAAAAATCGTACTCTCTTTTATTTTGGAGGTGAGAATTATGAATATAAAGACTAAAAAGATGATTAATATTAAAACTAAAGAAAGTTATACAAAAGATAATAGTAGTGAAAAAGAGAATAATTATGCTACAGAAAAGGTTAGTAATACAATTAATTCCATTTCAAATAAAGGTATAAAAGAATATAATAAGATTGGAAAAGAAAAATTTATAGAAACCAATGAGTTAATAAGAGAAAAACTATCAGCTAGGGAAAAAGTGGCACAAAATGTAGTAAAAGAACAGGTGCAAAAGTCAAAGAAAAAATCTAAATCTTTAAGTGAAAATTTAAAGAAGATAATTAAACAATTATTAAAAGCAATTAAAGAATTGATGGATTTTATAATAGCTAGTAGTTGGATAATACTTGTTTTTATAGTTGTAATATCAATGATTGCATTTATGATGACTAGTGTTATCGGAATATTCTTTTCTAATGAATTTAATGAAAATCAAACATCTTTAAGATTAGTTATGCAAGATTTAAATAATGAGTTTATTCAAAGGCTAACTACTATTCAAAATGAAGTTCCACATGACGAGTTTGATATTTCTGGCACAAGAGCAGAATGGAAAGATATTATATCTGTATTTATTGTAAGGTTTAGTAATGGAGATTACCAAACTGAATTAATATCATTAGATGAAAAGAAGATTAAAGCATTTAAAGATGTTTTTTGGAGTATGAATGAAATTATATATACTACAGAAGAAATAATAGAAGAAAGAGAAGAAGTTGATAGTAAAGGAAAAATAATAAAGATAATAGAAACTAAAACTATATTACATATACAAATTAATGGTAAGAATTTAGAAGATATAAAACATGAATTATCAAATAAGCAATTAACAATGTTAAATGATATTCAAAAGGATGATTATATTGAACTATGGGAACAATTGCTAATTAATACTTCAACTGGAAACACAAATATTGTTGAAGTTGCAATTTCACAAATAGGAGAAGTGGGAGGAGAACCTTATTGGTCTTGGTATGGCTTTCCATCAAGAGTAAGTTGGTGTGCTTGTTTTGTATCATGGTGTGCAAATGAATGTGGTTATATAGATAGTGGTATAATTCCTAAATTTTCAGCTTGTGAAAATGAAGGAATAACTTGGTTTAAGACTTGTAATTTGTGGCAAGATAACAATTATATTCCTAAATCAGGAGATATTATTTTTTTCGACTGGGAAGGCGATGGACATTCAGATCATGTTGGAATAGTTGAAAAAGTTGAAAATAATATTATTTATACTATAGAAGGAAATACATCAGGCGATATGGTAAAAGAAGAAAAATATAATTTTGGAACAAGTGTGATAAAAGGCTACGGAATGCCAGATTATTGAAATTATTGAAAAACAATAATGAGCCATGGAATCACTTGTGCTCTAAAGGAAACAAATTTTCCAATGAACCAATGTTCTATAAATGCTGAAAAATCAACAAAAAAAGCCTTGAAAAATATAAAAAAATGACTTATAATTACAGGTGACTTTTTATGAGTAACACAAATGTAAAAAAGGATGTTGGATTGTAAAGGAAGTTGAATTAAATGCGATTTAAAGATAGATATACATGGGCTAAACATTGGGACTTTATTTTGATAGACATATTATGTTTGTTTATAGCTTTTCTTATTGCATATCATTTGAAATTTGATAGTATCAAATTTTGGATTGATCCACAATGGGGTGCTTTACTTATTATAATAATATGCACAAATTTATTTTTTATGCTATTACAAAGTACATATAGTGGAATATTAAGAAGAAGATATTATCATCAATTTGAAAGAGAACTGAATTTATTTCTTTCACAAATGGCAACAATTTGTGTGGTGTTCTATGCTTTAAAAATTGGAACTAGGTTTTCTAGAGAAATGATGTTTACAATGTATTTCTTGTATTTTGTAATTAGTCAACCACTTAAATATTTGAGAAAGAAGTATTTGAATGGACAATTAGTATTACCTAAAAAGAAAGAAAAAAAGAAAAATATATTTGAAAATACTACTTGTATAGATTTAGATTGCATCGATAATAGAAATGAAGTACATAAAGTAATATCTCAATTATTTAAGCGATTTATAGATATTATTGTAGGCTTAATAGGGTGTGTTTTATTGATACCACTAACTTGTTTAGTTTTCTTCTTGAATAAATTAAACGAAGAAGACGGTTCTGTATTTTATATACAAGAAAGAATAGGACAATATGGCAAACCATTTAAAATGTTCAAGTTTAGATCAATGGTTGTTGATGCAGATGAAAAACTTGAAAGATTTTTAGAAGAAAACGAAGATGTAAAAGAAGAGTTTATGATGTATAGAAAAATTAAAAATGATCCTAGAGTTACCAAAGTTGGGGAATTTCTTCGTAGAACTTCTTTAGATGAGTTTCCACAATTTATAAATGTACTTTTGGGGGACATGTCTATAGTGCGGACCGAGACCGTATTTGAAAAGAGAGTTAGATCAAATGGGAGTGTATTATGATATTATAGTGAAGTATAAGCCAGGTATTACTGGATTATGGCAAACTGAGGGAAGATCCAACGTTACTTTTGAAAATAGATTGGATTTAGATATTAAATATCATAAAGAAAATACGCTTATATTGGACCTTCGTATACTTTTAAAGACTATACTATATGTTATTAAAAAGAAGGGTGCAGTATGATGGAATTATTTGAATGAGGAGTGAAAATGGGGAAAAAAAGAGTAGTACAATTAGATAGTTTGAGATTTTTTATGTGTTGTATGATTGTAATTTCTCATTTTGAATTTTTAAAAAAGACTGTATTGGGAAATGTGTATGAAAAGCATTTTTGGAATCCAATTTTAGCCGTAGATTATTTTTTTGTTTTATCTGGATTTGGAATGTATTTGAGTGACAAACGTCCAGGAATTAAGATTAAAGAGTGTGTAAGATTTGCAATTGAAAAAATTAAAAAAATATATCCTGCTTATATTTTTTCTTTATTTTTGGGAATAATTTGGATGATTATTGAGAAAAAGAGCATTTTAAAAATAATAATATGTTCTATTATTGATTTAACCTGTTTGCAATCATTAACAGGAACAACATCAATTAGTCATGGTATTAATGGAGTATGTTGGTTTTTGTCTTCATTATTTGTAACATACATACTTGCTCCTATATTTTTAAATATTATTGATAATGGTAAATTAAATAAAAAGGTTAAGGTATTGCTTTTTTTTACATTTGTAAGTTTGATAATAACTTCAGGAGTTGCTTACAAGATTGATTCTTTACATTTGATTGATGGTAAAATAAATGATTTATACTATGGGCATCCATTTGTAAGATGTTGGTATGTATTTTTGGGAATGATTATTGGAAGATTATATAAAGATATTAAAATCACGTACAGAACTAAGACGGAAGCTATTATAATAGCTTTTTCTATAGGTTGGTATTTATTTAGAAATTCATTTACAGCTTATGAGCCATATTTAAGGATAGTAGATATAATAGTTGTTACATTGTTGGTATATATTTTTTCAAAAGGCGGTGGTAAAATAACTAAGTTCCTTAATAATTCTAAATTTGTTAAACTAGGAAAACATACTATGTATATATATCTTTTTCATTATCCAGTTAGAATGACACTAGGGGCAATTTTTGAGAAAAATAATATGTTTGGATTATCACAAGAAATTGGAAGTTGTATACTAATAATGTTGATTGTTTTTTTAACAATCGGGATTATAAAGATATATAAATATGGTTACTATAAATTTTGTAAATAAACAAATATATTGTTGTTATAATATGTATTTGTAAATGATTTGAAGACTTTTTATTAAATAGCTGTATCATAAAAAAACTTAAGGAAGGAGGGCAGTTTATGCTAACTGCATTAATTATGGCTGGAGGCCGAGGAACTAGATTTTGGCCAGCTTCAACAGAAGAAAAGCCAAAACAATTTTTAAATTTAATTGGAAACAGAACTATGATTCAAGAAACGGTGCATAGATTATTACCACTAATTGGTTTAGAAAATATTTTTATTTGTACAGACAAAAAGTATAAAAATATTTGTCTTGAGCAGCTTCCAGAATTACCTGAAAGAAATATTATCTTAGAACCTACGGGAAGGAATACAGCCCCATGTATATTATTATCTACATCATATATAAATCAAATATATGAAAATACGAATATTATTGTACTTCCAAGTGACCATCAAATTAATGATGAAACAGAATTTCTAGCTGTTTTATCAGATGCTAATGAGTATGTTGAAAGTAATAGTGATTCTATTGTTACAATTGGAATAACTCCTAATAGGCCTGAGACGGGATATGGGTATATTAATTTTTCAAGAACAAACGAAATAATTAATAGCCATGAGATAAAAAAAGTTAAAAGATTTGTAGAAAAGCCAAACGAGTTTGTTGCTCAACAGTATTTAGACGATGGACATTATTTGTGGAATGCAGGTATGTTTATGTTTAATGCTAATTTTATGAAAACTCAATACAAACTTTATGCTAATGAAACGTATAAAATTATAGGTTCTATTCCAGAGATAACTTCAAGTAATTATTATAATGAATTAGAAAAAAATTATTCAAAATGTGAATCTATTTCAGTGGACTTTGCAATAATGGAAAAAACAGACAAGTTATATGTTATTCCTGCAGATTTCGGTTGGGATGATATTGGTGGCTGGAAAGCATTAAAAAGATACATTAAAGTAGATAATAATCAAAATGTCATAAAAGGCAATGTAGTAATTGATAATTCTAAAAATAATATTATATACTCAACTAATAAACCAATAATTCTCTTAGATGCTGAAGATCTATTTGTTATTGAAACAGATGAGAGAGTTGTTGTTGGAAAAAAGGAATCTTTATCTAAGGTTCATGAATTAAGGAATAAATAATATGAAATGTATAGTTTTAACGGGAGGGGCTGGTGAAAGACTATGGCCTTTATCTAGGAAAAATTGCCCTAAGCAGTTTATAGAAATAGAGAATAATCATTCAATTTTTCAAGATACTATTGCTAGAAATATTCCATTTTGTGATGAATTCATTATAGTAACTAATATTAATTATAAAAATATTGTTGAAAATCAGCTAGAATCTTTTCAAGGTTTGAATTATCGATGTGTATATGAAAAAAATGGCTGTGGAACTACTGCGGCAATTACACTTGCATGCTTATCAATAGAACCAACAGAATACATTCTTGTATCAAATACAAATCTCTTGATAACTGATTTTGGGTACAAAGAAGCTATTTTAAAAGCAAAGAAAAATGCAAAAGATGGAAGGATTAGTATTTTAATAAATAAAGAGAATCAAACAGATAAGAGATATGGCTATGTTGTAGAAATAGAAAATGAAATAATAAAAAAGTATATAGAAAAACCGAGCAAAACAATAAAAGGCAAAGTATATAAAAATTTAGGACTATTAGTTTTTCAAAATGGAGTTTTTTTAGAATCATTATCTAAAAAAATATTATTAGAAGCTAAAAAAACATATAAAACAAGAGAAATATTAAGTAGCAATACTTTTTACAATGATGTTACCATTAAAGCTGTACCTATAGAAAAAAGCTTATTAGAGAAAAATTGTAATATTAAAGGTGTAGAAGTAGAATTTTCTTATAGAGATATTCGCAATCTTGATGATTTAATACCTTATAATAACAAAGGAATGATAATTAATAATGGCTATAATACACAGATTATCAATACTATAAATAATAAAGCTGTTGTTGCTAATAAAACTAGAGATTTAATGATAATCAATACACAAGATGTGTTATATGTTGGAAAAAACAAATCAGATATACAGGGAATAATAAATAACAGTGAATTAAGAGATTATTTCGATAAAAGTACAATATTTCAACGACATTGGGGTTATTATGAAGAAATAGAAAATAAAAAAACATTAAAACTAAGAAAAGTAATTATAAATCCAGGAAAAACAATTTATGAGCATATTCATAAAAAAAGAATGGAATCATGGACTGTGTTAAATGGTGTTGGATTATTTACAATAGATGGTGTGGAAAACACTTTGAATGTGGGGGACTCAATTAAGGCAAAAGCAGGTACAAAACATCAAATATCCAATATAGGAGAAATACCACTAGAACTTATAGAAACTGTACTTGGTGAATTTAATGATGATGACATGAATTCTACAACATCAATTAGAATAAATGAAACTCAATTAGGATATGCTATTGACCCTATGATAAAATTGAAACCTGCACTTAAAGATTATTTGTGGGGAGGAAGTACATTAAAAAATAAATATGGAATAAAAAGTGATTTAGACATAATAGCAGAAGCTTGGGTTTTATCTGCTCATCCTGATGGAGAAAGTATTATTGCTACTGGAAAACATAAAGGCCTTACTTTTTCAAAATATATAGAAACTGTTGGTAAAAATGTTTTGGGATGGAAATGTTCACCATTACAAAACTTCCCAATGTTAGTAAAATTTATTGATGCTAAAGGTGATTTATCAATTCAAGTACATCCAAATGATGATTATGCATTAGAACATGAAAATCAATATGGAAAAAATGAGATGTGGTATGTAATTGATTCCCAAAAAGAATCTGGTTTATACGTTGGGTTCAACCAAGATGTTACAAAAGAAGAAGTTAGAAGAAGAATAGAGAATAATACAATTACTGAAATTTTGAATTATTATCCAACAAAGCCAGGAGACATTTTCTTTATACCTGCTGGAACAGTTCATGCTATTTGTAAAGGAAATTTAATTTGCGAAATTCAACAATCAAGCAATTGTACTTATAGATTATATGATTATGATAGAAGAGATAAATTTGGTAATCCAAGAGAATTGCATATAGAAAAGGCTCTTGATGTATTAAATTTTAACAAGTACAAAGCTATGAAGGACAATATAAGTTGTAAGTATTTTGAAACAAAAATTATTGATGTAGAAGAAAAAAATATTAGAATTTCTGATGATAGATTTTTATCAATTGTTTGTATAGAAGGAACAGGAAAAATGTCTATAGGAGATTATAGTATGGATATTGTCTCTGGAGATAGTTTTTTTATACCTGCTCAAAAAGGGATTTTAAAAATTAAAGGAAAACTAAAACTTGCTATTAGTCGTATTTAATGTATAAAAAAATATATAGGAGAAAAGGACTATGAGTTATAAAGATACATATTTAAAATGGATAAATGAAGCAAAAGATGCAGAAATACAAAAAGAATTAAGAAATATGAATGAACAAGAAATAGAAGACTCTTTTTACAAAGACTTATCTTTTGGAACAGGTGGACTTAGAGGAGTAATTGGTGCTGGAAGTAACAGAATGAATATTTATACTGTAGCTAAAGCAACTCAAGGATTATCTAATTATTTAAATTTACATTATGAAAAGCCTTCTGTAGTTATCGGATATGATAGTAGAATAAAATCAGATGTTTTTTCTAATGTCGTAGCAGAAGTTTTTTCATCAAATAAAATTAAGGTTTATAAGTGGCCTAGATTGTTGCCAGTTCCAACTGTTTCGTTTGCCACAAGATATTTAAAGACTTCAGCTGGTGTAATGATAACTGCATCTCATAATCCTTCAAAATATAATGGTTATAAAGTATATGGGAATGATGGATGTCAAATTACAACTGAAGTTGCAAATGAAATATTAAATGAAATAGATAAAATAGATATTTTTAAAGATATAAAAAGAAATAACAATGTAGAAATAGAAGATATTAAAGAAGAAGTCTTAACAGCTTATATTGAAGAAGTAAAAAAACAATCTGTTCTTTATGGGGATGAAGTAGATAAAAATGTTGCTATTGTATATTCACCGCTTAATGGTACAGGTCTTGAACCAGTATCAAGAGTATTAAAAGAATCTGGTTATAGTAATATAACAATTGTTGAAGAACAAAGAAATCCAGATGGTAATTTCCCAACTTGTCCTTATCCTAATCCAGAAATAAAAGAAGCTTTAGAATTAGGACTTGAATACTGTAAGAAATATAATGCTGATCTTATGCTTGCAACAGATCCGGATTGTGATCGTGTTGGAATTGCAGTAAAAGATAAATATAATGAGTATAAATTATTATCTGGAAATGAAGTTGGAATTTTATTATTAGATTATATATGTTCTCAAAGAACAAAACATAGAAAGATGCCTGTGAATCCAATTATGATTAAAACAATAGTTACTATGGAGTTAGGAGAAAAGATTGCCGAGTATTATGGTGTTCAGACTTTAAATGTACTTACGGGTTTTAAATTTATAGGAGAGCAGATTGGATTTTTAGAAAAAAAAGGCGAAGAAGATAGATATATATTTGGATTTGAAGAATCATATGGTTATCTTTCAGGTAGCTATGTAAGAGATAAAGATGGTGTAAATGGTGCATATCTTATAGCTGAAATGTTTTCATTTTATAAGAGTAAAGGAATTTCCTTATTAGATAGATTAAATGAGATATATGAACTATTTGGATATGCTTATAATACATTACATTCATTTGTGTATGAAGGTGCATCAGGATTTAAAAAGATGCAAGAAATAATGTCTAATATCAGAAATGAAAAAATTAAAGAAATAAACAAGGTTAAAGTTATAAAGATACTAGATTATAAAGAAGGAATTGAGGGATTACCTAGATCTGATGTTTTAAAATATTATCTTGAAGATAATTCATCAATTGTAATTAGACCTTCTGGAACAGAGCCAAAGCTTAAAATATATATATCAACATGTTTAGAAAGCAAAAAAAAATCAGTAGAAGCAAATGAGAGGATAGGTGTAGAACTAAAAAAATATTTTGAATAATTAAGAGAGGTAATAAATGAAAAAAATATTGCATATATCAAAATACTATTACCCTTTTCGAGGTGGTACAGAGCAAATCGCTAAAGATTGTGTAAATGCATTAAAAAATGATTATGAACAAAAAGTAATATGTTTTAATCATGAAAAAAAAGATTATAATGACTATATTGATGATGTAGAGATAATTAGATGCGGATGTTTTGCTAAATTATTTTCTCAATCTTTATCAATTTCATATGCAAAAAAATTAAAACAAGTAATTGAATCATTTAAACCAGACATTATTATTTTTCACTATCCAAACCCATTTGTTGCATCACTATTGCTAAGATATATTAGTAAAAATAGTAAATTGGTTATATATTGGCATTTAGATATTGTTAAACAAAAATTGTTAGGAAAACTATTTAGTAATCAAAATAAAAAGTTAATTAATAAATCTAATAAAATTATTGCTACAAGTCCAAATTATATAGAAGGAAGTGCTTGGTTATCAAGTGCTAAAGAAAAGTGTGTTGTTATACCTAATTGTATTAATGAAAAAAGATTAGAGCCAACAGAAGAGTCAAATAAAATAGCGAAGAAAATAAAAGAAGATAATAAAGGAAAAACCATTTGTGTAGCAGTTGGGAGACATACAGAATATAAGGGATTTGAGTATTTAATTAAAGCAAGTAAATTACTGGATAATAAATTTCAAATATTTATTATAGGAAAAGGTGAACTTACAGATAAGCTAAAAAAAGAAGCTGCGAATGATGAAAAAGTTCGTTTTTTAGGAGTAGTGTCTGATGATGAATTGAAAGCATACTATTCTGCTATGGATATTTATTGTTTTCCATCTATTACAAAAAATGAAGCTTTTGGTTTAGCATTAGCCGAAGCTATGTATTTTGGAAAACCAGCAGTTACATTCAATATTAAAGGATCAGGGGTTAATTATGTTTGTCTAAAAAATGTGAACGGAATTGAAGTAGAAAATAAAAATATTGTAGAATACGCAAATGCAATTAAAAGATTAGCAAATGATGAAAAACTTAGAGATAATATGGGAAATGAAGGTAAAAATAGAGTTATTAGTAATTTTTTATATACTCAATTTAAAGACAATATAACTAAAGCCGTAATGGAATTGTTTTAAAATATAAATAATATAATAAAAAAACAAGGAGAAGCAGATGAAACTAATATGGATTACTCCAGAATGCCCATATCCACCAAATTCAGGTGGAAGAAATGTTGTATGGAATAGAATAGTTGAATTAAGTAAAAACAATGAAATTTTTTTGTATTCTTTAATAGAAAACGAAAAAGACTACGAGTATATTCCAGAATTGCAGAAAGTTTGCAAGACTGTATCGTTTTATAAAAGGAAAAAAAATGTTGGAGTTTGTATAAAAAGTTTTTTTTCACCATTTGTTGTTGTATCTAGGACTATAGATAAAATGAAAAAAGATATTGAAATGAAATGTAATGAAATCACACCAGATTTTATTATTGTGGATTTTCCTCAGATGTTATGCAACATAGAAAAAAGTCTGTTCAAAAAATATAAAGTTATACTATGTCAACATAATATTGAATTTTTAACATTAAAAAATATTTCTAAGGGTATAAAAAATCCTATTAAAAAGATAGCTTATAGGTTAATATCTTTGCAAATGAAAATGTTTGAAAATAAGCAATATAAAAATAATAAATTTAGTTTAATAACATTTGTATCAATTGATGATAAAAAATGTTTTGAAAAAAAGTATAATAATATTAATACATATCTATTCCCAATTGGTGCAAATATAACTGAAAAAATCAGCTTTGACGGAAATGATATTGCTTTCGTAGCAAAAATGTCATACTTACCAAATGAACAAGCGGCCATTTGGTTTATAGAAAATGTATGGGAAAAAGTTTATAAAGAAAATAAAGGATGTAAATTTTATATAGTTGGAAAAGAACCATCTAATAATCTAATTAATATTGCAAAAAAATATGAAAATATCATAATAACAGGCAAAGTTGATTCAGTAGATGAGTATTATAAAAAGGCAAAGATTATTATTATTCCTTTGTTCTCTGGAGGAGGAGTAAAAGTTAAACTATTAGAAGCATTAGGAAAAGGAAAACTTGTAATAACAACTTCAAAAGGAATTGAAGGAACAAATTTTGAGAAAGATAGACATGTTATTGTTTGTGATACGGCTGATGAATTTATATCAGAATGTAATAATGTGATGAATAGTTTTGAAAAGTATAAGAGGATTATAGAATGTTCACATCAAAAAATGTATGATGAGTTTTCTTGGCGATATATCGTAAACTTGTTTGAAAGAAAATTAATAGAAATGGTAAATAAAAATGAAGAGTAAAAAAATTGCAATAGTTTTAGTAAATTATAATGGTATACAAGATACTAAGGAATGTATAGAGTCTATTCTTAAGTCTAGTTATAATAATTATAAGATTATTGTAGTGGAGAATAATTCTCAAGATAAAGAGCATATAGATAGTTTAAGTGCAGTATTTCCAAACATATACATTATTAAAAGTAAAGAAAATTTGGGATTTTCCGGAGGAAATAATCTGGCAATAAATTATTCTTTAACAAATAATTTTGATTATATTTTGCTCCTTAATAATGATACAATAGTTGACCCAAATATGATTTCTTATCTGATTGAAAATGCAAATGAAAATCAAATAACAGTTCCTAAAATGTTATATTATTATGAGAAAGACTTAATATGGTATGCTGGGGGAAAAATTAGTAAATTTACTGGTAATGCAAAGCATTTCAAAATGAATTCTAAAAATACAACTGAGGTTAAATCATGTACGTGCACATTTGCTACAGGCTGTTGCATGATGATTAACTCTAATATTTTTAAAAAAGTAGGATTGTTAAATGAAAAATTTTTTATGTACTGTGAAGATACTGAATTTTGTTTACGTTTGTTAGAAAAAGAAATAAGTATAAGATATATTCCTAAAGCAATATTGTGGCATAAAGTAAGTAGATCAACAGGTGGAAGTAATTCTTTTTTTTCAACATATTATATTACTAGAAATAGATTGTATTATATAAAAATGCATAATAAATTTTTCAGCCCTTTAGCAATTCATTTCACATTTTTATCAAGATATGTAAGGGTGATTCAGTATTATCTAAAAAAAGATAATAATTATAAGGCAATCTTAAGAGCTATACATGACTACAAAAAAGATATACTGGGAAAAGTGAATAATATTATTTAAGTTAGGAGAATAAAATGTTTTATTTTATGTATTTTATTTTAGTGCTATCTACATGTTTTCAGGATATACCCATTCTTAAACAGATGGGAAATTATGGAAGTTCAATTACTTCATTAATAATGATAGTTTTCTTTATAATTTTTTGCTTTAAAGAAAGAAAAATAAAAATAACAAAAGAAATGAAACCATTTTTATTTCTAACACTATATCTAATGATAATAAACGTAGTATATATTCTTTATATGTATCTAACTAATGAATTAGAGTTTTATTCAATTTTCCTTCCTTTAAAAGCATGTAAAGGATTTTTGTATTGGGTTACTAATGTAGGATTATTAGTTTTATTATTTAATCTTCAAAGTAAAATTGATGAGAGAAAAATGCTTTTTCCATTTTTCTTTAGCTATCTATTTTTATTCATAATTTTGATTATAGAAAAATTCAATCCACATTTGTTAGATATTTTTCATAATACAACGAATTACTATGAATCATTTGGAAGAATTAGATTACTATGTTCTGAAGTTTCAAATACTTCCACATTAATTTTTTTGAATTATATTCTATCTATTATGTATATATTAAAATATACAAATTTTAAAAGGTTTAATTTATGCATAATAACAATAATATTTGTAATTTTTCTATTGACGACAACATCTAAGGGTATGATTGCAGCTATTGCTATTTCTTTGGTTGTTTTTATGTTTATTAATGCTAATCTTAAGTTAAAGCATAGGATAGGGATAACTGCTTTGGGAATACTATTTTTAGCGATATTTTTCCCCAAATTAATGATATTAATACAAAAGGATATTAGGAGTTATACATCTATTGCAACAAGGATATGTATGGGTTTTTCAGCATTATGTGTTTCTCTAAAGTTCCCATTTGGAGTTGGGAATTCATATTATATAAAAGTATATGCGAATGAAATTAAAAAAAATATAGGATTTCTTAAAAGAATGAATAGCAACTTGAATTTCAATGAAATATACAATATTTTAGCTAGTAATTCAGAAAAAAATTTAGCTGCAAAATCTGCATTTTTACAATATTCAATGTATTGGGGAATTTGTGCAAGCATTTGTTTTTTTAATGTATTATTTAGATTATATAGAAAATTAAAAGATAACTTACTAATTAAATTTGGATTTATCTTTTTAATTGTAAATATTGTTGGATTTATAGACTTTGACTATAAGTATGAAATATTTTCATATATATCAGTAGTACTTTATTATATTGATAATTATCATAAAGCAAAAGAATGTGATATAGAAAAAGATGAAAAAATATTTTACAATAAATATCCTATAAATATAATGGATTGTTCAAAAGAAAAGATAATAAGTTAACTATATTGTTAAGGAGGGAGAAGTATAATTAGAATAGATTATACGAGAAATAATGGAAAATAATATTTGTTTAGTTACATGGGGAAATTCAATAAATTACGGAACTTGTATTCAATGTTATGCATTAGCAAAATATTTAAGAAATCAAGGATATAATGTAATAATTCCAGATAGTTACAAGTATTACTATGGTATAAATCATCCAATTGAAACTATTAGAATTGTAAAAGATTCAATTATTAATAAATTAATAAAAAGAAAAAAGAATAATAGTAATGATATCTTTCAAAAAAGAATAGAGTCAAATAAGAAATTTGCATATGAAGTATCAAAGCTGATTTCAATTAATTCCAAATCACAATTTGAAGAAATAGTATCTAAGTGTGATAGTTTTATTACCGGAAGTGATCAAATATGGAATCCCAATTATATAAAAACACCGATGTTATTGAGTTTTGTCCCTAGTGGTAAAAACAAAATCGCATATGCTTCAAGTATTGGAGTGAATGAACTTCCTAATAATAAAAAGAGAATGTATAAGAAATATTTAAATAGGTTTGACTACATTGGTGTAAGAGAGAAGACAGCAAAAGAGATATTAAAAGAATTAACCAATATAGACATTCAAGTTGTTTTAGATCCTTCTTTTTTAATAGACAAGGATGATTGGGAAAAAATTGCAAAGAAGCCAGTGGATATTGATGAAAAAGACGAATTTGTTTTTGGTTATTTTATTGGTGATGCAAGGAGAAATGAAGAAATAATTAAAACGTTTTTAGAAAAGAATAGCTATAAATTATATTATGCGATTAGTGAAAATAATATAAAATATTCATTTGGTAATGGTAATGTTGATTATGGTGTTGAGGAGTTTATATGGTGTTTACTTCATGCTAAATACATTATAACAGATTCTTTCCATGCAACTGCTTTATCAATCAATTTTAATAAAAACTTTTTTGTATTACAGAGATTTCTTAATACTGATAAGAAATCTCAAAATTCAAGGATATATGATCTACTAAGTTTATTTAATTTATTAAATTATGCAGAAGCAGAAAACACAAAACTAGATAATATAGTAATGGAAATTGATTATAATAAAGTTAATAATCAATTAGGTTATTTAAGAAAAGAGTCATATAATTATTTAAATAATGCACTTAAGGGTAACTAAAATAGAAAAGGAGTTTTTAAAGATGTATACTATATTAGAAAATGCAAGAATTGTTATAAGTTTATTAAAAAAACATAATATTAGACATATTGTTTTAAGTCCTGGAGGTTCAAACATTCCAATTGTTCAAGCTGTTCAACAAGATCCATTTTTTAAATGTTATTCTGTTGTTGATGAAAGAAGTGCAATGTACTTTGCGATAGGATTATATTTGAAAACAGGTGAAATAATTGCTACATCTTGTACATCAGCAAACGCAACAAGAAATTATATTCCAGGATTAACAGAAGCATATTATAAGCATGTTCCTATATTAGCATTGACTATGTCTAAACATCCTATGTATTTATCTCAAGAATATATGCAATGTCCAATTCAAACGTCATTGCCTGTTGATGCCATAAAGAAAAGCTATTCTATTCCTAGAATAAAAGATGATTACGACAGAGCTATGTGTATAAGAATAGTAAATGAAGCAATACTGGAACTAAATCATTGCGGTACTGGTCCAGTTCAGCTTAATATTGAAGAATTAGATAGTGAAACGTGGGAATTTGATAAGAATGCGGTAATACCAGAAGTTAGAATGATTGAAAGATATAATAATGTGAAAAAAGATATAAATTTAAAGCAAAAGAAAATAATGATTTTAATAGGTGAGAATACTCCTGTTTCAGATAATACATACAACGCAATAGAAAAATTTTCAAATTGCTATGATGTTATGATTTACACAAATCACCTTTCTAATTATCATGGAAAATATTCATTGAATGCCAATTTATTAATTGGTGCAATGTCACAAGAAGTTTTTAATTCTGAGCTAAAACCAGATATTCTTATTACAGTTGGTGGAATAACAGGAGACTACAATATTTATAAGCGTTTGTTTTCTTTGAATAAGTTGATTGATGAACATTGGAGAATTTCAGAAGATGGAAATGTAGTTGATACATATAATCAATTAACAAGAATATATCAAATGAGTATAGAGGATTTTTTTAAAGGATGGTTAGATAATGATGAAATAAATGATCATACATATTACAAAAAATGGTTATTATTTGAAAATAATATTAATAGAAATATTGAATTACCATTTTCAAATATTTATGCTGCACAACAGCTATGTGAAAGAATTCCTGCAAATAGTTATATGAATTATGCTATTTTAAATAGTTTAAGATCATGGTTACTTTTTAATATAGATGAATCGATAAAATGCTTTTCTAATGTTGCATCATTTGGTATTGATGGATGTTTGTCTACATTTTTAGGAGAGAGTGTAGATACAGAAGAATTGTGCTTTTTAATAATAGGTGATTTATCATTTTATTATGATATGAATGCTATAGGCATAAGGCACATAAAAAATAATGTAAGAATACTGTTAGTAAATAATAATGGAGGTGTTGAATTTAAACTAGGTAACTTACAATATAAAACTGACGTGGGTTCATACATTGCTGCAGATAATCATTTTAAAAATGCTGAAGGATGGGCAAGAACCCAAGGTTTTGACTATATATCTGCAACTAATAAAGAGAGTTTTAATTCAAATATTAATTCTTTTCTTGGTGAAAGTGAAAAACCTATTATTTTTGAGATTTTTACAGATCCAGAAGATGAGAAAAGAGCGACAACAACTATAATAGATAAAAACAGAAATGAAACATTTTCTGAAGAGATGAAAAGCAATTTAAAAAAATCAATAAAAACTATTATGGGTGATAAGAATGCTTCAAAAATTAAGGACTTATTGAAAAAAAAGAAATAGGATATGGAGAACAAAATGTTAAAAGAAATAAAGAATAAATATTTTGCTATGCCTATACAAGTTAGAGCTTCTTTTTGGTTTTTAGTTTGTACTTTTATGCAAAAAGCAATTAATGTCATTACCACACCAATTTTTACTAGACTAATGTCTCCATCGGAATTTGGTGAATATAGCATATATTCATCATGGTATAGTATTTTCGCTGTTTTCATTACTTTGAATCTTTCAGCAGGTGTTTTTATGAGAGGCTTGTTAAAATATAAGGGGAAAGAAAAAGAATTTGTTTCTTCAATGCAATTTTTAACATTTGTACTAGTTATTTTTTGGATTAGTTTATATTTATTATTTTCGAAAGAAATTAATTATTTAACAAAGTTAAATACTCAAAGGACGATTTTAATGATATTGACTATATGGCTTTCTACTATTTATGGCTTTTGGGCAGCCAAACAGCGTTTTGATTTTCAATATAGAAAAATTGTTCCAATTACAATAGGAGTTTTAATTTTAGGACAACTGTTAGGTATGGCATTGATGAATATATTATCAGATAAAGTAAATGCTAGAATTATCGGAACATTTATTATGGATTTTATCTTTTTCTTTGGACTATTTGTGAGTGATATTTATAAAGGTAAAAGACTTATAGATTTCAATATATGGAAATATGCACTTATGTTTAATATTCCTTTAATACCACATTATCTTTCACAAGTGATATTAAATAGTTCTGATAGAATAATGATAGAAAGACTAGTAAATACAAGTTCTGCTGGAATTTATGGTTTAGCATATTCAATTTCACAAGTGATGACTATGTTCAATACTGCATTAGCTCAAACAGAAGAACCTTGGTTGTATAAGAAAATAGAGAATAAAAAAATAGATAGTATTAAACCAATTG
The DNA here is from genome assembly GCA_017528085.1 of Clostridia bacterium. GTDB lineage: Bacteria > Bacillota > Clostridia > TANB77 > CAG-508 > Scatovivens. The sequence continues at coordinate 194,466 of JAFXPH010000002.1, read as the reverse complement.
CCATTATATCTTTTATTTTTATAGCTATTGTGAATTTATTGCTAATATTATTAGCTCCAGAAATAATTAGTGTATTTGCTCCAAAAGCGTATTATGAAGCAAGATGGATAATTCCGCCAACTGCAATGAGTGTATATTTTTCATTTTCTTATTATTTTTTTGCTGTGTTTGAGTATTATTACGAAAAAACCAATACAATTGCTCTTGCATCAGGAATTGGTGCAGTATTAAATATTGTTTTAAACTATATTTTTATACCAATTTATGGATATTTTGCTGCTGGATATACTACTCTTGTTTGTTTTATTATATATTCAGCGATGCATTATTTGTTTATGCATAAGATTTGTAAGGATAAATTAAATGGTGAAAAACCTATTTCTATAAAAATATTTTCTCTAATATCAATTGGTTTCCTTTTGATAGGATCATTAATACAATTATTATATAATTTTAATCCATTTATAAGATATATTTGTTTAATAATCATTCTAATAATGTGTCTAATAAATAGAAAACTTATTTATGAAAGCTTATTAAAAATAAAAAATATGAAAAAAGTGAACGAGAGTTAATTATATGAAGAAAATAATAAAAAAAATAATAAAGAAACTAAATAAAAAAGAAAAAATAGCCATACCTTATTTAATTGAAGAAATTAATATCTTAAAAGGAAAAACAGTTTTGATTACTGGAGGAACTGGTGATATAGGAATAGCGATTGCGAAAAAAGTAATAAAAACTGGTGGTAAAGTAATAATAACAGGAACTAGCGAGGAAAAAATAAAAGAAACCTGCCATATGATTAATAATGAAAATTGTAATGGTGTTGTGTTGGATTTATCTAAACTAGATTCAATAAAAAAATGTATAGATGATGCAATAAAAATTGTTAAAGATTCTCAAATAGATATATTGGTAAATTGTGCCGGCTATAATCCAAGAAAGGATTTCTTTAGTACAACAGAAGAAGATTTTGATAAAACAATTGCAGTCAATGTAAAAGGTACTTTTTTTATCAGTCAAGTATTTGCTAAATATTTGATAGATAGAAAGATAAAAGGTCACATATTAAACATTAGTTCTTCATCAGCTTTAAGACCTGCTTGGTCTTCTTACGAAATATCAAAATGGGCGATAAAAGGTTTTACCATTGGGTTAGCTGACAATTTAATTCCATATGGAATAATCGTTAATTCATTAGCTCCTGGACCTACAGCTACAAAGATGCAAAATTCTTCGGATGCTTCTGATTTAGATTACAGTACTCCAATAAAAAGAATGGCGACTACCGAAGAAATTGCTTCTTTAGCAATTATGCTAATAAGTGATTACGGAAATTTAATTGTTGGAGATACAATATATGCTACTGGGGGTAGTGGCGTTATTTCATTACATAATTAGAATGAAAGCATTCACTTAAAGATTTTAAAATTCTTAAAGTACAAAATATGTTTCTTTTTAGCATCCTATAATATTTAATTCTTATAATAATTGAGCATATTTATAAAGAGGATAATGAGGTTTTTGGTAGAATTATAGTATTCATTATAATGTATTTTAAATATTTTTTTAAAAGAATCATAAGTTATACTATTAATGGAATATACAATACAATTAATAAATGTCCTATATGAGATATAATTAATATTTTTATATTGCATAAAATCTTTAACAATTTTAGTAACATTGATTTCATAGTAGTTATTAAAGTATGCAAATAATATAAGATCTTTTAGATACATTGTACCAACATTAGTGATTCTAAAACCTAAATCAATCAAAGATTTATAAACAAATTGTTCATATGATTTATACTTTTCATCTTTAGTATAATCATATGAATTTTTCATTTATAAAACCTCCTTCTGGAGATTAGTATAGCAAAACTGTTAACATAAAACAAATTTAAAAAATTACCTTATTAAGGAAGAAAAATTGTTGTTTTTTCCTTAACAAGGTAATTTTATATTTATAAGGAAGTTTTTTATTATCGGCATATAATAACAGTAGTATTAAGTATTAGACAATCAAAAATTTTACCTTTTTAAGGTAAAAAATAACCATAGGTGCAGATGATTATTCGAGACCTATGGCTATATATATTAACAAGCTATCGCAAGTAACTTGTTAATAAGCTATTTCAAAGTTATAAGATCCCCAAAGGGGTAGGGGGAAAACTAGTTCCCCCAATAAACTGGCTCATTATCAAATTCAATGAATTTTCCACCAGGGAAACCATCGTCTAATATTTTCATCTGCAATACCTCGAATTTTTTATTAGTTAATAAGCTTAAAAACAAATCTTATATTCGAGAGCAAATGAAATCTCTATAATATAATAAGGCACTTGCGATGCCCAATGATTTGTTTTGGGCTATCCCAAGCGACTGATTAAGATTACATACTATAGAGCATGCCAGTCATATCTTATTAACTATAACTATTATAGCATATTTTGATGTGAACTTCAATGCAAAACTATATTAATTATATAAATTACCTTGCCGAGGTAGATTTTTGAAGAAAAATGTGTTATAATAGTTGTGGAAGTGTTGGAGGTGCAAGGATGTATAATTTAGAATATTATAATTTTGGAGAATCTTTTAGGAAAATAAGAAAATCTAAAAAGATGTCTATAAATGAATTATCAGAAAGAATTAACAAGACTCCAAGTACAATATACAAGTATGAAGCAAATACAATTATTCCAGATTTTGAAGTGATACTTAGTATATGTAATGCATTAGAAATTGATTTAAATGATTTAGTTAATAAAAGAGAAGTTAACGAAGAAGTACAAAGATCAAATAATCCATTTTCAGTAGATAAACTATACATGTATTACATAGATTCTACAGACAAGTTATATGAAATGCTTCTTACAATAAAGTCAGAAAATGGAATTATGAAAGTATACTTTTCTGTTCCAAAACTTAATAAGATATTCTTAGTAGGATCTATTGAATCAAATTCAGAAGTAGCATTTATATTAATGAAGAATTATCATGTTGAAAATGATCATTTTGAAAAAGTAATGATTTATATTAATATGAAATATGCGAGTGATGATATCAAGATGGGAATAATATGTGGAGAAAAAGATGACTCTTTTGATCCAGTTGTTAAAAAAGTATGTATATCAAAAAATAAACTTAATGAAAAAGAAAAAAATGAAATGAGAAAAAGATTATCTCTTACAGATGAAGAACTAAATCAAATAAAGAATGATGGATTTTGGTATCCAGATATATCAAATAAAAAGTCATATTAAAAGAATATAAGAGATAATAGTAAACTCTTAAAATTAAAGATTTTAAGGGTTTATTTTTTTGCCTTAATTCCGAACAAAATTTTAGTGTAAATTTGTGTAAAATTAGAATTTTTTGTGACTTTTTGTGTAAAATGAACTATTTTAGAAAAATGGTAGTATCATATACACAGTTCGAACGAGTCATGAATTCATGAAAATAATTTGAAAGGATTATTATATGAAAAATGAAAAAACATTTATTTCATTTCTAAGGATGAAAACAATCCTTGAAAGTAGGACTTTAACTAAAGCCATACTAAGACTTCCAAAAGAAGAGAGAAAAGTATTTATTATGGTATATTTGAAAAATTATTCTTTAAAACAATTATGCCAAGCTTTAAAAATATCTAAGGCAGAAGCAATTACATTAAAAGAAAAAGCATTAGATGATTTCTTTTGGAATATTGAAAAATATGAATAAAATTTAAGGAGTTAAAGATGGACAAAGATATTGTAGTTATCTACAAAGAACCAAAGAAGAATGCAGAGTACCTACGAATAAAAAACTCTGAAGAGCTATTTAAGAGAAAACTTGATGGAGAGATTGAAAGAATAGATCTTGATGACACATTTATTATTTGCAAAAAAGATAGAGAAAAATTAATGCCAAACGTTTATATTAGACCTAGAGGAAGTACATTAGTAGAAACTATTAGAGGAGATTTATTCTATGTTGCTAAAGATAAAGAAACAGGAGAAATATCAAGTTTCACAAGAGATAATCTTTTAGAATACAAAGAAAGATTAGATAAAATATCTCATGATTATTCTAATCAAGATGAAGATGGACATTTTATTTCTAAAAGAGAACAAAGGAGAAGAGAAGCTTTTGAGAAAATGAAAAAATATAATGAGCTTAAAAGAGCTGAAAAAGAAGTAGAAGAATCTAATAATACAAATGATAAGACAAATGTAAAAAATGAAGAAAATAATAAATCTGATAAGCAAGGATATTTTGTACTTGATTTAGCATTAACACCAGATGATGATATTCCAGAAAGTCAAAAGAAAACAATTAATCTATCTCCTAGAGATGAAAATTATATTAAAGCAATAATTTTCCTTTTAAGAGAGATAAACAAAAACTTAGTAAAAATGGACTATTAAGAATAGTTATGATAGACAGAATAAAAGTTGACGAAAAAATGAAAAAGTTTGTGGAAGATACATGCGATGAATATAGAACTAGTTTTAAAAAACATAGAAAAAATGTATCACACATGTCAAAAAATGGAAATTTTGTAGAGTGGGAAAATTATAAATATGTAGAAGGAGTTAAAGAAATTTGATGGAAAACAAATATCCTCGAAAAAGGAAAAAAGATATCTTGGATAAGATTGCTGAAAAATTAGATTTACCTAAGTTATTAGAGTATGACGATGATAGTGAGTTTGATAGAGATATTAATAGCTACTATAAAAATATGCGATATGGAAAAGCTTTTCCTGATTATTCAAAAGATTATAAAGATGAAGGCTTAATTGATAAATTAATTATGGAAGAACTTTTGAATTTTGAAGATTTAGAATATTTAATACAAAGACTTTTAAAAGAGTTTAAAAGAACATGTTCTATGCCTGATAAAAATATTGAAATAGTATTTAGGGATAGCTCAAAGAACAAAAATAGTTACAGTAAGGTACATAAGAAAATAGGATATAGAGATTCCTATAGAAAACCATATGATAGAGAAAATGAAAGATAGAATAAAAGAAAGGTACAATAAAATGGGAGATAGAGCAGTTATTACAACTAAGAATAAAGATGTTGGTGTATATCTACATTGGGATGGAACAATGGATTTTGTTGAAGGTTTTCTAGCATATTGTGATTTAAAAGAATATAGATCTCCAGAAGTAGATGATTACGGATGGGCAAGACTGTGCCAAGTAATTGGAAACTACTTTGGAGGGAAATTATCTGTAGGTGTAGATAGGTATGAAAAGCTAGATACAGATAATTATGATAATGGAGTTTATATTATTGAAAACTGGGAAATAATTGGAAGAGAATACCAACACTACAAAGATTATCATCAAGATAATATGGATGAATTTTTATTAGAAATAAACAGAAGAATGCCAAAGCATGAACAAGTTCCTTCTTATGAGATATTTAGTTATGCAAAAAAATGGAATGAAAAACATTTGAAAGAAGAAAAAGATACTGAGGAAGGAGACTTAAATAATGATAGATGATTATGATTATGATGATGTTGATGAAGAAAAAGAAGAAAGTGAAGAACATAAAGCAATACTCGGTATTCTTGCTGAACTTGAAACAACTATAGCATCGATGAGATTTTTAGATGAACTGCAAGGTGATGATGGCGAGTTATCAGAAGAAGACGAAATAAAGTTTGAAAAATGGAGAGAAAACCGAATAAGAAAATTTGATCCAGACAATTATAAAAAGAACACGGAAGATGAAGATAATTTTGAAAAACCAAAGAGAAACGAAGTAAGAGCTATGTACAAAGGCGTTGATAAACCTGCTGTTATATGGAAGTTAAAAAAAGATAGGTCAGATATTAAATCTTCAATTGGAGGAGATTATGAAAAAATTCCATATAAAAAAGATATTTTTATATTTGCTGATAAAGAGCGAGAGAAAAAAGATTTAGATCCTAATATAGTACTTAAAGATGAAATAATAAAAGGTAGTTTCTTAATAATTAAAGATGTTAGTGGGAAATTAGAAAGCTTAATACCTACTACAATTCTTGAAATAAAAGATGATATGTATAATAAAAGGGTTAGATATGTAGATGAGAATTATAATGAAATTCCAAAGGAAGAATTCGATGCAAGGTAAATAAATAAAGCATCTTATTTACATTTATCACAAATTGATATATATTCTATTTATAGCTTTATTGATAGTGTAAATATTATATAGAAAGGGGTGCTTTCGTCTAAATAAGTTTTTAGAAAAGGAGTTAAAGATTATCAAAGATAAAAATAAGAAGAGTTAATACTATCTATCTAACCAATACTAATTTAATAATTTAAAGGAGTTGGTATATATGGAAACGATAGATAGTATCGAAAATAAAGGTAATAAAAACCAAGTTAAAACAAAAAGAAAAAACAAGAAGAAAAATAAAAACCAAAATCGAGTGAAAGATAAAAAGGTTAAAAAGAAAAAACTGGAAGAACCTTTACGAGAAATTCATAGCTTATTTGATATGGAATTATTTAAAAATATTCCAAAAGATACCTTTGATCATGATATAGTATTTGCTAGATTTATATTATTTATGAGAAAGTCAATAATACATAAAAAGAGAGATTATTGTATTCAAAATAATATTAGATCTAGAAGAAATATGTATGTCAAAGACGAAGATTTAGATTCTATTGTAGCTGAATGTAATACAGAAGAATCTGCAATAAGAAATCTAATTAATTCTAAAAATAGATCCATTATAAAACTTGCATTAAATAGTCTTACATTATCACAGCGATATGTCATTATTTATTTTTATTTTGAAAATATGAATATAGATGAAATCGCTAAAGAATTGAATTTAAAACCGAGAGGTGTTTATGCACTAAAGTCAAGGGCTGAGGAAAGACTAAAAAGATTATATTCTTATTATGGAGATGGTAATAATGTATAATACTGATTTTTATAAATTATTAAAGTCTTCAAAATATAGTAGTCGTTCTTTAATAAAAATTATTAATATTATGAAGCCCTTGATTCATAAGTATTCAATAATAGAAGATGAAGTTACAGGTAAGTCTTATTATGATGAAGATCTTGAAAGTACAATAATAGAATATGTTATTAAAGTTATTAAAACTAAACCAATAGCAAATAGAATTGCTAAGGAAGGAAATAGTAAAAAAACAAATAATAATTAAGATTTTAAAAATCTATAAAAACACTAGAAATAAAGCTGGGAACTCTTGCTAATGCAGTAAGAGTTCTTTTTATTTGAAAAAAATAAAAAAATTTAAGAATTTTTCAAATAAATGTGCAATTTTTTGGAGATGAACCCCTATTAATAATTGTAGGGATTAAATTATATTTTTATAATTTGTTTTTACCTTAATGGTTATAGATAGTGAATTACAGAATCCTATTACAGGTGAATAGTATTAAAGTTAAGTTTTACATATAGAATATTTTTATATGTAACTTACCGCTTAGTCATAGTTCGAGCGTGATAAAACCGTCGCAAGCCATGAGAGCGTGTCTGCAGAGACAGCAGATATACCAGCAAGAAGGTATGTAAGAATAGATATTAAATCTATTGCTTAACTTTGATCATTTGTTTTTATTTTGAGAGGAGGAAAAAATATGGAAAAGGAAAAAGAAAAGTCATATTTTTGCCATAAAGCATAATAGTTTTTCTTCTAATAATTACTAAAGTTTTTTAGCTAATAATTGTGGTAGGAAGAGAAATATTATGGAAAATTTAAAAAGTTATTAGTTGTTAGAAGAAAGATTATTATAAATTTGAGACAATGAGTCTGCAAATAAAAATATTTATCATAGCTTTTTAATTTAACCAAGTATTTATTTTAATAATTTAATTTAAATTATGAGGAGGATTAAAGATATGAGTGTGAGTAAAATTTTAATTGATAATAGAGATAAAAATTATATATCAAAAGATCAAATACAATATTTATTAGAGATAGAAGCTCTAACAGTTTTAAGAAAGTCTGGAATTATTTCAGATGATGAATATGATTCTATTAGAGTTTACATAAGGGATAAAAAAAGCGAAATTGCACATTAGGACTATTATACTTATTTCTGTATACTTAATCCGAGAGAAATAAGTATAGGAGGAATAGTATGGAATTACAAATTATTAGAAAAGACAAAATTGATTTAACAGGAAGTGTGACTTTAAACAGTTTAAAAGAGAAGAAATTAAAAGTTGCAGCATATGTTAGAGTTAGTACTGAAGATGAAATCCAAAACTTTAGTTTTTCTTCTCAGTATAAACATTATTACAAAGAGATTGAAGAAAATCCTAATTGGAGTTTTGCAGGTATTTATGCTGAAAAAGGAAAGTCAGGGACAAGAACTGAAAGAAGAGTTCAATTTATCAATATGATAAAAAATGCATTAGATGGAGAAATAGATTTAATACTAACTAAATCTATTTCTCGATTTGCAAGAAATACAGTTGATACTCTTAAATATGTAAGAAAACTTAAAGAGAAGAATATAGCAGTATATTTTGAAGAAGAAAAAATTAATACATTAGATATGACAGGAGAATTGTTGCTTACAATTCTTTCATCTATTGCTCAACAAGAATCTCAAAACATTTCAGCCCATGTTTCTATGGGACATAGAATGAGAATGAAAAGAGGAGAGTTTTCACCTTCAGATGCTTTATACGGATATATCTTTAATTATGAGAAAAGAAAGTATGAAATTGTTGAAGATGAAGCTGTTATTATAAGAGAAATATTTGAAAGATATGCAAATGGAGAAACAATTAATAATATCGTTAATTCATTAAATGAAAGACATGTACCTAAAAATAGAAAAAGATATAGCACTGTATGGCACTATAGTCATATTCATAGTATTTTATCAAATGAAAAATATACTGGAAATTTGATTCTTGGAAAAACATATACTCCTGATCCATTAACACACAAACCTGTAATTAATAATGGTGAAAGAGAAAAATTCTTTATTAAAAATTCTCATGATGCGATCATATCTCAGAAATTATTTGATAAAGTTCAAGTAAGACTAAAAAAAGTAAGAGAAGAATATTATGAAAAATTTAGAAAAGATGTTTTTGCTGATACAATCAGAGGAAAGATTTATTGTAGTTGCTGTAATAATTCTAAAATTACAATAGGTATAGGAGAATCAAGTGCAAGATATAATGTGTATAGGTGTAAACATAGAAAGAAGGACAAGCCGTGTAAAGGGTTTAATATAAAAAGAGATGATTTAGAAAAAATAATAACGGAATCTTTTATATTATTAAAAGAATACTTGAATAGAGAAAAACTATTAGAATATGAACAAGTGGAAGAAATACTAAACGGAGTTACTTTAAATAAATCTTTTAGTAGAGAACTGTTTAATAAAGTTTTTAGTAAGATCTGTATTGGAAAATATAACAATGGTGCTTTAGATATAAAACTGCTAATGCATGACTATTTAAATCATGGAGGAACAAAAGATGAAATCCAATTAAAGTATAAAACTTGTATGGAATATAGAAAAATAATAAATAATCATGTTGTCTTTTTAAAAATCCAAAAAGTAATTATAAATGTTTGCTTTGAGGAGGGAAAAGATGGAAGTATTTAAGATAAAGAAAAAAGAGCAAGTAACTGATTTTAGAATAAAGAAGTTAAATGTTGCAGCATATGTAAGAGTTAGTACGGAAAAAGAAAACCAACTTCATAGTTATGAGAACATGATTAGATATTATACAGACAAAATAGAGAAGAATAATAATTGGAATTTAGTTAAAGTTTATTCAGATTTTGGAGTAAGTGGAACAACTAGATTTAAAAGGCAAGAATTTAATGAAATGGTTGCAGATGCAATTAATGGGAAAATAGATTTGATTTTAACAAAATCTGTATCAAGATTTGCAAGAAATTCTGTTGATCTTTTAAGTACAGTAAGACTATTAAAAGAAAAAAACATTGGTGTTTATTTTGAAGAAGAAAATATTTATACCTTAAATTTAGAAAGTGAACTATTAATTACTATAATGTCTTCAGTAGCTCAAAAAGAGTCTGAAGAAGCTAGTAAAAAATTAAAATATGGTTTGAAAATGTTACATGAGAATGGTGTAGCAGTGATACATGCACCTTGTTTAGGATATGATCATGATATTGAGAATAAAAAGTTAGTAATAAATAAAAGAGAGGCAAAGATAGTAAAAACTATTTTTGAAATGTATTTAAATGGATACATTATATCGAATATTGCTAAACATATGAATGATAAAGGGTATAAAACAAAGTTTAATAGTTCTTTTTCATTTCAAGGTGTGAGAAGAATACTTGAAAATGAAGTATATACTGGAACGATGGTACAAGGAAAATATTACGTTAAAGAAAGAGGGAAAAAACCAATAAAAAACAGAGGCGAAATGCCAATGTACAAGATAAAAAATCATCATAAAGCAATAATATCAGAAGAAGATTTTAATAAAGTTCATGAAATGCTTGCAAGAAAGAAGAATTCTTTTCTTACTAGTGAAATGGCGAGGGAAAGATATAAACAAATAGATACAGAATTAGTAGGGGTGTTTCGTTGTGGATTTTGTGGAAGAGTACTTCCTAGAAAGACGGAAGGAAGAACTAGAGAATATCAAAAGTACTATAAATGCTCAGCTGGACAATATTTTGGATCAATTCGTGCACATTGTGAAAATAGTATGAGAATGAGAGAAGATGTAATTCAAATAGCTTTTATAGAATGTTTGAAAAGATTAAAGAAATTTGATTTCAGTAAATTAAGTACAGTTACATTAGCTCAAGATGATTTTAAAAAATTGGAAAAAGAAAGAGAGATAATTCTTACTAAATTATCAGAATTTGCTGATAAATATTTGAAAAAGCAAATTAATTTATATGATTATAATCAATTAAAAAAAGAATATGAAGATAGATTAATTGAAATTAATAAAAGTATAGAATTATTAGAAACTGAAAAACAAAAGGTTAGTATTGAAAAAAGTATAGAAAATGAAGTTAAAGAAGCAGAAGATACTTTTGAATTTAGTTTTGATTTTTTCAAACGATTTATAAAATATACAATTATTGGAGGAAGAATCTCTTATAAAAAAGACGGAAGACTTATAAGGTTTGTATATAGAGATAATAAAGATAAAATAGAAAAGCCTACAAATGAAGAAATTATAGATAATGCAATTGACTCAGGTTACAACAAATTAAAACTATTACTAAAATTTAAGTGTCCTGTTAAATTTACAGCTTATGAATTTAATAAAAAAACAGGGAAAAAAGAACTTAAGAATATCGACCATGTTAATGTTAGATTTGAGTACGAAGATAAAGATGAAAAATTAGAAAGAGAGGTAAACTAATATGGAAGTCGAAATAATAAGAAAAAATGATGATAGTTTAAGAAATATAAATTCGGCAGATGTAGGAAGTCAAAAATTAAGAGTGGCTGCATATGCCAGAGTAAGTACAGATTTAGAAGATCAACAAACAAGCTTTAAATCTCAACAACAGTATTACTTAAATAAGATAATGTCTAATCCAAAATGGACTTTTGTTGAAGTATATGCAGATGAAGGAATATCAGGAACAAGAGCAGAAAAAAGAGGAAACTTTATGAGATTAATAAAAGATGCAACTGATGGAAAAATAGATTTAATCTTAACTAAGTCTATTTCTAGGTTTGCGAGAAATACATTAGACACATTAAAATATGTAAGATTATTAAAAGAATTACAGGTTGCTGTTATATTTGAAGAAGAAAATATAAATACTTTAGATATGGCAGGTGAACTTCTTTTAACAGTTTTATCATCTGTTGCTCAACAAGAATCTGAAACTATTTCCTCACATATAAAATTAGGACTTAAAATGAAAAAAGAAAGAGGAGAAATAGTTGGATTTGTAAGTTGCTATGGATATAAATATGATTATAAAACGAAGAAAATGACTATTATTCCAGAAGAAGCTGAAATAGTAAGATATATTTTTAAAAAGTACTTGAATGGATATGGTTCAAAAACTATTGCACAACAACTAGAAAGAGAAGGAGTTTTATCACCAAATGGGTTAAAAAAGTGGAGTGATTCTACAATACTTGGAATAATTAAAAATGAAAAGTATATTGGAGATGTTGAACAAGGAAAGACTTATGTTCCGAATGTTATTACTCATAAGAAAGCAAAAAATAATGGAGAAGAAGATAAGTACTACATAAAAGATCATCATGAACCAATAATTTCACGAGAAGACTTTGAACGAGCTCAAAATATTAGAAAAGGAAGAAACAACTTTATTGAAACAAGTAAATACAATTCTTCAAGGTCAGTTTTTAGTGGAAGACTTTGGTGTGGATTTTGTGGAGATAAAGTTGGAAGAAGAAAAACATATAAGGATGCAAAATGGGAATGTCTTGCCGCATTTAAACAAGCAAGGCTATATTGTCCAAGTAGTAAAAGTATTAGAGAAGATATTTTAGAAAAATGTTTTATGGAATCATATCATATGCTTACTGCAAATGATGGAATTGCAATAGAAAATTTCATAAATAATATAAAAGAATCGTCTCAAACATCTGTAAATTATACTATGAAAGATAAACTAATGAATGAGAAGAAAAATTTAAAAGAAAAACTATCTAAATTAGTAGATTTATATGTTGAAGAAAAAATAGAACAAAGTGTTTTTGAAAGAAAACAAATGGATATTCAAAATAGAATAATAGAATGTGATGAAAAATTAGAAAAGTTAAATACTATTATTGAAGATGAAGAAGGATACGGAACAAAAATAAATACAATAAAAGATAAAATACTAAGTGTAGGAAATAGAAATATGTATAAATCTTTCGATGCAGATTTGTTTGCAAGTTTAATAGATTATGCAATAATTGGAGGATATGATGAAAATGGAATTAAAAATCCATATATGGTTAGGTTTATATGTAAAAAAGGAAATAGTGCGAGAGAAAATATAACTCCAGAATTTATTGTGAACAATAATAATTTGCATGATTATGATACAAGTAATTTTAATGTTGTATTAGATTTCTTAATTAATGAAGAATTCCCAAGTTTTGAAACTATAAATGGCAGAAGAATAAGAACAGTTGTAAATGAAGTAAGAACAAGAGTAGAAATTGAAAGGTAAATAAAATATTAGAATATAAAATAAAAGTGGCTTAAATTTGATTTTGAGGCCACATTTTTTTGACTTTTTTATGAAAAAAACCAGTAAAAAAATTTGGAAAATGTCACTTTTTTATGGTCACTTTTTTCTAGTCACCAAAGACCACTATGATGAGTAAGTACAGGTGAGAAGAAACTAATCACTTGGAACAAAAGAATGATAGATTTCACTGTTCACCAATCTAGTTACCATACCTGAAGAGTGTTATGGCAAACTAAATACTTTGAGCTTAGAGGATGGAATAAAAAGAACTGCTGAATTTATGAAAGATAACGGAGATGTTTAAGTATGAATACTGGAGAATTTTTAAGTATTTTTAAAAAGGTAAATGGATTAGAAAGAATTAAAGATTTTATTAGAAATCATATGTTGATACGCATGATGGTAATAACATCACTTGTTGGTACTTCAAAAAAATCATTAGAAATAGTAAGAAATATTTATAATTATAAATTGTATAAAAAAATTAAAAAGAAAAATAAAAAGTTTATAGAGACATTTGTTAAAGAAAATGATTTTAGTAATATAGAACATAATCATGAAAAAATTATATGGACTATTTGGCTTCAAGGAATGGAAAATGCTCCAGAAATAGTACAAAAATGTTATAAATCAATGAAAGACAATTTAAAGGGTTACAAAATTATTGTAATAACAGAAAACAATTATAAAGACTACATTTCTTTCCCTGATTATATTTTAGAAAAATATGAAAAAGGAATTATTTCAAAAGTACATTTTGCTGATTTGATTAGAATTGAGCTAATGGCTACTCATGGAGGAACATGGTTAGATGGGACTGTTTTTTGCAGCCATTTTCCTAAGGAAAAATTTTTCTTAGAATCAGATTTGTTTTTGTTTCAAAAATTGAAACCTGGTCTTGATGGACATATTATATCTGTATCTAGTTGGTTTATAACTGCTTCTAGTAATCAACCAATCATCATGTTAACAAGAGCTCTTTTACATAATTTTTGGAAGAAAAACAATTGTGCTTTTGATTACTTTATGATACATTTTTTTATTCAAATATCTATTGAAACGTATCAAGTTGATTGGGAAAAAGTTGTTCCTTTTTCTAATTCTACTCCACATATATTATTATTAAGATTATTTGAGGAATATGATAAAAATACTTGGGAAGCAATCAAAAGTCAGACTCCTTTTCATAAGTTAAGCCATAAATTTTCAGATGAATTAAAAAATAAACCCAATACATTTTATAAAAATATATTGGATAGATAATACAAGAGGTGCTAATTTGAAAAAAGTATGTGTTTTAATGTCAACCTATAACGGAGAGAAATATATTAAAAAGCAAATTGATTCAATTTTAAGTCAAAAAGGAAATTTTAAACTTTCACTTGTTGTGAGAGATGATGGCTCAAAAGATAATACAATTAATATATTAGATGAGTATAAAAAAAAAGGAAAACTTTTATGGTATAAAGGTAAAAATTTAAAACCTGCTAGAAGTTTTATTGAGCTAGTATTTATGGTTGAACCAGAATTTGATTATTATTTGTTTTCTGATCAGGACGATTATTGGTTTGATAATAAGGTCCAAAGCGCTATCAATAAAATAGATGATCGTGTTCCATGTATTTATTATTCTAATCCAGAGTTAGTAGATGAAAATTTAAAATCATTAGGAAGAAAAGTATATAAGAGTGTACCATCCAATAATTTTGAATCTGTTATTTGTGGAGTTAATGCAATAGGATGCACTATACTTTTTAACAACAGTCTATTAGGAATTATTAGAAAATACAAAAAACCAAATGTAGTTGAAATGCATGATTCTTATATTTGTAAGGTATGTGTTTCTGTAGGAGGAAAGATAATATATGATGATAATGCTTATATGAAATATCGTCAGCATAGTAATAATGTCATAGGTGTAAAAACAGGATTAGTAAAAAAAGTCATTAAATTTTTTAAAGACATATTTCAAAAAAGAAGTATTTCAATAAGTGAACAAGCAGAGGAAATATTAAGATTATATTCAAATGAAATATGCCCATATAATCAGGATTTCTTAAAAAAAGTGTCTGAGTATAAAACTCATTTTTTTAATAAACTATCGTTAGCTTTTTCACCAAAATTGAAATATTCTTCTCTTAGAATGAAGATAATGATACGTTTAGCCATTCTTAATGGGAGTAGATGAAATACAAAAGAAAGGAAAATAGATGAAAGAATATAAATTATCAATTATTGAAGTTTTATTTTTTACTTTATATATTATTTTACCAAGTTATTTTGCATTAGAAATATCAGAAAGTTTGCCATTAATAACTGGAAGTAGAGTATTGCTAATGCTACTAGTATTATTTTATATTTTTAAAAACAATGGTAAAATTCCTTTAAAAATATTTAACAATAATTATTCAAAAATTGCTTTTCTTTGCTACTTTTGGCTAATGATAATTACAAATGTTTATTATGTTCCGGTAACAAATGAAGCAGTTAAAAGAATTTGTACTTTAATTATTGAAGAGTTAATAGTAGTTTGGATAATAGCTAATATTATTGATAATGATCTTAAATTAGAACAAGTACTGAAAGTACTTACAATTTCTTCTGGAATAGTAGCTATAATAACAATTATAAATGTAATAATAGGAGAAAATTTATTTTATAAGTTAGACACTGTTAATAGAAATATGTTAATGGCCAATTATTCAAGACTAGGCATAGTTAGAGCCGAAGCTGGATTTGGACATGCAGTTTATTACGGGTGTTACTGTTTATGTATGTTACCAATAGCAATGTATTTAATAGAACATTCTAATAATAAAATTAAATATATTGTTTGTTTTATTTTAAATATGATCGGCTTAATAATATCAAACTCAAGAGGATCTCTAATAATTGCTATAATGCTATTGACATATATGTTTTTAAAGAAAAAATCAATTGTTTTAAAAAAATATTTATTAGGAATAGTTTTTGTTATTCTTTTAATCATAATTGTATTATTAGTTAGTCCGACGATTCAAAAATATATTAATAATGTTGGAATATCAATTATAAAAACTTTTACTGTAGATGAAATTGAGATTGAGGGATATGGCGATAATAAATCAGGAATTCTATCTAGAACTTCTCAATTTTCACAAGTAAAATATTCTTTAAGTAGAAATTTTTTATTTGGACTAGGAGAAAAAGCTCAATCAAGAGGAACATTAAAATGGTTTAATCCATATACTAATAAACTAGAAAATAGTGATACATTTGATGTGGGTTATTTTGCTATAGCATGTCAATACGGACTAATAGGAATAATAGCACACTTATTTTTATATTCATTCATTATTAAAACTGTTTTTAATAGAAAAGAAAAGAATGATAATATCATTCAATTGTTTAAGTACTTTTTTGTGGGTTACTTTTTAATGATGTTATCAATCTCGGGAGTCCATGAATTATTCTGGATTTTCTTTGGATTATTAGTAGCATATATAAATATAAAAGAAAAGGAAACTTGTAATTAAGAGGGGAATTATTGATGAAATATATAATATCAGGTGGATGGTCATATGGGAATATTGGAGACGAAGTAATAGCTAAATCCACTATAGAGTTATTTAGTAAGTTTTTTAAGAACGACACAATTATGTACACTTCATATAAAACTAGTGACTTTTTAAAAATTCATAATATAGAAGCATATCCATCTATTCATAGTTATCTGGAAAAAAATATTCGTAGTTTAGATGATTTTGAATTAATAAAAAATAACATGTTAGATTATAACCTTAAAGAATATATAAGTATGTTTGATGCTAATACTGTTTTTGTTATGTCTGGAGGTGGATACTTTTCAGAAAATTGGATTACTCAATTTGTTTCAAGATTATTAGAAATATATATTGCTCATATGAAAGGAGCTAAGGTTGTAATAATTGGACAATCAATAGGACCAGTTTTTTCAACAAAAGGAAGATTATTATTAAAGGAAATTTTGGATTTGTGCGATTATATTAGTGTGAGAGATAGTAGTTCACAAAATCTATTAAAAAATATAAATCCAAGTAGTATTATCAAGTTAAATCCAGATTTAGCTGTAACAATATCGGATTATATTATTGCAAGTGAACCTCATGATTTTATAAATGTTATGCCAGCAGCATATACAAGTTATAGATATATTAATAGTAAAAAGAAAAATAAAATACTTGAGAAAATAAAAAAAAGATTCTCCATTGTTGGTTTAAAATATAAAAAAGAATGGAAAAAAATAATAACTGAATTATCAAATAATAATAGAATTAGATTTGTCATGAGTGTTAAATGGAATTGGGATTTAAAATTTGTTAATTATCTAACAAATAATAACAAACTTCATAACTGTGAGATCATTAAATGTGAGTCAGCAGAGCAAATGTGTAAATATTTATCAGAAGGAAAACTTGTTATAAGCACCAAAATGCATCCAATAATTGTTTCTGTTTCTTATGGTGTACCCGCAATAGCTATTTCATATGATTATAAAGTAGATGATTTCATGAATACAATCAAATTAGATGATTTTTGTTTCAAAAATGATAATTTTAACCATAAAATAGTTATAGAAAAAGTAAATCAAATTCAAAAAGATATCAAAAAAATAGATTGTATTGAACAAAAGAAACAAGTGTATTCTATGATGGAGGAAATTAAAGAATTATTTAAGTGATGAAAAATGATGGATAAAAAGAAAATAAGATTAATAAAAACTTTCATAATACTTTTTATTGGAGTGATTGGCACTAAACTAATTAATATTATTATGCTTCCTTTTTATACAAAGTGGTTAAGCATAGAAGAATATGGTAGTGTCGATATTTTTAATGTAGTTATATCTATATTGGTTCCTATTTTAACACTCCAATTGGAACAAGGAATCTTTAGGTTTCTGATAGATGATAAAACAATTCAAGATAAAAAAGAAACGATATCTTCGGGAATAGTGACTGTTATTTGTATTTTACTAGTACTTGATATCTTTGCTAGTATATTTATATTGTGCTTTTCATATAATCATTACTTTCTTTATTTGATAGCAATTAACGTACAAAGTATTTATGTTTTAGCTCAACAAGTTGCCAGAGGAACAGGAAAAAATAAAGCATATTCTCTTAATAGTATAATCCTATCTATTTTAAATGTTGCTTTTTGTATCTATTTTATTAATATAGAAAAAATGGGAGTTAAAGGATATATATTGGGATTTAGTCTTTCCCATTGCTTAGCAACATTGGTCTTGATGTTTCAAATCAATATAATAAAATTGTTTAGTGTTTTTTGTTTTAGGATAAAAAAATTACAAAAAATATTGAAATATTCAATTCCTATGATAGTAAATAATGTTTCTTGGTGGATTTTAAATGCATCTGATAAATTGGTATTAAATCTATTTTGTGGTTTAAATGCTAATGGTTTATATGCCGCTGCTGGAAAGATTCCTAACATAATAACTATAGGCTATTCAGTATTTCAAATGGCATGGCAAGAATCTGCTTCTAGAGAAAAAGATAGTGATGTAGAAGTGTTCTATAGTAATATTTTTAGAGAACTATTTTTATTGTTAAGCTTTATAACAATTATATTATTGTCCCTTGGAAGGATTTTGTTTTCTATATTGATTAATAATAAATTTAATAATGCATATAACCATTTACCAATTTTACTATTGGGATTATTTTTCCTTTGCTTATCACAATTTTATGGTGGAATATTTGTAGGTTTACAAAAATCAAAAGAATTGGGCATTACTTCAATGATTGCTGCCATAATAAATCTTATTATTGATTTTTCTTTAGTAAATACTATTGGAATATATGCAGCTAGTCTATCTACTTTTGTAGCATACTTTGTATGTTTTATAATAAGATTTAAAAGTGTCAAAAAGTATTGCAATATTACATATAACAAAAAAGAAATATATTGTATTTCATTATTACTGTTATGTTCATTAATAGTATCATATATTCAAAATATGTACATTTCTGTAATTTATGCAACTATTGTAATGATTGGTTTTTGCTTTTGTTTTAGAACTATTATTAAAAAAATAGTTGTTGAAATGTTGGATAAAATACAACCAACGAAAGTATAATTATTAAAAGATTGAAAGAGATTATAATATGAAAAAGATTTATTTGTTTGATTTGGATTCAACAATCACTAAAGGCGAAATATTACCAACTATAGCAAAAAAGATTGGTAAGGAAGATGAAATGAAAAGACTTACAGAAATGTGTATGACCCAAGATATTCCTTTTGATGAAGGACTTAAGAAAAGAATGGGTATGTTGAAAGATATTCCAGTAAGTACAATTGATGAAACAATACTAGATATTCCACTCAATGAAAAATTAGTTGACTTTATTAATAAACATAAAAATGAATGCTACATAGTATCAGGAAGTGTTGATACATTTATAAAGAAGTTAATGAAAAAAATGAATATGGAAAATAATTATTTTAGTTCAAGAGCTACTGTTAAAAATGATCGAATTGAAAGCATAGATTTTGTGATAGATAAAGAAGAAGTCGCTATGGATTTTATAAATAAAAAAGAATATAAAGTAATTGCAATAGGTGATGGAAGTAATGATGCAAAAATGGCAAAAATAGCAGATGTAGGAATTGCTTTTGGAGGAGTTAGAAAAATTGCACCTAGTTTACTTGAAGCTGCTGATTATGCAACATATTCGGAAGAAGAGTTGTGTGAGTTATTAGAAAAAATGTAATTATATTTGGTAATGATTATCTAACTCGTGATGGTATAGGGGTAAGAGATTATATCCATGTAGTAGATCTAGCTAAAGGCCATGTTAAATCAATAGAGTATATGGAAAAACATAAAGGACTAAATACATTTAATCTATGTACTGAAAAAGGATATAGTGTATTAGATATTGTAAATACTTTTGAAAGAGTTAATAATGTAAAGATTAAGTATGAGATAGTAGGAAGAAGAGATGGAGATCTTCCAGAATATTATGCAAATGCTACTAAAGCTAAAACAGAACTTGGATGGACTGCAGAAAAGTTCCTAGAAGATATGTGCAGAGATGCATGGAATTTCGAAAAAAATAGTACAAACTATGAGCTATAAAAAATTAAGAAGAACACTTGAATAGTGTTCTTTTTTGTTGAAAGTAATAACTAATCATGGTAGAATAATCGCAGTATTTATGTGACTAAATATATGTTTTTTATGGAGGAAAAATAATATGATTAATGCTGTACAAATTGCAGGGGCAACTGATAATATTTATTATGGGATAAACGGAATGCCTATTAAATATATAAATCATTTAAATAAAGTTAATGTGTTTATAGGAGAAAATAATAGTGGAAAAAGTAAAATGATGAGGCTTTTAGTAAACTCCGACATGGTTAAAATTTTATCTAATGATTTTGTAAAAGATGACACAAATGATTGTAGAAATAGTATTATTAATAATCTAAAACTAATTACCAATAACACAAATTATGATTTTCAAATAGATAACAATAATGATATGACAAATACGGACTTTTATTGTTGTATTCAAGAAAAAATAGATATGTTTAAAAACAATTACAAATCTAATAATTATCCTGTTAGTAATTATATATCTCATATAGATAGTCAAATGAATAGATTATTAGAAATACTATGTAGAGAAAACAAAAATGTACGACAGACATCAATTTCAGCGCGTAATCCAATTTATATACCTATTTTAAGAGGAATAGAAAACTTTAATATTTATTTTGAAATTAACAATAATAATGATGATTTAAAATCTATTTTAATGAATCAAAGGCAAAGAGATGCTTTAGAAAAATATAAAACAAATGTTAATCAAATATATCAAAACAAGATAAAAAAAGCTTATGGAATAAAAGAACAATTAATATTTACTGCTGAAAATTTGTATGAAGATATAACTAATAAATTATTAGGAAAAGAAGATGGTAGAATTTTTATAAAAGAATTTCAAAACTTTATTTCACAACAGTTTTATAATGGAAATGAATTTACTCTTATACCTCAAAAAGATGAAGGATTTATAAATGTAAAAATTGGTAATCAGGAAAGACCTTTACATGAATTAGGGGATGGAATTAAGCAATTAATTACAATCTTGTATGTAATTTATGAGAATAAGGACAGAGAAAGAGTGTTTTTTATTGAAGAACCAGAACTAAATCTACACCCAGGATTTCAAAGAAGATTGATGGAAATATTACATCTAGATATTTTTGCTAAACATCAGTATTTTATAACAACGCACTCGAATCATTTAATTGATAGTTGCTTTGATTATTCTAATATATCTATATTTAAGTTCACTAATATTGACAACTCAAATAATAGATTCAGAATTTCATATACTTTACCTAATGATATTACAATCTTAGAAAGCTTAGGGGTAAACAATTCTTCGGTATTTATGGCTAATTGTACTATTTGGGTTGAAGGAATTAGTGATAAGATACTAATAAAAAGGTATTTAGAAGTATATTTTGAAAATGAAGGAAACACAAATTATAAAGAAGATATAAATTATGCTTTTGTAGAATATGGCGGAAATAATATTACACATTGGGATTTTGAATCAACAAACTCAATAGATTCAATAAATACATCAGGCATTACCAATAGAAGCTTTATTATATGTGATAATGATAATGACTCTAAAAACAAAAGTGAAAGAAAGAAGAAGTTAAAAGATATTTTCAAAGATAATTTTTATGAATTAACTGTTAGAGAGATTGAAAATACAATTTCAAAAGAAGTATTAGAGAGAACTTTGTTTGATGGTAAAGAAGTAAAGTATAAGAAAAAATATGAGGAAAGAGAATATAAGAATAAAGAAACATATATGGGAAGCTTTATAGATGATCATTATTTATTAAGTAGAAAGTACTCAAAAAAAGGTGGAACTGGTACTATTTTGAATAAAGTTGATTTCTCAAAAAGAATAGCTAAAAATATAATTGATTATAATGATTTATCTAGACAAGCAATAAATATCTGTAAAAAAATAGTAAAGTTTATTGAAGAGTCTAATAATTAATTTTTTTACAATAGATAATACAAAAAAGGAGAATAGGCATGAAAGCTGTTAAATATATTGTATATAGTGTTTTGCTATCTGTGGTACTTATACTATTTTTTTCAAATGTACCGATAGAAGATAATAACCAATTAATTGAAAATCAAATAAGTAATGAAATTGAAAATGAATCTATTGAAACTGTTGAAAAGTATTCATTAACTGATATACCTGAATTTAGTAATAGTCCATATGTAGAGATTAATGGTAATGAACCATACTTTACTGAGGAAGAAATAGTAGTAAAATCATTTGAACAATATGATTCATTAGATCAACTTGGTAGATGCACTAAAGCTACAGCTTGTCTTGGAAAAGATTTAATGCCTACTGAACCTAGAGAACAAATAAGCGAAGTAAAACCTACTGGTTGGCAAGTATCAAAGTATGATTGGATAGAAGGAGAACTTCTTTATAATAGATGTCACTTAATTGCATTTTCACTAGCTGGAGAAAATGCAAATAAAGAAAATCTTATTACTGGTACTAGATATATGAATACAGATGGTATGGAACCATTTGAAAGTAAAGTTGCAAACTATATTTATAAAACTAACAATCATGTTATGTATAGAGTAACGCCAATATTTACAGGAGATAATCTAATTGCAGATGGTGTACTTATGGAAGCATATTCAGTAGAAGATAAAGGAGAAGGAATTAAGTTTTGCATATATTGTTATAATGTTCAACCAAGTATAGAAATAGATTATGCAACTGGTGCTAATCATAGCTTAGAACAAGACGTAGTAAACTCAAAATACATATTAAACACAAGTAGTATGAAGTTTCATAAAATGAGTTGTCCAAATATTGTAGAAATAAAAGAGAAGAATAAAAAAGAATTTTATGGAACTAGAGCAGAAGTAATAGAACAAGGATACACGCCTTGTGGATACTGTAAACCATAAATTTTAAGACATAAAAGAAGACATTTCATTTTGAAATGTCTTTTTAATTATAAATAAAAATGTTCATAATAAATTATAAATGAGATATAATATAAATGAATGTAAAAAATTACAACTTTTAAAACTTGATAGTAAATAAATATTACAGGTAACAAATATAGGATCTTAACTATAAACTATATTGATAGGGAGGTATTATGGGAAAATACAAAAAGAATATCATTGTTATAATTATTGGTATTCTTATTATTTTTGGTGTACTAAATATTTATGAATCCGGAATACTAACAGATATATCAAATACTTCGATAGAAGATGCTAACAAAACAGATGATATTGCTCTGGATAATTTTATCAAAACACTTGAAAATCCATTACCTATACATTCAGAAAGCGTAGATAATTATGATATATTACAATCGTGGGCTGGTATATATAGTCCTGTGTCTCCACAAAATAGTACATATCAATACGTTGGAATAAAATTTTATTACAATGATCAAAAAGAGTTATATATGAAGATATTATGTCATTATTATGGAGATTTTGACCCTTATCATTCTATGATAAGAATGCCTAGCGAGATTTCAACAACAAAAATAGATGATATTTTGTATAGAAATTATGATGGAACTATAAATCTTTTAGGTATTACTTATAAAAAGATTAAATATTAAAAATGCTATTAAGGAAAATAAATATAAAAAGCATTAAATGAATTTTATTTAGTAATATACTATTTTTTTGATATAAGTTATAAAAATAAAGAAGAATATTATAGCCTAAGAAATGGGTTAATAGCTAAAGCATATAGTTCATGTGTATATTGTAAACTATTAAAATAGTTTTTTTATAATAATTGAGAACAATTATATTTTATGATATAAGTAATAGTAAAGATTAAGTAAATCTAATAAAATTTGTGAGGACAATTATGGGAGAAAACAATAATAAAAGTAAGGCAGGCATAATAGGAGCAACAGTTGGCATAATGACTTTAGCAGCTTTAGGTGGAGCAGCTGAAGTGGCAAATAATAATACATCTAGTAATACTACTAAAAATACTAGTATAGTTCAAGAGTATAAAGAAACTACAGATATTAATAATGACGAAGATACTAAAGAAATAGAAAAAGATGTAGAAACCATAGAAAATGACAAAAAAGAAGAAAAAATATCAGAACCTCAAAGTAATATTCAAAGAGATGTTACTGTAAAGTTGAAGAATGGAACATATACGGGTGACATTATAAATGGCGTTAAACAGGATACTTCTGGTAAGTATGAATTTAGTAATGGATACATTTATGAAGGAAGTTTTGTGAATGGTGAAGCGTCTGGTTCAGGAACTTTAACTGCTTCTACAATTGGTGTTTATAAAGGTGAATTCTCTGAAGGAAAAAGAGAAGGCCATGGAACAATGAACTTTTCTAATGGTGATGTGTATAATGGCGAATGGAGCAATGATTATATGTCAGGCCATGGAACATATATATTTGCAAATGGAGACAAATATGAGGGAGAGTTTGCTAAAGACAAATATAATGGCGAAGGAACATATACATTTAAAGATACAGGAAAGTCTTATACAGGTACATGGTCAGAGAACAGTTATAAAGGGGAGTATTAAAAGATGGATACAAATAATGATATAGATGGTAGAAAAAACAATAGAAAATTAATTGATTTTTTATATGAAGAAGAAGGTAATATCAGTAGAGGAAAAATATTAACAGTTGGATCACTAATGTTGGTTGCAGGAATTATTTTTTCAAATTACGTATTTGCTGCTCATAGGTCACATAGCTCACATAGATCACATAGTTCACATAGATCAGGAAGTGGAGGACATTATAGTCATACTAGTCACCAAAGTCATACAAGCAGTTCAACAAGTACACACTCTAATCATTCAAGTAGTGCGGCAAGTACACATTCAAGTAGCCCAGCAACTACTACACACAATAATGTTCACTCATCATTACCAACTTTTCAAACACCACAGAAATCTGGAAGTATGCCTAAAATAATGTAAAGGAATAGTATTATGAATACAAGTTATAAGATTAATGATAATAAAGCAGTCATAAAGATTAATAAAAATGTTTATCCTTTATCTTCTGTAAAAAAAGCTATTTTTAATTATTTAAATGATTTTTATATTACTATTAAAGAGAAAAGAAATAGAATTGAATTATTAATAGAAACTAAAAAAGAAGATGAGTTAATAGATGATAATACTATTAAAGATTTACTAAATGATTGTAATAGAGAATCTTTGAGATATGAGATTTCTGTAGAAACTAAAGACATTAGAGAACTTATATTGGGACGAGCATTGTATAGTTCTTGTATAAAATCTGATAATTCAAATGAAATAATAAATGATACTAAAAAGGAGTATTATGAAGAAGATGAAGATTATGATATAAATGATATTGCAATTAATTGGTTTAATAGAAGGAAAGAGGATTAAAAATGCTAGTTTATACTCAAATTGTTATTGCATTATTAATAGGAATTGTATCAGCTATTTCTGACTTTAAAAATCAAAAAATATATAATAAATCTATTATTGTAGCAGTATCATTAAGTGCTCTTATGTATCTTGTTTTTTTTCAGCAAATTGATGAAACATATGTAAAAAGTCATTTAGTAAATTTTTTTATATCATGTATAGTATCGTTTGCTTTTTTTTATTTTAAAATATGGGGAGCAGGAGATGCAAAACTATTTATTGCTTTAACTTTTATTATTCCATATGAATTGTATGAAGTTAGTAATAACAACTATTTTGCAAGTATGTATTTGTTGATTTATGTGTTTTCTATTGCTTTTATTTATGTCTTTATTGAAACAATAGTATTATTCTTGATTGATAAAGAAAAATTAAACAATATAAAAAGCAGTAAATTTACTAAAGAGATTTTTATTGACTATATAGTTGATTTTACAAATGGCTATTTACTATCTATCTTGTTTTATAACATTATTAATACATTTTTTACTACTTATGTTATGTATAACAATGAATTGGTTTATATTATAAATGTAGTAATGCTTTTGTTCTTTTATCAAATTAATAGAAAGAATAAAGTTAAAATTATATCTTTAATCACATTGCTTGCTATTAATATTGGGTATGTAATTTTATATGGAATAAAAGCTTATACAATAGATGTTTCTCTATTAGTAATAATAGTATTAATAATGATTTTTAGAAAAATATCAGAAAAATATAATTATAAAACAATCTCAGTTAAGGATTTAAAAGAGAGAATGATTTTATCTTTTGATAGTGTTATACCATTTTATAACTCTAAGGTTAAAGGATTGCCAAAATTCTCAGATGAATCAACGGATTGTAGATTGACTAATGAAGAAGTAGAAAGTATAAAAAGATGGAGTCAAACTCCAAAAGGAACTGATAAGATAACTATTGTAAGGCATATGCCTTTTGCACCTTTTATTCTTTTAGGAGAAATTTTATTCTTTGTTTTAAAAGTTGTATTATAGAGGAGAAATTATGGAAAAAAGAATGAATATATTAACTGGAACAATAAAGATACGAGAAGAATATATAATAGGAAAAGTTATAAAAAATGATAATGCTGAGAATAAAAAGGATTACATACAGGTATTAAGCAAAGATAATATGGACAAACCAGAAATAGGATATAAAGCCTATGTTTTAGAATGTGATTCTTGTAATAGCAATTTAGATAATTATTGTTTGGGTGTTAAAGATATTGATAGTTTAAGTAATTATGATGTTATAGAAATAATTAAAGATTTAAATATAAGAGTTTTGTATAGAGATGATTCAAATGATAATTATATTTTAGTTACTAATCAATGTAATTCGAATTGTATTATGTGTCCAGATGCAGATTCTGTAAGAAATACAAAAGATATACCAAGTATAAATGTAATCTTAGATCATATTAGAGCTATACCAAATGATACCAGTCACATTACTATTACTGGTGGAGAACCAGGATTATTGAAAGATGATCTGATAAAAATATTTGCTGAATGTAAGAAATATCTTCCCAATACAGAGTTTTTATTATTAAGTAATGGAAGAATTTTCTCTAATACAGAATTTGTAGATAAATTTAAATCTGTTGTACCAAAATATACTAGAGTAGGCATCCCATTATACGCTGATGAACCTGAATTGCACGATAGTATCACACGTGCAGATAATAGCTTTAAACAAGCTGTTTGTGGTATAAAGAAACTGTTAAATAGAGGAATAGATGTTGAAATAAGAATTGTGGTTCAAAAATTAAATTATAAAATTTTAGATAAAATAGCAAGATTTATATGCAATGAAATACCTACTATAACAATGGTTAATATTATGTCTTTAGAAATGTGTGGTAATGCAATTATAAATAAAAATCAGATATGGGTAGATTATGAAGATATAAAGGAACCTGTTTATAAAGCTTGTTTGGAACTAATAAAACATGGGATTATAGTTAATTTATATAATTTTCCGTTATGTGCTTTAGATGAAAGAGTATATGCTTTTGCTGTAAAGAGCATATCTGATTATAAAGTAAGATATAGAGAAGAATGCAGTGGTTGCACACTAAAGAAGGAATGTGGGGGATTATTTAACTCAACAATTAATTTAAAAGAAGCAAGGATAAAGCCTGTAAAATAGGAGTTGAAAGTATATGTATAAATTGAATTATTTTAATTTTAAACAAATAGATAATGGATATTTAATAACAACTGATGCTGGAAAATATGCATTTATAGATGAAAAAACTTTTAATAATCTTTTAAAAAAATCAGAATTAAAAAAGGATATTGAAGATGAACTCATAGAAAAAGGCTTTATTTATAATTGTAGTGATGAAATTTTTTCAAATAGTTATTCAAAAGAAGTACGAAAGATGAAAGAATATTTATTCATACCTACATCTTTGCATATTTTTGTGGTGAGTAAAAATTGTAATTTTAAATGTATATATTGTCAGGCTGGTAATCTAGATGAAAAGAATGATTATAAGATGACTAAAGAAATTGCAAAAAAAGCAGTAGATATAGCTATGCAATCTCCATCTGAAATAATGACATTTGAATTTCAAGGAGGAGAACCATTAACTAATTTTGATGTAATAAAATATATAGTTGAATATACTGAATCTATTAATAGCGATAAAATAATAGAGTTTAGTTTAGTAAGTAATTTAACATTAATGTCAGAAGAAATGTTAGAATTTTTAATAAATCATAATGTTAATATATGTACTTCTATTGATGGGAATAAAAAATTACACAATACTAATAGACCTTTTCCTAAGAATGATTCTTATGAATGTACAGTAAAAAGGATAAAGGATATTCAAAAAATGAATACCAAAGTAAATGCTATTGAAACTACATCAAAATATAGCTTTAATCACTATAGAGAAATAATAGATGAGTATGTAAAATTAGGACTAGATAGTATTTCACTAAGGCCATTAACTCAATTAGGAAAAGCAGATTCAAATTGGGAAAAAATCGGCTATGAAGCAGATGAATTTTTGAGTTTTTATGACAAATCGTTAAAATATATTATAGAAAAAAATAAAGAAGGTTATTTCTTAAGTGAAAGCCTTGCATCAATTTTTTTGAAAAAAATATTAATGAACCAACCAGTAAACTATATGGAATTAAGGTCTCCATGTGGAGGTGCAATTGGACAATTAGCATACTATTATGATGGTAATATATATTCTTGCGATGAAGCTAGAATGCTTTCTGAAATGGGAGATAATAGTTTTAAATTGGGAAATGTATTCAAAGATTCATACGAAGATTTGATGAATAGTGATGTAACAAAATCTTTGGCTGTTGCATCATGTTTAGAATGCATACCAACTTGTAATAGTTGCGTTTATTCTCCATATTGTGGGACTTGTCCGGTAATCACTTATGCACAGGACAATAATTTATTTGCACAAAATCCCAATGAATATAGATGTAAAATATACAAGGGTATTTTAGATATATTGTTTGAGTATATAAGAAAAGGAGATAATATAGAAATCTTTAAAAAGTGGATTGAATAATATAGATTTAATTAATTTGGAATAATAAGCAAGTTATTATTGAAATAAGAAATTGTTATATGGGGGAAAATAATATGGGAAGTAAAATAATATCAGGGTTTATAGGATTTATGATAGGAATACTAACTTTAGTAGTTATTGTAGGAATAGCTGGAGTTGGTAATAATATATCTTCAAATGAAGTAAATCAAAATGTTATTGTTGCTGAAAACAAACAAATTGAAATAGATAAAATAAATAATGAAGAAGTTAATAATAATATAATAAATGAAAAAGCAAAAGATGAAGAGAAAAGGAATTTAGTAGATACAACTAATAAAATCACATTACTAGATATACCAGAATTTGAAAGTACTCCGTATGTTGAAATTAATGGAAATATACCATTTTTTGATGATAGTGAATTAACTACAAATTCTTATGAGTACTATAGTGAATTGGACAAATTGGGAAGAGTTGGTATAGCTACTGCTTGTATTGGAGTAGGAATGGATGATAAGCCAAGAGAAAACATTAGTTATATAAAACCAACAGGATGGAAAGATACAAAGTATAATGGTATAGATGGAAGTAATTTATATAACAGATGTCATTTGATAGCTCAATCATTAACTGGCGAAAATGCGAATGAAAAGAACTTAATGACGGGCACAAGATTCATGAATACAGAAGGAATGCTAAGATTTGAAAATCGAGTATCTGACTATGTTAATAACACTAAAAATCATGTTTTATATAGAGTAACTCCAATGTTTAATGACGATGATATGTTGGCAAAAGGCGTTTTAATAGAAGCTAAATCTGTTGAAGACAATGGTAAAGGCATTCAATTTAATGTTTTTTGCTATAATGTACAACCTGGAATAGAAATAGATTATAAAACAGGAGAGAGTAAAAGAGTAGAAGAAACTTCTACAAATGAATTAACTCAGTCTACAGCAATTGCATCATCAATTGCTATGGATAATTCAAAAAATAGCAGTGAAACATCAAGTAGCAAATCAATCTCTGAACAAACAACTACAACACCTACTACTAGTGCTACAAAAGAACAAACTACAAGTACTAATAATGAAGCTACATATGTTTTAAATAAAAACACAAAAAAATTTCATTATTCATGGTGTTCATCTGTAAATAGTATGAAAGAAAAGAATAAAGAGTATTCAAATAGTTCGCGAGATTCTTTGATAAGTCGAGGATATCAACCTTGCAAAAAATGTTCACCTTAAGAGAATAGAGAAAAGGAGTTCAAATTGATTGAACTCCTTTTTGTATTAGTTATCTTTTATTATTTCATATTTACCTGATTTTATAGGATCTTCTATAGTTCTTCCTTCATAATGATCTAGGACATAATTATAAGAAATTGTCCATTCAGAGTTTTTGTTAGATCCCCATAGTTTAATTGTTATTCTAGACATTAAGTAGTCTCTATTGTACTCATATTTACTAGTTCCAGTAAATGGTGAAATAACTATAGTAGTTTTAGTAAATGGATTAACAAATACAAGTGGGTTTAGAGAATACCCAATTCTTAATTTTAAATCTAAAGTTGATAAATTCTTAAGTGGTTCAGAAGAACCATAGTATTTATAATGATTTTCTTTTTCTTCATCTGTTGTAAATGTAAATCCATCAAATTTATGATATTTATTTGTTTCTTTATCTAATGAAAGAACATAAGACTCTTTTTTATCAGCATCAATGTAAGTTATAACTGTAGGATTTCCTGTAGCTACTTGAGATGGATACTGAGTCTCTAAATACCTATTTCCAATCTTTTCAACAAAAACTGTTAAATATGAGGGATTCTCTGGAAGAGTATCATCATGAGTAATAATAGTTTGTGTCATACTATAATTTGGCTCGTCAAAACTGTTAGCAATTAGATACTGACGAGTAAGTAATATAAACTTAAATAAAGAAATACAAAGGTAAATGATTAGTATTATTGAAAGTAGTCTTATAACTAAATATCTCATTCTTGCTTTAGGATGCATATTTTCTGTATGATTATCATTTACTTCTTCTTTATTTTCTTCTAATCTTTCATTTCCAACTAAGTCATCTATTGATGTATTAAATATTTGAGATAGAGCAATTAGTTTATCCATCTCTGGAGAAGATTGATTCATTTCCCATTTTGAAACAGTTTGTCTTGATACATTAATTTTATCTGCAAGTTCTTCTTGAGATAAACCTGATTTCTTTCTTAATTCAAATAATTTTTCACTAAAGTCCATAGTTTTGTCCTCCTTTATCTTTATATCTTAATTGTAAGATTATATCAAGGTAAACTCTACCAATTATCCTTATAAATTTGTCAACTAAACTTAACATTTGGCAAAATATCGAGAAGTTTTGTGTTTTTTTTGTGAAAAATTGGCCCAAACAATTGAAATGTTCGAATATGTTTTATATAATGACCTAAATAATTGAATTAAGGAGGCGCTGCTTATGGCAATGGAAGGAGACGAACCTCGAAAGTTCGATTACTCTGATTTCAAGGAAGAAAAAGTTGCTACAGGTGCAACAAGCATGATTCCACAATGGATTAAAGCAGGAGAAGATTTAGTAATGCCGGAGCTTCAAACAGAATGGAAATTAGACGTAAGTGCAAGTGCTACAGATTCTTTTAAAAACGGAAGAGATATTCCTGAGTCAATTTATATTATGAAAGCATTAAAAGAAGGTAAATCTATTAAAAGTGTTGCGTACATGTTAAAAGAATCATCAAGTATCTATCCAAGCGATGAAATGGGAGTTAGACTTAATGTACTTAAGTACATGGAACAAGGACCAGCTTTCTTTGAAATTAGTGCTGGAAACAGAGAACTTTCTAGCTTCGAAGAACAAATGTTACAAAGAACTAGAGATAGAAATGCTAAAATCATGATAGAAAGAGCAAGAAAACTATCTATGGAAGCAAATCAAGAAGAACAATTTGGTTAAAAGATAAAGGAATTAAAGCTATCTTTACTTTAAAGATAGCTTTTTTTAAAGGAATATTATATATTAGTATTGGAAAGCAATTAAAGAAAAGGAGATTTCTATGCAAGAAAATAAGAAGGTAGTAATTTTAGGTGGTGGAACAGGAACAAGTTATATAGCAAGAGGACTTAAATATTTCCCAGTTGATCTAACTTGTGTTATTACTGTATCAGATAATGGATCTAGTACTGGAAGATTAAGAAAAGAATTTTCTACTCCAGCTGTTGGAGATATAAGAAAAGTATTATCTAACCTATCAACACTTCCAAATCCAATAAGAGATATTATGGAATATAGAATGGAAGCAAAAGGTGAGCTTGATGGTCATGCTTTAGGTAATCTAATGCTTACAAAATTAATTCAAGAGACTGGATCATTAAAAACAAGTATTGAATATATGAGTAAGCTTCTAGATGTTAAACAAACAGTACTTCCAATTTCAGAAGACTGTTTAACTCTAATGGCAGAAACAACTGATGGTGAAATAGTAGAAGGTGAAGAAGAAATTACTTATGCACATAAAAAGTATAAAAGACTTTTCTATAAAGAAAAACCTACAATACTTCCTGAAGTATTTAAAGCATTAAGAGAAGCAGACTTAATAGTACTATCTACTGGTTCACTTTATACATCTGTCTTACCACACATCATAGATGAAGATATGGTTAAAGCTATTAATGATTCAGATGCAAAACTTATGTACATTTGTAACCTAATGACACAACCAGGAGAAACTGAAGGATTTGGTGTTTCAGATCATATTAAATGCTTAGAACAGTATCTAGGAGAAGGTGCAATTGATGTCGTAATTGCAAATAATGCTCAAATATCAGACGAAATGATAGAAAGATATTTAGTAAAAGAGCAAAAAGACCCAGTTAAAATAGATTATGAAAATATTAAAGGTAAGCCATATGAACTTATTGAATCAGACTTAGTTACTACAGAAGATGGAACTATTAAACATAACTCTATGAAGATTAGCTCAATGATATTCTCATACCTTATGAGGTAGTTTTAAGGAGCAATTATGAATAAAGTGAAGAAAATAATTTTCCTATTTATTTTAATACTACTTGTAGGAATAGTATTTGCAGATCCAAAGTTTACAGTACTGCAAGGAAGAAAGTATAAAGGAGAAACTACTGGCAATCTAGTATTAGTAAATACAAGGCCTACTAGAAATAGATTAATTGTTAAATACTATCCTGCAGATATTACGTATTCTGTAGATGGGAAAGAGTATAAAGCTTTAGCTGAAGTTACTTCAGATATGGCACTGGTTAAAAATTTTAAGTTCGATATAAAAGTAAATTATATGGAAGACAGTCCTGAAAAAATTATGCTAAAAGATGTTAACACTAAAGTAGTATTAAAGTTATATGTTTTTTATTTAGCTATAGTATTAGTTATAATGGTTATTTGCAAGGTAATTAATAAAGTGAGAAAGAAGAAAAATAAATAGTTATAATATCTAATAAAATGTTTAAGCAAGTATTACAAAATTAAGTAATACTTGCTTTTTTGTTATCAAAATTTAAACTGCTTGTTATAGTAAATTTTAGGCTTTAAACATATAATTTAATTGTAAAATTAGAAGGAAAATTATGCCCTTTTTAAGGGTAAAAGGACTAAAGATGGAAAATGATCTAATAAGTAGATATATTGACCAAAATGATGACATCGAAGAACCTTTAAAAGATGAGATTAAAGATACTTTTGGAGAAATCTTAGATTTTTTAGGTTATAAGAATTTTAGAAGATGGGTAAGGTCAAATCACATATCTGCTTTAGCAAGAAATTTAATATATAAGTATGCAGGAGATACAGAAGATGAGTATCTAAAGAATAATCCTGATGTTGCTGGATATCATACAACTGAAGGTGATGATGCGTCTGCTAAAGATAGAATCGTTGTAAGATACACAAGAGATTTAGATGAAAAAAGTAGAGTAGATACTCACGAGACTATTCATGCCTTAGCACGTGCTATGAAAGATGGCTATGGAGGATTTAAGAGATTCTTTGGAGAAGGTATTACAGAATATCTAACTCAACTTGTTAAATTCAGAAACTATACATCTTATAAAGATAATGTAGATACAGTAAGACTTGTTCATAAGATGTTTGGAGATAGATTTATATGTTATTACTTAACAGGTAAAGGAAATCATTTCTTTAGAGATATGGCTAAAATTGCAAGTAAGCACTCTAATAATCCTAAGGGTCTTTACGATGATTTAGTTGAATCTATCGAAATAATGGATGAAGAATTTGAAGAACTACATGGTAGAGTTCATGATGATGATCATCAAAAGACAATGGAAGATAAATCAAATGAAGATTTACTTCAAGATGGTAGAGATAGAATCTTAACACTTTATAAAGAGTATGAAAAATCAAGAATAGAGTCTTTAAGATACTATAAGGATGGGAAAGTCGATTTTAGACTTTTTGTAAAAGATACACTTCCTGTTGCATTAGAATTATCTAAGACATGGAAACTATCTAAAAAAGAAGTATCTACTATGCTTGCAGACTTTACAAAACATTTAATTGAAAGATCACATCTATTAGTTGATGTACCAGAATCACAAATAGGTGAAGTTGGAAGAAGAATAATTAATGATGTAAACGGTTATATTAATAAAGTTTCAAGTAATTTTGGAAGACATGGAGAACTTCGTGATGAAGACTTTCCAGAGTTTAATCAATCTGATAGATTCTATGAAAACTTAAATAGAAGCTCTGAATCTAAACAATTAGTAGTGTCTTTAGAGCGAGATTACATAGAAGATGAAGATGGAGAAATTGATTACTCAAAAATATTTGAAGTACTTGGAAAGATAAAAGTAAATGGAACACTTTCTGATATTGATTTCCAAAACTTACTTTCATCAGTTGCACTAGACTATTCAGATAGTCCAAGACAATTTAAAAGTCATTCAAGTCCTTTGATAAATTCATTTGCAATATTATCACTAATTGAAGAAAAATATCAAAACGAATCTGCAGATTTAGATATAGGAAGAATTAAACTAGATTGTTTCCCTGATCAAATATGTTTCTTACTTAGAAAAGATGATTCAAATCTAGTTTTAACGTTTAATCCTGAAACAGGATTTATAAAGGAAGTTCCACTAGATGGTTCTGCTATGAGTATAAGAAAGAATAACTCAAATGGAATAATTGTATCAAAACTATTTGTACCTGAAAGTGAGTCACTAATGCCACTTAAAGATGTAGCTGAAGTAAAATCCATTAGAGTTGGAACTACTAGGTCAAATATTATATTTGATAAAGATAGTCATATGCCACTTGCTACTGAATATCCATATAAGGAGCCAGTAGCACTTCAGTCAAAAGATTTTGATATTATCAAAAAGACAGTACTACTAGAAGCTGTTCATACTGAACTTAGAAAAAATCTAGAAGAAGGTAATTATGAAAAACATGGAAGAAAAACTTCTAAGTTTGGTAAAAGAGTACTTGATGTTAGAACATTTGCAGAAGATGCTGGAAACTTGTATTCACTATTTGGAATAAAAAATGCTCTTCAAACAAGACTTCTTTGCAAAGAAGTTATTGATAAAGTATATGGTTTCCCAGATGTAAGATATAAAGATATATTAAATGAAGAAGAAGCTGAAGATGTTGAAGAAATTACTACTGACTATTCAAACTTAAAAGGCAATATGGCAAGAGTAATGATGGACTTAATTGAAGAAGTAGCTAAAAGTAAAAATAAAACTCTTCCAGTAGATAGTGTTAAATTAGAAAGATTTAGAAGTTTAGAAAGTAAGATAAGATGTACTTGTAGAGCATTATATCCATACATTATCGATGAAGAGATGTTAGATGAACTTGCTAAAGAAGACAGTCTAGAATCTGAACGTGGAAAAAGAATTAAAAGGAATCAGGAAAGACAAAGAGATTTACCAGACTTTTCTGATTATGATGAGATTTAATTTTTAAAGGAGCAAAATGGAAAAGCTTGATTTATTAAAAGATATTCAAGAAAATAATTTAATAGATGAATCCATAAAAGATGCTGTAAATCATACTTTTAATGATCTTTTGAGATATTTAAATAATAAGAATTTTAGAAGATGGGTTAGAAGTAGGGATATTACTTATGTAGCTAAAAACTTAATTTATAAAAGTGTTTTGGGTGAAGAAGATGAATATTTAAAATCTCATAAAAGTGTTGCTGGATATCATAGAGTAAAAGATGATAATTCTGGTGAAGAAATAGTAATTAGGAAAGAAAATGCTGAAACTATAAAAAAATTTCTAAGAGTATCAGTTCATGAGACAATTCACGCATTAGCTGAAAGAAGGAAAAATGCTTTCGGTGGATTTAGTAGATTCTTTGGAGAAGGAATAACTGAGTATCTATCATATTTAACGAATAAATTAGATTTAAAAGATGCATCATATAGACAAAATGTTATAACAGTTCTTGCTACTCATCTTTTATATGGAGATTCTTTTATTTGTTCTTACCTTACAGGTAGAGGAGAGTTCTTCTTTGATTATTCATTAATCGATTTAGATGATCCAGAACAATTTAGAAGAGATACATATATGCATCAAATGGCAGAAGAGTACTTAGAAAACTTTCACTTAACTTACTATAAAGATGATGATGACGGTAGTAAAAAAGATAGTGAGAAAGAAGCTTTAGAAGTTAAAAAAGCATATGAATACTTAAGTAAAGGTAGACAGCTTCTAAGAGAAAACTTCATGGAATATGCTAAAAGTAAAATAAGAAATCAAGAATACTTTACAAATGGAAAAATTGACTTTGATAAATTCTTTAAAGACATGTTACCTAAAGTATTGATAGCAGAAGCTGGATATGAACCAGTAGGTGCCGATAATAAAGATTTAGGTATGACTGCTATAGAGATGTTTGAAGAACTATCAAGAGAACTTATTGAGCATTCATATTTTAATACTAAATTTGAAGAATTAGATGATTCTAAAATTAAAGAAAATGTATTACTCTTAATGAAAAATCATTTTAATAAGATTTTGTCTAATGCCCCTGATACATACTATGAACTTATGAAAATGGATTTTGAAAAATTTGATAGAGAAGATTTTAACATCGCATTTGTAGAATCACATGGTGATTTAACAAAAAGACAAGCAGAAGTATTTTCAAAAAATCTAGAAAGAATTATAGCTAGAACTGGTAGAGTAAACTATAGAGTTGCATTTCAAAGCTTAGTTAAATTAAAAAGAGAAACCGACCCTAGAGAAGATTTTGATAGAGATATTTTACCAGGCGTTGTAGATAGAATGTATTCATTTGATAAGGATAAATTTAAAGGTTTTGCCTCTAAATTAATCCCTACGGTAAGCAACTTTAGTTTCTTAGATGATGAATATAAAGAAAAATCTAACTTCTTAGAACTTAGAAAAATAAGACTTGATTCTATGCCTGGAAAGTTCTTGTTCTATGGTCTAAAAGATGGAAAGAGAGTATTAATTGTTCAATCTATTAAAGATAATACTGTAGAAGAAATAGGCTTAGAAGGAACTCAAGAAGAAAAACTAAATCAAATGGATTTAGGATTTGATATTAAATACAGAATTGAAGGAACTCAAAGTAGTATAGTAATATCAAATGATACTGATAGATCAGAACTAGTTTTAGATAGAGGTACATCATTTGTAACTCAGATTAAAGGCGGAGCATTTATTGAAGATGGAGAACCAGATACAACTGAAAGTGCTCCAAGTGAAGAATTTTATAAGATGGATGAATTAGAACTTAAAAATGAAGTCTATTCAAATGTCTTCAACTACGAATTTAGTCAAGGAATAAGTGAGGATAGATATGTATCTACTTCTAAAAAACTTACTAAATACGGCCAAAAAGTAAGTGTAATTGATTATAAAACTTTAGTACAAGAATACTTTATAGCATGTGAAGCATTTGGATATGATGTAAATAGACTAAAATTAGATGAATTTATAGATGAAATGTTTGACAGAATTTATCCTGTAGATATAGAAAAAGCACGAGAATTATTCACGGATAAGAAAACAGAAGAACGTAAAAAACTAGATGAATATATGATGCTAAATCAAAAAGCAAAAGAGTTTGCTCTAAGAAGTGTAAATACTCTTTTCTTAGGAGGAGATATTGAGCCAATCCTCGCATCACTTGATGAAGATAGTGTTCGTCTTACTGAAAATATGTATTTTTTAAATAAGGCAATTGAAAAGACTGAAGAAAAATCATATGAAGGAGATTTCTTTGAAGGATTAGTTAATATGGGATTAGAAAGAGTTACTCAAAGTAATATCGCGGCTTTATTCCAAGATATGACAGAAGAAGTAACAGATAAAGATAAAGAAGAAAAAGATGATACTACAAAATAGTATTTAAAGGAACTTAAATGGAATTAGAATTTATTAGAAAAAGTTTAAGTGAAAATAGAAATGTAGATAGCGACTTAATAGATGAGCTACAAGGAATCTTTTATAATATCCTAAACATGATGGATGATAGAAATTTTACAAGATTCATAAGGAACTCTAAAGTAAGTAGTTTAGCTAGAAGTCTTATCTATGAAGTTGTTGATGAAAGCAAAGAACAATATTTTAAAGATAATCCAAATGTACTTGGATTCCATAAAAAATTTGCCGAAAATGGCACTATTAAACAAAGCATAACTATAAGAAAATCTGATGATCCTGAAATAGTAAAAAGATATAAAGGAACAGGTACTCATGAAACTATTCATGCTTTAGCTGCGCTTATGAATAATGGTTATGGTGGATTTGGACCATTCTTTGGAGAAGGTATTACAGAATATTTATCAATGCTTGTTAATAATGAAACTCAAACTGATTCATATGTAAGTGAAGTAAATACTTCAAGGATGGCTCATAAGATGTTTGGAGATAGTTTCATTATTGCATATTTAACAGGTAATGGTTTAAATTATTTTGAAAACTTGATGAAATCTTCTTTAAATTGTAAAGATTCTGATAATGCAAGGAAAAGAGCCTCAGCTATGAAGAAAGACTTTGATATAGCTTTT
This sequence comes from Clostridia bacterium, assembly GCA_017528085.1. Taxonomy (GTDB): domain Bacteria; phylum Bacillota; class Clostridia; order TANB77; family CAG-508; genus Scatovivens. The sequence goes on along the minus strand of JAFXPH010000002.1, from coordinate 155,128 downwards.
GGCGAAAAAGAAGATGGTACTTTATATTCAGTAGAAGAAAGAAAAGAAGCATTAAAAAGAGGACAACTAGCTTTAGTTGACCACTATGTAGATTACATGAAATTAAAGTGTGAAAACCAAGCTTACTTTAAAGGCGGAAGATTAGATATAGATGGCTTTTTTAAAGATGTTATGCCTGTTGTAGCTTCTTTATATACAGATATACCAGCAGCTGAAATACAACCAGTTGACCTGTTTAGAAAAATTGCAGATAACTTTTTTGAAAATTCATTCTTTAAATCTCAAATACCGGGAAAAGAAGTGGACCCTGTAAGATATAAAGAACATGTTATGAGTCAACTTACAAGTCATTTTGCTAGAGAGTTTATAAAAACAGCTGAACGAAATGAAGATGGTGAAATTGTTAAAATTCTACCATATAGAATAGAAAGCTATGTCCCATTTGATACATCTAAAATATATCAATATGAATTATATGAATATAATGCAGCAGCACTTCAAGCGTCAGTACTATTAGATAAAGCAAAATCTATTAGAGATGATTTTATTAATGGCTCATTTGTAAACGATAGTACATTTTTAAAAAGTTTGGCTGCAATAATTGCTCAATCTGAAAGAGTAGATAAAGGGCTTTTAACAAAAATTGCATCTCAAGCAGTAAGTAATAAAATCTATACTATGACAAATAGTGAAAAAGTATCAGAGTTTACAAAAGCTATTTTTCCAACACTAGCATCTTACTCATTATTAGAAAGAGAATACCAGGAGTCTGATTCACTTTTAGATTATGTACCTATAAGACTTGATGCATTTGGCGATTCAGCTATTTATGCTGGTGTTCGTGATGATAAAAGAGTACTAATAATAAATGATTTTGAAAATGCATCTGTTTCAGAAATCTCTTTAGAAGGTGATGAAGAATCAAGAGCAAGCAATTTCCAAAATGGAATAGATGTTAGAAAAGAAGATGATGAAAAAGGTATATTTACTATCACTAAAGATGGAAAGACAAGCAAAATAAAAATTGATAGAGATACAGTACTTGATAAAGTTGAAGTATTATCTGGTGGTTTTTTGTGGGAAGATGAAAACTACAATGTACCACTTTCACTTGATTATTTAGCAAATAGAATTATATTTGACACAGCATTTTACTCTTTAGGAAAAGCAGTAGATAGTGGAGAATATGTATTTAGAAAAGATGAATCCCAAGGTGAAGTAACAAGGCCTAAAAAAGGAATATTATTTCAAAAGTTATATGACGACTTAGATGCAATGAGAAACTTTTCATATAGTTTAGATAAAAGATTTACAGATGCCATCATAGAAGAACTATTTGATCAGCTTTATAAAATAGATGAAGAAAAGAAAGACTCACTTGCAGCCCATGTCTTTGACATGAAAAAAGATATGATTAAAAAAAGTTTTTATGGGTCTTATATGGCAAATTTATTAGATGCTCAGCCTGCTATGGCAGCACTCGCTTCTAAAAATCAAGAACTTGAAGAATTAGAAGAGACAATAAGAAAGCTTCCTTCTAGGCTACATCAAGATTTCTTTGATGGATTAATTGATTTAAGTGCAGATGAAATTGGCTTTTCAGATGTAGAAAATGCTAAAAGCACAATAATAGAAACAGAAGAAGAGAAGAATCCAGATAAGAAAAAAAGCACTGATGAAACTGAAAATATGATACTTTAAAATATTAGTTGTGTTTTACTCATATCATGATATAATGCAAGAAAAAAGGATGTATTTCTTATGAAAAAGTATAATGTAATAATTGTTTATAGTAATGATGAAAAAAATATATTATTTTGCAAAAGAGAAAAAGAACCTTATAAAGGTATGTATAATTTAGTAGGTGGAAAGATAGAAGATGGTGAAGAAAGTAGCCTAGCTGCCTATAGAGAACTTGAAGAAGAAACAGGTATCTCTAAAGAAGATATTACTTTAACTCATGTTATGGATATGAACTATGAACTTAAAAATATGAGTTTAGAAATATATGCTGGAAAGCTAAATAAGAATAAAGAAGTTATAGATGAAGTTAATAAACTATATTGGATAGATTCAAAAGATGACTTCTATTCAAATGAAAAGTATGCCGGAGAAGGAAATATTGGGCATATGGTAAAACAAGTAGAACTTAATAAAGATATAGTTTTAAAATAATATTTATAAACTAAATTAGAATTGGAGGATAGTTTCATGGAAGATAACTTAGATGAATTTTTAGAGTTTGGACTAGATATTGCCAAACATGCTGGCGAGATTATGAGAAAATATTTTAATGAAAATAATGGCTCAAGCTATAAATTTGATAATACAATTGTAACAAGTGCTGACTTAGAGATTAATCATTATTTAATTAAAAGAGTAAAAGAAACTTATCCAGACCATTCAGTTTATGGCGAAGAAGAAAGTTTAGCTAAATCATATAAAGAGTGGATTTGTGATCCAGTAGATGGTACTGCAATGTATGCAAGACAAATACCAGTTGCTGTATTTTCACTTAGCTACTGCGTAAATGGTATTCCACTTGTTGGAATTATATATGATCCATTTACAGAAAACATGTATACTGCAGTTAAGCATAAAGGTGCCTTCAAAAATGGTGAAAGAATACATGTATCTGAAGATGATTTTGATAATATGAAAACAATTGTAAATATAGATTGTTGGCCAACTGCCGATTATGACATTTTGCCTGTAATAAATGAAATTCAAGACAAAACTTATTTAGTAGCTATAGGAAGTGTAATCCATGCAGGAGCATTAGTTGCAGATGGTAAATTTGATGCAGCTATATTCCCAGGAACTGTGAATAAAAATGTTGATATGCCTGCCGTTAAAATAATAGTAGAAGAAGCAGGTGGAATGGTAACAAACTTTATTGGTGAAAATGATCGTTACGATGAACCAAAGATTAATGGAGCTATTATTTCTAATAAAGTATTGTATCCAAAGCTACTTAATTTAGTAGAAAAATATGCTAAAGATAGAACTATTGAAATATAAAAATTTTTGATATAATAAAAACGTATTCTAGATAAATAAAAAAGGAGAATTATTATGTTTTTAGATGATAAGATTTTAATTGGTAAAACAAATGAAAAAGAAGAACTATATATAGTTCCTAAGATGGCTAACCGTCATGGGTTAATTACTGGTGCCTCTGGTAGTGGTAAGACAGTTACTTTAAAAGTAATTGCTGAAAGCTTTTCAAGTATGGGCGTACCATCATTTGTTGCTGACATAAAAGGAGATCTTGCAGGAACATGTCTTCCTGGAGAAACAAATGCCAAAATAGAAGAAAGACTAAATTCACTTGGAATTGATAAGTTTGATTTCAAAGGTTTCCCAGTAGTATTTTGGGATGTATTTGGAAAAAGTGGTCATCCAATTAGAATTAGACTTCAAGATGTTGGTGCCACAATATTATCTAGAATGCTTGGACTAAATGAAACTCAAGAAGGAGTACTAGCAATTGTATTTAAAATTGCAAGAGAAGAAGGGTATGACATTATAGATACTAAAGACTTAAGATTAGTACTTCAATATGTTGCAGATAATGCCAAAGAGTACACTGTAAACTATGGTAATGTTGCAAGTCAAACAGTAGGAACAATTCAAAGAAGTTTGCTTATGCTTGAAGAACAAGGGGGAAATTACTTCTTTGGCGAACCTGAAATAGATATAATGGATTTCTTTAAGACAGATGCAAATGGACAAGGTAAGATTAATATACTTCATGCAGTTGAATTATATAAAAATCCAAATCTATATGCATGTTTCTTACTATGGCTTTTAACAACACTAAATAATACTTTACCAGAAGTTGGAGATTTAGATAAACCAAAGATGGTATTTTTCTTTGATGAAGCACATTTATTATTTAATGAAATACCATCATACATATTAACTCAAGTAGTTCAAGTTGTTAAATTAATTAGATCAAAAGGTGTTGGGCTTTATTTTATATCTCAATCACCTAATGATATACCAGCAGAGGTACTCGCACAACTTGGTAATAAAGTACAACATACTTTAAGAGCTTATACTCCTGCCGAGCAAAAAGTTGTTAAAGCTGTTGCTATGAGCTATAGAGCAAATCCAAGCTTTGATACTGAAAAAGCAATACTAGAACTTGGTACTGGTGAAGCTATAGTTTCATTCTTAAATGAAAAAGGTGAACCTAATATAGTAAACCGTGCCACAATATTACCACCACAAAGTTCTATGAATGCCATTGATGATTCAATAAGATTAATGGTTATTTCAAAATCAGAACTAAATGGTAAATATGATAATGCCGTAGACAATGAATCTGCCTACGAAGTACTATCAAAAAAATATGAAGAAGAAAAGGCTCTAGAAGAAGCTGAAAAACAAAGAATAGAAGAAGAAAAACAAAAAGCAAAGGAGCAAAAAGAAGCTGAAAAGCAAGCTCGTGAAGAAGAGAAAGCTAGAAAAGCTGAAGAAAGAGCTCGCAAAGAAGCTGAAAGAGAAGCCGAAAGACAAAGAAAGAATTCTTTGGGATATAAAGTAGGCAAACGTGCTACTAGAATTGCAAGTAACGAAGCAGAAAAACTTGCAAAAAAAGTAGTTAAAAATATATTCAAAGATTTATTCAAAAAATAATTAAATAAGAATTTAAGTTTCACAATATGCTTTTTGTTTTAAAGGAGGATATTATGAAAAAGATAACATATGTAACAAAAAATTGGGCAAAATTAAAATCAGCTCAATTAATATTAGAACCACTAGGGTTCGAAATAGATAACATTAAAATAGAAACAACAGAAATACAAGCAGATACTGTAGAAGAAGTGGCTAGCCACTCTGCTAAAGAAGCATCAGAAGTATTAAAATGTGATGTACTAAAAAACGATTCAGGAATCGTAATAGAAGCACTAGGAGGATTCCCGGGACCATATACACACTATGTAGATGAACATTTAGGAATGGATAACATTTTAAAGATGATGGATGGTGTAGAAAATAGAAATGCTTACTTTATGGAATGTTTGGCGTATTGTGAATATGGAAAAGATCCAGTAACATTTGTATCTAAAACACCAGGAACAATATCTTTAGAAAAACAAGGTACACATGGCTGGAGTTGGGATTTTATATTTATCCCAGAAGGAAAAGATAAGACACTTGGATGCTTTGAAGATGACGAAAGACTTCTTATGTGGAGTCAAGATGCTTATAAGGATTTAGCAGAATATTTAAAAAATAAAAATTAATTTTATAAGACTATTCATTTTACATTGAAGTGAACCCCAAATAGTAGACTAATAATAAAAAACTATTTGGGGTTCACTTCATAATTGCATGAATAGTCTTTATTTTTTTAAAAATTATACATATAATTTAATTAATCAAAATATGAGGAGATATAAATGGAAGAGAATAAAGTAGAAAAGAAAAAAATTGATATAAAAGATAAGATTTTGGTAGTAGTTTTGGCATTATTCTTTATTTTTGTTGTGATACTTCTTTTAATTAATAAGACATATAATAAGAAAATAATTGCTGCAAGAATTCGTGAAAATAATTCATGGGGATATACATATAGTGGAAAAGTTATTTTAGAAGATGGATCTATCTATGAGTGGAGTTTTGATAGAGAAAATCCAGGAGAAAAATTTGTTAATAGTACTAGATGGGTTTTGAAAAATACTAAAAAAACTGATAAAAAGGTTCCAAAAGAAGATTTAGAACAGATAGTTAGTTTAATTGAAAAAGTATCTAAAGAAGCACAATCTAAAAAAGTTTCATATGGATTAAATAATGACTTTAAAACCCTTAGATTATTAACTTTTGAAAATGATAATAATTATCTAAATGAAAAATTATTTTCAGTAGGGAATAATGATATAAAAATTCAAAAAATCATGTATAGAAATGAAGCTTTTGATTATGATGCGGGGCATGGATATTATTTATTTTACGATTCAAAAAATAAGGAAATAACATTAAGCGAAGATATAAGACAAACTCATAATAGAACTGATAATGAAAATTTACTTATAAAAATGGTTAAGAATTATTTATAATTATTTTAATAAAACTATAGGAGTAGAATATGGAAGGGAATAAAGTAGAAAAGAAAAGATTAAATAAAGATACTGTAAAACGTATTGCTATTATTTTATTATTGGTTTTAATAGTAATTAATATACCTGGACCTAAAAAGCCTGATGATGAAAAAAAGATTCTTGCTGTTAAAATTGAAGGAGGGTTTGATATAAATAGAACTACGCTATTTGATGATGGAACTGTATATCAAAATGGTGGTGATTTCTCAAGTCAGGTATAATGAGTATTTTGAGAGAGCTAAAAAAACAAGAAGGATATCTTTATTAAAGGTTAATACAATTAAATTATTAATTAATAATGTGCTTAAAAAAGAACAAAAAAATAGGACCAATGCTTTAGTATATAATACAAATACTAAACAGCTAAACACATTTACAATTAATAATAGTAGAGAGTTTAACATAGATAATCTTTTTTCAAGAGATAATAAAAGTATAACTGTAGAAAAGGTAATGTCAAGAACTGATGCTATAGAATCGGATAGAGCATTTGTAATTATACAAATATACGATTCTAAAGGTGGAGAATATTATTTAGATACTGATTCGAATTCAGGTAAAATATTAGAAATAATGCTTGATAAGTGTCTAGAATATAAATATTTTAAAGATTAATACTAAAAAAACAAATGTAGGCTACGATTAGTAGTCTATTTTTTTACATTTTTTTAAAGCTTATTGTAATTTTTTGAGTTTATTTGTATCATATAATATAGATAGATTATATACTAAGGAGAAAAGGATTAATGGTACCAATTTTTGCTACTAATTCCATAAATGAACTAGATGATGACGATATAGAAGGAATCAAAGATTTAGAAATCAAAAAGATTTTGAAAAGATATAGCTATGAAGAACATATGATAGCTAAAGTAAATCAAGATCCAAAGATTCTACAATTCTTTATGGACATAAATGAATATGCAGAAAAAGTTGATAGAGACGATTTAGTTCTAGCTAACATCGAGTTTGAAAAGGTATGTCAAAAGTCTTTAATACTAGATGAACTAGTAGAAGACAAACTTATGACTTTAGAAGAACTTGGAGTTAATGTTACTAGAAAATATGAAACACCATATACATATGTTGCTTCTCCTACAACTGAAGATAGTTTTAAAAATGTTAATGAAAAGTATGAACTAGCAGAAGTTACATATCCAATTGAATTTAATGGTTTAAAACTAGACTTAGAGACTTTAGCTGAAGATGGCAAAAAGTATAAAGATGCACATAAAGCAGAAAAAGAAGCTTTAGGTGAAGAAAATCTATCTAAAAAAGAAGAAGACTTAATTAATAATATAACTAACTTAGAAATAAAACTAAGAGTACCTCAAGTAAATAAAAAAGAAAAAGAAAAAGAATTAGCAGGGATGAAAACAGAGCTAAATCTTCTTCAAAATAGTATAAAGAGAAAAGAAGAAGTTGATAAAGAGTATAAGCTTTATAAAGCATTTTCAAAAGAACAAAAAGAAGCAATTAAAAGCTATTTAGAGACAGTTGAAGATGTATTAGAAGAAGGCTTAGTGCTAGAAGAAAAAGAAAATGATATAAGAGAAATAAAAGATACAGAGAATCAAATACAAAACTCTAGAGGTAAATATTTAAGAGCTTATAGTACATTAATAGTTGAAAATAAATATACTAAAGAGTTTGCAGAAAAAGTAACAAAACTATTTGAGACTGAGCTTAATAAAATGCCAGTTGATGAAGATGGATATAAAATTGGTGAAGAAGAACTTCACACAAAAGATGGAGAAGTAGTAAGTCCACTTTCACTTAGATGGTTTGTTGCAAAAATAGCAATTGATAAGAAGCAAGATGAATTAATAAAAGCAATAGAAGAAAATAAAATGCTTAGAAAAACAGAAGGATTAATTACTGAAAAAGAATCTTTGAAAAAAGATTTAGAGAAGAAAAAGAAAGCTTCAAAAAAGGATCAGGAGTAAAGAAATGGGTTTTGGAAGTAAATTTTTTAATTCATTATTTAATTCAAGAAATAAAAATAAAATAGTTTCAAATACAAATATAGTTGAGCAAAAAGACAATATCTTTGATAAGTTCGCTTATATGTTAGAAGGCTTTTTCCTTTCTCCTGAAGAAAAGAAGATAGTTAAAAAACAAAGAGAAGAAGCTAAAAAGCATTCTGAAATGTATAATCAAGTTGCTGGCAAAAAAGATGAGTTTAACTATGAAACATCTGAAAATGAAGAAGTATCTTTAGAAAGAGTTGAATCTGTATCACAAGAAGTAAATGAAACAGAACAAGAGATAAATTATACTAGAGAAAGACTTCAAGAACTTCAAGATAAGTATAGGTCAGGAGCAATAACTGTTGAAAATATGTCTGAAGAAGAAACAAATGCTTTATTTGATTTATATGTAAATCAAATAAAAGTTATGAAAGATTCAAATAAAAGAAGAAAAGAAGAATTAAATAAAAAACGAGAAGAAGATAAAAAGAAGAAATAAAGAAAGGTAAGTAAAATATGAAAAAGAAAATTATACTCGGAGTAATTATACTTCTGATATTAGTGTGTGGAATATATACTACAAGAAATTTTATAATTCTTACAAAAATTCAAAACAATGCTACTGAATATAAAGACATTGATAATTGCCATGTTAAAATAGTAACTAGTCAAAATGATGGTACTATAATTACTGCAAATTACTATACTAAAGATAATAATAAAGTAGTATTTTTAGAAAGAAAAAATGGTGAATCAGTTAGTAAAATGAGTATATATGATAATGAAACTACTCATCATACATTTAATGAAGGCGATGGAAGAAAAACTGTAAACTTAAATGCTGGTTTTATAGAGGTTCAAGTTGTATATGGTAGTACTACAGAATCTTTTGTTGAAAAAGTATTTTTAAGTGTTATTACAAAAATAAAAACAGTTAATGAAAATGGAAAGAAATATTATAGTTTAAGGAATTTTAAATCACATAATAATTTATATACAGAAAATCAAGAAATGCTAATAGATTCCGAGACAGGATTAATTTATAAAGTAATTGATAATCAAGCTACTATTTCAAGAGAATATGAATTTAATAATGTTGATGATAAAGTATTTGTTGAACCAAATATTAGTGAATATGAAATAATAAAATAGTTTATAAAGACAAGAATATAAAGCAAGCAATTTGATAATTGCTTGCTTTTATGATATTATGAGGTTGATTTTAGGAGGATATATGAGCGATTATATACAAATAACAACTGCATGTAATAAAGAAGAAATAGCAAATGAAATTATAAAGAAGCTATTAGATGAAAGACTAATTGCATGTGCACAAAAGTTAAATATAAATTCTAGCTATGTATGGCAAGGACAAAGAGAAAACGAAAATGAGATATTAATTATCATGAAGACAAGAAAAAGTTTATTTGAAGAAGTAAAAAGACAAATACTTTTCATTCATGACTATGATTTACCAGAAATAGTTGCAACTGATTTTACTTGTGGATTAGAAGATTATTTCAAATGGATAGATGAAAATACTAAAGAGGAGTAGGACATGTTTAAAGGCAAGAAGGTTATAATATTTGATTTAGATGGAACACTTATAGATTCAGTTGGAGTGTGGAATGATGTAGATAGAGCAGTTATTGAAAAATACTGTAAAAAACCACTAGAGGATGATATAGATGTAGGAAAGCAAAGAGATGCATGGCTTGCAAAATACTTCTATACAGAAGATACATATAAAGGATATTGTACAGAACTTAAGAATAAATACTTATCTGATTATTCAGTAGAAGAAATAAAAGAAGCAAGAGATAGAACATCAAAAGAATTTGTTAAAACTAAAGTAGATTATAAAGATGGTGCAGTAGAACTACTAAAACTTTTAAAAGAAAAAGGTTTTGTTTTAACTATTGGTTCTACTACAAATGATTTTACAATTGAGATTTATAAAACTAAAAATAAAAATATAATGTCTAAAGCACCACTTGATGATTATTTTGATTTAATACTATCTAAAGGGTCAGTTAAGAAGTTTAAGCCAGATCCTGAAGTATTCTTAAAAATATTAGATAAGACAAATTGTAAGAAGGAAGATGCTTTAATTATTGAAGACTCACTAATCGGAGTAGAAGCCGCTAAAAATGCAGGCGTTGAAGTTGTAGCTATGTATGATAAATATTCAGATTCTGTAAGAGATAAGATAAATAGCATGGCTGATTATAAAGTAGATAATTTTTATGAATTAATAGACATTTTAAATGAAGAACTTGGGAGAGATTAATGAAACTTAAAAAAGATCAAATTAGACTATTAATAATAGTTTTGTTTTTACTTTTGATAGTTGGATTATTACTTATAGTAGTAATATCAGGGGGTAAAGATAAAGGAACATTTATTAAATATAAAGACTTCTATAGCCTTTTAGATGAAGGCAAAATAGAAACTGTATCAATGGATACAGACTATGTGTACTATGAAAAAGATGGAGAAAAATTTTATACAAATAATCCAAAATCAGATTCATTTAGAGAAGAATTATTAAGGAAAGATGTTTATGTAGAAGATACATTTGATGATGAAGATTTAAATCTTATATATGACATTATATTTAATATCATGTTCTTTGGAATGATAATTGGAATTGTTTCAGTACTTGTAGGATATAAGATTAAAAATGGATTTAGAGTAGTAAGACATACTGGCGTAAAATTCGATGATGTTGCAGGACTAGATGACCTAAAAAAAGATTTAATGCAAGTAGTTGATATTTTAAATAATCCAAGCAAGTATATAGATAAAGGAATAAGACCTCCTAGAGGTATTATATTAGAAGGACCTCCAGGTAATGGTAAAACACTTTTAGCTAAAGCTTTAGCTGAAGAAGCAAATATAAATTTTATTGCAACTCGTGGAGCAGACTTCCAAAGTGCATTTATGTCTATGGGTAGTAGAAAAATAAAAGACTTATTTAGAACTGCTTTAAGACATAAACCATGTATAGTTTTTATTGATGAGTTTGATGGTATAGCTGAAAGAAGAAACTATGCAGGTACTGGTGTAGATAAAGAGAACAATAGAATCATAACATCAATGTTATCTGAAATGGATGGATTTAATTCTAAAGACGGAGTATTAATAATAGGAGCTACTAACTCATATAATTCATTAGAACCAGCACTTATTAGACCGGGCAGATTTGATATGAAGTATACTGTTCCAAATCCCGACTTAGAAACAAGAATAAGATTAATAGAAATATATACTAAGAAAAGACAAGTTGATGACCAAATACCTAAAGAATATTTAGCAAATGCATTTGAAACACTTTCATCATCTGCAGTAGAAACAATATTAAATGAAGCTCAAATGCTTGCAACTTTGAATGATCATGATAAAATATTAGAAGATGATTTGATTTTAGCATCAAATAAAACAAATCTTCCAATTAATATAAGTAAATTAAGAAGAAAAAAATAGATTAAAGGTGAGGAATATTGAGATATTATGGGACTTTGCCTGAAGATCAAGAAACTACTATCAACATTCTTTATGATGTAGAAAAACTTAGTATTTATAGTAGTAACCCAAAGCTCATTAAATCTTTGAGCGAAAAGATAGGAAGGCCTACTAAAAAGTATGTTAAATCAAAAACATACTATAGTGGTGCAAGTTGGGAAATTGATTTTTCTGATAAAGAAAAATTAAACATGATTTTCAGTGACACTATTCTAATCGATACTAAAGTAAAAAGAAAACCAAAAGCAAAACCTATTAAGGGAGTCAAAAAGAAAGATAAAGGTGAGGCACAAGACTTTTATCAAATTAGTTTATTATAAGGTAGGATTTTAAAATGGGTAAAACTCAAGAACATTGGACGGTAGATGACTTTAAAAAATATCAAAATAAACAAACTGTAAAGAAAGATCCAAAGTATAGAGCAAAAAAGACAAGAGTAGATGGTCATATATTTGCATCTATTAAAGAAGCAGAATATTATGAAGAGCTAAAACTTCGTCAAAAAGCAGGAGAAATAAAAGGATTTTGTATTCAGCCGATATTTATCCTAGCTCCAGAGCTAAGATATATTGCTGATTTTATAGTTTTTAATAATGATGGCACAACAGAGATAATAGATACTAAAGGTATTAGAACTAAAGAATATATCGTTAAGAAAAAAGTTTTTGAAGATAAGTTTGATTTAAAAATTACAGAGGTATAAAATGGAAGAAAATATCTTAAAATTTAAAGAGATAGTGGATTCTTCAAATAATATTGTATTTTTTGGAGGAGCAGGAGTATCTACTGAATCTGGTATCCCAGACTTTAGATCAGAAGATGGCCTTTACCACCAAAAGTATGATTATCCACCTGAAGAAATGCTATCTCATACTTTTTTTGTAAGTCACACAGATGACTTCTTTAAATTTTATAAAGATAAATTAAACTGTTTAAAATATGAGCCTAATATTACTCATATTAAACTTGCTGAACTTGAAAAGGAAGGTAAATTAAAAGCAGTTGTAACTCAAAACATTGATGGACTTCATCAAAAGGCAGGTTCAAAAGTAGTATATGAATTACATGGAAGTGTTCTTCGTAACTACTGCACTAAATGTCATAAATTCTTTGATGCTGAGTATGTTTTTTCATCAGAAGGAAATCCAAAATGTGATGAATGTGGTAGCTTAATTAAACCGGATGTAGTTTTATATGAAGAAGGTTTAGATGATGCTACTGTAGAAGGAGCAATAAGTGCAATTAAATCTGCTGATACATTAATTATTGGTGGAACAAGCTTAGTTGTGTATCCAGCAAGTGGACTTATTAGATATTTTAAAGGTAAAAACTTAATACTTATTAATAAAGGTGAAACACCATATGACGGTAGAGCAGACTTAGTAATACATGATTCACTTGGAAAAGTATTTAGTAGTATATAAATTATAAAGGAAGAAGGAAAAATAAATGAAAAATTGTGTACCTATTACACTACTTACAGGTTATTTAGGAGCTGGAAAAACAACAGTTATTAATCACATTCTAGCAAACCAAGAAGGTCTTAAAGTAGCAGTTATTGTAAATGATATTGGAGAAGTAAATATCGATGCAGAACTAATTGAAAGAGGAGGAGTTGTTAACGAACAAAATAGTGACTTAGTAGCACTTCAAAATGGATGTATTTGCTGTACTTTATCAGTTGATTTGATGAATCAAATAGCAAATTTAGTAGCTCAAAAGAAATTTGATTACATTCTAATTGAAGCATCTGGTATTTGTGATCCTATACCAATTGCTCAAACAATTGATACTTTATCAAATCAAACAATTAGCAATGTAACACCAAATGGTGTATGTGTTTTAGACAACATTACATGTGTTGTTGATGCATATAGACTAGCCCAAGAATTTGGTTGTGGAAAAGACTTAGTTAAAGAAGGAATAGATGAAGAAGATATCGAAAATCTATTAATTCAACAAATCGAGTTCTGTAATAAGATTATATTAAATAAAGTAGATATGTTATCTAAAGAAGAACTAGCTGAAGTTAAAGCAGTTATTAGAGAACTTCAACCAGAAGCTAAAATAATTGAAACTAACTTTGGTAAAGTTGATGTTAAAGAAGTAATGGCAACAGGAGAATTTGATATAGAAAAAATTTCAACATCATCAGGTTGGGCTAAAAATCTATTAGAAGATTTAAGTGACCATGACGAAGATGAGGAACATGAAGAGCATGAACATCATCACGATGATGACGATGATGATGATGATGATCATGATCATGAACATGAGCACGATCATGAAGAAGGTCACCATGGACATCACCATGGACACCATCATCACCATGACGAAGGTGAAACAGAAGAATATGGAATATCAACATTTGTATATCAAAAAGTTAGACCTTTTGATGCTAAGAAAATTGAGAACTTTATAAATGTTTTATGGCCAAAAGAAGTAATTCGTGCTAAAGGTATCATGTGGATAAAAGAATATAATAATGTATCATTTGTATTCGAACAAGCAGGAAAATTAAGATCAGCAGATAATGCTGGTCCATGGCTAGATGAATTACCAGATAATGAGAAAAAAGAGCTATTTAGATTAAACCCAAATATTCTTAAAACTTGGGACCCTAAATACGGCGATAGAATTAATAAAATTGTATTTATTGGTAAAGATATGAATAAGGAGCAAATCATAAAAGATTTGGATGCTTGTCTATCAGAAGGATATTAATATGGAAGATTTCCTCGCATTTTATGATAAAGTTGATAAAACTAAAGTATTTAAAATGTTTGGCTTTGAACATCTTGTAGTGATTGCAGTAATATGTTTGCTTGTTAATCTTACAATGTTTGTCGTAGCAAGAATTAAAAAAGAAAAAGCAATGAAACTAATCAAGGTATTTGGAATAATGGTACCTTGTTTAGAATTATGCTTTACAGCATGGATGTATATGTGTGGAGTTCATGGCATTATTAATTTACTTCCACTTCATATATGTGCACTTCAAATGTTTTTTGTACCACTTTCAGTGTTTATGAAAAACGATGTATTAAGAGACTATGTGTATTTAACAGCTATAGTAGGTGGTATATTTGGAATAGTATTCCCATCAGGAATTGCAGATTACTATCCAATATTTAGCTTTAGAGCAATAGAGACATTCTTATTTCACTATTTGATATTAATTATACCTATACTTATGATAAGAATTAAAGAACATAGACCAAATATTAAAAACTATGTAAATGTAATGATTGTAGTAATGTTACTTGTAGATTTTACATTTATAATTGATACAGCATTTGGTCAAAACTATATGTTCTTAAGAGAAGGAGCAGAAGTAGGGTTTATAGAGAAAGTATATGGCATAAGTCCAATGCTATACTTAGTATCGTATATTAGCTTTTTATTCGTTGGAGCTTTAATTATGTACTTACCTTTTATTATTATTAATAAAAAAGAATATTTTTATGAGGGAGAATTCAAAAATGGAGCAAAAAAACAATGATGTGGAAAAAGAAGAAATTAAAGAACTAGAACCTAATATTATGATGATTATTAGTTTAATATGTTTGGCATGGGGAATAATATTATCATTTTTTGTAGTTGAATTTAGTTCAATAGGTATTTTATGTCTTATAATTTCAGCTGTTTTTGGATTGATTGCAATAACACAAACGAAGAAAACAACAAGAGATATTTCAATAGCAACAACAATAATATCAATATTAATACTTATAGTTCTTGTTATTTACGCTAAAGATGTTATGACTAAATTTCATGAAAATGTGAATAACAACATGGAAGAAACTACTTCAAAAGATATTTATCAAACACAAAGCACGCAAAACAATGATGATACAAATACAAGTATAAATAGAGAGTACACAGAATCTGAAAAAATGATTTTAAAACTTGGAGACCTTATTAAAGAAGGAAAGGTGTTTGATACTGGCTCATATATAGCTGGAGAGATACCACCTGGAGAATATGCATTTATTAAATACAAAAATGGACAATATTATTCAGAAGAAGACAAAGCAGGAAACATTATCGATAATGAAAACTTTGATAGCTTTGGGTATGTAAAGGTTCACGGTACAGGCAACATTACAACTAGAGGCATTTTAATAAAAATTGATGCTATTCAAGAATTGGGTGTTTCTAATGCCAAAGAAGTTTTTGAAAAATTAAATGATATAGAAGATTATAATCAAGGAGGATACTATAAAATAGGTTTAGACTTACCTGCCGGAACATATATTGTTGAAAGCATAGGAGGTAGAGGATATTATGCAATTAAGTCAGGACCTATTGGCGACTCTAACATAGTAAAGAATAATAATTTTGATGGTAAAAAAACTGTAATAGTAAAAGAAGGTCAATATCTAGAAGTAAGTAGATCTACAATAACATTTGCGCAATAAAAAACTATAAAAATTGGAAGGAAATAATAGAAGTATAATGATTTTTGTTGCTGTGACCATAGGCGTAATTTTAATTTATTTAGCTATCGAGTATAGATACTATATTCTTTATTTTTTTGCTTTAGTAAAGAATAAAGCAAAGTATGATAGTGAGCTAAAAGCTTTAATGAAACAAAATGTAAAGAAAAGACTATATAAAAATGAAACTATCAGAAAGTATATAGACTACATTAATAAAGTCTTTGAGGAACAAGTTAAAGGTAGTTATACTTTTAAAGGCGATTTTATAATAAGGGAAGATTTATCTAGTAGACTTTTATACAGTAGATTCAATAATGACTATATAAAAGAACTTTATAAATGCATGCTAGAACATTTTGAAATTAAAGAACTACCTTTAGAGATTAAGTCTATTTCATCTAGAACATATACATCATACTTTGGTTTATATGATGTGGATAATAAAAAAGTAATTTTAGTTAAAGACCCATATATGACTTTAGATACATTAGTTGCAGTTCTTGCTCATGAGTGTACTCATCACTTTTTACTTTCAAGACATATTGAACTTAAAGGTGATATACCAAATGAACTTTTAACAGACCTTACAACTATATATCTTGGATTTGGTAAGTACTTATATGAAGGATATAAAGATAATAGAAGAGTAATATATGATGGTGAATTTAACGTATTAGTTGATGGCAATAAAGCTGGATACCTCGCATATGAAGATATTAAATATGCAACAAAATATATAAAAGAATTAAATAAAAAATCTAAAAACCAAGCATTCTAAATAGTGCTTGGTTTTGTTTTGTAACGTGTTTGAAATTGAAAAATTGCCTAAAATATGATATATTATAGCCGAAAGGAAAAGGATATGTTTCAAGATAGATTTTACTTAAAACCATATGAAAAAGAATATGATGCAACTGTAAAAGATGTTATCCAAGATGGAGAAATCTATAAAGTTGTTTTAGATGATACTATTTTCTACCCAGAAGGTGGTGGGCAAAATGCTGATAAAGGAACTATTAATTCTTTTGAAATATTAGATGTCCAAACTAAAGATGGAGTAATTTATCATTACCTAAAAGAAGAATTAAAGAAAGGTGATAAAGTTCATCTTGTGTTAGATTTTGAAAATAGATATCAAAATATGAAATCTCATACAGGAGAACATATTGTATCTGGTTTAGTATGTAGTACTTTAGATGCCAATAATGTTGGATTCCATATGGGAAAAGAATTTGTTACTATGGATTTTGATAAATTCATTTCAGAAGATGTTTTAAGAGATATTGAAAAAAGAGCTAATGAAGCAATTTCAAAAAACATCAAAGTAAAAGAAACAGTCTTGTCTCCAGAAGAAGCTAAAAAGATTACTTATAGAAGCAAAAAAGAACTAAACGAAGATATAAGATTAGTTGAAATAGAAGGTGTAGATAGATGTGCATGTTGTGGTATACATGTAGATACTACTGGTGAAATTGGATTTATTAAACTATTATATTCTGAAAAATATAAAACAGGATCAAGAGTATATATGTTAGCATCTAATAAAGCACTAGATGAGTTTAATAAAGAGTATTCTATTTTACAAGAACTATCTGAAATGCTATCTGCTGAATTTGAAAATATTCCTTCTCAAGTAAAATCTTTAAAGGAAGCAAATACAGCTTTAGAAAAACAAATAAAAGAAATTAAGCTCGAAAGTTTTAGAGAAGAAGTTGAAGGATTAGAAGAAAGGGATATAAGAGTAATTATAAAGAAGAATCTAACAGGCTACGACTTAAAGAATATGATTGAAGTATTAGCTGAAAAGTCTACAGCAATAGCTATAATTCTTTCTAAAGAAGAAAGTGAAACAAAATATATTATTAAATCTAAAGTAAAAGATGATATTAAAGCAAATGAAGTTGCTCGCCTATTAAATGATAGATTTACAGGTAAAGGTGGAGGAACTCCAGAACTTGCTCAAGGTAAACTTGAAGAAGTAAATGAAGAGAATATTATTAAGTTTTTAGAAACTAAAATTTAAGTCATGGATATCCATGACTTTTTTAATTTTAAAATGATTTCAAATATATATTTTTAATTTTACAACCAGATTACAAAAGTTAGCAGTCTCTAAGATGTGGATGGAATGTGGAGTACACAAACTATTATTTTTTGATTTAGACAATATGGCAAAATTTGTTCACAAGACTTACACATAATTTCAATACTAATTTAATAAATTATGAATAGAATAAGTATAGTAAAAAATAAAAAGTGAATATTGTAATAATAATTTAATAAAGGAGATGAATATTTAGAAGTGATTGATATTATTAACCAAAACAACTTGCTGAGCATCAATAGTTTATTAAATGAAAATGACATGATAAATAAAGATGATGACAAATTTAGAAAATTAATGTTTCTTTATAAGTCAGCTCAACGAGAACTTATGACTAAACTCGAAATATTAAAAGAAGAACTGAATGAGTTCTATAGTTATACTCCTATTGAAGAAATAACATGTAGAATTAAATCATATGACAGCATAATAAAAAAACTTAACAAAAAAGGATATGCTTTAACATATGGTAATTTAATTAATAACTTAAATGATGTATCAGGCATAAGAATTGTATGTAATTTTAAAGATGATGTATATAAAATAGCAGAGCTAATTGAATCTTTCCAAGATGTAAGAATATTAGAAGAAAGAGATTATATTAAAAATCCTAAGAAAAGTGGTTATAGATCTTTCCACTTAATTGTTGAAGTTCCAGTTAACTTCTCAAGAGGAATAATGTTTATAAGATCTGAAATACAAATTAGAAGCTTGGGTATGAACTTCTGGTCACAACTTGAGCATCAAATTAATTATAAAAGTGAAAATGATAATGCAAGTGCAAAGAAGAGACTTATGAAATATGCAAACATTATTGATGAAATTGATAATAAGTTATCAATTCTATCAGATGATGAATTAAAAAAGAGTAAGAGATTCTTAAACTAACATTTTAAAATATATTTTAAGAAATAAGTGAGTAATTTACTCACTTATTTCTTTCTCTTGTGATATAATGATAAAAAAATATTAAAGGAGTTTTTATGGACAGTATAACTTTTGTAACTCATAATAAAGGTAAGGTAGCATCTGCTCAAAAGTATTTCAAAAAAGCTAAACTTGAAATATTTAACTATGATTTAGATGAACCAAGATCTGATGACTTAAAAGAGATAGCTACATGTAAAGTAAAAGAAGCATATGAATTAGTAAAGAAACCATGCATTGCATTAGATGCTGGATTTTTTGTTGATGAACTAAATGGTTTTCCAAGAGCATTTGTAAATTTTGCATTAGAGACTATTGGTATAGATGGAATACTTAAACTTATGGAAAATGTAGAGAATAGAAGCTGCGCATTTAGAGAGTGTTTAGCTTACTATGATGGAAAAGAAATAAAATATTTCTATGGAGAATCTAAAGGAACATTAACTCTAAAAAGAGAAGGAATAGACCAAGAAAATAAATGGTCAGAACTTTGGTATATATTTAAGCCACTTAACTGTGATAAGACACTTGCTCAAATGGAAGATGTAGAAAGAGGAGAAAGAAGACAAAAAGATGGCTCTTCATCTTCAATAGAAGAATTTGCAAAGTGGTATGAAGGAGCTAGATAATGATAGATTTAGTACAAGCTAAAGAAGTATTTTCTAAATATGTAAATGAATTTGATGTAAAAGATCCAAAGATTGATTTAAAAATAAGACATACATTCCATGTACAGAACTTAAGTGAATATCTAGCAGAAAATATAGGTCTAAATGATGAAGATTTTAGGTTAGCTTCACTTATTGGATTACTTCATGACATTGGTAGATTTGAACAACTTAAAGAAAATGATTCCTATTTTGATTTTACAGGATGGGATCATGCAGACTATGGAATAAAACTATTATTTGATGATGGCATGATTAGAGAGTTTGTCAAAGAAGACATCTATGATGAGATAATAAGAAAAGCAATCTATCATCATAATAAGATAACTCTAGTAGAAGATGGTTTAACAGAAAGAGAAATACTATTTGCTAAAATAATTAGAGATGCTGATAAGCTTGATAACTATAGAGTAAAAGTAAACGATACTTTTGAAGCAATAATTGGTGCAACTGAAGAAGAAGTCGAAAATTCAACATATACAGAAAAAATATTTGAAGACTTTAAAAAAGAACAATTAATAGTTTCAAAAGAATGTAAAACTATAATTGACTTCTGGCTTAGCTTTTTAGCATTTACATTTGACTTAAACTTCAAAGAAAGTTATATTTATCTAAAGGAAAATGATTATATTAATCGTGAGATTGATAGAATTAACTATAAAGATGAAAAAACTAAAGAAATGATGGAGGAAGCAAGAGTTATTCTTCATAAATATATTGATAGAAAATTAAATGAGGAAGGAAAGTAAATATGTTAAAAGATGAAACATTAAAACTTCTTGAAGGAAGAAATATTGATTTTGTGGATGTATATTCAGTATGTGCTGGAAAAGTATATCTATATCAAAAAAGATTAATGAACTATTTTGGAAATTACGAAAGATGGGATACAGATGTAACAAAAGGAGAACTTGTTCTAGATGGTTCAAGAGTATTTGATGTAGAATACATTGGAACAACTTTAGATGGAGATCCATATTGGTATTCTGCAGAACTTGAAGAAGTTATTCCTGATGAATTTGTTAAAATGATGGTAAAGGTAAGAGAGACTTTAACTGGTTTAAATTTAACAGACTTAGCTCAAGGAAGGATTTTACTAGAAGGTGATGTAATAGCTCATAATTTAGCTAAAATATATACAGCATTTGCTCCAGAAGATGTATGTTACTTTAAAGGAACTGGAAAAGCATCTATATACATGTTTGTAAAAGGTCTTCCATCAGAAATATATTCAGAAATAACACCACTAGAGTTTACAACTGTAATAATGGATACAGTTAAAAATACAACTGCTGATGGAAAACTATTAGTTTTATCTACATTAATTGAAAATAATATTGACTATGAAGAAACTGATAATGAAGTAAAAGCTACATTTAAAGGAAATGTAGTACTTACAATAAAATTTGATGATAAAAATAGAATTACAGGAATTGAAGGTAATTTAAATTAAATATTTTTAACAATAATATAAAAAAGAGTCCCAAATTAAATTTGGGACTCTTTTAATCTGCTCAGAGCTATTTCTATAAAGTCAACATGGTCTTTGAAGATAGCATATTTCAGCACTTCATAACCTTTAGACTCGTAGTCAAGCTCAATCTTTGGAACAACGGGATATCTTACAATATATCTGTATGTCGTATAGAGACACACATCACCACTTGGATAGGTATGAGAGTGTTTGTAGGTTTCTACATACTCAAATTCATCCATCTCAACCCAAAGATTAGTCTCTTCAAAGAGTTCTCTCTGGGCACCAACAAGCGGGAGTTCATCAGGTTGTACTTCGCCGCCCCAAAAACCAAGACGATTTTCCCAGGACCGAACTTGCATCAAAATACCTTCCGGCACAAGAATTGCAACTTCAGTGGAATAGGCTTCAATCGGCATGTGTCTATCAAAGCCACAGCAGTAAAGCCAGTTCCTAATCCCAAGAACGTCCAAGCCTTTGAAATAGTTTCTGCGGTCAGCCATAGTAATCCTATCGGCTTCTCTTATGATTTCAGCAGCATTTATCATGATGTCACACCCTTTAGCATAAGATTTATACAATAACTGTATTTTGCAATTAAAGTATAATAAATGTTGCTGAAAATATTATAACATAGATAGCATGCTAGGTCAAATTATGTTAACAACCACTAGAAGTCATCTTCCAATAATTCATGAGTATAAAAACAGGACTTATCATTATAGCCTTCGCATCCCCAAAATTCTTGATGAGTTTTAGGATTAATTCTTATAATTAGATTTCTACCACAGTTAGGACATTTACCATTTTTAATACAATCTATTTCAGTATTATTTTTATAGGTAATCCCATCAATATGATTTTGAGTATTTGAAGTAGAAGGGTTACTATTATTAAGAATAGTATTGTAAATATTATCGATTTGTTCTGGACTTATTATTTCTTCATCCTTTCCTAAAATGTATTCAATCAATTCATCTTTCTTTAATACATAAGAAGAATATGTATCAATATCACATCTTAAGTTTCTGGCATTTATAAAACAAACGATAGGAAAGAAGGCTTTTTGATTAATCCCTAGAATATTAATAAGAGCTTGTACATGACCATAATTTTGTTTTATAGGATTTTCTATTATACTTTCATTATTTTGGTAATAACATTTCCATGACTTAAAGTTTTCTTTTCCATAAATACTTCCATATTGACCTTTAGTTTCTATAACAAATATACCATATATAGAAACAACTACATGATCTATTTGATGTTGATAGCCGTTTCCTTTTTCCATTATAAGTATGTCATTAATTATTAAATATTCTTCTGGTAAGCTTTTAAGCATTTCATAAACTAATTCTTCATTTTTATCCATATTATAAACCTCTTTTGTTTTATAAAAGTATTAAATCATAAAAAAGACTCATATTCAATTTTTACAAATAATTCACACTATAAACATTTATATTATTGAGTTTTAAGATAGAATTTGATATAATATTGAATTAACAAAAATTTTTTGAAAGGGAAAAAAGGAGCATATATGGAAAATAGAATTTTATTTACAAAGTTTTATTTAGATAAAGAAAAAGATTTGGTTGTAAGTGTGTATAGAACTGATGATCCTGACGTTTTAGATTATGTAATTGCTACTCCAAATCATCATAATGGTAATTTAATAAATAATCTTGCAAGCATATGTAAGCTTGAAGCAGTACCAGATGAAGACGGTATTCTTAAGATATATGGTTCTTTGAATGCAGTTCTTGATATTTACAATGAAGATGTATTTTTATTTAGATTAGGTGGAATAAAAGTTGCATCTATTTATAGAGATGGTTCAGTATCTATGAAAGCAAAGATACCAGCTATCAATAAAATTTTAATGAGTCAAACAAAACTTTATAAGTATCCTAAAGAGCAAACAATAATGAAAAGCTATATCTACAAGAAGTCTAAATTTAGAACAGACCTTCATACTCATATGAATGCAATTTTACCACCAGAATGTTTAATGGCTCTTGGACTTAAACATCAAATAAAGTATCCACTTTATTATATTTTAAAACTTAACTTAAAAATTACAGATAGACAATCAAGACTATTAGAAGCAAAAAGAAAAAAGGTAGAAGAAGAAATTCAAGATTTAGGTCTTACTGGAAAAGCATTTGAAAGAAAAGTAAAGGACTTAACTTATATTAATTTTGCAGATTTAATATTTAAAAATTTAGATAATGCAGAAGAGAATTTAAATAAAATTGCAAATAGTTTAGTACTAATTAAAGATGGACAAGCAGTATTTACAAATTTAGATAAACTATATGTGGTATATAGATACATTTTTACAAAAGGACAAACAGTAGAAGAAAACGAACTTATAGATTTAACTGAAGATATGATGGATAGAGTACCTGAAGAAGATGTAAAGAAATATCTATTTATATCTATGTCAGACCTAGATGACCCAAGATATGAGAAAAATACTATTCTTCAAGATAAACTTTTATGGATTGCAAGAGAGTATAAAAGACAAAGTATAGACTATGTGGAAATTGCAACAACAGACCTATGTAAAATGGGAGATGCTGGAATAAATTACTTAAAACAAATTCATGAAGTAATGCCAAATATAGAAGAAGAAACAGGTGTAAGAATTAGATTCTTAGCAGGAATTAGAAGAGTTGGAGTAGAAGATGAAGATGTTAAAAACTCTCTTATAGCTTTAAAAAGTTTAGCTAAAAGTCCATATCTAGTTGGATCTGATATATTAGGCGAAGAAATAAATGATATTAGTCTATTTAAAGGAGTAATAGACTACTTAGTAAAATATGTAATTAATGAAGATAATGATTTTACTATTAGAATTCACGCAGGTGAAAATGATTCATTTAAAGATAATGTATCTAAAGCAGTAGAATGTGTCTATAATTCTATTCCAAAGGGAAGTATTATCCCTAGAGTTAGACTTGGACATGGTCTATATGTTGAAAAACTAAACACAGTAAAAGGTAAAAAGTTAATTGAAAAATTAAAAGAGATGGGAGTTATTCTAGAATTCCAACTTTCATCTAATGTAAGATTAAATAACCTATTAGAAATTAAAAGACATCCTATTAAAGCTTATCTATCTAATGGAGTAAAATGTGTTCAAGGTACAGATGGTTTTTCAATATATGGAACAGATACATTTGAAGAACAACTAGCACTTCATAATTTGCTAAATTTAAATGATGAAGATTTCTTTAAAATGAGAAAAGTAGAAGATGAACTAATAGAGCGAAATGAAAAATACTTTGAGAAAAAGAAAAAGTTATTTGATGAATTTATAAATGAAAAAGACTTTTATGATGCTTTTAAAGAATACCAAGAAGAAGTATCAAAAGATGAAAATATAAAGAAGATTGTTATTTGGAATGATTTTGAAGATTCAAATGATGTATTTAAAGAAAAGATTATTAAACTTCCTCAAGATAAGATGCCAATTGTTATTGCAGGTGGAAGTTTTAATTCAAATAACAGAGTTACATCTTTAAATGAAAAGCAAGTTGAATCACTTGAAAAACTAATTAGTGGACTAGATGAAAATAAAGTTTACTTTGTAATAGGATCTAAGATGGAAGGCTACGAAAAAGAAGTAATCAATCTTGCTAAAAAGATGAACAAAAATTTTGAGATTAATGCTATTGTTCCAAAACTAGTAAATAGTAAAGAGAAAAAAGCACTTATGGATAATGATATAAATGGTGTATGTGTATCTACTGAAGCTCAAACAATGGGTATATATAAAAGTTTTAACTATGAAATATTTGAAAGAAGAGATTCCATAGTTCTTGCTTTTGATGGTAATACTCCAGCTGCAAACTTAATACAAGAAGCTAAAAATGGTAAAGGTAAATCTAAGATATTTGTAAATAATAAAGTAGAAGCCTTAGAAGAAAAAGCAAAATCACTAGAAGGATATGTAGAAGAGTTTGAATCTGATGATGAACTAGTAGATAAAATATTTAGAGAATATCCAAATTTAAAAAAGTAAAAAACTAAACCTATGCTTTATATAGCATAGGTTTTTTGTTACATAAAATTAATTAAACTATTACATGATTTTTATTGACTTAAAACACCCTTATATTACAATTAATGTAGGAGTATTTTGTAAAAATGAAAACATATAGTACAAATGATAATTTAGAAGAAATTAAATTAACTGAATATGAAACTGATACTGTAAGAAAGTTTATTGAAGGTGATGACGTTAAAATCAACAACTTACTAAGCTTTGAAAAACAAGTTTTAGAAAAGAAAATTGATTACCTTCCAAATTCTTATGAAGAATTTATGGAGTACTTAAAAGAGTTTATGATGCTTTATAGCGGAATTATAAAGAACTCTATGAAGTTTGATAAATCTGCATATGCAGTGTTAGATAATATTGATGATATTCTTCTATCAAATGAACTAAAGACATGTGTAGTAGCTCAAAAGCAAGATAAAGGTTTAAGAGTAAAAAAAGGACAAACAAAAGTAAGACTTACATCTAAAGAAAGTATTGGATACATAGATATTGATGAACTTCTAGATACTGATACAGGTAAGATTTTATTTGCACCTTTTTTGGGTATAAATAAAACTGAAATTAAAAGTGGTGACAACAATTTTTACTACTTAGATTTAAATACTGGAGTTATATCTGGAAAGATAAAAGATATCGAAAGTGTTCAAAAAGAACTTGAACAGAATTATAAAGATTATTTTGATAAAGTAGTAAAATTTTCACTATCTAGTAAAAGAAAATTTGAAGGTGAATTTAGTGACATTTCTAAGTTTACTACAATGATTGATAAATTAGTAAGAGCTAAATGTGCTGAGAAGATTTTATCAATCTATAATGATAAAAAAGTAGTTGCAATAACTGACTATAGAAATAATATTATTCGTGGTAGACAAAAGATAAGTGAGCTATTTGATAAAGTAGGAGCTTTTAAAAAAATCTTAAGAAAAGAAACAGAGTTTGTAGAGCTTGCTGACTACTTAGGTGTTCCATTTGAAAAGAAATTAGATACAGATCACATTATAGAGTACTCTAGAAAATTTGAAAATGAAATTTCAAAATTAGAAAGAAAAGTTGATAACTTAGATATAGTTGAAGAACTTTCATATGAAGAAATGCAAAATGGTATGCAAAAAGTTAATGAGACTATAGCTGATGTTACATCAATAGTGACAATACTTACTGGAATTGAATATTTAGTTCCACTGTATAATCAAAATGCTCTAAATGAAATTAAAATTGAACTTGATAAAAAATTGTTTGATACATCAAAGAACATAAGAATTGATGGGTATAAAAAAGAGATAAAGAAAATAGAAGCAAAACAAAAATCTTTTAAAAATCTATTTACTAAAAAGAAAAATATAATGGCATTACAAAAGAAACTATTAGAACTTAAGATTAAGCTTGAAGAAGTAACAAAATATAGAAAGAAACAAATTTATTTAATTGATGATATCTTAGCTTCAATCTATGTACTAAAAGAAAAGTATGGTTCAGATAATGAAGAACTAAACAAGATGGAAAATGTTATTTTAAATAGATTTGAAATTAATAACTCTAAAGTTGAAAAACTAAAAGAGAAAATGATTAGTATAGAAAATGATCTTCCAGTATCTGCAGATATTAATAAAATCAATAATGATGTTATAGAATCTGAGTATATTAATAAACTTATTAAATATTACGAAGAGAAGATAAAATTTGAAGAAAAAGTTGTATCATCAATAGATGAAAATAGATTAGCATCTTTCGTAAAAAGAGATACAGATGTTAATAAAAGAATTAATGGATACATTGATAAAATTGAAGAGTATATTGATAAAGTAATAGTAAATTGAGAGGTAGTAAAATGAAACCAATAATTGGTATTGTTGGGAGACCAGAAATAACAGAAAGATATTCAAGAGAGTCAACTATGTGCTTCGATGATTATAGAACAGCAATAGTTAATAATGGAGGAATTCCAATTCTAATTCTTCCAACTCAAAATGAAAATTATTGTAGAAAAATGCCAAGAGAAGTACCATTTATGTTAGAAGAAGAAAAGGCTGATTTAATAGAGTCTTTAAAACTATGTGATGGATTTGTTCTTCCAGGTGGCAATAGAATTTATGATTATGATTCTGTAATTGCTGATTATGTAATAGAAAACAATATTCCAACACTTGGAATTTGTATGGGAATGCAGACATTAGTGTTTAGAGATTTTAAAGATGCAGAATCAAGAATAGATGTACTTAAAAAAATAGAAACTGGTTTAAATCATAAAGAACTTGATAAGAAATATGTTCATAAAGTAAGAATAGAAAAAGATTCTAAGCTTTATGAAATAATTGGTAAAGAAGAGATAGATGTAAATTCAAAACACATCTATGCAGTCAATAAATATAAAGATGTTAAAATAACAGCATATTCTGAAGATGGTGCAATAGAAGGAATAGAATTTCCTGATAAAGACTTTATTATTGGTGTTCAGTGGCATCCTGAATCTATGGAAGAGTATGACGAGAATATGAGAAAACTCTTTAAAGCGTTTATTGATAAAGCATCAAAGAAATAAATATTTAAATAGATTTGCTTGACAACGTAAAAAAACGAATGTATAATATTTAAGTACTTTTAAGAAAATAATAATAGTTGATATACATACGCTGTATACAAAAGGAGGGATTAAGATGGCACAACCAAAAAGAAGATGGTCAAAAGCTAGAACAGGTTCAAAAAGATCTACATGGAAAATAGAAGCTGAAAATCTATCAACATGTTCACATTGCCATGAACCAGTAAAACCACATACAGTTTGCTCAAACTGTGGTTACTATGATGGAAAAGAAGTAATAGCAAAAAAAGAAGAAAAAAAATAAAATGATTTTAAAAGAAACGTCTATTTTTATAGACGTTTTTTTGTTGCTTTAAAATTTTAGTTGACTTTTAAGACAAACGGTTATAATATACTTTTGACATGCAAGTTGGCGTTAGGATTATGGAGGTAAAGGTTATGAATATAATTCTACCTAATGAGCCATATTCATTCGAAGATGGCGCTGCTGTCGTGGAAGGGAACATCCTTTATCTATACCGGCCTATAGATTTTGATGATCTAATGATTGAGATGAGTTATGCCATAAATGGCAGGGATACTTGCTATTATTGTGGCAAAAAAATTCATCCATCTAAGCTCACTGTGGATCATAGGGTACCGGCATGTTTTGGAGGCCCGACCATAACCAACAACCTCGTGTCTGCATGTAAACATTGCAACAGTCGAAAAGGTAACTTGTATGAGGATGAGTACTGGCGACTCCTTAAACTTGAAAAGAATGCTGAAAAGGTGGCTACACCCGAAGAGAAATCTCAGGCAAAGGCTGCTCTTGACGCGTTTTGGACAGATGTCAAGGAGAAGCAAGAAGAACGTTTCAATGGCTCAGTAGAACCATTACCTGAAGATTGGCTTTACCATGGGAATTTGAATGTGATTACCATGAGGTATAGGCTAAATGATCCAATCGGAACTGGCTTTAAGAGAGTTAAATCTCGATACAAAAAGAGTAAGACTATTCTTAGGGCTGTATTGGTCTCTTCAAACAAACATCTTCTTTCAGGATTCAATGTGTGCTTATTTGCAAAAGTGGGCTCACACTCAGACCTTGTAAAAGTAATCGTACTCGAAAATGTGGTGTGCATGTACTAATGAGGGAAAGCTTATTTTATTCCTTAGGGAATGAAATAGGCTTTTTTTTATTGAAATAACATTTGCTGTTATGATATAATTTTCTAAGGATTTTACTATGAATTTTGTAGTAATACAAAAGAATAAAAGGAGTAAAAATGGAGAAGTTCAAGAGATTTGCGTATACAAATAAGTTTATGTATTTACTAATTTTATTTGTTACGATTCTAATATATATACTTTTTGGAAAAACTCATGACATATATCATGATGATGGAATACAACATATTGCAAGAGCAATGGGTACAGCTTACGCCATGAAAAATGGAGTTTTTATGGGTAATGTTATTCCATCATTTTTTAATGGGTTTGGATATTCATGGAACTTATTTTATGGACCACTTACAACATTTATGATTATAATTGGCAAATTTGTTTGTGGATCATATGCAGGTGGATATAGTTTATTTGGATTTTTATCTATGTTCCTATCAGGAATAACAATGTTTATTTTATTAGATAACTTAAATGAGAAGAAGACTGTTTCATTTGTTGGTGCATTTATGTACATGGCAGCTCCATACCATTTAACTGATCTATATACTAGAAATGCTGTAGGAGAATTTCTAGCATTTGCATTTATTCCTTTGGTAGCACTTGGACTATATAACATATTTAATAATAAGAGTAACCATTACTACTTAATAGTTGGTACTTGTGGACTAATACTTACTCACAATTTAACAACACTAATTGTTGCAATGATTGCAGTATTATATGTAATTGTCCATATTAAAGAATTAAAAGATACATATGTAATTAAAGCTATTTTATTTGATATGTTCTTTACACTTTTAATTACATCATTTTTCTGGGTACCACTTTTGGAAGCAAAGTTTCAAGCAGACTATGCAGTATATAGCGAGAACATGATTACTTCATATGAAAGAGTAAGTAGTAATGCACTTTCATTTAAACAATTATTCTCAACACAAAATGGAGCATATTGTTTTGAAATAGGTATAGATCTAATATTAATTATGTGCGTATCATTCTTAGCTAGAAAACATATTAATGTAAATAAAAAAGATTACTATTTTTCAATAGTAGTTTCACTTTTGGCTTTATGGGCAACAACAAAATATTTCCCATGGAAATATATGCCACATGTATTTTATATGATTCAATTCCCATGGAGACTACTTCAAATTGTAGTATTCTTCTTTGTAATTGTTGGAACTAGAAACCTAGATTTACTTCTAAAGAAATTTAACTATGGAGATGTTGCAATACTAAGCTGTGTGGCAACTTTGATAATGTTATCTACAAGTGTGTATAGAACATTAGATCCAATGACAGAACTAGACTATAATAACTTAGGTATTTCAACTGGTAGAGAAATAGAAATAATTGCTGGAATGGGACAAACTGAGTATTTACCATTTAAGACATTTAAGAATAAATTTAGAATATTAGAAGCAAATAAAGAAATTAGATTTATGGGTGATACAGAAGGAGCAATTATTAAAGAACAAAAACAAGGTGAAGGAGATGTTCTTTATACTGCAAATATCTATGTTAAAGATAAAGCGAAATTTGAACTTCCATTTACTTATTACCCAGGATATGAATTAAGAATTGATGGAATAGTTAACAATCATTTCTTTGAAACTGATAATGGACTTTTAGGAGTTGAAATAGAAGGTACTGAAGATAATAGTATTTTAGAACTTAGATATAAAGGAAGTAAAGCTCAAAAAGCAACACTTATAATCTCAGCTTTAAGTATAATTATTCTTCCAATCTATATTAAAAAGAAGAAAACTATACCATATGATAAGGAAAATCCTTGATAAATAACGAAAAATGTTATATAATATGTAAACCAATTTTAAATGAAAGGAGATAAAGATGTCAAAACCAATAGTAGCAATCATAGGGAAACCAAATGTTGGTAAATCAAGATTCTTTAACTATGTTGTTGGTAAAAGAATATCTATCGTTGAAGACACACCAGGTGTTACTCGTGATAGAATCTATGCTGATACTTCATGGCGTGATAGAGAATTTACTCTAATAGACACAGCTGGATTTGAATCTGAATCAGAAGATTCACTTTTAAATCAGATGAAAGCACAAGCTGAAATTGCTATCGGTGTAGCAGATGTTATTTTGTTTATGACAGATATAAGGCAAGGTGTTACAAGTCAAGATCAAGACATAGCACTTATGCTTAAGAAAACTGCAAAAAAGCCAATAATACTTGCTTGTAATAAATCAGATAACTATGGTGATGCCCCAGCAGAACTTTATGAATTTTATAACTTAGGTCTAGATGAACCACATCCAATTAGTGCTGCTAATGCTATAGGTATTGGCGACTTATTAGATGCTATATATGAAAAACTTCCACCTAAAGAAGAGTTTGAACAAGATGATGGAAAAATAAGAGTAGCACTAATCGGAAAGCCAAATGTAGGTAAGTCATCTTTATTAAATAAAATTCTTGGAGAAGAGAGAAGTATAGTAAGTGATATAGCAGGAACTACACGTGATGCTATAGACTCTGATTTTGAAAATGAATTTGGAAGCTATACTTTTATAGATACAGCAGGACTTCGTAGAAAAGCCAAGGTTAATGAATCAATTGAAAAGTTTAGTGTAATGAGAACACTATTTGCAATTGAAAGATCAGATGTATGTGTTTTATTAATTGATGCGACTGAAGGTGTTACAGATCAAGATGCTAAAGTACTTGGCGAAGCACACGAAGCTGGAAAAGGAATTATAATTGCAGTAAATAAATGGGATGCAGTTGAAAAAGGTAATAACACAATGGAAGAGTATAGAAAAGATGTAATAAACAAGTTAAGCTATGCTCAATATGCACCTATAATATTTATTTCTGCAAAATCTGGTCAAAGAGTAAATAAGATATTTGAACTAATTAATAAAGTATATGCAAATAACTCACTTAGAATTACAACAGCAGTATTAAATGAAGTAATTAATGAAGCTATTGCAGTAGTTCAACCACCAACAGATAAAGGTAAAAGATTAAAGATTCTTTATGGAACTCAAGCTTCAACTAATCCACCAACATTTGTTATTTTTGTAAATAACAAAGAGTTATTCCATTTCTCATATCAAAGATACTTGATAAATTGTTTTAGAAATAACTTTGGATTAGAAGGAACTCCAGTAAGATTAATAATAAGAGAAAAAGGAAAAGATAACGATTAAGATGAAACATTTTGTTTCATCTTTTTTTATTTTTTGTTTTAAATTAATAGATTTTTATCATTATTATGAATATAATAGAATTAACTTTTTACAAATATATATTTTTATGATATATTGTACTTGTCAAAATTCAAGAAGAAAATGGAGGCATATATGGGAGCATATATAGTAGTAGCTATTATAGCTTATTTAATTGGTAGCGTTAGTTTTGCCATAATATTTGGTAAAAAATTTGGCGGAATTGATGTTAGAACAAAAGGAAGTGGAAATGCAGGATCTACTAATGTACTTCGTACAGTAGGAAAGAAAGCAGCATTATGTTCTGTAGTATGTGATATATTAAAAGGTGTAGTTGCAGTATTAATAGCTGTAATTATTTCTAAAATATTTAAATCAACAGATGGAGCACTTTTAGTACAAATTGCAGCACTTTGTGTTGTAATAGGACATACATTTCCAATATTTTATGGATTTAAAGGCGGTAAAGGTGTAGCAACAAGTTTAGGCGTACTTTTAATAACTAACTGGGAAGTAGGATTAGTTTGTTTTGTATTTGCTATTGCAATAATGGCAGTTACTAGAATGGTATCACTAGGTTCTATTTCAGCAGCAGTTCTTTTTGCAGTACTATGTTTATTTAAATTAGGTAACTTTATAGTAGATGGAAACTATTTAATTTTTGGACTATTGCTAGCGGCATTTGTAATATTTAATCATAGAACAAATATTGTTAGAATTAAAAATGGTACAGAGAATAAGTTATCATTCAAGAAGAAAGAAGAACCAGAGGAGGAAGCTAAAGAAGAAGCTAAAGATGAACCTGAAGTTAAGGAGCCTCTAGAAATAAAAGTTGAAGAAGAGCCAGAAGAAAAAGAAGAAACTGACTCTGAAGAAGATAAAAAAGAAGAATAATAAAATTTTTTCAAAAGAAAAGGTGAATGATATGAATAAAAAATTATTAAGAAATGTTTGTATCCTTTTTGCATTAGCAATACTTATGATTAACTCAACAGTATTTGCTACATCAATGAATACAAATAAAAAACAAATTCAAATTAATGTTAAAAACACATTTGAAGATGCTTTGAAAGTATATATTTTAATACCACAAAGCTACTTAGATTTTTGTAATGGTAAAGCAGGAACTAATTTTGCAATGACAGAGTTATATCAAAACACTGATGCTAATGCAAAATTAATCCAATACTTGAATGTAGGAAATGTTCAGGAACAATTATATACAGATACAGCAGGAGTTAATTATATTCAATATTCATTAACAGCTGTTGGAACTGAATATACATTTGATGTTGACCCTGAATATTCAATTGTAAACTTTAAATTCAGAATAGTAAGTGATAAAAAAGACTTAGTTGGAGATTTATCATCATTTTCATTTAATGAAAATAATATCCTAAGAGTAACATATGATTACTATGGAGAAGGATTTGTAACTAATAAAGGCTCAGAAATTAACTGGCTAAAATATGGAACAATGCTAGTATTATTTATTGGCGTTCTATTGGGAGTAAGTGCAGCTGATTCTGCAGCTAAAGGAAAATATGTAGATAAGAAAATGTCAGGAAAGGAAGACTAGATGAGTAAAGTATCAGTAATAGGAAGTGGTAGCTGGGGTGTAGCACTCGCTACTTATATGGCAAGACACGGAAATGAAGTAAAAATATGGTCATTTTCACAAGGTGAATGTGACGAATTAAATAACAAAAGAAAAACTAAGTTTTTACCAGACTTAGTAATACCAGAAGGAGTAACAGGATCTACTTCTTTTGAGGAAGTTTTAGAAGGAACAGAACTAATTTATCACGTAACTCCATCTAAATTTGTTAGAGAAACAATGGAGAAATATAAACATTTGGTAAGACCAGATCAAATGATTATTATGTGTTCAAAAGGTTTTGAACCAGGTACAAATAAAGGATTAGATATAGTAATTGAAGAAGAATGTCCAGGAATAAGATATGGTATTTTATCTGGACCAAGCCATGCAGAAGAAGTATCTATAGAGATACCAACACTTTTAGTATGTGCATCTTCAAGTGATGAATTAAAAGATAAAGTAATTGAGACTATGGCTTCTCCAACACTTAGAATATATACAACAAATGATATTAAAGGTGTTGAAATAGGTGGAGCACTTAAAAATATCATCGCATTCTGCGCTGGTATAGTTGTTGGTCTTAATTTAGGAGATAATACTTTTGCAGCTTTAGCTACAAGAGGATTAGTTGAAATTGCAAGATTGGGTGTTAAACTTGGAGCAGAAGAAAAAACATTCTATGGTCTATCAGGACTAGGAGATTTAATTGTTACATGCTCTAGTGAACATAGTAGAAATAGAAGAGCTGGTAGATTTATTGGTCAAGGACATACTGTTGAAGAAACAAGAGTATTAGTTGGTCAAACAATCGAAAGTATTGATAATATCGAATCAGCTTATAAATTAGCTAAAGAATTAGGCGTTGAAATGCCTATAGTAAACGTTGTATATGACATCTTATACAATGGCTTAGATCCAAAAGAGGCAGTAGATATACTTATGACTAGAAAATTAAGAGAAGAATAATTGGAGGTAAGTAAAATGGGATTTTTTGATGATTTTTCAAAAAAAGCTTCAGAAGCTTTAAAAGCAACAGCAGATAAAACTTCAGAAATGGGTAAAGAATTACAATTAAAAGGAAAAATTAATGAACTAACTGCAAAACAAGGCAGAAAATTCAAAGAAATTGGCGAAGCTGTTTTTAATGCAGTTGTTGAAGGAAAAGATCCAATTACAGATGATGTTAAAGTATTAATTGATGAAGTAACAGCATTCAAAGAGGATATTAAAAGATTAGAAGGAGATATCCTTAAAGTTAAAGGAATTAAACACTG
Source organism: Clostridia bacterium (assembly GCA_017528085.1). Lineage (GTDB taxonomy): Bacteria > Bacillota > Clostridia > TANB77 > CAG-508 > Scatovivens. The sequence goes on along the minus strand of JAFXPH010000002.1, from coordinate 120,055 downwards.
CGTAAATTGCGGTGAAGAATTATCTTTAGATGTTAGTTTCTGTCCAAAATGTGGAACAGAACAACCTAAAGAAGAAGTAGCAAAAGAAGCAGAAGTTGTAGAAGAAGAGCCTAAAGAAGAAAATAATGATGAAAGTGAACCTAAAGAATAATTATGAGATTAGTAGTACAAAGAGTTCAAAATGCTAAAGTAGATGTAGATTCTAAAACAGTTGGAAAAATTGATAAAGGATTTATGGTTTTATGTGGTATCACACATGATGATACTAAAGAAAACTGCGATTTTTTAGCAAAGAAACTATGTAATTTAAGAGTATTTGAAGATGAAAATGAAAAGATGAATCTTGCTCTTAAAGATGTAGGTGGAAAACTACTTATAATTTCTCAATTCACACTTTATGCTGATTGTTCAGGAGGAAACCGTCCTTCATTTGTTAATGCTGCAAAACCTGAAATGGCAAATGAGCTTTATGAATATTTCTGTGACAAATGTCAAAATGAATATGGAATTGAAGTTCAAAAAGGAATTTTTGGTGCACATATGGAAGTATCACTTCTAAATGATGGACCAGTTACAATTATATTAGAAAAATAACTTAAAAAGTGCCTAAAATTTTTAGGCGCTTTTTGTGGTTTTATATAGAAAAAAATGTGTATTTAATATAAAATACACTTGGAATTTTTTAAAGTACAAAAGGAGACAAAAAATTGAGTAAAGAATTATTTAAAAAGTATGAAGATATGATAAAAAAACTTCTTAAAGGAGGAATAATAGGTCTAGTATTAGCACTTGTTGCTGAATTTACATATAATGGATTATCACTTTCAAATTTTGTGCTTTCTAGATATGTAATGTTTATCATGTTCTTTTCAAGCGTTTGTATGGGCTTTACATATGGTTTTAAAGAATTATTCAATTTGATGATTGAAAATAGAGTAAAGATAACATTAGTTTTATTTATAGTAGCTACAATATGTGGCTTGTCTTATATGCCAACAAATCCTGATAATGCCATTTTTGGAAGAGTTCATGCATTTGGTCAAAATGCATATGAGTATTATAGTAGTGCAATAAATATTGAAAACAAAAATGTTAAAGATTTCATTATTGTACTTACTACTAACTTAAGCTATGCAGTTTTATTCTTAGTATCATTCGAAGTATTTAAGAAAATTGCAGATGAAGATCTATTTTGTTATGTAGGAGCACTTTTAGTTACATTCTCTTCATACATGCTTTATTCATTTGAATTTGCAGTATTATTCTATTTTGTTTTAGTAATGTTGATAGATAAAATTTTAAATAAGGAGATAGGATATAAAGTAGGTTTAATATTAGTTACAGCTATGATTTTACTTATCTCAGCTACAACAAATATAGGAATTGTTGTATCAGTGGGATACATTATGCTTGGCTTAGTAATTTATATGATTATAAAAAGATATCAAGTAGGTGAAGATAAAGCTTTCTTAAAAACAGCAGTTATTTGCATAGTAATCGGAATAGTACTTGGAACTATTCTTTCAATCGTAATGCATTCATTACTTGTTAAAAATGGATTTGAATTCATTAATAGATTTGATGGTAAATATGGACTATTTGATGAGTATTACAACTTAGCAGATGTTATAACTCCATATTTAAAAGACTTTTCAGAAACAATAGGCGGAAATATTATTTCAATATTCCCGGTACCATTCTTAGCATGTTTTATATTCATGTTAAAGAATGATGAAAAGATGGAAGAAGTAGTACCATTTATAATAACTACATTTATATTACTATTCTGGACAACATTAGGAAGAATTGGAGTTATATCAGATGTACTTGGGCTATCATTAATTGGTAGAAATGAGTGTGCATTTGGTATTGGACTTGGAAATGTGTTTATGCTAGTTTATGCATTTGGACAAATTAGAAAGAAGTCAATTTCACTATCTTTATCATCAATTATAATAATTCTAGCTGGACTTGTATATGCAGGATATGTAGGAATGGGAATATTTACAAGTAGACTATTATTTAACATAGTACTAGTACTTTATTTCTTAGTGGCAGTACTTATACTTAACTCATATGATCAAAAATATAGAAAAGTAGGAGCTGTTTTACTAATACTTATAATAATGGCATCAAGTATTTACATGAATCCAATAGTAAAATCAGACTATGCTAAGTTTGAAACTTATATTGACATAAAATAAGCAATTGTGAAAGTTTTGTGTATTTTGTGGTTATTTTGTAAAAACCTTTGACATGATTTTTTAGCATGGTATAATAACCATGTCAAAAGGTTTTATATAATATAAAATCTTATTTTTAAAGGAGTAGAAAAATGAAAAATGTATTATTAGTCGGAGCAGATGGAATGCTTGGAGGCGAACTTAGAGAAAGATTAGAAAAAATTTATAACGTAACGGGAACAACTATAGAAACATTAGATATTACTGATAAAGATGCAGTTTTAGCTAAAGCAAAAGAAGTTGAACCATACTTTATTATAAATTGTGCAGCATACACAAACGTAGATGCTTGTGAAGTACATGAAGATGTTGCAAAGAAAGTAAATGGAGATGCAGTATTAAATGTTGCAGAAGTAGCTAAAGAAGTTGGTGCTACATTTATTCACATTTCTACAGATTATGTTTTTGATGGAAAACTTGATGTTGATAAAGCATACACAGAAGACATGGAGCCAGCTCCAGTTAGTGCTTATGGTAGAACAAAACTTTTAGGAGAGCAAAATGCAGCTAAAGCTGAAAAATATTATATTTTAAGAACAGCTTGGCTATATGGTTTAGGTGGAAAGAATTTCGTAAAAACTATGCTTAAACTTTCTGATACAATGCCAGAAATTAAAGTTGTAAATGATCAACACGGAAGTCCAACATCAACAACTACATTATGTGAGATTATAGAACAAATTATGGAAAAAGAACCAGCATATGGTATTTATCATTCAACAAATGAAGGATTCACAACTTGGTATGATTTCACAGTTAAGATTATGGAGCTAGCAGGTAGAGATACAAAAATAACACCTATATCTTCAAAAGAATATAAGGAAATGTATCCACAATCATCAGATAGACCTACAAATAGCCAATTATCAAAAGAAAAATTACATTCAGTTGGAATATATCCAAGAGCTTATGAAGAAGCTTTGGCAAATTATTTAAAGGAGGAATTAAAATAAAATGAAAGGTATTATTTTAGCAGGAGGTAGTGCTACAAGACTATATCCAGTAACACTAGCAGTTTCAAAACAAATGTTGCCAGTATATGACAAACCAATGATTTATTATCCATTATCAACACTTATGATGGCTGGAATTAAAGAAGTATTAATTATTTCTACTCCAGTTCACATTGGTGCATTTGAAGCACTTTTAGGAGATGGTTCAAAACTTGGAATGAAATTTGAATATAAGATCCAAGAAAAACCAGTAGGACTTGCAGATGCATTTATCCTAGGTGCAGATTTTATAGGAAATGATAATGTTGCACTTATATTAGGTGACAACATGATTTATGGATCAAGAATCGAAAGAGTTTTGAAAGCAGCAAGTAAATTAAAAGAAGGTGGAATTATATTTGGTTACCAAGTAGCAGATCCAACTTCATATGGTGTTGTTGAGATAGATAAAAAAGGTAAAGCTATTTCTATAGAAGAAAAACCAGCCGAACCAAAATCTCATTTAGCAGTACCAGGAATCTATTTCTATGATAATGATGTAGTTAAGATTGCTAAAACTATTAAACCTTCAGAAAGAGGAGAACTTGAAATCACTGACGTAAACAAAGCTTATATGAAGAAAGGTAAACTTCAAGTTATCCCACTAGGAAGTGGTTACGCTTGGTTTGATACAGGAACTCCAGATAGATTAGGAGATGCATCTGACTTCGTTAAAGCTATTCAATTAAGACAAGGCGTTCAAATAGGATGCTTAGAAGAAATTGCATATAGAAATGAATGGATTAGTAAAGATGCTCTTTTAGAAGAAGCTAAAAAATATAAGAAGACAGAATACGGAAAATACTTAAAGAAAGTTGCAGATCAAGACTTCAAACAATACAAAGAAGTATTTGAAAGTGAACTTTTCAACTAATATATTTTGTATGTAGGGCATGGAAATGCCCTATATTTATGTAATCTTGAAAAGGATATTTTATTATGATAGAATAATTTAGAATTTAGGAAAAAGGAGCAAATAGATGGGAAAATTTAAAAGAAATGACACATCAATAGATGGTGTATATGTAATTGAACCAACAGTATTTGGTGATAACAGAGGTTACTTTATGGAGACATATAGTAAAGCTGATTTTGATGAGATTGGAATTAGTTGTGAATTCGTTCAAGATAACCAATCAAAATCTAAAAAAGGTGTTTTAAGAGGATTACATTTCCAAAAAGAAAATACTCAAGCAAAACTAGTAAGATGCATCAAAGGTGAAGTGTTTGACGTAGCAGTTGATCTAAGACCAGGAAGTGCTACATATGGAAAATGGGAAGGTGTAATTTTATCTGAAGAAAACAAGAAAATGTTCATGATACCAAAAGGATTTGCTCATGGATTCTTAGTTCTTTCAGAAGAAGCAGAATTCGCATATAAATGTGATGATGTTTATAATCATGATGCTGAAGGTGGATTAAAATGGAATGATCCAGAAATAGGCATTGTATGGCCAGAAGTACCTGGAATGAAACCAGAAGAATATTTAACATCTGAGAAAGATGGATTATGGCCAACATTAGAAGAATTAAAAAATACTGATTTATTCAGTAATTTAAAATAAGAGGAGAATATAGATGAAAAATATTTTAGTAACAGGCGCTGCTGGTTTCATTGGTGCAAACTTTGCAGAATTAATGGTAAGAAAATATGAAGGAAAATACAATATCATTGTATTTGATAAATTAACATATGCAGGAAACCTTCATAACTTAGATGCAATCAAAGACAAAATAACATTCGTACAAGGTGATATTTGTGATTTTGATTTTGTAATGGAAACATTCAAGAAATATGACATTGATGCAGTAGTTCATTTTGCTGCTGAATCACATGTTGATAATTCAATTAAGACTCCATTTATATTTACACATACAAATGTAATTGGAACTCATACTTTGCTTGAAGCTGCTAAACAATGCTGGGGTGAAGGATCAGAGAATAAATTTGTTCACATTTCTACTGATGAAGTATATGGAACACTTGGAGAAGAAGGATACTTTACAGAGAAAAGTCCTATTAAACCAAATAGCCCATATTCAGCTTCAAAAGCAGGTTCAGATTTAATAGCTTTAGCTTATGCTGAAACATTTAAGATGAACGTATCAGTAACAAACTGTTCAAATAACTATGGACCTTATCAACATTATGAAAAATTAATTCCACATATGATTTCAAGAGCTCTAAAAGATCAAAAACTTCCAGTTTATGGTCAAGGTTTAAATATTAGAGACTGGTTATATGTAGAAGATCACTGCGAAGCAGTTGATATAGTTCTTCATAAAGGTAGAAAAGGTGAAAGATATAATATTGGTGGACACAATGAAAAGAGAAATATTGAAATTGTTAAATTAATATTAGAAAGACTTGGAAAACCAGAATCATTAATTGAATTTGTAACAGACAGAAAAGGTCATGACTATAGATATGCTATAGACCCTACTAAATTAAAAGAAGAATTTGGTTGGGAACCAAAAACAATGTTCAAAGATGGTATAGTTAAGACAATTGATTGGTACTTAGCTCATCCAGAATATTTAGAGAAATTAGATTAATTTAAGAATTTTTAAGCTCCTTTAAATTATTGATTTAAAGGAGTTTTTTATTGAATAAAAAAATCTTAAGTTGTATAATTTTTATGAGGTTAAAACAATATGGAAAAGAAGAAAATAAATAAAAAGAAAATTATTTTAATTATTTGGCTTATCTTCGTATACTTTTTAATGCTGCTTACTAAGTGGGTTAAAAACAATTTTGCAGAATATAATTTTGAGGCAATTTTATTTCAAATTAAATATCCAATGGTAGAAAATGTATCTAATAAAATAATCTTTTCTTTCATAAAAGAAGTCATTTTAACAGAAATCTTAGTAGTAGCAATTATTACTATTATTTGTATTATTATTAAGCATAAAAATACTGATTTATCAAAATATAAAAAGATTTTGTTCTATTTTATTATTTACTTTTCTTTAAGTGGACTTGCATACTTTATTGTTAATTTGAGAATTGATAGTTATATTGTTAAAAAACTAGAAGTAAGTACTTTTATAGAAGATAACTATGTAGATCCAAAAGAGGTAAAGGTAACATTTCCGAAAGAAAAGAGAAATCTAATATTCATTTATTTAGAGTCAATTGAATCAGCATATGCAGGATTAGAAGATAATGGAATAATGAATAAAAGTCTAATTCCTGAGATTGTAACACTGGAAAAAAATAATATTAATTTTTCAAATACAGACACTTTAGGTGGAATGAATTTTACAGTTGGAAGTGGTTTTACAGTTGGATCAATTGTAGCTCAAACATCAGGTCTTCCACTACTAACTGCAATGAATGGAAACCTTTATGGTAATTTTGAATACTTTATGCCAAATGCTTATACATTAGGTGAGATATTAGAAAAAGAGGGCTACCACCAAGTATTTATAATGGGCTCAAATAAAGAATATGGTGGACGTGGAAAATATTTATCTCAACATGGCAATTATGAAATAATTGATTATAAATATGCAAAAGAATCAGGACTATATACAGGACCTAGAGAGTTCTGGGGTTTTTTAGATTATGCTTTATATGATTTAGCAAAGGATGAACTTACTAAGCTTTCATCTGAAGATAAACCATTTAATTTATCACTTCTTACAATAGATACTCATAATCCAGATGGAATTGCTTGTAAGTATTGTGATACAAATGAAAATCTTCCAAAAGATGAAAGGTATAAAAGAATTATAAGCTGTGCAAGTAAGCAGCTGAGTCAATTTATAACATGGATAAAGGCTCAAGATTTTTATGATAATACAACAATAATATTTGTAGGAGACCATCCGACAATGTCTACTACAATTACTGATGAATATCCAGATGGATACGAAAAAACTTCAGTATGCTGTATTATCAATCCTCCAGAAGAATTAAAGACATCAAATTTTAAAGAAAAATATAGAGAATATACATCATTTGATATGTATCCAACTACGCTTGCAGCAATAGGTGCTAGAATAGAAGGAGATAGACTTGGACTTGGTACAAACTTGTTTTCTTCTAAAAGTACTCTAGCAGAAGACTTTGGACTAGATTATATTAATAATGAACTTATGAAATCTTCAAGATTTTATGAAAATAAAATACTAAAAAAGTAAGGCTAAAAAAGCCTTATTTTTTTTTACCTCAAAATGGCTTAAAATAAGGGAAAAAATTCACAAGATAAACACATTAAAAGTATTGATTTATCAGTACTTTAATGGTAAAATATTATAGATTTTAAAATGGGTAGAAAAGGTGCATTTTTTATGGAATTTTTAAAAACTTTATACAAAAATAAAAAGCTTGCTCTTCAACTTGGAAGAAATGACTTTAGGAATAGATTTGCCAATACATCACTTGGATCAGTTTGGGGCTTTGCACAACCATTTGTGTTTATGCTTACATATGTAATTGTATTCCAATACATATTAAAGACTGGTTCATCTGGCCATTATCCATATGTAGTATGGTTCTTGCCAGGAATGAGTATATGGATGTTTATAAATGATGCAGTAAATGCTTCAAGTAATTCAATTAGGAACTATAGCTACTTAGTTAAAAAGGTAGTATTCCCAGTTGATATTATTCCTATTATTACTTTAATTTCTTCGAGTATAATAGGAGCATTTTTAATTTATATATCTTGTATGGCAGCATGTGCATTTGGGTTCTTTCCAAATCTATTGATAGTAGTATACATCATGATATGTGCACTATGTTTTATTATTTCATTTACAAGATTTACTTCTGCACTTTCTACAATAGTACCAGACTTTGGACAACTACTTAACATTATGATGCAACTATTTATGTGGTTTACTCCAATAATCTGGAACTTAAAAATGATTAAAGGAAGTTTAGTAATACTATTTAAAGTATTCCCATTCACATACTTAGTTGAAGGATTTAGACAAGCATTTATTTCATCATCAACTATTATCACAGAACATCACGGACTATATACTTTGATATTCTGGATAGTAACTTTAGTAATGTTCTTATGGGGAAATATGGTATTTAAGAAAAATAAGAAAGATTTTTCAGACGTTTTATAATATTCGAAAGGTAAATGTATTTTATGAGTAAAGTAGATATCTTACTTGCAACGTACAATGGTGCACAATTCTTAACTGAACAATTAGATAGTATTTTAAATCAATCTTTTAAAGATTTTAGATTAATTATTTCAGATGATAACTCTACAGATAATACAAAGAAGATACTAGATGATTATAAGAAAAAAGACGAAAGAATTATTGTATATAAACAAAATAAGAATTTAGGTATAGTTAAAAACTTCGAGTTTTTACTAGAAAAAGTGGAAGCAGAACTTTTCATGTTCTCAGATCAAGATGATATATGGAATGAGAAAAAGATTGAAAAGTCAATTGATAAATTGGAAAAATCAGGTGCTGATTTAGTTTATTCAGACTTAGAAGTTGTAGATAAAGATTTAAAAACAACATATAAGTCATATTGGAAACTAAAAGGACTATATAGAAAGATTAAAAAGTACAATAACTTTGATAGTTTATACTTAAATAACTTTATGACAGGCTGCACTATGATGTGTAAGAGTTCTTTCATACCAAAGATTATTCCAATGCCAAATACATCTAAGTTTATACTTCATGATTATTGGGTAGCTTTAATGGTGTCTCAAGAAGGAAAGATAGCTTATATTAAAGAACCACTAATTAAGTATAGACAACACAAGAATAATAAGATTGGTTCTAGAAAAGAATCAGATACTTTTAAAACATTAGATGAAATTAGAAATTTATTTATAAGAGTTAAAATAGAACATTTTACAGTATTTGTTGAAAATGAATCAAGATTTACTGATTTAGAAAAGAGAAGGTTAGCAAACGAAGCATTAATATATTTTGAAAATCTAAAGCAAAAGTATTATTGGAACTTTAGTAAATGGGGATTATTCTTTAAGCTTTATAAGTACGAAGATTTTGGTTATAAGATGAAAAACTTCTTAATACTTAACTTACCATTTATTGTAAGACCAATAATAAAGGCTAAAAATAGAAATAAATAAGGAATGTTTATGGACGAAAAAGTAATTAAAATTACAAATTTAGTAAAAGAATATAAGATGTATGCTAGAAAGAAAGATAGACTTCTAGAAGCTGTTTTACCTAGATATACAAACCATGCAAACTTTAGAGCTATGGATAACTTAAACTTAGAAGTTAAAAAAGGTGAAGTACTTGGAATCTTAGGCAAGAATGGTGCAGGTAAATCTACACTTCTTAAAATGATAACAGGAGTTGTAATACCAACATCAGGAACTATAGAAGTAAATGGAAAAATAAGCTCACTTCTAGAACTTGGAGCAGCTTTTAATGGTGACTTAACTGGTATAGAAAACATATATCAACATGGTCAAGTTATGGGACTATCTAATGAAGAGATAGAAGAAAGAAAACAAGACATAATTGATTTTGCTGATATCGGTGAACATCTATATCAACCAGTTAAAACATATTCATCAGGTATGTTTGCTCGTCTAGCATTTGCTTGTGCAATAAATGTTGATCCAGAAATATTAATCGTTGATGAAGTATTATCTGTAGGTGACATTGCATTCCAATTAAAATGTTTTAAGAAATTCCAACAATTTAAAGAAAGTGGAAAGACAATTCTTTTTGTAACACATAACGTAGCTGATGTATTAAGACAATGTACAAGAACAATTATCATAGAAAAGGGTAAGAAAATCTATGATGGTGAAGTTAAAGAAGGAGTTGAAAGATATAAGAAGCTAATTGTTGGTATGACTGAGGAAGAGATTGAGGAAGAAGAACAAGCTGACAACGAGGCAGAAAAGATTGGAAATGTACCTTCAAACGACACTGAAGATTGGAAATCACATTTTATTCAAAACCCAGATATGTCAGATTATGGATCTAAAGATGCAGAAGTAATTGACTATGGTATGTTTGATTTAAATGGAAACTATATCAATACTTACGATAACCAAGATGAAGTTATATTAAAGTCAAAAATTAAGTTTAATAAAAATGTTAAAGACCCAATCTTTACTATGACTTTAAAAGACTTCCAAGGAAATGATATAGCAGGAACAAATACAGATATAGAAAAAGAGTTAACAGGTGAATATAAAAAAGGAGATATAGCAGTTTGTGAATTCAGACAAAGATTTCCAGTATCACCTGGAAAATATACATTATCATTTAGTTGTACAAAATATGATTTAGATGGTTCTCTTACTGTACTAAATAGAAAGTATGATGCACTTCTAATAGAAGTTACAACTACTAAACCAACAGTTGGAACAGTAAGAATCGATTCAAAAATTAAAATTACTAAACTAGGAGATAAGTAATTATGAGACTTTGGAAAAAGATAGTATTAATTCTTTTAATTCTAATAGTAACTTTAGGATGTATAGCATTAGGAGTTAAAAGAAGATATGATAAAGGAATATTAGTAACTCAATTTGCACCAAAGACTGATCGTCAATCAATGGGTTATATGATTAAAACTGATCAAGGAAAACTAGTTATGATTGATGGTGGGACTAGAGGTGATACTTCAAATGTTGCAAATGAGATTATAGCTAATGGTGGCGTAGTAGATTATTGGTTTTTAACTCATGCTCATGATGATCATTATGGAGTTTTACTAAGTATTCTAAAGAATCCAAGCAAGTATAATATTGAAATTAAAACAATATGTTTAAACTTTAATGAAGAATCTTGGTATATGGAAAATGATAGTTCTAGATATGAAGACATTAAAGAGATGCTAGCAATGCTAAGAACTGAAGAAGTAAGAGATAAAATTCATATTGTTCAAAATAGAGAAGAAATACCACTAGATAATTTAATATTTACAATACTAAGAACACCAAACCCTGAGCAAAAAGAAAATAGTGGAAATAATCAATCAGTAGTTATTAAAGTAACTAATATGTACAAATCTATGCTATTTTTGGGTGACTTAGGACCTGAAGAAGAAAATGATTTTGTAAATGGTAACTTAGATGAAATAGATTGTGATGCAGTTCAAATGGCACATCATGGTCAAAAAGGAGTAACTAAGGAAACTTACGAAAAAATATCTCCAAAAGTATGTTTCTGGCCAACACCAGATTGGCTATATGATAATGACAGAGGAGAAGGCTTTAACACTGCAGAATATAAAACAGTTGAGACAAGAACATGGATGGAAGAATTAGGTGTCAAAGAAAACATTGTTGCAAAAGATGGCAACCAAGAATATAGAATTTGGTAATAAAGATTAGGAGACATAGATGAGCTTAATAGACAAGAACTATACAGATAGTGAAGAAAACAAATTAACTGAAAAAGAACAAATCATTATAAAGAATTTCTTTTCTAAAGACCCAGGATGCAATTATGAAGATCTATTAGACGAGAATGATGATTTAGATTCTATTGAAGCGATTTCAGAAAACAGAAAAAACATTATTAGCTGGTATCCATTTACTAAAGAGGATACAATGCTTGAGCTAAATGGCGATTATGGAACACTTACAATGGAATATTGTGATAGGCTAGGCAAGGTAGTAACTGTTGAGCCTAAATTAGAAAAAGCAAGAATAATTGACTTTAGGACAAAATGTTTTAACAACATTGATGTTTATGCACAAAATATCGAAGACTTTTCTACAGATGAAAAGTTTGACTTTGTTTCTGTTATCGTAAATATTGATTCTAAGGATATGTTAAATAGGTATATTACTGTTGCTAAAAAGTTTGTAAAAGACTCAGGCAAAATACTTCTTACAATTGATAATAAATTTGCTGTTAAATATTGGGCAGGTGCTAAAGGAAGTAATATAGATCAATATGAAACATTATTGGATCAAAAAGGACTATCTTTAAATAACATTAAAGAATGCTTAGAGGGTGAGAATTTAAAATATAAATTCTTCTATCCAATTCCAAACTATAAGTTTGCAAATGCAATATTTACAGATAACTATTTACCAAATGAAGAAAATATTTTATCTAGAGACTTATATCATTTCGATTATAAAGTTGAGACAATGAACTTCCCAGAAAGAGAAGTACTAAAAGAAGTTGTAAACAACAATAAAGAAATGTTTAAATTCTTTGCAAATTCATACTTACTTGAAATATCTAAAGAAGAAATTGAGTCAGATATTAAGTTCATAACATTTGGTCTTCTTCGTAAATATGTATTTAGAATTAGAACAATAGTACATGATACATATGTTGAAAAACAAGCAAATAATGCATTAGCAATTGATCATATAGATAGAATTGCATATAACATAGATCTTTTAAAGAGATTAGATGTTAACACTATTGAGAAGAAAGTAGATAATTGCATTAAATCAGATTTTATCGAAGGCGAAACATTAGATAAGATTATTGTAAGGCTATTTAAAGAAGGAAAAACAGAAGAAGCATATAGTCTAATTCACAGATTCGAAGATGAAATCTTAAGTAAGTTTAAATTAACTAAAAAAGAAATTATTAAATCTGATGATTTTGAAAATATATTTGAAAGATTTGATATAGATATACCACTTGAAACATTAAAGAAATGCCATACAGTAGATGAGGCATTAGTTGATTTAATTTTCCAAAATATTTTTATGATAGATGATAAATTAACTCCATATGATCAAGAGTGGTTAGAACTTTTTGTACCAAGAGAGTTTATTTTATATAGAGCAATATCTTATTTACCAAATATAAGAAATATAACAGATATTAATAAACTTTATGAAGAGTTTGGACTTACTGAGTTTGTTCCATACTTTGAAAAGCTTGATAAAGAGTTCCAAGAAGTATTAAGAAATGAAATATTCTGGAATTTACATCTAAACTCATATAACTCAATTAAACAAAAAAGTGAAGATGAAGAAATAAAAAGAGTTGCTAAAGAAAGTATTAAGTCATTAGAAAGTATCTTAAGTGAAAAAGAACACTATATTAAAAGACTAGAAAGTGATATTAAAGAAAATCAAGAACTAATTGTAAGTTACGAAAAACAAATAACTGATTATAATAATTCACTAAGCGTTAAAATACATAAAGCATTTAAGACACTATTCTGGTTCTTTAATAAAGAGAATAATGGTAAGACATTTATTCAAAGATTACTTCCTCCAGGTGGAAGAAGAAGACAAGAATATGACTTAAAACTTGGCAAAAAGATTCAAGCTAAAAAAGAAGAAGGATTCCACAAAGCAACTGATGATGAAACAGTTGAATTTTGGAAAGGTATTGAACATAGATATCAAATAAAGAATAAAAGAGATATTGAACGTGAAAAGAAAGGTGAGTGGCAAAACTACGAGTACTACTTAAGAGAAAACTTACCAAACGAAGATGAATTAGATATCCAAAGAAAAACAAAATTTAGGAAAAAACCAAAAATTAGTATAGTAATTCCTTTATATAACACACCTGTAGATTTCTTTAGAGAACTTTACTATAACATCTATATGCAAACATATCCAAATTGGGAGCTATGTTTAGCAGATGGAAGTAAAGAGCCATTAAAAGAAATTGAAAATATGTGCAAGGGTCCAAGAGTAAAATACAAGTTCTTAAATGAAAATAAAGGTATTTCAGGAAATACTAATGAAGGAATTAAAATGGCAACTGGTGACTTTATAGCACTACTTGACCATGATGACCTTCTTTATCCAAATGCTTTATTTGAACTTGTTAAATCTTATAATGAACATCCAAACGGAAGGTTCTTCTATACAGATGAAGATAAGATAAAAGTAATTGACGATATTAGATTTGATGCATTCTTCAAACCTGATTTCTCAATTGATTACTTAAGAGGTAATAACTATATTTGTCACTTCTCAGCATTCAAAAAAGAAGTAATGGACAAATTAGAAGGCGAAAGAAATGAGTATAATGGAGCTCAAGATTTAGACATATTCTTAAGAATGACAGAGATAGTAGATGCAAAAGATATTATTCATATACCAAAGGTTGTTTATTCATGGAGAATATCTGAAACTTCAACTGCAGGAGATCCAACAACTAAACTTTATGCTTATGAATCAGGAAGAAAAGCAGTTGAAGATCATATCCATAGAATGGGACTTAAAGGTACAGTTATAAATGCTGAAGGTATGTATGGAATCTATAGAGTTAAATACGATATAGAAGAAAACGTAAAAGCTAATATAATTGTTTATGGATATGAAAATAAAGAAAACTTAGAAAAATGTATTAATTCAATTTTAAAACAAAACTTTAAAAACTATGACATTAGCGTTATTTATAACAAAGATGACGAATCATCTAAAGAGTATATTAAACATATAGAAAAGAAAGATAATATCACAGTATTTAAGAACTTAGCTGCTAGTGAAAAAATAGCAAAAATTAATGAAGTAGCATCTAAAGTTCATGGTGATTATCTAGTATTTTTAAATGGTAATATCGAACTTGAAAATGATACTTCTTTAGAAGACTTAGTTGGATACTCACAAAGAGACGATGTAGCTTTTGTTGGTGGTAAAGTATATAACCCAGATGGAAAAATTGTGTTTGCTGGATACGTAGTAAGCAAAGATAAATTTATAGCAATTAATAGAGGACTAGATAGAGAAACATATGGATACTTTGCAAGAGAAAGACATATCCAAGATATGTCAGCAGTATCTGCAAAAATAATGTGCGTTAAAAAATCATTATTTGAAGAACTTGGATGCTTTGATGAAAGCTTAGGTTTAGCTGCAGATGTAGACATATGCCTAAAGGCATTTAATAAAGGATACTTAAATATTTATCAACCATTTGCATCTGGTATAACTTATGAAACAGTTATAAAAGAAGCAGATGATGAACTTAAAAATAAAGTAGTTACTAAGAATAATGTAACATACGATAAATACTTTAATGTAAATTTTGAGGAAAATCAAAATAGATACATAATTAAAAAATGTAAAGTGTAACATTAGGAGAGTTAAATGAACTTACTTAAACACAGAATTAATCAAATAAAATTTTATATTAAGAAGTACGGATTCTTTAAAACAATAAGAAAATGTATAAAAGTTTTTATTTACAGATTAATTAGAATAATTAAAAATGAGAAAGAACTTCAATATGGAGACTATGGCGGATGGATTAAATATAACGAGCCTAAAGATCAAGACTTAAAAGATCAAGCTAAGGTTAAGTTTGAAAAAAGTCCAAAGATAAGTGTAGTAGTTCCTATGTTTAATACTAAGGAAAAGTTCTTAAAAGAAGTAGTTAATTCAATGCTTCGTCAGAGCTATTCTAATTGGGAACTATGCTTAGCAGATGGTTCTCCAAAAGAAAATGAAGATTATAAAAAGTATATCGAAAAAGACTCTAGAATTAAATATAAGTTCTTGGGTGAGAATAAAGGTATTGCTGGAAACTCAAATGAAGCTATTAAGATGGCTACTGGTGAATATATAGCACTTTTAGATCATGATGATGAACTTGCAGAATATGCTTTATATGAAGTAGTTAAATGCATTAATTTAAATCCAGATGTTGAGTTTATGTATTCAGATGAAGATAAGATGGATGAGAACTCAAATAGATATGATGCATACTTTAAACCTGATTTTGCAATTGATACTTTAAGATGTCAAAACTATATTTGTCACTTTAGTATCTTTAGAAAAGACTTAATGGAAAAATTAGGTGGCTTTAAAGAAGGATATGATGGAGCACAAGACTACGATATATTCCTTCGTATGAGTGAAACAGTAGACCCTAAAAATATTAAACATATTCCTAAGATACTTTATCATTGGAGAGTTCATTCTGAATCAACTGCCAAACTTGATAGTAATGCTAAAAACTATGCATTTGATGCAGGAATTAAAGCATTAGAAGATCATTTAAAAAGAGTTGGCTTAAAAGGAACTGTATCTAAAGGATGTATAGATGGTATTTATAGAATAGATTATGAAGTAATAGGTAATCCTAAAGTGTCTATAGTAATACCAAGTAAAGATGGAAAAGATATTTTATCAGTATGTATAAATTCTATTTTAGAAAAGACGACATATCAAAATTATGAAATAGTTGTTGTTGAAAACAATAGTGAGACTGATGAAATATTCGAATATTATAAAGAAATTGAGAAGAATGACAAAATTAAAGTAGTTTATTATCCTAATAAAGGATTTAACTACTCAGCAATTATTAATTTTGGTGTAAGAGAGTCTACTGGTGATTATATAATCCAACTTAATAATGACACAGAACTTCTTACTCCAAATTGGCTTGAGTTAATGCTTGGCTTCTGCCAAAGAGATGATGTTGGTGGAGTTGGTGTTAAACTTTATTTCCCAGATGAAACTATTCAACATGCAGGTATCATAGTTGGAATTGGTGGTATAGCTGGAAATAGATTTAAATCAATACCAAAGGCAGGACATGGATATTTTGCACAAGAATCAATGATTATGAATTTAAGTGCAGTAACTGCAGCATGTATGATGAATCCAAGAAAAGTATACGATGAAGTTGGATTTATGGATGAGAAACTCGCAGTTGCATTTAATGATGTTGATTTTTGTTTAAAGGTAAGAGAAAAAGGATACCTAATTGTTTATAATCCATTTGTTGAATTTATTCACTATGAATCAAAAACAAGAGGCCAAGAAGATAACCCAGAAAAGATTAAAAGGTTCCAAGGAGAAATACAAACATTTGAAGAAAGATGGATGGACTTTTTAATTCATGGAGATCCAAATTACAATGTAAACTTAAGTTTAGATACTGAAGTTTACCATATGAAGAACATTAAAGTTAATTACGATATAGATGAAGAAGAGGAAAGGCTTACAAGAAAGAAAAATTTATTAAAAAAATTAAGAGGTAAGTAGAATTGGGTTTAAGTAGAAAAGTAGAAAGATTTGGTTATTATCTTAAAAATTTTGGTATTAAAAGTACTATTAAAAAGACATTTAACACATTAACTCGAAAAAATCACAACACAATTGAGTTTAATAAAGTAGAGTATGATAAATGGCTTATAGGTAATATGCTTACTGAGGAAGAAATAGAAAGACAAAGAAAAGTAACATTTGAGTATTCTCCAAAGATAAGCTTTGTTGTACCAATGTATGGTACAAAGGTAGAGTACCTAGCAGACCTAATTAATTATTTGAGAATGCAGACATATACTAACTGGGAAGTTTGCTTAGCAGACGGATCTGGTAACTATAATGAAGCATTTGATGAATATGTTAAAGGACTAGATGATAGAATTCATTATAAACTTCTAGAGAAGAATTTAGGAATTGCTGGTAATACCAATGAAGCGATTAAAATGGCAGAAGGAACATATATTGCATTTTTAGATCATGATGATATTGTTCCTGTTGATTGCTGTTATGAAATTGTTAAGAAATTAAATGAAGATAAAACAATTGATTTTATTTATACAGATGAAGATAAAATAAATGATGACTATACAAGAAGAAACCCATTCTTTAAACCTGATTATTCAAGAGAATTTTTAGAATCTCAAAACTACATTACACACTTAGTTGTAGTAAGAAGAGAATTATTAGATAAAGTAGGAGAATTAAACCCAGAATTTGATGGAGCTCAAGACTATGACTTAGTTTTAAGACTTACAGAAAAAGCAACTAATATTTGTCATATTCCAAAGATACTTTATCATTGGAGAATAAATAAAGGCTCTACTGCTTTAAGACCTGATAACAAAAACTATGCTTATGATGTAGGTAAAAAAGTATTAGAAGCACACTTTGATAGAATTAATAGAAAAGCAACAGTTACTCCTTCAAAAGAAGTAATTGGTGCATATACAGTTGATTTTGAAATTGGGACTCAAGATAAAGTATCAATTATTATTCCTAACAAGGACAATATTTTTTACTTAGATAGATGCATTAAATCTATTGTAAATAAAACTACTTATCCAAATTATGAAATCATAGTTGTTGAAAATAATAGTACTGATAAATTAACATTTAAGTATTATGAAAAATTAAAACAAGATCCTAGAATAACAGTTATTTACTATGGAGAAAAAGAATTTAATTATTCTAAGATAATAAATTATGGAGTAAAATATTCAAATGCAAAATATGTACTTCAACTTAATAATGATACCAAAGTACTTACTCCAAATTGGTTAGAAAGATTTGTAGGAATGTGCCAATATGAGGATATAGGAATAGTTGGAGCAAGACTATATTATTCAGATAAAACTATTCAACATGCAGGAATAGCTTATGGAATAAAAGGTACTGCAGGAAATTTATTTGTAAATATTCCTAAAGATATTCATGGCTATTATGCATTAGAAGCAGTTACTAGAAATGTATCTGCAGTAACAGGAGCATGTTTATTTGCAAGAAAGAGTTTATATGAAGAACTTGGATACATGAATGAAGATTTAGCTGTTGCATTTAATGATGTAGATTTTTGTTTAAAAGCTAGAGAAAAAGGATACAGAGTTGTTTATAATGCAGATATAGAATTAATTCATTATGAATCAAAGTCAAGAGGATATGAAGATACAGAACATAAATCAGCAAGATTTGAAAAGGAAAAAGAAAAGTTTGTAAATACTTGGAAAAAGGTTCTAGATAAACCTGATCCATACTTTAATATAAATTTTTCTAGAGATTACTGCGAATTTATTATTAGAGGTGAAAGAATTACAGATGAAGAAAGGGAAAAGCAAAAATAATTTAACAAAAAGAGAAATAATATATGTGATAGGAATTGTCGTTTTATCTTTTATTATTCCATATTTAATCATAGCTTATTCAAATTTAATTAAATATACAAAAAACATTAGCTTTGGAATAGATATGATAATAAGAAAGAATTTGATCACTTATATTACTTTATCAGTTATTACATTTATATTTTTACTATTTTGCTTTGTAAATAGAAAAAAGGGAGTAATAGAAAGCTTTTATAAATATAGATTCATAATAGGAGCATTAATAATTATACTTTCAATTATATTTGAATTAAATGGTTCTTCAATAGGACTATTTGCAAGTATATTTGATCTTCCATCAACTTCATCAGGTGACATTCTTGGAAAGTCAAGAATGTACAGAACGGATGAATACAATGTTCATACAATGATGGCTCTTTCACAATCTAAAACAGGTTATAAATGGTATAATGATATTTTTGAAGCTCATCCAACTAACATGTTTATAGTATATGGACAGCCAGTATTAGATATATCAATGATATTTAGATTATTCCAAGTAGGATACTTGATATTAGGATTCTCAAGAGGATTATCATTCTTTTGGGTAACAAGAGCGGTTGCACTTTTCTTAGTAAGTATTGAGTTTGGAATGTTTATTACTAACAAGAATAAAAAACTAGCATTTGTATATGCATTTTTAATTACATTTGCGCCTATTGTTCAGTGGTGGTTTGCAATTAATGGATTAGTAGAAATGTTAATTGCAGCTCAGCTTGGAACAATAATGTTAGATAAACTTCTAACAGAAGAGAAATTTTCTATTAGAGTATTAGCTTTAGCTACAATAATGATTTGCATTGGAACATTTATTATGGCATTTTATCCAGCATGGATGGTACCAATGGTGTATGCTTTTATGCCAATTATTATTTGGGATATATATAAAAATGTTAAAGAAAAGAATATAAAGGAAATAAGCATTAAGCAAGTAATTATCCTTGTTTTAATAGCTGCATTCTTTATAGCTTTACTTGTAAGAATATTTGTAATTTCAAAAGAAGATATTAAATTAATAATGAACACATCTTATCCTGGACACAGGGTAGAAGATGGCGGAGGAGCTGCTAAATATTTATTCCCAGATTTTGTTGATCCATTCCTAAGTTTAATGGAATTTAAATTAAGTCAACCAGAAGAGACAATATTTATAAGCTTTACGCCAATTGTATATTTCCTTTTGATATATTCAATTGTGAAAAAGAAAGATTTAGACTTATTTATAATACTTCTTTTACCACCACTATTTATAATGGATGTTTATGCCGTTGTTGGACTTCCAGAAGTGCTAGCTAAAATATCACTTTTAAGTTATTCAATAGAGTATAGAGTGGCTCAATTAAGTAGTATTATAAAACTTTTAATATTAATTAGATTGCTATCTAAAAACTATAGCTTTAAGATGCTATTTTCTGAAATCGTATCACTAGTTTTAGTAGTAGGATTTGCAGCGTTAGCTTTTTATGTAAGAAAAGATAATGTTTTAATTAATTATTATATAGTATCATCTGTAGTTTATTTTGTATTATACTCAATACTACTTTGTAATAACCAAAAAGTTTTAGTAGCATTTGTTGCAATATTTATGCTATTTACAGGAGGATTAGTTAACCCAATTAGAAAAGGTGCTGATATACTAGATAATATTGAAGTATTAAATGAAGTTAAAAGAATAGATGAAGAAGATGAAGGACTATGGATATGTCCTAAGGATTATTCAAAAAATCTACTTATGGCACAAAATGTAAAATTTATAGACTCAGTTAATATTTATCCAGTGCTTGAAAGATGGGAAAAGATAGATAAAGAACATAAGTATTATGATAATTACAATAGATATGCTCATATAGTGACAAGAGTAAGATCTGGATTTGGAAATGCAGATTTTAAAAATAGACTAAATGATAATTTCTATGTATTCTTGTATGAAAATGACATTAAAGATCTTGGAATAAAATATATTATTTATGAAAAGAATCTACCAGAAGGACAAGAAAATGAGGTAGAGAAATTTATTGGTATTAAACATGACATTGTTTATGAAAATAGTGAATGTTACATTTATAAATTAAGTTATTAAGGATTGTTATGGAAGAGAACGAAAATCAAGAAATTAATGAAGAAAAAGAAGAACTAAAATCAATAGTTTTTTTAACAAAATTTGAAGATTTCTTTTTAAATTTATTTGACAAAATACATCTTAAATTTTTATCAGATATTTATAGAAAGAAAAGAGAAGTATGGAGATACTTAATATTTGGAGCGCTAGCTACAGTAGTAAATATTGTAGTTTATATGATAGGACTAAAAGTATTTGGTATTTCAAATGCAATAAGTAATGCTATTGCATGGGTAGCAGCCGCTGTATTTGCATACTTTACAAATAAATTCTTCGTATTTGCATCTAAAGTAGATACTAAGAAAGCATTATTTAGAGAAGTGGTTTCATTTTTCTCATGTAGATTATTTACTTTAGTAATAGATGAAGCAATTATGATTATTACTGTAGATAAACTACATTGGAATGAACTTTTAATGAAGATAATTGCAAATATTGTTGTTATAGTACTTAATTACATCTTCAGTAAAATTCTTATATTTGCTAAAAAAGACAAAGGAGAAAAAAGTAAATGATTTCAGAATTTATAAATCCACTTTTATTCTTCGTTTTAGCAAATGTTACTACAACGATTATATTGAATAAGAAGTTTGAAAAGGTACTACCAATTACCTTATTGTCAGTTGGATTAGTACTATTTATAAGTGGACTTGTATTCCAAACATTTAATATAGGATTTTTAGTATGCATTTTATATGCACTATATTCAGTCATATATATATTAAAGTATAAAGATGAAGAAAAAAAGATTACTACTGTTGCAAATAATGTGGTTACTAATGGCTTAATACTATTTGTTACTTTATATGTATTAATATTTGTTTTTGATTTGTATAGAACACTTGGAGTATGGGATGATTTTTCTCATTGGGGTATGATGGTCAAAGAAATGTTTAGACTAGATAAGTTTTACTCTGTTAATGAATCGAACCTAATGGCACATAAAGATTACCCACCTTTTATAAGTTTATATGAATTGTTCTGGATAAAACTTACAAATATGTACAATGAGGCTACTATTGTAAGAGCTATGCATATGTTAGAACTTAGTATGATTATTCCATTTATTAATATTAATGATGATAATAAAAAGAAGTATCAAGTAGTTTTAACAGGTGTTTTATTTGTAACTATCTTTATTTTGCTTCTTAATTTAATAGATCATCATAAAATAATTAATACAGCATATGTTGATTATGTAATGATGTTAATTACACTTTATGGACTGCTAAGCATTTTTTATAGTGAAAAATTAACTAGCAACTTTAGTATAGTAAATATGTTTGTTGTTGTACTTAGTTTGAGTTTATTAAAACAAATTTCTGTATGTTTTTGTTTTATGATTATTGCTTATTATTTTATGATGCTAATAATAAGAAAGAAACATGAACTTGAAGAGGTAAATAAAAAAGAAATTGTATCAAAAATAATTTGCATTAGTTTATTAGTTATAGTTATACCAATTGCTTCAATTATTATTTGGAAAATATATATAAGCCAATTTAACATAGATAAGCAATTTGTTATAAAGTCAGAAACACTAGAAACATTAAATAGTAGGCTAAATCTAAATGATATTGTTTTGAAAAAATATATAGATTTTATTATAAATGAAAATGTAATGAACATTAAGATAGATTGTTCTGTTTTATGGGCAAGTTTAGTTATATATATTATTTTCTTTATAAGTGCTTTTAGAAGCAAAGATAAAAAGAATAGCATCATATATAGCATACTTATACTACTTGGAAATATAGCTTATCTTTTTGTAATGTTATTTACATACCTAACATTGTTTTCAAAAATAGAAGCTGAGAATTTAGCAAGTTTTGATAGATATGTATGCTCATATTTGATTTTACCAATGTATAGTCTAGTAATTATATTTGTTAATAGATTACTAAAAACAGACTTTAAAAAGCAAATGTTGTGTATGATAAGTTTATCTGTAATATTTTTATTAATTGGTAAAGAATATACCAAAAATGATTTAAGTTTTATTGCTATTAATAAATCTGAAAATAACTATGAGTTTATTTCCGAATTTGTAAGAGATAATTATGAAACAAGCAATATTGCTATATTTTCACAAATAGATCATTCAGTACTTGTAAGATATAAAGTGGCTTATTATTTGAATGATATGAAAAATGTTTTCAAAAAAGTATATGCGATTTATGTTCCAGACAAAGATGACTTGGACTATGGAAATATAGAAGATTATTATTTAAGACCACAATTACATAATTATGACTATTTATACATACTAGATGAGAATGATAAATTAAAAGAAGTTTTAAATACAGATGAAAGATTGTTTAAAGTAACATATGAAGATGAAAAATTAAATCTAATTAATTATTCATCAAAATAAGCGTATTACTTGAAAAAAGTGAGCCTATAGTATATAATTTAGGCGTATTTATATAAAAAAGGAGATTTATAAATAATGGAAAAGATTGCAGTATTAATACCTTGTTATAACGAGGCTAAAACAATTGAAAAAGTAGTAAAGGATTTTAAGAAAGAACTTCCAGAAGCTACAATTTATGTTTATGACAATAATTCAAAAGATGGAACAGATGAACTTGCTAGAAAAGCAGGTGCTGTAGTTAGATATGAGACAAGACAAGGAAAAGGAAATGTAATCAGAACAATGTTCAGAGAAATAGATGCTGAATGCTACATCATAGTAGATGGTGATGATACATATCCTGCAGAATCAGCAAGAGAAATTGCAGATGCAGTTTTAAATGAGAAAGTAGATATGGTAATTGGTGATAGACTTTCATCAACATATTTTACAGAGAATAAAAGATTATTCCATAACTCAGGAAATAAAACAGTAAGAGCTTTAATTAATAGATTATATAAGAGTGATATTAGAGATATTCTAACAGGTTACAGAGGTTTCAGTTATAACTTTGTTAAAACTTTCCCAATAATGAGTAAAGGATTTGAAATTGAAACTGAAATGAGTATTCATGCTTTAGATAAAAACATGAAACTTAAAAATGTAATTGTTGATTATAGAGATAGACCAGCTGATTCTCCATCTAAATTAAATACAATTCCAGATGGAATCAAAGTTATTAAAACAATATTTGGATTCTATAAAAACTATAAACCAATGAATTTCTTTGGAATACTATGCTTCTTAGCATTTGCAGCAGGTCTTGGATTCTTTATTCCTGCATTTATTGGTTATTTACATACAGGATTAGTTAGAATTCCAACACTACTTGTAAGTGTATTGTTCTTTATGGCATCACTTCAATCATTATTCACAGGTTTAACTCTTGATAATATAATTAAGAACTCAAGACAAAACTTTGAGATGAGATTAATTGATTGTGAAAGAAATTTATCAGAACTTAAAAAACAAAAATAAAAAGAGGATTAATATGAGCGATATTAAAGTATCAATTGTTGTGCCAATTTATAATCTAGAAGAATATGTACCAAGATGTATGGAGGCACTTTGTAATCAAACATTAAAAGAAATTGAAATTATTTGTGTAAATGACGGTTCAACAGATTCAGCACCACAAATAATAGAAGGATTTAAAGAAAAATATCCTAATAAAGTTAAAATCTTCCATAAAGAAAATGGAGGAGAAGCATCTGCTAGAACATATGGATTAAAACAAGCTACAGGTGAATATGTAGGTTTTATTGATTCAGATGATGTTCCAGAAGTAACTTGGGCTGAGAAATTATATAATGCTGCTAAAGCAAATGATGCCGACATAGCTTTTAGTGGATATGATAGAGTAATGCTTGATACTGGTAAAACAGTATCTGTTGAAATGACTCAATACGGTACACAAACTAGAGAAGTTAAATGGGATGAAGATCTAATTGTATATGCTAATCCATCACTTTGGAATAAGATTTATAGATTAGAAAAAGTTAAACATTTAGAGTTTTTACCATTTAGAGGATGCAATGATACTTTATTTTTAATATCTGCATATATGGATGGTATTTCAAGAATAACATTCATTCCAGATGTTTTATATCATTACTATTTAAGAAGTTCTTCTCAAATTCATAATTTGAAAGAAAAAGATATAGAAAACTTAAAGAAGTATATGCTTCAAATGAAACAACATGCAGAAGATTTAGGAAAATATGAAGAATATAAATACTGTTTATCTGCATGGGCATTCATTCATATAGCAATATCTTGGTCATATATGGTTTCATATGACAAAGATTCAAGTACACTTAAAGTTCTTTCAGGTATTAGAAAATACTTAGATGAAAACTTCCCAGTATGGAAGAAAAATCCATTCTTTAAATTAGGACATTGTGTTAAAAAAGGATTCAAATATTTCTGCATATGGGGCGTACATTTATTATATAAATTACATCTACAAGTAATATATGTTTGGGTAAATAGATTTTTAGTAGATGTTCTTCATGTTGAAGTTAAATGGTAAGGAAATAGATAATGTATAAAACAAAAGTTAAAACTGTAAAATCAAAACAATTTAAGTTTATAATAAAATTTGTTATAGTGGCCATATTAAGTATGGCCTTATCTATAGCTATGGAGTTTTATTTATATCCTAGCATAATTAGGAATTGGACATATAGCTGTGATAACAGTTACCCAATCGATCCGTTTATTGGTTTTTCTAGAACAAGAGTAATGATATTTTTCATTGGCTTTTTATTTATATTAGTTCATTTTATTGTTGATAGGAAGAAGCTATATGAGAAAATATTTGACTTTAGAATTCTAATTGCATGTGTATTTTTACTTCTAGTTACAATTGGAGGATATCATGGTAGTTCTATTCATAGAATAGATGGAATCTTAGCTTATGTTGAAGGATTTGAAGAAAGAGAAATTCTTGGAGTATCTAGATTCATAAGAACAGATGAATGGGGTACTCAAACTACATATTTAAAAAGTCAATCATATAATGATAATAACATGTATTCAGATGCATATAGAGCATCTGAAAAAACAAATATGTTTACTTTATATAATTCACCAGTAAAATCCATTTTAATGCTTGGAAGACCTTTCCAACTTGGATTTTTGGTACTAAGTTTTAATCATGCATTTGCTTTCTATTGGTATGGAAGATTAGTTTTAATGCTTCTAGGATCAATAGAAATAATGTCAATACTAACTAAAAAGAACAAGAGATTATCAATTTATGGTGGTATTTTAATTGCATTTTCTGCAGCCGTTCAATGGTGGTATTGTATAGATACACTTATTTGGGGACAATTATTAGTTGTAATACTAGATAAGTTTATGCTAGCTGATAAAAAATGGAAAAAGATTATGTGGGCAGCTTTTGAATTTATTTCACTTGTGTCATACATATTTGTTTTTTATCCAGCATGGATGGTGTCATTTGTATATACACTTATCCCGGTTGGAATTTATGTACTAGTTAAAAACTTTAAAGAAGAAAAATACAAAGTAAATGTATTTGATATTTTGTTAGTAATAATAGTTATAGCACTTGCTGCCCTTATGGTATATTACTGGTATGATGTATCAAAAGATGTTTTAGATGTATCATTTAATACAGTTTACCCAGGTGATAGAGTAGGAGTAGGTGGAGATGAAGGTTCATTATTTGGTTATTTCTATAACCTTTACATGCCATATGAATCATTCTCACATTATACGGATAACAGCTTATTTGATGTTCATATTGAACCATATTTAAATGCTTGTGAATCTGCTACAATGCTTTCACTTTATCCACTTCCAATAATAGTTGCTATTATATACATGATAAGAAATAAGAAAAAAGATTTGTTCTTGATTTTATCATGCATAGTGGGTGTATTTTTATCAATATATTGTATAGTAGGATTTCCAGAAATCTTAGCGAAAGTGACATTACTTTCAATTTCAACAGGAGCTAGAGCTGCTGTGTCACTTGCTACACTATGCGTATATATAATGGTTTATTTAATTAATGTTATTAAGGAAGAAGATAAGATATTTGAAAGTGCACTAATTAAAAGCGTATTTACAATTGGAATGTTATCTATTTGCTTATGTCTAGATGCAATATCAGAGCTAAGATTATGGGAAACACTTCTTTCTGTAATACTATTTGGTTCACTTTTCTATATGTTCTTTGGAATAAATCATGAATATAGTAAGAAATTTGTAACTACATTAACAATTATTATTACTTTAATTGGAGGAGTTTTAGTAAATCCAATAGTAAGAGGATTCGGAGCAATAGATAATAAAGAAGCTTTAAGAATAGTTGATCAAATAAGAGAAAAAGATCCAGATGGAGTAGTTTTAAATTATACAGAAAATATGATTCTATCAAATATATTTGCTGCAAATGGAGTTAAAGTTATAAATACAACTCAAGTTTATCCAAATAGAGAATTCTATGAGACTTTGTTTAAAGATAGCCCAAATAAAGATGAGTATGAAAAGATTTGGAATAGATATCATCATTTAAAAGTACAAATAACTTATGGTGAAACTAGAGTAAAACTTGTAGCAGATGATTATGTAGAATTATTCTTAAATTACATGGATTTAAATAAATTAAACATTAAGTACATAATAACAACTAAAAACTTAAACCTAGAAAAACCATATGGTAATTTTAAAGAATTATTAGTAGAAGATACATTTATTGTTTACGAAGTATTAGAACAAGAAGAAAGCAAAATAGATGACTTTCTATCTATGATAAATAGAATTAAAGAAATAGACCCAAAAGCACTTTGGATGACAGATTGCATTGATGGAGATGATAGTTCAATGCTAACTAATAATGGAATTAGAGTGCTTACTAGTGAAAAAATTGGATATCAAAAATTAGATGATTTATTAGACTTGGATTTTTATGAAGAAATAGGATATCCAGTAAATAAAGTTGCAACATCATTTATGGACGTGTTTAGTAATATCATTGATGTAAAAACATATCTAGTAAGTAAGTCTAGAACAAGATTTACTCCATTTAGTGGAAATGTAAATTTTGAATACTTTTTTAGATTAAATGTTTCAGATGTAAAGAGTCTAAATATAAATTACATATTATCATTTAGAGATTTATCTGGAGTAAGTTTTTTAGAGTTAATTGATGAGTATGATTTATTTAAGTTATACAAAGTAATATATTAAAGGAAGGAAGAAGCTTTAATGAATGAGGATTCTAAAAAGAAAAGTGTACTTGAAAAGATAAAGTTTTTCTTTAAAAAAGAAAACTTCTTTAAGCAAAAGCTTGTAATAGGATTAATAATTGCTGCTGTTTGCTCTATTGTATTTGAGTATACTTTCTACAGAAGAATAGATCCACAATATATTTCAAAAAATAGAATGGCTTTAGTTGCTGGAATATTCTATTTTATAATATTGCATGGAATAATAAGATTAGATGTTATGTATGAATTTATTCATAAGAACAGGTATAAGCTAGCTTTAGCTTTTATGATATTTGTTATGATAATGAACTATCATGGCTCAAGTATAGTTAACTTTGATGAACAATTTCAAACTAACGCAGATGACAGACGTTTTCATACATTACTTGGACTTCCAAGATTAATTAGAACTGATGAATGGGCTTCATCAATGCTTTATAAATTATCTCAAGGAGTGGGAGATAATAAATATAGTTACTTTAATGATACGTTAAGAGGAACTAAAACTGATATGTTTACATTAGTAGATGCACCAGTATTAGATATTTTAACAATCGGTAAGCCACTTCAACTTGGATTTATCATATTTGGAAATGACGCAGGACTAAGCTTTTATTGGTATGGAAAACTAATATTAATGATGCTTGGTTCATATGAGTTATTCTTAATATTAACTGATCAAAGAAAAAGAGTATCGCTATTTGGTATGCTATTAATTACATTTTCATCAGCAACTCAATGGTGGTACTGTATGGACACTTTGATTTGGGGACAACTAATATTAGTACTGATTAATAAGTTTATGCTAGCAGATAAAAAGTGGGTTAAGTACCTATGTGCATTTGGACTTTTATCAACAGTTCTTGCATACATATTTGTTTTGTATCCAGCATGGCAAGTGCCATATGCGTACTTTATGCTTGCAATACTAATTTATATTGTTATAAAGAATATCACTGAATTTGGATATAGAATTACATTTCATGATGTAGTAATCACTGGATTTACTGTATTATTAATCTGTTTAATGCTATGGAGATGGTATACACTTTCTGAAAATACAATTATAGCTACTATGAATACAGATTATCCTGGACAAAGACAAGAAGTAGGTGGAGGATCATTAATACTTTATTCTTACATCTATAATATATTTACACCATATAAAGAAATGATTAATCCTTGTGAAATATCAAGTATGTTATCATTCTATCCAGTACCAATGATATTAAGTATAGTGTATGTAATAAGAAATAAATCAAAACATTTAAAATTCTTTATACCTACATTATTAGTATCATTTATACTACTTGTATTTTGTAAATGGGGATTCCCAATTTGGCTTTCTAAAGCATCACTTTTATCTATGTCAACAGCACATAGAGCAAGCATAACTTTGGGAACACTAAACATATACATGTTAGTTTACTTGTTTGCTAAATCTAATGAATCAAAGAAATTCTTTAGTAAACCTGTAGCATATATTTTAGCTATTGGTACAACAGCTTTAGCAACATACTTTGCAAGAGAACAACTTATATTCTTCTTACCAGGACTAGAGAGTATGCTAGGATGGCTTAAGACATTAATCGCAGGATGTTTATTCTTGTTAGCATTTATCGGAATATACAATTTAAATCGTGATAAGTATAAATATTTTGCAATGATAGTTTGTTCATTTATTGCAATAATAACTGGTATTTGTGTAAATCCAATATCTAGAACAACAGATATTATTTACAAAAAACCAATATCACTTAAATTTGCAGAAATAAGAGAATCTGATCCTGATGCATTGTGGCTTGGAGATGATACAGGTTGGTACTTAAATAACTATATGGTAGCAAATGGATTATCTACTATAAACTCTACAAATGTATATCCAAATGTAGATTTATATAAAGCAGTTTTAGGTGAAGAAAAAGCTGCACTTCCAGAAAATAAATATATTTACAACAGATATTGTCATGTAAATATTAATTTAGGTAAATATGAAGAAAATAGAATCTATGCTGCAGCTGCTGATAACATTGTTATAGAACTTAATGTTGAATCTTTAAAAGACTTAGGAATTGATTATATAGTAGCTAAAAAAGACTTAAATACTTTAGGATATTCAATGGATTTTGAACAGCTTTATGCAGAGGATGGATTATATATTTTCAAACCAATTTATAAATAGAAAGATTATTTTAAAAGAACCTACTTATATGTAGGTTCTTTTTTATATTGCAGGCTATTTATGATTGAATAATAAATATCATAAATATAAAATTAAATTGTAAAGTTTTAGTTATGAGGAGAAAATTTTATGAAGAAAATATGCAAAAAGTTAGTCATAGTATTAATAATACTTTTAGGCTTACTTACAATTACAAGTAATGCTCAAGAAATAACTATTAATGGAAATGATTTTAATAACTTTAAAAAATCAAAACAAGATATTTACCAAAGATGGTTAAACGCAAAAATTATTAATAATGGCTGGACAGAAGATACAGCATTTGATGAAAAACCATCTTATGAAGCACCATATAGTGGTGGTGTTGTAAAACAAGAATACTTAGATCTTTGCCTAACAAATTTGAATTACTATAGATACTTATCAGGATTAAATGATGTTGAATGTGAAATGTATCAAAGTGAAATTATGCAAGCAGGACAAGTATTAGAATGGTTATATTATAAAAAATATCAGAGCCTAACACATATTTTGTCTAATATGCCTCAGCCAGATGATATGGATGATGAGTTTTATAACTTAGCAAGTCATGCTCCAAATCATATCGCATCATCTTCAAATTTCTTAAGTCCTAACTTTTCATTCTTTAGAGAATCAAAATTCTTGACTACTGCAGGACATAGAATGATTTTACTTCATCCATATTTAAATAGTATTGGATATGGACTTGGAAAAACAGTATTAGGAGCTGTTGATATTGGAACTGCAAGTTCTGGAAACAAGATAATGGATAAATTTGCAGCTTATCCATCACCAGGATATTTCCCATATCAAGACTATGTGGCACCAAGTGATTGGGACATATTATTAAATACAACTTATTTTGCTCCACTTACTGATGAAATATTTAATGGACTTGAAGTTACAATTAAAGATGTAAAGAATAATAAAACATATACATACAACAGTTCTTCAACAATTGAATACACAAATAATCAAACTACTAAAACTATAAAAACACTAGGAAAAACTGAAGACTATGCAATTCATATGTTTAGACCAGATTTTGATAATGCGGTATCACTATATTCTGGTGACTATGAAGTTACAGTATCAAATTTAAAGAATTTAAATGGTGATAATGTAACTCTTACGTATACAGTTTCTTTCTATGATAAATATGAGGGCGTAAGTACAAATGTAAGTGAAATAGTATATGGAGAAAGTACACCTTCATTTTCTTGTGATGAAGCAGAAATTAATGAAACTATAGTAAAATACTATAGCCCAAGAAGAGCATATATTAAAACAAGTATAGGTGGAATGTATGCTGCAGATATTGAGGATTATACTAAAACTTCTTATGATACTATGATGGGAAGTGACTACATGTATGTTCCAACATTTACTA
The DNA here is from genome assembly GCA_017528085.1 of Clostridia bacterium. Taxonomy (GTDB): domain Bacteria; phylum Bacillota; class Clostridia; order TANB77; family CAG-508; genus Scatovivens. Next base: position 88,163 of record JAFXPH010000002.1, on the reverse strand, counting down.
AAGAACTTCCTTCATATATCACAGGAACAAATTATATAAATAAAAATGGAATCAAAACATTTGGTTATACAAATGAAGGAGAGTGGCATTTTACTTATGGTAATGATTCAACTCTTGGAATAAAGAAACCATATGATTTAAGTGATAAATTCTTTGTAGATAATGGAAGTACTGTAGAGTTTAAAGCAACTCTAAAAGACTATTATAAACAAGATTATACTGTTTATAAGTGGGTAAAAATTGTTGATGGTGAGCTTACAGAGATAACTAATAATTCAAATATAACAGTTACAAATGATACTTTGAAATTTAATAGTGTAAGTCAAAGTGACTCAGGTACTTATTATTTAGTTGCAATTCATAACATGAATGCAATATATAATAATAATCCATATTATTCATCTAGAATAGATGTTTCAAAGAAATTTGATATAAATGTTACATCTAATAATTTAGTTGAAAGCCTTAAACCATATTCACCAAGTTATGGTGTACCAAAGGGCCTAACAGAGCAATTAAAAGTAGCATTTACTCCAGAGGATGCATGTAATAGAACATTAACATTTACAAGTGATAACCCAGATGTTATATCTGTAGATCAAAATGGTGTAGTTACAGCCTTAAGAGGAGGAAAAGCAAATATAACAATTACATCTAGTAACGGAGTTACATGTACAATACAAGTTCGTTGCAGTGTAAAATTAAAAACAGTAACTTATGAAGAAACTGAAGTTACATTAACTGAAGGAGATACATATACTCCAATTGTTACTATTAATCCAGAAGATGCAACAGATTATTATTTAAACACTACTTCAACAGATAATAGTGTTGCATCATTTAATCATCCTGGAACAATTTATGCAAAATCAGCTGGTACATGTGAAGTATATTCTTATTGTAATTATCCAGAAGTTACATCAAATAGAATTAAAGTAACAGTTCTAAAAGGTGCTCCTAGAGTAACTGGTATCAAGTTTAAACATGGCGAAGCATCTATTTTAGAAGAAGAGACAATTAAGTACAATGTCGAAGTTACAACTACTGACGAAATGGATTATACTGTTACATGGGAAAGTGAAAATCCTGCTGTTGCAACAGTAGATAGCAATGGTAATGTTACAGGAGTTTCAGAAGGAAGAACAAGAATTATTGCTAGAGTAAATGGATTTGAAGCAAGTTGCTATATAACTATTGAGGATAGACCACATGTAGTAACAGGATTAGATTTAAATAAACATTTAGAAACTATTTATGTAGGTGATACATTTAAATTAGATGCAACAGTTACAACAACAGGACCAATGGAATACGCTATTGAATGGTCAAGTGACAACCCAGCTATTGCAAATGTAGATAGCAATGGAAATGTTACAGCATTTGCAAGTGGTGTAGTAACTATTAGTGCAAAATGTGGTAGATTTGAATCTGTGTGCTATGTAACAGTTAATGAAAGACCTGTTGAACCAGATCCTGTAAAAGTAAAATATGCAACTCATATTCAAAACATTGGTTGGGAATATGATAAATATGGCTCTTGGAGATATGATGGAGAAATGTCAGGAACATCTGGAAGAAGTTTAAGATTAGAAGGAATTAAAATTGAACTTGGACCAGAGATAGATGGTGGAGTAGAATATGTAACACATATTCAAAACATCGGTTGGGAAGATAAAAAGTATGGCATTTGGAGACATGACGGAGAAATGAGTGGAACTTCAGGAAGAAGTTTCAGACTAGAAGCTATTAAAATAAGACTTACTGGAAATGCAGCAAACCTTTATGATATTTATTATCAAGTTCATGCAGAAAATATAGGCTGGATGGATTGGGCAAAAAATGGAGAAGAAGCTGGAACTGCAGCATTTGGATTTAGATTAGAAGGAATTAGAATAGTAATGGTTCCTAAAGGAGAGCCTGCTCCAGGTCCAACTGAAGAACCATTTAGAGCAAATGTAAAAGTAACATATTCAACTCATGTTCAAAATATAGGAGATCAAGCATTTGTATCTAATGGTGCAATTGCTGGAACATCTGGTCAAAGCTTGAGATTAGAATCTATCAGAATTAAATTAGAAAACATTTCTGGTGGTATTGAATATGTGACACACATTCAAAATATTGGATGGGAAGATGCAAAAGGTGGAGCATGGAAAAAAGATGGAGAAAGATCAGGAACATCTGGAAGAAGCTTTAGATTAGAAGCAATTAAGATTAGACTTACTGGTGAAGCAGCAGAAAAATATGATGTATATTATAGAGTTCACGCACAAAATGTTGGATGGATGGGCTGGGCTAAAAATGGAGAAGAATCAGGAACAGCTGGTCATTCATTTAGACTTGAAGGCATTCAAATTGTACTTGTGAAAAAAGGACAAAATCCACCTGCATATAATCCACCAGCAGCAAAAACATTTGCATTTTATAATTAGTAAAAAGTAATATAGAACCTACTTAAAAGTAGGTTCTTTTTTTATGTAAAAAAACGCCTAAAACACTTTAAATATTTATACTTTTATTATATAATACGGGTTGAATATTATAATAAGGAGAATTGTGCGATGGAGGAGAAAAAAGTCGCTGTTTTACTATCAACATATAACGGAAGTAAGTATGTTGAAGAACAGATTAATTCTATCTTAAATCAAACATATCGTAATCTTGTTTTAGTAATAAGAGATGATGGTTCAAAAGATAATACTGTAGATGTTATAAAAACAACATTTGCTGGAAATGATAAAATCAAAATTTTTGAAGGTGAAAACAAAGGATTTATCAAAAGCTTTTTTGAACTACTTAAGTTAGAACAAGCAGATTATTATGCATATGCTGATCAAGATGATATATGGCTACCTAATAAAATTAGGCTAGCAGTTGAATCTTTAGAGAAGCTTGATAATAATATGCCTAATATGGCATTTTCAAATGCTGATTATTATGATGAAGAAATGAATCTAAAAGCCGAGGGAGAAAAAGGAAAAACATATTCTTTCTTAAACTCATTATATGAATGCTGCTCACAAGGTATGACAATGGTTATTAACCAAAAGGCTAAAGATGTTATCTTAGATTACATGCCAAGTAGAGTATTTTTCCATGATTGGTGGACATATATGATTTGTTCAGGTATGGGAAATGTAGCATATGATGATGTTACTACAGTTAAATATAGAAGATTTAAAGCAAATCAAACTGCCGAAGGTCAAGGTGCTTTCTCTGTTTTAAAATGGAGAATCAAAAACCTATTTAAAAAAGGCGGTATGAAAGATATTAAAACACAACAAAGAGAATATAAGAAACTATTTTATAATAAGGTATCTGAAGAGAATCAAGATATCTTAGATACATTTGTACAAGAGAAATATAATATTGGAAAGGCAATCAAAAAGACATTTTACGGAAAGAAAATTAGACGTCATAGAGGTGCTGATTTAGCTATAAGAATAATGTTTATTTTTGGTATTTTATAATTTATGGAAGAGACAAAACAAAGCAAAAAAGAACTATTTAAAAACTTTATATGGAACTCAATAGGAACAGGTCTTAATTCTTTTAACTCACTTTTCTTTTTTATAATAGTTACAAGAATTAATGGAATAGAAAATGCAGGAATTTATTCTATTGCTTATGCTACTGCATTAATTTTATATACAGTTGGTCTTTACTCAGGAAGATTAACTCAAGTAACAGACATAGAGAATAAATTAAAAGATAAAGACTACATTTTAAGTAGAGTAATATCTAGCTTATTTATGATAGTAATTGCATTTGTATATGTGTTTATTAAAGGATATACAATATTTAAACTAACAGTTTGTATATTACTTACTATCTATAAAGCAACTGAGGCATTTGCAGAAATCTATTATGGAATTATGCAAAAAAACGACTTACTATATAAATCAGGACAAAGTTTAACATTTAAATCATTGGTAGGCCTTACAGTATTTTTAGTAGTAGATTTATTTACTAAAAACATTATAGTATCAATTATAGCTTCAATTATAGTTAATGTTTTAACTATAATATTCTACGATTTTAAAGTAATTAATAAACTAGTAGATAAAGCAGAAAAAGGTACTTTAAAAAATGCTCTTACAATATTTAAGAATGACTTTTTTGTATTTGCAAATTCATTTGCAGGAATATATGTTTTAAATGCTCCTAAGTATGCACTAGATACATATTGTGATGATAAGACTCAAGCAATGTTTGGATATATTATTATGCCAGCTACAGTTATTACTTTATTTGCACAATTTGTATTTATGCCATTTTTAAATGACTTAAAGAAACTATATGCAGAAAAAAATATGAAAAAGTTTGGTCAAGTGTCTAGAAAGATTAAATATGCAGTAGTAGCATTTGGAATCTTTGCAGTTGCTGCAGGATACTTTATAGGACCAGAAGTACTAAGAATAATCTATGGTGTAGATGAACTTCTAAACTATAGAGTACAACTAGCAATAATTCTTGGAGCATATATTTGCTATGGTATTAGTTATACAAATCTAATACTACTTACAACAGTTAGAAAGACATTCATTCAATTTGTAATATATGTAATTACAATGTGTATTGCATTTATAGGTTCTAATATGTTTGTTAAAGCTTATGGAATAGATGGTGCAGTAAGAAGTTGCATATTTACACTAGGATCACAATTTATAATGTACTCAGTAACAACAAATGTGATATTACACAAAATTAGAAAGAAATTTGAACAAGAAAAAGAAGAAGTAACTGTAAAAGAATAAAGAGGATTTTTATGAAAGTTGCAATGATAGTAGTAAACTATAACGCAAGCCAGGATGTAACAAGCAACATTGAAAAGGCAAGAAGATATGATTCTATTGATAGAATTGTTATAGTTGATAATAAGTCTTCAAGAGAAGATGAACTTAAAATTTTAAAAGAATTAGAAAATGAAAAAGTAATAGTAATTGAATCTGACAAAAATGGTGGATATGCATATGGAAATAATTTCGGAATTAATTACATAGAGAAAACTTTAAATGAACAGTATGATTACTATATTATTTCTAATCCAGATATTGAGGTAAGTGAAGAAGCCATTAAAAAGACTTTAGAATGTTTAGAGTCTGATCCAAGCTATGGCGCTGCAGCACCAAGAATGTATGGTAAAACTGGAAGACCAATTAGAAGAAGTGCTTGGAAAGAAAGAACATTTATAAGAGATGTAGTTCATTCAACAAGACTTTTAGAACTATTATTTTATAAAGTATTAAGAGACGGTGAGTATTCTGAAGAGGATTATAAGAATGAATACTTAGAAGTAGATTGTATATCTGGAGCATTCTTTATAATCAAATCTAAAGCATATCATGATATATACAAATTTGATGATGAACTATTCTTGTTCTATGAGGAAGATGTTTTACATGCTCAATTAGATGTAAAAAATTATAAAACAATTTGTTTATCTAATGAAAAATTTATTCATTATGAAAGTCAAACTATAGATAAAACTTTTAATTATTTTGTAAAGATGAATAAACTATTTAAAGCTAAAATGCATTATCAAGTTGGATGTAATAATATTAAAACTTGGCAAAAAATTGTATTTTACATTTTATATGTGTTTAAAAACATAGAATTATTAATAGAAGTTCCAATTAGAAAACTTTTAAAGAAATAAAAGGGGATTTACATGGAAATATTTTATATTTTATCAATTATTATACTTGGAATTGGTTTTATATTATTTAAGAAAAGTGATGAAAAACTAAGTATCGTTAAATGGATAGTAATGTTTTTTATATCACTTTTAGCATATAACGTAACAGTATGTATGCTACTAGGTTTAATAAATATTAAAGCTGACCTATGGTTACTAGCTTTAATTAATATAATAGTAGCAGTCTTAATTAATATTAAAACTTTTAAAAACAAAGATTTTCAAAAATATGAATTTAAGAAAGCTGACTTAATAGGAATACTTTTTATTACTATACTATGCTCAGTAGTAATAATAAAAGATATGTGCCCACAAGATGGTGGAATAAAGTATGCAGCTATAGATTCAGCAATACACTTTAGAGCTGCAAAACATTATTCAGAAAATTTAAATGTATTTACTAACTGTGAAGATAAAACAATATTTGATTTTAACTTTATGCAAACAGGTGCATATATAAATGATGGACTTTTAATGAGAGTAGTTCATCCACTTACAGGCATAGGTGAAGAATATATATATGAAGCTTTTGAAATATCTATATATGTTTTAAATATATTTACATTCTATGTGCTTGTTAAAGATAGTATAAAAGGAAAACTTGGTACTATCCTTTCATTTATATTAATTGGATTATATGCATATGGATATCCATATAACTCATATATGTATGGATTCTCTTATCTATCTGTTGGAGTACTTTCAACACTAGCTATAGTGATAGTAATAGATATGCTTTATGATAAAGAAAAAGGTTTTAAAGCATCATTTGTTATTCCACTTTTAATTATGCAAGGAATGCTACTTATCTTTTCATATTGTTTATTTGTTCCAGGTCTATTTGCTGGAATATGTATATACACATTTATAAAAGACTTTAAAGATGAAGGAAAGAGCATATTAAAGATATTTAAAAAGAAGACATTAATTATTTTAGGTCTTTTAATACTAGTTACAGCTTATGGAATAATGTATTTAGTTTATCCAACATTTGTAACTGCAGGACAAAGTAATTTAAAAGATGCACTTTTAAATGATGGTGGAATGTATAAAAACTTAATTAGTAACTTTATATTCTACATACCATTTGGAATATTGTTTATAGTAGATATTATTAAAAGAAGAAACGAAGTATTTAAAGAGTTTAAGTTTACATCAATTGAATTCTTTACAGTATTTGTTGCAATTTATTTTGCAGTTATGTGGGTAGGAATGAGACTTGCTATAATGAGTACTTATTACTTCTTTAAAATATACTATATTATGTGGCCATTAGTTTTAGCTACAACAATAGTACTTGTTAATAGATATTCAGAAAAGAAATTAGGCAAAATATTATTTTCAGTTTATATTGTAGCTTGGACAGGATATGTAATATTTATGGTAGCATATAAAACATACCCAGGATTCTCTTATGACAAAAAAGTAAATACAAGAGATTATACAGGTATGTACTATGATCAAAATTGTAACTTTAGAGGATTAATTCAAGCATATAATAACTTGGCTAAAGAACAAATTGAGATTATTAACGCTATGAAAGAATTAAACTTAAAAGCAGAAGACATTACATTAATATCAGGAAGTTATTATGAAAGATGCTGGGCTACAGCACTTGGAAACTTAACGTCAGATACAATGATTTATCAAGATGTTATTCAGGATACTGATCCTCACACGTTAGAAGAGGGACTTAATAATCCAAATTCTAAGTATGTAATTAGAGTAAACGAATCATATGATTTAGATGATTATGAAAAAGCAGGAGGAGATAAGACAAAGTATAATGTTCTTATCAAAAATTCTAGAGGATATATCATAGAAAAAACAAACTAAAGAAGGAAAAGAAATAATGTCAATTTTATTATCAGGTTTGTATATTATATCAGTATATAAACTAATAAGTAGTTTCTTAAATATCAAAAAAAGTGATCAAGAAAAGTCTATTTTAGATAGTACAGTTCTAAGTATAGTCCTATATATGGGGTTAAATATTCTAATAGGAACTTTCTTTGGACTTTTAAAAATTAGATGTAGCATTTTAGTTTATATAATTGTAAATTTCTTACTAAGTTTTGTGCTTTATATAAAAGTTAAAAAGATAGAAGATGAGCAAAAATACACATTTAAATCTACAGACACTTCATTTTTAATATTTGCTATTCTAATTACACTATTTATAGTGGGATTTAATAGACAATTCTTTGATGGAGCAATGAAATTTGGTACTACAGATTCAGCTATCCATACAAGAGCTGCTATGGAGTATAAACAAAATTTTGATCTTCTTTCAAACTTAGAAGAAAAGACAGCATATGATTTTAACTATATGCAACCAGGTGCATACATTAATGATGGATTATTAATGTATGTATTAAGTTCATTTGGAGTAAAAGATTACTATACATATGAAATATTTGAGACACTTGTATTTTTCTTACATATTTTACTATTCTTAAGCTTAATTAGAAATTTTGCAGGAGGAACAACTGATAGAACTAAACTCTTTACGATGCTAATTCTGCTTATAATGTATGTTTATGGATATGTTTATGATGCATATTTACTTGGGTTTAGTTACTTAAATGTTGGATTATTATTTGCACTAGCTATTATTAAGATAGTAAATGAAGAAAACTACTATTATAAATTTTACAAAATTTTTATAGTTGCATTATTATCATATGGATTAATATTTAGTTATTCATTATTTGTACCAGTTATTTTTCCTTATGTTGTTATTAGATTCTTTTTTGATGAAGAAAAGGGAAATAGACTTAATGCTAAATTTGCATTGCTTTTTGCATTAATGATAGCTATTACTTTAGTTGGAGCAAGCTATATACTAATTCCAACATTAGTTAATCCAAATATAGAGCCACTTACATCTGCAATATCAAATTATGGGTATGTTCCAGACGTTATACTTGTAGACTACATTTACTACATACCAATTTTAGTGGTTGGATTTTTTACATGGGTATATGATCATATTGAAGGAAAGAAAAATAAATTTTTATTGTTTGCTGTTTTATCATTTCTTTTCTTCTTGTTCTTAAAAACACTTAGAGCTTATGATGAGGATATGGTTTCTGCTTATTATGTATCTAAGACATATTACTTCTTGTGGATTTCTTGCTATTACTTCTTAATATATTCAATATATAAAGCAGATTATGCAAGTATAAGAGATATTTTATTTACTTATGTTATTGCAATAGGACTTGTAATAACAACTACAGTAGTTGTTAAAGGATATGGAATAAGTACAGATAGTAAAAGAAACTCATTCCCAAATCTAGCAGGTATGTACTATTATGAGAACTGTTCAAGAAGAGAATTTGTAGATAGAAGATATAATTTTACTAAAGATGAAATAGCCTTAGCTGAACATACTAAGGAAATAGAAGATATGACAGTCGATAATACTTTAATAGTATCAATAAATAACTATCATATATATTGGGTATGGACTATAGGAGAGTTTGAAAAGTCAAAAAATGAGACTGATTTATTTGTAGATTTCTCAGATTATTCTAAATTAACACTAGAGGAAGTTGAAAAAAATTGTAAATATGTTATAATACTACCTCATGAGAAAGATTTTGATGTATCGCTATTTAATGATAGCTTTGAGTCAATTTATGAAAGTGGAGATTATTCGATTTTAAAACATAAATAAATTTATTGTAAAAAAAATATTATATGATAAAATAATAATAAGTATTTTTGGAGGCTTTTTTGAAGAAAAATATTAAAAGCTTTGATTTAGAAGACTTAAAGGAAGAGATGAAACTTATCGGAGAGAAACCATTTAGAGCAGAACAAATATTTAAATGGTTATTTCAAGATAAGGTAATGTCATTTGATGAGATGACAAACCTATCTCTTGAATTAAGACAAAAACTAAATGAAAACTATTCAATTGGTAATTTTAAAATAGTAAAGATGCTTGAATCAGTAGATGGTACTAAAAAGTACTTATTCGATGTTCAAGATGAAGAAGGAAACTTAATTGAGACTGTTCTTATGGAATATCATCATGGATATTCAGTATGTGTTTCTTCTCAGATTGGTTGCAAGATGGGATGTAAATTCTGTGCTTCAACTGGTATACCTTTTTCTAGAGGATTAGAAGCAGGTGAAATCGTAGAACAGATAGTTGCTATAGAACAAGATCAAGGAATTAAAGTATCAAATATTGTTTATATGGGTGTTGGAGAACCTTTAGACAATTTTGAAAATGTAATGAAATCAATTGAAATAATTAATAATCCAAAAGGATTAAATATTGGAGCAAGACATATAAGTATTTCAACATCAGGAATAGTACCTAAGATATATGAACTTGCAGACAAAAAACTTCAATGTACTTTATCTATTTCACTTCATGCAAGTAATAATGCAAAAAGAAGTGCAATGATGCCAGTAAATGATGCTTATCCAATAGAAAAACTAATGGAGGCGTGTAAATACTATATAGAAAAAACAAACAAAAGAATATCTTTTGAGTATGCTTTAGCTAAAGACAATAATGATAACTTAGATGATGCAAAGGAGTTAGTTAAATTATTATCAGGTATGCTCGCACATGTGAATTTAATCCCAATCAATCATATTGAAGATGGTAAATTTACAAAAAGTACAAATGAAAACATAATTAGATTTAGAGATTATTTAAACGATCATGGAATAACTGCTACAATTAGAAGAGAATTAGGATCTGATATTGAAGCTGCTTGTGGTCAATTAAGGAGAAAAAATATAAAGGCACAATAATTGTGATTAGGTGAGAAGATTGATAGTTTATGCTAAATCTGATATCGGAAAAGTAAGAGACATGAACCAAGACTTTTTCTATGTATCAGGCGAGAACTCAACAATTAAATTATATATATTAGCCGATGGTATGGGAGGATACAAAGGTGGAGAAATTGCTAGTAAAGTAGCAGTAAAGACTTCGTCTAAGTACATTTCAGACAATATCAACTTTATCGATACTCAAGATAAGGAAGCAGTTACAACTCTTATCAAGAAAGCTATCGAACATGCAAATCTTATGGTTTATAAGAAATCACAAGACAATGCAGAACTTGCTGAAATGGGAACAACATTAGATATTTCTCTTATTATTGGAAATAAATTATACATTGGACATGTAGGAGATAGTTCAGTATATAGAATCAGAAAGAATATCATTAGAAAGCTTACTACTGATCATAGTTATGTTCAAAAATTAGTTAAAGAAGGAACAATAACTAAAGAAGAAGCTTATAACCATCCTAAAAAGAACATGCTAATTAAAGCATTAGGATGTGCAACTGAGGTTGGGCCAGATGTATTCTACAAAGGATTCTTAAAAGATGATATTTTATTTATGTGTTCAGATGGATTAACAAATATGCTTCATGATAATGAAATATATGACATCATAAGAGCAAACAAAAATAATCCAGTTGATAAATTAATTGATAAAGCAAATAAGAATGGTGGCTTAGATAATATAACAGCCATTGTAGTAAATAATGAATAAATGCTAAGGAGAAATGAGAATGAACATTATTGGAAAAATGTTGAACAATCGTTATGAAGTCCTAGAGAAAATTGGTAACGGTGGTATGGCTACAGTTTATAAAGCAAAATGCCATGTACTAAATAGATATGTAGCTATAAAAATTCTAAAAGATGAATTTACCACAGACAGTGAATTTATTAAAAAATTCAAAACAGAAGCTCAATCAGCAGCTTCACTTACACATCCTAACATAGTTCAAATATATGATGTTATTAATGAAGATAATATGTATTACATCGTAATGGAACTAATACAAGGAAAAACTTTAAAAGAAATTATAGTTCAAGATAAGCAATTATCATGGAAATGGGCTGTAAATATTGCAATTCAAATAGCATCTGCACTAGAATGTGCACATAGCCATAATATTATCCATAGAGATATAAAACCACATAATATAATTATAACTGAAGATGGAATTGCAAAAGTTACAGATTTTGGTATCGCAAAAGCTGTTTCAAATTCTACAATTACAGCATTTGGAACAACAATCGGATCAGTTCATTACTTCTCTCCAGAACATGCTAGAGGAGGATATACTGATGCTAAATCTGACATTTATTCATTAGGTATTGTAATGTATGAAATGCTAACAAGCAGAGTACCATTCGATGCTGATACTCCAGTATCAGTTGCATTAAAACAAGTTCAAGAAGATCCAATTGAACCTATTAAATATAATGAAGATATACCAATTAGTGTAAATAGAATAATATTAAAAGCTATGCAGAAAGATCCATCTTTAAGATATCAATCTGCAACAGAAATGCTTCAAGATTTGAGAATGGCACTTAAATCACCAGATAAAGATTTCGTAGAATTAGTAACACGTAGTGCTGATTCACCAACACAAAAAGTTCCTACAATATATGAAATCGAGCTTGAAAAGAATAATGATTCAAGAGCTCCAAAATCATCTGGTGAAGGAGAAAAAGCAACAGGCAATAAGAAAAAGAAATTTGACTTAAATGAGTATTTTAATACACATCCAATTCAAAAGATATTTATGGTACTTGCAATTATAATGCTACTATTCTTAATTGCTGTATTTGGTACTATAGGAATAATTAAAATAAAAAGACCAAAACAAGCAGTTATGCCTAAAGTTGCAATTGAAAATATCGAAGAAGCTATGACTAAGGATGATGCTATTAAACTATTAAATGAAGCAGGATTTGAAAATATTTCAATAGAAGAAGAGTATTCTGAAACTGTTCCAGAAGGAAAAGTAATTAGTCAAAAACCTGAATTTAAAGAAAACTATGCAATTAATGTTACTGAACCAATTACACTTGTTGTGTCAAAAGGTCAACATATAGTTACACTTCCAAAAGTAATGGTTGGAAAAAAGATTGATGAAGTTAAAGCAGAACTTGATTCAATGGATTTAAAATACAAGATTACTGAGGAAACTAACGAAGAGAAAGAAAAAGATGTTGTAATATCTGTTACACCAAATGAAGGAACTGAAATGAATGCTACTGAAGAAATTCAAATAGTAGTAAGTATGGGAAGTAAGTATAAAGATGTTACTGTTCCAAATGTAGTAAGTTCTAATGAAGCTGATGCTAAAAAAGCACTTACTGATGCTGGATTCCCAGAAGCTAACATTAAAGTTGTATATGAATACAACGATGATAAAACAGATAATTCTGTAACAAAACAATCAATTGAGCCAGAGAAGGTTGTTAAAGAAAATGAAATAATCACTATTTCAGTTAACAAACATAATGTAAGATCAACATGTACAGTTCATGTTAACTTACAAGCATTGTTAAATTATACACCACCTTCACCAATGGCAAATGTAATACCTTTACCAGTTCCAAAGGCGACTGTTGAAATCTATATAGGAAATGATAGAGTATATCAAGCATCTAACTCTTATACAGACCAAGATATAGTAGCTGTTCTAAAAGCAGGAACAGGTAACAAGTATATAAGGGTTGTAGTAAATGGTAATACAATGTCTAGTGATAAATCAGCTGATTTATCAACAGGTGATAAAGTAATTTATATACCATAATAAATTAAAAGTGGAAGTAAAAAATTACTTCCACTTTATTTTGTATAAGGAGATTGAATATGAATAAAATATCAGCATCAATTTTAAATGTAAATAAGGAAGATGCAGTACATGAGTTTTATAATTTAGAAACATATAAAGTGGACTTTTTTCATATTGATGTTATGGATGGAAAATTTGTAGAAAACAATACATATGAACTTATGAAAGAATATGAAACAACACTATCTCATATTACTAATATTGGTTTAGATGTTCATTTAATGTGTGAGAATGTATTTGAATCAGTTGATGATTTCCTAATAGAAGGTGTAGATAGAATTACATGCCATGTAGAAGCATTAGAAAATTATTCATTTGATGAATTTAAAAATTTAGTTGAAGATTTAAGATTAGAAAATGTTAAACTTGGAATAGCTATTAAACCAGGTACTGATATAGAAGTAATAAAAAAATATATGCCATATGCACATATGATTTTAGTTATGACAGTAGAACCAGGAAAAGGTGGACAAAAACTAATACCAGAAACTTTAGAAAAACTAAAAGCATTAAAGGAATATTCTGACCAAGAAGGATTAGATTTAGAATTTGAAGTAGATGGCGGAATTAAGGAAGAAAATGCTAAAAATGTTATAGAAAATGGTGCTTCAATTTTAGTCATAGGTACAGCATTATTAAATAGTAAAAATCCTAAAAAAATGGTTGAAGATATAAAAAGTATAGTATAAAATATTAAGTATAGATTTAATAGGGGGATTCCAAAGATGAAAAAAATTAAGGTTAGTTTAGCTATATTTTTAGTAATCTGTATGGTATCTACAATGTGCTTCGCAGCTCCACTTACTACAGCTAAGAAGACAACAGAACAAGAAGAAAATGTTGTTGAAAACAAAGTTGTTGAAAATGTTGTAGAAGAAGATGCTGAAGCAGTAGATGAAGAGACAGATGAAGTAGTAGAAAATGTTATAGATGAGGAAGCTACATTATTAGTTGCTGAGAATGAAGATCTTGATTCTGATATTCCAGTAGAATACTTAGAACCAGAAATTCATTTAAACTATGTATCAATGGATTCTGATAAAAAAGTTGATATAGTAGACAAATTAGTAGATGGTTCAGTATATGTTATGGCTTCAGATTGTATTATTGAAAATACAAAAGTAGTAGGAGATGCATATATCGCATGTACAGGTGACGTAAGAATTGTAAATTCAACAATTCATGGAAATGTATATATATTTGCAAACAATATTACTTTTGAAGGAGCTGTTGTAAATGATACAGTTCAATATGCAAAAGAATCAATTAAAATAGATGAAAATTCTCAAATATTAAGAACATCATTACTATCAAGTAAAAAAGCTGATTTATCTGGTGTGTATGGAAGAAATGTATATACATATGCAGATGAAGTAGCTATAGGTGATTATACACATGTAGTTGGTACATTAAATGTTCCAGAAGGAACAGTTGATGAAGCAACATTTGCTGAAAAAGGAATTGCTGTAGAAGGTGGAGTTAAAAATACTTCAACATTCTCTAGCATAACAGGAATAAGTGAAAACTCAAGTGTAGTTATAAATGCTAAAGAAGCTGCTAAATCAAATCAAGTAAGAGCAGCAATAATTGGTATTAATGCTTTAGTTGCAATCTTAGTAATGTTATTCTTACTTCAAAGAAAACAAGATATTATTTGCTCAAGAGATACAGCTATATCAAGTATATTTAAGAACCTAGGAATGGGTATATTAGGACTAATCTTAACGATAGGTGCAATAGTTCTATTAATAGTTTCAATAATTGGTATCCC
This sequence comes from Clostridia bacterium, assembly GCA_017528085.1. Classification (GTDB taxonomy): domain Bacteria; phylum Bacillota; class Clostridia; order TANB77; family CAG-508; genus Scatovivens. Next base: position 73,051 of record JAFXPH010000002.1, on the reverse strand, counting down.
AGTAGCTTTATTACTAGTAGTTGTAATGATTTTATCATGCTACTATGGAATAGGAATTGCAGCTACATCAATTTCAAAAGCATTATTTGCTGAAAAAGAAGGTAAGAAAACTGGTAGAATATTTATATTTGCAGTAATATTTGCAGCAGTATTCTGTGGACTAGAATTAACACCAGTATCACCAGTAATAGTAGTAATTGTTTCATTAATAGCTTATGGTACATTATTTAGAATGTTCTTTGCAAATCCAAATAATGTTGGAAGAAAAAGTAAAAAAGTTGCTAGTGCTCCTTTAGAGCCTAGACCATCTTTAACTGCTGATTTGGATGATAAAGTACCTCAAAGAGTAGATGAAGAAACTGTAGAAGATACTCGTTCAGAATTAGATCCAGAGATTCCAGAACCAGATGAATATGATGATAATTATGAAGAACCATCTATATTACCAAAGTCTGAAGAACCAGATGAAATAGAAGATGATAATCCTAATAGTGACTTAGATGATTTAGAATATATGACTCATAATCCAGAGGAAGTAGATGACATAGAAGATGACAATGAAACAAACGATACAGAAGATTCAGAATTTGGAAGTATTTTAGATGATTTAGATGATCTTGATGATTTTGAAACTCTAGATGATGAAGACGATGACGATGATGATAAATAATGGTTAAATATAAGGTCAAAGGAGTTAAAATATCCTTTGACCTTTTTTAGGTGGTATATGAAAACTAAGAAAGAAACTGAAGAAATAATTAATATTTTAAGAAAATGTTATCCTGATTGTAAGTGTAGTTTAGATTTTAAAACTCCATATCAAATGATGGTTGCAGTCATGTTATCAGCTCAGTGTACTGATGAGAGAGTAAATATTGTAACTAAGGATATGTTTAAAAAATATCCTACACCTGAAAAGATGAGTAAGCTTACAATTCCGGAAATTGAAAAAATGATTCATTCATGTGGATTCTATAAAAATAAAGCTAAAAGCTTACATGGACTTACTAGAAAACTTCTAGATGAGTATGATGGAGTAGTACCAGAAACTATGAAAGAATTAGAAACATTTCCTGGCATTGGTAGAAAATGTGCAAATGTAATAATGCTTGAAGCTTTTCACAATCCACAAGGGATAGCAGTTGATACTCATGCAAGAAGAATCTCGAATAGGATAGGTCTTTCTGATAAAAAAGATCCAGAACAAATAGAAAAAGATTTATTAAAAAGAGTAAAAAAGGAAGATTACTTTGATGCAAATCACCTATTTGTTTGGCATGGAAGAAAAACTTGCGATGCAAGAAAGCCAGATTGCTCTAATTGTAAAGTAAATAAGTATTGTAATTATTATAAAAAATTAAACAAAGAATAAAGTGGTTTTTAAATTGACAAAAAGTATGCTAATTAATATAATTTTAAGTAGCTTAAATATATAATTTTTTAGGAGGATACAAATGAATTTTATTGAAGGTATTAAAGAAAAAGCAAAAAGCAATGTAAAAAGAATTGTACTACCAGAAGCAACTGATGGTAGAGTATTAAGAGCAGCTACAATAGCTAGAGATCAAGGTTATGCAAAAGTTGTTCTAATAGGAAGTAGAGATCAAATCGAAAAAACAGCTAATGAAAATGGTTTAAATATAGAAGGATTAGATATAGTTGATCCTAAATTTGATGTTAAAACTCAAGAATATGCTAATGCATTTTATGAATTAAGAAAAGCAAAAGGCATGACTGAAGAAGAAGCAAACAACATTATTTATAACAACGAAATATATTTTGCAACAATGATGGTTAAATGTGGAGATGCTGATGGATTAGTTTCAGGAGCTATTCATTCAACTGCTGATACATTAAGACCAGCTCTTCAAATATTAAAAACAGCTCCAGATACAAAACTTGTTTCTGCATTCTTTGTAATGGTAGTTCCAGATTGTGAATATGGTGAAAACGGAGTATTCGTATTTGGTGATTGCGGATTAGTAGAGAATCCAGATGCTGAAAGCTTAGCAGAAATTGCTCATTCTTCAGCAAGAAGCTTTGAAGAATTAGTTGGAGCTAAAGCTCAAGTAGGAATGCTTTCATATTCAACATATGGAAGTGCATCTTCAGAATTAACAGAAAAAGTAATTAATGCAACTAATATAGTAAAAGAAAGATATCCAGATTTAACTGTAGATGGAGAATTACAACTAGATGCTGCTATAGTACCTTCAGTAGGTGCATCAAAAGCTCCAGGAAGCACAGTTGCAGGTCATTGTAATACATTAATATTCCCAGACTTAAATGCTGGTAATATTGGATATAAATTAACACAAAGGTTAGGAAAAGCAGAAGCTTATGGCCCACTTTGCCAAGGTATAGCAAGACCAGTAAATGATTTATCAAGAGGATGTTCTGCAGAAGATATAGCTGGTGTTATAGCTATAACAGCAGTTCAAGCACAAAATATGTAGTAGAGGCTTTTTATGAGTAGATTAATATTTTTCGTTGAAATAATATTGCTTATAGTTTATTCAATTATTATTCATTTTAAAAAAAAGAAAATTACAGAAAATTTGAAAGTTGCAAATAGAGTACAAATAGTATTAATTGCATTTACTATAATTGCAGGATGGTTTCTATGGTGCAATGTTAGTATGCATGGATATCCACTGGTTAGCGAGCCGGTAATTGCATTTTCGTTTGTATTTATCAACTTCAATTGGTTTTATTATATTTTCAAAATATCAAGAGAAGTTGTTGATGCAAAATTACTTAATAATATTATAATTGCACTAGGTGCAGAAATATTAGTATTATTAGGTTTAAATGTTGTATTCCCAGAATATTATTATCATATATCAACTTGATATATTATCAGCGAAATATAATTAAAAAGTTTACATTCATTTATTATGTTTGCATTATACATAGTGCTGAATATAATAATGTTAAATATTTAATTGAAAGGAAGTACGAAATGAAAATTTTAGTAATCAACTGTGGTAGTTCTTCACTTAAGTATCAATTAATTGATATGGATGATGAGAAATTACTAGCAAAAGGAAATTTTGAAAGAATAGGAGAAGAACAAGCATTTTTAACTCATAAAGTAAATGGCGAAAAGTATGTTATTAATAAACCTACTTTCAATCACACAGATGCTCTTAAAATTGTTCTTGAACAATTAATGCATAATGAGTATGGAGTAATTGAATCATTAAAAGAAATTGATGCAATTGGACATAGAATAGTTGCAGGTGGCGAATACTTTGATAAATCTGAACTTGTTACACCAGATGTATTAGATAAGATAGAAAAATGTATTCCACTTGCACCACTTCATAATCCAGCTGCGCTTCAAGGTATTAAAGCATGTAGCGAAGTTATGCCAGGTGTTCCAATGTCAGTTGTATTTGATACAGCTTTCCATCAAACAATGCCTATAGAAAACTTCTTATATCCAATTCCATACGAATATTATGAAAAATATCGTATTAGAAAATATGGTGCTCATGGAACAAGTCATCAATTTGTTTCAAAAAGAGCAGCAGAACTTATGGGTAAAGATATTAAAGACTTAAATATAGTAACTTGCCATTTAGGACAAGGAGCTTCAATTTGTGCAATCAAAGGTGGTAAGAGTATAGATACTTCTATGGGACTTTCTCCACTAGGTGGAATTGCAATGGTAACTCGTTCAGGAGATTTAGATCCTACAGTTGTTACTGAAATAATGGAAAGAGATGGCTTAACAGCAAAAGAAGTAAATACTCTTTTAAATAAGAAATCAGGTTTATATGGTATTACAGGATTAGATCCAGACTTTAGAGTAATAGAATCTGCATCTGATACTAATGAAAGAGCAAAAGTTGCAATTGAAATATTCACAAAAACAATTGCACAATTTATCGCAAAATATGCAGTATCTTTAAACGGAATAGATGCTATAGTATTTACAGGTGGTATTGGTGAAAACCAAATAAATGTAAGAAAGAAGATAATAGAATACTTAGAGTGGATGGGAGCAAAATTAGATGTTGAAGCTAATAATGTTAAATCAGAAGAAACTGAAATATCAACTCCAGATTCTAAAATCAAAATGTACATTATACCAACTGATGAAGAAATGGTTATCGCAAGAGATACTAAATATTTAGTTGAAAATATGTAATTTTTTAATAGGGCTTTGAAAAAAGCCCTATTTTTGGCTTAAAAATAAGAAAAATTTTTAAAAATCTATGGAAAAATTCACAAAATTGTGATATAAGAGTGATATGTTCGTGATTTGTTTTTATTTTTTAGTAGAGTAAAAAATTGGACTTAAAATATATATAAGTTTTTACTGAAATTAAAGACAAAAATTTTTATTTAAATTCTAGGAGGAATTATGAAAGTATTAGTTGTAAATTGTGGAAGTTCTTCACTAAAATATCAATTAATCAATATGGTTAATGAACAAGTAATGGCTAAAGGAAATTATGAGAGAATAGGTGATAGTAAATCATTTATAACTCATAAAGTTAACGGAGAAAAATATGTAACAGAGTTTGCCGTTAAGAATCATGAAGAAGCACTTAAAATTGTGCTTGATAAATTAACTGATAAAGAAGTTGGAGTTATCAAAGATTTATCAGAAATATCTGCTGTAGGACATAGAATAGTTCATGGTGGAGAAAAATTTACTCAATCAGTTTTAGTTACTGATGAAGCAAAAAAATCTATAGAGGAGGTTATACCTTTAGCACCACTTCATAATCCTGCTGCATTAGCTGGTATTAGAGGATGCGAACACTTACTTCCAAATGTACCAATGATTGTTGCATTTGATACAGCTTTCCATACAACAATGGAGAAAAAAGCTTATATTTATCAAATACCATATGAATATTATACAGAAGACCATATTAGAAAATATGGTGCACATGGTATATCACATAACTATGTTGCAAATAGATTAGCTGAAATTACAGGTAGAGATGATTTAAAAATTGTTAACTGTCACTTAGGACAAGGTGCATCTCTATGTGCAATTAAAGAAGGTAAATGCGTTGATACTACAATGGGACTATCACCACTTGCAGGTATCCCTATGGGAACAAGATCTGGTGACTTAGATCCATCTATAGTAACAACACTTATGAAAACACATGGATTCACTCCAGATGAAATGAGTGAAGTATTAAATAAAAAATCAGGTGCTCTAGGAGTTTCTGGAATTTCTGCTGACTTTAGAGATATTGAAAAAGAAGCAAAAGAAGGAAATGAAAGAGCAATATTAGCTCTAGAATCAAGAGCATACATTATAGCTCAATATATTGCTAAAATGTTTGTTTCTATTGGAGGAGCTGACTATATAACATTCTCTGGTGGTATTGGAGAAAATGGTATAGAAGAAAGAGAAAGAATATTAACACAACTAGAATGTCTAGGTGTTAAATTCGATAAGGAAGCAAATAATGTAAGAGGAGAGGAAAAAGAAATTACTACTCCTGATTCAAAAGTTAAGGCTTATATTGTACCAACTAACGAAGAAATTATGATTGCTAGGGATACATATAGACTAACTAAAGATTTAGTAAAATAAATGGCAGACTTGCCATTTAATAGGCGAGGTATTTATGAACAAAATATTTGTTAGGCTTCCATTAGAAGGAGCTGAAAATGTTAGAGAACTTGGTGGTTATCCAACAAATGATGGAAAGGTTACTAAGTTTGGTGTATTCTTAAGAGGAAGTTATTTAAGCTCACTTACGAAAAACGACAATGATTTTTTATATAATTATGGAGACGGTGTAAGAACTGTTATAGATCTAAGAAGTGAAGATAAAAGTTTTGAAAATCCAGATGCTGTAGATAATAGATTTACAGTAAAAAATGTTTCACTTCTAACTGATAAATTTAATGAGAACTTAGTATTAGAAAAGAAGAATTTTAATATGGGAGATGGTTACATCTATATTCTTCAAAATACTAAGGCAATAAAAGAAATATTTGATATAATTGCTGAATCTAAAGGTTGTACATTAATTCACTGTACTGCTGGAAAAGACAGAACAGGAATTATATCTATGTTAATTTTAGGAATTTGTAATGTATCTAGTAAAGATATAATTGCAAATTACAAAATTACAGACGAATATTTCTCAGCTCTTATAGATCCAGAACTTGGGAATCCAGATTTAGCACTTTCTAAACCAGAATATATTAAATGTGCTATGAAATATATTGAGGATAACTTTGGAACATACTATGATTATTTAAAAAGTTGTGGCATTTCAGATGAGACGATTAATAAAATTAAAAATAAATTTTTAGATTAAATATAATGATAAAAGTAGGTGTATAAACACCTATTTTTATTTGTATATTATTTTTTTTATTTATGGTATAATCTTAAAGAAGATTTTATTACTTTATACATTGGAGAGATTAATGAAAAAAGAAGAAGTAAAAGAAGAAACTCTAGATAAAAAAGAAGAAGTAGAACAAAATGAAAATGTTCAAGAAGAAAAATTAAGTATGCGTGATAAAGTATTACTACTTATCAAGCACTTATTAGTGTTTGTCATATTTGCTATGGTATCTTATATTAGTATACATGCACTTAAAGAAAGTAATATGTTTAGATATAATTTTACTGAGCAAAGAGTAAATGCTTTAGAACTAGGAATATTTACACTTTTATTTATGTTTTATACAAACTTTAATTCTAAAGGTAAATTTGATATTTTTCATAAAATTAAAATAATAGTGCCAATCATTGGTGCATTTTTAATTGGATACTTTAATAGAGACTACATATACACTACAGCTATTTTAGCAGAAGTATTATTATTAAATTTAACTACTGAAATTTATTCTAGAAAGTTCCCAAAACTTGCATATATACTTAATTCAATTTTTTCTGTATTAATTATGATTCAAATAGGAGTTAAATTTTTTGGTGGAACATATATTAGCGTTATTATGTTATCAAATTTGGACTCAATAAGGGATATTGGTGGAAATGCAATTAAGTATATTCTAGCAATAATTGGAGTATTAGTTGTTTCATTTTTACCTTTAAAAAAATCAACTAAATCATTAAAAATTGAATTATTAATGTTAATTGAAACAATTATATACACTGTATTTCTTACAATTAATATAAAGTATGTTTTCTATACTATCTATAATTACAAATTAGTATATGAAGACATGCAAAATTATATGAATGAAGTTCATTCTTTAGAGACTTTAAAAGTAGAACCAAGTGAGTTCTATCATAATGAAGTAAAGGACTATATTGCAAAGCCAGATAACCTTCCAGATAAGCCAAATGTAATATATGTATTTACAGAAGGATTATCTAACTACGTAGTTCAATACGAAGATTTAATGCCTACAGTAAAAGACTTAAAGTGTAAAGGTATTACTTTTAACAATTACTTTAATCATACATTTGCAACATATAGGGCAATAATTGGACAACTTTATTCTGGATATCAATATCATAATTACGATGCAAATCCTTTAATATCTATGCAATCACTTTTAAGTGAAAAGGGTTATCAATCAGCATTTATAAATGTTGAGCCTGATAACAAAGAATTTACAAGATATTTAAAAGCTTTAAAATTTGATAAATATTATGATATGAAAGAATACAAAAATAGTACAGAAGGTTTCGTAAAAGGACATTTGTCAGACAAATTAGCATACGAAGAATTATATAATAAAGCAATTGAGTTAAATAATGAAGGAAAACCTTTTGTATTAGGTATTTATACACTTGGAACACATGTAACTTTTGATGGAATATATCACAAAGATTACGATAATGCTGTCCATAATAAATTTAATGATTTAGATTATGCTTTAAAAGAATTCTTAGAGAAATTTGAAAATGGTCCATTATTTGACAATACAATTTTTGTATTTACAGCAGATCATGCAACATATGAAGATATAGATTATAAAGTAGCGTTCCCTAATTCAAATAGAGCTTTGGCGGTTATAGATACAATGCCTCTTGTAATTTATCATAAGGGAATAGAACATCAAGAATTAGACGCTAAAGGAAGAAATACATTAGATTTTGCACCAACTGTATTGGATTATATTGATGAATCTGGACCTAATTATTTCTTAGGAGAATCACTTTTCTCTGGAGAAGATGGAGGAACATTCCTAGATAGATCATTCTTTGATGGTGGTACAGTAATTCAATCTGATAAAAACGGTATTCTTGAGATACATAAATCAGGTGATGTATACGATACTGGAAAAAGATATATAGCACTTGTTTTAACAAAAAATAAATTAAAAGAAAGTATACAAGAAGATCTAATTGATAACTCTGTAAAGAGAACTACTAGCGAAAATAAAATTGAAAATCTTGTTAAGAATTTAATAGAAGAATAAAAAAAGATAGCCTTTAAATGGAGTGAACCCCATTTAAAGGCTATCTTTTATTTTACAATTATTGTACTAAAGTTAGTGTAATTTACCATTCCTGGTTTAGAACCAGATTGCTTTTTAACAAATTTTGCTAAGCAGTAATCTACAGGAACATTAAGAGATGCTTGAGCTTTACTATTTTCTTTGGCAAGACATGCACATTTAAATAATGTATCTTCGTCAATTTCTTGATTATTTGGATTACGAAGAAGTACATGGCTTCCATGATATTTTTGAACATGGAACCATATGTCATTACCTTGAGCAAGTCTTAATGAAATATAATCATTTTGTTTATTATTCTTTCCAACATATACATCATATCCATTAACATTTCTAATATCATATTTTAAATCTTTTGAAAGTTTTTCATTCTTAACTTTACTTTTTTGTTTTTGATTTAAAGAAAAAGCTTCTGATATTTCGTCATATATCTCTGTAAGATCTTCTAAAGTTTTTGCTTCATCAATAGAGAAGACAATACTTTCAATATAGTTTATTTCAGCTTCAGTTTCTTTCTTTTGAATAGAAACTATAGCAGAAGCATTCTTTAATTTATCATATCTTTTAAAATATCTTTCAATGTTCTTTTGATATCCAAGTTTTTTATCAAGTGGAATAGTAATCTCTTTGTTTTCATCATAATAGTTTTCCACAGTAACACTTTCTGTGTTAGGTAAGTCTTTGAATCTATAAATATTGGCTGTTAATAGTTCACCATATAATCTGTATTTATCTAAGTTATTACATTCTTGTAGTTTGGAATTAATATTTTCTAGTTTCTTAGTAACTTTTTTTAAGTTTACTAAAACGATTTTTAGTAAGTTATTTTTAGTAGAAGAAAATAAGTTATTTTGCTCTTTTTCAAAATAGAAGTTATCTAAAAATTCTAATATAGAATCATTAATTGGCTCATCTAATTTATAACCATAATCTTTACCTTTATTAATTAAGAAGCATTTAAGCTCATTAGTAGGTATCTTTTCAATAATAGTTTTATAGTAATTATAAACATTAACTAGTGATTCATATGAAGAATCATGATCATCAATATTTAATATTTTTAAAATCTCTTTTACTGCTGATTTACCAATACCAATATAAGTATTACTCATTTGTTTTGAAATAGAAAATGAGTCATCTTTATTAGTTGTCATTGCATTATAGAAGTCATCATATGAAGCTGTTTCAATAAAGCTTATTCTGTTTATTGGTGAGAATGTATATTCATGAGCAGGTAAAAGTTCTCTTGAAGAAGAATCAATATGTTTTAGAGAATCAATTATGATATTATTTTCATTAGTTAAAATAATATTAGATTGTCTATTCATAATTTCAATAAATAGTTTTCTTACAACTATATCATTAAGCTCATTGTAACATTCAATTTTAACTTCAACAGTTCTTTCTAAGTCATAGTTTTTAAATTCTAATATTTTACCACCAACTAAATACTTTCTAAGTAACATACAAAAACCATATGCGTTTTGAGGATTATGTTTTAAATATTCTGTTGTTCCAATTCTACAAAACTCAGGATTAGCACAAAGAAGTAGGTTGTAGTTGTTGCCGGCTGAATATACACTTAAAACTACCTCTTGAGTATTAGGTTGAGCAACTTTATTAATTTTTCCTTGAGCTAAAATGTTATTTAGCTCAGTAATTACTTTTTTAGTTATTATTCCATCAAAGGCCATAAAAAATCTCCATTTATTAATTAATAATATAATAATATACTCAGTTAAGAAAAAAAGCAATACATGAATATTTCACATAAAAAACATACTTATTTAATTTACTATATGATATAATCACCTTGGTTGAAGAATTACATTTAGGAGGATATAAACCATGGTAAAGTTTGATTATAAGAACTCTAGTATTACAGAAAAAATGATTCAAGAGTATAGCAATGAAGTTGCTAAAGCACATAAAAAACTTCATGCTAAAGCAAATGATGAAAAAGAATTTTTAGGATGGATTGAACTTCCAACTAACTATGATAAAGAAGAATTTGCAAGGATAAAAAAAGCAGCTAAGAAGATTAAAAGAGATACTGATGTATTAGTTGTAATTGGTATCGGTGGATCTTATTTAGGAGCAAGAGCTGTTATTGAAGCTTTAACTGGAACATTTGATAACTATTTAAGTTCAGAAAGAAGAAAGAATCCACAAGTAGTATATGTAGGAAACAATATATCTCCAGTATATATGACTGATTTACTTGATTACTTATCAGATAAAGATATATCTGTAAATGTTATTTCTAAATCTGGAACAACAACAGAACCTGCTATAGCATTTAGAATATTTAGAGAGGTATTAGAAACTAAATATGGAGTAAAAGAAGCAAGAAAAAGAATCTATGTTACAACTGATAGAAAGAAAGGTGCTTTAAAGACTTTAGCTGATAGTGAAAAATATGAGACATTTGTAATTCCTGATAATGTTGGTGGTAGATTCTCAGTGTTAACTGCAGTTGGATTACTTCCAATTGCTGCAGCTGGAATTAACATAGATAAACTTATGGAAGGTGCTAAGAAAGCAGAAGAAGAGTATAAAGACTCTAACATTAAATATAATACTGCTTATCAATATGCAGTTGTAAGATACTTACTTTATAAATCAGGTAAGACAACTGAAATTTTAGCAAACTATGAACCAAAGATGCACTATATGACAGAATGGTGGAAACAATTATATGGTGAATCAGAAGGTAAAGATGGTAAAGGTTTATTCCCAGCAGGTGTTGATTTAACAACTGACTTACATTCAATGGGACAATATATCCAAGATGGTGTAAGAAACTTAATGGAAACAGTTATAAAAATAGATAAATATGCATCTAATATAACAATCCAACCAGATGATCAAAACTTAGATGGATTAAATTACTTAGCAGGTAAGACAATGGGATATGTAAATGATAAAGCTATGGAAGGAACAATCTTAGCTCACGTTACAGGTAATGTTCCAAACTTACTTGTTGAAATTGATAAATTAGATGAAGAAAATATTGGTGAATTAATTTACTTCTTTGAAAAAGCTTGTGCTATGAGTGGTACACTTTTAGGAGTTAATCCATTTAACCAACCGGGTGTTGAAGAGTATAAAAAGAATATGTTTAGACTTTTAGAAAAACCAGGTTATGAAAATAAATAAATATGTGATATAATAGGTAGGAACAATTTTGTTCCTACTTATTTTTTTGAAAAAGAGGTGTGTTATGCAAAGAAAAATATTAATTAGTATTTTAGTATTAATAGCTCTACTACTTAGTATAAGTTGTTGTTATGCTAACGTAGATGATAACGGAGTAGATGAATCTAGCATAATGAATGAAAAATATGAAACATATAGAGATTGTTATAAAGACTTACTTAATCTATATTTTGAAAAAGCACCAGAGTCTGAATACTTTAGTGTAGATATTAATCAAGATGAAGTAGAAGAGATTTTTATAACAACAGGTGAGAGTGAAGCTGAAAAAATAATGTCAGTATACACATTTGGAAAAGACGGTAAGCTTGTATACTCTGGTTATTTACCAGGAGGTCATACAGCATTTTATAAAATGGATGATTTAAAACAAATCATGCTTGTAAGAGGTCAAATGGGCCACGAAGAAGTATCAATGATTAAATTCCAAAATGGAAAAGTTGTAATTGCTGATTCTGATTCAAGAGACTTAAAAGAAGATGAAGAATATACTACAGGAGATGAACTTTTAGTTTTAGCATCTACTAGAAAAAATGTATTTGATCCTGATTATAAAGAAAAGATGGTAGATGATACAGTAGCTAATACTTCACTTGATATGGGAGTCGAAAATACAACTAAGTCTAATGAACTTATAATAAGTGAGCATAATTTTAAAGGCAATTTAATAATCTACGTCCTTGTATTTATTATAGTTGGCGTTTTAACAGTAATAATAGCAAAGAGAATGTAATTAATTGACTTATAATTTGTTAAAGAATATAATATTTATGATTTTATTTTTGAGGTTAGTTTTATGTATAATGAAAATAGTTTTAAGAATTATATATTTTGGTTAAAAGTAAGAAGAATAGTACTAATGCTTTTATTCAGCGTTATAGGATGCTTAATTGGTACACTTATATCTGAATATCTAGTTAATGTACTATTAGTTGATTATTCAATAAAAGTACTAGTTATAACAACAAGTACACTAATATTCTTTGGATTTGCAGTTTTACTTACAATTAATACTGCTAAAGAAGTCCAAGATGGTTATTGGAAAATTGCAGTTTTAAGAAAATTAACTGTAATGAGCAAAAAACTTGATAACATTCCTTCATTAGAAGAAGATGAAGAAGATAGTGAAGAATAATTAATAAAACGTCAAGATGGAAGATAAGTCTTCCATCTTTTTTGTTTTTAGTTATTGTTAGAAAGGTTATTTTAATATATAATTTTGTGTGAAGTATTTTAAGAAAGGATATTTAGATGTTAAAAGCATTAAAGAAAGACAGTATAAAAGAAATAAAAGTTAATTTTAAACGTTTTATTTCCATAATGATTATGGCGTTTTTGGGTGTTGGCTTTTATGCTGGCTTAAGAGCAGCTCCACCTGATATGGGTAGAACTTTAGATGCATTTTTTGATAAAACAGAATGCTTTGACATCCAAATAATGTCTACTTTAGGACTAACAGATGACGATGTAGAAAAAATCAAAAATATCGATGGAGTAGATAAAGTAGTCCCAATATATTCTGAAGATGTATTTGCTGAAATCAGTGATGATAAACAAATTATCAAACTTCTTCAATATTCTGATGAATTAAATCATGTTGATCTTGTAGAAGGACGACTTCCTGAAAATGAAAATGAATGTGTTATAGATAATAAGATAAAAATCAAAGGGATAAAAATAGGCGATACAATAAACATTGAAGAAGATCCTAGCTATTTAGAAGATGACAGTGAGATTGAAGTTGAAGAAGCTAACTTTGATGATGAAGATGATAAAGAAGATTTAGAAGAAGAAAAAGAAAAAGGCAACTTTAAGACTAATAGTTTAAAAGTTGTTGGATTCGTTAATTCACCAATATATCTTTCTCATGATAGAGGTATAACAACAATTGGTAATGGCTCAATTGACTATTATGCATATATTCTTAAGAGTAATATCACAAATGATATTTATACAAATATATATGTTACAGTAAGTGGTGTTAAAGACTTAAATTCTTCAGAAGATGAATATAAAGAAAAGATTAAAGAACTTAAAGATAGAATAGATTCAATCAAAGAAGAAAGAGAAGATGCTAGATATAATTCTATTGTAGGAGAAGCAAACGAGAAATTAGCTGATGCTGAAAAGACATTAGAAGAAGAGAAAGCAAAAGCATTAAAAGAAATTAAAGATGCTGAAAAAGAAATAGCAGATGGAAAAAAAGAAATTGCAGATAATGAAAAGAAAATTAAAGATGCAGAGAACACTTTAAATAGTGAAATAAGTTCAGCGCAAAATCAAATAACTGAAGGCTATAATAAGTTAATTGCAAGTGAAATAGAATTAAATGAAGCGCAAAGACAGTTTGAAGAAACATTAAAACAAAATAACATTTCTATGGAAATGTTAAATAGTATGGCTGCTAATTATGATAGTAACTTAAATGAGTTAAATACTAACATAAATATGATAAATCAAAAAATTAAAGAACTAACTATTACATTAGAGACATTAAAATCTATGCAAAATGTTAATCACATGGAAAATGTAACTCCACAAGATTATTCAGGACAAATAGCTCAAATATCTGCGACTATTGAAAATCTAAAAATAACTCTTACAGAATTAAATACTAAAAAAACTCAGCTAGAAGGAATGTATGCTTTAGTAAGTGCTTCTAAACAATTAGAAAGTGGAAGAGCAGAAATAAATAATGGTTACAGTACATTAGATAGTGCTCAAAGAGAGTTAAATAACAAACATAGTGAAGCATTAAAAGAAATCGAGGATGGTAGAAAAGAACTAAATAAAGGAAAAAATAAAATTAAAGATGCTGAAATAGAACTTGCAGATGGTAAAAAAGAATTTGATGAGAAAATATTAGATGCTGAGAAAAAATTAATTGATGCAAGACAAAAAGTAAAAGATCTAAAAGAGGCAAAATGGTACATACAAGATAGATTCGATTTAGATGGCTTTGGAAGTTACATTAAAAACTTAGATAGTATTACAGCTATTGCTATTGTATTTCCAATAGTATTTTTCATAATAGCAACATTAATTAGTTTAACATCTATGACAAGAATGGTAGAAGAGCAAAGAACATTAATAGGAACTTTAAAAGCTTTAGGATATACAAAAAGTCAGATTGTGTATAAATACATTTTATTTGCTTCTATAGCAACTATAGTAGGAGGATTTTTAGGTATACTTACTTGTATGTATACACTTCCTAGAATCATTATTTATCTATATGAAATGATGTTTTGTCATATGGACCCAGTTGTGTTCTTTAACTTTAAGTTTGCTTTAGTTGGACTTGGAACAATGTACTTATGTATTGTTGGTGCAACTATTATGACTATGAATTCAGAACTTAAGAATGTTCCTGCTGAACTTATGAGACCAAAAGCTCCAAAAACTGGAAAAAGAGTTATTCTTGAAAATATTAAATTTATTTGGAATAGATTAAGTTTTACTCAAAAAGTTACAATAAGAAATATGTTTAGATATAAGAAGAGATTCTTCATGACTATAATTGGTATAGCAGGATGTACAGGATTAATACTTGCAGGTTTTGGACTTAAAGATTCTATTTCTTCAGTACTAGATTTACAATATGATCATATTTATCATTACAATATGTATGTTGCAATTAAAGACTCTATGACAATAGATGAGCAAAATAGATATATGGATTCTATTAAAACTCATGATGAGGTTAATGACGTTTATAGTTTATACGTTGAGACTATGTCTATAGTAAAAGGAGATTTATCTTATGATGCTCAACTAGATGTAGTAAAAGATATAAATAAGTTTAAAGAATTTATAACAATTAGAGAATATAAAAACGAATCTAATGAATTTGAACTAGATGATGAATCAGTTGTTATAAGTAGTAAGATAGCAGATTTATTAAATATAAAACCTGGTGATGAAATTACTTTAAGGAATCTAGATATGGAAGAATATAAAGTAAAGGTTAAGGGGATTTCAGAACATTATGTACAACACAATATATACATGACAGAAAACTACTATAACAAAGTTGTAGATAATAACGACACAACCCCTAATGTATTCTTTATTAAATATGAAGGTAATTTGAGTGAAGAAGATGAACAAAACTTATCAGAGAAATTACTAGCAGATTCTAGAACGGTAAATGTAATACTTGTTTCTTCAATGAAGACACAAATTAATAACATTCTTCAAAACTTAAATGCTGTTGTATATATTTTAATTGTTGCAGCTGGACTTTTAGCTTTTGTTGTTTTATATAATTTAACTAATATAAATATTTCAGAAAGAATTAGAGAACTTGCTACAATAAAAGTATTAGGATTCTATGATAGGGAAGTGTATGATTACATTACAAGAGAAATAATAATACTTACTATAATAGGTATAGGATTAGGTGTTTTATTCGGAGAAGTACTTACAGGATTCATATTAAAGACATGTGAAATTGATATGTTAAGATTTCCAATTAATATATATGGAACAAGTATATTAATATCTATTGGACTTACTATAGTATTTTCAGTAATTGTAAATATACTTACATACTTTTCTTTAAAGAAAATAGATATGATTGAGTCACTTAAGAGTGTAGAATAAGTAAAAAGATAGAAATATAAAGTATTTCTATCTTTTTTTTTGCACAAAAGTGTGCTAAAATAAGTGACGTTCCTAATTTGGAAATGTGATTCACATTATGACTTGTCAATTGACAGAAAGGAGAAACCATGCTTACGATTACGTATGGCAATTTTGTGAATCTAAAAACCGGTACTGTGGATGAAAACTTGAAGTACTCCAGCACATGCACCATTCGGGTAACTGAAATGAATCAGTCGTTCTATTACAAGCAGGGAACAGTCCGTTTTGGAAAATTCATTAACACTATTATTTCCAGAACAGATCGAGAGAAGCTTAAGAACGAACGGAGTGGGATTTGGGTAGTACCGAATCTTTCTTTAGTCCACTATTTTATGCCCAATTTTAAAAAGGGAGAATCTATGATTCATCTTAGGATCATCCCTGATGAATTGGTCGCAGGGGCTATTCGCCTGTTTGGAGCTGAGTTTGGTACTCCTCATGAGTCAATTTTTGTCCTTACACAATTAGGACTTACATTTGACCTCAGCAAAGTAACTCTTATAAGAGCTCTTGGTGCTAATGAAGTCTATGATGGAATGGGAGAAAATAAGTATCTTCTAATCTACAATGACAAGAAGTATCAGATTTCTTATGTGATGAAAAAAGGGAATGCTGGACTCATGGTAACTAAGTATTAAGAAACAGTACGAAATTCGGGCTATCAGTGTGATAGCCCGTTTTTCATTTCTTGAATGTTGACATAAAATATGGTATAATATAAGTGAACTGTTAGTTTCAATTTTATTTTATACTAAGGGGAAGTACCCCAAGGAGGACAGTTATGAGAAACAAGAACATTGAAAACAAAGAACATGCCCGGAAGGTAGTCAGCAAGAAGAACATCATCCAGATTCTGGTTATGGTTGTTGCAGTCGTACTCGTGAACTTCGTGTTCCAGTACTTTTTCTGCACTCCCGTTTCCTTCAGAGCCTGGGGGTTCTGGCTCGAGATCGTTGTATCACTTGGAGTAATGGCCGTTTGTGGCTGGATTTTCCGCGAGAGCAATTCTTATGATGGCAATCATGATCAGATTGATTTTGAATACTTCCCGATAGTGCTTGGCATTGCCGTGGTTGTAATTCTTATTCTTTCTGGTATCTTTGCTTGGATCGGATCCCCGATGTTTAATGCTACAACCTATTCCAATCAGATTGAGGTGGTTGATGGTGATTTCCAGCAGGATATCCCCGAAATCAATACTGAAAATCTGATAATTGTTGACCAGATGACAGCACAGCGACTTGGCGACCGTACTATTGGCGGTATTCCTAATGCTACTTATTACGAAGTAGATGATGAGTACAACCTTATTGAAGTGAATGGCGATTATTATCGTATTTCTCCTCTCAATTTTGGTGGTCTGTTTAAAGCAAACAAAGCAAAATCCATTCCTGGATATGTGCTTGTAAATGCTGAAACACAATCTGCTACGTATAAAGAGCTGGATACTCCGATGACGTATAGCCCGTCTGCTTACTGGAGTCATGACCTGGAAAGACACATTCATTTTGCACATCCTAGCTATATTCTCGGAAAGTCTTATTTTGAGATTGACGATGAAGGCAAGGCATACTGGATTACCGAAGTGAAGTCACCTTCTATTTTCATCTTTGGAGGTAGCATGGTGAATTCTGTAGTGATTACAGATGCGTGCAATGGTGAAATGGTCGAGTACGCAATCAACAATCTTCCTGATTGGGTAGATCATGCAATGAGTGTCTCTTATCTCATGGACAAAATCCAGAATCACTATGTGTATTCTGGTGGGTTCGGTAATGCTCTCTTTGCCAAACAGAATGTTTACAAGACTGCATATAGTTACAGAGATGCTCGCACTGATGAGGATGAGTCCAAGTATACCCCGTTTAATGGGTATAATTCTGTAGTAGCTAAGGATGGAACCATTTGGTTTTATACAGGTATTACACCTGCATCCAACAGTGAAACTAATTATGGATTTGTTCTGATTAGCCCAAGCACAGGAGAAGCAAGGTTCTATCCGGCAAGTGGTGCTGAAGAAAGCTCTGCTCAGAAGGCCGCTGAAGGCAAAGATCAGAGCCAGAAATATTCTGCTTCGTTCCCGACGATTTTTAATGTGGATGGGGAAATGACCTACTTCATGTTACTGAAGGACAATGCAGGATTGGTTCAGCGCTACGCACTCTGCAACGTTGCAGAGTATCAGAAGACTGTTCAGGGAGAAACTTTAAACTCTACTTTGGATCTCTATCGTAAGAGACTTGCTGGTCTGACCACGTCAAGTGTCGCAGTAGATGAACCTGAGCAAGAGAAAAATGTGATTCCTGACGGTGTTGAAATTCAGGAAATGGAGCATGCCATCGTGACTGAAGTTACGACAGCTACAATTGATGGGACTACATATTTCTATTTTAGAACAGAAGACGCTCTGGCGGCTCTGTATGTAAGTTCTATCGAGAATAGCTCTTGGCAGACAATGCTTCTTATTCCCGGTAACATGGTTACATTCAAGTACTACGACTCAAATGAGCAGTATGTGCATATCGTAACCGAAATCGTGTTCAAATAACTAACAGTTCTCATAACGGGGAGGGCGCTCTGGCGCCCTCTCTTTTTTTTGTAAATATGTCAAAAATATGGTATAATATGTTTATGAACTGTTCGTTACTTTTTTGCACATTTACTAGGGTGATAACCCATAGGAGGAATAATGAGAAGAGAAAAAGTTACGGATATTATCATGATATTCCTGGTTGTGGTGTTCTTTATTGTACTTACTACTCCAGGAAGCATGGCACGGTCTTTGGACAATAGTGCTACAGATCATGAAGAAATCATTGTCTATAATTTCCCTCAGGTGTATACCGTCAAAGGGGCAGTTATTGAGAATGTGGAACAGATAGTTTATAAGGGTGTTACGTATTATGCTTTTAGGACTTCTTACATGGAAGGACAGCAGTATGCGATTCCTACCTCTTATAGCATCTTTGAAACTAAGAAACTCTATCCGGGTTCTCTGGTTTCCTTCAGTTACGAAAAAGCGGTGTTTGATCACAGCATATATTACGTGACTGACTTGGAATTTGAGTAAAGCTTGAGTTCCAATAGTAACCGACGACAGTTCTCATGGGGAGGGTGCTCTGGCACTCTCCTTTTATTTCTTGTATAAAACTATATAATATGTTAAAATATAAGAAGTTTAATACAGATTGGAGAGATATTAATGAAAGTACTAGCTGTAGGAGATATAGTAGGAAAAGTTGGTATCCAAAAACTTAAAGATTGTCTACCTTTCATTATTGAAGATAAGAAGATTGATTTCGTTATAGTCAACGGTGAAAATGCTGCTGATGGTATGGGACTTACAGAGAAAAACTATCAAGATATTTTATCTTGTGGTGCAGACTGTGTAACAATGGGAAACCATACTTGGGGTAAAAAGGACATCTTTAATTTTATTGATGATCCAAAGCTAATAAGGCCTGCTAATTATAGTCCAAACAATCCTGGAAAAGGATATGCTATTTTTGAAAAAAACGGTAAGAAGATATGTGTAATTAATCTAATTGGTAGAGTAACTATGGGAGTTCTTTCAGAAAACCCATTCTTAGTTGCTAAAAATATTATTAATGAAGTTAAAAACAATGTCGATTTGATTATAGTTGACTTCCACGGTGAAGCAACAGCTGAAAAAATTGCATTCAAATACTATGTTGATGGTGATGCAAACATTGTTTTTGGAACTCACACTCATGTACAAACAGCTGATGAAACAATTACAGAAAAAGGTATGGGTTATATCACTGATATTGGTATGACAGGACCAAAAGATTCTGTAATAGGAATGGAAATTGCAGCTTCAATCAAAAGATTTGAAACTTCACTTCCAGAAAAGTATAAAGCAGCTGAAGGTAAAGGAATGTTTAATAGTATTATGTTTGAATTAGATGATAATATGAAAGTTACAAATATCTCAAGAATAAATAAATAATAGATGTTTTTTTATAAGGTAAGGTATAAACTTTACCTTATTTTTTTAACTTAAAATCACTTGAAAAATTGACTAAGATGATATATTATCAAAGCGTAAAAAATTAGTTTTGGAGTAAGATATGGATAAAGGTGGTAACGTATTTAAATACCTATTTATAGTATTTTTAATAGCCTTAGCAAGTATAACTTTATATGTATTATCTAAGAACGATACTGTAGAAGAAGCGCTAGAAGATTTAGATCAAACTTCTACTGCAAGTAACATTCAAAAAGACTTAAGATTTGCTATTGCTGAATTTGATACTATTAATCCAATTATAAGTAATAATAGAAATGTACATGAACTATCTAAAATTATATTTGAACCACTAGTTACTTTGAGTCCATCATATGAAATTGTGTATGATTTAGCTACTGGTGTTACAAAAGAAATTAGTGAAGAAAGAGGAGTGGTTTATACAGTTTCTTTAAGAAAAGATGTTAATTGGTCAAATGGAACACCTTTTACTTCAGAAGATGTTAAATATACAATTGATCAAATCAAAAGTGGTGAATTTAGATCAATTTATCAAGAGAATTTAAAGAGTGTAATATCACTTAATTTAATTGATGATCATACAATAGAGATATTCTTAAGCGAGAATGATCCATTTTTTGAATATAAATTAACTTTTCCAATAATGAGTAGTGCTTACTATGGAGAGAGTAGTTTTACTGATGAAGAAAAGAACTTAGCTCCAGTTTCTACTGGTAAGTTTAAAATAAATGAACTTGTAAATAATCAAATTAAATTAACTTATAATGATTATTACTATGATAAATCTAAAGAACCTATGGTAGAAGAAGTAATTATTACTAAGTATGGTACTATGGGTGAAGTATATAATGCATTTAAATCTGGTGATATTGATTTCTTAAATATCAAAGTTAATAATGCAGAAGATTATATAGGTACAATTGGATATACTAGAATAGAATACAAATCACGTAATTTTGATTATATGGCTATAAATACTCAAAATGAATTATTAGCAAGTCCAAATGTAAGAAAAGCAATTAGCTATTTGATAGATAAAAACAATATGATATCAGTATTAGGTGCTGGATATGTTGTTTCTAATTTCCCACTTGATTATGGTAGTTGGCTGTATACTAGAGACTTAAATGTTGAAACTAATTTAGATTACGCTTCACAATTATTACTAGAAGATGGTTGGGAACTTAAAAATAATATATGGCAAAAAAAGTTTGGTTATAAAACTCAAAGATTAGAACTTACTATATTAGTAAATAATAATGATGAGTTAAGAGTAAGAGCTGCAGAAAATATAGCAGAGCAATGTACAAATTTTGGAATTAAAGTAAATGTACAACAAGCTAATGCAGACTATTATAATAATTTGTTAAATCAGAGAAGATATGATTTGGCAATAGTAGGAATACAATCTGGATTTACACCAGATTTAAGAACATTCTTTGGCGATAATAATTTAGCTGGGTTTGAAAATGAAGAAGCTAAAAATATTGTAAATAATGCAAGTGATACAACAGATAAAAAAGAACTAGCTGAAAGTTATAATAGACTATTCGATATTTATTTGGAAGAAGTTCCTTATATAGGTCTTTATAGGGAAACAGATCTTATTGTTTCAACTCAAAGTTTAGTAGGTACAATAATGCCTAATAGCTATGATTTATACCAAAACATAGAGTTATGGTATAGACAATAATGAAACAAAAGTTTTACTTTTTTTCAAAAACATATTGACAAATTTTTTCTATTAGATATAATTAAAGCAAACATGAGTTCTACGAACAAATATTTTATTTAAAGATTAAAGGAGAATTTTAAAATGAGTGATAGTCAAGAAAAGAGAAAAGCATTAGATGCAGCAATGAGTCAAATTGAAAAACAATTTGGAAAAGGTTCAGTAATGAAATTAGGTGATTATAAATCACTAAATATAGAAGCAATTTCAACAGGAGCACTTAACTTAGATATAGCATTAGGTATTGGTGGTATTCCAAAAGGAAGAATTGTT
Organism: Clostridia bacterium; assembly: GCA_017528085.1. Taxonomy (GTDB): domain Bacteria; phylum Bacillota; class Clostridia; order TANB77; family CAG-508; genus Scatovivens. Next base: position 50,747 of record JAFXPH010000002.1, on the reverse strand, counting down.
GAAATATATGGTCCAGAATCATCTGGTAAAACAACACTTGCTTTACACTGTATTGCAGAAGCTCAAAAGAATGGTGGAGAAGCAGCATTTATTGATGCTGAGCATGCATTAGATCCAGTATATGCTAAGAAAATTGGAGTAGATATTGATAACTTAATCGTTTCTCAACCAGATACAGGAGAACAAGCATTAGAAATAGCTGAAGCATTAATCAGAAGTGGAGCAATCGATATTATAGTTGTTGACTCTGTTGCAGCATTAGTTCCTAAGGCTGAAATTGATGGAGACATGGGAGATTCTCATATTGGTCTTCAAGCAAGACTTATGTCACAAGCTTTACGTAAGTTAGCTGGTGCTATAAATAAATCAAATTCAGTAATAATCTTTATTAACCAATTAAGAGAAAAAGTTGGAGTTATGTTTGGTAATCCAGAAACAACTGCTGGTGGTAGAGCATTAAAATATTATGCATCAGTTAGAATGGATATTAGAAAAATAGAAAACATTAAACAAAATGGTGAAGTATTAGGAAGTAGAACTAGAGTAAAAGTAGTTAAGAATAAAGTTGCTCCTCCATTTAGAGAGGCAGAATTCGATATAGTATATGGTAAGGGTATATCTAAGACAGGAACTATTTTAGACTTAGCTGTAGAATTAAATATTATTGAAAAGAGTGGTTCTTGGTTTAGCTACAAAGGAGAAAAGATTGGTCAAGGTAGAGAAAATGTAAAACAATATCTAGAAGATAATCCAAAGATTGCTAGTGAAGTTGAAAAAGTAATTAGAGATAATGCAAATAAAGCATTTGAAAATGCCTTAGCTGATGATTCTCCAAAAAATGCTGAAGATGATGATGAAGATATAGATGAATTTGAAGAACCAGAAGAATAATAAATAATTAAGGCACGAATTATTCGTGCCTTTTGTTTTTAAGGAGAGATATGGAATATTCAAATAATTTAGAAGAACTTGAAAAAATAGACAAATTAAAAAATAAAGTACTTAAATATATTCTTTATAAGAAAAGAACTGAAAAAGAAGTAAGAGAAAAATTTCAAGAAGAGATAGATGAAAATACATTAGAAGACATCATTGAATTTATGAAAGAAAATAACTACTTAAATGATTCAGAGTATATTGAAAGAGCTGTAAATGAATTTATGGCTCTAAAAAACATGTCTATAAGAGAAATCGAATATAAGCTTTCACAAAAAGGAGTTAACAAAAATCTTATAGATGATTATATTTGCAAAAACAAAGAAATAATGTTAGAATATGAGTTGCGTTCAGCGACTAACATTGTTAGAAAAAAGATAAATTCTATGGAAGAACAAGACATTAAATCTCTTCTATTTAAGAGAGGTTATATGTCTGAAATTATTTCTATTGCAATAGATGAAGGAAAGGAATAACTTAAGGTGGCTAATGCTTTACTTAATGTAGAGTCTAGTAAATACTCATTAAAGTTAGATAACTTTGAAGGCCCACTTGATCTACTTTGTTTTTTAATTGATAAAAACAAAATGGATATTTATGATATAAAAATATCTGATATAACAGATCAATATATTGAGTATCTAGATGAACAAGAAAAACTAAATATGGAAATAGCAAGTGAGTTTTTAGTAATGGCTTCTACATTGCTTCTACTTAAGTCTAAAAGACTATTACCAAAACAAGTAGAAGATGAAGCAGAGCTTACTGAAGAAGAACTTATAGCAAGAATACTAGAGTATAAAAGATATAAAGAAATTACTAAAGTATTTAGAGAAAGAATTGCAGATTATTCTGGTAGATGTTACAAGCAAGAAGAGACTATAGTTCTTCCAAAACAAATCTTAGAGCAAACATTTTCATTAGAAGATGATATTGTTTTAAGATATAGAGAACTTATTAATAAAGTTCATGATAAGGTAAATGAGGATGCTAAGAATATTGATAAAATAGCTATTCATGAAGTATTTTCAGTTTCTGATAAGATTAAAGAAATATTTAAACAGTTTATTAAAAAGCCTAAATTTATTTTTAATAAGCTATATTCAATAAATAAAAAATCTAAAGCAGAAGTTGTTACTGCCTTTTCTGGAGTACTTGAATTAAGTAGAAGAAGTGAAGTACTTACAGAACAAGAAAAACTATTCGGAGACATTGTAGTAAGTAAAAGTAAAAACTATAAAGGTGAAATAAAGGAAGATTAGTCTTCCTTTATTTTTATTTTAGAATAAACATGATATAATAGTAAAAAAATTAAAGGAATAAAAAATGGTTGATTTAAATAAAGACATCCAATACGTAAAAGGTGTTGGACCAAGTAGAGTAAAATTATTAAATAAACTAGAAATTAAAACTCTAGGTGATTTAATAACATATTTTCCAAGAACATACGAAGATAGAAGTAAGCCAAGAGTAATTGCTGATGTACAAGATGGAGAAGAAGTATTAATCAGTGGTTATCCTGTTGGTAGAATGAATGAAGTAAGAATTAGAAAAAATCTTCTTATCTGTAAGCTTATTGTTCGTGATGAAACTGGATCATGTTTAATTACATGGTATAATCAACCATACCTAAAAAGTCAGTTTAAGCCAAATGTAAGATATAAATTCTATGGTAAAGCAACTCTAAGAGGAACTAGAGTTGAAATGATGTCACCAGTATTTGAGGAAGAAGAAAAAGTAAATAGTACTGGTAGAATAGTTCCTATATATCCTTTAACTCAAAACTTATCTCAAAATGCAATTAGAAAGGTTATTGAAGAAGGATTAAAGATAACAGATGGCAATTTAGATGAAACTATTCCTGATTATATTTTAGAAAAATATTCATTATATGATATAAACACTGCTATTAAGCAAATACATTTTCCAGATGATTTTGAATCATTTTCTAAAGCAAGAAAGAGATTAGTATTTGAAGAACTTCTTTCTATGCAACTTGCACTTTTAGCAATTAAAAACAAATATCAAGAAACTAAAAAAGGCATTCAGTTTGATAAAGATGCTAAGTTTAGTGACATAATAGATAAACTACCATTTAAATTAACAGGAGCTCAATTAAGAGTATTAGAAGAAATCGATAAAGATATGGAATCAGATAAGCCTATGAATAGATTACTTCAAGGTGATGTTGGTTCTGGTAAAACTGTAATTGCATTAATTGCTGCATATAAAGCTGTTAAAAGTGGTTATCAAGCAACTATTATGGCACCAACTGCTATTCTTGCAAGTCAGCACTTAGAAACTTTTAATGAAATATTAGGTGATACTGGAATTAAATGTGAACTTCTAATTAGTGGTATTCCAAAGAAGAAAAAAGAAGAAATAATAGAGAAACTCGCTAAAGGTGAAATAGATATTCTAATTGGTACACATGCTCTTTTAGAAGAAAATGTTGTATTTAAGAATTTGGGATTAGTTGTAACTGATGAGCAACACAGATTCGGTGTAAGACAAAGAGGAATTATAACTAAAAAAGGAAGTAACCCTGATGTTTTAGTTATGACAGCAACTCCAATACCAAGAACTTTAGCTTTAATTCTATATGGAGATCTTGATATATCAATTATAGATGAACTTCCACCAAATAGAAAACCAATTGAGACTTATGCAGTTGATGGAAAGATGGAAGCAAGAATCAATAACTTCATATGCAAAAATATTGATGAAGGAAGACAAGCATACATAGTATGTCCTTTAGTTGAAGAAAATGAAGATATTGATGCAAAATCAGTAATGGAAACTTTTGAAAATTATAAGAATAATGTCTTTAGTAAATATAGAGTTGAATATCTTCATGGTAAGATGAAAACAAAAGAAAAAGATGCTATTATGGAAAAATTCAAAAGTGGAGAAATTGATATTTTAATATCAACAACTGTTATTGAAGTTGGTGTTAACGTTCCAAATGCAAACATAATGGTTATCCAAAATGCTGAAAGATTTGGCTTAGCTCAGCTGCACCAATTAAGAGGTAGAGTTGGACGTGGTAAATATCAATCATATTGTATTTTAAAATATAAAGGTTCTTCTCCTATTATAAGAGAAAGGATGAAAGTAATTTCTAGTACAAATGATGGATTTGTAATTTCAGAAAAAGACTTAGAACTACGTGGTTCTGGAGAATTCTTTGGAACTAAACAACATGGTATACCAGAATTTAAAATAGCTAACCTTTTCGAAGATATTGATTTATTAAAAGGTATTCAAGGATTTGCTATGGAAATTATTTCTGATGATCCATTACTTAAAAAGGATAAAAACAAATTATTAAGACAGATGGTTAATAGCAAATTTAAAGATAGACTTGAAATTTAAGATTTGAGTGGCATCTAAAATGTGATTTTTAAGTGAATTTTAGATGCCATATTATTTTTTGCTTTAAAATAGAGGGTTTTAAGGTTTACTAAAACAGTCAAATTGGTTGACAAAAACCTCGAAACATAATAAAATATTGATACTGTTTTAAAAGATATAAGCAATAAAAAAGGATGTAAAAATGAGTAACTTTTTATTATTTATTGGAATAGCTTCGCTGCTATTCGGAATTAAATTAGTATATGATGCAAGACCGATAGTAAAAAAGTATTTTAGCCTTGGTGAAAGTAATGATGTAACAAATACTGTAAAAGTAATTGGAACGATATTGCTTATTATCGGTGGATTTTTGATTTACTTTAATTTTTAGTAAATCGTATTAGAAAGGTAAACATATGAAAATTATTTATAATAACAAAGAGTACAATTTTGATGAAGATGTTGAAATAAGAGAAGGATTCAAAGATGAAATAGCAAACTTTCCTGGTGAAGTATTAGCATGTAGATATCACAACAAAGTTTGTTCTTTAAAACATAAACTTAATAAAGATGGTGAAATAGAATTTTTTGATATAAATGATAAAGATGGTAGAACAATTTATATAAGAGGTATTCTTTATATAATGAGTAAAGCATTCTTAGAGACATATCCTCAAGCACTTCTTACAGTTAACTATCAATTAACTAATGCTATGTATTGTGAAATAGATAACATGGAAGTAACTGAAGAGATGATTGCAAATGTTAAAAGAAGAATGCAAGAGATCATTGATCAAGATATAGACATTAGAAAAATCTCTATGACAAAAGAAGAAGCAGAAGAGTTCTATAAAAAAGAAGCTACACTTCGTGGAAGACTTCAAGTAGATATTGATAAAGAAAAAGTATCTTTATATTATTGTGAAGACTTCTATAATTATTTCTATGGCACTATGCCAATTTCTACAGGTTTTGCTAAGAAGTTTGATTTGGCAAAATATAGAAATGGATTCTTAGTAAAATATCCAGATAAAACAACTGGAGAAATAGTTAAACCAAATACTTTCTCTAAGAAGTATATGGCTGCTATGGATGAATATGAAGAAATCTATAGATTATTAAAAATAAATACAGTATATAGATTAAATAAACAATTAAAAGAAGGAAAAGAAAAAGATTTAATTCTATTTTCTGAAGCACTTCATGAAAAGAAAATAGCTGAGATTGCTCAAAAAATTCGTGATAGAAGAAATGTAAAAATGATATTAATCGCTGGACCAAGTTCTTCAGGTAAGACAACACTTGCAAAAAAACTTGGAATGGCACTTCGTGTACATGGTATTAAACCAGTTACAATATCAGTAGATAATTATTTTGTTGAAAGAGAAGATAATCCTAAAGACGAACATGGCAATTATGATTTTGAATGTATTGAAGCATTAGATCTAGAACTATTAAATGAACAATTAGTAGATTTACTTGCTGGAAAAGAAGTAAAACTTCCTACATTTAATTTCTCAACTGGTCATAAACAATATTTAGGAAATACTCTAAAATTAAATCCAGATGAAGTATTGATAGTTGAAGGTATTCATTGCTTAAATGATAAACTAACTAGTCATATTCCTAAGGAAAACAAATTCAAGGTTTATATTAGTGATTTAACAGTATTAAATATTGATTACTTCAACAGAATTTCTACAACTGATACAAGATTAATAAGAAGAATTGCAAGAGATTACCAATTTAGAGGTTATACTGCACTTCGTACTCTTCAAATGTGGTATTCAGTTAACCGTGGAGAGCAAAAATACATATATCCATATCAAGAAGAAGCAGATGCGATGTTTAATTCTTCAATTGTATATGAACTTGCAGTATTAAAAGATATTTGTATTCCACTTTTAGAGGAAATACCAGATACTGAAAAAGAATATAGCGAAGCAAGACGTTTAATCGCTATGCTTAAGTGTTTTGGTGATTTAAATAAAGATCTAATTCCTAATAATTCACTACTTCGTGAATTTATTGGTGGAAGTATATTTGATGATTAGAATTTTTTAAAAGGGCATATATAATTATGCCCTATTTTTATAAAAGAGGTAATATGGGAAAACAATTTACTGTAATTGATGAAGAATTTAAATGTTCACACTGTGGAGCTTTAGTTCCAAAGCTTGGATACTCATGTAGAGATCATTGTAATAAATGTTTATACTCTAAACATGTTGATATTAATCCAGGAGATCGAGCATCAGATTGCATGGGTGACTTAGTTCCAGTGGGAATCGAACCAAATAGTAAAAAAGGATACATGATTATATATAAATGTCAAAAGTGTGGAGCTATAAGAAAGAATAAAGCAGCTGAAGATGACAATTATGATTTAATTTTAAAATTAAGTGCAAATCCAATGATTTAAAGGAAAAACAAATGTCAAAAGAAACAAGAAAAAGAAATAAAGATGAAAAATACAAAAAATTAAGAAAGAAAAGATGGCTATTATTCTTGGCTATTGTAATATGGGCGGTAGTGGTATATAGCTTTTCAAATCAAACAGGAGAAGAATCTTCTGGACTAAGCTATAAAGTATCATTATTTATATTTGGCGGAAATGCTGAAATGGCTTCTAAAGCAGAACCAATAGTTAGAAAATTAGCACATTTTAGCGAATATGCAATTGGCGGAATATTAATGTATTTAGAAGTAAATACATATGAGTTTAAAAAGAAAAATAAACTTCTTATCGCATCAGGACTTGGAATTTGGTATGCAGCTTTAGATGAAGTTCATCAACTATTTGTTTTTGCAAGACATGGAAGCATCTTTGATGTACTTATTGATTCATTTGGAGTTATAGTTGGTGTAATAATTACAAGTATTTGGATAAGAAAGAGAAATAAAGGAGAAAAAGTTGCAACAAAGCAAAGTAATAATATTAATTAGAGCAATTCTTGTTGTTTGTATTATTATTTGGGCTTCTGCGGTTTTTGTTTTATCTAGTCAAGATTCAATTGATTCTAGTAAATTAAGCAGTAGAGTTATTATTAAAGTTTTAAAGACTAAAGATGAAATGACAGTTAAACTTAAAAATTTTAAGATCAGAATAAGTGGAGAGAATAAACCTAAAGAAGTAAATACAAGACAAGTTACACAAGATAGAGTAGATAGATGGCAATATCGTGTAAGAAAAGCAGCCCACTTTTCACTTTATATGATAGGTGGATTTATAATCTATCTTACATGTTTGTCATTTACAAATGAAATTAAAATAAGATTTAAAAATATTATAATAAGCATTATGGGAAGTTTTCTATATGCATGTACAGATGAATTTCATCAAAAGTTTTCATATGGAAGAAGTTCTGAATTTAAGGATGTGTTAATTGATACATCTGGAGCTATTTTTGGAATATTAATTGCAATAATAATAGTTAGTATTATAATATTTGTAGTAAATGTAATAATGAATAAGAGGAAGAAAGCTTATGATTAATTTTAAAGACAAAGTAGCAGAAAAGATTTCAAAAGCTACTGAAATTGAATTAAATGAAATAGAAGGATATATTGAAACTCCTCCTAATAAGGAGATGGGAGATTATGCATTCCCATGTTTCAAACTTGCAAAAGTATTAAGAAAAGCTCCAAATATGATTGCTGAAGAATTACAAAGCAAGATTGAAACAGATGAATATATCGAGAAAGTAGATATTGCAGGAGGATACCTAAACTTTTATATTAATAAATCAATTCTTGCAAAAGAAGTATTTGATGAAATCAATGTAAAAGGTGATGAATATGGTAAATCAAATATTGGAGAAGGAAAGAATATAGTAATAGATTATTCATCTCCAAATATTGCTAAACCTTTCCATATTGGACATTTAAGAAATACAGTTTTGGGTCATGCTCTTTATAATATCTATAAATTCATGAACTATAATGTAACATCTGTTAACCACTTAGGTGACTATGGAACACAATTTGGAAAGATGATTGAAGGATACAAGCTTTGGGGATCAGAATATAATTTTGATGAAAACCCAATTGATGCTTGTATGGATCTATATGTAAGAATTAATACTCTATGTAAAGAAGATGAAGAAGTTCTAAATAGATGTAGAGAAAACTTTAAGAAAATCGAAGATGGCGATGAAGAATGCCTAAAACTATGGAATTATTTTAAAGACTTATCACTAAAAGAGTTTAATAAGATTTATGATACTTTAGGTGTTTCATTTGATTCACTAAATGGTGAAGCTTTCTATTCTGATAAGATGCAAGAAGTTGAAGATATCTTAAAAGAAAAAGGAGTTATCACAGAATCTGAAGGTGCTGAAATAATTGACTTAGAAGATAAAAAATTAGGCGTTGTAATGGTTAGAAAATCAAATGGATCTACATCATATGCAACTAGAGACTTAGCTGCAATTTTATATAGAGCAAGAACTTATGATTTTGATAGATGTTTATATGTTGTTGCTTATGAGCAAAATCTTCATTTTAAACAAGTATTTGAGGTTGCTAAATCTCTTCCAATACCTGATAAATGCAAAGCTGGTTTAGAGCATGTTGCATATGGTATGGTAAGGCTAACAACTGGTAAAATGTCTACTCGTGAAGGTACAGTAATTAAAGTTGAAGATCTATTAAATGAATCTATTGAAAGGGTAGAAAGAGTAATTAATGAAAAGAACCCTGATATGGAAAATAAACATGAAGAAGCTAAGAAAATTGGTATTGGAGCTATAGTATTTAATAACTTAAATACAACAAATATCAAAGATTCAATATTCGATTGGAATACAGCCCTAAACTTTAATGGTGAAACAGGTCCATATATTCAATACATCTATGTAAGAACAAAATCAGTTCTTGAAAAAGTTGGATATGTTCCAGATTATAAGGATGTAGATGTTAGTCTTTTAAATGATAAAGAAAGTTTAAATGTAATTTCTACTTTATATAATTTCCAAAATGTTTTAATGCAAGTAGTAGAGAAGAATGAGCCAAGCTTACTTACAAGATACTTAATTGAGCTTGCTCAAAACTACAGTAATTTCTATAATGAAAATAGAATAGTAGATGAAAATAAAGCACTTCAAGATGCTAGAGCATATCTAACATATGCAGTTGGATTAGTATTAAAAACAGGTAGTGGACTACTTGGAATGGAAATGCCAAATAAGATGTAAAATTATATTTTAAAGAGACCTAAACTTTAGGTCTCTTTTTTGTTCTCAAAATGCCTAAAAATAAGGAAAAGTGATTGAAAAGATTAACATAATGTGTTATAATAATAGAGATGGTTTTAAAAATTTTTTAGGAGGTTTTTATGACACTAAATGATATTGAAAAAATAAATAATTTGTTTATTTACATGACGTTGTCAGACATACCTTTATTTACAAGAGACAATAAAGTAGCAAATGAAATAATTCATGAAATAAGAAAAAAAGCTGGACAAGAAGTTGGCGTTGATGATTTAGATAGCATTAAGGACAAAGAATTATTATCAGCTAAAGAAAAGGAAGCAACTCCTTATTTTAACAAATATTTCATGCATGAACTAATGGCACATGAAGAATATATAGATGTTGATAAATATTTATTGGTTTCAGCATTTAGAAATGCTGAAGTACTTCAAAATATTTATTTACTTAAAAATGGAGGTGGAGCTTTTCCAGATTCTCTTAAAGGTCTTTTATCTTTAAGAAAGGAATATGCATCATCTCTACTTAAGCTTTCTGCCCTAATGGAAGGTAGAAAAATAAGAGTTAAATATGAAGCAGGAATCTACGATGGAGTTCCACAAGGATATTGGAATGATTATGAACAAGAATTTCAATCTTTAGATGTTACAAATCAAGATATTAAAACATTTACATTAACTCCTGCATTTAAAGATGCTATGGGACTTCCAATAAAAGGACCTGCTAAAATAGATATGTCAAAATTTACTGGAACACAATCTTTAGAAGATATTGTTACTCAAATAAATCAGCAAGCAAAACAACATGCTACTAATGCAGCTGATATTGTAAGATATGCATTAGAACATCATGGAATTCAGAGAGTGAATGGTAAGATAGTTGCTTATTCACCATATGGTCAAGCTGAACTTGATAATTCTACAGTAAGAAAAATAAGAGGCGGATATGATAAAACAGTTGATGATTTATTTAATCTAGTAAATGATCATTCTGACCATGTTAACCATATGGATTTAATAGATAGTTTAATTCCATCTTACGAAATATCTTTTAATGAAATGCTATATTCTAAATCTACAAGTAGGAAGATTGATAAAACTTTAAGATTATTTGCAGAGTTAATGAGAAATAATCCAGAACTTAAAAAAGAAGTAGATATAGCTATGAGAGATTACGTTGAAGATACGCCTTCTAGAACTACTTATGAAGAAGCTTCAACAGTATCTAAAGACATTAACCCAGATACAGTTTATAAGAAATTAGATGAGATAAAAGAATTAAGAGCTGATATTGTAATGGGATTAATGAATTATGGAATAATTGATTACGAGATAATAAGAACTACTCCAGAGTTTATTGAAATGTTATCTACTGAAAAAGTAATTGATAAATATTATAGAGCAAATGGATATTTAAGTAAGGAGCAAGCATTAGAAATAGCAGCTGGAACTGTAATGTCAGGTAGATTAGAAACAGACGCTGAAACTTTAGCAAATAAATATCATTATAATAAAGTAAATCAACCAGAAGGTGGATTAAGACCACAAACATTAAGAACTATATTAGAGTTATTCCCAGAAGAAGAATTAAGATCTTTATACCTAAAAGGATTACTAGATCAAGATGATTTGTATAAAAGAGGTATAAGAGCTGAAACTATATTAAATCAAGATGACTTATCTGAAAATATGTTAATAGCTATAATTGCAAAACTTGATGAAGAAAATGGAATGTTTGAAATTACTGAAAATGCTTTAGTAAATAGATATGGAATAAACTTATCTAGAATTGGTATAATGAAGTATGCTATAGAAAACAGAATATCTTCATCTATATTATTAGAACTATATTTAAGAGAAGATGTTAAATTAAAAGAAGGCTTTGAATATATAACAGAAGATGACATGACTTCATATTTTAACTTCGAAAGATTAAATGGTTTAGATGGTAAAGTATTTAATAAAAAGTTCAAAGATAACTTTAAAATAATGATTTCTAATATGCCTAAAGAAAAACAAGAAGAATACTTTAATTCTTTAGTTAATGAAATTGAAAAACAAGAAGGAAAAGAAGAATTATATTTCAAGTTTTATAAAAACGGAATTATAGATGCACAATACCTAAAAGGAAAACTATCAAAAGACTATGTAGAAGAAGTCTATACTTTAGAAGAACTAAGTACTGATGAAATCTATTCTTTATATCAAGATGGAATTTTATCAATAAATGAAATTAAAGATATCTTTACTTCTGATGATATTTTCGATGCAGTTTTAGATGGAAAAATGGATTATAGAGGTTTAAGAGATTTAGAATCTGATTTTATAGAACTTGCATTGGAAGAAGAAGCAATTGGTATAAATGAACTTATGATACTTTATAAAGACAGCCTTGATTATGATAGATTAAAAGCTGTACTAGATACAGTTGATTTATCAAATATAGAACTTGGAAAATATATTCCAGATGGTACTGATAAAGCAAAAGTTGAAGAACTAATTAAAGGTGAATATCTATCTCATGATGAGATATCAGACTTAGTAGCTAGAGGACTAGTTGATAAAGATAAAGCTGATAAATATGTTGAAATGTTATCTTCATTAGAAGAATTTAAGAAATTATTCGATACTGAAGATAGAAGAGCAACATTAGTAAGAGATACTGAAAAAGGTGAATCAAGAGAAAAGACTGACCCAATTGGACCAGTAGATCCAGTTAGAACAAGACAAAAAATTGATCCTGATTTACAAGAAAAATTTATTAAAGCTTTGGGTGCATATCCAAATGTTATTTACTTAACAGGTATGGATAATACTTTAAATGGATATTCAATATATGGTTTCAAAGATGAAAGAATAATGGTATTCTTAAATCTAGAGAAGAAATCACAAGCAACATATGTAATGAGTTTCCTTCAAGGTAAATATTACTTAAATAAAATACAAAGAGCTCAAAGACAAGGTAAACAAATTGAAATTAAAGAAGGACTAGAATCAACTGCAACAAAAGGTGAAATTAGATCTGATACAGAGCATGTTAAGATAAAGAACGCATCTAGAGGTTGGGGCAAAAATATTGTTAAAGCTATGAAACAAGTAAGCTCAGTATTTAGTGAAAAATATAAAAATAATAAGACATATAGAGAAAAAATTGAGAAACTTTCTGAAGAAATCGGAATGGATTACGACAAACGTTTAGAAGAAGCAAGTTTATAAGGAGTTATTTATGAGCGAAATAAAAAATATTAATGATGTAATTAAACAAACATCTCTTTCATTTGTAGGATTATCAGAAAAAGATAAGGCTGAAAAAAGAGGCGATATGATCATCTATGCTTTAAGAAATAGAACATTTTTGATATTTCCAAAAGAAAAAAGACTTATTGCATGTGCGCCAGATGGAATTGTTGAATTTGGTAAAGCGGATTATCAGAACTTAGTAAAAGCTGTAGATGCAATTGATAAATCTTTTGATGAGATAATTAAAAAGAATGGAATAAAAGACCCAGAAAGAATTTATTCATATCTAGAAACATCTTCTGAAATTGATTCTGCTTATATTGGAGAGATATATCCTGAAATGGATAAAAGAGCAGAAAAAATTATTAGAAGAATTGGTGAATTATATAAAGGAGCTAAAACACCAGAAGAAAAAGCTGTTTTAGAAGAAGGTATAACTAAGTTTTATTATGAATCAAAAATGAAAATTCCAGAAAACAACTTTAAAACAGGTGATTATAGAATTAGTCCAAGAGAAGAAAAACTTTCAGTTAGAAATGATTTTATAGCATCTATGATGTTAGTTGGTGCTGGAGACTTTGAATTATTTAATAAACTTGGTTACTTTAGAGATTTATCTCAAGAAGATATATTCATGCTTGCAGATGCTAAAGTAATAACAGCAAATGAATTAAGAATAGCAATACAAGAAAAGTTTAATTATAAAACCCCAGATGAATACTTTGAATTCTTGAATAAATGTAAAAGAATTAATAAAGATTACTTATCTGCATTTTCAACTGAAGAATTAATAGGATTTGCACTAGACGGAAAATTAGATAAAAAAGTATTTACAAGAATGAAGTTTGCACCACATTATATTGCAAAACTTCCACTTGAAAAGCTGTTTAAGATGGTTAATAACGCAAGTATTGCAAGTCATGTTGGTATGACTACTACTAAAAATGAAAATGGAAAAACTGTAGTTTATTTAAAGAAAGATTTTATTAAAACTATACATGGAATAAAACTTGTTGAATTAATAAAAGAAACAGGATTTAAACCAGATATGACTAAAGAAGAATTATTTGACCAATATTTAGATACACTATCTGGTAGAGATGTTATTAATTTAGCAAAAATGGGTTATATAGATGATAAAGATGTAATTAGATTAAACTTTATTAGAACTGGAAACCCATATAAAGACAATTTAATGGTAGATGATATACTTGGGTTCTATGACATTGAAAGACTTCAAAAAATGGTTGGAGATAAAAAGCTAAGTAAAAGATTTGTTGAAGACTATAATGACACTTTAACTATGTTGGACCCAAAAAAATTAAATGGCTATGTTAGTAGATTAATGATTTCTCCTATGGAAAGACTTCCTAAAGATGAAATCATGGCAGCACTTTCAATTGCTGGATGTTTTGATGATGTAGATTTAAATGGATATACAATAGGAGCTTCAAATCTAGAACAATTATATATGCTAGATAGAGTAACTGAAGAAGATATGTTTACATTAGCTGCTAAAGGCGTTGTATCAATGGCTACTCTTGGAAAATTAGTCTCAGATGCTGAAATAACACAAAACATAATTGAAGGCAAACTTCCACTTGAAGCTTTTAAAGCAACTAAGCAAAATGAAGAAGTATTACTTGAACTATTAGCTAGTGATAAAGTATCCCCAAGAGAATTAGGACATTTTTATTCAACTAACGAAAATATGTCAGCAGAAACATTTTTAACATATTTAGAATTAATTGATGAAGCTAGAGAAATTGATGTATCTGATTTATTAGATGATGATATATCAAAAGAAAAAGTTCAAGACTTATTTAGTAAGTTTTATATATCTCAAGATGAACTATCTAATTTAGTTGGAAGAAAAATAATTTCTCAAGCTGAGGCAGATTCTTATGCTAAAGAACTTGAAAAACATAATAACTTTAATAGCTTATTTAAAAAGGATAGTCCATCAATTAAATTAGTTAAAAGAAGTGAATCTCTTGGAAGAAGAGAACTAACAGGCGAAGGTGATGGACAATCAAACAGCAGAAAAGGCAATAAAATTGATTTTGATTTAAAAGAAAAATTACTATTTGAAATGGGTGCAAGTCATAATGTATTAGAACTTATTGGTAAGAATAACTCATTAGATGGATATAGAGTATATGGTTTTGAAAAAACAGGAGCTATGGTTTTTATGTCTCCAGAACCAGATAATGCAACATATGTTATGAGTTTAGCACAAGGTCTATATTTTATTAAAAACTTTGAAAGAGAAAATGGAGAAGGAGCTTCTCAAGTTATAAGTACAGCTACAAAAAGAGCTTTAAGAAATACGGAACACATTGATGTAAGAAATGCTTCTAAAAAATGGGGCAGAAATATGATTAGATCAATTGATAGAAAAGGCGGAGACTTAAGCACAAAATCTAAAGAATATAGAGCAAAACTAGATTCAATTTGTAAAGAAATTGAAGAAGATTATATGTCAAGATTATAATAAATGATATAATGATTAAGAGGTATACGTATGATAGATTTTTTAAATAAAGAAGATATGAACAAATTATTAGATGAAATTAAAGATAATTTTAAGTCTAAAAAATCAACATTTGAAAAAGCAGTTAAGTTAGATATTGATGAATGGGAATATGAAACAAGTTTAGAAGATGTTTTAGGTACAATTGACTCATTTAAAGAAAAAGAATATTTGCTTAAAAAATCTAAAAAAGAAATAGTAACAGGTCATGGAAAAGTTGCTATTCTAAATTCATTTAACCCAATATCTAATTTAAAAGCAATTTTATCTTTAATTAGAACTGGAAATAAACCAAGTTTATTTGTTGATGAAAAGATTCTAGCCACAAATAAAATAATTGTTGAAATTATTAATAATGCTTTAGATAACTTTAAAGTTAAACTTGCTAAAGAGTATAAAGTAGAACTTATTGAGATTAATAAAGTAGAAGATTTTATAAGTTATGAGAATAAATTTAATTTAGCATTATTTATTGGTTCATTTTATGAATATCAAAAGTTTATAAAAAGAATTAATATTAAAAGTATATTTGTTTCTTTTGGAGAAATATCTATTTATGTAGATGCTCAAGAAGAATTTGAAAAAATTCTAGCAGATATATCAAAGTTTGCTTATAATAACGAAATAAAAATAAAGTATTATAGCGGAGAAGTAAAAGAAGCAATTAAAGAGATTAATGATATGCAAAATATATCTAAAACAGTTGCTATCTTTACTAAAAATATAGATCAAGCTTTTGAATTTGTTGAAGACATTAAATCTGAAAATATATTTATAAATAAAGATCCACTAAAAGACTTATCAATAGACATAAATGAAGAGAATTTAGTGATAAGAAAAAGAATAATTTTATAAATAAAATATATTTAAAAAAGTAGAAGTTATCTTCTACTTTTTTTATTATTAATTTTTGATATAAATATTGATATTTTTGACTTTTTAATATACAATTTGTAAAGTATAAGTGTACTTATGATAAGGAGGAGAACTATGATTACTTTAGAGGATGTCAAAAATAATCCTGAAGTTCAAGAGTTCATAAGAAATGCTCAAAGACAACTTGATGTATTAGGTTACACAGAACATTCTACAAGACACGTTACAGTAGTTGCAGATAGAGCAGCATATGTACTTAGAACTCTTGGTTACGATGAACATAGAATTGAACTTGCTAAAATTGCAGGTTATCTTCATGACATAGGAAACTCTATAAATAGAGTAGATCATGCTCATACAGGTGCAATTCTAGCTTATAATATATTAAAAGAAATGGGTATGGATGTAGCTGATAGAACTGAAATTATGATGGCTATTGGTAATCATGATGAATCAACAGGCACTGCTGTAAGTGATATTTCAGCAGCATTAATTTTAGCTGATAAATCTGATGTGCACAGAAGTAGGGTCGCAAAATCAGATAGAAGCCTATTTGATAAACATGATGAGGTAAATGATTCAGTTACATACTCAAATCTAATTGTTGATCCAGAACAAAAGAAAGTAATATTAGAGATAACTATCGATACGAATATTGTACCGGTAATAGATTACTTTGAAATCTTTATGGATAGAACAAAAATGAGTAAAGTAGCTGCCAAATATTTAGGATTATGGTTTGAGCTAAAAATAAATAATACAATACTTTTATAAAAACTTAGGAGGTTTAACGTGGAAGAGAGAAGTACAAAAATATTAAAAGCCATAGTAGCATTTTTACTAGCAATAGCTACTACAATTATTGCATTTACAGGTTGGTATACTTACAAAAATGGTATATGGGAAGATAAACTATCTAAAGTTAATTTAGGTATGGACCTAGAAGGTGCAAGACATTTAAGATTTATTTTAGATGAAACAGTTACAAATGGTGTAGAAGTTTATGTTGATGAAGAAGGAAACTATAAGGGTAATGTAATATCAAATACTACTACAGATAACACAGTTTCTATTGATGCATTAACAGAAGAATCTAAAGAAGAAATACCATACAAAACTGAAAAAAGAGATATCAAAGCAAACGATGAAAGTGCTATTACTCGTGAAAACTTTGAACTTACAAAGAAAATTATTCAAAAAAGAATTAATAAAGAAAATAATTTTGAATATAACATAAGAGTTGATGATTTAAATAAAACTATTGAAATCGAAGTTCCAAATGATGATGATCTAGTTTCAGAAATCCAAAGTGATGTTGTTGGAAAAGGTGAAATAGTTGTTACTGACACAGATACGGGTGTTATTTTAATGGATAACTCTGATATTAAATCTGCTAAAGCTACAATTGGAACATCTCAATCAGATACATCAAAAGTTCAATTCTATTTAAGTTTGACATTAAATAAAGAGGGAAAAGAAAAATTCCATGATATGTCAATTAAATATAAAACACATGAACATTCTGAGGATGAAGAACATGAAGAAGAAGCTCAAAAATCAATTTCAGTTGCTGTAGATGGACAAGTAGTATGTCAAACAACATTTGCAGATGAAATGAATGGTGATATATTCAATGTATTCTTTGGCTCACCAGTTGATCAGACAGATCAAGAAACATATTTAGCATTCGTAAACTATTCAGCAAAAGTAGCAAATGCAATTAATTCTGGTGTATTACCACTTCAATTAGTTCAAGAAAGTGATACATTCATAGTATCAAATACAAAGACACCATCAATATTAGCTACTGTAGCTATATGTGCACTAATGGTTGTAGTATCATTTGTATACTTCTTAATTAAATATAAATCAAGAGGTTTAGTAGCATTTATAGTAGGGGTTGGATATATTTCAACTACTGTTGTACTAATAAGATTAATCGAAAGTGATGTTGTTGTAACATTCAATTCATTACTTGCAGGACTTGCACTTGTTGCAATAAACTTCATGTTTATTAAAAAATTATACAAGAATTCAGAAAATTCAAATTCTGCATTCTTCAATACATTAGTTAATACTTATATAATTATAATCCCACTTATAGTAATTGCTGTAGTATTTACACTATACAATAACATTCTATTAAGCAGTGTTGGTAAAATATTATTCTGGGGCATTTTAATTCATGCTCTATATTCTATAATCATTACAAGAACAATGTATATTACTAAGAAATAAAGGAGAACAGGAATATGAAGTTAGATAAGAAAATAATTTATTTTGCACTAGTATGCTTAATTCTAGCGGGTATTATTAGAGTTATATTTGGTGGATTTACAGTAGATCTAATGCTAAAGAAACATGAATCAATTAATATAAATGTCGGTCAAACTATCGACATGAACGATATGAAACAAATATGTAAGAATGTATTTAAAGATAAGAAATTTGTATTAAGAAGAATTGAAGTTTTCAACGAATCAGTTAATATAAATGTTGAATCAATAACTAATGATGAAAAAGTTCAATTAGTTAATGAATTAAAAGGTAAATATGATCTTAAAGATTTATCACCTGATGATATAGTAATTACATCTAATTCAAATGTAAGAATTAGAGATATGATAACTCCATATATTGCTCCTTTAGCAATTTGTGAAGTAATCATATTAGTATATATGTACATTAGATTTATTCACTATAAACCATTAAAAGTAATTGGAAAAATGCTTTTAATAAACGTTGTAACAATAGCTGTTTACTATAGCTTAATTGCTATTCTAACAATTCCATTTGCAACAACAACAGTTTCAATAAGCATTGCAATTATAATTCTTGAAATGTTAATTTATATAGCAAAACAAGAAAAAATTTGTCATGGATTATTTGCTGAAAAGAAAGTAAAAGAGTAATTAATATATTTTAAAGCTTCCTTATTTTAGGAAGCTTTATTTTTTTAATTGATATAGAAAATTATTAATGATATAATTTTTTTTGAAGAGTTTTATTTTATTCAAAGGAGAAAATCTATGGGAGATAACCTAGATGAAAAAAATGATGATATCATAAAATTTACAATTAATTTTGGTAAGATAAAATACATCATCTATACAATTTTAATTTTATTAATGCTTTGTATATTTGTTTTATACATACAAGTATCAGCTGAATCAATAACATCTGAAAACATATCAGCAGTTCAAATTAATGATTATGTTCATATGAGAGATGTAATAATTGTACCTAGATTTAATGATATACTTAACCATAAGAAAATGTTTGCTGATAAAGTTATTTATTCTGAGGGTATTATTACAAATATTGATGAAAAACAAAGTGAACTTGATGTAATCGAACTTAAAGCTGAAAATGATGAAAATAAAAAATATACTTTGTATTATGAGAATCTTACTGGTGAAAGATTAAGTGTAAATAATAAAGTTGCATTTTTAGGAAAACTATCTAACATTAATTCTAATACTAAGGATATTTCGGTAGATGCATTTAGAATTGATAATGGTAATGGTTTATTTACAGTATATGACTTAAAAGAAATTACAAGTTTATATTCTGATAAGACAGAGCTAAACTATTTAAATGATACAAAGACAATAGAGTCTAATTTATATGGTTCAGGTTATAGAAATTATTCAGTTGTATTAAATTCTAAATTTGTAAATAAATTAAGGCTTTTAGATATTGATACTACATCTGATGTTATAGATGGTTCTTCAGTTATAAATAAAACTTATTATAAAGTTGATTATGATAGTGTAAATAATAATTACATTAAAATAAAACAAAATTATATCGACTCTACACTTACTTTAGAAATCTATGATAAAGAGTATAATAGTTTATTTAATAAAACTTGGAAAAATATAAAAGCAAGTGATAGAGCATCTTATAGTTATGCATCTATTAAAGACTTTTTCTACATTAATATTGATGATTCAATTTATATAATAAACGAAAAAGACTTTTCTGAATCTAAGATAAAAGTAAGTGGAAAAGGATTAATAAAAGCGGATCATAATGGAAACATTTATTATTTAACAACTGAAGGAAACGGTACTATTGAAAAATACGATAGAGAAGGAAATAGAAGCTTCTCAACAAAATTATTTAAAGATAATTCATATGAGATAGGTAAAATTCATAATATAATTTTAAATTCAGGTGATTTACTTATTGAATATGAAGCAATAAAAGTAAATGAAGATTCTAAAGATTTACCATTTAATGTTGAAACAATCATAGATTTAAGGTCAGGACGTATTAGTCAAACAACTTTAAAATAATATAGTTTCAAAGGCCCATTTAGGGCCTTTTTTATTTACTTATGGCTTAAACCGTGTTATAATAAGCATACTTTACAATTAATAATCACCTAATGTCATGAAGGGAGCGGTACATTATGAAGAATTGTTGTATGACCATTTATGACAAAAGTTTGCGATTATCAATAGGAGGGAATGAAAAACGGTATAATAATTTGAGCAAATTATATACCGAGAAAATCGCGCTTTGCTCAAAGGACATTAATGCTGCAATAGTATCTCGAATGGATGGAAAGATCTGTTCGTTTTGCTGCAGCCAGGAGTGTGCCTACACGGAAGTCGTAGACGGAATCACCAATGAAACTTTTACTGAAGTAAGACAAATGCTTGGATTCTTAAGGATAAATCAGATGCTGAACTTCAATGCTTTGAGAATTCCGAATCCAAACATTGACGAGGTTGGGAACATCGACGCGCAGAAAATTGCATTTATCGAGAAGGAACTTTCAAGAAGATTTGGAGTTTCAATCGTATATAGGGACTTGTTCTCTATAAAGAATGCAGATGTCAAAGTCGAGGGATCGCCTTACAAGGTGATTGTGGAGCTTAGAGTATTACTTGCAGAATTTCTGCCAGTGTACTTCCATAAGTTCTATTCCAAAAAACTCGAAGATGTAAGAGCTGTGGCAGAAATCATTGAAGAATTTGGAGATAAAATTCCAAAGTTCTATAGGATTATCTACCCGGATTTGGGCACTGTCAATTACGACATTTTCAACTGGCACCTGTCTCCAATCGCAATTTCGGAGTTCCTTAACAGGTATAACGAATGCGAAAATCCTAAAGACATGGAAAAGTTCTTTTCAAGGCTTGGTTATTCTAATACAAGGCTCTTTAACGATATGGATTGGGAAAGTGTTAAGAACATGACGTTCTTTGAAAATAACACTGACCTTGATATAAGTGAGAAGCTTCGTAAGAGATGCTACTTCGGTAGTAAAGCCAAAGAAAACTATCCTGTCGTGGCGAGCTTCATCCGAAAGAAGTACAAACCGTCTTTCGTAGCGGCATGTATAAGAGGATGAACCCAATGATTGTAAAGTGAACTATGACAGTTCGGGTGATTTGAAAGTAAAAAAGAGTGCGTGGTTTTCTACGCACTCTTCAAATTTTCAATAAACACTTGATTTTATTTGAGTTTTATAGTAAAATATTTCAAGTATTAAAGAGATTTAGTACCTACCATATGCTTAGCTTAAGGAAAAACCTGCTTATGTTCAGCTTATGGCAAATATTAATTAGGAGGTAAATGATTATGACAAAGGAAAGAAAACAAGAAATAATTTCTTCATACAAATTAGCTGATAATGATACTGGTTCTCCAGAAGTTCAAATCGCTATTTTAACAAACAGAATAGCTGAACTTACAGAACATTTAAAAGCTCATCCAAATGATAATCATTCAAGAAGAGGATTAATCAAGATGATTGGTAAAAGAAGAAATTTATTAAACTACTTATCTAATAAAGATGTTAATAGATATAGAGAAATTTGTTCTAAATTATCAATTAGAAAATAGTTACAAATAAAGACAGATATCTAAAGTATCTGTCTTTTTGTAGTTTTTTTAAAGTACGTTTTTAATATTACTAAACTTGATTAAATATAAGTTTAGTTATAAAATAAATAAGCCCAAGAATATGTAGATAGAGGGTAGCTTGTACAATGTTCTAAGTCTTTTAGAATATTCTAGAGGTTACATTCTATTTACAATTCTTAAATTTAAATTTTTAAGGAGGAATAGAATATGTTTAAAACTTATTCAATGGAACTTGCAGGAAGAACTCTTACTATTGAAACTGGTAAGATGGCAGGACTAACTAATGGAAGTGTTTTAGTTAAATATGGTGATACTTCAGTTTTAGTTAATGCAACTGCTTCTAAAGAACCAAAAGAAGGAGTTGATTTCTTCCCACTATCTGTAGAATATAATGAAAGATTATATGCAGTAGGAAAAATACCTGGAGGATTTACTAGAAGAGAAGGTAAACCAACAGATAAAGCAATTTTAACATCAAGAGCAATTGATAGACCATTAAGACCATTATTTCCAAAAGATTTTAGAAATGATGTTGTTATCGATTGCTTAGTACTTTCAGTTGAACAAGATAATTCACCTGAAGTATGTGCTATGATTGGTGCATCAGCTGCACTATCAATTTCTGATATCCCATTCGGAGGACCAACAGCAGCTGTTGCCGTAGGATATGTTGATAATCAAATTATCATAAACCCAACAGAAGCTCAAAGAGAAAACTCAAGATTAGTTTTAACTGTAGCTGGTACAATGGATAAAATAGCAATGATTGAAGCTGGTGCTGATGAAATACCAGATGATACAATGTTAGAAGCTATTAAAACAGCTCATACAGAAATTAAAAGAGTATGTGAATTTATAAATTCAATTAAAGCTGAAATTGGAAAGCCAAAATTTGAATACAAATCATTTGCAGTAGACGAAGAAATCTATAATGTAGTAGCTGGTGAATTTGCATCTAGAATGGAAACTGATGTACAAACTCCAGATAAAATCGAAAGAGATGACAAAATAGCTAAATTAACTGAAGACGTTAATGCTTGGTATGCTGAAAAATTCGGTGAAGAAAAAGCTGAAGAAGATAAAGTAGCAATCGGTGAAGCATTATACAAATTAGAAAAGAAAACAGTTAGAAGATTAATCTTAGAAGAAGGAAAACGTGTTGATGGTAGAGGAATCTATGACATTAGACCACTTTCTTGCGAAGTAGGATTAATTCCAAGAGTACATGGTAGTGCTTTATTTAATAGAGGTAGAACTCAAGTTCTTAGTGTTGTTACACTTGGAATGAAGAGTGAAGAACAATTATTAGATGGTTTAGATAACGAAGAAGCAAAAAGATATATGCATCAATATAACTTCCCAGGATACTCTGTAGGTGAAGCAAAAGCATCAAGAGGACCAGGAAGAAGAGAAATAGGCCATGGAGCTTTGGCTGAAAAAGCATTAGTTCCAGTTCTACCTTCAGTTGAAGAATTCCCATACTCAATAAGAGTTGTATCAGAAATTCTTTCTTCTAATGGTTCAACATCTCAAGGAAGTATTTGTGCTTCAACACTTGCATTAATGGATGCTGGTGTTCCAATTAAGAAACCAGTAGCTGGTATTTCAACAGGTTTAATTACTGATGAAAATGATCCATCAAGACATGTTGTTATAACTGATATTCAAGGTATCGAAGATTTCTTCGGTGATATGGACTTTAAAGTTGGTGGAACTAGAGATGGTATCACAGCTATACAAGTTGATATTAAAGTTGATGGTTTATCATATGAAATAATTGCTGAAGCATTCGAAAGAACACATAAAGCAAGATTACATATCTTAGATGATATCATGGCTCCAGTTATAGCTGAACCAAGACCAGAGATTTCAAAATATGCTCCAAAGATTACAATAATGAAAATTAATCCAGAGAAGATTAAAGATGTTATTGGTTCAGGTGGAAAGACAATCAATAAGATTATTGAACAAACTGGTGTTAAGATTGATATTGAAGAAGATGGATCTGTATTTATCTATGGCGATGACTTAGAAAAAGTAAGAGAAGCTCAAGCAATAATTGAAGAAATTACAAGAGAAATTGAAGTTGGAGGAATCTACACAGGTACTGTATCAAGAATAGCAACATTCGGTGCATTCATTGATTTAGGTGGTGGAAAAGAAGGGTTACTTCATATTTCTAAGATTTCTAAAGAAAGAGTAAATAAAGTAGAAGATGTATTCAAAGTTGGTGATGAAGTTACTGTTAAAGTATCTGAAATTGATGACCAAGGAAGAATAAATTTAAATAGAAAAGATTTATTTACTGAGTCAGCAGAAAACACAGATGCTGGAGAAGAAAATAAAGAGTAATAAATGTTACATAAATGAGGTAAACATTACATGTTTATCTCATTTTTTTATGCCTACTAGACATTTACTTTTTTATAGGTTAAAATATATCGAACGAACAAAAAAGTTGGAAGCTCAAAAGGACTCGTAAAATACTTTAAAATACTTGATTTTAAGACTAAAAAATGTTATAATAGAGTTGTTATGGGCTTATAGAATAAAAAGTAAAAAGGAGATATTAAATGAAGTATTTGTATATAATACAACAAGCAATAATTTGGATTATAACAATATATTGGGCATATCAAATTGTAATAAGTTTTTGTTCTTTAATTAAGTTAAAAGATAAGAAATTATTAATAAATAAAGATCATAAGTTTATGGCTATTATTCCTGCACACAATGAGGAAGTAGTTATCAAAAATTTAGTTGATAGCTTGCAAGCACAAGACTATGATAAAAATTTATATGATATATATGTAATAGCTGATAACTGTACAGATGATACAGCTAGAATTGCAAAAGAAGCAGGAGCTATTGTATATAAAAGATTCGATGAAGAACACAAGACAAAAGGTTATGCATTAAATTGGTTCTTACAACAAAAAATATCAGAGAATGCAGATTATGATGCTTTTTGTGTATTTGATGCAGATAACATAGTAGATAAGAATTTCCTAAAGAATATGAATAAAAAACTATGTCAAGGTGAAGATGTAGTTCAAGGATATAGAGACATCAAAAATCCAACAGACTCTTGGGTATCTTCAGGATATGCAATATTCTATTGGATGATGAACAGATTTTATCATTTAGCAAGATATAACTTAGGTTTATCACCACTTATTAATGGTACTGGATTCATGGTAAGATTTGATGTTATTAAACCTACAGGATGGAATACTCAAACTCTTACAGAAGATATTGAGTTCTCACTTATTAATATTGCTAAAGGTAGAAAATTAGGTTGGGCAACAGATGCTATAGTATATGATGAACAACCAGTTGGATTTACACAAAGTTGGTCACAAAGATCAAGATGGACAGTAGGACACTTACAATGTATGAAACACTACACTAAAGATTTAGCTAAAGGTGTTAAAGATAATAAAACTTTAATGAACTTTGATGGTTTACTATATATGTTCGGTATTCCTATGATGATTATTACTTTAGCTTTACTTGTAGTAAATACACTATTATATCTTGGTGAAGAAATGACTTTTGCTGAACTAATTTGGCAATTTGCTAAATATGGTATTGCAACATTCATTATGCCAATTATAGTTTCTATACTAATCATGAAACTTGATGGCAGAAAGATTAAACCAATGATTGGTGGACTACTTTGCTATCCATTATTCTTAGGTTCATGGATATTAATTAACATCAAATGCTTAATTAAACCAGATACAAAATGGGAGAAAATTAATCACGTAAGAGATGTTGATATATCTGAAGTAAAAGTTAAAATAAACTAATTTTAATATTTAAAGGTACAAGAAAACTTGTACCTTTTTTGTTGCTTAAATTTAATACTATTGTAATTTAAAAACTAATACTTGTTTGATATAATAAAAGAGTATTAAAAGGGGGATAATATAAATGGGCGGATTTATTTTCTTTGTAATTATATTTATATATATTTTTTATGCAGCTATGAATAGAACAGTTCCAAAAGGCTATTCTGCTAAAGTAACAAGAGCTGATGGAACATTGGAATATTATAAAGAAGGTCAAAGTTATAAATTAAAAGTAGGAGATTCAGAAGAGTTAACTCGTATTTATAATAATGCTGGTTCAAATGGTTCTATTAGAAATAATAGAACTGATTCTTACAATGTTCACAGCACACACAATAGAAATACAGCTGAAATTAAAAGTGCTTCTAAGGAAGTTACTAAAGCAGTCGAGGAAACAGTTTCAACAATTGATGTTATTCTTTCTACATTTACATCTACAGGAAAGAAAATTGATGTAAGAGTAATATCAAAGATCAAATTTGAACAATCTAAATATTCTAGCTCAAATGCTATTCATAGAATGATTGAAATAACAATCAACCAAGTCTTTTCTAGTCAATCTATTGAAGAAATTAAGAAAAAACAACATGAGAATGAAATTGTTATATTAGACAAATTAAAAGAAGCTTTAGTACCATATAAGGGTGTTATTATTTCATTTGATTATGAAGTAATTGAAGATAGTAACTATGTATCAGATAAAAGAAAAGTTGATTGTATTCATGATACACCTGAAAAAGTTGCTCAAGCAAGGAGAAAGTATTCTACACCATATAACACAAGATCTAATGATTCAGATTTTAATTCAGGGGATGCAATTAAGAATTTATCAGAATGGTTTGAAGGTGATTCTGCAATTAGAGAAATGACACCAGTATCAAGAAGAGTTAAAAATACTTTAAATCAAGAGGATGAAGACAATCCAATATCAAATTATTAATAGTAAAAATAAGACACTTAAAAAGCACTTTTAAGTGTCTATTTTTTTGCCCTAAATATACCAAATTTACTTGTAAAAAACCTTAATTAATGATATATTAAACTTGCATTTTTTATAATAAAGGGAGAATGTGTGCAAATGAAAAAAATAGTAAGTAAAATCAATGATGAATCTGGTGTTACATTAATAATGTTAGCCATCACAATTTTAGTACTTTTAATATTAGCAGGTTCATCACTTTTTATTGGATTAAATTCAATTTCAAAAGTTGATGATAAAAATCAAACAGCTACTTTATATATGGTTCAAGAAGTAGTTATGGGCCAATATAGTAAAGCTAAAGTAACTGGTCAAACAGGTATTAAAGTTGATACTAGTCATCCAGAAAATAGACCTGCAGCATATTTTGGTGAAATAGTTACCAATGTAAGAAATATAGAGTTGCCAGATGATGATGAAAGAGATGCAACTGATGTATTTGAGAATGATTATCTTAGTCTATCAGATTCAAGTTTAACTTATGATGATTTGTATTATAAACTAAGACCTGAAGAATTAAGTATGCTTGGAATAACAGATGTTGTAATTGAAGTACAAGGTCAAACAAGTCAAGATAAATCAATTCAATACAGAAACTTACATAACTATATTGTAAATTATAGTACTGGAGAAGTGTATGATTTGACTGATAAGAAAGATTCTACAGGAAAATTGCTTTATATAAAAGGTAATATTGGAACTAATAGTGAAACATCACATGTATTAGAAGATAAAACTTACAATTTCGATGACAATTTATAAAATTTAAGGTGATACATAAATGACAGATATAGAGACCGATTTAATAAAAATAATTAATAAAAATAATATATTCAAAAATGAAAGTATGAGTAAACATACATCATTTAAAGTTGGTGGAAACGCAGATTACTTTGTAAAAGTAGAAAAAGTGGAAGAACTTAAAAATCTACTTGAATATGCTAAAGAAAATAATGTTCCACTTACAATTCTTGGAAATGGTACTAATGTTTTAGTTAAAGATGGCGGTATAAGAGGTATCGTTTGTAACATAGAACTAAGTAATTATAGTATTGATAGAAAAGAAGATGGTGTATATATCACAGTAGAGAGTGGAGTTGCTCTACCAAGACTTGCAAATATTGCATTAAATGAATCTTTAACAGGACTTGAATACTTATCAGGCATTCCGGGAACTGTAGGCGGAGCCGTATATATGAACGCTGGAGCATTTGGAAATGAAATGAAAGATGTTGTAGTAAGTAGTAAGTATATGGATAGAAACGGCAACATTTATGAAATAGGACTTGAAGATCATAAATTCGAATATAGAAAAAGTGTATTTTCAGGTACTGATAA
Organism: Clostridia bacterium; assembly: GCA_017528085.1. Taxonomy (GTDB): domain Bacteria; phylum Bacillota; class Clostridia; order TANB77; family CAG-508; genus Scatovivens. The sequence goes on along the minus strand of JAFXPH010000002.1, from coordinate 22,545 downwards.
TATCATTCTAGAAACTACAATTAAGCTTCAACCTGGAAATCAAGATGATATTAAGCTTAAGATGAAAGAAAATCTAGATAAAAGAGTTGAGAAACAACCCCTAGAATACCCTAGTGCAGGAAGCACATTTAAAAGAAAAGAAAACATTATTGTTTCAAAAGTAATTGATGAATGTGGACTTAAAGGATTTAGGGTTGGTGGTGCAGCAATTTCTACAAAACATGCTGGATTCATAATTAATGTTGGAGGTGCTACTGCAAGTGATATATTAGCTGTAGTAGAACATACAAAAGAGGTAGTTAAAGAAAAATGTGACATAGATATCGATCTAGAAATGATCGTTTTAGGTGAAGATTAAGAGAGGTATATAATGAAATCTTTTTTTGAATGGTTTAAGGCAAGTACAAAAGTTAAAAGATGGATATTTCTTATATTAATTGGTATGATTTGCGTTTGCTATTCTATTTCTGAGATACTAGTTACCACAGAAATGAATTTCAACATGCTTGGAAGAATAGCGGCATTATTTGTATTTGGTGTTTTGCTTATAAGTATTTCAATTGTATTTATTCAAAAGAGAAATCTAGAACTTATAATTGAAGCTAATGATACTAACGAAATAACAAAACAAGATGCAAGAGTTAATATCAAATCATTAATATTTAATAAAAAAGTATATGAAAATGGACCTAAAATTGTTGTTTTAGGTGGAGGACCTGGTTTAAATACAATTTTAAGAGGTTTAAAGAAATATACAAATAACTTAACTGCAATAGTTACAGTTTCTTCATATGGTAAAAGACCAACAATTTCAAGAGAGATGCTTGATTTCTTACCAACAGAAGATATTAAAGATTGTATTGTTGCTATGTCTGATAGAGAAGATTTAATGAGTGATTTAATGAAATTAAACTTCTCAAATACAGAAACTTTACATGGATTAAATTTTGGTGATATTTATCTTTATGCTATGGACGAACTATACGGAAATATCTCAGAGTCAATTAGAAAATCCACAGAGGTTTTAAATATAACTGGTAAAGTAATTCCAGTTACATTAGATGAAATTGAAATTAACGCTGAATTAAATGATGGAACTATTATTAAAGAAAAAGATAGAATTCCTCAAATAGTTCATTCAAGAGCAGAAACAATAAATAGAATATTTATAACACCTACAAACTGTAAAGCAGCTCCTGGTGTTATAGAAGCATTAGAAGAAGCTGAAGCAATTATTGTTGCTCCAGGTTCACTTTATACTAATGTACTTCCAAATTTACTTGTTAAAAATATTGCTAAAACAATATATGAAAGTAAAGGTTTAAAATTCTATCTATCAAATATTATGACTGAACGTGGTCAAACTGATGCATTCACACTTTCAAAACACTTGAAGGTAATTAAAGAACATGTTGGTATGAATTTATTTGATTACTGTTTAGTAGATACTGGTGAAATAGTTCCTGAATACATTAGAAAATATAATAACGAAGGTAGAGAAATAGTTGAAGCTGACGTTAATAATATTGAAGGTGTTAAAGTAATTGAAAGAAATATGTCTAAGATTATTGATGGTCATATAAGACATGATCCAGATGTAGTTGCACAATTAATTGTAGATTTTATCTGTAATGAGCTTAAATATCATGATCAACATCAATCTACAGAGTATTTATTACTTCAATCAGTATTAAAAGAGCAAAAAAAGAAACAAGCTAAAAAAGAAAAATTACTAGCTAAAGGAAAACTTCCTAAAGAAGAAACACATATTAAGAAGACTAGTAAATATAGAGAAAAATACAACGAGAGAATTGAATCAGTTAGAAAAGCTGATAAGAAAAATAGAAATATAGCTAGAGATAAGAAAGAAAACTTAATCTCTAGAGCTGAAAGAATTGCTAAGATGAATTACAATGAGAAAAAGCAAAAACAACCTAGCAAACATTCTATGGATAAAAAAGATATTAGACAAAATTATGAACAACATCAAAGTCAACAAGTATCAAGTCAACAATTTGACCAACAAAACAATCAAAATGTTAATGGTAAAAAAGTTGGCAAACATGAGCAAAAGAGAATTAATGAGGACTTAATAAATCAAATTAATATCTTAAATAGAAGACGTATGGAAATGCAAAATGCGTTAGATTCAAAGGACAAAAAGAGAAAAAAATAACTTAAGAAAAAATTTTTAATGAGGTGAATACTTATGAAAATTACAAAGAAACAATTGAGCTTAGAGGATGGGCTACAAAATGAATGGGTAGTATCTAATGGTATAGGAGGATATGCTTCTACAACTGTTATTGGTGCAAATACTAGACGTTATCATGGTCTATTAGTTGCAGCACTTAATCCACCGGCTAAAAGATATGTAGTACTTTCTAAACTTGATGAAAATATTTCTTTTGAAACAGGAGAAAGTTATAACTTATATACTAATGTTTGTGAAAATTATATTTCAGATGGTTATAAATCATTAGAATCATTTGAAAAAGATTATCTTCCAGAATATACATTTAAATGTGGAACTGTAAAGATTACTAAAAAAATAGCAATGGAATATGGAAGAAACACAGTAGTAATTAAGTATGTAATTAAAAATAGTAATAAAAAAGCTAAGATGACTTTAGCTCCTCTTCTAAATTTCAGAGATTTTCATAAGCTAAATGGTGAACATTATTATGATTTAGATTTAAGTTTAGATGGATCTAAAGCAAAAATCTATATAGATAAAGTAAGAGACATACCAATTTATATGTATTGCTCAGATTCAAGAGTAATAGCTCATGATAATGACATATTTAAGAATATGTACTTCATTAAAGAAGAAGAAAGAGGATTTGATAATAAAGAAGATTTAGTAGTTCCTCTAGTATATGAAGTAGATATTAAACCTAAAGAGACAAAAGAAATATCATTTGTATGTTCTTTAGAAGATAATACTGAAATCACAGATGTAAATAAAGTAATTTCTGATGAAGAAGAAAGACTTAAAAAAGTAGTTGCTGATTCTGAACTTCAAATTAATAAAGTAAGAATTAAAGCTGAAGAAAAAGAATATAATGAAGTAATTAAAGACTTAGTAATAGCTGCTGATAGCTTTGTAATCGATAGACCAATATTTGGACTTCATTCATGCTTAGCAGGTTACCCATGGTTTTTGGACTGGGGAAGAGATACTTTAATTGCATTTGAAGGATTATTCTTAATAACAAAAAGATTCGAACTAGCTAAAGAAATTTTACTTACATTTTCTCGTGATATAAAACAAGGATTAGTTCCAAATGGATATTCAGGATTTGATAATAGACCACTTTATAATAGTGCTGATTCATCACTACTATTATTTGAAGCTATTAACAAATACTTAAAATATACTAAAGACTTTGATTTTATTGGAAAATATTTCTATTTAAAACTAAGAAATATAGTTGATAATTATAAACGTGGAATTGATTTAGATGATAATAATATCTATATAGATAAAAATGATAATTTATTAGTATCAGGTACACCTAATACTCAAAATACTTGGATGGATGCTAAGATTGGTGATACTGCAATAACACCTAGAAATGGTAAAGTAGTTGAACTTAATGCTCTTTGGTATAACGCATTAAAGACTTTAGAATACTTAGCTAAAAAGTTTGATAATAAAGATATACAAGATATGTATAAAAAAGAAGCAAACGCACATAAAAGATCATTTACAAAAGCTTTCTATAATGCTAAAAGGAAATGCTTATATGATGTAATTGGCGATGAGAAAGTAAGACCTAACCAATTATTTGCAATTAGCTTAACATATCCAGTAATTAGTCCATCAAGTAAAGTAGGTAAAGAGATTTTCAGTACTTGCACTAAGAAACTTCTTACAAAATATGGATTAAGAACATTATCACCAGATGATGATAATTATATACCAAATTACGAAGGAGGACCTCTTCAAAGAGATTCATCATATCATCAAGGTCCAGCTTGGACATGGCTACTTGGATTATATGAAGATGCTTATTCTAATATAATAAATGAAGATAAAGATAGACTAGAAAAAGAAAAAGAGATAATCTCTCATGAAAAATTTATTAAAGATGAATATAAAGTATTTAAAAAGGAATTATATAATCCAGAAGGTGTAGCTACTATTTCAGAATTATATAATGCTGAACCACCTTATGAATCAGGTGGAACATTCTCTCAAGCATGGAGCGTATCTGAAGTAATAAAGATAATTACTAAACTTAAAATATAAATGAAATGCTTGGGCTAAGTCCCAGGCATTTTTTAAAGGAGAAAAATATGATTAGTATTAAAAATGTATCAAAATCATACGTTAAAGGAAAGAAAGCTGTAGATGGTCTTGATTTAGAAATTAAAAATGGCGAAATATTTGGCTTTTTAGGACCAAATGGTGCTGGTAAATCAACAACTATTAAGATGATTACAGGAATCTTAGAGCCAACTGAAGGTGAAATTAAAATAGATGACTATGATATTAAAAAAGATCCTGAACTTGCAAAACAAGAATATGGCTATGTACCAGATAACCCTGAAATCTTTCCAAAACTAAAAGGAATTGAATATTTAAACTTCTTAGCTGATATTTATAAAGTTGAGAATAGAGAAGAGAAAATAATGAACCTAGTTAAAAGATTTGGCTTAAGTGAATATTTAAATTCTCAAATGGATACATACTCTCATGGTACTAAACAAAAAATAATCTTAGTTGGAGCACTTCTTCATGACCCTAAAAACTGGATCTTAGATGAACCGATGACAGGTTTAGATCCAAAAGCAGCTCATGAACTAAAAGAATTAATGATTGAGCATGCTAAAAAAGGAAATACAGTATTTTTCTCAACTCACGTTTTAGAAGTTGCAGAAAAACTTTGTGATAGAGTAGGAATTATAAATAATGGAAAATTAATATTTGTTGGTTCTTATGAAGAAGTAGCAAAAAATGAATCTCTAGAAGATTTATTCTTAGAATTAACAGAGAAAAAGGAAGAAGAGTAATGAGAGATTTTTTAATTATTAATAAATTATTATTTAAAAATGCATATACTCCAAAAGAGGGAAAGCTAAAGAAAACAATAATGCTTTATCTATTTATAATAGTATACTTTGGAGCATTGCTTATTGCTGCAGCAAAAGAATCTTTATCAGTACTTGTCCCTCTTCACATGGAAGGAATAGTTGTAAAAGGAATATTAACAACATGTTTTGTGCTATTAATGATAAGAATAATATTTTCATCAATTGACGTACTTTTCTTATCTAAAGATAATGAAGTGCTTTTAACTTACCCAATTAAAACTAGGAACATATTTGCATGTAAGAATATACTTCTTGCATCATATTCAAGTTTATCTTCACTACTATTTATATTACCTACAATTGGGTATTTAGCATATCTTACAAATAATTGGATATTGATTGTATATGCTTTAATAGTAGGAATAATATTTCCAATAATACCAACATATATAGTAACATCTTTAATGACATTTTTAGTATTACATTTAAGATTCTTAAAGAATAAAACATTTATCCAATATGTTGGTACAGTTGTATCTGTTATAGTCTTAGTTGGAGTATTTGGTATAACAAGTATGACAAGTAATGAAGAATTAACAGAGCAAGAAATTATTGCTATGGCAGAAGCTGCAGATTCAACTTTAAGTCAAAAATATTTAGAAATATTTAACCCAATATCTGATATATTAACAGGAACTAATTCTGTTAGAAATATAGTTATCCTTTTAGGACTTTCAGTTTTAACTGGAGTTATATGTACTTATGTATGTGACAGACCATATATTAAAACCTTGGGTATTAAGTATATGGGATCTAAAGGAAAGCAAAAAAATTTTCAAAATAAAGACTTTAAACCAAAAGGAATTGCTCATGCAATACTATCAAATGATTTTAAGACAATAATTAAGGTGCCAATATACTTAATGCAGATATTAATACCTGCAGTTTTGCTTCCAGTACTTTTCTTTAGTCCATTTGCAATTAGAGCGAATGCACTTGAAGAAATTGACTTACCATCACTTGAGGTAATTAAAACATTTGGATTTAATCATATTACACTTACAGTTTTAGTTGCAATGTTTGGATCATTTATGATGTTTAATGTATCCAGCGCAGTAGCGTTTACTAAATATGGTAAAGATGCAGTTGTATTTAAAACATTACCAATAAGTAATATAAAGTTGGCACTACTTATGAATAATACACACTTCATGCTTTCAATAATTTCTATGATATATGTATTACTTTTAGCGTGGTTCTTATTTAACTATCCAATCTGGGTATACTTACTACTATTAGTAATATTTGTGATAATTGCCTTAAAAGATGGAATTATGGGTGTTATGCTAGATTTAAAGAATCCAAAACTTGATTGGGATACAGAAATGCAAGCTGTAAAACAAAATGTGAATTTACTTATGTATATTGGACTATGTTTAGCTGATGTTGTTTTAACTATAATAGTATCAATTTGGGCAAAAACATTTATAATGGCTGCTGTATATGTTTTAGCAGTTGAAATTTTAGAATTAATAATTATTTCTACAATACTTAAGAAGAAAGAAGCTACATTATTTAAGGAGATAATTTAATGGAACACGTTAATCATTTTTATAATATTCTATCTGAAGTATGCAAAGAAGAGGGAATAAAGGAAGAAAAACTATCATTTGATTGGATAACAAAATTAACTAAAGGTGACAAAGTACACTTCGCAGTTAGAAACCAATTTGATATAAACTCTTCTACATCTACTCTAATTGCAGGTGATAAATATGCAACATACTCAGTCTTAAGAAACCATGAGATTCCAATTTGTGAACATCAAATAGTATTTAATCCAAAATTAAGAGAAGATTACTATGATGAAAACTTTATAATTGGAATTAAGATGCTACTTTCTGAGCATGGTGCAATTGTAATTAAAGGAAATAACTCATATGGAGGAAGAGAAGTATTTAAAGAAACTTCTTTAGATGGAGCAATAGATATAATTTCAAAACTATTTAACGAGTATAATGTATCTTCAGTTTCAGTATGTCCTTATATGGATTTAAATAAAGAATATAGATGTATTTACTTAGATGGTGAAGTTCTTCTTTTATACGAAAAAAGTAAGCCAGTAATTTTAGGTAATGGTAAAAACACTCTAAAAGAATTAATGGACTTTTATATAGAAGAACATGAAGAAGAATATGATGAATCTGTAGATGATATATATGTAGAAGTTCCTTTAGAATACATTCCAAAAGATGGAGAAGAAATAAATATCGGTTGGAAATTTAATCTAGAACAAGGTGGAACTCCTAGAATATTAAATATTGATGAAAATAAAGAAATAGTAAATTTAGCAATTAAAGCAGCTAAAGCAATTGGAATTAATTTTGCTTCAGTTGATGTTGCAGAAGAGAAAAATGGCAATCTATCAATCATGGAAATTAATGGTTCAGTATGTATGACAAAGTTTAGCTGTATTGTTCCTAATGGCTTTAATATAACAAAAGAAATATATAGAAAAGTTTTACATAAAATTTTTTAAAAACTACTTTTCTTTTTAATAAAAAGTGCTATAATACTGATTATTAACCTATAGGAGGCATTTGATATGCAAGACACGATGATTGAAAGGCGGTATGAAAGGCTAATAAATTTAATTCATGAAAAAGAACCATTCTACGAAGTGTATAACCTTGATGGTGACGTAAAAGAACTCTTTGAATTTTTACATGTACATATCTTAGAGTTTATAAAGAATCCACCTCGGAAACTACACTCGAGAGTTTTATTTGAATTTGAGATGAGTTCATTTTTGCCAGGACATAAGATGATTCAAATTCCCGGGGCAAAGCTTGTAGTTAACGCTCATAAGTTTTCATCCTCAGTTCAGGTAAAATCTTTCAAACAGACGATGTCAGTTGAAAGCTATGAGGCACTTTTAATAAAGTTTGCTGTGTATTATGAGCTTACTTATAAAAAGGAGCCTTACTCACCAAAATCTTCTGGACATGATGTACTAGTGAAAATAATATTTGGTGATCCAAATGCAGTTGTTTAAAGGGGCAGGCTTACTGCTCTTTTTTATTTTTTAAAGGTATGATATAATCTAAAAAAAAATTTAAGAGGTATTTTATGGAAAAACATATTGTAATTGGAATTGAAGGTTTAGTAGGAGCAGGGAAGACTTCTATTTGTAGAGAACTTTTAGATATAATTCCTAATACTAAACTTCTAAATGGTGGTAATTTATATAGATCTATAGTTTACACATATATGAAAAAAGGAGATAAAATTAAAGATTTAGAAGCTAAAGGCAAAAGTTTAGATATTTATGAACTTATGAATGCTCTTGGTATTGAAATTAAATTTGAAAATAAAGAAAGCTTCTTTTATGTAGATGGTGAAAAACTTTCTGAAGAAGCACTTCAATCTAAAGAATCTTCACTCGCAGTTTCTAAAGTAGGTGGTTCTGCAAACAATGAATCTTTATTTAAGTTTGCTAGAGGCCTAATAGATAATTTAAAAAAGGATAGTAATGTTATAATTGCAGGTAGAAGCATTATGAAGATTTATCCTGATACAGATTATCATTTCTTTATTACAGCTGATCTAGAAGAAAGAGTTAAAAGAAAATGCACTCAATACGAAAATAAAGAAGAGTATGAAGCTGTTAAAGAAAATATAATAGAAAGAGATGCTCTTCAAGAAAAAGCAGGATTTTACGACCTAGATCCAAAATCAATTGTAATAGATGTTACTGATTGTAAGTCGGTTAAAGAATCTACAGAAAAAGTACTAGAAAAAATTAAATTATAGAGGCAAATAAATGGAACAAAAAGATATTAATAGAAAATTAGATGAATTTAATAGATATTTAATAGGAAAGAAAGTAGCAATAATTGGACTTGGAGTAAGTAATCTTCCTCTTATAGACTATCTATATAATTTAAGATGTGAAATTACTTTATTTGATAATAAAGAATTAAAGGACTTAAGTCCTGAAGTTAGAGAAAAAGTATTAGAACATAATTTCGAATTCTCATTTGGAGTAAATTCATTAGATAGACTTAAAGGATTTGACATTATATTTAGAAGCCCAAGCTGTCTTCCAACTCGTAAAGAACTAGTAGATGAAGCTAAACGTGGTGCTATAATTACTACTGAAATAGAAATGGTAATTGAGCTTGCTCCATGTATGGTAATTGGTGTTACAGGTTCAGATGGAAAAACAACTACAACAACACTTATTTCTGAAATACTTAAAGAAGAGGGATATAATGTATTTTTAGGAGGAAATATTGGTATACCTTTATTTACTAGAATTGCTGAGATGAAGAGGGACGATGTAGTAGTTTTAGAGCTTTCATCATTCCAACTTATGAATATGAAAATAAGTCCAAATATTTCAGTAATAACAAATATTACTCCAAATCATTTGGATATTCATAAAGACTTTGAAGAATATATTGATGCTAAAAAAACTATCTTTAAATATCAAACTGAAAAAGATAAATTAATTCTAAACTATGATAATGATATAACAAGATCTTTTGCTAAAGAAGCTAAAGGAAAAGTAGAATTCTTTGCATCTAAAACTAAAATTAAAAATGGTCTATTAGTAGATAATGGTAAAATTAAAGAATGTAAAAGTGGTTTAAGATATCATTTATTCGATACTGAAGATATGATTATAAAAGGAAACCACAACTATGAAGATGCATGTGCTGCAATTTTAGCAACTCGTGATTTAGTAAAAAAAGAATCAATTGATAAAGTTTTAAAAACATTTAGAGGAGTAGAACATAGAATTGAATTTGTTAAGGTAAGCAAGAATAATGTTAAATGGTATAACGATTCAGTATCTTCTTCACCTACAAGAACAATTGCAGGACTAAATGCTTTTACAAGAAGAAATATAATTCTAATTGCAGGAGGATATGATAAAAACTTAGATTATTCTCCAATTGGAAAACCAATAGTAGATAATTGTAAAGCTGTTATTTTACTTGGCCAAACATCGGATAAAATAGAAAAAGCAATTAACGATAACTTAAAAAGCTCTAGAAAACTAGAAATTTATAAATGTAGCTCTTTAGAAGAAACAGTATTAAAGGCTAATGAAATAGCTGCAAAAGATGATATAGTTCTATTTTCACCAGCTTCTGCAAGTTTTGATATGTTCAAAAATTTTGCTGAACGTGGTATGAAATTTAAAGAACTAGTAAGAAAGTATATAAAATAAATCTATAAATTGACATAAAAATTTGGATTTGTTATAATTTTAATTGAAATTAATATATTAATTTATAAGAAAAAAGGGAACAAATGAAAGATTTAAAACAAGTAGTTAAATTTGATAGTTTATCTCAAGACATTTTACTTCTTCAACAAAAATTATTAAATACTAATATGGGTTTATCTATTGTAGGTGAATCTTTAGAAGATTGTATAAGAGTTGAAGATACAGATGATCAAGAATTATTAGAAGAAGGATATAAGAAAAGAGAAGCTTTACTTCATAAGCTTGAAGAAAGATATCAAGGTATTCAAGAATTAATAGATAAAGTAAAGTCTGTTTATCCGGATTTTGCTTCTAATCCATTTGGAGATAATAGAAATGAATATGAAAAACAAAGAGCATTTGCAGATAGATACTTAACTCCTAGATCTAAAATAGAAAACTTGATGAATTTATTATGCGTTAGAACTGTTTCACCTGATAGAGATACAGTTTTGTATGATGAACCTATTTATAACTCAAGAGGTGAAGTTATTAAATCATATGATTTAGCAGCATCTAAAATACCTAAAGATGATAAAGTTAAAAAATTAGGTGATATGGAAGATAAGATAGGTTTAGTAATAGATTCTAAATCATTTAATGATGCTTGTGTATTTGAGTATGAGTTTATAAGATCTGAAATTATTAATTATGCAGCTATTTGTGATGAAAAAGGTGTAGATATAGACCCTGAAATATATAATCCTGATAGAACTAGTTCAGGTTATGATTTCTATACATTCTTAGGAAATAAGATTGATACTATTAGAGAATATGATAATCATAATAAAGGAAAAAGACCAATTTCTACTGATTATGAAATAGAGAGTAGAAATAGAAAAAAATCAAATGAAGATGAAGCAAGATAGAAATTTGCTTTTATAAGCTTAGGAAAATCCTAAGCTTTTTTGTTTTTTGTGTGAAAAATTCAAAAAAAGTTTTGAAAATGGCTCGATTCATGATATAATAGAAAAGGTTTATTATAAAGATTTTTATAAAACAAACATTTTTAAAAAAGAATATAACAATGAAGGGAATGATCATAAATGGGTTTATTTAAAAGCTATAGCGAAAAAGAAGTAAAAAGGATTATGCCTATAATTGCTAAAATAAATAATCTTGAAGAAGATATTTCAAAATTATCTGATCAAGAATTAGTTGCTAAAACTGACTATTTTAAAAAAGAATTAAAAAATGGTAAGACACTTGATGATATTTTACCAGAAGCTTTTGCAGTAGTTAGAGAAGCATCTAAAAGAGTTTTAGGTATGAGACATTTTGATGTGCAATTAATTGGTGGTATAGTATTACATCAAGGTAGAATTGCAGAAATGAAAACTGGTGAAGGTAAAACATTAGTTGCGACTCTACCAGTATACTTAAATGCTCTTACTGGTCGTGGTGTTCATGTTATCACAGTCAACGAATACCTAGCAAAAAGAGATAGTGAGTGGATGGGAAAACTATATAAGTTCTTAGGTTTATCTGTAGGTCTTATCTATAATGGTATGGATCATGATGAAAAGCAAAAAGCTTATCAAGCTGACATTACTTACGGTACTAATAATGAATTTGGATTTGATTATTTAAGAGATAACATGGTAATTAGAAAAGAAGACTTAGTTCAAAGAGAATTAAACTTCTGTATTGTCGACGAGATTGACTCTATCTTAATTGATGAGGCTCGTACACCACTTATTATTTCTGGTAGAGGTCCAAAATCATCTGATAACTATAAAAAGGCAGATACTTTTGTAAAAAGATTACAAGCAAAAATAAATATCGAAGAAGATGTTAAAGATAAAGCTCAACAAGAAGATAATGAAAATTATGACTACATAGTAGACTTAAAATCTAAAACAGCTACTTTAACTCAAAAAGGTACAAAGAAAGCAGAAGAATTCTTTGGAGTAGAAAACTTAAATGATTTAGAAAACTCTGATTTAGTTCATAACATTAACCAAGCTTTAAAAGCTAATGGTGTTATGAAAAGAGATATTGACTATATCGTAAAAGATGGCCAAGTATTAATCGTAGATGAGTTCACAGGTCGTATCATGCATGGAAGAAGATATAATGATGGTCTTCACCAAGCAATTGAAGCAAAAGAAAATGTTAAAGTTGCTGATGAATCAATGACTTTAGCTACAATTACATTCCAAAACTACTTTAGAATGTATAATAAATTATCAGGTATGACTGGTACTGCTATGACAGAAGAAGATGAGTTTAAAGAGATTTATAACTTAGATGTTATAGCAATTCCTACAAACAAACCAGTAATTAGAACTGACTTAGATGATGTTATTTATAAAAACGAAAATGTTAAATTTAAAGCAGTTATTGAAGATATTAAAGCATCCCATGAAAAAGGTCAACCAGTTCTAGTTGGTACTGTTTCAATTGATAAATCAGAAAGATTAAGTGAGTTATTAAGTAGAGAAGGCATTAAACACGAAGTATTAAATGCTAAGAATAATGAAAGAGAAGCTTTAATTATAGCTCAAGCTGGTAAATATGGTGCTGTAACAATTGCTACTAACATGGCAGGACGTGGTACCGACATTATGCTTGGTGGTAATAGTGAATTCTTAGCTAAACAAGAACTTAGAAAAGAAGGCTACGAAGAATGGCTAATTGAAGAAGCTAATGCTTATAATGAAACTCAAGATGAACAAATCTTAGAAGCTAGAAAAAAATATAAAGAATTAGTTCAAAAATATAATGACGAAATTAAAGAAGAAAAAGAAAGAGTAATTGCTGCAGGTGGTCTTAAGATTATCGGTACTGAAAGACATGATTCAAGAAGAATTGATAATCAGTTAAGAGGTCGTTCTGGTCGTCAAGGAGATCCTGGTACAACAAGATTTTACTTAGGCCTAGATGATGATTTACTAAAAATATTTGGTGGCGACATGATTACTTCTCTATTAGAAAGAGGTAATTTGCCAGATGATATGCCAATTACATCTAAGATATTAAGCAAAACTATCGAAAGTGCTCAAAGTAGAGTAGAGGGTAGAAACTTTAGTTCTAGAAAGAACGTATTAAGTTTTGACGATGTTATGAACGTACAAAGAGATATCATCTATTCTCAAAGGAGATCTGTTTTATTTGGTGAAGATGTTACAGAAAACATCAAAAACATGATTGAAGATTCATGCGAGATGATAGTTGAAACATATTCACAAGAGATTTCAGAAGGTACTTTAGATAGACAAGTTCTAGCAAACGAAATTAGAAATGGATTAAATATTACAGATGTTGAAGAACTTAAGAAAGATAAAATAAACGAAAACAAATTAATCCAAGAATTAAAAGATAAAGCTATTTCAGCTTTTGAAAAGAAACATGAAGAAATCGGTGATGAACTAAAACAAGTAGAACGTGTTGTTTTACTTAAGACAGTTGATTCTAAATGGATGAATCATATTGATGAAATGGATGCTTTAAAGAATGGTATCTGGTCAAGAGCATTAGCTCAAAAAGATCCTGTTGTTCAATACAGAATGGAAGGTGGAGCAATGTTTGACGAGATGATTGCTAATATCAAACTTGAAGTTACTAAACTTATGAGCCACTTAGTTAAAGTAAGAGATACATCTGAAATGAAAAATGATGTTAGAATTACAAACGAAGGATTTGATAATGCAATTGCAAATGCTGCAAATCATGATTATTCAGGAAATCAAGTTCCTAATAAAAATGTTTCAGAAAAACCAAAGCCATTTGTAAATGACAAACCAAAAATAGGAAGAAATGATCCATGTCCATGTGGAAGTGGTAAAAAGTACAAAAATTGTTGTGGTAAAAATCAGTAAAATTAAGGGTTTGCAAGTTTCGGAATTGTTTACATAAACATGAAAACATGGCAAATGTTTGCAATTTGTTTGCAAAATGTTTGCAAGTTATTCAAAAACAATTCTTATTACTTATTTACCTAATGCAAACAAAATAATAATTAAAACAAAGAGTATTAACAATCGTGTTAGTGCTCTTTTTGTTTACATTTGATAAGAAGGAGGAAAAATGTCAAATGTAACAGTTCAAAAAAGAGGAGATTGCTATCAATATAAATTTGAAATAGCAAAAGTTAATGGTAAAAGAAAATTTATGAACAAATCAGGTTTTAAAACAAAAGCTGAGGCAGAAAGAGAAGGAATAATTGCATTTAACAATTATATTAGTACAGGACAAACTTTTAAGGAAACAAATATTAGCTATTCTGATTTATTAGATTCTTGGATGAATAATCATTGCTATGTAAATTTGAAATATCATACAATTGAAGGCTATAGCAGTATTGTTAGAAAACATATAAAACCAAATTTAGGTTATTACAAAGTATCTCAAATAAATAGACATATCTTGCAAGATTTTATAAATAACATATATGTTAATAAATCATTTAGCAAACATTTTCTAAACAATATAAAGAAAGTATTAAAAAGTTCTTTTACATATGCATATGAAAATGATTATATAAAGATTAATCCTTCTATTGGATTAAAACTTCCTAAATATGATGTTCCGCCAGATGATCCAGCACATATTTTTACTGAAGAAGAAATACAGCTTATACTTAATAGATTTAAGAATAATCATTGTGTTTATTATGCTATGCTTACAGCATATTATACTGGTCTAAGAATAGCAGAAGTATTTGCTTTAACATGGGATGATATAGATTTTGAGAATAGGACAATTAGTGTTAATAAAAATGTTTTAAAGAAAAATCAAAATGGTGGTACAAAACAAAGACATTTAAGTGGAAATTCCACAACCGTTTGGTATATTGGAACTTGTAAAACACAAAGTAGTTATAGAACAATACCAATAGGAGATACATTATTAAATGCTTTTAAACAATTCAAAAAAGAACAATTAGAACATCAAAAAAATTATGGTGATTCATATATGAAACATTATAAAAAAAGTGTTATTAATCAATTTAATAATAAAACAGAGATAAAAATTATAAATGCAGTAAATGAAATAAATGTAGGTTTAGAAGAAATAGATTTTGTTTTTGTTAAGAATAATGGAGTATTTGAAGGAACAGATTCAATGAAATATCCATTTAAAGTTATACACTTTGAACTAGGTATTCCATGTAGATTTCATGATTTTAGAGACACTCATGCTACAAGATTAATAGAAAATGGTGTAGATGTTAAAGCTGTTGCAAAAAGACTTGGACATAGTAATATTAGAACAACTTATGAGATATATGTTAGAGTAACAGACAAAATGGAACGAGAAACTGCAAATAAATTTGAAGAATTTTCAAATCTAAAATTATTATAATGTAGGAGAACAAAAATGTTTGATAAAAAATATAAGATTAAATTAGATATAGTAGAAATAAGAATAGTAATTAGGGCAATAAATGAATTAAGAAACTCATTAATAGAACAAGGAAATTATCAAGGCTCATTAGATGATTTATTAATAAAATATATTAATGTTTTAGAAAAATAATATCATTTCCATATGTATCCATCATTATGTGGAGAGGTATCTATCAAATGTGGGATACTAATACCATCAATATTGATAGTACCCCTCCACATAAATGCGGAGTAAATAAAAGAATATAAAAATATATAAATAAAATAATAGGAGAGTGATACATATGGTAAATGTAAGAGGATTATGGATTCCTTTAGAACTAATGTTAGATGAAAAATTAAATAGATCAGAAATAATAACATATTCACTTATACTTTTTTTATCGTCGCATAATCAAAAGTGTTATTTCACTAATGAATTTTTGTCTAAATTATTAAAAGTAACAATAAAACATGCTTCTAGAATTGTAAATTCACTAAAGAACAAAAAATTTATACATGTAAAGTTTTATTATAAAGATAATTCTAAAGAAATAGTAAATAGGGAATTAATCCCTCTAAAAAAATACTATCCTTTAGGAAACAATAAAATAAAAAATATAGAAATTACAAATAAAGATTTTATAGATAATAATTATTCAAAAGAAAAATTATGGGCATTATATGATAACTAATCACGAGAATGAATATTATTTGTATTTTTACTTATTTAAATAATTTGTTGTTTGATTAATAAAAATTGTTTAAAATTCATTTTCATAAAAATTAAGAAGATTATAATATATGCTTAATATAAAACTTTATAATTTATTTATAATAAGATTTTATAAAAATATTTTTAGTATTGACACAGACAAAAGTATGTGTAATAATATTAACAGACAGATGTCTGTTAATGGAGGTGTTATATGGAAAAATATCTTAAAAGTATTCCAGATTCTGAATTAAAAGTAATGATGATTATATGGAATAATTCAAAAAAAATTTCAACAGGAGAAATTTTTTCAGAATTGAAAGATGAAACCGAATGGAAATTATCAACTTTACAAATAATTCTAACAAGACTAACTGAAAAAGGTTTTTTAAAAAATGAAAAAATTGGAAGATATAATTATTACTATGCATTAATTGATGGATCAGAATACACCAAATTTGAAACACGTAATTTTATTAAAAAAATGTATAATAATTCTAGCAAAAAATTAATAGCTTCACTAATTGAAGATGATAATAGTCTTTCAGATGAAGATATTAAAAAGATAAGGAATATTTTAAATAAAGGTGGTGTTTAGTATGCTACAAAACACTTTTCAAAATATAGTTATTATAGGAAGTATATTTACTATTAGCATTTTGCCACTTTTAATATATTTATCTAAATATAAAAATAAATATAATATAAAAAGTATATATAACATATTTTTTATTATAACTATAATTTTACTTTTACCAATTTTAAACATTAAAATAAAAGTAAATGATTTTAATAAACATGAAGATTTAACTACTGTTCAAACTGAAACGGAGTCAAATGACTACAATATTCATGAGCAAGAGAAAAATATAAATAATTTACAAAACATTAATAATATTTATGATACAAACATAGAAATTAAAAATAATTATATTTATAAAGTTATTGAGCTTTTACCATATATTTGGATATTTTTAATGGCAATTATATTTTTATATAATATAATTATTTATTTTACTTATATTCATAAATTAAAAATAGTATATATAACTGATGAAGAGATAGAAAATATTATTTATAAAATAAAAAATGATGTTAATATTAATAAAAAAATTTATTATGCATTTTCTTCAAATATATCTACACCAATAACAATTGGATTTCTAAAAAAACAAATAATACTTCCAATAAATAATATTGATTACAATGATTATAAATACATATTAAAGCATGAAATATTTCATATAAAAAATAAGGATATTGAATTTAAATATTTGTTATTTATACTTAATTGTATTTATTGGTTTAATCCTATAATTTATCTATTAATAAATGAATCAAATGAAGTTATTGAATTAAATTGTGATTATAATGTTTTTAAAAATGAAACATCAAGTTATAGAATTGAATATGGAAAAGTTTTGTTAAAACAGATAGAGAGTAATAGGAACAATAAATATAAGTTATTAACAAATTTTGCTAGTCAAAGGAGGAATATAATGAATAGATTTTCTAATATTGTAACAGTACCAAAAAAGAAAACAAGCTTTTGGATTAGTCTTATATTAAGTATCGTGATTATTATAGTTTTACTTTTGATGTTATTTACACCAAATGTTAATATTGCTACAACAGATACGGATGAAAATGAATTAAACATAAATAAAGAAATTGAAAATACAATTGTAGAAGAAAAAACTCAAAAAATTGAAAACACTACAGAAGAAAAAGATGAACTAATAGAAAATAAAAATTTAAAACAAATAGTAGAAGATAAAAATGAAACTGAAATAGTTAATAATCAAATACAACAAGATACAGCAAAAATAACTACTCACGAAAATGAATCAGTTAATGATAGTATTCCCGTACAAGAGAAAAATGATGAAATAAAAGCTGAAAACAACGAAGTTAAAAGTGTTAATTCGGTTGAAAATCAATCTAATATCAGTAATAATTTCATAAAACCAGTAGAAGGAACAGTTGGTGCAAAATTTTATAATAATAATCATACTGGAATTGATATAGTAGCAGAAGAAGGAACTCCTATTAAAGCTGCAGCTTCAGGAACTGTTTTATTTGCAGGATATAAGGGAAGTTATGGGAATTTGGTTTTAATTAGACATGCAAATGGTACTCAAACATATTATGCTCATTGCAGTGATACAAAAGTTTTTGCTAATCAAACTGTTAATCAAGGAGATATAGTTGCAACAGTTGGTAGCACGGGAAATTCAACAGGACCACATTTGCATTTTGAAATAAGAGATAGTAGTAATAATCCTTTAAATCCACAAGACTTTATTTATTAAATAATTAAATATCAAGTAGAGAAGTTGGTAAAAATGAAGTTAACCCAAATTGTTAGACAAAAAAGTTTAACAAGGAGGGTTTATTTTTATTTTTTATTAATTAAAATATGTTATAGCAAGTACTGAATTTGTTGAAACGAAATTCATAAATAATAAACTTTTACGTAATAGCAAGCATTGAATTTGTACGTACGCAAATTCGAAATAATAAAATATCAATGTTTTATTATTTATTTATGGGGCATAACCCCAATCCCCAAAAAATAATTTTAAGGAGGTGATTCTTATGTTGAAAGGACGAGCAAGAACTATAAGAGTAGAAGTAAAACTAAATCCAAAAGAATATAAAAAATTAAAATCAGATTGTAAAAGATCAGGTTTTACAAAATCTACTTACTTGAGAAAGCTAATTTGTAAACAAGTTATAAAAGAAAAACCTGATGAAGAATTTTTCTTTTTATTAACTGAACTTTATAATATAGGACGTGAAATGGAAAATGTATTCTATAAAGCTGATTATTTAAATTTTATAGATAAAGATTATTATAAAGAAGAAGCAAAGAAATGGAATAGTTTAATGGACTTAATTAAAAAAGAGTATTTGTGAAAACACCAGAATTACTATATGATAATTGATATTCCGACACTTTTGTGGTATAGTTTAATTGAATTAAATGTTCGTAAAATAAGTAATATTGTTAACAAGTTGGACAAAGAAAAATAGTAATTGGGAGGGGAGAGTGAAAAAATATGATACCAAGAATATGGTAATATCACGAGTTATTTCGTGATAAGAACTTTATTACAATAACTCGTATGAAAAGAAAAAATGTAATAAAGGAGTAAAGAAATGGAGTTAATAGTAAAAGCCAGAAATATAGATATAGAATATAATGGAAAGCAAATTTTAGACATTGACGATTTAGAAATATATAGTTATGACAAAATCGGAATTGTAGGAAAAAATGGAGTTGGAAAAACAACATTATTAAAAATCTTATTGGAGCAAATAAAATTAGAGAAAGCAGAAATTAAAACTTATGGAAAAATATCATATATTCCACAATTAGAACAAATTAAAATTGATAATGTAGAAGATAAATCTATATTAGGAAAATTAAACATTCATAACATAATAGGAGATGAACTATCAGGCGGGGAAGAAACAAAATTAAAAATAGCAAAAGCATTAGCAGAAAATAGTGATGCAATATTTGCAGACGAGCCAACATGCAACTTAGATAATGGAAGTATTGAATATATAACAAATACGCTAAAATATTATTCTGGAAGCGTAGTAGTAATTAGCCACGATAGATATTTTTTAGATGAAATTGTAAATAAAATATGGGAAATTGAAAATGGGAAGATCACAGAATATTGGGGAAATTATACACAATATTTAGAACAAAAAGAACAAGAAAATAGAACTCATATAAGAAAATATGAACAATATGTAAATGAAAAACAAAGGTTAGAAAAAATAGTAGATGAAAAATTAAAACAAGCACAAAAAGTTGGAAAAAGAAAAAGTCAAAAAAATACAGAAAATGGTGGAAGATTAGCACATCAAAAATCAACAGGAAGTAAAGAAAAAGCTTTGCATAAATCAGCAAAAGTAGCAGAAAAGAGAATGGAAGAATTAGAAGAAATTAGTAAACCAACAAAAGAAAGACAAATACATTTTAAAATTAGTAGCTCACTTGAAATGTATAATCCTGTTCCAATTATGAGTGATAATTTAAATAAAAAAGTTTCAAACAAAGTTATATTTGAAAATGCAAAATTTAAAATCCCACTTGGTAAAAAAGTAGCAATTACTGGAGCAAATGGAACTGGAAAAACAACATTATTAAAAATGATTTTAAACAAAGAAGAAGGAATAGAAATATCACCCAAAGTACAAATTGGATATTTTGCACAAAATGGATATAAATTTGAAAAAGAACAAAATGTTTTAGAATTTTTAAGAAAAGCATCAGATTATTCAATATCAGAGATAAGAAGTATGATAGCAATGCTTGGAATAAAACAAAATGTAATTACTAGAGAAATGAAAACTTTAAGTGGTGGAGAAGTTATAAAGATATTACTTTGCAAAATGTTACTTGGAAGATATAATGTGCTAATTATGGACGAGCCAACCAATTATTTAGATATACAAAGTATAGTTGCATTAGAAAGTCTTATGCAACAATATAGAGGAACAATAATATTTGTATCACATGATAAACGATTGGTTGAAAATGTAGCAGATATTATATATGAAATTCAGGATAATAAAATAATAGAAAAAACATAAAAAAATATATCTACGATAAGTAGGTTGATAACTTTTATGAAACAATTTATAATTTTTACTAGGAGGAATAATGTCTTTAATAAGTGTAAATAATTTAACATTTTGTTATGATGGAAGCTATAATAATATATTTGAAGATGTTTCATTTAATATTGATACTGATTGGAAATTAGGATTAATTGGGAGAAATGGAAAAGGGAAAACTACATTCCTAAAGTTATTACAGGGAAAATATAAATATAAAGGAACAATATCAAAGAATGTTGATGTTGATTATTTTCCTTTTGAAGTAACAAACAAAGATAGAATGTCAATAGAAATAGTAAATGAGATTGCTCCAAATGTTGAAGATTGGGAAATTATGAAAGAATTGAATTTACTTAATGCTGATACAGAAATATTATATAGAAATTTTAATCTATTAAGTGGAGGAGAACAAGTAAAAATACTTTTAACGAGTCTATTCTTAAAAGGAAATAATTTCTTACTCATAGATGAGCCTACAAATCATTTAGATATTGAAACGAGAAATAATTTAGTGAGTTATTTAGAAAAGAAAAAAGGATTTATATTAGTATCTCACGATAGAAACTTTTTAGATAAGGTTGTAAATCATATAATTGCTATAAATAATAGCAACATTGAAATACAACAGGGTAATTTTTCATCTTGGAAAGAAAATAAAGATAGACAGGATAATTTTGAAATAATGCAAAATGAAAGATTACAAAAAGATATAAATAGACTTGAAATTGCCTCTAAAAATGTTGCAAAATGGTCAAATGAAGCTGAAAAAGGAAAGAGTAAAAGATTTAATTCAGAAACTACAATAGATAAAGGATATGTAGGACATAAGGCTTCTAAAATGATGAAAAGTTCAAAGGTTATGGAACAAAGAATTGATAGGGCAATAGATGAAAAGACTAATTTATTGAGAAATGTTGATAGGAATGATAAATTAAAATTGATTCCTTTAACAAGTAATAAAAATCCATTAGTTCTAATAAATAATTTACAAGTAAAATATAATGATAAAACAATATTTAATCCAATTTCATTTGAAGTAAATAATGGAGATAGAGTTGCAATAATAGGAAAAAATGGAATTGGAAAAACAAGTATATTAAAACTTATATTAGGAGAAAAGATACAATATAATGGCGAGTTCAAAGTTGCAAATGATTTGAAAATATCTTATGTATCTCAAAATACAGATTATTTAAAAGAAAATTTAAAAACATTTGCACAGGAAAACAAAATAGATGAAAGTATTTTTAAAGCAATGTTAGTGAAAATGGGATTATCCAAAAATGATTTTGATACTAATATTCAAGATATGAGTGAAGGGCAAAAGAAAAAAGTATTAATAGCAAAAAGTATTTCAGAACAAGCAAATATTTATATATGGGATGAACCTTTAAATTATATTGATATATTAACAAGGGAACAAATTGAAGATACAATTTTAAATTATAATCCTACTATTATTTTTGTAGAACACGATGAAAGATTTATTGAAAAAATCGCAACAAAAATAATAAATATAGAAAATTAGGTGTGCGATAAAT
>JAFXPH010000001.1 GCA_017528085.1 Clostridia bacterium | reverse complement strand
TCACAAATTTACAAGAATATATAGCTTTAGTAGAAGATTGGATTGAATTCTATAATACCAAAAGATTAAAAAACAAGAGAAGATAAATCTTCTCTTGTCATAGTTCTTTTTTTCTTATGAACATTTTGGGGTTCACTTCATAGGCTAATTCTTTTTTATTTCTCTATTTAAGATTTTTTAATTCTTCATATCTTTTTACTTTTTGTGTTGTTGTTTTAACTAATGGTTCTGTTGTTACATCTATCTTCTTAATATGTTTAAATATTGGAAGATTTTTGTTAATCTCTTTTACTCTTGACCAAATTTCATCTTTTATTTCATCAGGAGTTTTATCTCCTAGTTCCTGACTTAATAATTTTTCGTCATAAACAATCTTTGCACAAAGCATTGTATCTGTTGAATCTTCTTCTCTTTGATATACTAGAGATTCTGTAACAAATGGTATTTCATTAATTAAGAATTCGATTTCTTGTGGATATACATTCTTTCCATTTTTAAGAACTATAATATCTTTCTTTCTACCTGTAATAAATACAGCACCTTCTTTATTAATATATCCATAGTCACCTGTTCTAAAGAAACCATCTTCAGTAAATGCTTCTTTGTTCTTTTCTTCATCATTATAATATCCAAGCATTACCATTGGACCTTTAACTACGATTTCACCTTCGCCATTTTCATCAGGATTATCAATTTTTAGTTCTTCATTATAAAGTGGGAATCCTACAGAACCTGGACATTTATATTTATCTGTTTCAGCTGTGATAACAGGACTTGTTTCTGTTAAACCATAACCTTGAATAGTTTCAACACCAAAGTTGTTAAATCCTATTATTGTTTCTTTAGCCATAGGAGCTGAACCAAACCAAACTATTCTTAAGTTTCCACCAAAATTATCTAGTATTTGTTTAAATAATTTTCTTCTTATATCAATATGTACTTTTCTAAGTGCATTAGAAACTTTTATTAAAGAATTAATTAACTTTGTTTTACCTTTTTCTTCAATTCCTTTGTTAATCTTTTTATACATAGTTTCTAATACTAAAGGAACTGCAACGAAAACTGAAATTTTGTATTCTTGTAAGTTTTTAGCTATATGTTTTAATCCATCACAGAATGCAACTTTTGCACCATTTGAAAATCCAAACAAGAATGTAATTGTGCATTCAAATGTATGGTGAATTGGTAAGAATGAAAGAAGTGTATCTGTTGGACCAACAATTGCAATCTTATTTAATGCTGTAATATCTGAGCATATATTTCTTTGGCAAAGCATAACTATCTTTGATCTAGATGTTGTTCCTGAAGTAAATAGCATTATGCTCATTTTTTCTGGATCAATAGTGATATTATCATAGATTTTGCTTCCAGCATCTAATAGTTTTCTACCATCTTCTACAAGTGAATTAAAAGTGATAATTCCATCTTCTTTGATATCATCCATACAAATTAAATACTTAACATTTGAATTAGTTTTCTTCATTTCAAGCATAATATCTTTGTATTTATCATCAAAGATAACGGCTACTGCGCCACTTCTTTCAATAGAATTTACAAGTTCATTTTCTGGTAAAGCTTTATCTAGTGGAGAAACTACCATATTTGAAGTTGTAATTGCAAAATAAGAAATACACCATTCATATCTGTTTCTACCAACTACAACAATAGTTTTTCCTTCAAGTCCCATGTCTAATAATTTAGTTCCAAGTGCTCTTGAATCATTTCCAACATCTGAGAACTTCTTTTCAATATATTTAAAATCTTTCTTTGTATAATCATCTTTATAAACATATGCTACATTATTAGCAAATGTTGTTGTTGAATAATTTAATAATTCTCTAAAGTCGTGAAGTTCACGTCCATTAGGATATACGATATATTTATTGTTCATTTTTTACCTCCTTAAATTTTCGACCATCAGTCGACTACGATTACTATATACTTAATTCGACTATTAGTCAACATTTTTTTCAAAATAAATTAAAAAACTTGACCATTAGTCCAAAATATGTAATAATACGTCCTAGAGGTTATTAATATGAAAAAAGATGAAAAAAGAGAAGATAAACAAGAAAAGAAAGAACAATTACTATCAGCTTCATATGACTTATTTATGAATAAAGGTGTTGAAGAAACTTCAATTTCAGATATAGTAAATGAAGCTCACACTGGTAAAGGTACTTTCTATTATTATTTTAAAGATAAACAAGATATTAAAAGAACTCTAATAAACGCAGTTGCTCAAAAATTAATTAATTCTTCAATTGCTAATGTTAAAAAACAAAATTTAGAATTTTTAGCAGATCAAATTATTTTTATATCTAACGATATAATTAATATTATTAAAAAAGATAAAAAATTAATAAAATTTATAGCAATGGAATTATCATATGAGATATATAAAAATGCTGTTAATGATTTATACTTAAGAAATGAAAGCTCACTATTAAGAATATTTAGTGAAGGGAAAAAACAAAATGGTGAAAAGTTAAAGAATCCTAAGATAATGATGAGTACTATTATTGAACTAATTACATCAACATCTTATAATTCTATTTTGTTTTCAGAGCCAGTTCCTATAGAAGAGTACAAACCATTTTTATTTAGTTATATTAGAGTATTAATTGAAGATGAAAATTCCTAAAATAAACAAAAAGAGATAGGCTCTCGCCTATCTCTTTTTTTGCTTGGTTTCCCTTAGTCACCCATGTAAGGCCACTCGTCCTCACGCTCAATTGCGTCAAGCACATCAGTAATACCTTCTTCTTTCGGACCTTCAGGATCTCTGAAAGAAACGTCATTTGCTTCGTCATAGTAGACAACCTGATAGCCCATGCTATCATTTTCGTTGCCACTCCAGACATTCGTAAGTACGATCGCTGCATCCTTAAGATCTTCAGCGTCCATGCCTTCAATGTCTGTGACAAGCAGAATCGGTCTCACATGATAGTTGAGCAGTGCATTTGCCACATCTACGAACTCCGTAGAAATCCCACTTGCTGCCTTGTATTCAAGGAGCGTCACGGCGCCTTCTTTTTTGAACTCAGTCAAATAATCGATGGCGTCATAATAGTCAAAACTCTGCACTTCGTACTCTTTCGAGATACGGTTAATCAGTTGATCTAAGCTGTTATCAGTCTCCTTAATAATGTGAATCATTCCCACATTAGTATCCTCCTGTATTCTCTATATTCTGCTGCTCAACTATTCATTTAATGTATTGCTAAAAAAAGCTACGTTTCTATTATAACACACTTTACATAATTAAGCAACATTTTTGTTATGTATACTATTAAAAATTATCTTTTCTTATTTTTATTTCTTCTTTAAGCATTCTGTTTACTTTTATAAGGTCAATTGAATCAATCTCACTTAAATTAATTTCATTACTTTTTACCTTATTATATATCTCAAAAAATCTTCTTGCCTCTTCCGTTTTTTCTTCATCTGTTTTTTGGTATGATACTTCTTCTTTTTGATTTTTCTCTAAGTCTTCTTTTATTCTTTCTAGAATGATTGGTAAATACTCTGCTTTTGGCATACCCTCTTCATTAAACATATCCTCTGTAACCACTGTTTGATTTTGTTTTTGGGCAGCATCATTATTTACAGAAATATTTTCTACTTCTATATTTGGTACATATTCAGTTTTAGTTTTTCCTTTACTAAATAGCTTTTTAAAAAAGTTTACAATTTTTTTTAAAAATCCATCATTTGTAGTTAAACTTTTATTGTTATCTACCATAATAATCTACCTTTCATCATCAATTACCTTATTTATGCCTTCAGTTCTTTGTTTTATTTCTTCAATTCTTTTTTGTTCTTTAGTTTGAGTTTGAGAAGAAAATCCAAAATTATTTCTATTTCTTGCAGACTTACTTTTCTCTAACTCTTCTAATACTTTTAACTCTCTAGTTAAATTTGTAGTCCTTACTGGAAGAAATTTTTTAAGATCAGGAAACTTATCTAAAAAGTCCCTTACAACCTCAATCTTTTCTGGACTATCTTTTATATCAGATAAAGTTTGTTCAAAAGTATCCATAGAAGCAGGTGCCCTTTTCATTATTGAAATTGCATTTCTAATTCTACTACTAAACCTTTCAGTATATTCTTCTATAGGTACATCTTTTCCATTTAGTCTATGAAATTCTGCAACTATTGTATCATATGATACTCCAAGATTATTCATAAAAGATAATATTTGGTTAGTTGTAGTTATATCATCATGCATTACTAATCTACCATCTCTATACACTCTTCCTTGAATATCATATTTGGCTGAAGTCCTTCTATTTACAAAAATTGATTTTTCTTGTCCATCTTCTCCTGTAATAGTTACTTGCTTAAAACCATCTTTATCAAAACCATTTGCATCATATCCATCTCTACCGAATGGTTCCTTAAAATGACTCTTTACATATTTTTCATCATAATCACTTTGACTTCTTGAGCTATATCCTTCAGCATTGAATCCTCTTGAATCAAATTTATCTTTTGTTCTTTTATGAGTCTCAGGGTCAACATAGCAATCCTTTTTATCAAATCCAAGAGCATTGACATCCACAGATTCAGCAGTTTCTCTTGAAAACTCATATTTGTGGGAATCTACAGTTCCATCAGGCATTCTTATATGCCAAAATGATTTTTGGAAATGCTGATTATTTGCAATAGGTTTAGCTCTTTCAAATCCATCCTTATTAAGTCCAACTATATTATAACCTAATAAATCATATTCTGTACCTGTCTCTAAATTAACCCAAAGATTTTGTTCATAATCATAATAGAATCCTCTTTCGTCATAGGCTTCTCCTGTTATTCTATGGAATCCTTCACGATTAAATCCATATCTATTAAAGCCTTCTTCATCGAATCCTTCCCTGTCATATCCATCTCTATCATAGCCATCTATAAACTTTTCACCTGTTATTAAAGAAGTCTCTTCAAATTCTTTTATTAATCCTACATCGCATCCAAAATTTCCGAATCCTTTATCAGCAGTACTAAAGTTATTTAAGAGCATAAATCCTCTTCTTCTTATAAATCCTTTTTCATCGGGTCCTTCATCTTTATAGATATTACTTGTTAATTTAAAAGATATATCCTCTATTTCGTCATATTGTCTAATTGCATCATCTAATACACCATACTCAATTAATTCTGAAACTGTATATCCTTCGAATAAATTTATTCCTGTCTTATAGAAATATGATTGTGAACTCCAGAATTTTCCTCTTAACTCTGCTAGTGCTTCTCCAAAGTTAAAGTTTTCTTCTCTTGAAACATCAGTTAAATGCTTTCCTGTTTCGCCTTCTTCTAGAAGTGTAGGATCATTTAAATTTATAATTATTTTAGCAATATCTTCAGGTTCAAAATTATCTTCTAAGAATTGTCTTAATGTGTATCCATTTTTGTCATAAGATTCTGTTGCTATATCTTTATATACAACTTTTCCTTTTTCTTTAATTCTTGCTGGTATAATTACTCCAGGAGGTAATTTAAGTTCTCCTTTTGCTTTGCTTTTATATGCATTTAGAATCTTAAGAATATTGATTGTCTTAATAACTTTATCTCTATCTGAAAGTGATTTATCTTTCTTTGTAGACATACCTTCATTATAAAGTTCCATGAATCTTTGTTGTTTTGGATTTAAGCTTAAGAAATCCCCACCTGTTAATTCTTCTTCTGAAGGAACTACTTCTCTTTCTCCAAATGTATGATCAAACAGTTTTATTCCTTCAGCAAGTGTCATTATTTCATCAATAATTTCTTTATCTTTAAGAGGTCTTAAACCATCTCTAAATACACTATATTTTGCAGAGATACTCTTTAAAGTAATTGCACATCTTGCTTCAAACTCCATTACTGCCTTTTCTTTATCAGATGCACTGTCAGGTGCTTTAGAGTTAATATCAGGAAATCTTCCGTTATTTTCAATCCATTCAGATAGTTCTTTTATTTTTTGAAGGTCGTATGCTCTTGATGTTTTTGTAGTTTTTCCTGCTACAACTTGTTTAAATGTATTACCTACTAAATCAATTACTTGTGTTTTCTTATGAGCTTCAAAAGGTTTATCCGGATCCATTGATGAAATTGCTCTACCACTTTCTTGTAAATATACATTAGTAGAGTTCTCTCCAATGGCCCTACACATTAAGACACCATCTATTCCATCTACGTGTACACCTTCTGAAATCTTATCTATAGAAAGAACAATTTTTATTCCACCTGTTGTAGAAGACTCACCTTCAAATTGTTGTAAAATAACATCTGAAGCATCTTTTTGAGGAACATTTTCTTTAGTTCCATCCTCATTTTCTCTTACTGGTGGATGAATTACTCCATTTTCATCTATTATTCCAGCTCCTTCACTAGATACATATGAAATTGTAATTGGAACTGCTTTTCCATTATTATCTGTTACTTTAGCAAAATGTTCTCTAATTTGTCTTGCTTGTTCTATAAAGTGCTGTTCTTGAGTTAATTCTGCTTTATTTAAATTTGCTGGAACAAATGCAATATATTTACCTGTAGGGCTTACAGCTTGAGCTACAGTATCTTGAATTTGATTTTCAATAATAGGTTCTGCTTTATCTTTCTTTAATTTGTGATAATTTGGAACGCCAATTACTTCTTCATCAATTCTTGAAAGTATATTATTTAATCTTTCTTTTTCCTCAGGATTATTTTCATTAATCCAAGCTAAAGCAAGTTCTTCATATTGTTTTGATCTTATAACTGAAAAATCAGGTTCTGATATCTCTGGTGCATTTACTTTACCATCTCTTATAGCATCTAAAACATACATATCAGAAGCCATATACATATCAGGTGTTAAAGTTGCATCAGGATATACCATCTTAGCTAAAACCGCCATAACATTTGCTTGTGCTTTATCCATTCTATCTGGAGTAGCAGTTACAGCCAATATTTTTGCAGTATGATTATTATCAAGAAGTGATTGAACATCTGCTTTCCATGTATCAGCCATAATTCTGTGTGCTTCATCTAAGACAATTAGCTCAGCTGATTCCATTTCCTCTTTAGTTATTTTTTCCTCATCACTTAAATTTAAACCTTTAATACCAGCATAACATTTTAAAGAAAGTCCCGGGAATGCTCTCTTTACCATATCTGTTATTTGTCTTGGTGAAAGATTCTTTATAATCATTCCTCGTTTATCTGATGCCGAAAGGCTCTCTTCATCTATATCTCCGCCAAGTGTTATATCTTTAAAATTAATATTTGAAAAATCTTCTTTCATCATTTGATTGATGTCAGCAATAGACATATTACTAAAATCATATGGTGAAAGCAATAATGATTTAACTATATGTAATTTTACTTGAGACAAAATACTGTTTGTTGGAGCGATATATAATATTTTTTTGTCATGAATGATTCCGTTTTCATCAATTGAAGAACCACTATCAAGCCATGAAGTATCAGTATCAAAACCCATACCTGCTTGTACAATTTCACCCATACCAATAAATGATTTACCACTACCAGTTGGTGATACTGAACAAGCTAATCTATTATATTCATCTCTAGAGTATATACCTCTAATATTACTGTGAGTTACTAATTGATAATCTCTAAAACCATATCTAAGATTTTGTGGTAACATTTTTGCTCCTTTTTTGCCTAATTATCAATATTAGTCTATCATTAATCAAGTTAAAATATCTACAAATTAAACAAAAAGTAAACAAAATGATATTCATATGTAAAATAAAAAGAGTAGATTAAATCTACTCTTTTAAATACTTATACTAAATATTTACTAAATTCACCTTTTACTATCATTCCATCATAACCTACCATAAATGCTTTTTCGTCAAATTCATGCATATGCCTTTCAAGTCTCATTCTCTCATATTTACTTAATACAGCATACACAATATATGTTTTTGTCTCTGTATAACCACCAATTGCTTCCCAATATGTAGCACCTCTATTTAATTCATAATTAATGAAGTGAATCATTTTTTGTGGTGGTACTTTTGTAAATATGATAGCTTCTGAAAAGATTACTTGGCTATGAGTTCTATCTATCATTATAGTTTCAAATATAGCATAAATAATTGAATAAATCATGATTTCGATACCATAATTGAATCCACAAATCAAATAAATAATTACATTTATACCTAGTCCAATAGCTCCAACTGTTATCTTGTTACTTTTTTGAGTAAGTACCATTCCTATAATATCAGTTCCACCTGTTGAACTCCCTGTAGAAAGAACCATTCCTACACCAATTCCTGCTAATATTCCACCTATTAGT
Source organism: Clostridia bacterium (assembly GCA_017528085.1). Taxonomy (GTDB): domain Bacteria; phylum Bacillota; class Clostridia; order TANB77; family CAG-508; genus Scatovivens. The sequence goes on along the minus strand of JAFXPH010000001.1, from coordinate 3,246 downwards.
ACATTAGCTAAAAGATCCTCTGTAAGAGGTGCTGATGGAATTGGAATTATAAATAAGAAAAATGAATTAAGTGTAACTGTAAGAATTGTTCTTACAAAGAAAGTTTTACTTAATTTTCTATATGCAAGTACAAGAAGTGGAATATTAATAATGTAGTAAATAATAGAACTTATATCAAATTTTAAATGAAGTCCAAATACATTTACTATGGCAGTTCTAATAAGTTGGGACATACCAAGTGTTCCACCACTATAAAGATTATTAGGTACTATAAATAAATTAATTGCGGCAGAGAAAATAAAAATACCAAGTATATTCTTACATATTTTATAATAACCCCAATTAAAGTCTTTAAGTATTCTTATAAATAGTTTATCCTTTACAGGTTTATTTGCTTTTCTTATTTCTTTCTCTTTTTTCTTTCTTAATCTTGCTTCCTTTTTTGCAATTTTCTTTTGAATACGTCTTTCTTTTCTTTCTTCTCTATTCTTCAACATATGAACCGATTTCTCCTTTTTCAAATGCATTCAGATAAGTATTATACAACAATAAATGTATAAAAGCTAGATATAAAACAAAAAAGAGTAGCTTAAGCTACTCTTTTTAATTAATTTTTATATAATTCCTTAAGTGGAATATCATTTTCTAATGCAATTTAAAAAAATACACTTATAAAAGTGTATTAATTTTTATTATTTATTTTTATAATCTATGCTTGCTCTGATTATTTCTCTATCATTTTCTTTAATTAAAAATCTAATAACATTGTTATCTAGTTCTTTTTTATATATTTTAAGAGTTTGACCTTCTTTACTTTCTGCAATAAAATGCATTTCTAAATCAGTAATATCAATATTATCTAAAAAGTCATTTGATAAGCTATTCATTATGAATCTAACATATATTACATTATTAACATGCTTGCTAAAATCTATATCTTGAGAATATATTTTTTGCTCATACACAAAATCATTTTCATCAAAAGTATCATTTAGTCTTTGATAATTTCTTTCAAATAAAGTTTCATCTATTTCTAAATCTTCTGGGAAATTAATAGTATCAATTTTCCTAATTCTTCTTGAATCAATATCAAGTAAACATGATTCTTGATTTGCCACAAAAATAAGATTTCCTTTTTTATCTTTAAATTTAGTTTCAGTTTCAATTCTTATAGGCTTTACAAGTGAAGTATAAGAATCTCCTTCTAAAATATCAAGCCAAGAAGAATTTTTAAAAATATGTATTTTACTTTTAGACACTACCCAAACAGAATTATAATTTTCTTTTACATAAATATTATCTCCATTAAATTTTTGAAAATATTCTGTTGCATTATTTTGTGCTAAGTTAAAGCATTCAGTTATTCTTAAATTAGTATTTTTATCCACAAGTGAATAATCTACTTTATATTTTTTCTTACATTCAATTTTCATTATTTACCGCCATTAAAACATTTAAATCATTAGACCAAATTTATTAATTACATAATTTATAATTAAGCTTTGCATAGAATATTTTTCGCAAATATATTGATTAAATTCAGCCATTGTACAATACTTATCCACAATTGTGAGGATAAAACCTTCTACTGATTTTGGTGGATAAACTGTAACAGGAAACATATGATTTCTTATCATATCTTTTTCCTTTTCTGATAAATCAAAAAGTTTAGATGCATTATCACAAGCTGTTGCACCATGAGTATAAGCATGAAGTCCTTTTCTACCAGTTTCTGCTTTTTTTCTCCAATCATATAAAAATAGATCATGTAGCATTCCTGCTCTTGCAGCTGACTTATAATCTAAATTATGCTTTTTGCAGAATTTATAACATAAGTAAGAAACTCTATAGCAATGCTCATAACAAGTTGTTTTGCAATGTTGCAAATAATTATTCATACTTTGTACAGTCTCGTTTTCAATTAACTCTTTTATTATTTCTTGAAATTCTTTATCATTTCTACTATCTATAATGTAATTATCCACAAGTATAATCCTTTCTTCATTAGTTATTTTTTAATGTTTTATTTTCTTTTTTATTGATATTATCTTTAAACTTTTTAGTTATAATTTTCATATTAGGGAAAGCTTTTGCAATTCTTCTAGTAAAGATAGATTTATTAAGCAAGAATTCCTTGACTTTCTTAGTAAGTTCATCCTGACTTAATTTAACCTTCTTAGATAATTGTTCTTTATTATCAGTTACTTTCTTTACTAATACATATTTGCCATTTTCAATTTTCTTACTAAATTCAAGTTTGCCTTCACTAATTTTTCCAGCAATTTCTTCTTTACTAGATTTAATTTTATTTGCAAGTTCAGAAGCTTCATCCATAACTTTCTTCTTAATCTCTTCAGTATTATCCTTAATAAGCTCTTTAGCAACTTGAATATTCTTAATAATATTAATAGATAAAATGTTATCAATGATATAAATAACAGAAAATACTCCACATAGAATGTTTAGGATATTACTTGGTATATAATGAATCTTTTCTATAAAGAATGGATTTAATACATACATAACAATACAACCTAAAAGTCCAAAAGCTATCATATTAGAAAGACATATTCTTCCATTAATATTAAACTTCCTATGACTATAATCCCACCATCTAGCATGAAATAATTTTTCCATAAAGAAACTTGTTAAATATTCAAGTAAAGAACAAATAAGAAGTCCTAATATAAATAGTAGTATTGGATAATCTTCTAAATTGCTTAAAAGCAATGTCATAAGTATTGCTCCATAGCCATATATTGGACAATATGGGCCAATTAAAAATCCTCTATTTACAAGTTTTCTCTGTGTAATTAAAATATGAATTATTTCCATTATCCAGCCTAAACATGCATAGATAAAGAAAAGTATTACATAATTTTCAACATTAGTTAAAGCTTCCATAAATTTTCCTCATAATAATAATGACTGTTGGTCAGTCTTAAATAGTATATATCAAAAGAATAATAAGGTCAATATTTATACATAAAAAAAAGAAGATAATCAAATTGATTATCTTCTTTGGCTCCTCGTGTTGGGCTCGAACCAACGACCTATCGGTTAACAGCCGAGCGCTCTACCAACTGAGCTAACGAGGAATAAATTAAAACTGGCGACTTCCTATTTTCCCAGCAAGGTAACTCGCAAGTATCTTCGGCACTAAGGAGCTTGACTTCTGTGTTCGGCATGGGAACAGGTATTTCCTCCTCGTCATAATCACCAGAAAATTTTTGTATGCTTTTATAG
>JAFXPH010000005.1 GCA_017528085.1 Clostridia bacterium | reverse complement strand
AATAATCAGAACAAGTTGATATTACTCTTTTTCAAGAATATCTAATATCCTTCCATACTCTTGAATTGTCTTACTGATTGCTCCATTTTTCGAGCTTTGACTCATTATATAGTCTCCAACTTGTACTGCAAAATGATTTAAGTCACTACTTATATATTCTTTATCTTCAATCAAAACTCCTGCTTTATTTAATAATTCTAATTCTTTTTTTGAGAAACTACGGTAAATATTCATCTTAATTGCTCTCCAATCCTACTTGTATTACATTGTCATTATATTACAAAATTCGATTTTTATAAAGAATAAACCAGAGAAAATTTCTAAGTTTCCTCTGGTTTTTGGTTATATCATTTTATCTAGATAAGTAACTACACGATATGCTAAATCATAGGCTTTTATATACTTGCTACTTTTTTTGTTAGTTGCTTTATTAATTAGTTTTATATAGTATTTGGTATTATCTGTAAGTTTAAGCATTATTTGTAAATCATAACAAGTATCTTCATCTTCCATTTCAAGAAGCTTAACTTTAACCAGTTCATCCGTCTTATGAGTCTTTGGTTTTTCTAATAAACCTTTAAATTGATATTTAAGTACTTTAAATTGATTATTAATACTATCAAATAGGATTATATCTTTAACCTGTGACGTTATTACAAAATCTTTAACATTTGTCATTTAGAAAACCTCCTCTCAATTTCTGGTCGTAGTTTGAATGATTCTATTGTTGCATTCATACCATCAGAAAAACCATATTTGTAATATTTTTGGTTCATTCTAGCAGATTCACAATATACTTCACTCATTACCTCATCAAAATATTCTGCTATTTGTTGTTTTTGTCTTGGACTTAAATCTTTTACATAGTCCTCAATAAAAACATTATCTTTCTTGTTGTCTAACTCTTTAACCTCATTATCTCTCAAAGATGCAATTTCTTCAATTCTGCCATCAAAAATTGTACTAATAGTATCTTTTACATTTTCCATATATAATTACCTCCTTCAATAATTTTAATGTCATTTAACATAACATCTTCAAAATTATCAAAGGTGCAAATTTCTATCTCTCAAAATCGTCATCTCTATCTTTATCATCTATATCTAGCGAATCATCAAAATCTACTACATTTTTATCTTTATCTGAAATATTTAGTATGGCATTTACTTCATTAAGTCTTATTTGTTTTTCTTTTAGTTCAGTTTCATATTTGAAATCTGCTTTTGCTTCAATTTTTGCATTTTCAAATTGAGATGTTAATGTTTCTAAATCAATTTGATTTCTGCCTATCTCTTTATCTATTTTTTCAAAAGCATTTTCAAGTCTTGTTAAATTACCATACTCATCAGATCCAAGTTCTATTTGATAATGATACTCATTTGAGATATTCATTCTGTATTGGTTAAATACTCCATCATAGAATACTTGTAGCTTAAATCCTCTATATTCGCCTATATCTGTAACTTCATTTGAAGATACACTCTTTATCTTTTCTAATAATTTCTTTCCTGCTGTTTCTTTTTCCATATAAGTTGTTGCACCTATTGTAATACCTGCAAAATTGTCTCCAGTTTTTGCTTTACTTTCTTCATAGGCTTTTTTATCTATTGCTAATAATTCTAAATTATTCTTTGCTTTTTCAATCTCTACAGGATAGTATTTAACAATTTTATCTTCAAGAGTATATTTCTGATTTAAGTAGCTTTGTTTTAATAATTTAAGTCTAGATACTTCTGCATCAAGATTGGTCTTTTCCATAATCATAGGATTTCCAGAAGCTAGTGCTTTTATTTCTCCATAAGATAGAGCTACCTCATCAACATCTTCTGCACTTCTTACAGGAGTTTTTGATGTCATTATTTGAGATATGAATTTTTGCTTTTTCTCTACCAATTGAAAAAGATATGCATCAAAGGTATTCTTTGTTACATATCTATAAATGTGTACTTGCTTATTCATATTTCCTTGCCTTACAATTCTTCCAAGTCTTTGAGTTAAGTCAGCAGGTCGCCACGGACAGTCCAAATCGTGCAGTGCTATTAATCTAGTTTGTACGTTCGTACCAGCTCCCATTTTAGATGTTGAGCCAATTAAAACTCTTACAGCACCGTTTCTAACTTTGGCAAATAGCTCTTTCTTCTTTTCTTCAGTATCTGCTTCGTGAATGAATACTATTTCATTCTTTGAAATTCCTTTCTTCATTAGCTTACACTTTAAGTCAGTATAAACATCAATAAAAGGTACTTCCATATTAAGATTTTTTTCTAGCTCGTCAAATAACTCCATAGACTTTGTAAGCTCTTTTGGTGTAGATAAATCACAAAAAACAAGTTGTGCAGATGCCTCTTTTTCGTATTCTTTATACATCTTATAAATATTATTAGCACAAACATTAACTTTGCTATCTTCAAAGTCTGGTAGCATATCATTTAATAGTCTTTGATCCAATGCTAATTTTCTTCCATCATTAGTAATCTTTAGCATATTATCTATTCTTGAATCTACTCCACCAGAACGTATCTTTTCTGCTCTTTCTCCAAGTCCTTCAACAGTTGTCTTTTGAAATTCAGAAGGCTCTGTTGCTATATTATAGAACTTTGCTTCTGGAACAGGTAAATGTAATGTTTCAGATGTTTGTATATCTGCTATTTCTTTAAACATTGCCATTAGCTCTGGTAAATTATTGAACTTTGCAAAACTGGTCTTGGCTCGATAGCCATTCCCCTCTGGAGAAAGCTCCAATGAGTTAATTGTTTCTCCAAATGTTGATGCCCAGGCATCAAAGTTTTGCAAGTTGTTTTCTACTAAAGTGTCATACTGCAAATATCTCTGCATAGTATAAAGTTCTACCATTGAATTACTTACTGGTGTTCCTGTAGCAAATACTACACCTCTATTATGAGTGAGTTCATCTAAAAATCTGCATTTTAGATATAAATCAGAACTCTTTTGTGCTTCTGTTTGTGCTATACCAGATACATTTCTCATTTTAGTATATAGATAAAGATTT
>JAFXPH010000004.1 GCA_017528085.1 Clostridia bacterium | reverse complement strand
TTTTTCTTTTCTTTTTCTTCTTTTTTAATTCTATTTTCTTCTCTTAATTCTTCTATTTCTTTATCATATTCCATCTTTCTAATTTCAGTTTGAGAGTACTCTTTTCTGTTTTCGATTAATTTAATAAATGCATCTTCTAAAGATCCTTCATCTTTCTTCATTTCAAGAACTACAATATTTTCTTTAGAGCATAATTCAAATAAATCTTTTCTTAAATCTACTTTAGAATCATATGAAATATCATAAATAGTCTCATTATTCTCTTCTTGAGCTTTAACAATTTCGTTTACACCTTTAATTGATTTAACTAACTTTTCAAAGTCTTTATCTGTATTTTCAATTGTTACATGAACTTTTGAAACTGTTGTAGTCTCTTTTTCTAAGTTCTCTGGAGTATCAATTCTAACTATTTCACCTTTATCAATAATTATTACTTTAGAACATATTTGACTTATCTCAAATAATATGTGAGATGAAATAAATACTGTATGTTCTTTTCCATAATCTTTAATTAATTCTCTTATTTCAACAACTTGTTTTGGATCTAATCCAACAGTTGGTTCGTCTAGAATTAATATTTTAGGATTAGAAACAATTGCACCTGCAAATGATGTTCTTTGTTTATAGCCTCTTGATAGGTTACGAGTTAAATTATTTTGAACATTAGTAAGGCCTGTTTTTTCAATAGCTTCGTCTACAAGTCTTTTCTTATCTTTTTTATTTACAAGTTTAAGATCTGCCATATATGATATAAACTCTCTTACTGTCATATCACTATAAAGAGGTGTTCCTTCAGGCATATAGCCAATATATTTTTTTGCTTTTTTAGGGTGCATACAAATATCTTCACCTTCTATTAAAATATCACCAGAATTTGGTTCAATAAATCCCGTAATAATATTCATAGTAGTAGTCTTTCCAGCACCATTACGTCCTAAAAATCCAACAATACCTCCATCTTCTATGGTAAAACTAACATCTCTTAATGCATAAAAGTCACCATATTTTTTAGTAACATTCTTAAGTTCAATCATTTAAATTCCTCCTGAAAAATTTTATAATTTTGCAATTAATGCTTTTATTTTTATTCCTTCATCAGAGAACATTTTTTCATGTTCTGTAACTATATTGTTTTCAAAAATCGATTCATTATGAAGGTCATAAGTTTTCTTCAAAATTTTAAAACCAGTCTCTTCAAAATAAACAAGAGAATCTTCAAATAGTTCATCATTATCTGTTTTAAAATATATTTCTCCGCCTTCTTTTAAAAACTCTTTATAGTCATTTAATTTTCTTGTATGAGTTAATCTTCTTTTATTGTGTTTTCCTCTTGGCCAAGGATTACAGAAATTAATGTAGATTCTTTCTATTCCATCTTCTTTAGAAAAAACTTTAGAAATATAATCAACATTTGCATTTATTAAATATAAATTATCTATTTCTGTGCCTTCATACATTTTCTCGATATTTCTCTTTGCTAACCCTAGCATAGCTTCAATCATATCTACTGCAATATAATTAATATTTCTATTATTTGATGCTAAAGAACTAATAAATAATCCCTTTCCACATCCAAGTTCTATGTGAATTGGAGCATCATTTTTAAAAAGCTTCCTCCACTTACCTTTATTTACTTCTGGCTCATGAATGTAGTACTTAAAATTATCTAATTCTTCTCTTGCCCATTTCTTTCTTCTTATTCTCAAAACTATTCTCCTATTTTGCTATTATTCTTGCTTCTGCATCATATGTATCTCTTGAAAGTTTTTCTCTTTCTATTAAATTTCCGTTTTGATAATATAATCTATATGAATCTACTACAGATCCATTTTGTCCACCTTGAATAACATCACCAGAGCTATAACCTGCTCTTTTTTCTCTAATAGTATTAAACTTAATTGTTCTAATTACATCTGTTTGTATTTGAATTTCTGGCTCATTTTCATTTTTTAAGCCATAGAACGCAACATAGCAAACACCATCAGATACTGATGTTTCAATTTTAATTGGATAATTTCTATCATTTCTAAACTTAAAATCTATTGAGCCCCAAACTACAGTTGCATCACGTCCTCCTTTAACATAAGAAGGAACAAACATGTGATTTGTTCTAGATACAATTGTCATATCTGATAAAAGTGCTGCATTATACAAAGTACTAGATACTTGGCAAATACCTCCACCTAAACCATCAACAACTTGACCTTTTGAATAAATTGGAGCATTTTTATATCCTGCAGCAATTGTTCTTTTACCAACAACTCTGTTATATGAAAATACTTCGCCTGGCATAATTACTTTACCATTAATTTTAGAAGCAGCTAACCTTAAATTAGTTGTTCTATCCTTATTTGATGCATAGTAATTAGTTGCATATTTACCAAGTAAGTCTGGGAAAGCTTCTCTTCCTATATCATCAGTTGTAATTTCTGGCTGAGTATAATCTAAAGCAATTGTATATTCATCCTTATGTGGGTCAGCTTCAATATCTGCTATTACTTTATCTACATTAAAATCTACACCAACTACTTCTGGATAAACAGCCATAGGTTCTGTTGTAAAGTATGCATTTTCAACTGCACGATAAATATCTTCATGAATTGCATATACATCAATTGGACTTGGATATTTATAATATGTTGGAATAGCAATATAAGTGTTTCTATAACTCATATCTTGTATTGCTTCTAAAATTGTATCTTTAAGTTCATCTTTAAAAATACCTGCACCTAATTTACCATTTACAATAATAAGTTCATCATCTTCTACATAGTAATCACTTTCTTCTAATTGATCTGGAAGATGAGCTTCAATTATATCTAAATATTTATAAAGTGCTTCTTCATTAAAAGACACTTCAGGATCTATGTTTGTATGACAATAATAAACATATAAAAAGTTCTTTAAGTCTTCTAAAAAGTTTCCACTTCTACCAATTTTATATGCAAAATCAACACATTCTTCTAAATTAAATTTTGCATCTATCTGTTCAATTGTTACATCATAATATGAATTATTATAAGTTAAAGTAATATTATCATTTAGCTTCTCGTCAAAATTAGTTTTAACCTTGTTTAATGCTTCTTCCTTAGTTAATCCTGAAACATCAATATTTCTTATTGTAACGCCTTCTTGAATAAGATTACTTTTTAAATAATCTTCATATTTATTTTTACCAAAAAAGAATAGACCTAAGCAAAATACTACAAATAAAATGAAAACAATTAAAAAAGGATGACCTCTTTTAATGCCTTCATAATCATCTAATTCTCTTTGTTGATTACTTGATAATTTAAATGAATTTTCACTCATTTTTAATTCCTTTTTTATCCTCTAAATTCACTACACATTATATATTTTTTTTGCTTTAAAATCAATAAAAAATAACTAAAAGAAACGGGTAGAACAAATAAAACAAACTATAAATAATTTGCTTTAAATGCCCTACCCTCCTCTATTAGTTATAAAACTATTAATTTACACTATTTTCTACTACTTCATCAGTAGTATTTTCAAATACAACATTGTGAAGATAAGCATCTAGTTTATCTTCATCAATTTCTGCATCTTTTGTATTTAAAGTAGGAGAATTAATCCACCATCTAGAAATACTATCATAATTTCTAATTGTGTGAATTAATAAAAACTCAACAATTATTAAAATTAAAGAAAGAATTACTAATAATATTGTTACAACATGAAGGATATTTATATATACACAATTATCCTTTTCTTTTACTTCACCTTTAACTTCTTTTTCAACTGTAACTTTATATTCATCAACTACTTCTGCTGTATTTTCATTTGTAGTTTCTTCTTGTTTTGATTCTTCGTTTTCTACTAATTTGTTTTCTTCATTTTCATCCATAATAATCACCTAACCTAATAAAGTAACAAGTCCTGCTGCTTTTAGCATAAATTTACTATATACTATTAAGCCAACACATGCTCCAATTAAAAATGCAAGTAAAATAATTGCAACTTCAATATAAATTAATGCTACTAAACTAATTTTATATGGTTCTTTCTTTTGTTTTTCTTTCTTCATTTGTTTCTCCTTTACTATTACATAGCTTCTCTATATAATCTTATAAAATCTTCTTTAGATACATCTCTTGGATTTCCTGGTTTGCAAGCATCTTCCATAGCTTTATCTGCAAGCATTTCTAAATCTTCTTCCTTACATCCAGTATCTGCAACTCTAGTTGTAATTCCAACTGATTTAGATAATTCTTCTATCATCCATACAAATGTATTGATAACATCTTGATCACTTAAATTAGCAGCATCAGGTCTACCAATATGCATTAATATTTCTCTAAATCTATCTGCACAAACTTCTCCATTAAATCTCATAACTGTTGGAAGTAAAATAGCATTTGCTATTCCATGTGGTGTATCATAAACAGCTCCAAGTTGATGAGCCATTGAGTGAACTATACCAAGTCCAACATTTGAAAATCCCATACCAGCAATATATTGAGCTAAACTCATATTATAAAGTGCTTGATTATCTTTATCATTAACAGCTTTAGTTAAGTTTTGGAATATAAGTTCAATAGCTTTCATATGGAACATATCACTCATTGTATTATGAGCTTTTGTAATATATCCTTCAATTGCATGTGTTAATGCATCCATACCAGTTGCAGCAGCTAGGCTCTTTGGCATAGTTGACATTAAATCAGAATCAACTATAGCTAGAACTGGTAAATCATGTGGATCTACACATACCATTTTTACTTTTCTTTCTTCATCAGTTATAACATAATTTATTGTAACTTCTGATGCAGTTCCATGTGTTGTTGGAAGACATATTAGTGGAAGTCCATGATTTTGAGTACTAGATAATCCACAAAGTGAAACAACATCTTCTCTATCAGGGTTAGTTACAATTATTGAAATTGCTTTTGCAGTGTCCATTGCAGAGCCACCACCAACAGCAACAATTGCATCTGCTCCAAATTCTCTGCAAACATTAACACCATCTAAACAATTTTTAATTGTTGGATTTGGTTTAACATCTGCATATAGTTTATATTCTATTTTATCCATATCTAAAAGTGATGTAACTTTTGATGTAACCCCACAATCAACTAATGATTGATCTGATACAACTAATATTTTATTATATCCTCTTGTTCTAATTTCATTAGGTAGTTCAGATCTACATCCTTTACCAAATATTGATGTTTCAGTTAAATAAAACTTCTCTGACATTTATATGTCCTCCTTTGTATATAAAAACATTTATCTTTACGTATAAAATTATTCATAAATATTGTATATATAATCAAAAAAATAGTCAATAAAATTAAAAGCTGTAGACAAAAATCTACAGCTTATTTTTTATATACTTGTTAAATTATTTATTATTTCAGTACATACTCCATTTTCAATTACAAAAGAAAATGTTCTATCAGAAAGTGGCGTAAAAGTATCCACTGGATCAAGAGGTTCAATTTTTCCAAAATATTCTTTTGCAGTCATTGATTCAACATCAGCAAAATCAAAAGTAATTACTAAATCTTCCGGAATAACAATTGTTCTATAGCTATCAGTTAATCTATAACATGTTGATATTTGTGCTAAACAAGATAGTTCATATGAAGTTGAATCCCCAAATTTTTTTAAAACATACAAAGGATATTCTTCATCTCCTTCTAGACACCAATAACTTTCATCTTCAGCATTGTATTCAACTTTATATGTTTTATCCTGTAAAACAATTTGACCATTTTCAATTACTTCATTCATTTCTTCAGCTGATAATAAGTATCTTGTATATATTACCCCATCTAATGTAATTGTTTTATCATCATTAAGTGTAGCATTTGTAACAAATAATACATCAATATCATTTAATGAATTAGTAATTAAAGGATATCTATATTCTCCAGATGCAATTTTCTTAGAAGTTATAGGTTTTTCATCTTTAACCTCATTAACTTCTTTAGATTCTATTTCTTTTGTAGCATTACTTACTAAATTTTGATATATATCAGAAACTTGGTTGTATCTACTCTTATTAATCTCATATATAACAAAAGCAAGAATTATAATTAGTAAAATAACTATAATAGCAGATTTAGCTTTTTCAACTTTTTTCTTTTCCATAGGCTATATCCTCCCTTACAATTGCTATCTTTATTCTATAATAAAAAATATAAAATGTATATAAAAACCTTTAATTTTGTGCAACATTTGTCTTTTACGCCAATTCGTGCTATAATAGTAGTATCTGAATAAATATGTCGTAGCCATACCAGATAACTTATAACTGTCTGGAGGGGCTACGAACCTCCAGCTTTCTACTAAAATGGAGGAATATTTATGACCTACGAAGTGATCGGAGTAACAAACGACATCAACAAGATTCCTGAAATGCTGGGAGTCCCCACCGTCTCTGACATTGTTCTTTGCGAGTCTGAAAACGATGGTGTTTTCTATGCAAAGAAAAGTTCCAACGGACAGCCTATTGGACCGCTTGCGGTTCGCCTGATTTCCGATGCCCAGGCCGAAGCTTTTGAGAAAAATGCGCTTGCCGCTATCGAAAGGGCTCAGGCCAGAATCAACGGTATCAAGGTTCCCACGTTTGACAAGAGGGTCTTCGATGCCAGCATGACTGCTGCAAGACGCAAAGTCATCACTGGCGCTGCTGAAAAGATGAATCGCTCAATCGAGCGCCGCACCAAGAAAGCAGAATAAGCTGAAAAGTTATTTTAATTGTTTCGTAAAAGCAGGGCGAGTGCATACAAGTACTCGTCCTGTTTTTTATTATCTGAAATGATTAATGCCTAACATAAAAAAGAAGACCATAAAAAAATGGTCTTCTTTTGGTGCCGATGGTGGGACTCGAACCCACATGGTTTCCCGCATGATTTTGAGTCATGTGCGTCTACCAGTTCCGCCACAACGGCAATCACATATAAAATATTAACAAAAATTTAGAATAAAATCAAGAATAATTTTGAAGAAGAAGATTAATCTTCCTCTTCAAAACCAAATCTTATACTAGTTTACTTTATTTTCAACTTTATCTTTTATTACTTCATTTGTAGAAGGAGTAAAAGCTTTCTTTTTACTTTCAGTCTTAGTTTCAACTTTATTTTCTATTACTTTATTTTCAACAACGTTTTCTGGAATATTTTCTTCTGTCTTAACTGGTTCTTCCTCTACAGGCTCTTCAGTTGTTCCATATTGATTTAAATACTCTTTAAATTTTGGAAGTACAGCAAGTGTAATATCTTCTTTATTAATTACTGGAGTCCATACTTTTTGATCTCTTATGTATGGAATAGTAATTGTAGTTGTTACATTATCAATTGATTCGTCTTTAATATATTTATCTAATATTGATTGTTCATCAACTGTATAAGTTAGAGAATCAATTCCTTTAAAGTTAGAAATGAATTTCTCTTTAACAAGTTCATTTAAATATCCATCAATTAATTTTGATGTATCTTTATTTGTAATTTCTACAGTAACAAATGCATCTCCCATAAATGGATTAGCACCAGAATCAACTATGTTATAAGTAAAGTTTTTAACTAATTCTTTAATGATAAGTGAACTTAAGTCATTATTTAAATTAAGTGATAAACCAAAGCAATTATCAAGAACAGTTGCATCTAATGTTTGAAGCGCTGTAAACATTTCGTTTGCATTTGCTTCTAATTCTTTTTTTACTTTGTTTTGTTTGTATTCATAAATACCATAACAAATTAAACATAATAAAGCGATAACTACTAAGCAAATAATAAGCTTTTTAAAAAATTTCATCTTTTACTCTCCTTCTTTTACCTTTTTATTAATTTTATTTAATACTTTATTAATAATTGGAGTAACAAGTTCGTCTTTAGTTCCTATTAGTAAAATAAAGTATGATATTGCTCCAATAACTATTTGCAATACTACTGTAGCTATATCTATATAAATCTCTCTAGATAAAGTAATATATCTGTGAGATAAATATTTTACACCTATACATATTAAATACATAATTACGCCAAAAATCAAATATTTAATGGCTGGCTTAAACATCTCTTTTAATTTCATTTCATTCTTAACTGATGCAAGTTGTATTACATCAACAACTACTTGTGATAGAACCGTTGCAATTGCTGCACCTAATGCTAAGAAGTTTTTAATTAAGAAATAATTTAAAACTATGTTTGTAATTAATCCAACTAGTACTGAAATAGTATATTTCTTTTGTTGTTTTGTTGGAATTAAATACTGCGCACCTATTACATTTTCTATTCCCATTAAGAATATAACTATAGATAACATCTTAATAATTAAAATTGTTCTTTCATAACTTGGTCCATAGAATATTGGTATAAAATCATCTACAACTACTAATAGTCCAAATACTATTGGAATTGATATAAAAAACACATATCTAAATGACTTTTTAAGTACATCTTGAACTGCATCTTTACCACCACTTACAAATAAATTACTCATTCTTGGAACCATGACAATTCCAAGTGAAGCAACTACTGTATTTAATATTCTAATAATTTTTTGTGCTTGTTCATAGTAACCTACTTCAGATTTATCTTCAATCATAGTTCCAAGCATTGTTGTATCCATCATGTTGTATATCTTATCAGTTATTTGTGGTAAGAATAAAACAAGAAGTGGAATCATATGTCTCTTTAAATCTAAAGAAGCTATCTTCTCGCCTTTTATAAATTTAGGTACATAAACCCAAAGGCTTAAGTTTCCTAAGAAGTTTCCTAAAGAATAAATCAATGTATATTTTAAAATGTCTTCTGGTTTTTTAACA
This sequence comes from Clostridia bacterium, assembly GCA_017528085.1. Classification (GTDB taxonomy): domain Bacteria; phylum Bacillota; class Clostridia; order TANB77; family CAG-508; genus Scatovivens. Next base: position 224,311 of record JAFXPH010000004.1, on the reverse strand, counting down.
AATACAAATATACATGTTACTGCAACAAGTCTTACTATTACATTTCTTGTTACAGTCTTTTTGAAATCTTCTAATCCTTGGAAAAACCATGTAATATCAACTGCTGTACTTAATAGTTCAAATAACAAAATTGTATAGAATATATTATATTCTTTGCCAAGAACTATAAATGCTAATACATATACAGCTGTTGCAATAGTTACTGTAATAAACTTTACTACAAGTATTTCCCAAAATAGTTGAGTTCTTTTTTTCTTGTCATCTTGAACATAAGCAATTTCTCTTTTACCATAAAGAGCAACGCCAAGTGATCCAAATAACATGAAATAAGAAACAATGTTATAAGTATATGTATAAATACCAATCTTTGTTGCGCCTAATACTCTTGATAGATATGGTGCTGTAATTATAGGTAAAATTACAATTAGTACTTGGTATACTAAATTATACATATAATTTTTAGCTACACTCTTTTTAGCCACGTTTTTCTCCTTGGTCCTCTAAATAAATTTTATTCATCTTTTCATAAATATCAGGAAAATCTTTTTTACAATTTACTGGTCTTATATCTTTTCCAACAAATGCATGAGAAGTATATCCTGAATTAATTAGTTCATTATCTTTATTATAAACATCATATGCAAAAACTATTCTTGCAGGAGTTAGTTTATCGATTCTAGTTTCAACTCTTATTTCATCTTCATATGTTATTGATTTCATAAACTTTGAATACATATCATATAAAGGTGTATAAAGTCCCATTTTTTCAAAATCAGAATATCTAAATCCAATTTGTTTAATATAATCAGTTCTTGCTTGTTCGTAGTATATTGGATAAACTGAATGATGTACAATTCCCATCCTATCAGTTTCTTGATATCTTACTACTATATTTGTATTAGTCCTCATAATCTATCCCTTTTTAACAATATCTGTAAAGCTTCCACCTGTTCCAATAAGTGGTAAGCCGTATAATTCTAATAATGTTGCAGCTAAATCTGCAAATGACCATCTAGTACCTAAATTTGTATTTTCTTTTATTTCTTTTCCATATACTAAACATGGTACATATTCTCTTGAGTGGTCTGTACTTGGAGTAGATGGGTCGTTACCATGGTCTGCAGTTAATACTAAAACATCATCATCACGAAGTGCTTCATATATCTCTGGAAGTTTTTGATCAAAATATTCTAATGCTCTTGCATAACCTTCTATATCATTTCTATGACCATAAAGCATGTCATAATCTACTAAGTTAGTGAAGATAAAATCTTCATTAGAATTCTTAATAGCATCTATTGTTACATCTATTCCCTCTTCGTTTCCATGAGTATGAATAGCACGTGTTACATTTCTTCCTGCAAATAAATCTTCTATTTTACCAATTCCTAAAGTAGATTTGCCATTTTCTGCTAAGACATCTAGCATTGTTCTTCCAAAATCTGTTGCTTCAAAATCTTTTCTATTATAAGTTCTTTTGAAGTTTTCTGGACTATCTCCAACAAATGGTCTAGCTATTACTGTACCGATTCCATAGCCCTTTTCATCAATTATATCTCTTGCATGCTGGCATATTTCATATAGTTTTTCTACACTTATAATATCTTCATGAGCTGCTATTTGAAGTACACTATCTGCTGAAGTATATATAATTGGATTTTTTGTTATCATCATTTCAGTACCATACTCTTTTAAGAAATCTGTACCAGAACCTTTTCTGTTACAAATAAATCCATCTATACCACTTCTCATTGCAATATCGAAAAGTAGTTCTTTTGGAAATCCTTCATAATATGTTTTAAATGGCACTTCTTTAACAAATCCCATAAGTTCCCAATGTCCTACCGGACTATTTTTCCCTTTAGATTGTTCTTGTAGTTTTCCATATGAGCCAGATGTATATTCTTCCTTTTCAGGAATATTTACTCCGTCAATATTATATAGACCCATCTTTTTCATATTTGGAATATTTAGAGTAGTGTTATTATAAATACCTTCTAAAGTATTACTGCCTTGATCTTGATATTCATAAGCATCTGGTAGCTCACCACAACCAAATCCATCTAAAACAATAACAATTGCTCTTTTCATTTGCATCTCTCCTCATCTATTTTTTCTTTTTAGATTTTTTCTTAAGTTTTGCCATAGCTTCATCATCTATATCTTCTAATATATCTGCCTCTGTTATTTGTTCTTCTTCATATAGATAATCTTCATTTGATATTCTATTTTTCTTCTTCTTTGGAATATTTATTTCCATTGCATTTTCTAAAATAACAGGTTCTTTTTCTTCTTTAGGCATAATACCTTTTTCTTTTAACCTTTTATTTTTCTTATCTTTTATTTCAGATGCAATAGATTTTTCAAGCTTACTTCTATCTATTCCACCTCTTAGAATATCTATTTTGCTTTGAAGAGGATCTATTATTTCAGCTTCAAATTCTTCATCATCATATTCAGGCTCTGGCTCTTTTTTAGGTTCTTCCTTTTTTACTTCGACTTTCTTAGTTTGAGCTTCTTCTAATTCTTTTTCGAACTCTTCATCTGAATATTCTCCTTCAAGTTCTTCTTCCTCTTCTACTTCATCTTCTTCTATTTTCTCTTCTTCAGGCTCATCTATTTCATCTTCATATTCTTCTACTTCTTCAACATCGTCTGATTCTTCTAATACATCAATGTCTTCAGTTTCTTCATATTCTTCAATCTCTTCATCCATTAGATTATCAGAATCTTGAATTTCTGTTTGTTCTAATGTCTCTGCTAGTTTAATTCTTTCTAGTTCTTCTTCAGATATTGAATTTTTATCAATAACATCATACTCATAAACAAATATATCTTTTGATTTAGGAGTAAGTAAATTATTAGACTCACTAAAATAGTTATTTGTTCTAAACTTAGTTTTGCTAACTAGTTTAAATTCAAATTTCTTAGTATCTATAAGCACATTTGAAGATAAGTTCATACCTTCTGGAAGTGTTTGATTGTTGTTATCATAGAATATGATATTTGTATAGAAAAGTATTGGCATCTTAGCTTTAACATTTAATTTAACTAAGTTAACTGCTGCTTCAAAATTATCTTCGAAATTTGAAAGTGCTGATTCAATGTTAATATCATATACATCAAATGAATCTTTTAAAATCTTTTCTGTAATTGAACATACTTTATAGATACTCATATCAGTTGTATTTGTAATCTTTGGAATAGCTCCTTCTAGATAAGTAATAACACTTTGTATCTTTTCAGTAAAATCAAATACATCAATTTTTTTATTAACATTTAATATCTTATATATGTTCTTTTCATTTTCTCTATGACTTCTAGAACCAATATATTTAATCTTTCTTGCGTCGTTTTCAACATTTTCAAATATATCAAATACTTCTTCTTCGATATGCATATGTGTCTTAGAGAAATCTTCTTTTAAGCTTTTTAAAGTCTCTTCTAATACATCTTTATCCATATCTCCATGTCTTAACATGTTAATAACTTTAAGAACTTTTGACTTGGCAACAAAGATACTGTCTGTTTCTTCGATTGATAGTTTCTTTCTTTGAATAGCATCCATCTTATTTCCGAATTCTTCAAAGTCCATATCAAAATCAAATACTTTTTGGATTTTAGTTTTTGTCTTTTCTTCTTCTTTTTCTGAACCCATCTCTAAAGATAATTTTTCATCTTTATTTGAGAATTTCCAGAAATCAAATATACTCTTTTTATGCTTATCTATCTCTTCAATATATAAAGTTGCATTTTTAACTTTAGAAATATAATTTTCAAGTTTTAGTTCAATTGCTTTAATATCTAATTCTAAGTTCTTAATAGATCTAGATTCTTTATCTAGAATATTATGAATTGTAACTAAATCTTCAATTGTGTAATATTCTTTATCTCTTAGTTCTGGATCTAATACAATTTCTGATACAGCTTTTGCATCAGGAACTGATTTTAATCTTGTATTTTTATTTTCAGCTACTATTTGATCTCTAATTTTACTTGATTTAAAGAAATATTTTACTTTACCTAAGAATGTCTTTTTACAGTCTAAGTAAGTAGATATTTGTTTTTGCTTAATTAAATACTCTGTTTCTTGTTCTTGAACTTTTTCTTTTAAATCTTGATAGTCTTCATTTAGTATTACAATTTTGTCATTTTGATTTTTAATCTCTTCTTGTGCATTAATAACTTCTTGCTTTATAAATTCAGGTAATACTTCATATACTATTTTTCTATTTTTGTAGTATAATTCTAAACCATTCTTACTATCTATTTTAGTTTTAAATTCGTATTTATTTTTAATCTCTGTACTTAATAAGAATAATGCTTTAACTAGTTTATAAAATTTAATTGCATCTTCTTTTTCAGTAATTTTTACCTTATAACTACTCTTTACATTACCATATACAAAAGTGTCACCTGCAATTTGAAGTGATACATCATTTTTCTTAGAATATACTTCAAATATAGCTGGCCAGTTTTTAGTAAATAGCCATAGGTAGTTTTCTAGGTCTGTTATTTCATCCTTGCTTAAAAACTTCTCACTATAGTTTAAGTAGTTTATAGGTACATATATTTTAGGTGCAGTTTTAATCTTTTTCTTAGCAAAATCAATTTTTCTTTTAAGTAAATAGAAAAATTCTCCAAAAGTAGATTCTTTAGTGCATACTAGCATAAAGTATCTATCATCTTCTTCTGAATAGTAAATTTGCCATAATGTATCTTTTGGATATCTTACTTTAAATGGCTCTGTCTTTTCTAAGTTCTTTTGAGTTGCTGTAATATTTTCAACATCAGCAATAGAAAAAGTTTCAACCATCTTTAAGAAAGTATGATGTCTTTCAATATCTTCCTCTGTTTCAGGCTCTTCCACAAATTTATATAGTGGTACTGCCTTATTATACTTTTGAGAAATAGTATCCTCCCTTAGAGTTGGTGTAAGTAAGATTTCTATTTTATCAATTGGAACAAATTTATATATTTTATGATCTTTATCATTGTTTAGACGTGATACATTAAACTGAAAGCCATTAAAGTCAGTAACACACTCAGGTAATTTATCTAAATCTAAACCAATATAATCTAATTTTGCTCTTAAATTTTCAGTTTCTTTTGACTTTGATTTCATTAATTTAAACATCCCCTAAAAATTTATATTCCCATGAGTGGAGTATATCATAAAGAACCTAGTTTTTCAATTAATTTTCAAGTTTTTTAAGGTATTTTTTTGCATAAAAAAAGACAGGTATTTTCTACCTGTCCTCTTCAAAAATTAATCATCATTTTTCATATCTTTTACTGCACTATTTTTTAAAGTTTCGATATTAAAATCTACTATTATGCAAAGTGCAAATAAGATTTTTAAGCAAGATAAATCATTTACTTCAATTCTATACTCTTTCTTTAAGTAATCTACTGAATCAATTGAGCCAATTACCACTTCATCAAGTTCAACTGTATAGTAGTTTTCTGAATAGTCTGCTCTAATTGATAACTTCTTACCAGATAGTTCTGTCCTATATGTTGTTTTTACTTCATTTGGATCTTTATTAATTACTAAAGTTGTATATGGGTAAATTAAAAGTGTATATTCATTTTTCTCTGCACCTGTATAATTAATTACTATCTCATCTTTATTTTGTTCTTCATTATGAAGATTATAAGTTTTTCCAATTAGACTTTTCTTAAATGTATATAAAAGTCTATTAGTGTCTGTATAAACATCATATATAGATGAAAAACCAGGAATTTCTTTTCCAAATGCATTAATAGTAGAATCATGTTCAGTCATATAGTATACAGCTTTAGGAGCTGTTATTCTTTCTCTTGTAGTATTTTTTGTAATAAATTCTACAAGTAAGTCATAAATTTGATCTACCATTCTATTTGCATCAACAAAATCTCTTGTTTTTAAGACATTTCCAGAATCGTCAGATTCATCTAGTTTTCCTTCTTCTATTTCTCTTTTAACAATAATAAAGTTATTTGTTACAGAAATATCAATTTTGTATTTACCTGGTACATCACAAACAACCATATTTTCACTTACTAAATCAACAGTACCAAGTTCTGTTTTAAAATCTAATAATACTTTTTGTACATCTTCTGCAGTTAAATTTTTCTCATTAGGAATCTTTTTGAATCCTTCAAAATCCTTCATATTCATAGCAAATGTCTCCTTTAATTTACCTTATCTTTACTTAATTTTTCTTTTATTAATTCTACTACTTTATCAAATCCTATTATTGAAATAATTAATATCATAAAGTAATAGCAAAATACATATATAGCTTTAGTTTCCCACATAAAATGGAACATAGCTCCACCTAAAAATGATAGTGGAAATACTAAATATCTTATATCTTTCTTATTTATTATAACAATTATACCTACAATTGCAAATACAAAAATAAATGTAGAAATTGTTTCAAAATATCTTTCAAAGCCTTGATATAATCCTTTATCATAACTTAGCAAATCTTTTAAGTATTCTAAATGATTTTCTTCAATTCTCTTTTCATAATTTTCATCTATTCTTTCATAACCTGGTGTTGCAGTCCACATAGTTTGGAAAGTTGGATTTAGCCAAGTAGACTCTAATTTATCCCATAAGTATCTTCTAAATTCTTTTGGATTTTCTTTAAATTCATTGATTCTTGCATCAAACCTTTTTAAAGTTTCTTCCTTAGTCTTTTCTTCATCAAATCCAGAATCTGTATAGATATTAATTACATCTCCTGTATACCAGCCAGATGATAAAGTATTACCTGGTGCCCAAGACATATAGATAAATGTAATCATTGGGATTCCGCCATTTATATCTTCTTTAACATATCTATAAAATAGTCCCTTATCTAAAAGTCTAACTGCAAAGTAACATATCAAAAAGCATACTACTGCTAAAGTTTTTAGTATCTTATCCTTTTTATCTTTTAAAGTTTTAAAGTTTTGAATAAGTTCTAAACCTAAACAAATTGTCATAGCAATAAATATGATTTGATAGTTTGTTTTAAACTCAACTGCGCCAGATATTAATATTCCTGAAAGAATAGCAAATACAATATTTTTATTTTCAAAATATTTTACTAAGCAAAGTATTGCAAGTAAAACAAATAAAAGTCCTACAATATTTCCATAAATTTGAATATCAAAAAATACTAAATATACACTAAATAGTAAAAGTACTATTCCTAAATAAATTGATTTTTTCTTATCTTTATCAAATATTAAAAATCCTATATACCACATAATAAGAAGTATAAGAAAACTATATACAGCATTTAATATTTGAAGATAAATATAATAATTTGTCATTTTAAAATTAGAAATAACATCAAATATTCTAATTACTAGACCTATATACATACTAATACCATATTGGTATCTAAACATATCTAAGTAGCTTCCAGGGCTCATATGATCGATTAGTTTTTCATGAGCAATTGCATTTCCTAAAATCATTATTTGACCTTGATCAGCATGTGGCTGAAGTGATAAATCAAGTATAAAATGAATTGCAAAACATAAGAAAACAATAAGTCCTACAAAAAATAGAACTAATGCTATTTTAGGTTTAATCTTATTTAGTAAATATGAAATTAAAAATACTAAAAATGCTAGTATTATTAAAAATAAAATATTAAGAAAAACATTATCATATTTGTAATCTGAAAATTCTAGAGCATAATCAAATGTTGCCTTAAAATAAGCAGTTTTAATTATTGCTCCAATAGAAATAAGTACTAGTATTATTAGTACAAAAATACATATGAATTTATATGAAAAATTGTAAAATTTATTATTCTTTTCCACTTTTAAGCCCCTTTATTTTCTAGCAAAATTCTATTATAAGTTGCAATTTTTGTCAAACAAAAAGACCTAAAGTTTTTATGCTTTAGGCCTTAATTTATTTAAGCTTTTTTGCTATTTACTTCGTCTATTACTTTTTTAACAAAATCATCTAAAGGCATGTCACCCATGTCTCCTTCTTCTCTAGAACGAACACCAACAGCTTTAGCTTCAACTTCTTTATCTCCTATAATTAACATGTAAGGAATCTTAGAAATTTGAGCTTCTCTAATCTTATATCCAATCTTTTCTTGACGAGAATCAACTGAAACTCTAATTCCTGCCTTATGAAGTTTTTCTTTTACTTCTTCAGCATAGTCTACATGTCTATCAGCAATAGATAATATTTTTACTTGAGTTGGTGATAGCCATAGTGGGAATGCACCTTTTTTCTCTTCAATTAAGAATGAGATAAATCTATCAGAAGATCCTAAGATTGCTCTATGGATAACTACTGGTCTATGATCTTTTCCATCTTCTCCAACAAATGTTAAATCAAATCTTTCTGGAAGTGCGAAGTCTAATTGACAAGTTGGAATTGTTACATCATGGCCAAGTGCAGTTTTTATTTGAATATCAATCTTTGGTCCATAGAATGCAGCTTCACCTTCTGCTTCATAGAAATCAATATTAAGTTCTTTTAAGATTTGTCTTAATTGAGATTCTGCAGTCTCCCACATCTCATCATTATCAATGTATTTTTCAACATTGTTTTTATCTCTTAATGAAAGCCTATAGCTAAAGCTTTCCTCTGGGAATCCAAAATCTTTAATATAAACTTCTTTAATTAAGTTTAAGACATTTCCAACTTCTTCTTTAATTTGGTCTGGTCTTACGAATAGGTGAGCATCGTTTTGACACATTTGACGAACTCTCTCTAAACCACATACAGCACCAGAATTTTCATATCTAAAGTCATTTGCAAGTTCACCAATTCTAATTGGTAAATCTTTATATGATCTTAATTGATATTTATAAATTAACATGTGATGTGGACAGTTCATTGGTCTTAATACGAAACTTTCATTATCAAGTTTCATTTCTGGGAACATATCATCTTTATAGTGATCCCAGTGTCCACTTGTTTTATATAATTCAACATTTGCTAAACTTGGTGTATAAACATGTTGATATCCAAGTTCAATTTCTTTATCTTGAATATATCTTTCAAGAAGTCTTCTAATTGTTGCACCATTTGGTAAATATAGTGGAAGACCAGCTCCTACTAATTTATGAGTCATAAATAAATTTAGCTCTTTACCAATTTTTCTGTGGTCTCTAGCTTTTGCTTCTTCAAGTTTTGCTAAGTATTCATCTAATTCACTTTGTTTAGGGAATGAAATACCATAAATTCTTTGAAGCATTTTATTCTTTTCATCACCTCTCCAATATGCACCTGAAGTAGATAAAAGTTTAAATGCTTTTACACATCCAGTGCTTGATAGATGTGGTCCACGACAAAGGTCAGTGTATTCTCCTTGTTTATAGAAAGAAATTTTCTCTCCTTCTGGGATATCATTAATTAGTTCTACCTTGTATGGTTCATTTCTTTCTTCCATTAATTTGATAGCTTCTTCTCTTGATAGCTCAAATCTTTCAATAGGTAAATCTTCCTTAATAATATTTTTCATTTCTTCTGAAATTTTCTCTAAATCTTCATCAGAAAATGCACTATCTACATCAAAATCATAATAAAAACCATTTTCAATTGATGGACCGATAGTAATTTTGGCACCTTTAAATAATCTTTGTACAGCTTGTGCCATAATGTGTGAAGTTGTATGCCAATACATACTTTCTTCTACTTCAGCTGTTTTTCCTCCTCCGAGTTTAATCTTAAACATAATAAATCCTCCTTCTGGCATATTTGCCAAATAAAAATTTATTTAAAGCAACTGCATTATAAGAGATTTTTGCATATAAATACAAAAATCCCCTATAAGCATATTCCGCTTATAGGGGTAAGTTTTTTTCTTACGGTTCCACCCTACTGTTTCACTCTATTTAGGATATTAACGCATCCCACACGCTAATCTTTCGATTAGTGGCTCCAAGGTAGTTTTTCAAATATGTTTGCTTAAACCAGCTCTCAGCGCATCACCGGTTCTCTCTTTTTAAGTAACCTTTATTTTACTTTTCCTCTTCACTGCCAAATAAATAATATACTAGTAGTATAATACTTTTTTAACATTATGTCAATTAATTTTTATTCTTGAGCTACTTGATAATATTCTGTTAATGCTTTTTTAGCACTATTTACTCCATTATTTGCTGCAAGTTCAAAATAGTATCTAGCTTTATCTTTATCTTCTGAAACGCCGTCAGCCCAATAATAAAGCTTTCCTAAATAGTAATCAGCTTCATAGTAATTAAGTGCTGCTGCTTCTTCAAATAGTTTTCTTGCTTCTTCGTAATTTACTCCGGTTCCTTCACCGTTGTAACTCATAAGTCCTAAGAAAAATTTAGCTATTGCTACATAACTAGATTTTTGAGAAGTAAGTAAATTATTAAAGTATTCTCTAGCTTTCATATAGTCTTTAGGTACGCCATTACCATTATAGTACATTTGACCTAACATACTAATACCATTTTGTTTATTGTTATTAGCACACATATCAAAATATTCTTTAGCTTTAGCATAATCTTGCTCAACTGATCTACCATTATAGTAAATAATACCTAACATATATGCTGCTGATAAATCACCTGTTTTTTCAAATGATTCTTCAAAATAATCTTTAGCTCTTGAAAAGTCTTCTATTTTGCCATTACCATAGAAGTTAACTAGACCAAGCATATAGCAAGATTCTAAGTTACCTCTCTTATAGCAATTTTCAAAGCATTCAATAGCTTTTTCATAATTAGGTGTTGATGAATAATAGTTGCATAGTCCAAGCATATACTCAGCATCTCTTCTTTGTTTATCATTTCCATTATTAGAAACATATTCAAAGTATTTAGCTGCTTTTTGATAATCTTTCTTAACACCTCTTGCATTATAATACATAAGTCCAAGCAAATAACTTGTCTCGTTCTTTTGTCTATCAGAACCATTTATTGTTGTTATTTCAAATAAATCTTTTGCTTTTTCATAGTTAAGTTCAACACCTCTACCATTATAGTACATTAAACCTAACATATATTTAGCATCAGTTTTATGTTTTTCATTTCCTTCTGCTAATGTCTCATCAAAATATCTTTTAGCTTCTTCATAGTTTTTCTCTACGCCTCTGCCATAGTAATGCATAATACCTAACATGTACTTTGATGATACATCACCACGAGACGCTGCATCTTTAAATACTTCAACAGCTTTGCTATCGTCTTTTCTTGTACCCAAAGCATTGTATAAACAATATCCATACATATATTTTGCATCAACATTATCTGTTTCTAGCGCTACTTTTTCGTATAGTTCAAAAGCTTTTTCTTTATCGACTTTTATTTCAATATAACCATGTAAATATCTTCTTGCAAGCTCATACATTGCATCATAGTTACCTTCATTTGCAAGCCTGATAACCTCTTCATCTGTTTGTTTATTCATAACTTTCTCCTTTGTTATTATCTATACAATTATTATAATTATAAATTTATTTAATGTAAATTATTTATTTCATTTTTTTTACATTTTTTTTACAAGGTACAATTTCTACTTCTTTTTCTAGTTTTTCACCAAATGGATTTTCAAAATAAAATAGAAACATACCAATAATTGTACATATAATTGCTGTTATTAGATCGTACATGAAAGTTTTATCATCTGTATAATATAAAAGTGCTCTTGGAATTAATACAAATGGAGAAAGCATAAGCATTATTTCTCCAACAAATAATATTATTTTTCCAAAGCTAACATCTCTTTTTACTTCAGATTTAACTACTTGAGAATAACTATCTAATAATCTATCTTTTAAATAACCTATTGCATATACAATAAGAACTGCAAATAAAATAGCAGCTGTTAATATTAGAAGTGCCCTATCATTTCTAGATTCCATCTCAGTTATACCTTCGATAAATATTTTAGATGCTATTACAAATCCTAATCCTAACATACAATATGTTACAAAGAAGTCTAAATACATCTTAAAGCATTCTGAAAGTGTTAGCTTATTTCTAATAATATAATCTTTAAATATTAGGTAAAATGTTCCTGTTACCAATATAAATAAAAATGGTAAGCATAAAGAAAATATATTCATTTTTTCACCTCTTAACTACAATAATTACAAAGTATTGTTCTTATTCCTATGTCTAAATCTATTAGTCCTGTTTTAGATTCATAATCTAAATCAGCTAATTTTTCCATAACTGTTTTTACAGTTTCTACTTTTAGTTTTGATATTTGAGCTTTATATTTATTAACTAAAAATACTTGATTTGCTTTTAAGTTTAAAGCATTTACTATATTTTTGTTTTGAGCTACAGCTTCTGAATACAAATATAATTTTTTAAAGTGATTATATAATTGTACAAGTATTACCTGAAGAGGCTCTTTTTCATAAATTAGATTATCTAAAATTCTAATTGCATCATCAATTTTTTTATCACATAATTTATCAGTTAAATCGAATATTTTGTTTTCAATTTGCTTAATTGATAATAAATCTACATCTTCAGTAGTGATTACACCACCTTCTCCTCTATATTCGATTAATTTTCTTATTTCATTTATTAATACATCTAATGATGTTCCACAATTTTCTACAAAGTATCTTGCAACATTTGGTTCTAATTTAACCTTATAAAGCTTAGCTACACCAATCATTTTATTTATTAGGTGATTCATATCAAGTTCATTAATTTCTGAAGTAGTACCATATTTTTCAATTGCTTTATACAAAGGAAGACTTTTTGATGCTGCAGTCTCAATAAATACTATAACGGCAGATTCTGTAATATCATCAATGTTTTCTTCAATAAAAGTAGCTAAGTTTTCTTCTATTGGAGAACCTGTTTTCTTTCTTCCGTCTACATTTAAAATATTAGATGATTTAACAACAATTAATTTCTTATCATATCCAAATGCTGGCATCTGTATATCTGAGATAATGTTATCAATGTTAGAATCATCAAGTACTATGTAATTAATACCAAGTAATAACTCATCAAAACTCTTCTTTATTTTCTTAAGTGCCATATTCATTAAATATGGTTCATCACCATAAAGAAGATAAATAGGTTTTAAATTATTACTTAATTCCTTGTTTAATTCATCATAAGAAACCATAAAAATACTCCTTATTTTCCCCTAAATTATATCATAAATATCAAATAAAACAATTATTTTTAAAGACTATTATCAATTGAAAAATTCTCTAATTTATGCTAATATATTTAAAGTAAATAATTAAAAAAAGGAATAAAAATGAATAGAATAATAGCAAAAAATCCTACCGCAAGACATAACTATTTTATTGATGATACATTAGAGGCTGGTCTTGTTCTTACAGGTACGGAAATTAAATCAATTAGAAATGGTAAAGTTAATATAAAAGACTCATATGTTACAATTAAAAATAGTGAAGCATTTGTTATTGGTATGCATATTAGTCCATATGAATTTGGAAATATAAATAATCCTGATCCACTTAGAACTAGAAAACTTCTTTTAAATAGAAGAGAAATAAATAAGCTTATAGGTCTTATTAAACAACAAGGTGTTTCAATTGTACCTATTACTCTTTATTGGAAAAAAGATAAAGTTAAATTAGAAATTGGAATTGGTAAAGGTAAAAAATTATACGATAAACGTGAAGATATTGCTAAAAAAGAAGCAGAAAGAAAAATAGAAAGAACTTTAAAAGCAAATAATAACTATTAAAAAAATCCCACTAAAAAAAAGTGGGATTTTTATTTATCTTAATAAATCTTCATCAACTATACTATCATCTATTCTTCTTTCAAGACGTTTTATTTTAGCCTTACCTCTTTGTACTCTTGAAAATTTATCAATATCAAAATCTTTTTCTATTACTTCTTTTGCAAGATCAAATGTCTTTCCTAAAAATGCTCTATAATATTCTTTATACTCTTCACTTAAATCAAATTTTCTACTTGAATTAAAATCTTCAAAACACTTCTCAATATCGAAGCTATTTACTGCCTCAGTTGCCCAAACTCTAAACCAATCTTCTTTTCTAAAAGCAAGCATGAAAGATTGTATATCATCCATACCGCCAATAATTTTTCGTTTTTGAACAACTCTCTTAGGAGTAATAGTATCTGTACTTACAACTCCACATTCAGTGTAGTTATACATTGGAGCATAAGTAATATTATTTTCTTCATCAGTTATTAATCCCCAGTATCTATTATCTTCATTATTATTAAGAAGAAGTTTATTTAAGAAACTTTGCATAATAACGCCTTGTCTTATATTAAACCTAGCCTCTTTTGTATAGTCTTCACTTTTACCATGTTTTTTGCAGAATTTTTTTACATATTTATCAGTATGTTCTAAAAGTGATCCAAGTGAAATATGATGTGAATCTCTACCAGTAAGTAAATGCTCACCATCACCCTTTTTTAAAACTGCATTTCCACTAATAAATGTTTCATCTATAGCTAAGAAGTTTCTAGATAAATGTCTATATTTTCCTATTCCTTCAGCTTCTTGGAAAAGTACTCTATAGAAAAATGCTGTTTTTACTCCTAATGATTGAGCAACATATGGTAAGAATAAATTATTCATTTCAGAAAGTTCATCATATCTTGAACTAACAGAATAATGAATAGGATCTTTAGCAAGATATGCTTCTAGATTTGGAGTTATTACCCATGAATCACCAATTGCAGATCCTTTGTTTAATCTCTTTTTTGATATTAAAACATCGTCAGCATTCATTAAATAACAATAAGGATCATTAGTTGGTATAAACCCAGTCTTACCTGCTAAATTTTTTTCATATAAATCGAATAGAGGTTTCATTCTTCTTAGAATAAAATCATTATTTTTTTCTCTTCCATAAAAGACATCCTCGAGAGCCTCTAACTCAACTCTAGACACTCCTGCAAGTTTTCCTGCTGTTAATATGAATTTTTCTTTCTCTCCAAGTTCTAAATCTTTTACTTCTTTCAATTTATACTCCTTTCATTTATATAATATTTTTAGGCTTTTCCATTTGAACAGAATACATCATTAATCTTATGAACAACTGCCTTTTTGATTTCTTCTCTTGCTTCTCCTAAGTATTTTCTAGGATCAAATACTGATGGATTCTCAGCAAATGATTTTCTTACAACACCTGTCATAGCAAGTCTTAAGTCTGTATCAACATTAACTTTTGATACTCCTCTTAAGCAAGCTTCATGTAGCATTTCATCTGGACATCCTTGTGCTCCAGGGATATCTCCACCGTTTTCATTACACATTTTAACATATTCTTGAATAACTGTAGATGCACCATGAAGTACAATTGGTGTATTAGGTAATTTTTCTTTAACTTTTTCTAATATATCAAAACGTAATCTTGGTTCACCTTTAAATTTATAAGCTCCATGGCTTGTTCCTATAGCTATAGCTAAAGAATCAACACCTGTTCTTTGAACAAAATCATAAGCTTGATCTGGATCTGTATATCTTGCATCATCATCTGCAACATTTACATCATCTTCAACACCGGCTAATTTTCCAAGTTCAGCTTCAACTACAACACCATGTGCATGTGCATATTCAACTACTTCTTTTGTTAATCTTACATTTTCTTCATAATCATATTTTGAACCATCAAACATTACTGATGTAAATCCTGCATCAACACAAGCTTTACATGTTTCAAAATCTGGTCCGTGATCTAAGTGTAATGCTATTGGAACTGTAGTTTCAGCTACAGCAGCATTAACCATATTTATTAAATAACCCATTCTAGCATATTTTATAGCACTTGAAGAGCATTGTAAGATTACTGGTGACTTACACTCCTCAGCAGCATCTGTTATTGCTTGAATAAACTCCATATTATTAATATTGAAAGCACCTATTGCATAGTGACCTTCCATTGCCTTTTTAAACATTTCTTCTGTTGTTACTAATGGCATAATAATTACCTCCTTATAAATACTAAATTTACTCCTTTATTTTATTTCACTAAGTTTTTAATGTCAAGTAAATATTCTGTGTCTAAAAAAAGGAGACCTTTAGGTCTCCTTATAATTTATTATTTTTTTATGTACCATCATCTATAACTACAGGAACTATGATTTCGATATAACCTATATCTGCAACTTCTCCTTTAGTAGTATCTGGTCTAAAACCTTGTTGAGTTAATTTTTGTAAAGCTAAGTTTCTAACATTATTTTTAGAAGCTGTATATCTCTCATCAAAGTCTGCTCTAATATTCCATTGGATGTTACCGCTATTATATGAAAGATTAGGATCAACACCACTCATAATTTGTCCTACAGTATATGTCTTTTGATATGTAATAGACATTTCTCTATTAGCTGAATCTCTCTTAATTTGTGGTTCAGCATCCTCTGATACTGGTCTTTCATAAACACTTGCAACGACACTTACTTGAACAGCACCACTAGTGTCTAGTTTTAATGGCATAACCTCGCCAGTATCTGGATTAGTATATGACATATCTTCTGTAACATTTAGAATAGCTCCTTCTGTTTCTTCTCCAATTTCAACGTCTGTAGCTTTAGCAATCTCAACACTGATTTCATTGAATATATTTGTTAATTCTTCAGTTGAGAACTCACCAGAATAAGCTTTATCTGGATAGCAATAAATATCGCCTCTGTTAAATGCTTCAACCAATTGATCACAAACTGCTTTATTTTTATTTAGCTCATTTAACAAAGTAGTATATCTACTATATCTAGCTTTTTCTTCAGAAGTTCTATTTCTACTTGATTTATTTTTTATTGCTATATAATCTGGATTACTAGTTATTGCATTAATTAATGTATTTGATTCATTGTATCCAGATGGATTTAATATAAGAGAAGAAAGATAACTTTCATTAAAGTTAATTGTTATAAATTGTAATTTTTGACTTTTATAATAGTCTTTAATAGCACAACCTAACTTAATAGTCCAATAAAAGCAATCATAATTACCATTAAATCCATAGTTAGATCCTTCAGTCAAATATGTTGCAATATTATCCATATTTGCTTCTGTTCTATATTTATTTGGTTCACCATCAGTAAGAAGGATTATAATTGGTTCATTTTTACCATATGTTGGATCACTTGAGTTTCTAGCGTTAATTAATGTACAAGCCTTAGCCATTCCCATTCTAGTTCCTGTACCACTACCTCTTGATAAGTTTGTATCATTTAAACCTTTAATATTTGTTTTAGCATACCAACTTGGGCTACTTTGAGTAGTGTAATTAATTGTGAAGAAACCTGTATCACTCTTAGCTTCATGGTGTCCTAAAGGAACAGCTTCAAAACAGTTTCCACTATAAGTAACTACAGCAAACCTATTTTTTTCATTAGCTTCCATTATTGTTGGAATAGCAGAATTCAAGGCTGTAAACATGGCTTGATATCTTCTTTTATTATTGCCTTCAGGTTCTAAAAGATCTTCATCCATAGATGTTGAAACGTCAAGTACGAAAAATACATCGGCTGATCTTGAATTAACACTTTGTATAACTTGTGAAAAAGCACCCTTTATAACAATGTTTAAAGGAACAATATAAGCTTGGTTAATACCTACTTCAAATAGCCATGATTTTTGTTCATCTGAAAGTGAGTCTATATCACTCTTATAAACTAATTTACCATTTTCAATAGCAAATATACCTCTTAAAGATTCAGGGATTTTTTCAGCACCTATAACATCTTCTACGTTTTCGTAGTTAATGTTTGTAGCATCGATTCCAGCTACACGTGCATCCCACATATCTTTTAAGTCTTTTGCATCTGATTTAAACATAGCTTCTTTTGATTTTTGAATTAAGTTTGTATCTCCAGTTGCATAGTTTAATGAAATACCAGCTAGTATCAATAAAACAATGATTATAACAACTAGCGCAATTAACGTAATACCATTATCTTTTTTCATTAGTATTCTCCTTATCATAATATATATTAATTCTATACATAATTTAAAATTAATTCAATATAAAAATAAAAGAAAGTATAAATACTTTCTTCTATTTTTCTAAATATTCTGTATAAAATTTATCACCAACAAATTTATAATCTAATTTCCTTATATTACTTATAAATTCTTGATATCTGTTAGCATAAGAAACTGACTTATCAGATGATATTTTATAATAATTTGAATAAATTTGTTCTACTCCATCTAATATTTTATTACCATCTAAATCAAGTATGTCTAATTGCATTTCAGCATAATTAAAACTATTAAACTTTAAGTAATTATCCTTTGTGTTCATTCCTATTAATAAACCGCATGAAATAAGTGATGTATCTAAATAATCATATTCCATTTCCCAAAGAACATTAAAGTCTTTATCAACAACCTTGTACTGATTATCAGAATCCTTAACGATATATTTATCTCCATAAATGAATATTCCATTATATTTTTCACTTACTTGTGTTCTTTCTTCTGAATCTATGAAATATACTTGTGGTGTTGAGCCAATATATTCTCTAATTAATATTTTATCATCTATAAAATCTAAAATTTGTGCTTTTCCTATTGTTTCTTTCTTAATACCATTTTGAGTAAACCAACCTTGTCTTGAAGTGTCTACATCATAATATGGTAAATATCCATTACTAAAAATATATAAATACTTATCATCATAATCCATGTTTTTAGTATCTAATTGAATTCTAACATTTAAATCATTTTTATTAGCTAGTTCGAATTTAGTTGGCATACCAAGAGTTGACTCAGTAACGATTAAATCGTACTTATCAGTATAATCATACCTATAGGTATAATCGGTAGCTAATTCCTGGTATCTTGGAATCTTATTAATATTTCCTATTAAAGGTGATACTTCAAAGTCCATTTTACCAGGTTGTCCAAATGTATTTGTATATATATCTTGAAGTTCTTCTATTTTTGCTTCATAATTCTCATTTGGTGATTCAGTCCAATAGCTCATTACAACTCTTTTATTTTTCATAATAATTTTTGAAATACCATCTTCGTTTGAGCAAACTAGAGCTACTTCAAAGTTTTTGTTGTACATTGTTATTCTTATAAAAGGACTTGCATAATCGTAATCAAATGGTATTACCGTTTTACCTCTAGGATTAATATATCCATACTTACCGCCACGTTTAATATTAATATAAGGATCTGTAATATCTGTAAGTTCAGTAACATATTTAAAGAAATCACTTTTATAAGGTTCTAAATCTGCACTTTCTTTTTTCATCATTGATTGAGCAAATCTTTGATAGAAAAATGAGCTTAAACCTATAAGTATCATTGCACCCATTAAAAGTCCAGCGATTGAAATTCCAACTGTGCTATCAATTTCAACTAATGTTTCTCTAAATGTTTTTGAAAGTATAAGTACTCCTGAAATAATTGAAATACTTCCAACCAATGGATTTTTTATAAATATAAATATAAAAACAAAAATTCCTAGAAAATACGGTACATTAAATGATACATCTTTTCTATATGAAAACCATTGATATAAATCAATTATTATTACAAATGCCATAACTACATATGTGCATAATAGTATTCTATTTACAACAATATTTTCTTGTATTGTAAGAAGTGTAATATCAGATGGCATATTAAGTGTAAGTAGTATTATCAAACAGCCAAATAATATGTTCATGCTTCCAATACAAATGTTTACAATTTTTCCCTTCATTATCCAACCTCTAGCTCATATATAAATTGTTATTCTCAATATATTTTATTATTTCATTTGGAACTAAATTAGAAATATCTTTTCCAAATTTGATATTGTGTCTAACAATACTTGAGCTTATATCTTTAGTATCTGAATTATCATCTCGATCAAGTACAATAAAATTATAATTATTTAATAGTTCTTCTGCATTTTTCCACTTATTAATATTAGCATAATTATCGCTACCCATAATAAAGAATCTTTTTGCATCTTTAAACTTCTCATCTATAATTTTAAATGTATCTATAGCTCTTCTATCTTGAGACTCATCTAAAAGTAAAATATCCATTTTAGGATGTTTTTTTATAGAAAGTTTAATCATATCTACTCTATATTTAAAATCAATTAATTCTTGTTTATGATATTTATTATTCATAGGTACAAAATAAACTTTATCTAAGTCTTTTACTTTAAGAAGTTCTTCAATTAATTTAACATGAGCTACAGTAATAGGATTAAAGCAACCTCCAAAAAAGCCTAATTTAACCATTTGCTAATTTCCTTTTTACTTCTTCATATATTTCTTCATGAATATCTTCTCTAGTTCTTATATTACCGTCCTTATCTAGACATTTAACTTCGAACCATCCATATTTACTTGATAAATCACATGCTGCATTATAAGCATCTCTTAAGTGTTCTGGATTTCTTTCATGAATATCTTTCTTCTCTGTATGACTAAATTTATTTTCTCTATTTTTCATAAGTTCAATAGATTTTTCATATGGCATATTCAAGAAGAAAACTTCTGTTGGAACTGGTAGTCCATAAAGATTAAATTCAAATTCATAAAGCCAATTTATAAATTTATCTCTCTCTTCAGGATCTGTGATTTTACCAGTTTGATGAACCATATTAGCTGTAGTATATCTATCAGCCAATATAATTCCTCCATTATTATAATAATCAAATAACCCCTTTTTAAATGTAGCGTATCTATCAGCAGCATAAAATGTAGATGCTATATATGGATTAACGTCTTTTGGATCTGTTCCAAATTCTCCTGATAAATACATCTTAACAAGTGATGAAGATGGACTATCATAGTTTGGAAAACTAACTGTTTTATATTCAATTGAATCTTTATCTAAACTTTCTTTTAAAAGTTCAAATTGAGTTTGTTTTCCTGATCCATCTGTTCCATCAATTACAAATAATTTTCCCATATAAATACCTCATATATTAATTAATTTATTTTGCCATTCTCTCAAATAAAGGTTCAATGTTTTCAAGTTTTAAACCTTTCTTTGCTTCTATATATTCCCATGTTGGTTTGTCTATTTGTAAATATTTTCTAATTTTTTCTGTTGCACCTGGCATAATTGGTTCAAATAAATTAGAAAGGTTAGCAATAACAACTGAACATGTGTATATTACATCATTAAATTTATTAATATCTTCATTTTTAGCTTTCCAAGGCTCTTCAGTGTCATAATACTTATTTGTATCTTCAATTAATTCAATAATTGTTCTAACAGCTTCTCTAAATTCAAGTTTTTCGATCAATTCACCAACTTTTACATATGTTGCTTTAACCTTTTCTTCTATTTCTTTATCCATATTTCCATTTGGAACTTCTTCTAAACCTTTGAATTTTAATGTTCTATTTACTAAGTTTCCAAATTTATTTAATATTTCTCCATTATGAACATTTATAAAATCATCTGGAGAGAAGTTTGTATCTTTTTTCTCTGGACCATTAGCTATTAAGTAATATCTTAATGAATCACAATCATAAATATCTAATGCTTCTAAAGCTGTAATACCAATACCTTTACTCTTTGAGAATTTTTGATCATTATAGTTTAAGTATTCAGAAGAAACTATAGTATCTACTAATCTATAATTATCTTCAAGACCTGCTAAAAGTGCATTAAGTATAATACTATGGAACACAATATTATCTTTACCATGTACCATGTAAATTTTATTATTATCACTTTGTTTCCAAAAGTCTTCCCAATTTAAACCTTTTTCCTCACATATTTTCATTGTATTTGTTAGATATCCTAAAACAGCATCTATCCATACATACATTCTCTTATCGTCATATCCTGGAATTGGAATTTCGACACCCCAATTTAAATCTCTAGTAACAGCTCTATCTAAAAGTCCTTGTTTTAAGTACTTTTCTGTTTCATTTTGAGCATTAATTCTCCATTCATGTTTTACTTCTTTAGTGTGATCCTCAACTATTTTTTGGAATGCAGATAATTTTAAGTATAAGTTTTTATTATCCTTACTTACTACCTTTGTGCCACAATCAATACAATTGCCTTCCATTAATTCTTCTTGTGTTGGAACATGAAGACAATTATCACATTGATCTCCTTTAGTTTCTTCTCCACAAGATGGACAAGTAAGTTTAATTTCTCTATCTGCTAAAAATCTATTACAATTTGGACAATAAGCTTGTGGTTCAATTTTTTCATATATATAACCATTATCATATAATTTTTTAAATATCTCTTGAGTTTTTTTGCAATGGAATTCTGTATTTGTATGTGAATATAAATCATATGAAAAGTTTAATCTTTTAAACATTCCGTCAAACTCTTCATGATATTTCATTGCTATTTCCTCTGGTGTAGTTTTCTCTTTTTTTGCTCTTTCTGTAATAGGTGTACCATGTGTATCAGAGCCAGATGTATATATAACATTATTTCCTGTTAATCTAAAATATCTTGCTAAAACATCACCTGAAATAAGTCCTGCAATATGGCCTAAATGTAAAGAACTATTTGCATATGGCCAAGCACCACCTATGATTATATTTTTACCTTTCATATAGTTTATTCCTTTCTATTAAAAAATATTGTTATTATTATCCTCATCATCTTGTAAAAATCTTTCTTCTGGTCTTGATGGATAAGGATTATCTTCTTCCTCTTCTTGCTCTTCAGCTTTTTCTTCTGCTTCTACTTGTTTTTCTTCAATCTCTTCAGTATGCTCTTCTACTTCTGCTTCAACAACTTGATTTTCTGGTCCTTCATTATAATGGTATTTAGCCATTACATCACGAATTTCTTCAGTATATCCAGCAAAAGCTTTAGCTTTTTCTTCTTCTGGAAGATCAGCAGATCTAGCTTCAAAGTCATCACATCTAGCTTTTATTTCAAGTATTTCTGCTCTCATATCTTCAGAAACAGTATCAATTAAGCCATACATATTATCCTCGCCTCTATTGGCTTTCATAACTTCTGTCATTTTTTGATCATTTTCACCATTATGTCTTAACATTTGACCATCTTGAACTATTAATACTTTATTATTTAATGTAGATCCATCACTATCATTATATCTAATTAATGTAACCGGTCCACCATTTGGTAGTACTCTACTATCATTTGTCATTCCAGCTAAAACTTCTGGATTAACATTTTCTTTAATTTCCATAACACGACCAGGTTTTAAACCATTATCTCTTATTAAATCAGCTGTTTGATCATCTATTGCAACTTCTGGCTCTTCTTCTTTGTCTTCCTCTGATTCTTCTTTTCCTTGAGCTTCACGAAGTTCTCCTTTTAAACCTGCTCTTTCAATTTCTTCTTTTGATAAATTAGCTTCTTTTATAACTTTTCTAGCATATTCTTTACCTTTAAGTTCTAGTGTTCCGTTTTTAGCCAAAGCCATAACAACACCTTTAAATGTAGTTGGTTCAAGTATTTTTTCTAATTCTTGAACATCCCCAATTTCTATTGTAGTACCATCTTTAGAAATTGATGCTTTTTTTAGAATTTTTAAGTTTTTATCTCTGATGTGTTTTGCAATATCTACTTTTAGTTCATTTCCTTCAAAGTAAACTCTACAAATATCACGTCCAGAATTATCAGTAACAATATCAACTCCTTGTCCTTCTCCTAAACCATCTTTTCCTGGACCACACTTCATAACATAGAATTTCATCAAACTTTCATCAGATTTAACATCCATGTCAATTCCTTGGAAAGCAGATTTAACATCTACACCTCTGAATTTACAATATTCATAAAGGCTCATACAATCATTTGCATCACCTTGTTCTCCATTATCTTTATAAAATGTAGAATTTTGTTTAATACATGCAGCAGCCCAACATTTTTCAAAATATCCTAAATCAGTCATAAAAAGAATCCTCCTATTTTAATTTCTTTTCAATTAGTTGAGCAAGTTCATTTGCTCTTTTTGTAATATATTCTATATCTTGTCCTTCAATCATAACTCTAACTTTTGGTTCAGTTCCTGAAGGTCTAATTAATACTCTTCCATTATCTTGAAATTCTCTTTCTAGTTCTAGTATAGCGTTACTAATTTCTTCATCTTTCTCATAATCATATTTCTTTTCTGAAGAAACTTTTGCATTTATAAGAACTTGTGGATAAATAGTAATTATTTTCTTAGCTTCTGATAATTTTTCTTTTCTACTTAATAATGCTTTAAGAAGCATTAGTGATGTCAAAATACCATCTCCTGTTGGATTATAATCAAGCATAATAATATGTCCAGATTGTTCTCCACCAAAGTTGTATTCATTTGCTAACATGTTTTCTAATACATATCTATCACCAACTTTAGTTGTAATTAAGTTAAATCCATTTGCTTCAGCAAATTTCTTTAATCCTAGATTACTCATAACTGTTGCAACTATAGTATCGTTTGCAAGCATTCCTTTGCTTTTCAAATATGTAGCAACAATGGCCATTATAATATCTCCATCTATTACTTCACCTTTATCATCAACAACTAGACATCTATCTCCATCACCATCATAAGCAAATCCTAAGTCTAATTTGTTGTCTACAACAAATTTAGAAATCCTTTCTAGATGTGTAGAACCACAACCTTCGTTAATATTAACTCCATCTGGTTCATTACATATTAAGACATGATCTATATCTAAACTTGTAAAAATCTTATCTGCAATCTTATATGTTGCACCATTAGCTGTATCGATACCAACTTTAATTTTTGATAGTTTAAATGTATCACCAAATAAATCAGTAAAGAATTTAGCATACTCATCTATCATGTTTTCATCATTTTCAGATACACCGATCTTATCTCCAACAGCATTTAGTGAAGATAAAGTATCTGAATCCATTATTTCTTCTATTTCTTCTTCTATTTCATCAGGAATTTTCATACCTTTATTACTAAAGTATTTAACTCCATTAAATTCAAATGTGTTATGTGATGCAGATATAACAACACTTGCATCAGCATTAAATTTTCTAGTTAAATAAGCTACTGCTGGAGTAGGTATAACTCCCAATAATTTAACGTTTGCTCCATAGCTTAAAAATCCTGCTGTCATAGCACTCTCAATTAGAGTACCAGAAACTCTAGTATCTCTACCTATTAATATAGTAGGTGCATGATCACTATGTTTAGACAAAACATAAGCACCTGCTTTAGCTACTCTAAAAACTAGATCAGGTGTTAACTCTGTATTTGCTATTCTTCTAATTCCATCTGTTCCAAAATATTTTCTCACTTTTTTAGTACTTCCTTTCTTGTGTCCAAAGTTGTTATTATTATATCTTTTATAGGTAAATTTTTCAATAAAAATAAAGATAAAAAAAGCTATTTATTCAACAGAATAAATAGCTTAAATTTTATAAATCTTTATTGTACTTTATCTTAGGATATAAGTTATCATCTAATAGATCTTCTTGAATCATTGCTTCTTCTTTTTCTTTTCTTTTCCTAGAAGCTTTTTCTTGTTTTCTTTCTTCTCTAATTCTTCTTTGTTCTTCTTTTAATCTCTTCTTGTCTTCTCTTTTTTGCTCTCTTAATGTTTCTCTTTCTTGTCTTTCTAATTCCTTTTCATGTCTTTTTATTTCTTCTTGTTCTAGTTTTTCCTGTTGAAGTCTTAAATATTCTTCTTCTTCAATTTTTCTTTGTTCAGCTTCTATTTGAAGATCTTGTTCTTCTTCAAGTTTTTCTTCCATTTTCTTTTGCTCTATATAAGCATCTCTATCAACTTTTTGTCTTTCTAAATAAGCCTCTTTTTCTTCTTTGATTCTTTCTTTTTCTGCTTTACGAGCTCTAGCTTTTTCTTTAAACTCTTCAATTAAGCTATTCTTAAAATCTATTAAATCTGCTATTCTTTCTTTTCTTTTTGCTTCTTTAGCTCTTTTCTCAGCTGCTAATCTTTCTTTTTGAATTTGGATTTCAGCATTTGTAATTTCCCATAATGCTGTTTCAGCGTCTATTTGGATTTCACTTGTACTAGTTTTTGAGTCCATTTCATTATTATGTTCGAAGCTTTGTTTTTCTTTTGGTTTAGCTTCTTCTTTTGGTTCTTCAATAGTCTCATTAACTTCTTCTACAGGTTCTTCAATTTTTTCTTTATTCTTTTTCTTTTTCTTCTTACCCTTTTTAGGTTCTTCAGCTGGTTCTTCGACAATTTCCTGAGCTATTTCTTCTTTTACTTCTTTAGTTTCTTTTTCATTTTGTTTACTAATTTCTTCCATACTTTCTTCTATAGTTATTTGATTTGCACTGACTTGATCTAATGCTTCGTCTAACAACTTAGTTTTATTTCTAGTAAACAAGTTAGTAAAGAACATTCTTACTCTCTCAAAGAAAGGAACTTTTTCAATTTCTTCTATTTGATTTTCCTTAGCATTTTGAACTTGTTCTTTAGCTTTTTCTTTCTTTATTTTCTTTTCAATTTTACTTTTATCAATAATCTTTCTATATACATTAGCAAAATAAATTGATCTAAATGGTATCTTGTTAATTGCAATACCAATTATTCTTCCGCCTATGTTTAAGATATCTTTTTTAGCTTTAAATAATTCATCTAAGTTTGTCTTTTTATATACACTAACTAATAATGTTGATTTACAAATTCTTGATAACATTAATGAATCAGGTACAGGAAGTATTGGTGCGCTATCTAATATTATAATATCGAAAAATACACTCAAATCTTTAATTAGAAGTTCTAATTTTTCTGATGTTAATAATTCAGAAGGATTTGGTGGAATATTTCCTGATGTTATAACATTTAAGTTTTTAATACTTGTTTCCTTGATATATTTATTTAATAATTCGTGAATTTCAATTCCTTTATTATTAAGTCCAGATAAATAATTTGAAAGTCCTAATCCATCTGGAATATTATAAATACTTGCTAAATCTCCATTTGCCATATCTGTATCTATAATAACAACTTTCTTACCTAAAGATGCATAATGATTTGCAAGTTTTGTTGATACGAAAGTTTTACCTTCACCTGAATAACAACTTGTAACTAAAATTGTTTTCTTTTCTTCTAGATTTACATTTGAGAATTGAATATTTGTTATTAAATTTTCAATTGATTTATCTAATACATCATTTATTCCGGCAGAAATTTCTTTCTTATTTTTGATAAATGGAATAAATGCTAATGTCTTAAGTCCAATTTTTTCTTCTACACGTTCTGCATTATCTACTCTTGTTTTTACTTTATCAGAAAGAATCACATATAATCCTGAAACTAATACGCCTAATATAACAAATACTATTATGTCTCTTACATGATAAACGTTAATTGGAGAAGTGTTTACTATAGGTTTATCTATTACTTTTACTTCATCACCATTATTAAATTCTTGAATTTTTTTATTAAAACATCTAGAAAGTTCATCAGCTATTCTGCAAGAAAGTTCAGCATCAATGGACTTAACAGATATCTTTATCATGTTAGCCTTAGATACTCTCTTAATATGAATCATATCTTTAATTTCATTAATACTTAAATTTATATTTAAATTCTTTCTTACATTATCTACTATTTCATTACTATTTATAATTTCATTATATGTTGAATATGCATCTGTATCTCTGATAATTTCATAAGATGATTTTACAACATTTGAAATAGTATTATCAGTTAATTCCTTTTCTTCATCAGCACTTTCTATTTTACTTAAAAGAATTGTTGTTGAAGATTCATATTTTGGTCTTACTATCTTAAAAGTATAAACTAAACCTAACAATATTGAAGCAATTAAAATTATTGTAATTACTAGCTTTTTCTTTTTAGCAAGTTTAAAGAATTCCTTAAATTTTAACTCTTTCACAATATCTCCTCCGCTTTAAAACAAAAAAAAGACACAAACTCTTAAAATTTGTATCTTTCGTATGGTTGAATTATAGCACAAAGCCTTAAAAAATTCAACAAAAATCAACATTTTTATATATTTTCAATTTGCCAATCAATAGGTTCTAATCCATTCTTCTTTAAATACTCATTAGTTTTGATAAAATGATTGTTTCCAAAGAAGCCGTGATTAGCTGAAAATGGGCTTGGATGAGCTGATTTTAAAACTAAATGTTTTGGATTTTTAAGTAGGTTTTCTTTTGACTTTGCAAAGTTACCCCAAAGTATAAAAACCATAGGCTCATCTTTTTTATCTAATTCTTCTATTATTTTATCAGTAAAAATCTCCCAACCTTTACCTCTATGAGAAGCTGGTGTATCTTTTCTAACTGTTAAGACTGTATTTAAAAGTAGTACTCCTTGCATAGCCCACTTCATTAAATAACCGTTATTAGGAATATAACAACCAAGTTCTGTGTTTAATTCTTTATAAATATTTTTAAGTGATGGTGGAATAGCAATTCCAGGACATACTGAAAAAGAAAGTCCATGTGCTTCACCAGTTCCATGATAAGGATCTTGTCCTATTATTACTACTTTAACTTTATCATATGGAGTATATTTAAGAGCAGCATAAATGTTTTTCTTATCTGGAAAAACAGTATAATGTTCATACTCATCATATACAAAATCATGAAGTTTTATATAATAATCCTTTTTTGACTCTTCTTCAATAATATTTTTAAAGTAATTCATTTTATTTACCTCACTTAAAAATCTGCAATTAATATATCACAATTAAACGTTATTAACAACCAAAACCCACGAAAAAAAGCGACAAATCTCGTCAGACTTATCGCTTTCAATTTAACGTTAAATTATTAATTTATAAAAAGTTTAGATATTGTAATCAGTAACTTTCTTATAAGCATATACTGCAGAAATAACTAATGCTGCTGCTACAAAAATTATAGTTGGATTAGATCCAGCCTTTGGTAATTTTGTAGAATTTGTTGTATATGTACTTGTGTTTGCTGCATTATTTACAACATTATTTGTTGTATTGTTTGTAGCTTTATTTGCTGTGTTTGAAGCTCCAGTAGAAACTGTTGTAGAAACAGCTGTATTTGCTGTTTTGTTAGCTGTGCTGTTACCTGTTGAAATTGTAACTGCTCCAGTGTTTGTTTTGTTCTCTGTTGTTGTTGTTGCTGTTAATTCAGTTGCATATGAATTAACTGTTCCAAGCATAAATGCTACTACAATAACTAAAACTAAACCAATAATCATTTTTCTGTTCATAACCATCATTCTCCATCCTTTTTATATTTTAATCTATTACTATTATAACATAAAGAAAGTCTAATGCAATAGATTAATATTACTTTTTTAAAACGTTTTTGTTACAGAATTGTTACAATTATACGTTAAATCTAAATAGAACTATATCACCATCACGCATGATATATTCTTTTCCTTCTGATCTCATTAAGCCTTTTTCCTTAACTTGAGTCATTGATCCTCCGCACTTCATTAGGTCATCAAATGAAACAACTTCTGCTTTAATAAATCCTCTTTCTATATCTGAGTGAATTTTTCCTGCAGCCTGTGGAGCTTTTGTTCCAATTTTAATTGTCCATGCTCTAACTTCTGGCTCTCCTGCTGTTAAGAAACTCATTAAGCCAAGTAATTTATAACTTGCTTTAATTAATTTATCTAATCCAGATTCTTCTAACCCTAATGCTTCAAGCATCTCTTTTTTGTCATTATCATCTAATGCACTTAATTCTTCTTCGATTTTTACGCAAAGTGGAATAACTTCTGCATTTTCAGTTTTAGCATATTCAACTACTTTTTGAACATTAGGATTTGAATATGGATCTTGAAGATCATCTTCAGATACATTTGCGACATATAATACAGGTTTCATTGTAAGTAAAAATGCATCATGTAATACTTCCAATTCTTCTTCAGTATAATCTAAAGTTCTTGCACATTTACCTTCATTTAAAACTGCCATTACTTTTTCAATTGTATCTATTTCAAACTGATATTTTTTATCAGCTTTTAACATTTTTTTAGCTCTATCTAATTTCTTATCTAATGTTTCTATATCAGCATAAATAAGTTCTAAATTGATTGTTTCAATATCACGAAGTGGATCAATACTTCCGTTTACGTGAGTAATATTTGAATCTTCAAAGCATCTTACTACTTGAACAATACTATCTGTTTCTCTAATATGTGATAAAAATTTATTTCCTAAACCTTCACCTTTACTAGCACCTTTAACTAATCCAGCTATATCAACAAATTCAACAATCGCTTTTGTAACTTTTTGTGGATTATATATTTTTGCTAGAGTATCAACTCTTTCATCAGGTACAGTAACAACACCAACATTTGGTTCTATAGTACAAAATGGATAATTTGCACATTCAGCACCTGCTTTAGTTATACTATTAAATAAAGTACTCTTACCAACATTTGGTAATCCTACAATTCCTATTTTCATGAATTTTATCCCTTCTTTTTTTAAAAATCATCTTTCATATTATTACATATTTTAGCTTAATTTTCAATAAAAAAGAAAAACTATTACTAGTTTTTCTTAATCCATATCTTCACTATCTAAACACTTACTTGCTTTTTTTCTAATTCTTTGAATTGCGTTATCTATTGATTTTGCATTTGAATTTAGGTTATCAGCTATTGTTTTATAACTTTCACCTTCTATCATCATATTTAAAACTTGTTTTTCAAACTTACTTAAATTGTCATCTATTTTACTTTCAATAAATCTAAAGTATTCTTGTTTGGTAATTGTATCTAAAGGATCCTCAGCAGTATTAACATCTAATATTTCTATTACTTCTGTATCTTCATTATTATCAAATGCTGAAACGTTTAATGAGAATGAAGAATTAAGTGGTATATGTTTTTGTCTGTTTGAAGATTTTATTGCAGATATTATTTGCCTTTCTATACAAAGATTAGCAAAAGTTTTAAATGAACTATGCTTTTCTTGATCAAAGCTTTTAATTGCTTTATATAAACCAATTCTTGCCTCTTGCAAAATATCATCTTTATCTGCACCAGAGATGAAAAAGTTATGTGTTTTCATCTTAATCAAATCACTGTAATTCAAAAATAGCTGATTTATAGCGGAACTATCCCCATGTTTTGATAAATCAACCAATTGATTATCGTCTAAGCTGTCATATTGAAACTCTTTAAATACTGAACTTTTAACGTCTTTCATTAAAGGTTTTACCTCCAAATACCTTGATTTGAGCTCATTATATTAAGAAAATTGCATAAAGTCAATAGTTTTAGCGATTAAAAATGAAAAAAGAGTGACTTTTCAGCCACTCTTAATATTTGTTTATTATTTTGCATAATCAATAACTCTAGATTCCCTAATGACATTTACTTTAATTTGTCCTGGATAATCCATTTCATTTTCTACTCTCTTAGCTACATCTCTTGCTAGCAATACCATATCGGCATCAGATACCTTCTCTGGCTTAACTATTAATCTTACCTCACGACCTGCTTGGATAGCAAATGATTTATCAACGCCTTCGAATGAATTAGAAATTTCTTCTAGTTTTTCTAATCTCTTAATATAAGTCTCTAGCGTTTCAGATCTTGCCCCTGGTCTTGAAGCTGAGATTGCATCAGCAGCTTGTACTAGAACAGCCTCTAATGTATTTGGTTCAACATCGCCATGATGAGCTTCAACAGCATTTATAACTGTTTCATTCTCTTTATATTTCTTTAGAATGTCAACACCTATTTCTACGTGAGTACCTTCCATGTCATGATCTAATGCTTTACCAATATCATGAAGTAATCCTGCTCTTCTAGCTAACTTAGAGTTAATTCCAAGTTCATCAGCCATCATTCTAGCTAAGTTTGATACCTCAATTGAATGATTTAAAACATTTTGTCCATAGCTTGTTCTATACTTTAATTTACCTAATAGTTTAACTAGGTCTGGATGTAAGTTATGTACACCAGTTTCAAGTACAGCTCTTTCTCCTTCAGCTTTAATATCAGCTTCGATTTCTTCTTTAGCTTTTTCAACCATTTCTTCAATCTTTGCTGGATGGATTCTTCCATCATCAATTAATTTCTCTAAAGCTAGTTTTGCTACAGCTCTTCTTAAAGGATCAAATCCTGAGATGATAACTGATTCAGGAGTATCATCAATAATTAAGTCAATTCCTGTTAATGTTTCTAGAGTTTTAATATTTCTACCTTCTCTACCAATTATTCTTCCTTTCATTTCGTCATTTGGAAGTTGAACAACTGATACTGTTGCTTCTGATGTATGATCAGCAGCACATTTTTGAATAGCAAAAGTAACAATCTCTCTGGCATTTTTAACGGCTTCATCTTTAGCCTTTGCTTCATGTTCTTTGATAAGTTGAGCTTTTTCTTGAGTAAGCTCTCTATCTAAGTTTTGAAGTAATATTGCTTTAGCTTCTTCGTTAGATAAACCAGAAATCCTTTGCAATTCTTCCATTTCTTTTCCAACTAATTCATCAAGTTCTTTTTTCTTGTTTTGATTTTCAACTATTTTTTGTTCTAATTCTTTTTCTTTATTTTCATATTGTGAAATTCTTTTTTCAAGATTTTCTTCTTTTTGAATTAATCTTTTTTCTTGCGCTTGTACGTCGCTCCTTCTTTCTTTAATCTCTTGATC
The DNA here is from genome assembly GCA_017528085.1 of Clostridia bacterium. Lineage (GTDB taxonomy): Bacteria > Bacillota > Clostridia > TANB77 > CAG-508 > Scatovivens. The sequence goes on along the minus strand of JAFXPH010000004.1, from coordinate 191,859 downwards.
TAAATCATTTCTAATCTTCAATGCTTCTTCTTTAGCATTTACTAATTCTTGTTTCTTTAGATTTTCTGCTTCGATTTTTCCATTTTCAATCAATTTTTGTGCTTCTTGTTCAGCACTTTTAATTTTAGATTCTGCAATTCTTTTTCTTAAGAAATATCCTGCGATTGTAAAAATTACAGCAGAGATGAAGGCAGTGACGAAAATAATTATTCCTGTTTGCATAATTATCTACTCCTTCTTTTATTTATTTTTCAATGTACAAATAAATTATTTAAATCAAATATTATAATAATTTCATTGTATTTTTTTCTACTCCATTATTTTATATGTATAACTCAAATTAGTCAAGTAAAAATCTTTCATAATTATATATAAAAGCCTAAAAAATACCTAAAGAATAATCTTTAGGTATTTTTTATATATATTTAATTCTTTATTATGCTCTTGGATGTGCTTTTTTATAGATATCTTTTAAGTTGTCATCTTGAAATTGCATATATACTTGTGTAGATGATATGTCAGAATGTCCAAGCATTGATTGAATAGCTTTTAATTCTGCACCATTTTGTAAAAGGTGAGTTGCAAATGAATGTCTTAATACGTGTGGTGTGATATCTTTATCTATATGAGCTTGCTCTTTATAATATTTAACAATTTTCCAGAATCCTTGTCTTGTTAATCTCTTACCATTAATATTTACAAATAATGCTACAGTATCATCATTTTTAATTAAAATTGGTCTAGCTTTTTCTACATATTCTTGTAAAGCCTTAAGTGAAATTGAACCTAGTGGAATAGTTCTTTTTTTATAACCTGAGTTACAAATTACATAACTTTCTTCTAAGTTAACATCTGAAACATTTAATGAGATAATTTCAGTTACTCTCATACCTGTTGCATATGCAAATTCAAGCATTGCTTTATCTCTTATACCTTTTAAATCAACTGCTTTTGGTTGATCTAATAAAAGCTCTACTTCTTTAGAAGATAAAATGCTAGGAGCTTTCTTTTCAACTTTAGGTGATTTTACTCCGATTGTAGGATCTTTCTTAATCTTTTTAGTTTTTACTAAAAATTGATAGAATGATCTAACTGTAGCTAGATTTCTAGAAATTGTAGATGTTTTTTTATTAGCTTTTTTCATTGAACTTAAATAATCAGTAATATCTTCGTCTGAAATTTTCAAATAGTTCAAACCATTTTCATTAATATAATCTTTATACTCAAGAATGTCTCTTTTGTATGATTGTAAAGTGTTTAAAGACAACTTCTTATCGTTCTCAAGAAAGTCTAAAAATAGTTTAATTTGCTTATCCATGATTATCATCTTCTCCAATCATTTTTCTTTATTTTCTTATAAATTTACATAACATGTCTATGTTATATCAAAGATAATTGGAATTGTAAAGAGTTTTTTATAAAAATTTTTTTAAATTTTATTTATATATTAGTATTCTTAGGAAAAGCTTAAAATAATAATTTTACATAAAGAAAAGACAATAGACTTTCGCCTATTGTCTTTTATAAAAAGTAAGTCTATAAGCCGGGTTCTGTCGTGGATAGTCATTTATCTAGTATATGTATTGCTACATATATCTTGCCACTCATGTCGAGAAGATGACGAGCAGTCTTAGCCTTCTCTATAAGGTGTTGCTCCAGATAGGGTTTACACAGCCGATATATCACTATACCGCTGGTGAGCTTTTACCTCACCTTTTCACCTGAACTTATAAATAAGTTGTTATTTTCTGTTGCACTTTCCCTAAGGTTACCCTCGCTTGACGTTATCAAGTATCATTGCTCTATGGAGCCCGGACTTTCCTCTCACAATTCCTTTCGGAAATTGTCAGCGACCATCCAACTTACTTCCTTTCTATTTTACCATAAAAACGCAAAAATAGTCAAATAACACTATTTGTATTTATTCTTATTTATGTTATAATAACTATTGTTGAAATGCTTATATAGCTCAGTTGGTAGAGCAGCTGTCTCGTAAACAGCAGGTCGTCAGTTCAATTCTGACTATAAGCCCCAAAAAAAGGAAGTACTTTTGTACTTCCTTTTTCTTTATTAATATTATTCAACTGTATTTTCAACTTTTGCTGTTGTATTTTCTATAGTAGCATCCATAGAAATTGTTCCATCTTCATTCTTTGTTTCTGTAGCATTGTTAATTCCTAGCATATGTTCAATATAACCTTGAATTGATAAATCATAAACAACAACTTTGTTCTCTCTAGCATATCTATCTGCTAATACCATTTGTAATGATTCTTGAGTTGAATCTGTATAGAATACCCAATCACCAATTACATTTATAAATTGTGTTCCTTGTGATGATTCTAAACTAGTTACAGTCTTATAGTCTGAACCATCTGTCTTAACACTACATACTTGCATTTTACCTTCAGGAGATACTTCTAAGAAGTAAATTAAATCTCCTTTTATATTCATGTAATAAGCTTCAGTATCGTATACTAGTTCTTTATCTGTTCCTTTTGTTGGATTTATTTTATAAATCTTTCCTTCAGTATTTGAATAATAAACTGTATCTCCTACTGGAGTTACACTATAGCAAGCTTCATTTGGAACTACAGGATATGTTTCTTTTGTTTTGATATTATATGCCATAGTTTGAACTTGTGTAGTGTATTGTGGATCATCTTCACTATCATTATTAATTAAAGCTGTAACTTCATTACCTGTTCCAGCGACATTACCATCTTTATCAAGTGCTATATAAGTATTGTAATATACAATACCATTAGCTACACCAACAAATCCTGTACCATTTTCTAAAACTAATGATCTTTCATTATTACTTAACTTAATTTTATAAACGTTTAAATCTGTACCTATATAGTATAAATTTCCATTTTCAATATAAAATGCTGAACTATATGAGAAAAATTCTCTATCATTAACTATTTGATAATCACTACCATCTGGCTTAATTGAACAAATTCTATTTTCTACAGATTGTGATGAATCTTCTGCGCTATCTATAACAACATCTTCAATAAAATATATTCTTCCATTATAGTAATTTAAAGAGATAATTGTAGCATCTTTAGAATAAATTACTTTAGAATTAGATCCATCCATATTAGCTGAATAGATACATGTATTATCCATGAACTCATCTGGAGCTGAATAGAATAATTGACCTCCTCCTTCAACTGCATAACCATAGTTCATTATATTGCCTACTGTATTACCAGCTCTACCGAAGCTAAATAAACTTCCATTTTGTTTAAATTCATAGCAGATAGCTCCAATTAATAAAGCAACTATTACTAATATAATTAGAACTACAATTCCAGCACCTGACTTAGATTCTTTTTGTACTTCTTCTTTTACTTCTTTAACTGCTTCTTCATATTCTTCTTTAGCTTCTTTTTTAGCTTTTTTAGCTTTCTCTTTTACTTCTTCTTTCTTTTCTTCCACTGCTTCTTTAACTTCTTCCTTTACTTCTTCAGCAGCTTCTTTAACTTCTTCGACTTTTTCTTCAACTTCTTCTTTTACTTCTTCAGCAGTTTCTTCAACTTCTTCTTTCTTTTCTTCAACTGCTTCTTCTACTTTTTCAACTTCTTCTTTAATTTCTTCTTTTGTTTCTTCAGATGTTTCAATTACTTCAGCTTTGCTTTCCTCTAATTCTTTCTTGCAATCTTCGCATAAAGGATTTTCCTCATCTGTCTTAGGTATTTTCTTACCACATTTTGAACACTTCACGCGTCTTACCTCCTTAAATTATTTATATAAATTATATTTATAAACTTAAATGTGCATTGCCTTTTACAACATTTAGTAAAAGTACAACATCAACTATAGATATATCATTTGAATTATTAACTCTGCAAGCATTTAATACTGCAAGGTCTGTTGGATTAAATGTCTTTTTTACGTAATTTAATAACATAATTACATCGACTATAGACATTTTTGCATCTCCATCTATATCTCCTCTTTTTGAGATTGTAATAGTAGTGCCATTAAATTGTGCAATATATCCTGTTCCTACAAGACCTGTAGTAACAACAGCCCCTTTATTATCAGTTACAACTATATCTGGATATTGAGTTCTTAAATTCTCAATAGTTACTCCTGGTGTCATATGCATAACACCACCAGCAACAACTATTTGTTCATCGCCTAATGAATTTGGATTATCTGTAGGAGTCGTAGTTGGAGAATTATAATTTACATATCTTCCTGTTCCAACTATACATTCATCTCCACCATTGATTCTTGAAGCATATCCATATACACCTGTACTTGTAACTATTAAATCCCAATAATAACCTTCAGCTGATTGGCTAGATGCTCTTTCTATTATTTTAACTTGTTCTCCATTTGTAACAGATCCTATTACGGATGCGTTAATTGATGGATTAAATCTAACTTTTAATGATTTACTAATATTTTTGATTTCACCAATTTCATATCTAATTGAGCTTGGTGTATTAACATCTGGTCTTGCTGAAGATGCTTGAGGCATATTTTCATATACTGGTATTACAAATGTATATTGAGCTTGACTTGAACTTTCAACATATCTTTTCATTTTTCTACCTTCATTTTCAGCGGCCATAACATTTTGTGCATATTGGTGAGAACCATATGCTTCTTTACCTACAGTATTAAACTTAATAAAGTAAGCATTGATTTGTCCATAAATATCAACGTAACTTTCTTTTAATAATTGAATACCATCTATAATACTTTGTCTTTTTGTATTCCAGCCTCTATCATGAGCATATTGAAGTCCATTTGCAATAATTTGAGCTGCACCATTTCCTGAAGCTCTAATATTAAAGAAATTATAATAACCAACATTATTACCAGAAAGATCTCCTTGACCTTTAGTTAATGAAGAACCATTTGTTCCTTGTTCAATAATAATCTTAGATACTATAAAGAATCCATTAATATTATATGTTTTTGAGCCATCATAAATAGCTTGAATACATTCTTCATCATTTAAGAATGTTCCCTGAACCACTCTTCTTATATCATCAATTGATACATTAGATCCTGTTATATCATAAAATTGGAATATACTATCGCTATTAATAGAATTTCTAGGATCTAACATGTATGCAATAGCTTCTTTAGATGCACAATGAGCTGAGTTATCAAAAACTTGATCACCACAAATAGGACATCTCCATTTTCCACCATAATTTGCACCCTCTGAGTATAAATTTTTTGGTGAATAAGCATGTCCTTGATATTCATATCTTATAGCTTCATCAAAGTCTAATCCAGTAATTGCAAATTTGAAATTATATTTATCTCCATATTGGTTTTTCAAATTTTCAACTAATGTTCTATAACCTGGATATCTTGATTCATCTAAAGCATTTAAATCTGTTATTTCAGTATACGCATTGCTTGATATTACTACTATTAGCATTAATACACATAATGAAATTAAAGTAATAACAAATTTCTTTAACATGAATAGCTCCTATCACTTAATTTATCAAGTAAATTATATTAATTATGGCTTTTAAAGTCAACCAAATACATATTACATTTTTATAACAAAAAAAGGTAGATTAGCCAATCTACCCATTAAATAATTACTATATTTCTATAATTCGTCTGATAATACTCAACTTGAAACTACTTCGTTTGAAATAGCTTTATCAGTTATAACATTTGAAGGAGTATTAACATATTCATTTATTTCATTGTTTGCTTCTTGAGCTTTAACTTCTAAAAGAGTCTTTTGTGAATCTATAAAATTTTTATCTGCAGCAGCTTTTCTATTATTAATCAACATCACTCCAAATAATACACCTAAAACAACTGCAATTATAATAACTAATACCAATCCTGGCTTACTATCTACTTTTAATTTCATTTGTGCACCTCTTTACTTACATATTTTCAATAAAATTATATATATAAATTATTTATTTGTAAACATCTTTTATAGTTAACATAATTGACTAATAAGCTCATTTATGTTATAATAAAAATGCTTGTGTGCTTACAAGGAGGATGTTTAAATGAAAAATAATAATGATAAAAGTGTAATTTTATATAATTTGTATTTATTACTATTAGAGTCTTTAAATGAATCTATGCCAATTTATGTTATTTACAATAATAGCGTTTATTCTACTAGCGACTTACCTATTGAAGCTGTAAACGCTAAAGAAAAGATTAAAACAATTAAGAATAATTTTGTAGTAAATACAATTGAAATTAATAAATTAAATAAAACTATTGATACATATTTCGATTCATTCAAATTAGTATCTAATAAAACTTTTTATAATAATATTGTCTTTAATGAACTTATTGAAAATTATAGTATCTATTCAGAAGATTTTATACAAAGACTATATTATTTCTTAGAAAGTGCATATAACTATTTTGAAAAACCAGTTGTATATCTAAGAAATATTAACTTCACAATTAAAGACTTACCAGATAGTACTTGTGTATCTCCTGTTGAAGTATTTTCAAAAAGTGTAAAATCAAAATTTCAATCAGCTACATACAATAGATTAGTTTCATTAGAAAAAGAATTAAATAGAATGGATGAATCAACACCAATATTTAGAAAAGTTGACTGGTTATATAAATACTTAAACGTATATTCAAAAGAGTTTTATATTCAACCTTCAATTATTGCACAAAAATTAAAATACACAGATTATATGTCTATTAGAAAAAATTTCTTATATGTTGATTCAAATAACCCATTAACATATGGAAAATTCATATTAGATCAAGCATTAAATTACTTTGAAGAAAATGGAACTCTACCTGAAAATAAATTACGTTACTTATGTGATAACTATGAAAAAACATTTAATGAAAATAGAATTAAGGTTATGAAAGTAATAGCTTAAAAATAAATAAGACTGCTAAAAGCAGTCTTTTTTTTATTTTAAATAAGTTTTAATATATCCTTTTCCCTCGCTACTAAATATATCAACATATGAGCCATTGATTAATGAAAATTGTGGTGAAACATGTCCAATATCGGCATCAAATATTACTGGTATATTTGTATCTGACAAAGATACTTTTAGAGCTTCTTTTAAGTTTATCTCATAATCTTCTCTTAAGAACAGAGGCCTTCCAATAATTATTCCTTTGCAATTATCTAAATAACCTGAATTCTTAAATACAAAGAATGTTCTTATTAATTCTGGTGTAGTAAGTTCAAATATATCAATAAACCAAATAATTCCATCTTCTTTGTGTCTAGAAATATATTTGTTTATATGATCATATTTAGTACCTATTATGTCTTTAATTATTTCTATATTTCCACCAAGTAATCTTCCTGAAACAGATATTTTTTCTTCACCATTTAAGTTTTTCCACTCTACTGGTTCAGTCATATTATATTGATCTTCCATATTTTCATAAGTAGTATCTTGCCATTCTTTTTCATATTTTTCAAAAGAATATTGAACCACTTCTTTTCCACTCATTAAATCTAAAGCATCTGTCAGATTCTTAAATAGTGGTCTCATGGCATAATCTTTAATAGTTTGAGCATGCATAGTTGGAATATCTAGTATAGATGTAAGCAAAAAGATAATACTTGTTACATCTGAATAACCTTGAACCCATTTTGGTTTTGCTGTTTTAAGCAATTCAAAGTTAATATATGGTATCATCTCTAGCATGAAATCTCCACCAGTAGCACAAATTATTAGTTTAACCTCATCATTTAAGTATAAGTCCATAAACTCTTTTGCGCGAGTTTCGGCATCTGCACTTCTTCCCTTTATACTAGTTCTTACATGATCAGTTTCAATTACTTTATAGCCAAGTTCAGTTAATTGCTTTTCAGCAAGTTCTAGTTTACGGATTTTAACTTCATCGGCTATACCATCTGATGGAGCACATATACCAATTGTATCTCCAACTTTTAAATACTCTGGATAGTTCATATAAATACCTCTATTTCTCATTAATTAAATTTAATATTTCTTCTTCTAATTCTTTAATAATATTTTCTTGTGGTATTTTTCTTATTATTTCACCTTTTTTTATTAATAATGCTTCGTTCTTACCTCCACATATGCCAATATCAGCTTCTCTTGCTTCTCCTGGTCCATTTACTGCACATCCCATAACAGCTACTGTTATATCAGTATCTAGGTTTTGCAAGAATCTTTCTATTTCTTTTGCTATTGGAATCATATCGTATTGAATTCTTCCACATGTCGGACAAGCAACAAGTTTTGCACTATGCTTATATAAATTACAATCTTTTAATATTTCTTTACATACTGGGATTTCTTCTTTTGGATCATCAGATAATGATACTCTAACAGTATCACCAATTCCTTCTCTTAATAAAACTCCTAAACCAATACTTGATTTAATTGTTCCAGAAAAGGCTGTTCCAGCTTCTGTTATACCTAAATGAAGTGGATACTTAAATTCTTTTGCAGCTTTTTCATAAGCTTCTATACACATATCTAAGTTAGATGCTTTAAGAGAAATTGCAATATCATAAAATTCTAAATCTTCTAAAATTTTTACATGTCTTTTTGCAGATTCAATCATTGCATCACTGCAAGGTCCACCATATTTTTCAAGCAAATCTTTTTCTAAAGATCCACCATTTACTCCAATTCTAATTGGGATATTTTTTGATTTGCATCCTTCAACAACAGCTTTTACCTTTTCCTCATCACCGATGTTGCCAGGATTAATTCTAATTTTATCAACTCCACTATTAATAGCTTCTAGTGCAATTTTATAATCAAAATGTATATCAGCTACAATTGGAATATGAATTCTTTCTTTAATATCTTTAATTGCTTTTGCATCTTCTTCATCTAAACAAGCAACTCTTATTATTTCACATCCTAATTTTTCAAGTTCTAATATTTGATTTACAGTTGCATCCACATCTTTTGTTTTTGTGTTACACATAGATTGAATAACAACTTTATTTTGACCGCCAATTTGAATTCCGCCTACATAAATAGGTCTTGTTTCTAATCTTGAATACATATAAAAACTCCTTAATTTTATTGTTCATATTTTATCATATTAAAAACTCATATGCAAAAACATTGTATTATGTATACCAGAAAGTAAAAGACTACTCTAAGTTAATTTTTTTAAAAATTGTAATATAAAATTTTTGATTATATAACTTTTTATACCATATGTAAAGTATTTTTTTAAAAATTTTTAAAAAATTCCTTGAAATGATGTAATCAATATGTTATAATTATGTTAACGAGATGATTAGAGACGTTTTATGAGGATTAACAAACAAATAAAACCAAGAAGGGGTATGAAAATGAGTAGATCAAATGTCTTTTTCGAGGCAAATTTAAAATCTAACTTATCTAGCAAAAACTATGATACTTGTATTTCAATGTTAAATGATGAGATACAATCTTTTTACGTTGATAAAATAAAAAAATATAATAAATATTTTAAATACACAAATATGCTTGACTTATTAACAATGAGTAAAGAATATTTGTCTTCTAAAGAATACAATCAATTAAAGAAATTTTATTTTGTTAACACAAGAGAATGCTCTCAATCATGTGAACTTGTTACATTATTAAATGTTTATAAAGAGCTAGGTAAACCTATTTCAAGCGAATCTAATCAATCTTCAGAACAAAATGTAGTATCTTAATTAAATAGATATAATCTATACTTACACTATATATAAAAATAGAGTTATATTTTTTCGAAAAATATAACTCTTTTTGCTTTTATATGAAAAGTATATCTCTTTTTAATAACTTTTCTTTAATAGTTCCAAGTCCTAAATATTTATTATCTGAATAAATGTTATATAATCCATCTTCTAATTCAAAAGTAAGTTTTACTCCATTATAAAAAAGATCTTTTTTTCTTTCATCTAAATCTATTCTTCCATAAGATTCAAATAGCATTTCTGGATCAATTAAATATTTATCAACGTTATCTAAATTATTTTCTAATTCTTCTAGTGTAATAGAATCTTCAATTTTAAAATCATTTACTGTAGTTCTAACAAGTTTAACCATCATGCCAACTGTTCCTAATTTTTCTGCAATATCTTCGCATAATGTTCTAATATATGTTCCTTTAGATACAAATGCTTCAAATGTAATTTCTTTTTTGTCATAATCTATATCAATTAATTTAATATCATATATTTCTATTTCTCTTTCAGGAATGTCTACTTCTTCACCGTTTCTTGCATATTCATATAGTTTCTTACCATTTACTTTAATAGCTGAATAAATAGAAGGAGTTTGTTTTTGCTTGCCAATAAATGAATTTAGTACTTCTTCGACTTTTTCCTTATTTATTTGTGTGCTTTCGTCTTTATTTGCAATTATCTGGCCTTCTAAATCGCCCGTAGAGGACTTTTTATCCAAAAGTAATGTTGCTATATACCTCTTATTGTGTTCGACGAAATATTTAGATAATTTAGTTGCTTTTCCTAGTAAGATTGGCAATACTCCGCTTGCCATTGGATCTAATGTTCCTGTATGACCTGCTTTAGGTTCATTTAGTAATTTCTTTACTCTAGATACCACTCCTTGTGAAGTTATTCCAATATCTTTATTAATTAAAAGAATTTTATCCATATCTATCCCTTTCTTCAAAAGAAATTATATCAAATTATAAAATAAAAAGGAACCTTAAAAAGGTTCCTTAAATTTATATTTAAAAAATTATGGATTAACTATATCAAATGTAAGTGAACTAAATCCATTTACATCAACTACTAATTTGTATTGTTTTCCTTCTGTATCTGTTAAAATACCTTCAAATTGTGAATCACCAGTTTTTTCTAATGTTGCTGTTAAAAGTGATGGGCAATTTGTTGTTAAATTTCCAACATTTAAGTAGTTTGTAATGTCCATTTGATTATTTTGTGATTCTGTAATACATGCTGTTAAAACATTTTTTACTTCTTCTAATACAGTGTTATATAAAGAATAGCTCTTTACATCTACTGTAGGTGTCTCAATTACAGGGTTTTCATCAATTACTGTATTTGTTACATCAGGGATAGTATTACTAATAGGATCAGTAACAGTGTTAGTTACTATATTAGCAGGATTATCTGTTATTGGGAATAAATCAGAAGTTCCTCCTCCTGAAAATCCTCCATCAGCCATAGATCCAAATACAAATTTCATTACAAATGCAGTTACGAAGTTTTCTACATTTTCTTTATCTTCTTCTGTTTCTACATCATTTAACATATATGCTTCTTCTGGTTTTACTTCAATTACTGAATCTTCATTGAATTCATATCTTACTTTTCCAGAAACAACTATAGAAGATGCTCCAGATGAACTCTCAACTGAATATTCATATCCTTCTGGAGAAATATTAGAAATTGCAGATCTAGAAGTATTATCTTCTTCATCTCCACTTAAACCTTTAGTTGAAACTGAATACCCAACTTCAGTTCCAGATACCACTACTTCACTAGTTGCTTTATCTGTCTCATCACTCATAGAATAATCAAATAAATATGTAACAGAAGAATCAGTAGCATCTGTTTTTGTTATTTGATAATAATCATTCTTATCTGTCTCAAATCTAAATCCAACAAAGTTTCCTTTTAATTCATATACACTAATAGTAATTTCGTTTACATCAGAACTATCTTCTGAATCTATATTTTTTTCTCCGTTTTCGAAATAATCATATAAACCTATACTTTCTAAAAACGCTTTAATATCTTTGTCATTTAAAATATCACCATATGTAGTTTTTGCAAAATCAATTAATTCATCTCTTGTTACTTTTAGAGCATATTTAGTTACTGCTGTATCTTCATCTTTAATTGATAAAGTAGCTTCTTCTTTAACAAATTTCTCTTCAGCAAAAGCATTATTAAAATCATCTGAAACGATAGTTGCTATATTGTTTTTAATTGTTTCATAAAGAGCAGCTTGTTCGCCATTAATTGTAATACTTGAAGGTATCTCATAATTACTGTTTTCTGAGGCCAAGAATGTTTCATATACTTTATCTAAGTTTTCGTTTCTTATTCCAATATATTTCTTGTCAGCTTCTAAAGAGCTATCTCCAAGATATAGAGTATTATCAGAAACGACAACATCTAACATACCTTTAACATTAACTCCTAAGTATCCATCTTTCTTGCTTGCTGAATATTCATATTTTGTATCAGCACCAGTACCAGCTCCCTTTGTTTGATATGAACCATCTATAGTCATATCACCCTCAGTTATAATTTTACTTCTAGCTGTTTTACCAATACTTGAATACTCTTCTACACCAGCACTAATTGTACTCATAAAGCTTTCTTTAGGTGTGTTTTTATTTAGTAAAGAACTTAAAATATCTGTTTTAAAATATAAAAATGCAAAGGCTCCAAGTAAAATTAAGATTAATAGTAAGAATACAATTATTCCTCCGCCGCCTTTTCTCTTTTGTTTAGGTGGTTTTGGTGGTTTTTGACCAGAACCATTTTGGTTAGATCCTCCACCCATTTTAGTTTCTGTACTAGTTAAAAAATCATTGGCAGCAGTACTATTATTGCCAACATTATAATTACCATTTTGGTAATCACCAAATACGTCTTCTATATCCATAATTTCCCCCTAAGTCTAATATTCTTTAATCATTTTATCATTATATATTGTAAAATTCAAACAAATTACTACATTTTATTTGTTTTTTTTACAAAATAAACATATAATTATAAAAAAATTAAGGAGTAATTTATGTTTGATAAATATTTAGATGATAACTTTAATAAAATGCAAGAAGAGTTAATTAAATTAATATCATTCCCTTCTGTATCTGAAGAAGATGATGAAAATTTAGAAGAACCTTTTGGCATTAATTGTAAAAACGTTTTAAACTATACCTTAGATTTAGCAAAAAGTATGGGATTTAAAGTTAAAAATGTTGATAATAAATGTGGATATATAGAATTTGGCGAAGGTGAAGAAATGGTTGGAATCATTGGTCACTTAGATGTAGTTCCTGCTAATTTCGAGGATGGTTGGTCAGTAGATCCATATAAAGCAGAAATTAGAAATGGAAAATTATTTGGTCGTGGTTCTATAGATGATAAAGGTCCTGTTATAGCATCTTTATTTGCTATGAAAGCTATACTTGATTCTGGAGTGAAAATAAATAAAAGAGTAAGATTAATTCTAGGATTAAATGAAGAGAAAAACTGGAAATGTATTAATTATTACAAAGAACATGAAGAACATCCAACTATAGGTTTTAGTCCAGATGCTAACTTCCCTGCTATCTATGCAGAAAAAGGTATTATGACAGTTGAACTTAAACATAAATTTAATATTCAAGGAATGGATATTATAGATTTTAATTGCTATTCTAATGCAATAAATGTTGTTCCTAAAAAATGTTCAATTACTCTTAAATATAATTCAAAATTATTTAGACCAAATCATAACTTTGTTTCAGAAGTAAATGAACTATATAGAAATAATATTGAGGTACAAAACATAGATGAAGATACAATTAAAATTACTTCATATGGTGTTGCAGCTCATGCTTCACATCCAGAAGAAGGTATTAATGCAATTTCAAATTTAGTCCAATATTTAAATGAACATACTTCTAAAAGTGATGCTAATGAAGAAATATATCTTGAAAAATTATATGGTCTTGGGTTCTTTGATATAGAAAGTCCAGAATTTTTAGCAAGAAAAGATATTGAATTTGCTACAGAATTTGAAGATGATTCAGTAGTTCATGATGAAGCTTCTGGTATACTTACATCAAATGTAGGTTATGTTTCATATGAAGATGGAGTACTGACTTTAAGAACTAACTTAAGAGTTCCTGTTACAATCAGTTTAGATTCTATTTTCTTAAGATATAGACAACTTGTTAGATTCTTTGAAGATATTGAAGTTACAAATTCTGGAATTCAAGAACCTTTATTTGTTGATAAAGATAATTACTTAGTTAAAACCTTAGTAGATATATTTAAAGAAAAATCTGGTATAGATGCTGAGCCAATTGCTATTGGTGGAGGTACATATGCAAGAGCATTTAAAAACTTTGTAAGTTATGGTTTAACTATGCCAGGTGATAAAGATATGTGTCACCAAGTAGATGAATATATTAAACTAAATGACTTACTACTTGGAAGTAAAATATATGCTGAAGCAATTTATAAATTAGCAAAGTAAAAAAAATAGAAGTCCTAAACTTATGTTTAAGACTTCTTTTTTATTTAAGACTTTTTCTCTTCATGATAAGATTTTTCTGTATTTACATTCCAAATATTATCTTTCTCTTTAATTCCTTCTTTGATATTCTTAGCAGCCTCCATTGCAGTTGCCATTGAATGATCCATATTGTTGTAATGATGTTGGCCATTTCTTCCTATACAATATAAGTTATCGATTGTGTCAATATATTTTATTAATTTATCAATATCTTTATATGTATCAAAATATGCAGGATATGCTTTTTTAATTCTTTCTCTGTGATAATCTACTACATCATTTTTATCAATGATATTGATTGATGCAAGTTCATTAATAGCAAATTGAGAAAATTCTTCATCAGACATATTCCAATACTCATCGCCTTCTTTACATGTATATTCAATACCAATCCAAACTTTATCGCCTATATCTTTAACTAGATATGGTGACCAGTTATTAAAGATCTGAATTCTAAGCATTTTAACTTCTGGTTCTTGAATATAAATCCAGCAATCAGGAACTATATTATTAATAGTCTTGATTTTAGTCTCATTTTCAAGTTTCATTTTATTAACTAAAACGCCAACTGTTTGAAAATCCACATATGGAAGTCCTTTAGCAATCTCAAGTTCTTCTTTTGGTACTTCTTCACCAGTTATATCTTCAACTAAGTCTTTAAGTGGCATAGAAGAAATAAATACATCACCTTCAAATTCTTCTATCTTACCATCTACATTACACATTACAGATGTAACTTTATTATTCTTAACTAATACTTTTTGAACTGAATGATTTTTACAAATCTTTACGCCCTTTTCTTCTACCTTCTTAGCTAATTCTTCCCATAGTTGACCTGGTCCAAATTTTGGATAATAGAATTGCTCTATTAAAGATGTTTCAACTTCACCTTTATTTTTATTTTTTCTACCGAATAGTTTAGAGAAAGAATCTTTTAGTACTGCTGATATTGAAACACCTTTTACTCTTTGTGCTCCCCAATCAGCTGAAATATTGCTTGGGTGTCTTCCCCATAGTTTTTCTGTATATTTTTCAAAGAACATACTATATAAAACTTTTCCAAATCTATTTATATAAAAGTTCTCTAAAGAATCTTCTTTTTTCTTAAAGAATATAGATTTTAGATAACTAAATCCAGATTTTATAGTTCTTATTAATCCCATGTTAGTAAATGTTTTTAATTTTAAACTAATTGGATAATCAAAGAATTTTTTTAAGTAATAAATTCTTGATACCCTATCTCTTACAAGTAAAACTTCATCTTCTTTTTCTGGATTAGGTCCACCTTCAACTAGTGGTTTTTCTCTTCCTAATTTTTCATCATCAAATGAATTTTGTCCTTGTATAGGCATAAGGTTCATCCAAAAGTCCATTACTCTTTTATCTTTTGAAAAGAATCTGTGACCACCAATATCCATTCTGTTTCCATTGTATTTAACAGTTTTAGAAATACCGCCAATATCATTTGACTCTTCTAATATTGTAATGTCATATTTTTCTTTGCTGTCATCTAATAGCTCAGATGCAGCTGTAAGTCCAGCAGGTCCTGCACCTATAATGATAATCTTTTTCATAAAACCCTCCAAATATTAAAATTTATATAATATTCCTGAATATAAATAACTATTTATTACTTGAATATTTAAGAACGCCATAAATAAGTATATATATTTCCAATTAAGTCCATTTTTTATTTTTATTTTTTCACTATCAAAAATAAATGGTATTAATGCAAATATCGGTAAGAAATATCTTCCTTGAATTCCTTCAATCACGTTGCCTCTTACTCCAGTCCATTTAACGTATTCACTAGTATAAACTAATCCAATTACTACTATTGAAATAATTGAAAAAACAATTTTTACATAATTATTTATCTTTACTGCTTTATATTCTGCTTTATCTTTATCTAAAACTAATATAATTGCAAATAAAACAATACTTAAAAATTTATACAAACTACCTACAGATACATTTAATAGTCCTAAAGAAGTTCCAAAAATATTTCCCACTATTGCTTCAATCCAATAGTTAGTACTTCTAAAGCAAATAAATAAGTATTTAAATGGATTTTCTAATATATATTTCGTTTGTTCTGATGTATTTACAATTGGTCTTAGTTCAGTCTTATAAACACCAGCATAAACAAATGACAAAATGTTCAAGCATAATGAAACAAGAATTAAACTAATTAGAAAAAGTAATCTACTCTTTTTATTTTTAAAATTATTTTTATTAAGTAGTAGAACACTAAATACTACAATCATATATACAAATTTCGTTGAAGAAATAAATGCACTTAATATAAATAATATTATTTTATCTTTTTTAGTAAGTAGATATTCATTACTCTTACTTCTTAAATTTAAAACATAACTAATGAATAATGTACATATAGCAAATATGTATCCATCTACTGCATATGAACAAGCTTCCTGTATAGCAATTGGAAGCAGTCCTATAAAAAATAGATATATTTTTTTAGTAGGAATAATTTTTATACTAAAATACATTAATAAACTATATGTAATTAAACTAAATAATCTTCCTGAAGCTATTAATAGCATAACATTTTTAGTGAAGATTTTAAATATTGAAATACCTATTACTTGTGGTAAATAAGATGTACCTAAATATATTGCAGTAGTAGGAAATAATCTTGGAATTTTTTGTGTATTATCGATATATGAATTTGAAACTCTTTTAATGTAATCAAAATAGTTTTCCTTAGAATGATCCATACCTATATTTAATTCTATACATCTATATCCAGCTTCAATTAATTGAAGTGGAACTTCTCCTCCGAGCATAACCTACATCTTGGACTTTCGAAACAATATCGCCTTCTGCTATAGTGTAAGCTCTATAAAAATGTTGTCTTTCATCCGGTATAGCATCAAAAGGTACAAAAATTATATAAAATATTCCAACTAACAATATTACAAAAAGAAATATATTTTCTATTTTTACATCCTGATCATCTTTTTTTCTTTTTATAAAAAAATACGCAATTAAAACGATAATCGAAACGAATGTAGTAACAATGGAACTTATTTTACCATAAGGATTTTCAAATATATTTATAACATTAGTTACATCTTTTAAATCAACGCCTATTATAAGAAATATATTTACAATATAGAATATTATAAAAGCTATAATAAAACTTAAATGTTTCTTTAAAAAAGCTTTCATTTGTTTTTCCTCATCTCCTCTAATTATATGACTTCTAAATTATAACATTCATTGTAAAAAGATTTTATGTTTTTTTATAAATATTTCTTTAAAAATTGACCTGTATATGAATCTTTTACTTTACATACTTGCTCTGGTGTTCCACAAGCTACTATTTCTCCACCTGCATCTCCACCTTCTGGACCTAAATCAATTATATAATCAGCAGTCTTTATTAAATCTAAGTTATGCTCAATTACAATAATTGTATTTCCAGTATCTACTAGTCTTTGTAAAATATCTACTAATCTATGCACATCATCTATATGAAGACCTGTTGTAGGTTCATCTAATATGTACATAGTTTTTCCAGTAGCTCTTTTTGAAAGTTCAGTAGCAAGTTTAACTCTTTGTGCTTCACCACCAGATAAAGTAGTTGAAGATTGACCTAGTTTAATGTATCCAAGTCCAACATCTTTTAATGTTTGAATTTTTGTTTTAATCTTTGGAATATTGTTAAAAAATTCTAATGCTTCTTCAACAGTCATATCTAATACTTCAGATATGTTTTTACCTTTATATTTAACTTCTAATGTTTCTCTTGCATATCTAGATCCATGACATACTTCACAAGGAACATATATATCTGGTAAGAAGTTCATACCAATTCTAACAACACCATCACCTTGACATGCCTCGCATCTACCACCAGGAACATTGAAACTAAATCTACCTTTTTGATATCCTCTTAGTTTCGCTTCATTACTTTCAGCAAACATATCACGAATCGTATCAAATACACCTGTATATGTTGCAGGGTTTGATCTAGGTGTTCTACCAATTGGTGATTGATCGATATTAATAATCTTATCAATGTTACTAACACCTTTTATACTTGAACATTTTCCTGGTTTTTCATTTGATTTATTAATTTCTTTTGCTAGATGTTTATATAATACTTCATTAACAAGTGTTGATTTACCAGAACCTGAAACACCACATACACAGTTAAATACTCCAAGTGGAATCTTAACATCTATTTTCTTTAAGTTGTGTTCTTCAGCACCAAGTATTTCGATATACTTACCATTTGATTTTCTTCTTTTCTTTGGAACTTCTATTTTAAGTTTTCCACTTAAATATTGTCCTGTAATAGAATCTTTATATTTTTTTATTTCTTCTGCAGTTCCTTGAGCCATTACATATCCACCATGAACACCCGCTCCTGGTCCAATATCAATAATTTGATCTGCGGCATACATTGTATCTTCATCATGTTCAACGACTATTAATGTATTTCCTAAATCTCTTAATTTCTTTAATGTCTCTATTAATTTTCCATTATCTCTTTGATGAAGTCCAATACTTGGTTCATCTAAAACATATAGTACACCAGAAAGGCCAGAACCTATTTGAGTAGCTAATCTAATTCTTTGTGCTTCACCACCAGATAATGTACCTGCTGAACGAGAAAGTGTTAAATAATCTAATCCAACATCTATTAAGAATTGTAGTCTCTTATTTAATTCCTTTAAAATCATATCTGCTATCATTTGATCTTTATTATTAAGTTTTAGGTTATTTAAGTATTCTTTAATAGCAACTACGCTCATATTTGTAAGTTCATTTATATTTTTTCTACCAACTTTAACTGATAGAACTGATGGTTTAAGTCTAGCACCATGACATGAATTACATGGAGCATAGCTCATATATAATTCATAGAAATCTCTCATTCCTTGAGATTTTGTTTCTATATATCTTCTTTCTAACGTAGGAATAACACCTTCAAATGGTTGTGAAAATGTTCTAACACCAGTAGATGAAACAAATTCAAAATCGATTACATCTGGTGCTGTACCATATAGAATCTTATTCATAAACTCTTTAGGTAGGTTCTTTATCTTTTTATTCCTAATGTCTACTCCATAATGTTTACCAATACTTTCAAAGTACATTTTAGCCATAGTATCACCCTTTTTAAGTGTACTTGCTCCAAATGCTTTGATACCATCATAAAGTGTCTTAGTTTTATCAGGGACAATTAAATCTTCATCCATTTTCATTAAGTAACCAATACCAGTACATTCTGGACATGCACCCATTGGATTGTTAAATGAAAACATTCTTGGAGATAGTTCTTCAACACTTATATTACAATCTGGGCAAGCATATGTTGTACTATAAAGTTCTTTTCCATCTTTTCCAAAATCTGCTTCAACTAAATTTTCAGCAAACTTAAGTGCTGTTTCGACACTTTCTGTTAATCTATTTCTAATGTCTGGTTTTATTATTAATCTATCAACAACAATTTCAATTGTATGCTTTTTATTTCTATCAATATCAATGTCATCTGTAAGTTCATACATTTCACCATCTATGATTACTCTTACAAATCCTTGTTTTTGCATATCTTGAAGTTGTTTTTTATATTCACCTTTTTTATTTCTTACGATAGGAGCTAAGACTTGAAGTCTAGATCCTTCTGGTTTTTCCATTATAGCATCTACTATTTGATCAATTGTTTGCTTTTCAATTTTCTTACCACAATTTGGGCAATATGGAACACCAATTCTTGCATACAATAAACGTATAAAATCATAAATTTCAGTTACTGTACCTACAGTTGAACGTGGGTTTTTAGATGTAGTTTTTTGATCTATTGAAATAGCTGGTGATAATCCCTCAATAGATTCAACATCTGGTTTTTCCATCATTCCTAGAAATTGTCTAGCATATGCTGATAAACTTTCTACATATCTTCTTTGGCCTTCAGCATAAATAGTATCAAATGCTAAACTTGATTTTCCTGAACCAGAAAGTCCAGTTATTACTGTTAATTTATTTTTAGGAATCGTAATATCAATATTTTTTAAATTGTGTTCTTTTGCACCTTTAATAATAATATTATCGTTCATTTATTTCTCCTATCTTTCTTCGTCTTCTACATTATTCATAACTTTTGAAAGTTTCTTTTGCTCTTCTAATGCTTTATATTCCTCATATATTTTTTCCATTCTTTTTTCTCTATATAAGAAATTTTTTCTAGTAAAGACACTAAACTTTTCATCCATTAGTGGAAGCTCATTAAGTATAGCTTCAAAATCTTCATAAGAAACTCTATTTACCATTTCAGTTGCTTCTATAGTTTCTTGTGGATAAGTATTTAGTAAATATTTATAAACTGAATAGCCATTAATCATATTAATTTCTCCATAATCTGTATGTGGAGGAACTACTCTAAATGGCAATCTTTCATTATATGCTTGAATAAAGTCATTTGATTTTTGAGCTTCAACATTATAAGCTGAAAAGCCAAGTATAGCTTCATTATCAAACATTGGATATAAAGAATACTCTCCAGTTTGTTTATTTCTTTTAAATAACCAATTTTCTATTCCTCTATCGAAGTTACCAAATCTTACATCGAATACCATCATTCTAATGAAATCTCTTCTAAAAGTATCAAACTCTTCTTGAGGTCTATTTTCATCCATGAATCTTTGATATACTGCATTAAATAGTAATTCAATATTTAATGGAAAATGAACATAATTATTTCTTTCAGCATATTTACTAATCATTGAGTATGGATTTACTATTTCCTCATCAGAGCTTAAATCATAGTAGCTTAGTGCTGCATCTTGATACTCTCTATATCCTTTATCAATTTTTCTTCTAAATAAATCTACCTTGCAACAGTTAATTCCGATTTTTTGAGCTAGTTTATATGCTACATACTCACCATAATGAATATATGGGCAAATTGTTACTTCTTTAAATTCAAAAAACGGATTATCATCTTTAGTATAAGTTTCAGGTAAATTTATTAATGAAAATTTATACCTTTGTTCAGGATATTCATCTACCTTATGATAAGTATTCATATCAATACTTTCTAAAAAATTATACATTAATTTACTTCCTTCATTTTTTCTAATTCTTTAATCTTGTCTCTTAGCATTGCTGCATCTTCAAATTCCATTTTACTTGCATGAGACAACATTTCATCAGTTAACTTAGAAATGATATCATCTATATCATCTTCTTTACTAATATTGTACTCTTGTGCTAAATCATCAACGATTGTAGCTTTAATTGTATCTCTTACAGATTTTCTAATTGTCTGAGGTGTAATTCCATGAGCTTTATTATATGCTTCTTGTATACTTCTTCTTCTATTTGTTTCACTAATTGCATGTTCCATAGATTCAGTAAGTTCATCAGCATACATTATTACTCTACCTTCACTATTTCTAGCTGCTCTACCTATAGTTTGAATTAAACTTCTTTCAGAACGAAGGAATCCTTCTTTATCAGCATCTAGTATTGCAACCAAAGATACTTCAGGTATATCTAAACCTTCTCTTAAAAGGTTAATACCAACTAAAACATCAAACTCTCCCATTCTTAAGTCACGAATTATTTCTAATCTCTCTAGTGCCTTAATATCAGAGTGCATATATCTAACTCGTATTCCTGCATTTCTTAAATAAGCTGTTAAATCTTCTGCCATCTTTTTAGTTAATGTTGTAACTAAAGCTCTATCGCCTTTTTCAGCAACAACATTTAATTCATCTATCAAATCGTCGATTTGTCCGTCTGTTGGTCTTACTTCTATCTTAGGGTCTAATAGACCTGTAGGTCTAATGATTTGTTCTACCATATTATTTCCTGCATGTTCTTCTTCATAAACTGAAGGTGTAGCAGAAACAAATATTGCTTGATTAATCCTCTTTTCAAATTCTTCAAATTTAAGTGGTCTATTATCAAATGCTGATGGAAGTCTAAATCCATATTCAACAAGTGATTCTTTTCTTGCTCTATCTCCATTATACATTGCTCTTACTTGTGGAATAGTTGCATGAGACTCATCAATTAATAACAAGAAATCTTTTGGAAAATAATCAAAAAGTGTATAAGGAGGGCTACCAGGTTCTCTACCACTTATGTGACGAGAATAGTTTTCAATACCTTGGCAGAATCCAGTTTCTTTAAGCATTTCAATATCAAAGTTTGTTCTTTCTTCAATTCTTTGTGCTTCTATTAATTTATTATTATCTTTAAAATATTTTATTCTCTCTTCTAGTTCTTTATCTATAGTTTCAATTGCTCTATCTAGTTTATCTTTACTTGTAACATAATGTGAATTTGGATATACCCAAGCATGATTACGTGAAGCAATTACCTTTCCTGTTAAAGGATTAATTACATTTATTTTTTCAACTTCATCGCCCCAGAACTCGATTCTTAAAGCCTTTTCATCTTCATCAGATGGATATATTTCTAATATATCTCCTTTTGCTCTAAATGTACCTCTTTTAAAGTCCATCTCGTTTCTTGTATATTGCATGTTAATTAATTTTCTCATAACTTCATTTCTATCAATTTGCATACCTGGTCTTAGAGATACAATCATGTTTTCATAATCAATTGGGTCACCTAAACCATATATACATGAAACTGAAGCTACAATAATAACATCTCTAGTTTCAAAAAGTGATGCTGTTGCTGAATGACGAAGCTTATCTATTTCATCATTTATAGATGCATCTTTTTCAATGTAAGTATCTGAAGATGCAATATAAGCTTCTGGTTGATAATAATCATAATAAGATACAAAATATTCTACTCTATTTTCAGGAAAGAATTCTTTAAATTCAGAATATAGTTGCCCTGCTAGAGTTTTATTATGTGCTAAAACAAGAGTAGGTTTTTGAACTTGTTCAATGATATTAGCCATTGTAAAAGTTTTTCCTGATCCTGTAACACCCATTAAAGTTTGAAATTTTTTTCCAGATTTAATACCTTTTACTAGATAATCAATTGCTTCTGGTTGATCTCCAGTAGGTTTGTATTCAGAAACTAATTTAAACATATATTATTCCTCTTATATATAGCTTAATGATAAGGATAAAAAAATATTATCCAATAAACATATAGATTATATCATAAAGATGCCTAAATCTCAATTATTTTCAATAAATTTAGACAAAAAAACGGGTGCAACCTATAAGGTCGCACCCTACACGTAAAAATGTAGTACATTTTCACTTCCATTGCAAGCTGAAGCCCCTGAATTCATTAAGATCCATTACAATGTTAAAGATCATAATAATGAACCAAATTCCAAGCAGGAACCCAACTCCGAGAAGTCCGATGAGTATTCCGCCTATACTCTGAAGGAGAATCCATATTTCAGGAAGCCCCGCAAGAGTAGTAAAGGCCTTGTACGCGAGCTTTCCGCACTCGAATGCAGATAAGCCATACGCGAAGAGCAAACTCAGCCAAACCACGAATCGTACAAGCTTTTCTTTAAACACAAATATCATCCTCCTTTTGTATAAAAGCTTGCATGGGTCATAAAAGTTACTACACTTTAATTATAACATTTTTCGCATGTTATTTCAAATTTCTAACCTATTATAGGACTAATAACAAAGCCCATTATAAAAGAAATCATATTTAAAATTAAAGCGAAAACAAAAGGATTTATTGTCTGTTTTTTAAAATATTTTTTATATAATAGCCCTTCAACTATTATTGCTAGCAATTCCATAATAGCTACAATTATTATATACACAGTATAACTAAACTTAAGACTTGCAAAAGTTGTAGTTAGGACCACTACTGGATTTGTTAATATTTGAGCTAATATGACTAAATAAATGTCTTTCTTATCTCTAATTCCAAATATAATTGCGATTATTAGTTCTATCATTATTGTTAATGATAGACAATAAAATAAGCTAATTAATAGTTCCATATTTTATCTTTTTACCAACCTGTACCTTCAGATACGATTGTATATTCTCCGTTCTCCATTCTAACTGTTGTACAAGCAGATTTCTCTACTATCCAGTTATCTTCATCTTCTCTACCGTTTCCGGCAAGTCCTGATTGTACATTTTTAACTTTTACGTCGTAAGAAATATCAACATAAAATAGGTTTGGATCATACTCTACCTCAAGTATTTTTGCCATTTCTTTTCCATCAAAAAATGACATTCTATTTACCCTAACCTCAATTACATTTTCATCTCTTGCTATGTACTTTTCGAATGATTCACCAATTCTCATTTGTAAAGTTGCAACATCATCGTTAGTTATTACTTTTTCTGTTTCTACCTTTTCTGTTTCAGTTTTTTCAGCTACTGTTGTGTTTTCTATTCCTTCTGGTACAACAAAAGGTACACCACATACTTTATTTAAACGTGAAACTGTATAAATTAAAGCACAAACAAGTATTAATACTAAAACGATTAGTAATACAACCACTTTTCTAGAGCCTTCCATTTTTAATCCTCCTTTAAATTTTTAAGAATTTCGGATACTCTTTCATATAAGAAGTTACCCTCAGTTACATAAGCATTCATTCCTTCTTTTTGTGCAGCTAAAACATTCTTTTCTTTATCATCAAAGAAATACATATTTTTAGGATCATCACCAATTTCTTCAATTACTTTTTGATAAATAATTGGATCTGGTTTTACACAACCCATTTCATATGATAAAAACATTTTTTCAAAGATTGATAAGTCGAACTCTTCTTTTATTTCATCGTAGCAAAGTTCATGTAAATTGGATAGTAAGTAAATTTTGACTCCTTTACTATTTAGTAATTGGAATACTTTATCAACATCTGGGAAAATACCACCGTACTTTTTTCCAATCTCATAATAATTTCGAACGAATTCATCATAAGAGATATTCTTCTTATTAAACTCATTTGCATATGTTTTTACATATTCTCTGATAGACATTTTTCCAGATTCAATAGTTCTTAAAAGATCGCCATCTAGTCTCGGGCCAACACTAGGTTCGTCTTTTATTTGCTCAAATTGAATTCTCTTTTTTAGGACTCCACCCAAATCAAAAATAAAATGTCTCATATAACATCTCCTTATTTAGGCATATCTTATCACATTATTTTTTTAATTTAAAGCTATTTAATATTTTTTATTTATATATTATAATCTTCTTATGAATTATAATGGAGGTATAATTATGGAAAACGAAAAAGTATTAGAAAGAACTGCGTTTGACTACTCAAAAACAGCTGATATGATTCAAACTATTTTGATAGCCCTAATAGCTCTTCTTGTGCCAACATTCCTTGCTAAATTATTATCATTAGCATTTGGAACAGCACTTTCAACACAACAATCACAACTAATTGTTGGATCAATAGTAAATACTGCTTTAGTACTTACTGCTTTAAATTTAAAAGGATGGAAAAAAATATTATTAGTAGTTACTATGCCTAGTATATCTACAATTATTAATGGTTATGTATTTGGTCCATTAAACATGGTTATGATTTATCAATTACCAGCTATTTGGCTAGGTAACTTTGCATTAATATTTGCATTTAAATATTTATTATTAGGCAAAAAAGTGAATTTCTATGTAACAGGAGCAATTGGAATTGCAGTTAAAGTTGCTATCATATTTGGTTCATTTGTTTTAATTAACAAAGGATTTGGACTAGTTCCAGCAAAAGCTGTTTCTACTTTACAAACAGCAATGTCAGTAACACAATTATACACAGCAACAATTGGTGTAGTTATTTCTTCACTTTTCTATTTTTCTATGAAACATATAGATAAAAAAGAAGTTAAAGAATAATTAATATTTAAATTAAAAAGGATTAAACTTTTTAAGTTTAATC
This sequence comes from Clostridia bacterium, assembly GCA_017528085.1. GTDB lineage: Bacteria > Bacillota > Clostridia > TANB77 > CAG-508 > Scatovivens. The sequence continues at coordinate 165,810 of JAFXPH010000004.1, read as the reverse complement.
CTTTATTTTTTTATTCTAATTCTACTTGTCCAGTATATAACTGATAGTACTCTCCTTTTAACTCTAACAGTTCTTCATGGTTTCCTCTTTCAATTATTTTACCATGTTCCATAACCATAATAGCTTTAGAATTTCTTACAGTTGAAAGTCTATGTGCTATTACAAAAACTGTTCTACCATTCATTAATTTATCCATACCATCTTGAACAATCTTTTCAGTTCTAGTATCGATACTAGATGTAGCTTCATCTAATATCATTGATGGTGGATTATTAATTGCACACCTTGCAATTGCAATTAATTGTCTTTGGCCTTGAGAAAGTGCTGCACCATTTTCTTTAATAACTGTATCATATCCTTCTGGAAGTCTTCTGATAAAGCTATCAGCATTAGCAAGTTTTGCAGCTTCTATTATCTCATCATCAGTTGCATCAAGCTTACCATATCTAATATTATCTTTAATAGTTCCTGTAAATAGATTAGTATCTTGGAGAACCATACCTAATGCTCTTCTTAAATCTTTCTTCTTAATCTTATTTATATTAATTCCATCATATCTAATCTTACCATCTGAAACATCATAGAATCTATTAAGTAAATTTGCAATTGTCGTTTTACCAGCACCTGTGGATCCTACTAAAGCTATTTTTTGACCTGGTTTAGCAAAGATATAAATATCTTCTAATACATTCTTTTCTCCATCATAAGAGAAATCTACGTTATCAATTAATATATCTCCTTTTAGAAGAACATACTCTGTTTCACCAGTATGATGAGGATGTTTCCATGCCCAGATTCCTTCATCTCCATCAGTTTCTACAAAATTACCATTTCCTTCTTTAACTTTAACAAGTGTAACATAACCATCGTCTACTTCCTCTTCTTGATCTATCAAAGAGAATATTCTTGTAGCTCCAGCCAAAGCCATAATAATTGAGTTTATTTGACTTGATACTTGCTTAACTGGTTGCATGAAAGAACGAGTTAAAGCTAAGAAAGAAGCTATAACACCTACTGTCAAATTAGGTAATATTCCATTTACTGCAAAATATCCACCAATAATTGCAATTAATACATAAGTTAAGTTACCAACGTTATTAATAGCGGGCATTAATATGTTTGCAGCTCTATGAGCTTTATATTGATTTTCAAATAGTTCTTCATTTAATGCATCAAATTCTGCTTTGGTTTTCTCTTCATGATTAAATACTTTAATAACTTTTTGACCTGTAAGCATTTCTTCTATGTAACCATTTACTTTACCAAGTATTTGTTGTTGGTTCATAAAGAATTTAGAACTTCTTGAAACAATGGCTTTAGTTGTTGCAAATATAGATGTCATTAAAATAAGTACTATTATAGTAAGTGGTGCACTTAATTTAACCATAGCTACTACAATTGCAATAACTGATGCTAAAGATTTTATAAATTGTGGAAATGCTCTTGTAATCATTTCTTCTAGTGTATCAGTATCGTTTGTAAATCTACTCATTATATCTCCATGAGTATTTGTATCAAAATACTTAATTGGAAGATTTTGTAATTTAGTAAACATTGTATCTCTTATTTGCTTTAAAGTACCTTGTCCAACAGTTACCATTAAAAGATTATATGTAAGTGATGTTAGTATACCTGTTAAGTATAAACAAGCAAGTAAAAATAATTGATGTTTTAAAGGTTCAAAATCTGGATTCTTATCTAGTAGTAATGGTTCTATATAATCATCAATTAATACTTGAATAAATGATAAACCTTTAACTGATACTACTGAACTAATTATTATACAAATGATAACTAAGATTAATCTTTTAGAATATTTTTTTAGTATCATCTTTGCTATTCTTTTAAATGCTCCAAAGTTTACAGGAGGTTTTTGTCTTTTCTCGTCCATAATTATTCCTCCTTCCCTTTAGTTTGTGACTCATAAACTTCTCTATAGATTTCATTTGTTTGCATTAATTCATCATGTGTTCCTATACCGTTTATTTTGCCATCATCTAATACTACTATCTTGTCACTATCTTGAACAGAAGCAATTCTCTGAGCAATTATAATCTTAGTTGTATTTGGAATTTTATTTTTAAATGCATCTCTTATTAATTGATCTGTTTTTGTATCTACTGCAGATGTTGAATCATCAAGTATTAATATCTTTGGTTTTTTAAGCAGAGCTCTTGCAATACATAGTCTTTGTTTTTGGCCACCTGAAACATTAGTACCACCTTGTTCAATATGTGTATCATATTTGTCTGGGAATGACTCAATAAATTTATCTGCTTGGGCTAATTTACAAACTTCAACTATTTCTTCATCTGAAGCATTTTCATTACCCCATCTAATATTATCTTTAATACTTCCTGAGAAAAGTTCATTCTTTTGAAGTACACATGAAACAGAATCTCTTAGTACTTCTAGGTCATAGTCTTTTACATTCTTTCCTCCAACTAATAATTCTCCTTCTGTTACATCATATAATCTTGGAATCAAGTTTACTAAGCTAGATTTACCAGAACCTGTTCCACCAATAATTCCTATAGTTGAACCAGAATCTATTTTTAAATTGACGTTATTTAATACTTTTGATGTTGCATCTTTAGCATAGCTAAATGAAACATTCTTAAATTCAATTGATCCATCATCTACTTTTTCAATAGGATTTTCTGGATTTTTAATATCAGTCTCTTCTTTTAATAGCTCTGTTAATCTTTGTGCTGATGCTAATGCCATAGTACCCATAACAATCATCATTGTTATAAACATTATTGCAGATAATATTTGTGTAGAGTATGTAATTAAACTTGCAAGTTGTCCAGTTGTAAGTTCTGTCATATTTGAATTAACAATAATCTTAGCACCTACCCATGATATACCAATCATAGCAGAGTACATAGTAAATTCCATTACTGGATTGTTAAATGCTAAAATTCTTGTAGCTTTTGAAAACAAATTATATATTTCTTGAGACTTATCTTCAAATTTCTTGATTTCTTCATCTTCAAGTACAAATGACTTAACTACTCTTATTCCGTTTGTATTTTCTTCAACAATATTATTTAAGTCGTCATATTTTGTAAATAATTTTTTAAATACTGGATGTGCTTTTGAACTGATAAGTCCAAGAAGTGCAGCAAGTATAGGAATTAATAATAAGAATATAAGTGATATCTTTTTATTAATTGTAAATGCCATAACTAATGCTGATAAAAGCATAAATGGTGCCCTTACAGCATTCCTAATTGCCATTTGGAAAGCCATAGTAACCCATGAAACATCAGTAGTAAGTCTAGTAATTAAACTAGATGCACTGAATTTATCAATATTACTAAAAGAATAAGTTTGAACCTTATAATAAAGATCTTTTCTTAAGTTTTTTCCAAATCCACTTCCAGCTTTAGAATCTATAATTGCAGACATTACACCAAAGAATAATGATAATAATGCTCCACAAATAAGCATGATTCCAAACTTGTATATATTACTCATATTACCTTCATAAACACCCTCATCTATTAGTTTTGCCATAAGATAAGGAATTACAACTTCTAATATTGTTTCGCACATAACAAGTAATGGAGTCATAATTGCGTACTTTTTATATTCTCTTACTGATTTTAGTAAAGTTTTAAACATTTTCTACCTCCAATCCATATAATATTATCATTTTTTAATTAAAAACACAATAAAAAAATAGCCCCAAAAAGGGCTATTTTATGATTTTTATTATACTTTTTCCTTTAGTCTATCCATCTTTTCTCTCATCGTTTTGATATTCATTTTTTTACATATTGAGAAGAATATGATGTAGAATATTAAAACTAAAATATTAATTCCTAAAAGGATTAAATTATTAATATTAGTGTAATTTGCCTTAATCATGCACATTATTAAGAATACAAATCTAATAATAACATTTATAAAACCAATTACTGCTGCAAATGAGTTTTTGATAATATAAAGTATAAATGTAATTAATAATATTACAATTGAAGCAATTAATGTTTCAAAGCAAGTTGTCTTAAAGTAAATATCTTTTACATTTACTCCTATTAAATTAAATAACAAATTATCCTTGTCAAAAATAACCGTTATTGTATTATAAAAATCAATTATTACTATTAGTAGTAATAAAAATATAATTAAAGCTTTAAGAAATTTTTTCATTTTCTTACTCCTCATATAATCTATCCTCTTAAGCTCAATATTAGTAATTGATTTTATCCTTCGTATTATTGTTTACTTTTCCTATGCATCAAAAGTAATATGCCTGTCCAAACAAAAGCAATAAGTGAAACAATCATTGTTGCCTTAAATCCCATAAACATTAATGAGTCAGCTCTTAAATATTCAATAAAGAATCTAAAGAAACTGTACATACATATATAAATGTATGTCATTTGTCCACTATATCTTCTTTTATCTTTAAGTCTATTTAAAACTACAAAAATGATTATAAGTGCAATTATTTCATAAAGAAATGTTGGATGAACAAAAGAGATTACTCCATTTTTTTCAATTCCCATTTTTAGGAAAAAGTTTGTCTCTATTCCATAAGCTTCTACATTAAAGAAGTTACCTAACCTTCCTATTGCTTGAGCTAGTGGAAGATATAAAACTATCCAATCTAATGTATCCCAAAATCTCATTTTGTGTTTTTCTGCAAAATACATTGTATATAAAGTACCAAGTATTAATCCTCCATATAGAGCTAAACCTCCATCTCTTATGTTCCAAATTAACCCCAAGTTATCTTTATATACATCCCATCTAAATGCAACATAGTAAAGTCTCGCTCCAATAATTGAAACTGGTATTAATAAAACAGCAAGGCTAAATAGATCTTGATATATTAATCCATATCTTTTTTCATCTTTGTATAAGAAGAAAAATACAACTGCAATACCAATTACTATAAATATTGCATAGAAATATATTGGAATTCCACCTATTCTAAATGCAACACTATTTACATCTAGTTGTAATTTTAAATTTGGAAATGTAACTCTTGAAATCATAAATTTACATACTTACCTTTCTTAAATAATTCGTCTATATCAGAAGAATCATACTTAATCGTTGTAGGTCTACCATGAGGACATGTATAAGGATTATTAAGCATTAATAGTTCATCAATTAGTTTGTGAACTTCATCTTCTGCAAGTACCATTCCTGCTTTAACTGCTGCTTTACAAGCAACAGTTGCTATAAATCTCTCTTCAACATCCTTTGATGTATTTCTTTCATTTGTTATCATTTCATCTAATACATCTAGAAATACATTCCTTTTATTCATTTTGAAATCAATATCTGGAAGACCATTGATTTTAACTTCATTGTCTCCAAATACTTCTATATCGAAACCTGCTTTTTCAAATAATTGCATATGTTCTTTTACAAATTCCATCTCTTTATGAGATAAAGTAACTACTTCACAAAAGAACATAAGCTGAGTATTTTGGCTTAAGTTTTTCTTATAATTTTCTTTTATTTTTTCATAAAGTACTCTTTCATGAGCTGCGTGTTGATCTATAAAGTAAAGTTTGTCTTCAATTTGTAAAATTATAAATGTCTTAAATATAATTCCTAAATATTTATATTCAATTTCTCTTTTTGCAACTCTTTGAAGTAATACATCTTCTTTACTATCAAATAAAGTAAGATTATCCACCTTATTATAGTTATCATTGATAAAATTATATTCGTTTTCAATATACTTTGACTTATCTTCATTAGATGTATTGCCTAAAAAGTCCCTATTTAGATAAGCTTCCTTAATTGCAAAGAATATTGTTTTATATATTAAATCTTCATCTTTAAATCTAACTTCCATTTTTGTTGGATGAACATTAACATCGTACATAGATGCTGGCATTTCAATATTTAATATATAGAAACCAAATTTACCAATTCCTGTTGCTCCCTTGAAAGCTTGATCTGCACTATTAATAATTAAAGAATTTTTAATATATCTTCTATTTAAAAATGTGATCTGATCTTTTCTAGAGTCTCTTGCAACCATTGTGTTGCCAATAACTCCAGTAACTCTTATTTCTCCATTTTTAAAATCAACATCAACAAGTTTTTCAGTTACATCTTTACCATAAAGCATATAAACTATATCTCTTAAATTACCACTACCATTTGAAAAGAATGCTTGTTTTCCATTATTAAATAATTTAATTGAAACATTGGGATTAGAAAGAGCAATTCTTTCTACCCATTCTTTTATATATCTAAATTCTGTAGCATCATTTTTTAAGAACTTGTATCTAACCGGTGTATTAAAAAACAAATTCTTTACTTCTATTGTTGTTCCTTGTTGAGAATATGTTTCTTCCCCACCAATAATATTACCTTCTTCAACAACTAATTTATTAGCATATTCTTGACCAGCTGGTCTAGATAAAATTGATATATTAGAAATAGAAGCAATACTAGCTAATGCTTCTCCTCTAAATCCCATAGTATAAGTATTTTCTAAATCCTCTACTCTACGAATCTTACTAGTAGCATGTCTTTCAACAGAAAGTGACATATCCTCAAGACTCATACCTTTGCCATTATCAACTATTTTAATAAGTGATTTTCCACCATTTTTGACTTCAATAGTAATTTTATCTGCATCAGCATCTATTGAGTTTTCCAATAGTTCTTTAACGACATTTGCGGGTCTTTCTATTACTTCACCAGCAGCTATTTGATTAATTGTATTTTCATCTAATAAAACTATATTTCCCACGTTAATAAGCTTTCTTTTATCTTTTTTTACTACTTGATTATATAAATTTTAATATAAATAGTCAATAAAATAAAAAATAAAGACCTATTCTCAATAGGTCTTTATAAAATATATTATTTTTTCTCTAAGAACTCTTCTTTCCAATCAACTTCATATTGGTTCTCGCTTGCCCAAATACGAATCATATTGTATATATCTTTGTTTTTATATTCAGAACTTACTTTAGAGAATAATACTTTATTTTCTTTTATTCTATTCATAATTTTTTTAAACATACGATAGTTGCTTGGTTTATATGGAGCACGCACCTCTAATAAATCATATTTAACTTCTTTTGGCTCACGTTCTTTAATAATTCTTCCACCGGCATATATACTATTTTCAGGAACAGACTTAGGTACTGTTGTTCCCATTCCAATAATAGCATTTTCGCCAATTGTTACTCCTGAATTAACACTAACATTAATTCCAATCCAAACATGATCTTTTATCTCAACTGGTTTATATACATTTGATAATCCATATGGCATAAATAATGGTTCATTGTAGTCATGGTTATAAGTCATAATTGTACAATTATAACTAATTAATGTACCAGTCCTTATTGTTAATCCTCCAGCACAATTAGCATAAAAATTGTTTCCAAGATAAACATTATCTTCTATAACCAAATTTTGTGGTTCGTCGAAATGAGCTCCCTCACATATGATAACATTTTCTCCAATCTTAGCACCTTTTTTTCTTAAAGCATTAACTCTTTTTTGATTCTTATAATACTTAATAGCATTTGAAATATTCATAATTATTCCTTCCTATTATTTAAGATATTTCTTAACTGCTAATTCTTGTTGCTCAGCCTCTTTAGAAATTTTGTTTATTTTTTTCGTATCTACTAATACAAAATCATCTAGGTCTAAATTAATATTTTCTTCTATGTCTTCAAAATGAATAATTGGTAAGTTTAATTCTAAGTCGTCTATAACATTATCAATTTTCTTACTATAAGACACAACATATATCTTTTGGTTAGCTATCAAAGATAAAATCATTGCATGGAATCTTGCGCAAATCATATATTCCATCTTAGAATACATTTCTAAATATGTATTAAGGTCTCCATTATATCTTACTGGAATAACTTTTCCTTCTGGGAATTTACCTAGCAAGTAATCTATAGTTTTTTCATCACCTTCATATTCACAGAATGAATATAAGTAAACTGTCTTTCCTTGATCTATATAATTACTAATATTTTTCTCTAAGAAATTTAAATATTTTTCTGATTTATCTTTTAATTTGTTTCTAATATCTAAATCAATAACACTTATTCCAACACTATTATTTATTTTTTCGAATGTGCCTAAATCATATGTAAAAACATAATCAGGAGCATATCTTACTGAAGGAATATCTTTAAATAGATTATATGAATATTTGTCTCTAAAACAAATATCTGTACATTCTTTAAAGTTCTTTATTGATAAATCAAAGTATTCTTGTGTTTGATATGGTCCATAGTTTGAACTTACATACATAAATGGTATATTGTTTTCTTTACATCTTTGCATAAAAGAATAAAAGTCTTCAGATAAATTGTATACTTTTCCACCTTCCATAAAGATAGAACCACCAACATAGATGTATGCATCATAATCTGTAACATTAGAATTATTAAGTTCAACATCAGTATCAGCACCTATAAGAACAGTTAAGTTTTTGTAAGTATCAGTAAACCATGTAAAATACTCTTTAGTATTAGCTTTAATAAAGAAATCAACAGTTGGATATCTATCTAAAAGCATTTTTATAAATAAGTCATCCCCTATGTTTTTACGTGCATATGCTAATATTAATACTTTCATCAATTACTTTCCCTTCTTAGTATTAATTACGATTTTTTCTTTCCTTAATTATTTCTTTCTTTAAGAAATCCCAAATCTTATTTGTTTGGATAAAATCTTTATAGTGGTCTTCAACATTTTCATCATATTCTTGAAGAATATCTGGTAATTGTGCAAAACCACCATTTTCAAAATAACCTGAAATTTTCTTTATACTTTTAGCTAATTGCTGTTTAGCTGTCTTTATGTTTTCATCATAGTTTTCTCTATCCATGATATACATATAAAGTGGTTTATATTTAATCCATCCTGTAGATACCTTTAAGAATCTTCTTTCAACATCAGCATCATCTTCAGGATTTATTAGTTTTAACTTTCTTGGTTTGTGACCATTCATAATTTCTGTATACTTTAAAAATCCATCATGGAAATGATATACAGGTATTTGTAATACTTTTGCTTTAGTTAGATTAACTGAGAAGAATGTATCTTCTCCTCTAGCTTCAGGTGGATTATAAAAAGCTGGTATTCTATCAATATTTTTGAAATTAATGCCTAAAGTTGATCCTGCGACCCACTTTTTGCTTGTAGGAGTCTCTAATATTTCATAAGCTCCTTTACCTTCAGCTATATCTTTATTAGCAAAAGTAACACCGTTATCTTTTTCAAATCTTTCTTTAATATTTGCCCAGTTAACTGCTTCATTACCACATGCTTCTATAAAGTTTTTGAAATCTTCTTCAGTTACATCTTCACTATAAGGAATAGATGGAATTGGAGAAATATAACCGCAATGATATCCACGTGTTACATCTGCATTCTCCTTTTCAAAATATTCAAGATGAGATACAACGTTTCTTTGTTTCATCCATTTTATTTTGCCTTCTTCATCTTTAACGCATGCTAAAGGATACTCGTCATCATCCCAGAATAGTAAATAGTCCATACCCTTTTTAAGAGCATAATACATTACTGTATTTCTTCCCTTAGCATGTCCTGCACCTAGGAATAAATCAGCATCTTCTTTAGATAATCCGAATTGTTTATTTAAATATGCTTTTTCACTTATGATCTTTTCAGGAGAAATATATACAACATTAATATTACTTCTATGAACATCAGGAATAAGACCATAGAAATCCATTCTGGTTGTATAGTTATAGCTCAAGTCAAACATAATAAATATAGTAAGCTTAACTTCTCCGTCATATGATTTAAATTGTTCTAACATGTCACTGTAATAGCTATTAATGATTTTACAAACATTAGGTCTACCAGTAACAAATCCGATTCCGAAATTAACAACCTTCTTCATATTTCCTCCGCAAAATTTTTATATATAAATAAAAATTGTCTCCTCTTATAATATAGCCTAAAAATCATAATAAATTTTTGGGCACGCATCATTGCTATTATACTATATTTGATAGCATAATGTCAAATTTTAAACCCCTCTCAAAGCATTGATATAAAAGAAAAAACAGCCACTTTTGTAGGCTGTTTTTTGTATTTAAACTTTAAAAATCTTTTTCATTATATTTATTGCCATTTTCTTCAGTATTTTCAACGTTTTCAAAGTATTAATTAACCTCTTCATCATACATATGATAATACTGAACTATTTTATACTCATTTAATAAATCATAACATGGTCCATTTTTATCATTTATAAGATATGTATTTCCATCATATGTTGTATAATCTTGATGATTCATATAGCTAATCTTTGAATGTACATATGATACAAAATTATCATAGTTTGATTTCTTTTTACCAATTAAATCTAGTACATAAGATGGTACAAAGTTTGGTGATAGGTACATATCTTGTTTTTCTTCAATATCATAGTTTGCCCATATCATATACGAAGTATAGTATTGTTTTGATACATCTTCATATTTTTTGTATCTATCTATGAATGCTGGTTGATGATCGCCAAAAAATACTACTATTGTTTTTTGTTTGCAATTCTTTAATTCATTTAAGAATTCCTCTAAAGCAATATCTGTATGATGCATCCTATTAAAGTATGAATTTTCATCTCTGAATTTAGAATACATTATCATATCATCGCCATTATATGTACCATATGGATAATGGTTTTGCATAGTAACAATTAATGAAAATTGTTTTTCAGCATTAATATCTACAAATCTCATAAAGTTTTTAAATGTATCACGATCAGTTGGATAATCTTCTGTTAAGTATTCATCATACTTTTCCATATCCTCTTTAAAGAATCTATTCTTAAATCCTAAACGGTCGTATACACTTGTTCTTGAATATCCTGTTGAGTCATATGAATGGAAACCTGTTGTATTATATCCCATATCATTAAACTCTCTAACTACAGATGGTACATCCTGTTTTATATTTGAAATAAATGGCATACTATTCATTACTTGGAATGCCATAGTATTACCAGTTAAAACTTCCCACTCAACATTAGCTGTTTGACCACCTAATGCTGCAACTTTGAAAAGTCCTTTCATTGTATTCTCTGTCAATGCATTATAATATGGAATATAATCATCCACATTATCTAAATCATAAATTGTTCTTAAATCAGAATAAGCTTCATCTAATATAAATATTACATTCACATTTTCTGGATTTGTTTCTTCAGTTGCTGGATATCTTTCCAATATTTCTAAAGCTTTTTCTTTAGAATAACCATCTGGCCTTCTATTCTCACCAAATATTGTTCCTAATTGCTTATAAACTCCTATTACTTGTCCATTTACTAAATAGTTTTCTTTTGGATTAAAGAATAGTATAGAAGCAAAATCATAATTTAGGTTTACTCCAAATATAAAAAGAAATCCAAAAACTAAAAATGGAATTAAAGCGAGATTACTTTTAACTTCTTTTTCATTTCTATATACAAAATGAATTACAAATATAAATAATATTCCAACTATCATTGCGATTATAGAAGAAGGTTCAATATTAAATGATAATTTGTCTATGAATTTGGCCGCTGTTCCTATTACAGTAATATCAGATAATACGAAAGGTAATCCTCTTTCTACAAATACTATTTTATTTACTATCGCAAAGATTAAGTTAAATATAGTTACTATTGTAATACTTGTTTTAAATTTTCCTGTTATAAAGTAAAGTACAAATACAGTTCCAACAATTATTATCCATTCAAAGATAATATTCATACTAAGCTGACTAGGTATATATCCAATATATAAGAACCATTTATATGCTGGAAGATGATGAGTTAATGTATAAATAACTTTAATTACTCTACCATCAACAAAAGCTTTGAGATTATCAGGTAGATATGTTGTAAATTCCCCACCAAAAATAAACGCTAAAATGTAATGCATTATGAATGGATAAATAGCTAAAAAAATTAATCCATTTTTGCTTCGTTTTAAATACTCAACTAAAGTTATTGCACCATTTCTTAGTTTCTCATCTAACGATACTTTTTCTTTTTTTACTTTTTCTTCTACCTTTACTTCATCGTTTTTGTCCATCGTAAAACCTCTTTACTTAATCTTTTGATCAAACATCCTATAGTATTCAACTATATGATACTCATTTATAATATTGTAATAAGGTGATTCCTTATCATCAATTTCATATGTGTTTCCATCTTTTCCTACATATGTGTAATTATAAATAAGTGGTATATTTTCATGTACATATTTTAAAAATCTTAAGAATGAATCTTCTTTAATATTACCATATTTTGCCAAAAGTAATGGGAAATAATTTGGAGTAATTTTTACATCTTGCTCCTCATCTATATCAAAATTTGCCCACAAGCAAAATACTGTCTCATATTTTAAAGATTCATCTTCTACTTCATACTCGTTAATAATTTCTGGCTGATGATCACCAAACATTAAAACAATTGTCTTTTGAGAAGAATGCTGAATATCATGTAAGAATTTAGCAAATGCCTCATCTGACTTGTATATGAAATTTAAGTATACATTTTCAGCTTCATTTTCTGAAAAATCTATAAATGTATCTTCATAATAAAAGTATGGTGAATGGTTTTGCATTGTTGCAATAAATGAAAACTGATTAGGCTCATTTATATCTACTAACCTTAAAAAGTTTTCAAATGTTGAAGCATCACTAGGATGATCATATATTTTCTTTTCAATATTTTCCATATCACCAATGAAATACTTATTGTCAAAACCTAAGAAGTTATATGCTGTATTTCTACTATAACCTGTTTTATGATATGCATGAAATGCATTTGTTGTATAGCCAAAAGATTTTAAGTATCTTGGCATACTAATCTTGTTTTTTTGAATATATTGAATATATGGAACAGAACCTACTGGTAAAAATGCCATAGTATTTCCTGTTAAACATTCCCATTCAACATTAGCTGTACCACCACCAATAAATGATGAATACATATTACCTTTTATTGTATTTAAATACATAGATTTATATTTAGGTAAATTTTCCATATACCCTAGATTATATGTTTCATTTAAATCTGCAAAAGACTCTTCTAATATAACAATAACATTAATATTATCTTGATTTTCAGTTTCTTCTTTTTCAGAATCATCTACTTCAAATCTTTCTAATATCTCTTTGGCTTTAGCCTGAGAATACTTCTTTGGCTTTTTAACTTTGATATTGTCAAACTGCTTTAAAAGGCAAATATCTTGACCATACTTTTTATATACATTAGTTACATTCCAAAATTTAATTTCAGTAATATAATCTGCAGAACTTACAAAATAAATAAGAATGATACTTGTTGCTAAAAATATTGTTCTATATTTAAATTTTATTTTAGGTCCCTTTTTTCTATAAACTACAAGTATGAATACTATCAAGAATACTAGGTATATTAGTGAGAACCAATAATACTTTTTAAAATGTAACTGATATCCACCACCTACAACATTTAGTGCTGTTCTTAATGAAAATATATCAAGTATTGCAAAACATGTTCCTCTAAATGAATATACAATAGTATTAATTGTCATAAAAACAAAACTTACTATAGCATGAATAAGCATACTTTTTTTCATTCTTCCTGTAAGAAAATAAAGTAATAAAACTTCTGCTAAAATAAGTAAATAAGCATACTGGAATCCATTATACTCAAGCATTCTTCTTAAGCCTTCAAAGAATGTATTATGGTCATATCCGAACCAATAAAGCATTGTTGTAACTTGATTACTCAAAGCATAAAAATTTATATAATATATTACTAAAGGATATATTAAAAGTCCCATTAGTTTTAACCAATTTCTCTTTAAATATCCAAGTAGTCTTTTACAAAACTTTTTAATTTTTTCTTTTTTACTAACTACAGCTAAATCTGTCATAATTTTTTTCTAAATATTATAAAACTTCTTCAAGTTTTCTAATATAGCCTCAAATATGTAATCTGATACTTTCTCCTTCTTCAAAATTCTATTTGGAGCTTTTGGATGAAATACATAATCAATGTTTATATTTTCCTTCTTTAAATATACAGAAGCAAAAACTTCATCAATATTTTCGTTTGCAATTCTTCCTGTAACTCCAACTCCTATATCAGAATTTGCAAATGCTGAAGCATTAGTTGCCATCTCTTTTGCAACTTCAGCACTATAAACTGAATATTTATCTATCGTATCTTTTTCAACACCAAATTTTTCCTTAAATTCATTACTATAAGTTACTAAGCTACCTTTAAATATTTCTGAAGAACCATCACAGTTTGTAATTTGATTTGCAAGTAACCCTCCAGTACATGATTCCATAAAAGAAATAGTTAAGTTATTTGCTTTTAATTTATCTACAATAATATTATTCAAGCCAGCCATTTATATAAAATCTCCTTATAAGTAATTCATGTAATATATTACCATTTTATACATAATTTTTCAAGATTTTTAAAAAATAGAAAGCGGCGGAGAAAGCCCCGCCGCTTACGTTGTTGGTGTGCGAATTAAACCTAGTCTTGAGCAAATTTCTTGACCGCAAATTTTGTCATGTCGTTACGTTCAGAATCTTTTCGAGTAAACGTTACTACATAACAGTTGATGAAATCCTTAAATGACTCTGCAGTGTATACGATACCATTGTATCTCGGGTTCAAGCCACGCTTTTTAACCTGAGTATGGTCGCCGAGCAGAATCAATCTTGATCCTTCATCAAACCTGGTAGTAATATCAGGAATGATATCCGGGTCAACATTCTGGGCTTCATCAATTATCACGCATGTTCTCTTGAAGTCTCGTCCTCTCATATAACTGATGGGATCGACACGAATGATTTTTCTCTCAAATAATTGATAGACAAATCCTTCGATTTCGAATCTCTTCATGCGAGGATACATTTCTTTGAGGATATTTACGATATTATCGATAATACCTCCAAGATATGGTGACGCCTTCAAGATAATGTCTCCGGGCAGTGCACCGTAGTCCTCATCATCCAAAGTTACCTTCGGTGACGCGATAACGATCTGATCGAAAAGACCATTTTCACTTCCTATGACAATTTTTGGCGGTCCTTGATATTCCTCCTTCTCACCATCTCTTTTTGGACGAGAGTTTCTTCTCTTAGAACTCTTACCCTCCTCAACATCTCCAGCTAAGCTTTTAGCTGCTGCAGCGTTGATTCCGTCGAGTTCTTGATCAGTATAAATCTCGTTTCTATTGAGCTGTGGGATGACAGTCGCTAGCGTGATATAGGTCTTGCCAACACCGGCATAACCTTTTGCAATCGTCAGCTGACTGACTTCCGGAGGGAGTGACAATGCCTCAATAAGAAATCGCTGTTCATCACTTCTCGGGCAGACATTCATGACCTTGTCATATCCGTACATAAGCGGATAAATCATGCCATTAGAGTATCTTCCCAGTGCAGTCTTTTCTTTCGAGGTGGAACGGATTTTAACAAACATGTTGTAATCCCAACAATATTGTTCATAATCCGTGATTTCGGTGTACTCAACAGGTATTTTCTGCTTATTCAAGGTTTCGATTACACCTTGAGGAGCAGTCAGATCTGTAAGTACTCCAGTGAACTGTTTCGAAATTGGCTTGGCGTAGGGGTCTTCATAGGGTTCTGCAGCTATACCTAAGTCATATGCCGTCTTTATCAAAGAAAGATTAGAAGTAATAAGGTAAACCTTTGCTCCATTTCCTTCCTTCTCCAGAGATGACATTTGGTCCAGACACACTTGCAGTGTTGCTTTGTCGTAGTTTGACAAAGTTTGATTTTTCTGAATTCTTGGATCAAACTTGTCACTTGCGGCAACGATTCTGATAGTACTCCCGTTTTTTCTCTCATATCCCTCTGTAGAAAATACTGCCGGAGAAATATTAAAGATAAAATCAAGGAAATACGTTCCTATCTGAATCTTGTAACCTTTCGCTCCTTTCTTGTCAAGGTATTCCTTAACAGCGTCGATAGTCACGGTGGGGATGACAATGTTGTTATTTCCAAAGATTAATGCATTCTTATCCCTGAGTTTTGGCTCAGAAATGCAGACATTTCTTCTAAGGACATATACATCCCTCACCTTTGTAGTAGTAGAACTTCCTAAGTCATAATCAATGCTCATAGCATTACCTCCTTCTCTGTCATTAAGACATACGGGACCTTGGGTAGTTATACTTGCTCACGTCACATTTTACACCTCCAACAACAGTTTCTTCATCAAAGTATATTAATGAAGATGTTAACAATGTAACAATTATATTTTAGCACGGATTGCTAATTAGTACAAGGAATTTTAACTTTTATTTTACAATTTGTTTACAATTTAATTACATATGTTTTGACATATTTTTAAAATAGTATATAATTCATATGAATAAGGAGTTAATATGCTAAGTTATGAAGTAAAATCAGACAAATATTCTACTGTAAGAGAGCTTCTTAAAAATGAATTTATGATATCAAATAGACTTTTAGTTAAACTAAAAAAAGAAAGTAGAATATTTGTTAATAATAAAAATCAATACGTTGATTATAAATTATCTATTGGAGATATAGTAAAAGTCGACATGGATTTTGAAGAAAAATCTGATAATATTGTTCCAAATGATAAAATTAATATTAATATAGTTTATGAAGATGATTACCTAATAATACTAAACAAAGATTCTAATACACCTATTCATCCATCACACAATCACTATACAGATTCCTTATCTAATGGTCTTAAAGCTTACTATGTTAAAAATGGTATTAAAAAGAAAATAAGACCTGTAACAAGACTTGATAAAGATACATCTGGCTTAGTTGTATTTGCTAAATCTGAATATATTCAAGAATGCTTAATAAAACAGATGAAAGGTAATTCTTTTAAGAAAAAATACATTGCTATTTTAACTGGTAAATTAGATAAAGAATTTGGAATCATTGAAGCCAATATTGCTAGAAAAAATGATTCGATTATTGAAAGAGAAGTATCTACATTAGGTGATTATGCTAAAAGTGAATATAAAGTAATTAAATATGATGAGAAAAATAATATTACATATGTTGAGTTTACTCTCCACACTGGAAGAACTCATCAAATTAGAGTTCACTCAAGATTTATTGGTCATCCAATACTTGGAGATTCTTTATATGGTCAAAAATCTAATTTAATTTCAAGACAAGCTCTTCATGCTTATAGTATTTCTTTTATTCATCCAATAACACATAAAAAATTAGAATTTAAACTTGATTTACCAAAAGATATGAATATTTAAAAAAGAAAAAAAACCTGTCGCTAAACAGGCTTTTTTTCTTGTGAGCATAGCAGATGCCGAAACTATTCTTTTTATCTATCACTACAGATATGCATCTCACAGCCACACTCACCATGTTCCCCTACCAAATGAGCATACTCACAGCAGAATACACCGTCACAACCTCTGCAACGGACGTTGAATTGCTTCAACAACTTGCTGATCGGAATGTAGACCATTTTGGGGTCTCTGGGATAGTAAACGCTATTGATGTTAATTACTTTTGCTGCTGTTCCTTCAGTCATTTTACTCACTCCTTCTAATGTTTGACTCATGTTCATCTTATATAAGTAATATGTTCTTCATGTAAAAAGATTGTGAACTTCTTGGGGAACTACTAAATAATCATCTTATTTTGTATGTCACAATTTTTTTGCATATCTCTAATTATATCACAAAATTACGATTATGTAAACAGTTAAAAGCATAAAAAAGAACCTAGAGCATTTATTACTCTAGGTTTTTATCATATTATGCAGTTTCTTGTGCCTTAGATTGTTTTACTTTTTTCTTTACCTTAATTGTAGTTTTTTGTTTATTCTCATCAATTTCAATTACTGGTTTCTTTCCTTCAGTTACAACTTCTTTAGTTATTGTACATTTAGTAATTTGGAAGTTTGATGGAATTTCGAACATTACATCTCTCATTATTTCTTCGATAATAGATCTTAATCCCCTAGCACCAGTTTTTCTCTCAATTGCTTTATCTACTATAGCATCTAAAGCTTCTTCTTCGAATTCAAGTTCTACTCCATCCATTTCGATTAATTTCTTGTATTGTTTGATAATTGCATTCTTTGGTTTAGTTACAATATTTTTTAAAGCTTCTCTATTTAATGCTTCTAATGTAGCAACTATTGGAAGTCTTCCTACGAACTCTGGTATTAAACCAAATTTTAGTAAATCTTCTGGAAGTAAATCTTTAAATACTTCATAAGTATTTTCATCTGTTTTACTTTCTATATTAGCACCAAAACCAATAGTCTTTTTATTAGTTCTAGCTTTAATAATATTCTCTAATCCCTCAAAAGCACCACCACAAATAAATAATATATTTGTTGTATCAATTTGAATAAATTCTTGATGTGGATGTTTTCTTCCACCTTGAGGTGGAACTGAAGCTATAGTACCTTCTACTATTTTAAGAAGTGATTGTTGTACACCTTCACCAGAAACATCTCTTGTAATAGAAACATTCTCTGATTTTCTAGATATCTTATCAATCTCATCTATGTAGATAATACCTTTTTCAGCTTTATCAACATCATAGTCTGCAGCTTGAATTAATTTAAGTAAAATATTTTCAACATCTTCACCAACATAGCCTGCCTCTGTTAATGTTGTAGCATCTGCTATAGCAAATGGAACATTCAAAGTTTTAGCTAATGTTTGTGCAAGCAATGTCTTACCAGAACCAGTAGGTCCTAATAGTAAGATATTACTTTTTTGAATTTCAACATCATCTAACTTATCTAAGTTATTAATTCTTTTATAATGGTTATATACTGCAACTGATAATGTCTTTTTAGCTTCTTCTTGACCTATAACATACTCATCTAATGCTGCTTTAATTTCTTCTGGTGTTGGTATGTCTTCTA
Source organism: Clostridia bacterium (assembly GCA_017528085.1). Taxonomy (GTDB): domain Bacteria; phylum Bacillota; class Clostridia; order TANB77; family CAG-508; genus Scatovivens. The sequence continues at coordinate 146,900 of JAFXPH010000004.1, read as the reverse complement.
GTTCTGGTACATTATCTTCATTGTCATATATTTCTTCATCTAACACATCTTGGCATAGTGCAATACATTCATCGCATATATATACACCAGGACCTGCTATTAACTTTTTAACTATTTCTTGTGGCTTTCCACAAAAAGAGCATTTAATGTTCTTATCAACATTATCTTGGTTTTTTGCCATTTCATAAACTCCTTAAACGATTAACTTCTCTTATCCATAATACCATCAATTAAACCATACTCTAATGCTTCTTGAGCTGTCATATAGTTATCTCTTTCAGTATCTCTTTCGATTGTCTCTAATGATTGTCCAGTTTTTTCACTTAACAATTTATTTAATTTTTCTCTTGTTCTTACCATATGGTCAGCATGAATCTTAATTTCTGTAGTTTGTCCTGAAAGTCCACCACCTGCTATTAATGGTTGGTGAATTAGTATTTCAGCATTAGGTGTAGCAAATCTTCTACCTTTTTCTCCTGATGCTAATAATACAGCTCCCATACTAGCTGCCATTCCTACACATATTGTAGAAACTGGGCATTTAATATAATTAATTGTATCTACAATTGCCATACCATCTGTAATAGATCCTCCAGGGCTATTTATATATAATGAAATTTCTTTATCTGGATCTTCTGATTCTAAGAATAATAATTGTGCAACTACCAAACTTGCTGAAACAGGATTTACATCCTCAGCTAAGAATATAATTCTATCTTTTAATAATCTTGAGAAAATATCATATGATCTTTCTCCTCTACTTGTTTGTTCTATAACATAAGGAACTAAACTATCATCTATCATACTTATACCTCCTAATCTTTAGTCCATAAAATTTACTTACTTATAATATACTATAAATGTTTAAAATTCAAGTAAAAAATAATGTTTTTTACAAACAAAAAAGGTAGGAATATTTTATTGCTTCCTACCTTAATTTTCAAACATTATTTATTATCTTTTTTTGTTGTAGTAGATTTCTTTGTTGTTTTTGTTTCTTTCTTTTCAGAAGCTGCTGATTCAGTTTTTTTAGATGTTGTCTTTTTTGTTGTAGCTTTCTTTTCTTCTTTTTCCTCTTTAACTTCAGCTTCTTCTTTTTTCTCTTCAACTTCTTTAACTTTTGCAGAATCTACCATAACTTTGATTGCTTTTTCATTTATTAAGCTTGATTTTACATTCTCAATTAAATCTTCATTTTTCTTTAAGTCTTCTAATTTTCTACCATATGAATCTGCTAATTCTTGTAATTTATCTTCAACTTCTTTATCTGATACTTCAACTTTAGCATCTTTAGCAACTGCTTCTAATACTAATCTATATTTAATAGAAGTTTTTGCAGATTCTTCATTGTGTTTTCTGAATTCTGTCATTGTTTGATTTAACATTTTTAAATATTGTTCTAATGAAAGACCTTGATATTGTAATCTTCTATTCATATCTTCAACAATGTTATCAATTTCAATTTCAACCATTCCTGTTGGAATGTCAACTTCAGAAGCATCTGAAACTGCTTTTACAACAGTCTCTTCTAATTCACTGTTACTTCTTAATTTATTTTGTTCTTCTTTTTTAGCTTTAATGTCAGCTCTTAGTTCTTTAATTGTATCAAATTCACTAACATCTTTAGCAAATTCATCATCTATTTCTGGATATTCTTTCATTTTGATTTCATGTAAAGTTACTTTAAAGTTTGCTTCTTTTCCAGCTAAATCTTTAGAGAAGTATTCTTCTGGGAATGTTACTTTAATATCTCTTACTTCATCAATTTTCATACCAATTACTTGGTCTTCAAATCCAGGGATGAATGTTTTGCTTCCGATAACTAATTCATAATCTTTAGCTGATCCACCTTGGAATTCAACACCATCAGATGTACCAACATAATCAATTACAGCTGTATCTCCATCTTTAACTGCTCTGTCTGTTACTGTTACTAATCTAGAGTTTTTCTCAGCTAAAGCTTTAATTTCCATCTCTACATCTTCTTTAGATACTTTATAAATAGTTTTTTCAGCTTCTACACCTTTATATTTTCCTAATTTAACATCTGGTTTTGTAGAAACTACTGCAGTAAAGATTAAGTCTTTTCCTTTTTCCATTTGAACTATATTGATGTCAGGTCTACTAACAACTTCTAGTTTATTTTCCTTAACTGCATTATCATATATTTCAGGAACTACTTCGTTAAAAGCATCTTCATAGAATATTTCTGGTCCATAGTATTTCTCTACAACGTTCATTGGAGCTTTTCCTTTTCTAAAACCAGGAATATTGAAGTATTTAGAATTCTTTGTGAAAACTTTTTTCATTCCATCTTCGAATACTTTTGCTTCAACTGTAAATTCCATTTTAATTTCATTTTTATTATCTGTCTTTTCAACTTTTACACTCATTTTACATCCTCCATCTTCTCTTCTAAAATAAGTTGCCTAATTAATATACCACACAAAAATTCAAAAATCAAGGTTTTTTAAGAATTAAACACACAAAAAACACACAAAAAAGCACTCTTTGAAAGAGTGCTTTTTATGCTTTATATTAATCACCTAAACTCATTCCTAAATCTCTTGCTACTTTTATAAAATCATGATCCATAGGAATACGTCTAATATTACTATCTTTAGTATTTCCAGATGCTGCACCGATTTCTTTATTGTTTCCAATAACATCTTCTAGTGAAACATATCCCATCTTTCCATCTTTAAAGTTTACTAGTACATTAAATATTCCATTAAGAGCTAATTCCATAGCTTTAGTTCCATATCTTGTAGATAATAGTCTATCTTGTGGTGTTGGGCATCCTCCTCTTTGAACATATCCTAAAGTAGTATTTCTAGATACAATTCCTGTTAATGCTTCAATGTCATTAGCAACCTTTTCGCCAATTCCACCTAGTCTAACATTATCTAATCCTTTGCCATCATCCAATGTTTTCTTTATTACTAATTCTCCATCTTTTGGTTTAGCACCTTCAGATACAACAACTATACTGAAAGGTTTACCTCTTTGTCTTCTTTCTTCTATTTTTGCAACTACAGAATTAATATCATATGGTATTTCTGGTATTAATGCTACATCAGCACCACCAGCAATAGCTGATTCTAATGCTATCCATCCAGCATATCTTCCCATTACTTCAAGTACCATTACTCTATGATGTGATTCAGCTGTAGTATGTAATCTATCTATAGCTTCAGTTGCAACTGAAACAGCTGTATTAAATCCAAATGTTTCATCTGTGTGTGCAACATCATTATCAATTGTCTTAGGTACACCAATACAACGAATTCCTTTTAATGTGAAGTCTCTACTTGATTTTTGAGTTCCATCTCCACCTAGAGTGAATAAACAATCAAATCCATCATTTTTTATGTTTTCTACACAAACATCAGATAAATCTTTGTATTCAACAGAGCCATCTTCATTAACAACTTTATAGTTAAATACATTTGTGCTATTTGAAGTACCTATAATAGTACCACCCTTGTTTAGAAGTCCAGAAGCATTTGAATTTAAGTCTAATCTTATAAAGTTATTTTCTAAAAGCCCTTTATAACCTTCTATAAATCCATAACATTCTACTCCGTTTGTTCTTGCTGTTTTTGTAATAGCTCTAATAACAGCATTTAGTCCTGGTGCATCTCCACCATTTGTTAAAATAGCTACTTTTTTTAATTCCATATTATACCTCCATTATGTCATTTATAAATAATTGTATTATTGTTCGTAACTAATTGATAAATCTACACGTCCATTTATTTTTGTTAAAGAAGGAATCATTATCACTATTCCATAAACGTCTTGTGTAAAAGATTTTGTATATTCAAATGAACTATTTCCATCATTAAGATTTATAGAAGCTAAATCTGCTTCTCCTAATTTATTTCCATCTTTTGAGAAGAAAAATAATTTAGCACTTAAACCATTTGGATTAGAATAAGTTAAACCACTGTAATTTGAAATTGTTACTTTTAAATTTTTATTAGCTGGAACAAACACTTTAGATGATGAAAAATCTTTTAAATCAGCTAAATTTTGGTGAACTTTTACAGTAGGGAAAATTCTAATAAACATATCTGCAGAAATTCCATTTAACTTATCAGATGATAATCTAAATGTCATTTTCATATTTTCTGTTTCTTGAGGATCAATATCTAGTAATAGTCCACTACCAGATGTATTCTTGTATTCAAATTTTGAAGCTACAATCTTATCAAATGGTATAAAGTGACTTATTGAAGAAGGATCTATTTGTGTTGGTATAGTATTAGTTGTAGTATTTTCAACAGTTTGTTCTTCTTCATCACCAATACTATGATGATGTAGTCCTATATCCTCTGCTACTGTCTTACCTGAAACATCTATTACTGATGAAAACCAACGAGAACCATCATCATCAAAAGCCTCTATTTTTAAATCTTTAAATACGGCTTCTTGCTTTGGCGTAACTTGGTCTTTAATATATCTAATTTCTCCATCTACAATAACTATAACATTATTATACTCATCATTTAGTACAGTATTTTGAATTAATTTTTCAGAATATCTTGTTCCATCGTCAGGATTATCATATGCTTCAGTTAAATATAAATCGATATTTTTCAAATTATCATAATTCATTTCAGTAGTAGGAATGCTTCCTTTTATTTCAATAAAAGCTCTTCTATCATTCCATTCATCTACTAAAGATGAAATCATGTTTTTTTCGTTTAAATTAACCGTTCTATCAATTAATGATGTACTAATAAAGTATCTTACTGAAACTCCTGCAAGTACAAGCATGATAATGATAGTAACTACAAGCGATATCAAAGTTATACCTTTTTCGTTTTTTGCAAACATAACTTCCTCCTCTAAATAATCTTCCACATAAAATTCTATCATTACGAAAAGTATTATTCAATAAAAAAAGATAAAAAAAATCCTTAGTTTTTATCTACTTTATTATAGAAAAAAACTAAGGATAAATATTGCGCAATAAATTTATTAATATAAAAATTGATATTATTCAATTCCGTATTTTTTCTTAAATTTATCTGCTCTACCACCTGTTGTATTTTGTTTTAAATTACCTGTCCAATATGGATGACAATTTGAGCAAATATCTACTTTCATATCTGGTTTTGTAGAATTAGTTTCAATTACATTACCACATGCACAAGTAATCTTAGATGGACCATAATTTGGTTGAATTTCTGTATTCATTTAAAGCTCACCTCTTTCTTACTTTTTAAACAGTCTTGTTTATAATAGCATAATAGCAATTATTATGCAAGTATTTTATTCTATATTTTATTATTCTTCTACCGTTTCAATAACGTTATTAGTTACAGGTTCTGAACGATCTTCGCTTGAACTTTTTTCACTATCTTGATTTTCTTTTTCAAAAGGACTAGTAATATTAACTGTATCTTGATAAACATAATTTTGATCTTGCAATGCTTTTAAATTTTTTTGCAAAGATGGTGCTCTAACAATTTTGTAAATAATGTTAAATAAAATTGCTACAACACATATAATTAATAAAATTACTTTCCAATTTTTTGCTAACATACTTGTTTCTCCTTACCTTAATTGATTATATTATACAAATTTTAGGCCTAAAAGTCAATCACTTTACATAAAACGTAATCGACCTTTATCTAAAAAAAGCAGTACGTGAAAAAGAGTACTGCATTTTATATATAACAACTTTACAATTAAGCTCTTGTTACTTTACCTGAACGTAAACATTTAGTGCAAACAGTAATTCTTTTTGCTTCACCATCAACTAAAGCTTTAACAGTTCTTAAGTTTGGTTTTACTGGTCTTACATTTCTTTTACTAATGTGAGAACGAGTAATGCTTAATTGATTTCCGAAAGATGTCTCTTTTCCACAAATCATACATTTTGCCATTTTATATGCACCTCCACTATAAAAAATAAAACTGACTATTAATAATGATACCATACTCAATTCAAAAAAACAAGCTTTTTTTGAATATTTTTATGCTTTTAATTATCTTCTGAAGATGTTTCTCCACCTTCAAAACTAAATCCTGAATAACTTGCTATTTGTTTTAGTAAATCAACTGTTTCATCAGCATCTATAAATTTGTTATTTACTGAAACAACATATATCTCAAATTCTTCAACATTTTCATACACAATAAATCTGATAACAACATGTTCTATTTCACCACCAATTTCTCTATCTCCGGTAAAATCAACGAATACATCATTATCTTCTTTTATAACATTATAATTAATATTATCAAAATAGTTTTCAAATAATACTCCTATTTTTGCTTTAGATATAGCATCAAATTCTCCCGTACAAATTAGTGCTATATACTCTTCATCATTTACAATTCCCATTTCTTTTTCCTTTTACTTTTAATTATTTTATATTAAACAAATTAAAAGGTCAAATAAAGAGAAGACTTATAATCTTCTCTTTATACTTTAATCAAATATTAGTAAATTGATTCCATATTCAAATACTTGAAGTACACCGGAACCTACATTTCCTGCTTCGTCATATGCCCTAACTAAATACATTCCAGAACTTTGTTCCTCAATATCCATTCTTACAATATTTGGACAGTTGTTAACAAAGTTTTCAGATGTTACAAAGTCATCTATACTTCTCTCATCTATTGCAGCTTGTTGTTCAATAAGTGGAAGTAAATTATTAATGTCATCCTTCATTCTCTGAATTGCTTCATGATCTCTATTATCCTCTATTGGTTCTTGTGGCTCCTCAGGTTCTGGTTCAACAGAATCTGGAACGACAGTTGGTGGTTCAGGCTCTGGTTCTGGTTCAGGCTCTGGTTCAGGTTCAACCACTGGGTCTTCTATTTCAGGTATATACATTTCAATATTTAAAATATTTACTTTATCGCCTAATATTTCAACTTGAACTCTAAATATATTACCATTTTGATTATAGTACTCAATTACGTTTCCTTCTAATATATTAATTTCTTGTGCATACATAGTTTTGTTTCTGATTCTATTTACTGTTAAGTACTCACTTAAACTTCCTGCCTCTTCAGGATTTAGAAGATAGTTTGCACATAAAGACGTAAATGCATTATTTAAGTCATCTCTTACAGTATTAGCATCATTGTTATTAATTAATAATGCTAAATGTGTATCTTCACCAGTATCATTTGAAATGACATTTGAACTAATTCTATAAGGTATTACACTTAACACATTTATTATCTCACTTAAATGGCTTTTTAATTCTTGATTCATTTTTAATAGTTCTGCACTTGTTGCGTCATTTAGTATATATGAATTTGTTGATGAAATATTCTCTAAATCATGTGCATCGATATCAATACTAATAGTAGAATCATAATTAAATATTAAAGTATTGTTTTTAGTAATAGTAATTGATCTATTAGCTCCAGAATCAGTTATATTGTTTAATGCTATTTTAAACTTATAATTGTTTTCTTCTAATACATCGCTACTATTCTTTTTCTTGAATGAATAATCTATAGTTATATTTGAGCTATCAGATGTATATTCATTCTTGAATGTAATATTTCTATATAAATCTGTTTGGTATGTAGTATAGTCAATATTATTATACAAATAATGGCATGTAACTATACCGTCTGCTTTATTAAATTTAAGATCTATTTTGGCTTTACCAATATAAACTTCAGTACTAATTAATTTTCCTTCATATTCATATACATTTATTTGGAAATCACTTTCTAAAAGTTCGTGATTAGTAATATAATTAGAAAGTCTATCTTTTAAATATGTTAGTACACCAATAAAAGTATCATTATCAAGCCCAAAGAAATTAGCATATACTTCATATGTAGAAGGGTTCTTTTTAAACTCATTTATTACTTTTTCTATAAATGAAATAATTGTCTTTCCATTAGTTTTAACATAGTACTTATTAGAATTAACATTTTTACCATTATAAGATATTACTGAATTTTTTTCTTTATTAAAACTCTTCTTATTAATTGAGTCTTGGAATATTTTAATAAAATTCTTATTAGCTATCTCAAACTTTTCCTCGTCATATCCTCTGTATGGATTAAATGTAACTCTATTAGGTAAATATTCTGTTTTAGTATATCCTATTTGCTTCAATGCTTCTTTTAAATTTGAATTTCTGATAGCAATTCTTTTTGATGTAATGTTATTTAAGTTTATAGAATACAAATCTACATCTTTATTAATAACAATATTAACATCATGATCATATTGATAAAAGCTTAATACATCTCTAAACTTTGAATTAACACTATCAGATACAAACTTATTAGAATATTCATATGTCTGATTATTGTTAGACTTAAGCATAATATTAGCGTTTTCATCATATGTTCTTTGTCCAATTATTTTGTTTAAATTACTATAAGGTTCATATCCCAAGTCTTGAACATAAGCAAAATTCTTTATGAAATACTTAGAAAATAGTACCCCTGGTGATTTAAACATATCTGTAGTTAGGTAAAGTATCAAGCATACTATACCCGCTATCAGCATTAGGATAAATAATGAAATTAAAATTGGTTTAGTATAACTCTTTCCCATTTAAAATCCTTTACATTTTTAAAATGTTTTCTGCTGTAATATCATCAGCTGTAATAGTTTTTAGTTTATTTTCATCTGTCTCGTTTTTAATGTTTTTAGCATGTTCAACAACCACTTTTTCGAACAAGCTTCTAACGAATCTTGCATTACCAAAGTTTTTAGTATCTTTATATTCTAAGATTATTTCTTTAACTTTTTCTATTGCCTCATCTGTAATTTCAAACTTAGCTTTAGAAACATTAATCTTAAATATTCCAATTAATTCATCTACTGTGTAATCTTTAAAATCAAATGTATAACCTATTCTAGACACGATACCAGAGTTTGAATCTAAGAAGTCTTGCATTTCTTTTTTATATCCTGCAAATATTACTACTAGTTCATCTCTATGATTTTCCATACCTTGAATTAAAGTTGCAATACATTCATCATTAAATGTTGCACTATCACCATCTTTAGTAGCTAAAGAATATGCCTCATCGATAAATAGTACTCCGCCTAAAGCTTTTTCTATTACTTCATTTGTCTTTGGAGCTGTTTGTCCAACATATTTAGCAACCAAATCTTTTGATGATACTTCAATCATCTTATTATATTTAATATATTTTAAGTTATAAAGTATTCCTGCAATCATACGAGCTACTGTAGTTTTACCAGTACCTGGGTTACCTAGGAATATCATATGTAGGTTTGTTTCTTTTAAATTAAACTTACCTTGAGTTTTATTCTTAAATTCAAGTAAATCAGCTAAATCTCTTAATGATTGTTTTACATTATCTAGACCAACAAGTTCATCAAGTTCCTTAAAGATTTCTTCTGTTGTCTTATCTTCATCATAGTCAGGAACCATAGACTCATCAATTTTCTTATTATCAAATCCTAAATTAAATACAATCTTTTCATAAATTGAATCTTGGAATTCATAGAATGAAAGTGTTGTTTTATTATATTCAGCTTTAATGTAACCATTTAGTTTTGTTTTAAATTTACTTGTAACTTCATAATCTTTTTCTAACTTCTCTAAAATATTATTGTAAATATCTTTCTCAGTAACTTTTTTCATATTAAGCTCATAATCAAATACTTTATCTCTTAAAGTAACATTTGATTCTAAAGCATTATCCACAATTACCTTGTTCTTATCCACAATAATTGTTAAATTTGATTCTGTATTTTTAGCTATCTTGTCATATAATTCATTTAATATAGCATCTCTATTTAATTTTTCTAAATTACCAAGTGCAACAGGATCTGTTAAAACTACAATACCTGGTTTATCATATAATTCATCAATTTTTGCTGGTGTATCTATTTGATAGAATGACTTAGTAATTGCATCTGTTTTCTTTATATATTTGAAGTATTCAAATGACTCTTGTAATATATCGATAACACTATCTATAACTTCTACTGTATTACAATATAGCCTCATATTAAATGGAATGTATTCAAGTTTTTGATTATCAAATCTTCTTCTTGCATATACAATCATTTTGATTAATTCTTCTTTAGAATTATCATCTAATAATGCATTATCAACTTTACCAATCATAAATCTTGTAACGAAATCTTTTTCACATGAGTTATCAAATTTTAATGATTTAATTTTTCCATATACTTCTTTTTCTGTTACAGTTGTGTCTTGAACCAAGTACATAATATATGCAGCAAGTAAATATGGATTATCATAAAGAAGACTTGAGTATTTTTCTTCAATAGATTCTAAGTCATTTAAGTCTAATTTTCCTTCTTTAAACTCTACATCTTTACTTGTCTTTGCGTCATATATTAATCTTGCAGGATTCACTTCCATCTTAGATGAGCATAATTCATCAAAATCAACATATTCAAATGACACTTTATTATCTTTTTCATCTACTTTTAAATTTCTTACAAGTTTATTTTTAATTAAGAAATCAGCAACCATAATAGTTAAGTTATCGTATTTTTCTACAATTGAAACAACTTCACTAACTTCACTTTCTACTTGTTCTTTACCAACTTCTGCTTTATTTATCATAGCTTCATCTTGAGTTTTATCTTCAAAGAATAAATATTCTTTTCCTGAATAAAAGTCTGCTATTTGAATATAAACATTAATTGGACATGGTTTAATATTACATCTTTCACATTCTACTACTTGAGATTCTTTGCCAACCTCTACTTTTCTATAGTCGAATAGTTTATTTCTTAAGTATGCAGCATAGAATGATTTATTTTCTTTATCTAATGCATTACATACATCAAATATTTCATATCCTGAAATAGTATTTTTAATCCACCTATTATCAAAGAATACTTGTGCAATATCCTTTACAACTGGGTCTACACTTTCTATATCTTTATTTTTAACGGGTTTTTCTGCAAGTTTTGCTTTTTTCTCATAATCTGTTTTAACTAATGGGTTATTATATGGATCTTTTACTATTGTTTTAAAGTTTTCTAAAATTTGTTCCATTCCTTCCATTGTAGGATTTAAGTCTATAGTTGGAATAGATTCACTTTTCATTACATAAGATAAAACAGTAGCTACTATTCTTTCTTGTGAATTAGTATTAACTGAATCTACCATCTCAGTAGCATCCTCACCCTTAATCTCTATAAGATTTCCATAGTCAGATGAAAGATAAGCTAGCCTATTTGTTTTAAGGAAATATCTAAAACTTTCTCCTTTTATAACTATTATGATATTAGTAACTCCATATATTTCCTTAGTGTTTTTAATTGAAATAGAAACTACATCATAACCAGATATCTTACTTATGAATAAATCATAATCTAATGGTTTAATATCTACTTTTTTAGCATCTATTTGATCTGCCATCTTTTTATATAAAATATCAATATAATCTCTTACAACACCTCTAGTTTTTCCCTCGTTTACAAGTAATCTTTTAAATGCTCCAAGATTTTTATTAATTGATGCATATAGGTATTTGTAAGCAAATATCTTATTTACTGAAACTTTTCCAATAATAGCCATTTGACTCTCCTTAATTTATCATTTGTCGTAATTCTACAAATAAATTATACATATAAAAATTATTTCGTTCAATGAAAAAAGGCAAAAAAATAGATATAAATTTAATCAATTTATATCCACTTTTTTGTATTATTTTAAATGTTTTTCAACTTCTTTTAAAATCAAGTTTTTTGATTCTTCTAAGTCATGAGTAAGTGTTGCTCCAGCTGCTTTTACATGTCCGCCACCACCAAAAGTTGTACAAATTTCAGAAACATTTACGTAGTCATTACTTCTTAAAGAAGCTTTGAACCCTTCTTCCTTTTCACATATAAAGATTGATACTTCAACCCCTTCAATGTCTCTTCCTATTTCTACAATTCCTTCGTGATCTCCTGGTTCTACTCCAACACTCTCATCATCTTCTTTAGTAACATATGTATATGTTACTTTACCATCATATAAGAATTCTATTCTAGATGTAGCAATTTTGTGTATTTCAAATTTAGATTTAGGCATTGTAGTAAGTGCCTCTCTATAAATTTTAGATACATTTAGTCCTTTTGATAAAGCATATCCTGCAAAATCAAAAGTAGCTTCAGTTATATTTGAGTTTCTAAATCCACCTGTATCAGTGATAATACCTGTTAAAAGACATGTCATAATGTCTTTAGTTAGTTCAATCTTTAAGTATTCAAAACTTGATACTAATATTTGTGCACAAGCTGGTGAAGATGAATCAACTATGTTGTAATCACCAAACATTGCATTTTTATTATGATGATCAAACTCAACTTTTACATTTGCATTATCAAATACAGTCCAAAAATCTTTATGTACCCTTTGAATATCTGGACAATCAAGTACAATTGCCATGTCATATTCTTCTAATGTAGGTTCTTCTTTTATTAACTCTATTCCTGGTAAATAAGAAAAATTCTTAGGATATTCTTTCATAAGAACATCTACCGTCTCTATTCCTAAATCTCTTGCTGCAAGTCCCATTGCTAAACAGCTACCAATTGCATCACCATCAGGTCCTATATGTGCCATAACAGCAACACTTTTAGCATTTGACATTTCGCTATAAATATCATCTAGTGTCATTATTATTCCCCTTTATCATCTTTTTTCATATCTTTTGTAATATCTTTTAATATGTTATCAATTCTAGCACCATATTCAATTGATTCATCAAAAACGAATACAAGTTCTGGTGTATTTCTTAAATTAACAGTTCTTGCAACTTCAGATCTAATAAATCCACTTGATCTTTTAAGTATTCCTAAAGTATCTTTTCTATTGTTTACTCCTATCATGCTAACAAATACTTTTGCATATCTTAAATCTGGTGTAGTTTCAACTTGAGTAACAGTAATTAGTCCCTTAAGATTTGGATTCTTAAGTTCTAGACTAATTACTTTACTTATTTCTCTTTTTAATTCTTCATTAATTTTATTCATTCTATTTGATTTAGATGGCATAATTATTTCACTTCCTCCATAATATACACTTCTAAAGTATCTAATTCTTGAATATCATTAAAGTTTTCAATTTGGATACCACATTCATATCCTTTATCAACTTCTTTAACATCATCTTTAAATCTCTTAAGTGATACAAGTTTTCCATCATGAATAACTATATTATCTCTAATAACTCTAATACCAGCATTTCTTGTTACTTTACCAGTTAATACATATGCACCAGCAATTGTACCAACATTTGATACTTTGAATATTTGTCTAACTTCAACAGTACCAATAACAACTTCTTTAAATACTGGGTCTAGCATACCTTTCATTGCAGCTTCAACATCATTGATTGCATCATAAATAACTGAGTATTGTTTGATTTCAATTTGTTCTTTTTCTGCAATATTCTTAGCTATAACATCAGCTCTTACATTAAATGCTATAATAATTGCATTTGAAACTTTTGCTAAGTTAACATCAGTTTCATTTACACCACCAACATTTGAATGTATAACTTTAACTTTAACTTCTTCGTTAGATAATTTTTCTAGTGATTGTTTTAATGCTTCTACAGAACCTTGAACATCAGCCTTAACAATAAGATTTAATTGTTTTAAGTTCTCATCAGCAATCTTATTAAATAGATCATCAAGAGTAACTGCTGAACTCTTAGCGATTTCTTTTTCTCTTGCTTCTCTTTTTCTTCTTTCAATTAAGTGTTTTGCTGTCTTTTCATCTTTTACTTCATAGAATGTATCACCTGATTGTGGAACTTCTGATAAACCTGTAATTTCAACTGGAGTTGATGGTCCAGCTTTCTTAACTACTTTACCATTGTAATCACACATAGTTCTAATTCTACCAATTGTGTTACCAACTATGATAGTATCACCAACATCTAATGTACCTCTTTGTACAAGCATTGTAGCAATTGGACCTTTGTTCTTATCTAGTCTTGCTTCAATAACTGTACCTTTTGCTTGCTTATTTGGATTTGCTTTTAGCTCTAGCATATCAGCTTCTAAAAGTACCATTTCTAGCAAGTTATCAATTCCTTCATGCTTTTTAGCAGAGATTGGAACATAAATTGTATTTCCACCCCAAGCTTCAGGAACTAAATCATATTTCATAAGTTCTTGTTGAACTTTATCAAAGTTTGCATCTGGTAAGTCCATTTTGTTTACTGCAACAATAATTGGTATTTCTGCAGCTCTAGCATGGTTAATAGCTTCAATTGTTTGAGGCATTACACCATCATTTGCTGCAACTACTAATATTGCTATATCAGTAATTGATGCACCTCTAGCTCTCATAGAAGTAAATGCTTCGTGACCTGGAGTATCAAGGAATGTGATATCTCTATCATTAATTTTAACTTGGTAAGCACCAATAGCTTGAGTAATACCACCAGATTCTCCTTCAATAACATTAGTACTACGAATAGCATCTAGTAATGATGTTTTACCATGATCAACGTGGCCCATAACAACAATTACTGGAGGTCTTTCAACTAATTCATCTGGTGAATCTTCTGTCTCATCTATAAGTTTATCTTCATCAGTAATAATGTTTTTCTTATTAACTGTAATACCATATTCTTGTCCGACTAAGAATGCAGTATCAAAGTCTAATTCATTATTAATTGTTGCCATAATACCAAGTGACATTAATTTTTTAATAACATCGCTACTTGTGATTTTCATCTCAGCAGCTAAATCTTTAACTGATATTGTTTCACCAATAGAGATTTCTGTTAGTTTGAATATTTTTTGCTTACTCTTAGCCTCTGGTTTTTGACCTTTTTTCTTTCCTTTTCTTCCTCTATCAGAACTCATATCGTAGTAATCTAACATTTCTCCCTCATTAAACATGTTAGATAATCTACTTTGTTTCTTTAAATTATTTAATTTATCTTCATCAAAATCTTTTCCAGCGCCTTTTTTACTCTTCTTAACTCTTTGTTGTTCTTCATTACCTTTATTGGCATTTTTCATCTTGTCTTTATTTCTAAGTTTAACGTTATAATCTCTTACATTTTCTTTTTCTGGAATATCAACATCAATAACGTTTTTGATTCCTCTTTCAACGTTTTTATTATTATTAAATTGGCGTTGTTGACCTTGATTTTGATTAAATTTAGAGCCTTGTTGTCTATTATTGTTATTATAATTATTATTTGGTCTTGGTCTATTAGCATTATTAGTTGGTCTATTTGTACCACCTTGAGATTTTGGGTTATCTCCAGTTGGTTTAGTTGGTCTAGTTTGAGAAACTGGTTTTGATTCTTCTTGAGGTACTTCTACAACCTCTTCCTTTTTAGTTGGCTTTGGTTCTTCTTTCTTTTTATCTTCTTTTTTACCAATACCAAATAATTCACTTACAGTAAGTGGTCTAGATGTTTTTTCACGATATACTATGTTGAAATCTTTATTTCTTCTCTTTTCAACAAATCCTACATCGCTTTTCTTTTTAGCATCTTCTTCTCTTCTTTCATCAACCTTATTCTCATCTTCGTCAATTATAACTGCTCTTCTAATAATGACTGGCTCTTCATCCTTCTTTTCTTTTTTGCTCATTGATTTCTTAACTGAAACTCCTTTAATTACATTTTCTATTATTTTACTTTCTTCTTCTGTAATAGCACTTAAATGGCTTTTAGCATCAATACCATTTTCTTTGCAGATTTCTAGTATCTTGCTATTATCAACATTTAATTTCTTTGATAATTCATGAATTTTAACTTTTCCCAAATTTAAACACCTCCATGAAATTGTTTTAAAATTGCTTGAGCTAAATTGTCATCAGTAACTCCTATTACAGCTCTGTTTTCTTTTCCAATAGCTCTACTATTATCATCTATTGTTCCAAAAACTATTAATTCAATATTATATTTTTCACAAGTGAATTCCATATTCTTAATTGTTTTTGCGGATGCATCACTTGCTATAACCAATAGTTTTACCTTTTTCTTTACGATTCCTTCAAGAACCATGTCTGTACCTGACATTACTTTTCCTGCTTTGGCACTCAAGCCTAAAAGCCCATGAATTTTACTTACCAACTATAACACTCCTTATTGATTCATATATTTCATCCGGAATATGAGTATCTAATACTTTTTCAAGTCTTTTACTCTTTATAATTTTATTTAAGCAATCCTCATTTTTACAAATATATGCTCCTCTACCATTTTTCTTACCTGTTAAATCAACAGATATTTCACCGTCAGAGCTTTTAACTATTCTTAATAGTTCATTTTTTTCCTTAGATTCATTACATCCCATACAAGTTCTTGTAGGTTTCTTCTTATTTGTAGACATTTTTGATCACTTTCCTTTATTATTCTTCGTCTTCATTATCTTCTGGTTCTACATCTTCAACGTCTTCAACATCTTCTGCATCTTCATCATAATCTTCACCTTCATTTTGAGCAGCCATAAGCATTTCTCTGAATTGAGATTCTGATTTAATATCTATTTTCCAATTTGTTAATTTTGCAGCAAGTCTTGCATTTTGTCCTGATTTACCAATTGCTAATGATAATTGATCATCTGGAACGATTATTTGTGCAAATTTTTCTTCTTCTTTAACATCTACAGCAAGTACTTGTGCTGGAAGTAAAGCAGCAGCGATAAATTGTGCTGGATCTTCACTCCATTCAATAACATCTATTTTCTCACCATGTAACTCGTTAATGATGTTTTGAATTCTTACACCTTTTTGTCCAACGCAAGAACCAACTGGATCTATGTTAGGATCTTTTGAGTAAACAGCAACTTTACTTCTTGATCCTGCATCTCTTGAAACTGATTTGATTTCAATTAATCCTTCATAAATTTCTGGTATTTCAAATTCAAATAATTTTCTTACGAAATCTGGATGACTTCTTGAAACGATTACTTGTGGAGCACCTTTTGCACCTTTTTCTACGCTTAGTACATATGCTCTTATTTTATCATTTACACTATATTCTTCAGTTGCGATTTGTTCTTTCTTAGGCATTACACCTTCTAATTTTCCAAGATCTAATACAACTAATTTATCATCAACTTTTTGAACTATACCTGTAACAATCTCACCTTTTTTATCATTATATTGATTAAATACTATTGTTCTCTCAGCTTCTCTAATTTTTTGAACAACAACTTGTTTCGCAGTTTGAGCTGCAATTCTTCCAAAGTTTTTTGGTTTGATTTCTACCTCAACAGTATCTCCAAGTTTAGCTTTTTTATTAACCTTCTTAGCATCCTCTTGAGATATTTCAAGAATTGGATCCGGATATTCTTTAACTACAGTCTTTATAGAATAAATGTGAATTTCACCAGTTTTTTGATCAATAGTAACTTTTACATTATCATCTGCTTCAAAGTCTCTTTTGTATGCAGAAACTAATGCAGCTTCTAGAGATTCTAATAAATACTCTTTTGAAATTCCTCTTTCCTTTTCTAATTCTTCCATTGCTGAAATTAATTCTTTTACATCAATATCAGTCTTTTTCATTTTTAATATTCCTCCTACCAATTAAAAATCGTCTTAGCGATTGCTATATCTTTGCATTCAATTTCAATTTTTTCATTATCAACATCTAGTATAAGTTTTTCTGGGCTATATTCTTTTAAAATACCTTGAACTTCTTTTAAACCATTTACTGGTTTATAAAGCTTAATATAAACTTCGTTTCCAACTTGTTTTTCAAAGTGTTTATCTTTCTTTAGGATTCTTTCTAACCCAGGTGATGAAACTTCTAAATTATATTGATCTTTTATATAGTCTGCGCTATCTAAAATATCATTAATTGCATTACTTACTTTTTCACAATCTTCGATATTGATGCCTTTATCATTATCAATTGTTATTCTTAAAATATAATCTTTACCTTCTTTTAAGTATTCGACATCATATAAGTCATAACCTA
Source organism: Clostridia bacterium (assembly GCA_017528085.1). Taxonomy (GTDB): domain Bacteria; phylum Bacillota; class Clostridia; order TANB77; family CAG-508; genus Scatovivens. The sequence goes on along the minus strand of JAFXPH010000004.1, from coordinate 128,994 downwards.
GGTCAACTATTATATTTTCTACAAGTTCTGTTACTTTAGCTGTAATGTTTCCTGCCAAATTTATCACCACCTTATTATACTAATAAAGAGTGGGATTGGCTCCCACTCTTCTTGTTTTTCATATTAAGACACTAATATTATACCTTATTAATAATGTTAGTGCAAGTGTTTTTTACTATTTTTTAGATATTTTTAAGGATTTTTAGGACTAGTTATCATAATCATTTAAATATTTGTTTTCGTTCCTATTTTCTCTTTCATATTCTTTGTCAAATTCTTTAGACATCCTAATTACTTCTTCTTCATCTTCATCGAATTTAGGTATTTCATGCATTACTGGCCCTTTTCTTTCAGTTTGTGCTTTAAATACTTCTTTTTCATTTTCTTTTAATTTCTTTCTATATAGTATTAAAGCTATTACAACAACCATTCCTGCAAATATGATAAGGCCACCTACTAAGATAACTGTTCTTACTTTTGATGCGAATTCATTTACTCTATTTCTTGAAGTAACAAGAGCATACTTTTCTTTTTCTGTAAGCTCAGTTTGCATATTGTTCTTGTTTTTTTCTTCTTCTTCTTTTTTATTTCTTTCTTCTTCATCTTCATAATAATCAATAAGCCAACTATCATCATGTGTAGCTTCACCACTTGTTGCATATATAGGTGTATGAATAACTCCTATCAAAAACAAAGCACAGATAAATACTATCAAAGATTTCTTAACCATTACTTTCATCTTCATTCTCCTTTACAGTATATGAATTTTCATAGTTTGTATTATAGTTATCATCTTGAGAAAAAGATCCAGAATAAGTAAGTTCATCATCTAATTTTTTGTTAGCAAGTGTTTGTCTATATCCAATTACAAGTATTACAACAAATGATACTACATCAAGAATTATTAATGTATAAAAAGCAATAGATGAACTTTTTCCATATTTAAAAGCAACCATACTTATTATTGTTACAAATAATACTACAAAAGCTTCTATAAAATATATAAGTGCTTGAATAGATATTTTAATTTTCTTTGAACTATTGTCAACTTTTACTTTTTCTTCTTCCATTTATTTACTCCTATATTTGTTTATTAATCATCATTATCATCTTTAATAATGCCATCTCTTATAAGTTCATCACGAATCTGTTTTCTATGTTTTTCTCTTTTAGCATCTTCAGAAATCTTTTTCTTAATCCTATTAAACCATTTTCTAAAGAAATTACCTTTTATATTAGTAAGTTCATTATATGTCGTATCAGGATTATCGTCATCTTCATGGTTTAGTTCATGATATATAACTTCTTTAGGATTACTATGAAGTTCCTTTATCTCATCTCCAGCAATTTCATTTATATCAATATCTACAAACTCATCTTTATTTTCGTTTTTGTTTTCGTCCATGTTAAAACATCCTTATATAATAATTCACCTTAATTATATTTATAATTACTTTTTATATCAACATTTTTTAGAATTTTTTTATATCAAAAAAGACGACTAATAAATAGTCGTCTTTATTAAAATATCTTTTTATAGTCCTTCCGGCATTTGAACACCATCTGGTATTGTATCTCCACCAGTTGTATCTCCGCCATTTGGATTTACAGTATTTGTGTTTTCTTGATATTGTCCATCAGTTCCTGTTGTTGTTTGAGATTGTAAAGCTTGGTCAGGACTAACTGTATCAATTCCACCTGGATTATTATTTACGATTATTCCTTCTTTTAAGTTACCATTTTCATCAAGAGATGCAACATCTAATGATTCGATTAGTTCTTTTAATTCCATCTTATTATCTTGATATTCAACGTAGTATGTTGTTACACCATTTTCAATATATGCAAATATCTTTGAATATACTGCTGGAAGTGCTAAAGATTTAGTATTCATGTCATATATACCATAATAGTCACCATATTTAATAACTAGACCTTTAATGCCTAATTCGCTAGGTATTGATAAAATACTAATTTCTGTTAAGCTTGATTGTTTTGTATCCATATTTTCATAACCAAATTGATCATAAACTGGTTTTAATGTTTCTTCACCGTTTATTGTATATAAACCATATTTATCACCTTTTTGAACTGGTATGAATTCATCAAATAATACATTTGTATTTTCTATATCTTCTAATGTAAAAGCAGAACTATTTGGAAGTCCAATTGAGTCATACTCAACATATACAACAACTTCACCTTTTCTATTTAATACACCATATTTACTATTTTTCTTAACTAAATATAATTCATTTTTATCATTTAATACTGAGATTTCATCATACTCTGTAGGTGTAATAATTGATTTACCCTCACTACTTATAATACCAACTGTATATGCTCCATTATTATTAGCTGTTACTATAAACTCTTGTGAATTTGGTAAAAATCTAAGTCCAATATATTTTGGAGACACTATTTCTCTACCATTTGTTATATCATAGATACCATATTGATTATTTTCTTCAACAACCATGTATCCATATACTAAAGCTTTAACATTTTCATAAGTAGAATCCATTGAATTATATCCATACTTACTTACATTCTTTAGCTCTTGACCCATTAAATAATCTAATGTATAAAAACTAATTGAATTCTCTTTAATTTGAACTTTACTGTTAAAGATTTCTTGTATCACATTAGCAGTTGTATACAAAGCTCCATTTTCTTCATTTAAAGCAATTTCTTCATCATCTTCTAGTGAATATGTTTCAACAGAACCATCATTTGCAATGTGTACTAAATTAGCATCTTTATCAGTTAATCCCTCTACTTGAAGTTCAAAATCTTCACTAATAGAATTATTTATTGTTTTATAAAAAGTACTTTTTCCTGCTGTAAGAGCGACTACTTCGTAACCTCTTGTTAAATAGCAACTATTATCATCTTCGTTATATTTATTATATTCACCTTTTTTATAAGAATAGTTTTGAAGAGTTGCCATAGCTTTAATGTTAAATATTGTTTCATTCGTTTCTTTGTTGTGAATATATAAATCCTTTGTAGTTACTTCCTTATCATTTAAAAAGACTTTAAATCTTCTTGCTTCAGCAGCTCTAACTTGTGCCGCCATAATAAACAATCCAATAGCCAAAATAGCTAATATAATAATTAAAACTATTGTTGAAGTCTTCTTTCTGTTAATTTTTTCCATTTCAGAACTAAATAGTTCACTCTCTTCAAGATTCATATTGTTTCCTCCTAGTTTTCCTTAGTATAACCATACTTTTTATAAAAATCATCTCTAAAATTAAGTAGATTGTCATTTTCTATTTCTATTCTAACCTTATCCATTAATTTAGTCAAGAATCTCAAATTATGAATTGATAACAATCTTATACCTAAAATTTCTTTATTAATCATCAAATGTCTAATGTATGCTCTCGTATAATTTTTACAAGTATAACAATCACATTCTGGATCTAATTGAGTAAAATCATGCTCATATTTAGCATTCTTAATTACTACTTTTCCTGTAGATATCATTGCTGTACCATGTCTTGCTATTCTTGTTGGAAGTACACAGTCGCACATATCAATTCCTGCAAGAGCAGCTTCAATTAAGTAATCTGGAGATCCAACTCCCATTAAGTATCTAGGTTTATTTTCAGGCATTAGAGGAGTTGTATAATAAAGCATTTTCAAAAACTCTGATTTAGGTTCTCCAACACTTATTCCTCCAATAGCATATCCAGGGAAATCCATTTCTATTAAATCTTTTGCACTTTTTTCTCTTAAGTCTTCATAGAAACCACCTTGGATAATACCAAATAAAGCTTGATTCTCATTTGTCCAAGAATCTTTACATCTTTTTGCCCATCTTGTAGTCATCTCCATTGATTTTTCTGTATATTTATAATCAGAAGGATATGGACAACACTCATCAAAGCACATCATTATATCTGAACCTAATGCTTGTTGAACTTCAATTGATTCTTCTGGTCCCATAAAGTGCTTGCTTCCATCTAGATATGATCTAAATTCTACACCATCTTCTGTTATTTTTCTTAATCCGGCTTGACCCAAACTAAATACTTGAAATCCACCACTATCAGTTAAAATCGGTCTATCCCAGTTCATAAATTTATGAAGACCGCCAGCTTCTTTAATTAATTCATGACCTGGTCTTAAAAATAAGTGGTAAGTATTTCCTAATATTATTTCAGCATGTACCATTTCTTTTAATTCTTCCGGTGTCATAGCTTTAACAGTAGCTTGTGTGCCTACTGGCATAAATACTGGTGTTTGAATATCACCATGTGGAGTATGAATAACACCACGTCTTGCGCCAGAATTTTTATCTACATGTAATAATTCATATGTTACTGCGTTTTCTTTCATTAATAATTCCTTTCTAATATATAAACATAGCATCGCCAAAGCTAAAAAATTTATATCTTTGGTCAACTGCTTCTTTGTATGCTCTCATAATATAATCTTTTCCAGCAAATGCAGATACAAGCATTATAAGTGTTGATTCTGGTAGATGGAAATTAGTAATTAGTCCGTCTATGCATTTAAACTTATAACCTGGATAAATAAAGATTTTTGTATCTCCCTCATATGCTTTTACTTTTCCCGTATTTTCATCACTTATTGATTCTAGTACTCTACAAGATGTAGTACCGCAAGCAATTACTCTTTTTCCTGCTTCTTTTGCTTTATTAATTTTTTCTACATCTTCTTCTTTGATATAAAAATGTTCTGAATGCATATCATGATCTTCAATGTTTTCAACTTTAACAGGTCTAAATGTTCCAATTCCAACATGAAGAGTTACATTTGCTATCTCTACACCTTTTTCTCTTAATTTATCTAAAAGTTCATCTGTAAAGTGAAGTCCTGCTGTTGGTGCAGCAGCTGAACCTTCATATTTAGCATATACTGTTTGATATTTATCTTTGTCTTTTAGAGATTCTTTTATATATGGTGGAAGTGGCATTAAACCAATCTTATCTAGAATCTCATTAAAGATTCCTTCATAATAAAACTTAACTTTTCTATTTCCACCTTGCATAATATCTAAAACTTCTGCTCTTAAAATTCCATCTCCAAATGTAACTGTTGTTCCTGGTCTTAGCTTATTACCTGGTCTTACCATTGCTTCCCAAGTGTCTCCTTCTAGTCTCTTAAGCAAAAGGAACTCAATATGAGCTCCTGTATCTTTAAATCCTAGTAGCCTTGCTGGCAAAACTTTAGTATTGTTAATTACTAAACAATCACCTGGATTTAGATAATCTATAATATCTTTAAAAACTTTGTGCTCAATAGTTTCATTATTTCTATCAAGTAACATTAATCTTGCTTCATCTCTTTTGTCATATGGATGTTGAGCAATTAATTCTTCTGGCAAGTCATAATTAAAATCTGAAACTTTCATAATCTCCTCTTCTTTACTTAAAAATCATCATTTTGTTTTATTTTACTATAATTATCTTTTGCAACTCTAGATATTAAATCTATAAATTCGGCAATAGAATGTGGCTCTCCATCAAATTCTATTTCTTTAGGATTTTCAAAGAATTCCCTTTTAGATAGTTTTGCATCATGGTAAACTGTTTTATCCACACCTACTTTAGTTCCATGTAAAATATCATCTACATTATGTGACATATAATCACCATACCATGTTTTAAGTCCAAGGCCAGTTACTTTTCTATAATTAAAATCTTTATAATTGTGAAGTACTGGTATTGGTCTATTAAGTTCATTTGAAATTCTTTCTATATAATGAAGGAATTCATGGATAAATACTTCATCTGGAAATCTATTAGTTTGAGAATTATAAATTACCATGTATCTTCCTTTATTGTTTTCATCTGGTATTCTAATATTTGAATAACCTATTTGATTATAAATCATACCTCCAAGACCTATCCAATCTTGTTCTTCTGATTTAGTTAGATCTTCTTTATTAAGTGCATCTGATTTAAAGATAATGAATATATGATCATAATTATTTTCAACAATATAATCTTTAATATACTTATAAACATCTTTAAGATCTATATAATAGCCATTTGTATCATCATGAGATATTTTATCTATAGGTGCATCAATATATTTTCTATCTATTTCTGCATTAATTGCTTGTTGTGATAAAGTTGCAATATCATTTTTAAACATAGATAGATTTTCTTCAATCAAGCTAATATCTTCACCTGTCATTTCTTCTTTATATTCTTTATCGCCTATTTTTACATCTAAATTCTTAAATATAAAGGCACAGAATTTCCACTTAGTATCAAGTGAAGCTGTACTTTCTTCAAATTTTATATCAGTAAAGTAAGCTGTTCCTTTAGCATCTTTATAATCATTCCCTAATCTAAATGCTATATTTACCTCTGTTTTGTTTTTAGAATTAAAATATAATGAAACCTCTTGGAAATCATTAGTTCCTTTTATAAAGTCAGAATGAATTCCGTCACCATAAAGGCAGATATTTGCTCCTGTAAACTCTTCATTATCTATTCCAGAAACGTCTTCAGTTTTAATAAAGCATCTTACTCTATAGTTTTTGTTAGGTTCAACTGCTACCGTCTTATAAAAAAGCCCATTTGAATAATTATCTGCATGAATCATATAGCTTTTTTGCTTAGAGCCTTCCATTTTAATGCTTCTTCTAAATTCAATACTTTCGTTTTTTCTTACTCTTATGTAGTCATTAAAAAAGTGTGTTTTAAAATAAGATATTGCCACTACTAATATCGCTATTAATATTAACTTCCACAAAATCTTAAAAAACTTTCTCATACATTCCTCTTTATTTCTTAAATCATTTGTAATATTTCACTTAGTTTTTGCCATAACTCATCATCGTTACTATTATCAATTATAAAGTCTGCCTTCTCTAAATACATATCATCATCAGGTTGAATGTCTAGTCTTTTTTTTGCAGTTGCATAGTCTATTCCATCTCTTTCCATTATTCTTTCAATCTTTTTCTCATCATCTGCCACCATAGCTATAACCACATCACATGATTTATCTAAACCCGCTTCAAATAATAATGGTACATCTATTACTACATATTCATTTTCTGATTTATTAGCTGATATTTGATTTTCAATTTCTTCTTTTACATATTTAAATGTAAGATCATTTAGTCTATGAAGAGAATCTTTTTGATTATATATTTCATCAGCAAGTTTCTTCCTATTTATATTACCATCATCAGTGAAGAAATTATCACCAAATACTCTTTTTATTGCATTAAAATATTCTGTACCTGGTTGTGACATATCCTTAACAACTTTATCAGCATCTATAACATATGCTGAAAGTTTCTCTTCTAATATTTTAGATGCCGTTGTTTTACCAGATCCAGAATTTCCTGTAATTCCTATTACTTTCATATATTTCCCCAATACACTATAAATTTTTAATAGCAGATGTAGCTAAAAAGTCACATCTGTTATTTAGTTCATTATCACTATGGCCTTTAACCTTATTAAATGTAACATCATGATAAGAAGTTAGTTTATCTAACTCCTCCCATAACTCTTGATTTTTAACTGGTTTTTTACCAGCTGTTTTCCAGCCATTTTTCTTCCAAGATTCAAGCCAATTATTTAAAAACGCATTTACTACATAAGCACTATCTGAATATAGAACTACTTTACATTGCTCTTTTAGAAGCTTAAGACCTTCTATTACAGCTGTAAGTTCCATTTCATTATTTGTAGTTTCTCTTTTAGCTCCTGATATTTCTTTCTTATGTTCTCCGTAAATTAAGACAGTTCCCCAACCACCTGGTCCAGGATTGCCAGAACATGCTCCATCAGTGTAAATTGTAACTTCTTTCATAAATCCATCTTTCTTATTTTTGTTTTTTCGGGCTACTTTAATAAGCTTGTAAATCTCCGTAATTTATGATATTATACCAATAAATAATATATTTTACAATATAGGTGGTGATATTTTGGGTGGCATACTTGCAATAGTATCTGAATATAATCCATTTCACAACGGGCACCTTATGCATTACAATTATTCAAAGGACATAACTAAAGCTGACTTTACTGTCGCAGTAATGGGTGGTAATTTCACTCAACGTGGTGATGCAGCCCTAGTTGATAAATGGACTAGAACTGAGATGGCATTAAAAGCTGGAATAGATTTAGTAATTGAACTTCCAACTGTATATGCTACTTCAAGTGCGGAAAATTTTGCTGATGGTGCTATCAAAATCATCAATAGCCTAGGAGTAGTTGATTATTTATCATTTGGTAGTGAGATTGGTAGAATCCAACCATTAGATGAAGTTGCTTCTATTCTTGCTCATGAGCCAAAAGAATTTTCAAATATCATAAATCGCCAATTAAAATCTGGACTTTCTTATCCAAAAGCAAGAGAAATTGCTCTTAATATGTACTTTGGAACATCACCTATTTATACTGAAGTATTAGAAAATCCAAATAATATTCTTGGTGTTGAATATTTAAAGTCTATTAAAAGAAGAAGATGTAACATAAGAGCATTTACTGTTAAAAGAGATTATAGTGATTACAATTCTAATCAAGTAAAAAAAGGTATTGCATCAGCAACTGCTATTAGAACTATGATTAAATCAAATAAGAATATTAAGACTGTTGTTCCTAAAGATACATTAGATCTACTTCAAAGACAAGCTAAACTTGGACAAATCATCCCAGACATATCTGTTTTTGAAAAAGAAATAATATATACTTTAAGAAAGATGTCACTTCAAGAAATAGCATGCCTACCTGATGTTACTGAAGGATTAGAAAACAGAATTAAAATGGCAGTTAATACATATAACCACTTATCTGAAGTAATAGAATATGTAAAAACAAAAAGATATACTCAAACTAGAATTCAAAGAATTATGCTTTATGCTTTGCTTGGAATTACAGATAAAGATATGAATCAATCAAAAAGAGTTAATCCATATATTAGAGTTCTTGGATTTAACAAGCATGGTAAAAGAATCATTTCTGCTATAGCTGCTGCAAATCCAAAGACAAAAATAATTGTATCAGTTAAAAAATTTATGGAATCATGTAATGATAATGCACTTCGCAATATGATTTCAAAAGACATATTTGCAAGTAATGTATACACAATGGCATATAAGCAAAAGCCACTCGCAAATTTAGACTATACAAATAAGGTAATTGAACTTAAAAATTAAAAAGAGACCAAAAGCCATAGTTATCGGTTTTCGGTCTCTTTTTTTTAGCGTTTAAAATAAGTTGTCACAGCTACTAGAAAGTTAGTTTTCATGACGATTAGAACACCCTCGTTGGCATAGTGAACTTAATCACTGCTGCAGTTCCTGAGTCGAACACTCTCGGTTCAATAGTCATCTTTGTAAAGCCATCTTCCACTGCCTGATCTCCAGCATATTCGATGAGAACTTTACATCCTTTATTCTTGATGAAAAGTTTCAACCACTGGAGTTTGAACTCAACAGAAAAATTCGCACAACCTTCTCTGAAAGTCTCTTCTGCGTCATCCTGTTTTGCGAGTTCATTCGCTTTGGCTACCTGCCGTTTTTCGTCAGTCAGATAGTCACTTTTTGCATAAGTAAGTAGCTCAACTAATTTTAGCATAAGCACGCTCCTTTCAAACTGGGTCCTTAAGTTGCATACTTATTATACCACTTTTATGTGGTTATGTAAACTACTTTGTTAGTTTCATTATACTTTTTTCTAAAAATTCAATAACATCTTCTTCATTTTTATTTCTATTTAAACTATCTTTTTCTTCTTTTGTAAGCTCAACAAAATATTTATTAACACTTGGCATAATACTCATAGAATCTAGTGGATATCCTGGGTTTCTTAAATCATTCACCTTATCTACAAAATAAAAATGATCTTTTGTCCACGTATATTCCTCTTTTTCATTCCCTTTTATTACTACCATACCATATACCCATTTAGCAGTTAATCTTCCGCCATATTCTTTAGTTAGATTAGAATAGTACTCTATCATTTCATCATCAGTAAGTGTTTTTCCACCTACTCTTCTTACATGAGTTCCTGGTTGTTTCTCATCAGGTAATTCTTCTATAAATAAAGAATTATCCATACCAATTGTTATGTAGCCAGTAAAGTCATTATATGCTTTTGCTTTAATATAAGCATTTTCCATACAATCTTTACCATTTTCATCTACATCAATTGTTCTGGATAAATCTTTTAGTGTTAATACCTTAATATTATTATTTTTACTTTCTAATCTATCTTTATATTTTTGAATTTTGGCTGGATTTGTTGTAGCAAATAAAACCTCAACCATACATCCTCCTATTTAAATAACATTAGAAATAGCATTTTTTATTTCTTCATAGTTATAGATTTCTACTTCTTGTTCTTTAGATTTGTCAGTCATACTTCTTACTTTTACTTTTCCATCAGAAATTTCGTTTCCACCTATAACTATTATTGATTTTGCTTCTATCTTATTTGCATATTTCATTTGGCTATTAAAACTTCTTCCCATTACATCTTTTTCAACAGGAATACCCATATTTCTTAAATTGTACGCAATAAGAGTAGCAACTGATTCTGCTTCTTTGTCAGCAGTGCAGATATAAACATCTGGAACTGAGTCTCTGATATCTGAATTATTTATATCAAATAATTCCATCATTCTTTCAACTCCAAGGCCGAATCCAATAGCAGGAGTAGGTACTCCACCAATTTCCTCAACTAATCCGTCATATCTACCGCCTCCAAGTACTGTAAGGCCTGAAGTCTCATCAATAAATTCAAATACTGTTTTTGTATAGTAATCTAATCCTCTTACTATACTTGGATCTATTTCAAATTTTACTCCAATCTTTGTTAAAGAATTCTTAACATTTTCGAAGTGTTCTTTACATTCATCACAAAGATAATCAATCATCATTGGAGCACCAACATTTAATTCTTTACATCTCTTTTCTTTACAATCTAAGATTCTCATTGGATTCTTATCAAATCTACTTTTACAAGTATCACAATACTCATTTAAATTCTTACCAATAAATTCTCTTAATACTTCTTGGTATTTTGCTCTACATGTTGGACAACCAATACTATTGATTGTAAGTTTTATATTAGGAATATTTAGTTCATTAAATATTGATTTACCAATTAATATTGTATCAACATCTGCTTGATAATCACCTGAGCCAATACATTCAATTCCTATTTGGTGGAACTCTCTTAAACGTCCTTTTTGAACATTTTCATATCTATACATTGCCATGTTATACCATAGCTTAACAGGACTCATTTCACTTGCAAGTCCATTTTCCAAATATGCTCTTACAGCACCTGCTGTTCCTTCTGGTCTTAAGGAAATGCTTCTTCCTCCTTTATCATCAAAAGTATACATTTCTTTTTGTACAACATCTGTAGTTTCTCCAACTCCTCTTTGGAATAATTCAGTGTGTTCAAAGACAGGTACTCTGATTTCTTTAAAATTATATCTGTTTAATAAATTAGCTATTTTTCTTTCAACATATTGCCATTTATATGACTCATTTGGAAGTAAATCTCTAGTTCCCTTTGGTCTTTGTATCATATTATTTCCCTCTTTTCTTATTTTTTACCTTTCTTTTTATTTGTCTCATTTTTAGCTTCTTCTATATAGTGATCTTCTATTGTTGTAAATAAATTTGAATATTTACCAGTATCTAACTCTACATTCATATTAACTTCTGGATGTGGTTCATCTGGTTCAGTATTTACATTTGTAGTTTTTACATCTACACTAGGCTCAGAAGTAAAATCACTAGGACTAGGAAAATTATTATTTACACTTGCATTACCAATACCACCATATTTTGCAACTACTTCTGGGCTTGGAGGTGGTAATGGATAATCAGGAGCACTTTTAAGTTTGTTTAATTTAGGCATACTATTTGGAATTTTAGAAGCCGCATCAAACATCTTATTGTAGTCTTCATTATATTCAGGTCCCTTACTCCATTCTGAAACTAATCTTTCTTTATCTTCAGGTTTGCACCAATAATTTACGTAAAATATTGATAACAAAAAGTATGTTTCTTTATATGCTATTCCAACAAATTCATCATTAATAATATTAATAGATGGCTTATAACTTTTATCTTCATGATCATTTAAAAATTTAATTAATTTTTTTGGAAGAGCATTTCTATAATTATCTCCTAGTACATTAATTATTTGATTTAATTCACTATATACTTTACTTAGATCCTTCATTTTTTTCTCCTATGTATACTATCTATCTTGATTATGTTTATGTTGTTCTGCCATATTTTCTTTTTCTTCTATATATTCTCTATCAGCCATTTCTGCTAATTTTTCTTTTGTCCTATCCATAGCATCTTCTACAACTCTATTTACTACCTCTTTAGATGCATTTTCTTTATTTAATCCGTTTGCTTTAGCATATTTATCAAAGTCTTCTAAAGCTTCATCTAATATTTTAGACTTATCTAAATCACCATTATTTCTTCTATCTTCTTTTGGTACTTCATCTATAGCATTATTACTTTCTCTTGAAGAAACAGCATCTTCAGATTTTTCTTCTATTTTTCCATGCTCGCCATTTTTTTGTGGCATTTCTTCATTTTTTTCAATTGATTCTTTAGCTTTATTACTATTTAAACTTGCCTCATGTTCTGCTAATTTTTCTTCATAGGCTTTTTCTGCTACCAATAATACATCTTTGGGAACTGTTGTTCTAGGACCATTCATAAGATTTAAATTATCTGATATATCCTTTTCCATTTCTTCCATAAATCCTTGAAGGAAACCATATAGTGGGTTTCCGTCTAAACCAACAGCAACCATTAATTTATCTCTCAAACACATAGCTGTTTTTGTTTCTTCTAATGTTTCTTTTGGATTAGTAACAGCTACATTTACAGATTTCTTTACCTCATCATCCATTTCATTTGGATCTAATTTAACTAATTTGTTATTGTCAATTTTTCCTTCATTTTCAAATTTTCCAATAGCAGTTTTAGCACCACCCATTAATGCCATTTGTAAATAAATTTCTTTTGCTGCTTCAAGTTCTTCTCCTTTTTTGAAACTACCTATATGAGTATCATAAACCATGTCTGTAACATTTCTAATATTTTCTTTTCCTAAAGAAGCGATTAATCTATTTCCTTTTGCTTTATCCATACTTGAAAAGTATTTACCTATTTCCTTATAAACAATGGCTTTATTAGGTCCTTCTTGCTCTTTCATTGAATCTTTTGGAATGTCATTTTTAACAGAATCTGAGTCTCCTAGATCTTTTTCATCTGGTTCTTTATCATTTTTATCGCCTAAATCTTCTTTCTCACTTTCAAGATCATCAATTCCTTCGGATTCCTTATTAAAGTCCTCATCAAGTCCTTTTTCACCAAAATCATAATCTGTTTTACCATCTGATTCTTTTTCAACTCCTGATTCAGGTGTTTTTTCATCTTCTAAACCGTTTTCATCACTAGATTTTGTTTCTGGATCTAAATCTTTAAATCCTTTCTTTTCATTATTGTCTATGTTTTTATCTTCTTGAGTTTTAGTTTCTGGATTTTCAGAGCCCAATTCATTTGATTCTTTTTTATTTTTCTCTGTTTCTTCATGTTCTTCTTTGCCATCCTCAACAGGTTCTTTATTTAATTTTTCATCTTGTTCTTTGCCTTTCTCATTTAGTTCTTTTTCTTCTAAATCTTTTTCATCAACCATTTTCATTACCTACCTTATATATAAATTCTTTTCATCCTTAATATTAGTTGAGCTTCCATGTCCTGGATGGACTTCAACATCTTCTGGTAATATTAATAATTTTTCAAGTAAAGATTTCATCATGTCATCTTCATTACCTGTTGGAAGATCAGTTCTACCAAATGTACTATAAAACATTGTGTCTCCTGAAAATAATAATTTATTCTCTTTATTATATAAACATGTACATCCTTTAGTATGTCCTGGTGTTGAAATGATTTCAAATTCATTTTCACCTAAGTATATTTTATCATTATCATTTAGCAAAAGATTTTCATCAATATCTTCTCTTTCAATTTTTGAATACTCAATACCAAAAGATCTATTTATGCTTGTATCAAATAACCCTTCATAATCACCTTTACTAATTAAAATAGTACCACCTAATGCATTTTTAATATCTTTTACTGCACCTACGTGATCTATATGACAATGAGTTAAATATATATACTTTAATTTACCGTCAATCATATTTACTTCATCTATAAATATTTGAGCCTCTCCACCTGGATCTATTATCATGACTTCATTTGTTTCTTCGTCAAGAATAATATATGAATTAGTAGTTAAGCCCTCTTTAACTGACTTTACTCGTATTGTTTTAAAAATCATTTTATCCTCTTCTTCTTGAAATATTATAAACGCCTTCAACGTTATTAATTGAATTTGTAAGTTTATTTAATAAATCTTTATTTTCTATTTGAACTGATAAATCTATAATTGCAATTCTTTCTTTAGTAGTTCTTGTATTCATACCAATAAGATTTATTTTTAAGTTGTCTATTTGCTTGATGATATCACGAAGTAAACCTTGTCTATCAGTAGCTTCAATTTCGATTTCAACACTATATGAACCTTTAATATCATCTACCCAATATACATCAATTATTCTTTGTTCTTCATTAAATAAACTTTTAACATTTACACAGTCTGTTCTATGGACTGAAACTCCTCTTCCTTTTGTAATATATCCTATAATGTCATCACCAGGAAGTGGATTACAGCATTTTGAAAGTTTAACTAAGCAGTTATCTATACCTTTAACAACAACACCATTATGTGATGCTTTAACTTGCTTTTGTGGTTTTTGTGCAAATAATTCTTCAATCTTTTTATCTACTTCATCATCTTCATGCTCTTTTCTATATTGCTCTAGTAGTCTTACTATAATCTTATTTACTGATATACCACCAAAACCAATACTTGCAAACATATCATCTATTGTTGCAAATCTATATCTATCAAGAACTATTTGAACCCATTCTTGTTTCATTAGTTCTCCATATTTGATACCTAGTTTCTTAACTTCTTTTTCAACTGCTTCTTTTCCTTTTTCAATGTTATCTGCTCTTTCAGCTTTTTTAAACCATTGATTTATTTTAGTTTTAGCAGATGAACTCTTAACAAATTTTAACCAGTCACGGCTAGGTCCTTTTGATTGATCAGATGTAATAATTTCAACCACATCACCACTTCTAAGTGGAGTAATAATTGGCATCATTTTAGAATTTATCTTAGCACCTACCATCTTATGGCCAATTTGCTCATGTATGCTATATGCAAAATCTATTGGTGTAGCACCCCTTGGTAAAACTTTAATAAGTCCCTTTGGAGTGAATATATAAACTTCATCCTCAAATAGCTCTGTCTTTAATGTCTTTAAGAACTCATCTGGATTTTCAGTATTCTTTTGCCACTCTAAAGTTTCTCTTAGCCATGCTAATTTATCATCATTTACTACAACTGATTTTTTAGTTCCAGTATTACTTTGCTCTTTATATGCCCAATGGGCTGCGATACCAAATTCAGCAATTCTATGCATATCCCATGTACGAATTTGTACTTCAAATGGAGTACCTTTTAGTCCTAAAAGTGTAGTATGTATAGATTGGTACATGTTCTTTTTAGGAACTGCAATGTAGTCTTTAAATCTTCCTGGCATTGGTGTATACATCTCGTGGACTATACCTAAAACTGCATAACAATCTTTAACTGTATCTACTAAAATTCTTAAGGCAAATAAGTCATAGATTTGATCTAATGTCTTATTATCTCTTTGCATTTTTCTATAGATTGAATATAAGTGTTTTGCTCTACCTGTTACTTCTGCTTTAATACCTTGAGCTTCTATTTCACTTGATAATCTATCTCTAATTTCATCAATAAACTTTAATCTTTCTTCTCTTTTCTTATCTAGTCCCACAACTATCTCATGGTATTCTTCCGGATATAAGTACTTAAATGATAAATCTTCAAGCTCCCATTTTAAAGAATAAATACCAAGACGATTAGCAAGTGGTGCATAAAGGTCCATTGTCTCTTTAGCATTAGCATATTGTCTTTCTGGAGAAAGATATTTTAGAGTTCTCATGTTATGAAGTCTATCTGCAAGTTTAATTAATATAACTCTTATATCTTTACCCATTGCTAAGAACATTTTTCTATAATTCTCAACTTGTTCTTCTTCTTTAGTTGTATATTGTAATTTACCAAGTTTTGTAACACCAGACACCATTTCAGCAATTGATTCATTAAAATCTCTAATTAAGTCTTGATGTGTTACTGTTGTATCTTCAACAACATCATGAAGAAGTGCTGCACAAAGAGTTTCATCATCAAGTTCAAGTGTAGCTAAAATGTACGCAACATTAACAGGGTGAATCATATATGGTTCACCTGACTTTCTACATTGATCTCCATGATTTTTCTTAGCATATTCATATGCTTTTCTTATTAACTTCTCATCACAATTAGGATAATTTTTCTTTTGAACTTCTATGATATCCTCAATTGTGACATCCTTTTGTTCTGACATATTTTCCCCCATAATCTAGCTATAATTAATAAGATTTTCTTATATCCTTCATATTGATTTGAATATAATCAACTCCATTAAATGAATTAATTTCTAGATTTCCTAAAACATCAACTTTATCTCCAAGTAAATAATCCTCAGAATATCCACCCATGTTAAATCCAATTGCATTAATTATTGAATTACCATCTTTTAAAGTTAATTTTAAATGTTTACCCTCTGATAAAGCTCTAATTGAATCAATCTTTAAATTCTTGTATACAAATACAGGCATTTTATTTGCTTCACCAAATGGTTCTAATTTTTTAATTTCATTTACATTTTCTATTGTAATATCTTTTAATGTAATTTCTTTATCTACAACGATTTCAGATACAATATCTTCAATCTTTGCTTCTTCTGCTATTTTTTCAAATTCTTCTTTGAATTTTTTAAATTTGCTCTTCTTTAGAGTAAGTCCTACAGCCATTTCATGACCACCATACTTTTCTAGGTATGGACTTAATTTGCAAAGTGCATCATGTAAATCAAATCCAGGTATACTTCTACCTGAGCCATTTCCTATGTCTCCTTCAAAGCAAATTAGTATACTTGGTTTAAAATACATATCTGTTATTTTAGAAGAAACTATTCCAATAACACCATGATGCCAATCTTCTGAGCCAACAATTATTGCTCTATTTTTTTCTAAATGATTTTTCTCAATTTGTAAAATTGCTTCATCTAAAATTCTTTTTTCTATTTCTTGTCTTTGTTTGTTATATTCATTAAGTTTTTTTGTTAACTTTTCTGCCTCAAGTATGTCATCTGTTAAGAATAATTTAACTGCATCATCTTCAAATCCCATTCTTCCACATGCATTAATTCTAGGTGCAATTCCAAAAGAAACAGTATTTGAATTTATTTCGCTATAACCTGCGGAACTAATTAGAGCTTTTAAACCTGGTGATCTAGTTTGAGACACAAGTTGTAGTCCAAGTTTAGCAATAACTCTATTTTCATCAATTAATGGAACTATGTCTGAGATTGTTCCTACACAAACATAGTCTAAATATTTTAAGTATTCTTTTTCATCAAGTTTAAGTGTTATAGTTATTGCTTGAATTAATTTAAATACTACACCAACTCCGGCTAGTACATTACATGGATACTTATTATCTTTTCTTTTACAATCTACAATTGCTAGTGCCTTTGGAAGTTCTTCCAATGGTTCATGATGATCTGTAACAATTACTTCCATTCCTAAGCTATTTGCAAGTTCAATTTCTTCATTACCAGAAATACCACAATCAACTGTGATAATTAACTTATAACCATCTTCTGCTATTTTTTCTATTGCTGCTCTATTTAATCCATATCCTTCGTCTAACCTATTAGGTATTTTATAATCTACGTCTAATCCTCTTTCAGCTAAAAACTTTTTAAGTACTGTTATACTTGTAATTCCATCGACATCATAATCACCATATATGATTACTTTTTCTTTTTCCTTGATTGCTTTTATTATTCTATCTGAAGCAATCTTCATATCAGGCATATCAAATGGATCTCTAAAATCATTTCTTGTTGGCTCTAAGAATATCTTTATATCTTCTTCTGTTGAAATATTTCTATTAACAAGTATAGTCGCTAAAAGCTCTGAGAAATTATATTTTGTCATTAAGTTTTTAACTAATTTTTTGTCGGGACTATAAAATTTCCATTTACTATTCATCCTTTCCTCCCAAGAATATCTA
Organism: Clostridia bacterium; assembly: GCA_017528085.1. Classification (GTDB taxonomy): domain Bacteria; phylum Bacillota; class Clostridia; order TANB77; family CAG-508; genus Scatovivens. The sequence continues at coordinate 110,716 of JAFXPH010000004.1, read as the reverse complement.
TTTTCCTCAATATTATATTATAAAATTCAAAAAAAATATAGTTTTTTAAAGGTTTTTTTTAATTTATTTTTAAATAATTACAGCATTTTCTTTCTTGTTTTTTTTCATATTAAAATATATAATCTAATTATGTTTTTATAAGGTGGTAGAAATGGAAAGCGATTTAGATCTTTTAAAGCAAAAAGAAAATATGTTTCTTGAAGTTTATAATACTAACTACATATTCACTACAAGACTTCCAAAAAAGCTTTTAGAAATATTATCTAGTACAAATAATTTAAATAAAAATTTCAAAAACACAAGAATTATATATATTTCAAATAAGAAAAAAGAAGAATATCCAGATGAAGAATTAGATTTACTTATAGCTGAAAAAAAGATTGCATCATATGTTATGTATGATATAGCAAGCATTTATAACATAGCTAAATCTGGGAATGAGGAAAACAATTTATTCTTTATAGTAGATACTTCTCCTATTATTGAAATAAGAGATATTATTAAAATTGGAAAAGTAGTTAAAAAAATCTTTTATAAATACAAAAAGAAAAACTATACATTTGGTGTAGATTATAATTCAGTTCACTATCTTGGGGATGTTCATACTACATCAAAAGACATAAATGATGAGATTGCAATTTTTATTGCTTCAAGAATATTTAATACAAGAAGAGAAACTTATACATATGTTTATGATAAATTATGTGATATTTTAGACTATCAATTTATTTCAAGAAATATTTGTGACTTCAGAGATGGCAGATGTATAGCAAATAGAAATTGCTCTTATATGCCAGAAACTGCAAATGGATGTTGCTATTCATTTAAAAGAAATCTTGGTTTAGCTCATGCTCAAAAGAAAGCAGATTTTTTAGATAAAAATGTTCCTTTAGAGCAATGTGAACACCTAGATACTGAAAAAGGATGTAAGGTTAAATGTTTAAGTTGTAAGTTCTTTGTATGTTCTTATGTAAAAGAAACAAAAATATATTTTGATATTTTACAAGATATTTTAGTAAGAGCTACTTTCAATCTAAAACAATGTCAAGTAATTCATATTAACTACTTTAAAACTGAAGAACAAACAATAAATAAATTACTAGAGGCTAAAAAATCAATTTTGCCATATTCTTTATATATGAAATTTCATAGAGAATTAATAGATGAATATTATTCTTTAGATGCTCCAGATTTAGTAGAAAAGCAAGATTTTGAAGAAATGCACAGAAAAGCAAATGAAGAAACACTTGCTAAAGCAAAAGCATTAGAAGAAAAAGAAAAACAAGAAAAACTAGAAAAACTAGAAAGCAAAAAATAAAAGAGTTTTATTAAAATAAAACTCTTTTTTATATTTAAGCTAATACATCTTTAATTGAATCACCTATTGTTTTATTAACATCTGCAATAAGTAAATTAAATTTAACTTCTTTCTCAAAGAAATCTTTTACATCATTATCTTGAACTAAAACTGTATATAGTTCTTGAAGTTTTTGCATCTTCTCTACAGATTGTTTTTCGCCTTGAAGTTCTAATAATTGTTCTTCATATCTAATTTTTTCAAACTCTTCTACAAGTTTTTTTAAATCTGCATCTGAAAAGATTTTTGCTTTGATTTCTTTATATTCTAAATATTCTTTACTCTCTCTAATTGAGTTTGCAAGAACATTTGCATTATCCATAACTGTGCTCATATTATTCCATCCTTATTAATAATATACCATGTAATCGATATCTGGAAAGATATCATCTTTTGTAAATATATCTAGTAAATATTCAGGATCAATTTCATCTTTCATAATTTGTCTATAAAGTTTTGTAAATCTACCTATATGATCCTTTATTGCCTTATGAGCATAATCTACCATTGTTCCATTTGTAATAATGAATAGCCAGTCACTACTTTGTGCAAGAAGTAGTTCTCTAGCACATTGATTTAATGCTTGTCTTCTTAAGTTGTCTCCTTCATTTGGAAACTTCCAAGCAAGTTCACACATTCTATCTCCTGCTTTGTGCAAATGACGATGTGCATAATCATTAGTAGGATTTAACCATACCTCATTGTAACCTTTTGCACCCCAAGTTGATCTACATGGAGAACATACTTGCATCTCAGGATACATGTCAATGTATTCTGATGGTGTAATTAATTTAAAGTTACATTCATCATAATATATCTTTTTAAATAGTATATATAACCAATATGGACCTTCATACCACCAGTGACCATAAAGTTCTGCATCATATGGACAGTTAACTATAGGTGGAACATCCATATAGCTTGCCAAACTATTTATTTGTGCTGTTCTACAATCCATAAAGTGACCTGCTTGTTTCTCAGCAGAATCCTTTGCCCATTGAACATCGTAATAATCTTTAGGACAATCTTTCCCTGTTATTCTGTAATACTTTATACCTGTATTTACTCTAGCACCATTAGCTGCTATATATGGTTTTATATATTCATAATCTGCATCATATCCTAAGTCTCTATAAAACTCTCTATAGTTAAAATCACCAGGATAACCAATAATAGAACTCCACACTTGCCTAGATGATTCCATATCTCTTGCGAATACGACTAATCCATCTGGTGATACTATAGGTGCAAAAGTTCCATAAATAGGTGTCGGATCTGCATACAATGCTGCATGAGATTCAACCATAGCATATTCTATTCCAAATTCTTTTAAATATTTATCTGCTTCTGGTACATAGCCGCACTCTGGAAGCCAAATACCTCTTGGTTTTCTACCAAAAAATCTTTCATATGTTTGAACACCAACTGCAATTTGTGCTCTAACTGTTTTTTCATTAACATATAATATTGGAAAGAATCCATGTGTTGCACCACATGTAATTATTTCCAATACACCTCTGTCTAAAAATTCCTTAAATCCTGTAATTAAATTACATTTATATATATCTTTAAACACATGTAAATCATTTGAGTATCTATCTAAATAATAGTGAGCTAGTCTATTTAATCTGTCATCAAATTTAGTACGTACTACCTCTTTTTCACAAAGTTCAATGTGTTTTTCTACATATTTAATATATCGTTCTTGTAAAAGCTTATTATCTAACATGTTAAGAAGTGGCGGAGTCATAGTCATAGTGATTCTAAAATCTACACCCTCCTCAACTAATTTTTTAAAGTTTAATAAAAGAGGGATATAACACTCAGAAATAGCTTCGAATAACCATTCTTCTTCTAGATAATCTTCGCTTTCAGGATGATGTATATATGGTAAGTGCGCATGTAAAACGAAATTAACATATCCTTTTATATTGTTCATTAAATCTCTCCTTATTATTTAAATGATGATGTTGGATTTCCAGATGCTGGATTTTTAAGTGTGAATCTATCATCTGATAATTCTTCTCCTTTATACACCTCTCTAAACATATCTTTAAAGCTTGCAATGTTATATGCTTTAGAAATCTTACCAGCTAATTCACTGATATCTTTAATAGTTTCTTGATTTGTTTTAACATTTCTAAATTTAATTTTATTTGAGAATGTCTCAAATAAAATATGATCATTAGGAGCTTCAATCTTATTTGAATTTGCGAATGGTAAATAGTCATTATGAAGTATTACATTCTCTTGTTCAAATTTTGCTATGTTTATAAACTCAGGTTTTGATTTAAACTTTCTTCCTAATTGTATTGAATACTTTGTTTTTGGATTATCAATATCAATGTACCAACTATTAGCAAAATCATTAATTGGTATTTCTCTAATATAATTCTTATCTTCGTTGTATAACAATAATACTGGATAAGTATCATTAAAGAAATTGTCTCCGAAAGTCTCTACATATTTTTGTCTGTCATTGTCAGAAATATCCCAGTATACAAATAATCTATTTGGAGATTGTGCTAAAACCTTAACAACTGTCTCGTTGTATCTATATGGTAGATCGTAATACTCTAGCATATAATTTGGTTTTCTTACTACTTTTTCTGAAACTTTCTTTCTTGCTTTTTTCTCTTTTGTAGATCCTTCTGCATCAGCTTTATGTTCTGATTGCATTTCGATAATTTTCTTTAAGAAGTTTTTAATCTTATCGATTATTGTTTCTTCATCTTTTTTTATTAATGTTTTATCTTTTGCTTCAGTGTTTAATTTAGAAGTTTCTTTTTTACTTTTATCAACAACAGTTGGTACTTTAATCTTTGATACTACTTTTTTATTATCTTTATTTACTACTACATTTGGAGCTACAATTTCGATTACTACATCATCTTTTTTCTTTGTTCCCTTTTTATTTGGTGTAACCACTTCTAGAACAACATCATCTTTCTTTTTTGTAGTTGTTTTAGATTTAGACGCAGTAGTTTTCTTAGTAGCTGTTGTAGTCTTTTTTGTTTTTGTAGCTGCTGTAGTTGTCTCCTTTGCTGCTGTTTTTGTACTAGCACTTGCTTTTTTTGCAGTACTAGAAGTTGTCTTTTTTGCAGCAGTTGTAGACTTTGTCGCAGCTTTTTTAGTAGTTGACTTTTTTGTTGTTGTCATCTTTTTAGCTGTTGTTTTCTTATCCGCTGTCGCTGTTTTTGTTGTTTTTGTTGCTTGTTTGTTATTCTTCTTTTCGTTTACTTCTTTAGTATCTGACATTTTTTCCTCCTCGAAAAATTAAACACCTATTGTATATTTTTATAACTTCTAATCTTTTTATATTGTATATATAATGAAAAAAAATTACAAGAGAAAATATAACTTTTTTAATAGAATTTTTCATATATAAACGCATTTTAAAAAATCATATTTTTTCATAAAAAAATTAATCTTTAAATAGCGCACTTTATATTCGGTTTATTACAATCCAAAAATGAAAACGATTCTTAAAAATTAGATGCCAGTTGGACATTTTTATCAAATGTAATCAAAATGTAATCAAAATGTAATATATTTTTATTAAAACTTTTTACTAAATTTGTTTACTTTTTAATCTTTTTTATATAAAATAATTGATAAGAAAAAATACTTGACAAACACATTTTAAAAATCAACGAACCTGTGACAAATACTTGATTGTTTGAAAGGAGTACACAAAGGAAAGATGAAAATTTTAATGCTATCATGGGAGTATCCTCCAAGAGTTGTTGGAGGAATTTCTAGAGTTGTCTATGATTTATCTCATCGTCTAATTGCAGACGGAAACGACGTAACTGTAATAACTTATAGAGATGGTAATACTCCATACTATGAAGATGATGATGGAGTTAAAGTTTATAGAATTGATAACTATATGATTAGTGCAAACAATTTCATTGATTGGATCCTTCAACTTAATTTCAACATGGTTGCAAAAGCCGGAGAAGTTATCGCTGAAAAAGGAAAATTTGATATTATACATGCTCACGATTGGTTAGTTGCATCAGCAGCTAAAACATTAAAGTATGCTTACAATACTCCTATAGTTTCAACAATTCATGCTATGGAAGCAGGAAGAAATTCTGGTATATCTACACCAGAGCAAAAATATATTAACGATACTGAATGGATGCTTACATATGAATCTTCAGAAGTTATAGTAAATAGTATTTTTATGAAGAATGAACTTCAAAGATTATTTGGTCTTCCATATGAAAAAATTAATGTAATTCCTAATGGTGTTAACCTTCATCTTTATGATGGTATTGACAGAGATTGGGATTTCAGAAGAAACTATGCAATGGATAATGAAAAAATAATTTTATTCATTGGTAGATTAGTTTATGAAAAAGGTATTCAAAATTTAATTGCTGCTATGCCAAAAATACTTGCAGGATATAATGATGCAAAGTTAATAGTTGCTGGTAAAGGTGGCATGATAGATCAATTAAAAGCTCAAGTTCATGCTTTAGGCTTAGATGATAAAGTTTACTTCACTGGATATTTAGCTGGAAAGAATGTTCAAAAGATGTACAAATGTGCAGATGTATCTGTATTCCCTAGTACATATGAACCATTTGGTATAGTTGCTATTGAAGCTATGCTTTCAGGAAATCCTGTTGTAGTTTCAGATGCTGGTGGATTAAATGAAATAGTTGATCATGGTATAAATGGTATGAAGAGTTATTGTGGAAATCCAAATTCTTTAGCAGATTCAATTCTTACTCTTCTATTTAATAAAGATTTAGCTGAAACTTGTTCAAAAAATGCTATTGAAAAAGTTAAAGCAAAATATAATTGGACAAAAATTGCTTCTGACACAAACTTCACATATCAAAAAGCTATATGTGAGACAATGGCAGAAAGACAAGCAAAACAAGATGCTCAAGAAGAATTCATTAAAAAGAGCAACAAAGCTAGTGATATTACAAATCTTATTGCTTTCAAGAAAAGCAAAGAAGCATTTGCATAGATTTTTATATAAAACAAAACACCTAGATTATTCTAGGTGTTTTTATTTTATCAAATAATTCATGCATACTATAAAAATTAAACTAACTGGATAAAACCAATATAGAAATTTACTCTTCCTTCCTTCTTTTTCATTATACAAGTTAATAAAAATCAAGGAAGTAAATACTCCAATAAGTCCAAATGCAATTATCATATTTGCATTCTTAATTAGATTTGCTAGCCATAGTTGTCTTAAATAATAAAACAAGTTAATTATAACGAAAGAAATATTGTTATATAAAGTTTTTTCTCTAAATACAAATAAACTAATTATTAAAATTATTCCATATGCTCCATAATCTGATTTTAGCATTTGTGCACAAATAACACATAGTGTTGGAACAAATATCTTAATAAATAAATTTTTTCCCTTATCTATTCCTCTTATAGCTATTAATCCAATTAACAATGAGAAACAAATATTTAATACTTTGTAACTAGATGTTAAAGTCCTAAATAGGAAAAATGGGACCTGAGAAACAATGGCCATTACAAAAATTCTTTTCACATATTTATTAAAGTCTTTAGTATGTGTATAACCTTCAACTAATAAAAAGCAAAAAATCGGAAAAGAAATTCTTCCTAAAAAAACTGTTATATAATTATTTAAATCTGGAGTTATATACTTTGAGTGATCAATAAGCATTGATACTGCTGCAATAACTTTTAAAATAAAACTTGTCATCTTTTTTCCCTTCTAATCCATTTTAACACAAAAACTATTATTAGTAAAACAAAAGCACTAGCCTAATTGCTAGTGCTTATAGTTTTTAAAAATTATTCAGCCCAGTTGTGGAATACTTCTAGTACGTCATCTAAGTCTTCTAGAGAATCTATTAATTTTTGCATTCTCTCTGATTCAGCTTCATTTAGTTCAATGTATGTAGATGGAACTTGTTCTACTGCAGCTTCTAAGAATACTATTCCTTCTGCTTGTAGTTTTTCAGAGACATTTGTAAAATCTTGTGGAGCTGTTTTAATTTCATATACTTCGTCTTCTGCAGAGAAATCTTCTGCTCCAGCATCAATTGCAAGAAGCATTAAATCATCTTCACTCATTGGGCATGTTTCTTTTTCAATAACGATAACGCCCTTCTTTTCAAACATATATGATACGCAACCTGTTGTTCCAAGATTTCCACCACATTTATCAAATAAATGTCTTACATCTGCAGCTGTTCTGTTTTTATTATTAGTAGATGCATTAACGATAACTGCTACACCATTTACTCCATATCCTTCATAAGTAATTTCTTCGTAGTTCTCATTTGCTCCTGCTCCAGATGCTTTCTTTATTGCATTATTAATTGTATCATTAGGCATGTTATTTGCTTTACATTTTGCTATAACATCTTTTAACTTAGAATTACCAGCGGGATCAGGACCACCTTGTTTAACAGCTATTAATAATTCTCTTCCTAATTTTGTAAATATTTTACCTCTTGCAGCATCAGCTTTTCCTTTTTTTGCTGCAATGTTATGCCATTTACTATGTCCTGACATATTATCTCCCTCCTTTATTCTTTATATAACTTTATTAAAAAGCAATAATATTTTAACACAAAATTATTGTTTTGTGTAGTCCCCTTTATTTTATTCCATATCAGGATTATAGAATTTATTTTTACAATACTTTTTAGCAAGTCCACCTTTACTAGTTTCTCTATAGTGGCTCTTTAAATCTTTACCTGTTTCATACATTGTTTCAACAACTGTATCAAATGGAATTAATGTTCCAGTATTTTGAATATATGCAAGTTCAGATGAGTCTACTGCTCTATTTGCAGCAACTCCATTTCTTTCAATACATGGAACTTGAACATAACCATGAACTGGATCACAAGTAAGTCCTAAAAAATGTTCCATTGCAATTTCGCTTGAAGCTTCTATTATCTTAAAATCTAATCCTCTTAAATAAGAATACGCAGCAGCTGCCATTGAACATGCAGAACCAATTTCAGCTTGACATCCGCATTCTGCACCACTTAAAGATGCATTTGTTTTTATGATGTTTCCAATTAAGCCTGCTACAGCTAATGCATCAACTATTTGATCATCAGTATAGCCATTTATTTCTTTAGCATAATGAAGAACAGCTGGAAGAACTCCAGATGAACCACATGTTGGAGCTGTAACTATTACTCCACCAGAAGCATTTTCTTCAGTTACTGCATAGGCATATGCTGTAAGTTCTGCTGTCTTTTTAACAGCATCATCTTTAGATTCATTACTCTTCTCTAAAATTCTTTTAGCATATCTTTCTAATCCTATGTTTCCTGGAAGAATACCTTCTGTGCTCAAGCCTCTTTCTATAGATTTTTCCATAGTATTCCATATATTTTTTAAAAATGTCTTAAAGTTTTTATCTTCTCTTGAATATACATAGTCTGCTAAAGACATATTATTTTCGCTACAATATAAAGCAATATCTGTATATGTTTTTCTTTCATATACAACTTTTATTTCTTTAAAAGTATCTTCTCCGTCAATTTCTATTTCTCCACCACCTACTGAATACACTTTCCAAAATCCAGCTGGCTCTCCATCTTTAATTGCTTCTAGTGTAAGTGTGTTTGGATGATAATCACATTTTGTTTTAGTATCAAAAATGATTTCAGTTTCTTTCTCTTTTAATGCATCTTTTATTGCTACATCTGTTAAGTGTCCTTTACCTGTTAGTGCTAATGACCCAAATAAAGTTATTACATATTTGTCTGCATCAGAGAATTTCTTTTTGAATTCTTCTGCTGCTTTTTTTGGCCCCATTGTATGTGATGAACTAGGTCCATTTCCAACTCTATAAAGTTCTCTAATTGATCTCATAAAAATGCTCCTTTATCTAAAATAAAAGTACTAATAAAATTAGTACTTTGCTACTTCTCTTTTTAAAAAATTTAATTTTTCTAAAAGATTTGCTCTTTTAGAATCATACTCATTAATCTCAGTTGTTAGTTGCTCTTCCCATACTTCTTCCTTAGTTCCTTTTAATTCTTCATAAGAAAAAGTTTTATATAAGTCTTCCACAACATCTTTATTATTAAGTTCAGAAGCATAGATTCCTATTTCTAAAATGATATCGTTTAAATATGCTCTTTTATTAATAACACTATTGATTAATACTGGTATATTACTACCTTCTGAAAACTTAATATTTGCATTAGGTCTTCCAAGTTTTATCATGTTCTTTATTGAACAATATAATCTATTTTCTTCAATTTTTGATTTAATTTTATTTAACATATATCCCTCTTAAAAAGCACTAAATATTTGCATAAGCATTATACCATAGCTTGTCTTATAATTAAACTACTTTTATTAAATCTTTTAGTTCATAATTAACAAGTTTAAATTCACCAATACTATTTCCTTCAAGAACAATTGGTGTTGAGTATGGTATTTTTAAGGTTGATACAACTTCCTTTTCTAACCCTAAAAGAACATATAGCATACATCTTATTGCATGCATATGTGTAAATATTGCTATCTTAGTATCATCACTTGTTACAATGTCTTCAAAGAAACTTCTTATTCTTGCAGATACATCAGTATAATTCTCTCCAGTAGGAGTTTTTAAGACAAAGTCACATCTAAATCTGCCGTTTGGAGCTTTTTCATAAACTTCTGGATAAATTTGTCTCATAGTTTCTTCTGATCTACCTTCAAAATCACCTAAAGATCTTTCTCTTATTCTTTTATCTTTAATAATATCTTCTCTTCCTGTTGCATACTTAGCAGTATCATAAGCTCTTATTAAATCTGAAGAGTAAACTTTATCAACATCTTTTAAATAATCATTATCTATTAATTTTTTTGCATCTGATACGCCTCTATCTGATAAAGGAATATCTAGAGCTCCACAATATAGTTTTTCCCCATTATCCGTTTTGACATTCATTATTGATTCGCCATGTCTTACGATAATAATTCTCATCTATTTCTCCTTTAATTATTTCGTTCCAAAAATCCTATCTCCTGCATCTCCAAGTCCTGGGACAATATATCCCTTTTCATTTAATTTTTCATCTAATGCTGCAGCATATATTTCAACTTCTGGGAAAGCTTTATTAACAGCTTCTACCCCTTCAGGTGCTGCTATAATTGATAAAAATTTAATCTTATTTTTCTTACCTAAATCTTCTTTTATTAGTTTTATTGCAGCTATAGCTGAACCACCTGTTGCAAGCATTGGATCTAGAATGTACACATCTCTTTTCTTTAAGTCTTTAGGTACTTTATAAAAATACTTATGTGGTCTTAAAGTTTCTTCATCTCTATATAGTCCTATATGTCCTATTTTTGCATTTGGAAATACACTAATTAAACCATCAAGCATTCCTGTTCCTGCTCTTAGTATAGGAATGAACGCTAATTTATTTTCGTCTATTACATATCCTTTTGTTTTGCAAATTGGTGTTTCAACTTCTTTTTCTTCTAGTTTAATATCCTTCATAGATTCATAAAAAAGAAGTCCTGATATTTCACTTACAAGTTCTCTAAACTCTTTTGTTCCCGTCTTTTTATCTCTAAGTAAGCTTAATTTATGTGATATTAACGGATGATTTAAGACATTAATATTCATAATTTAACCCCCCTATATTTTTCTACTTATAATAATATAATTTTTTCTTTTAAGTTTCAACAAAAAATCCCTAAAAATTAATGCTATTTTTGTAAATTTTTTGTAAACAAAACAACAACTTCTTGTTATGGATTTTTAAGTTATTAATTATATAATATAAAGTGAGATTATTATATGAGGATAATAATATGGCAAATATTGATATTGCTGAAAGACTTTTTGTTTATGCAAGAGAAAAACAACAAAAAGATCTAGTAAATAATTTAATAAAAGAAGAAGATGTTATAGATTTTTCATCAGCAGACTTTAATTCTTTTAACCAAGAGATATCAAATATGCTTGGTGGAATGGATAATGAACAAGTAAATTTGTTTGTAAATTTATTACAAACAAAAATGGATCATAATATTACCGATGTCATAACACCTGGAGAAAAAGGTTTTTCTTTAAATTTGTCAGTAATATCTTCAACTATCAATCAAGTAAAAGAACAATCTAAAAATATTGAAAATCCTAATTTCAATCGAAAACAAGACCCAAATTCAAACTCAGACAAAACAAAATCAGAAAGAGAAATTAAGGAAACAGCTTTATTTGACAAAATTCAAGAGAGTAGTTTAAAAGATATTGATGAATTATCAAAATATGGCAAAGTATCAGAAGCATTTATTAAAGTACATACAGCTAAAGTAGAAGAAAAAGGTAAAATATTTAATTCTTATACACCAGAAGAAAAAGAAGAAGCCGTTAACGATGCAAAAAGGAATATAGGAGTTAAAACAGTTGGAGAACCAGATTTAGGTGCTGATTTTTTCGAAATGATAATTAGAAGACTTGGACTACCTAAAGAACTATTAGATAAGATAAATAGTAATAGTAAATTAAAAACCCATTTTGAATTCTTTGCTACTGATATAGCAGCGCAAATATCTGATGGTAATATACTTAAGAAAGGTTTTATAGACCCTGAAGCGTTAGAAATTTATTGCCAAAAATTAAAATCATCTGTAACAGACCCTGAAATAGCTTCATTAGTAGATATAATTCAGCATAGTCCAGGTATTCATGGACTTGCAATAACTCTTAAAAGAGCTGATTTTAGAGAAGGCCTTATTAATAATAATCGTTATTCAAAAAAAGATTCTTACTATAACAATTATGATCGAGTTAACAATAGGTCTAAATTGTCTCTTAAATATTCTTCATTATTGAGACAATCTCTAGGTTTTGTTGATAAACTCCCTGATTCAATTGAAGGAAAAATCAATGAATTTGTCAAAAAATATTCATACTTAGATCCAAAAGATTGCTTGGATATGATGATAAAAGAATTTGATGAAGAAGAAATCAAACAAAATTTTACCTTTGATATAGAGTCAAATCCTGATCTTGTTGAACAAACAGGAAAAAGAGGTTTTGACACTTCATATTTTTCTAATGAAGAGATTAAAGAAACTGGTAGAGCTCTCTTAAGCCAACTTCCTGATACATTTATAAATATAGTCAACAAAACTAAAGAAGCATCACAAATACTTAATTCTTTAAAATATACTGAGGAAGATTTAAAAGCAATTAAACCTTTTCTAGAAAAATTTACTAAAACAGGAATTAATATACCTGATTCAGATTTATGCTATTTATTAAACACGAATACTCGTAGATATTCAGCATATACTCATGTTGATACTGAGACACTATTACAAAGTATTGCAGCATACTCTTCAGCATTAAAAGTTGAATTTCTCCCAGAAGGACACGATTTTGTATCACACTCAACAGATTTATCAGAAGCATTAAACAAAATATCTACTAATCGTAGTGAAGAGTTAATTGCTAAGTCTTCTTTTGAAAATTTTCAAGAAATGTTAAACTATGACATATGTCATTTTGCTTTTGAGGATTTAAAATATGATGATATTCAAAATGCCTTAGGAAAAGAGGAAGAAAAGATAAAGCTAGCTAAAGCGTATGATAAGCTATATCCTTCTCAAAGCGCTTTAAAAAGTGGGTTTAAATTTGACTTTGATGCTTTATTAATTAGAATGTCTCGTTTGAAAGCCAAAAGTCAATTAGATATATATACTAATCCAATAAATAATTCACGTTTTATTACTTTTGCCACAGCATTATCTATGTTATATAGAAATGGAAATAAAAATATAATTTCTACAATAGATATTTCTCAACAAGAAAAAAATCTTGAAGTATTAAAAAAGGAATTTTTAAAGGATTTTGACCAATCATTATTAGATTCGATTACTTTAAAAAACATGGAACCTATTATAGATGCTCTTATAACAAACGTAGATCCAAGAACAGGTCAAAAGATTGAAACAGCCACAGCTTTATCTACCCATGTTAATCTTATGCACTTTGAAGAGTACGAAAACTTTATTAATAATACTGGAAAAATAGGACTAGATTTAGATCACCCAGGCTTTTTAACTCCAGAATCTTATAAAGCATATCGAGAGTTAAATTCATCTCATGACTTATCTGATTATAATAAGAGCATTAATGATATATCTTCTCAACCCGAAGTTGAGCCTATACAAGAAGAAAAAGTGTCTTCTATTTCAGTTAATCAAGAAAGCAACAATTTAAAAAACGAGGATTTCCAAACAAAAGTAACATCTTCCGAAGACATTCATCCTGCTGTTCAAGATGCTCCAAAAGGGGTTGTTGGATTTATATCATCTTTTGTAAAAAAATTCAGAAGTACTGATAAAGAAAGTGGATTAGTTAATAGGATAAAAGAATCATTTACTTATGCCAATAACGTTATAAATGATTATAGTGAATTAGATAAAATATCTAATAGCGAATCAGATAATTATAAGCCAGATCAAAACACTGAAGCAGTTAATCATGAGCAATTAGATTCTTTTTCTCAGAGTATAAGTGTTAGAGATAGTAATGGTAATTATGAACCCAAAAACAATAACAATTCAAATAATAAAACGCAGGAGGATAATTCATCAAGAGCACAAGATGATGATTCTGAAATAAATATATAAAAAGGTAGATGAAAAACATCTACCTTTTTTATTCTTCTGATATAATTCTATTTCTAACTAATCTTTCTATTATTGCTGCAATTTCTTCTATTCTACATTTTGATGAACTTATGCACAAATCATAATCTTGAAAATTACCATATTTTTTCCCAGTATAATATTCATAATACTCTTTTCTTTCTTTTTCAATTTTTTGCATATGTTTTTTTGCATCTTTTTCAGATAATTCTTGTCTATCCATTATCCTTCTTATCTTTGTATCTTCATCTGCAAAAATAAATACATGTAAAGCATTAGGTTTATTTTTAAGTAAATAATTAGAGCATCTTCCAACAACTACACAATTTTCATTTTCAGCAAGTTCTTCAATAAATTTAGATTGTTCTAAAAATAATTGTTCACTCGATGGGAGTTCATCTACTGATTTATCTTTTCCAAATGCATTTAAAACATTCATTGCCATCATATACCATGATGCCTCTTTTTGCTTTTCATCTGCATCTTCAAATAAGCTTTTATCTATTCCTGTTTTATGTGATACATCAGATAAGAGTCTATCATTATAAAAATTAAATCCTAACCTTTCAGCTAACTTTTCACCAATTTCTCTTCCTCCACTGCCAAACTCTCTTCCAATTGTAACGACAAAATTGTTCATATTATCACTCCCCTTTTGTTTAACATATCATAAATAGAAATTAATGTCCATAAAAAAAGCAGGGGTAAGTATTACTTACCCCTGCTAAAAAAGACTTTTAGTCCTTACTTAGAGTAAAGAGCTCAAGTACTCCACCCTTCTGCATTTCTCTTCTGCAGATTTCGAAAGGATAAAGAAAATCTCGTGGTCCTGATGAGCTACGATGAATATGTCTCCATAGTTAATATCGTAGAATCTAGTGTTAAAGAATCTCATGCTCACAGTAACCATGAAGGTTTCTTTTCCCATGTCATCCACTTTGCTTTCAAGGTATGGTACGTTCTCTACTTCAAGCCGGACCTTTTCTCCCTCTATACTTTCAATAGTTGCATAGCTCAGCATAACAAGTACCTCCTCTTTAAGTACATAGTTCCGATCCATTTAGATAGTCGCAAGTCTTCTTATCGAAAGTTACATTATTCCTCCCTATCGTTGCAATGACTGTTCCTAGTTCGTCTGTCCTAAATAAAATGATTCTCCTTTCCTCCAACTTATCCATGGTATCTTTGTGGGGGTGTTTGTAATCATTTCCTTGTTTGACAGAAATAAGAGCGTAATCTGGATTAACCGCATCTAAAAATTCGTCCGTAGATGAAGTTTTGCTTCCATGATGTGCAACCTTTAAGATTTCAGCATCAATGTCAGCTCCAGATTTTACAAGTTTTTCTTCGAGTTCTTTTTCAGCATCACCGGTCATTAGTACATCCATATTCCCGAATGACACTTTGAAAACCAAAGAATAGTTGTTGATGTTGTCGTCTTTTACTTCCCGGGAAGTCATCATGCCAACAAGTTTAAACTTTGAACTTCCAATCTCAAATACATCATTAAGATTTGGGTATGTAACAGGTATCCGACTTGTTTTGATTTGCCGAATATCTTTTAAATACCATTGAGATACAACGAGTCCTTGTTTAACTTTAGGCATTATGATTCTATCCACTTTTTTGTTTGTAAGTACTTGGTATAAGCCTCCCATATGATCTTCATGGGGATGAGTGATAATTACTAGATCTAGCTCTTCAATTCCAAGCTTATCTAAGTATTTTACTACGTCATCTCCGGCAGATTGTGGTCCGCAGTCTACAAGTGCTGTCTCGTCACCTTGAACGAATAGAAAAGAATCTCCTTGACCCACATTTATCATGTGCATATACAGTTTATTCTGATCAAATTCATCCAAGTACTCCTGTACTTGTGTAGTGTCTATATTATAGTTTTCAAGGATAGTGATTATTTCATCACCATATCCAAAATACACACCAACAAGCACAATAATTGCTACTACTATCGCTTTAAGTCTTTTTTTCCGATTACCTATGTCACTTGCCATAATAAATCCTCCTTAAGTATGTGGTAAACCCTAAAAAGCTTTTATATTATATCAAATTTTTGTCATAATTTCAAGATTTTATGTAAATCAGTGCATAAAAAGAGCATACTTTTGTATGCTCTTTAATTATTTTTCATAATAAGTTGTATCAAATATTTGAATGAAATCTTTCTTTAAGTTTAAAACTTCTTTTTCTAATACATCAATATCGTAGTTTGATACTATATCGATAAATTCATTGATTTTATCAATTTTTAAATATACTGGCTCTTCGTTTTCTACTATCCAATATTGATTTTTAATGAGTTCCTTCTCATCTTCATTAAAATCAAATTCTTCTAACATATATTTATTAACTCTATCATAATCTCTATGAATTTCATTAATATCCAACCTATCCTCTTCAATAAATCTAAAGTACTTATTGTAGAAAAGTAAGTCTGAAAGAAGATGTAAGAAGTATCCTTTGTTATAATCGTTATCTAGCTTGTTTTTCTGTAAAAACAAATATAGATTCGAACCCGAACTTGTACCATGTATTGAATAATGACTTAAAACTTTATTTTGATTTCCATCAGGTGCGATACTACCTTTTAAAAATTCTAATCTATCTTCAATTTTGTGTTTTTTAATATACTCTTTTGCTATTGCTAAATGTATTACGTATCCTGGCATTAACTTCTCCTTACATTAAATTCTCTGGATTTAAGCATTCTAATTCTGGTAATACAAATTTACCATCTTTTCTAATTAGAACATCATCAAAGTATATTTCTCCTCCACCATATTCTGGTGTTTGGATACATACTAAATCCCAGTGAATTGAAGATATATTACCATTAAACATATCTTGATATGCTCTACCTGGAGTAAAGTGGAATGAACCTGCAATCTTTTCATCAAATAAAATATCATTCATTGGATGGTTGATATATGGATTAAGTCCAATAGCAAATTCTCCTATATATCTTGCTCCCTCATCTGTATCTAAAATCTCATTAATCTTTTCTGTATTATTAGCTGTAGCTTTAATTATTTTTCCATCTTTAAATTCTAAACAAATATTATCGAATGTAAAATTTCTATATGTTGAGAATGCATTATATGATATTTTTCCATTTACAGAATCTTTAATAGGTGCTGAATATACCTCGCCATCAGGGATATTAAATTCTCCTGCACATTTAATTCCACCCATACCTTTTATAGAAAATGTAAGATCAGTTCCTGGTCCTACTATATGAACTTTATCTGTTTTTTCCATTAAACCTTTTAGATTATCCATTGCTTTATCCATCTTTGCATAATCTAAATTACATACATCGAAATAAAAATCTTCAAAGTCTGATGTGTTCATTCTAGCAAGTTGTGCCATAGAACCGTTTGGATATCTTAAGATAACCCATTTAGTATTATCTACTCTTTCATCTAAAACTTTATCTAAATATTCTTTTTCATATTCTTTCATTTTCTCAGAAGGAATATTGGAATTGTTATTTATATTCTTTGATGCTCTAATTCCAATATATGCATCCATCTTATTCATCTCGTAAAAGTCTATATCTTGAGTTAAATTAAAAGATTCTTTATTTCCACCTTTAATAAGCTCATTTGTTATTTCTTCATTATAAATTTTAACTACTGGAAGTCCTCCAGCATTATATACTTCTTTAACAAGTTCTTTTCCTAAAGGAATTGCTTCTTGTCCAAATAAGTCTATTAAAACCTTTTCACCTTTTTTAACTTTAGTACTATAGCTTACTAAATTGTAAGCTAATTTTTTTATTCTTTCGTCTACCATATATTTCTCCTCTAAAAATATTATTTTTCTTACGATAAATAATATCTAAAAAACTCTTTTAAGTCAAACAAAAAAAGATAAGGTAAAAGCCTTATCTTTTTTTATTTAGTCTGCTAATGTTCCCATAGGATCCCATAAATCAAGTTTATTTGGTTCCATTTTTAAGTATCCAAGTTCTTCTTCTGTTAAGTACTTCTTATTTATAACTGCTTGATAAACATATTTATCAAACCAAGAATCTGTAGCTACATGATACCCTTTAAATGCATGATCTTTTCCCCAACTATTTTGAATTTTCCATTTAGTTGTTTGTCCATCTTCTATATTTACTCCAGTAAATAGCATTGCATGGTTCATTGCACTTTCCCAATAATCTAACATCTCATCTTTACTCATATTATCATCTATTTGGAATAGAGTATTTTCGTCAAATGTTTCATCATCCCAAACTCCACCTGCTCTATCTTGATATTGAGAGCAATCTGATCCAAACCAAACCACTTCGCCATCTACTATTTGATTTACTACTAGTTCTTTAAATCTTTTTAAATCTAAATTTAAATACTTAATAGGTTTTCCTTCGATAACATTACCTAAAAATTGAACTGTATATGTTTCATTAAATGGTTTATCTTTTGTTGGAGCATTTATGATACTTACATAATTATCATAGTCAAACTCAACAAAGTCTTTTAAAAATTCTACTGGCGTAATATTTTTATATACATGGTATTTTTCATCTTTATCCTCATATTCAAAGTCTATAACTTCTGGTGGAACTCCAAAAGCAGTACACAAGATTTCATATATTTCTTGCATAGCTTTTGATTTTATTCCATCTAAATCAGTATTTACGCCTTTTCTTATTATGCATGCTGTTTTTCTTAAATATCTATTTATAATAGCATCTATTTCTTTAGTATTAGAACTTTGATATGTTTCTGGGAATGCATCTTTAGGTACAACACCATATTTTTTGATAATATTTACAAACATATCCCATTGGCCACCATCAGTAATTCCATTTGATAAAATTAGATTAAAAGTTCTATCAAATTTATTTACTGTTCTTAGTTTTATAATAGACTCTATAAAGTAATTACATTTTTCAAGTTTGTCATAGAAAGCTACATAGTTTTGAGATAGTTCAAAATCTTTAATATTATATCTTTTAGCTACATTTTCTCTTAATATATTTAGTCCTGCAAATATCCAACATCTTCCACTAGACATTTGGTTAGTTGCTTCCATTGTCTTAATAGAATTTGAAAAGTAATATCTAGTTTTTGGATATTGTTCACTTACATGTGTAAGCTCTGATATCTTCGTTCTATTTAAAGCTCTTCTTGAAATAGTAAACTTAATATTTTGATAGTATTCACTTCTTTTTTTAGATAGTTCATCTAAACTTACTTCTCTCATTTTTTATCCTCGTCTTCTGTATTTTATTTATAGTAAAATTTTACCATTAATAATTTTTTTGTTCAATAAAATAAGCCAAAGAAAATCTTTGGCTTATTAGTTTTATAATTTAATAATTTGTTCCCATGGTAAATCTGGTTTTCCAAAGTGACCATAGTTTGTAGTTTTTCTATAGATTGGTTTCTTTAAGTCTAAATATTTAATAATTCCATTTGGAGTTAAATCAAATTTTTCTCTAATTAACTTTACTATTTCCTCATCTGAAACAGTTCCTGTTCCAAACGTTTCAATGTAAATTGAAAGTGGTTCTGCCATACCAATTGCATATGAAAGTTGAAGTTCACATTTTTTAGCTAGTCCATTTGCTACTATATTTTTTGCAATAAATCTAGCCATATATGCAGCTGATCTATCAACTTTACTTGCATCTTTTCCTGAGAAACATCCACCTCCATGACGAGCATATCCACCGTAAGTATCTACTATTATCTTTCTTCCAGTTAAACCTGTATCACCTAGTGGTCCACCGATAACAAATCTTCCTGTAGGATTTACATAGATATTTGTATTCTCATCTATCATATTGCTTGGTATAACTGCATCTATTACATGCTTTTTAATGTCTTCTTTAAGTTTTTCAATAGTTACAGTATCTAAATGTTGTGTAGAAATTAAAATTGTTTCAATTCTAATTGGTTTTCCGTCTTCTGAATATTCAACTGTTACTTGTGTTTTTCCATCTGGTCTTAAATATGGAATAATTTTTTCTTTTCTTACTTCTGTTAATCTTTTTGATAGTTTATGAGCCATTGATATTGCATATGGCATATATTCTTCAGTTTCATCACAGGCATATCCAAACATGATACCTTGATCTCCTGCACCACCTATATCAACTCCCATTGCTATATCAGGACTTTGTCTTGTAATATCAGCTGATATCTCACAAGTTCTATAATCGATATCAGTTTCAGCATTATCATAGCCAATTTCTTTTATAGTATTTCTAACAATCTCTGATAATTTAATTCTTGCTGTTGATGTTAATTGCCCTGCAATAGTAATCTTGTTACCACTTGCAAAAGTCTCCATAGCTACCCTTGAATTTTCATCTTGCATTAAGCATTCATCCAAAATAGAATCTGATATTAAATCACATAACTTATCTGGATGCCCTTCTGTTACACTCTCTGATGTAAAAAATCTTCTCATAATTTTTCCTTTCCATATATGTCTCATTAATTTTCTATAGAAACAAAAAACCTTTGCTTAAAATCGCAAAGGCCTTAAAATCTATTTTTAAATCATCATTCAAAGCTTTTGCTTTGTCGGTATTAGCACCTTAAAACTTAGGTTGCTGTGGAGTCATAAAGCCGATTCTCTCGTCCACTCTTGATAACATATATTCTAATTTTATTCTTCTTTCGAAGTAGGTTTATTTTACTATAGTTTTTTATTTATGTCAATCATAAAAAGAGAAAGACAGGAGATACTCCTCTCCTGCCCTAAGACGTCATCCCTCCTTACAAGGGAATCTTTTTTAGTAACCTTCTTCTTCCAAATACTCTATAAGTATCTTCTGTACGGGGATATCATCTCTGTCCATGATTGCTTGCATCTTCAGTTCATGAATGATAAATGCATCAGACACAATGGCCTCTTTCAAGAATCTCATTGCTTCATCATAGTCTTCAGTATCAGTTAAGACTCTGATGTGAACAATCGGATACCCTTCAGCTCCAAGCATAACCACTGCGATGTTTCCGAGGCTTGGCATTCTATATGCTGCTTCCAGTACATCATCGAGTTCACTACCTTCAGGGTAGGTGGTTAAAAGGAAAATCTTGCAACTGTCGTTCCGTAAAAATGTCTTCTTCATAAAGTATACTCCCTTCGTCTTATGTGTAACTAAGTTACACATACATTATAGCACATTATGAATAAAAGTTCAATTTATGTAAACTTTTTCTATTTTGCTTGGAACCAATTTTTTCCTTCTTCTACTTCAACATTTAATGGAACTTCAAGTTTAATTGCATTTTCCATGCAACTCTTTAATATTTCCTTTACTTCTTCTTTTTCTTCTTCTAATGTCTCTATTAATAGCTCATCATGAATTTGAAGAACAATTTTTGATTTCAAGTTATTTTCTTTTAGAGTTTTATATACATTTACCATAGCAATCTTTATGATATCTGCAGCAGTACCTTGAATTGGTGTATTCATAGCTGCTCTTTCACCAAATTTTCTTACCATAAAGTTGCTAGATTGAAGTTCTGGTATATATCTTCTTCTACCAAGTAGAGTTGATACATATCCTTTTTTCTTTGTAGATTCAACAATCTCAGACATATAGTTTTTAATACCAGAATATTTATCTAAGTATTGCTCAATATATTTTTTAGCTTCTTTGATATTAATTCCAACTTGTTCTGAAAGTCCGAAATCAGAAATACCATAAACAATACCAAAATTTACAGCTTTAGCTTTACTTCTTAATTGTTTTGACACTTCCTCAATTGGAACATCGAATATTTTAGATGCTGTTGATGTGTGAATATCAATTCCTTCTTTAAATGCTTCAACCATATTAGCATCTCCAGATACTGCAGCTAAAACTCTAAGTTCAATTTGAGAATAATCTGCATCTAGGAATATTTTACCATCTTCAGCTTTAAATACTTTTCTTAATTTCTTTCCAAGTTCTGTTCTTGTTGGAATATTTTGTAAGTTTGGATCTGATGATGAAAGTCTTCCTGTTGCTGTTACTGTTTGATGGAATGTTGTATGAATTCTGCCTGTTTTTTCATTAATATGTGGAATCATTCCCTCAACATATGTTGAATTTAGTTTTTGTACTTGTCTATAATCTAAAATCTTATCTATGATATTACTAAATGGTCTTAGTTTTTCTAATGTTTCTACATCAGTTGCATAACCTGATTTAGTCTTTTTCATAATTGGAAGTTTCATCTTCTCAAATAGAATTGCACCTAGTTGTTTTGGAGAGTTAATATTAAACTCCTCACCTGCTGCTTCATAAATATCTATTGTAAGCTCTTCTAATTTTTTCTTTAACTTACCACCAAATTTAATTAATTCTTTTTCATCAATAAAGATGCCTTCCCATTGCATATCAGCAAGAACTTCAACACAGGGCATTTCTATTTCATAGAATAATTTTTCTGCTTCGATTTCTTTTAACTTTTCAGATAGAATTTCAATTGATTTATAAATAACATATGCTTTAGCTATGTCTTTTTCACTAGGCACATCTACTTCTGCTACTTCATCAAAAAGACTTGTTTGTACGTTACTGTCATTTTCTTTTTGATCTAAAGTAGTAATATCATATGATAAATAATCTCTTGCTATATCTTCTACTTTATATGCATTTAAATTAGAGTTTATTAAATATGCAGCAATAGAAATATCATACTTGATATTTTGCATAGTTATTCCTGCTTGCTTTAGTAAAATGTAATCATGTTTCATTTTACATCCATATTTTTCTATTTCTTTATTCTCAAATACATCTTTAAATAATTCCTTGCCAAATTTAAATGTGTAGACTTTACTTTCTTCTTCTGAATAAATATTTGCATATTTAATATTTTCAAAGAATATTAAATCTAAGTTGTCATCTTTTCTTGTTTCGAATGAGTAATAAAGTTTACCTGTCTTTAAGATTCTATCTAAAACTTCTTTTTCATTTTCTTCAACATATTCTTTTGAATATTCTAAAGATACTTCTTTAGATTTAACGTCATCTATCACTTCTTTATCTAATTCAAATCTTTCTATATAACGATTAAATCTAAGTTCTTTAAATATTGCAAAAACTTCTTTTCTGTTCCATGGAACAACTTCATATAGTTTTAAATCTTTTTCTATTGGTGCATCTCTATCAATTGTTCCAAGAGTTCTTGAAAGATATGCAAGTTCCTTATTGTTAATTAAGTTTTCTAATTGCTTTCCTTTAATTTTAGTATCACTTGATTCAATATCTTTATATAAATTATCAACTGAACCATATTCTTGAATAAGAGTAAGAGCTGTCTTTTCACCAATACCTGGTACACCTGGTATATTATCTGATGCATCACCTTGAAGAGCTTTAACTTCTATCATTTGTTTTGGTAAAAGTCCATACACTTCTTTTATCTTATCTTTATCAAAGATATCAGTCTCAGTTTTTCCTCCTTTTGTTCTAGGAATTCTAATAACTGTATGATCAGATGCAAGTTGAAATGAATCTCTATCACCAGTAAGAAGTATAACATCTAATCCTTGTTCTTCACCATATTTAGAAAGTGTTCCTAAAATATCATCTGCTTCGTATCCTTCTTTAGTCATGACACAAATATTCATTGCTGCTAACACATCTTTAATAATTGGCATTTGCATTTTAAGTTCTTCAGGCATTCCTTTTCTAGTGCCCTTATAGTCTTTGTACATTTCATGTCTTTTTGTAGGTTTGTTAACATCAAATGCAACTACTAAATACTTTGGATCTACTTCTTCTAATAACTTAAATAGTATTGCTAAAAAACCATAAACAGCATTTGTATATGTTCCATCTGCAGTCATTAACATTTTTGAACCCATAATTCCATAAAATGCTCTATTTAAAATACTATTACCATCGATTACTACTAATTTTTCTTTCAAAATTTCCTCCTGAAATTTTATTTTTATTTACAACTTTGTTATATCATAAATTGTCATATTTTTCCATAAAAATAAATCGATACTTGTCACTTATATGTAATTAATATTTAAACATTTTGTTATGTTTTTTTTTGAATAGCTTACAATATAATTATTGTTGAGATATTAGATTTTATAAAGGATTTTTTTATGGCTGACACTTATGATTTAGCTATGCAACTTTTTAGAGTAGCAAGCGAAAAGCAAAAAATTGAAAAAAGTCAAGGAAAACTAAAACCTGAGGATGAAATTGAGTTCACTGAGGCTTCTTTTAACGACTTCTCTCAATCTCTTTCTAGAGAATTTTCTAATTTATCACCCGAAGAACAAAAAGAAGCAAAAAGGTTGTTAGAATACAAAATTAATGACAATGTTAGTGAAGTAATTTCAGGTAATGTAAATCAAGGTTTTTCTTTAAATATACAATCAGTAAGAAGTGTAATTAGTTCTGCTATAGAAATAGTTGAGCAACAAAGCTCTACTCAATCAATACAAAGTAATACTTCTACTATTAAACAAAATCAAACAGCCATTACATATCAATCTTTATTAGATAACTATAATAAAACACACGATGTTGACGAATTGTACAATAACTTTTTTAAATTGTCACCTGATAAAATGCTAGATTTTACTAAAAATGCAAATAAAGAGGTTCTTAATGCTTTATTAGACAAAAAAATTGAGGAGCAAAAGAAATCATATAGCAGTCCATTAGTCGTTCCAACACCCTTTGTAGATGAATTTCCTTTTGATGAAAATGATGAATCCGAGTCACTTCAAGAATCATTTCAATCTATAATGGATGAATATAGAAGTGGAAATAGAAAATTCAAGAATATCCTTGAATCATCTGTTCAAGGTGTTCAAGTTGTTCTAAGTAAAAAAGAAAAAGCTTTTAATCCAGAAAATGATGCTCGATATCCTTTAGTAACTCATATGTTATTAAATAGCAACTTACCATCTGAATTAATAAAAGCTATAAAAACAGATAAACGATATTTTCTAGAATACTATAATAAGCTATTAGACTTTGCAAAAGAATCAGTTTATAAAGGAGTACCTCCAGAATCAATAGACCACAAATATATTGAAAAGCATTTTGAAAGATTCGCTGTTGCATATGGTAAAGAAAGAAAAGCAATAGAGTCTAGCCTTGTTTCAAAGTATGAACGTTCATCTAATTATCATTATTTTTCTCAAAAGGTAATTGATTCTCAAGGTTTTTCACCTACGCAATTAGATTTTTTAAATTCTAACCCAAATATAGCACAAACTTATACAGACGTTTTAACATTAATTTATAAAGATTATAGTGATAGTAAAGATAATAATATTTTATCCCAGGATAGCATCAAAGACTATTTAAAAAGATTCTATAAAAAAATAGACTATGAAGATGTAACAAAATTTCCATTAATAGATTTAGAAGAAATAGTAAAAAATAGTATTCTTAATGGCAATATAGAAAGTACTTTAAAAAAATGTAATGTATCTGATAAAGAATTACAAACCGTATATGAAATATATGATCAAAAAAATATTAACGAATTGGCAAGGAAAACAAATAATAGAGCGAAAAACATTCGTCAATGTTTGTTAGATACTCCATCTTTAAGTAATTTATCCAAAATTGACATAGATAAAATAGTTTTACTAATGACGAAATCCTATAGTAACGAAATTTACCTAAAAGGTAATAAAGATGCGTCAAAATATAATAATAATATTATAGATGAGAAAAAACTTAAAAGCAGGTTAAATCTTGTTTCTCATGATAAAAACGTAATTGATTCCGTATTAAATATTGCTCACGAATCTAATAAAACTCAAATTGCTCTTAAAAATGAGAATTCTCCATTAATGGGAATCAGTTATTATTTAGACGATGTTCAAAAAATGTTAGGTTTTAAGGAGACTAATAATAGAGCAATATCTCATGCAATACGATTAAGTTTTATCAGTTCTTTTCCTGAGCCAATGAAGTTTGATCAAAAAACGTTTTCTAAAGTACTAAAAGATTTTGGAGCTGAATTTGATGAAAAATTTGTTGATAATCCAGAATCATTTTCAAAACTAGTTTCTCTAATTCAAAAAAATCATGATAGATTTATGGAAGAAGCCATTTATTCTGATTCGGGATTATCACGTGAAACGATAGATAAATATAATTTTGAAAAAGACAATAGCTTAGAAAAAGATAGAAAAAATCAACAACATGTCAATGTTAGTAAATTATCTGAAGATTTAAGTCGTTTAGATGAAAAATCAGACATTGGTGAGACTACTCAACAATATTCAAATGCTACAAATAGTTATCAAAAAAAAGATTTTGATATTAATGAGAAATCAGGGCAATCTGTTAAAGCAGATTTTCCTAATTATAGCAATTATATTAATAGTACACAATTACCAATTATTCAACAAGGTGGATTATTTGGTTTTATAAATAGATTTAGAAATAATATGAAAAACAGAAATAAAGATGAAGGTATTTTTACAAGTATCAAAAACGCATTTTTAAATGCCAAAGATAATTTTTCTGAAGAAGTTATGGATAATAAAAATGATAACAATGCTGTATCAAAAGAAAACCAATCTTCAGCAGCTATTTCAAAACCAACGAACACTTTAGATGAGATGTCTAAAAGACTAAGAGAAGGAATTAATGTTGATAACCTTGGTGTACAAAATACAAAAACAAATAACGAAGTTAGAAATTCAGATCAAAGAGAAGCAGAATCTGAAGAAGAGCAATTATAAAACCAAAAGAGTATAGCAAAGCTATACTCTTTTATAATATATTTAATTATTAATCATCAGCTGGTTCCCTTTTTGTAGGAAATCTTTTTACTAATTTTGGATCTTTAGGAGATTCCATTGGGCGAATTGGAATCATAGCTCTTCTTAAATCAGTTCTATAAATACCATCTTTTCCTTTTCGAAAAGCATCAAAAAAACCTCCTTCATTTCCTAATAGAAAAAGATATAACGTGAATGTAGGATCATTTGTCCATCTTGTTCCATCATATTTAGTTTGTAAATCTATGAAATCTAAAACTGCAGTATTTTCTGATAAATCTTCCTCATATTCATGAATTCGTTTAATTTGACCCAACATACTAACAATTCTATCTTTTTGTTTATTATATCTAGTTTTAGACATAGGCATACTTGTCCTTGGTTCTAATTTACCATCATCATCAACATAGCTATATGCTATACTAATATCTTCTTTTGAATCTTCAGGTTTAGCTTTGCAATATTTTATAAATTTTCCAACATTTTCTTCACATAAATCAAAAACATCTTCTATTCTCATAAGAACAACCTCCAATTATATACTTTATAATAGCACAAACATCGTTTATTTGCAACATTTTTGTAAATAAAATGATAATACTCTGTTATGTTATTTATCTTTAAGTATTTATATAATGTAAGAGAAGTATATTATAAAAAGGAAAGATTATGGCTTTATCTTTAGATGATGTAGTTTTTGGTATTTACGATGCTTATAAAACTACTGAAGATGAACAAATTAAACAAGGAATATTAAAAAAGCGTGTACATCCTGATGATTTTTCTGCCTCTCTTAAAGAGCAACTTAAGGGATTATCTGATGACGAATTGCTATCAGTATCAGAATTATTAAAAGAAAAAATATCAAATTCAAATATTAATGATATTGTGTATGCTCAAAACGGCGTTGTTAACATTAACATTCCACAAAGTATGATTAATCAAGGAATAGATAATGCAAAATTCCGTAGAAGAGGTGTTTCTGGTGTTTCATTAGAACATGAGTCTATCGTAGAGACAGCTATTAAAACTGCAGGTACAGTAAGCATTGCTGAATTATATGAAGAACATATAAAGCCTGAAGAAATCCAACATTTATTTGGAGGATTAGATATGGAGACAGCAATAGCAATTGCTCATAGTATTGATCATGCCGAATTTGCCGCAAATAATGTACCTGATTTTAAAAACAATATTGATGCTATGCATGTTATTTTTAATAATTTACCATTTGGAGGAATTATAGATTCAGAGTCTTTTTTTGATAATAAAAAAGTTTCACCTGAAGATAGAGTATTGCTTTTCGCTAATATGACAAAATTTTCCAAATTTTTAGATGTCGTGGCTGCTCAAGGTTTTGATGCAGCTATTAACTCTAATCAATTTCAAGAATTATTGCAAAGTGGTTTGACATTAGAAAAATTAGCAGGAATGGGTTTTTCGCAAGAGGTTATTACTGATATGTCTATGAATCCTGAGATTAAAGAAAAATTTAATGAAAATCTTAATGAAAAGCAAGATTTTTATAGACAACCAGAAGTTAGAGCTATTTTTCGTGAAGAAATAACTCAAATTATACAAAATAATTATCCAAATATGTCTCAAAGTGAATTAGAACAAGTATTAAATAATCCACTTCTGAAAGATGTTATTCTAAACTCTTTTGGTTTAGATGGTAAAGGTGGATTTGCCTATAGTCCAGAATTAATTATGGCTTCAATAGGTAAAATTATTGAAATTCAAAGGAATAATGAGAGCAAAAATAGTATTCCAACATATAATTATAATGATATTACAGACAAACAAAAAGAACATTTAATAGACTCTGACAATGATGTTGTTTCAAGTAACTCGCGCGGAGCCCAGTATGACTCATCTAATACAGAGGACTCTCATCGTTACTATTCAACATCTCAGCAAACAACTCGTCAAAGATTAAATTATGCATATAATAGATATAAATTAGAAAAAGATCGTAAAAATACTGCTGAATACGATAGGACTAATATTTCTGATCAACCATACATAGAAATCTATTCTAGTCCAGATAGTAGTGTTCCCCAGATGCAAGTTGATGGTTATACACAAGATGATGCTACTTCTTTCTTTATATTTAACGTTCAAAAAGGTTCTTTTGACTTGAGAACAACTGATGATAAACTTGCTGATTTTGATGATTCATCATTAGATGATCCTACTTTTACAGAATATGAGCCTAATGCAGTTGAAATTCAACAGGCTGAAGCAGAAGGTCCTTTAAGTGATAGGACTGAAAACATGCTAGTTGATGAAGAATTCAGACACAAAGCAACATATAAACAATATAATCCTACAAAGACAAATGAAAAAACTAGTATTAATTTGTCAGAAAGATCAAATGAATCACCATCAACCGATTCCAGTTCTTCCGCTTCATCTTCAACAAGTTCAAATAATACTGGAATGATTGTAAGTGAAGATAAAAGTGCTGCTACTATTGGAGGTTTTTGGTCAAACTTTATGAGACATATGCGTGAAGATAAAGAATCAAAAGGATTTTTTGGAAAGATTAGATCTGCTTTTAGAAAAGCACGTGAGGATAGTGATAAAGCAAATGGTTTTGCTGTAGAAGAAGATAGTACATCTACATCAGATTCTTCAGGTTCTACAGAAGAATTAACTGAACAAGAAGCATTTAATAGGAGTATACACGTTGATACAAGTAAATCTACACCTATTGCTCCTCAACCAGAAAAATCATCTACTGATACAAAACAACAAAATCCTGAGGAGCCAACTCAAGGTCCTGATGATCCAACTCTTTAATAAATAATTAAAGACCATAACATTTTGTTATGGTCTTTTTGTTTTATATTAATTATATTTTCTAAATACGCCTTTTTTTCTTAATTTTTGAATAATAAACATTGCAAGAAATCCAACAGATGATGCGACACATATTGTTGTAGAAATCAATATTACATCAGTATTAAAATGTAAAGTCTTCTTAAAAAAGCTTGTATTATTAGCTACCATAGATACTATCCCACTAATAATAAGAATCGTAAAATCTATAATGTAAAAAATTCTAATTGGTAAATCTTTATCTTTATTTCTATACTTCATAATAACCTCTTTAATTAATTAAGATTCAAACATTTCTTTTACTCTGTCCAAATTATACATGATAAATAAATGTTGTGAACATGCTGTTTCACATTTACCGCAATGATCACAAGCAGAAGGTTTTACCTTTCTTCTTTCCACAATACTATTAAATCCAGACTCTCCATCCTTCCCCATCTCAATATCATTTAATAGCTTAATGTAATCAGCTACTGGAATATTTTTAGGGCATGCAAATTGACAGTGTCTGCATCCAGAACATGGTATAACTTTTCCCATAAGAAAGCTCCTTTATATAAAAATAATTAATTATTCTTCATTTGAAACTTTTTCTCTAACAAAATAAGAAAAATTAGCTATATTTACATTAGTTCTTGCACCATAGTTTTTATGTCCTACAACATGGTTTGCATCATCTATGAAAAATTCACCATATACGAATCCTTTATCACCTGTTGTAAAAGATTTAAAGTATTCCATTGTGAAGTATCTTGGTCTTCCTTTTGTAAGTGCTAAAGCAACACACTTACTTTCTGCATTATAAATTTCTGAATCTGGAAAAGTAACATAGAAAATCATAGAACCAGAATCAGATTTGTTATATGTTACATCAAAATCATTTTCTGTAACTACTCTAAACCTATCCTCTATCTCAAGATTTTCATTTAAAGCAAGTTTTTCTTTAGACTCGTTCCAATATTCAACTAAATTCTTTTTGAATACTTCTGGTCCACTGTTTATTACGGACATCAAGTCTTCGAATTCATAAAATAATTTATTAAATAAATATATATTGCTTAAATAATATTGAATGCTAGTTTTAGAATAATTAACATCTTTATCCATAGTACTTCTCCTAAATATTTTATCCTTCACATAAATTATATTTTATATAAAAAAAATAATCAACAAAAAAGAGCTTAATTTTTTAAGCTCTTTTTTATAAATATTAAATTGTTTTTATTATTTTTCTTCTTTGTTTAACCATTTAAATGTACAAGCAGAAAGTGCTCCTCCACAAAGTGGTGCTACAATAAATAACCAAACTTGTTTTAAAGCATCTCCACCTTGAAGAACAGCTGGTGCTAAACTTCTTGCTGGGTTAACACTTGTTCCTGTTAGTTTGATTCCTAATAAGTGAACAAATGCTAAAGTTAAACCAATAACTATTCCTGCTACACTTGCTTTAGATTCATCTGATGTAACTCCTAATATTGTGTATACAAATACAAATGTTAGAACTAATTCAACAACAAATGCTCCTGCAACTGACAATGTTCCAAATCCATTTGCTCCTAAATTCTCTACACCAATTCCTGCATTTGAAAGTACAAAATATAAAATTCCTGCACCAACAAATGCTCCAATTACTTGTGAAACTACATATAGGCAAAATTCCTTAACTGTAAGTTTCTTATTAATTAGCATTGCAAGTGAAACAGCTGGGTTTACATGACATCCAGATACGTTTCCAATTACATATGCCATGGCAACAATTGCTAAGCCAAATGCTAAAGCTGTTGCAACTAAATCTGCTCCTGAAAGTACAGCTATACCGCAACCAAATAGTACAAGTACTGCTGTTCCAAGGCATTCACATACGTATTTTTTCATAAAAATACCTCCCCTTATTTACTTTATATTTAAAATTAATAAAAGCCTTAAGTAAAAATATTTTTGTTATTATATCAAATTCATTATATATTATTTTAATTAAAAATCAATAATTAAATTATAACTAGTATTAAGATTTTTTTATATATGATATAATTAATTCAAGAATTCTAAAGGAGTTTTTAATTATGAAACTTAAAAAAATTTTTATATTTTTTTCTTTATTAATTTTGATTGGTAACCTATCTTTTGCATCTCAATTTGATTATCAAGGAGTACCAAATGTAAAATCTGCATCTGTTGGTACTACTTCAAGTCAAGCTTCAGGTGGTTTCCCTTATCACATATTTGTTAAAGTAGCTATTGGTGTAATAGCAATTGCATTAATTTACTATTTTATTTTTAAAAGAAAAAAAGAAAATAAAGATGATTTAGAAAATATTGAATTGGATAATGATAAATAAAAAAACATCCCTTATGGGATGTTTTTTATTCTTCTTCTTTTATACATTCATTAAATAATTTCTCTAAATGATCTGTATCTACAATTGATATCATACAAGCTTGAAGTAGCTCTTTTGAATCAATTCCAGTTATATCTAATAAATATCCATTTCTATATGCAAGTTCTCTTATGAACTCTCTTATTGTTCTTCCATTTCCATCTCTAAATGGATGAAGAACATTTAGTTCTGCCATATAGTAAACAAGTCTTTTTACAAATTCTGATTTATCTAATCCTTTTAAATAATTCTCATTTTTTAAATCATTAAGTAGTTTATTAAGTTCATCTTCAATATATTCCCATTCAGCGAATGTAAAGAATCCTTTTGAAATATTTTCTCTTCTTATCTTTCCTGCAAATGGATATATATCTTCAAATAAATATTTATGAATTCCTAAGAAATGATTTAAATCAAAATCTCCTATTGATTTATTTTGTCTTAGTTCATATAGTTTTGCTAGAACTAACTTTCTTTCAGCTTTTTGAAGTGTTTTATTATCTTTTATTTCTAGATAGTTAACAAGTACATCAGTTCCATCGTAGCAATATATTGAGTTTCTAGCTTCGTACAAACTTTCATTCATCTTTAGTATTCTCCTCTTTAATTATCTTTTAAATAATCTTTTTTTATACTATTAATCATCTCATTCATAGTAAATTCATTATTGTTATATCTTCTTAGCATCTCAACATCTTCTGGTGTGATGACCATATTTTCCATTTCAAAATCTTTTCTTAAATTTGCTATATCAAATTCAAATTTTTCATCATTTGACATTGTTTTTGTCTCCTTTTTATTTACATAAAACCACAATACTATTATACCATTTTTGAGTATTTTAAGCAATTAATTTATATCTTAAATAATTAGTATTCTCTTAGTCTGAAACATCAGTATCTATAATAACTACATAATCATATTCTGGATATTGTTTCTTCATTTTTTTAATAATTTTCTTTCTTAAGCCATCTGGATTTTCTTCATCAAAATCTATGATAATGTCAAAAGAAATTCTTTTTTCTTTTTCTTCAACATAAAATCCATGCATTTGAAGAATATTTTTGTACTCTTTTATCATATTAATTAAATAATTCTTTATTTCTAGATACTCACCAGAGTCATTTGCAGCATATATACCTATAGTTAATACTATTCCATACTCTACAAATACATCCATAATAATCTTACGAGTTAAGGCGTGTATTTCTCTTGCTGTCATATCATCTCTTACTTGAATATGACAAGATCCAACAAAACTATTTGGTCCATAATTATGAAGTGATAAATCGTATGTTCCTTGTACTTCATCATATGAATTTACTTTTGTTCTAATAGTTCTTGTTATTTCAGCATCTACTCTGATTCCTATTAAATTATCAATTGTCTCTTTTAATATTTCAACACTTGATTTGATAATAATTACAGAAATTATTAAACCTAAATATCCTTCTAAAGATATTCCCCATATAAAACTTATTATAGCTGCAATTAAAGTTGAAAGTGATAAAACAGAATCCATAGTAGCATCTGTTCCAGAAGCTACTAAACTATCAGAATCTATCTGTTCACCTACTTTTTTTACATATCTACCCATGAAGAATTTTACAACTACTGCTACAGCAATTATTACCATTGATGCTATAGTATAGTTTGCTTCTTCTGGATGAATTATTTTATCAAATGATTCTCTAAATGCTGTAACACCAGCATACATAACAAGAATAGCAATAATTACTGATGTAAAATATTCTATTCTTCCATGACCATATGGATGTTTTTTATCTGGTTTCTTGTTTGAAAGTTTTGTTCCTACGATTGTTATTATTGATGACATAACATCACTTAAGTTATTTACAGCATCTAGAATAATTGCAATAGAATTTACAATAAAGCCTATTGTTGCCTTAAAAATAACTAATATAATATTTACTACTATTCCTAAAATACTTGTTTTAATGATTTTTGATTGTCTGTTATCCATTGTTTAAATTTCAATCCTTTCTACATATATGTAACTATATCTTCCAAATTGTTTCTTATTGAATGTTTTTCTGCTGGAGTAGAGTCATCAGATGGGTATCCAACAGGTAAAACGCATATTGGTTTTAAGTTATCACTTAAATCAAATATGTTTCTTAATTCTTCACTATTAAAATATCTTACCCATACACATCCTAATCCTTGATTAACTGTTTCAAGCATCATATAAGTACATGCAATACTTGCATCCATTTCTGATGTATTGTAACCTGGTTCAATTGAGCTTTCCCATACATTATTCATATCAGCTAAAACTACAATTACAACAGGTGCACCATAACGCATTCTTGATACTTCATCAAATTTTTTTAAAGCTTCTTCTGTTTTTAAAACTAAAAATCTTTGTGGTTGACTATTAGTAGCTGTAGGAGCAATTCTACCTGCATCTACTATTTTATTAATCTTTTCATCTGCTACTTCTTTATTTGAATATTTTCTTACAGAATATCTTTGATTTAGTAAGTCTCTAAATTCCATATTAACACCTCCAAAATCTACAAAGTATTTTATTATATTTAAGCTTTTTTTTCAACAAAAAGGGCGGATTTTGTTAAAATCCGCCCAATGAGTCTTTCGTTAGTCTTCTTGTATCCTTATGACATTCTCTAAGATAATAACAGGCACTAAGTCTATATCATGCAGTCTTGCATGAAACAGAATATCTTTTCCTTGAAGGATAAAATCATTGCTTGTTACTATCATTGGTTTTGGATAGTGGCCATGTTCTTCATAAAACTTAGAGAGTTTCTCATGAGTCTTATTATAGAACTTTCCAAACGGAAGATCAATGTCAGAAAAATAAGCAGTTGGATAATCAATCATCCAGTCACTTGGAAGAATAATCTCATTATGGTATTTTGCCGCATTGTTAGCTACCATATTTTGATATACTTCTTCCTTATCTTTCTTTGTCCGTATCTTCCTACTCCACCTTAGATACTGCCAAGTTGTAAGACAATTCTTTTCAGAATTACACTTATTGCAGCTTAAGACGAGATTATCCGGAATACTGACACCACCCCATACTTTAGGATACATGTGATCTAACGAACGTGTCTTTCGTGTTACCTTTTCTCCGCAATAGAAGCAAACATCATCTTCATAAGTAGCATAAGTAAGTTCATACATTAAGCTATCAAAATTAATATTACCAATGATAACTAAAGTATCACCTCGTATATATGCTCTATTCCGAGAGTCTGCAACATAGGAAAAAGACTTTGGTAAGCTAATATTCATTAACTAACCTCCTTTCATAAAGCCTCTAACATCTAGTTGCAACATAATATTATAACGACTTTAGGCAATTGTCAATCATAGTTTTGCTGTGTTTACATAACGCAATAAAAGTGATATAATATAGGTAATTAAATATTTCAATCAACATCCAGATTCCCCAAACTGGATTTAATCATATAGAAGTATCAAACAACAACACACTGGCCTAAAGGCCAAAAGGAGAATTCATCATGATTATACTTGAGATGATTAGATTTGCCCTCATGATGGCATGGGAAGCACTCCCTACTGGTATTATTTACCTCGAGGAACAGTTCGTTCAGGCGATCTATGTATTCCTCTTCGTCTACATTCGCGACTATGGTGGAGCAATTCTTGTTTTGCTCCTTGGCATCTACTTCGTGATCAACATCATGCTCCAGAGAAGGTTCTTACCTCCTCACTTCCATCGCCACGGATTTGGTGTCATCAGGTTTCTTCTCATTCCGATTGCTACGCTTTTGCTCAGCTGGGTTTTACTTATTGCTGGCTTTATTGCAGGCATCAGAGGAGATAACTTTTTTGAGGACACGGCCAGAGGAACCTACACTTATAGATCTCGTCCCTTCCTCGGATGGAACGTTGCGAGAACTATAACTAGGCTATCTCTTCACTACCGCTTTGGTAGATGGCTTACCACGAGCATCATGCGGCTCCTTCAGAGAATTCCGCGTCTTGCTACTAACCGTAGGGTTGTTGTAGCCATCACCATCGTCGTTATGTTGGTCATTATCTTTTGGGGAGCTTGGAACATCCCCTACGATTTGACCCACTAAACTGTCAATCTGATTTAATTAAATTTTGGGGAAAAAGAAGCCACGGCAGTGCCGTGGCTCCTTTCTTTTTAATATAATTTTTCAAATATTTTATAATCTTTTATTCTTAAATAATCATTCATCCATAAATTAATTAAAAGTAGTAAAGAAATTAAAACTGGGAAATAAAATCTCAAATTAGAAACTAAAAATCCAAGTCCAATAATAACTACCAAAACTATTATTGTGTAGAATAGCTCATACATTACATTTGTATTTTGCTTCATCATAGTATATTCATTATCCCAATCTATTTTTGGATTTCTCATATCAATTAGTATTTTTACTTTTTCTCCAAACGAATTAAGCATAACTGCAGTTATTAATAGTAAAACAGAATTTACTATACTTCCTGAGCAAATATAATACCAATATATAACAGGAAGTGCTGTTATAAAGTTTATAAACTTTCCTAAATGAATCTTAAGTTTCATCTGTGAATATAATTTAATTGGCATATACTTTGTTAGTCTTGCCCATCTTTCCTCTTTGGATACTGCTATTATAGAAGAGAAATTCATCATATAAAAAACTTGGCAAATAGAAATAAATATTCCTGTTCCCCATCCTAAACTTGCTTTTTCTCTTACATCTGATACTATATCCACATTATAATAATTTGAGAATATTGTCATACCAATAGCTATAGCAAAAATAGATAGTGCCATAACAACAGGAAGTATCACACATTGTATAAAGAAGATTGGTGATCTTGATATAATTTTAAATTCTTTTTTTCTATATGCATAGTTTGTTGAAAGTTCATTAAAGTCTTCTAATTTTAATTTTGTATCAGTAATGGTTTTTCTATTACTATTTATAACTGTTCCTATAGCTCCTTTTAAGTATATTGGAGAAATAATGATTAGTGCTGCTATATAAGCAATTACACTATAGCCGATATACTTTAAAATTGATCCAACTCCAACTAGAGAGTTATAGTTTAACATACCTTCCATTATTGGCCAAATAAGTTTAAACTTATCAGCTATTTCCATAGCAAGTCCATTTTCAAATAGTACTGAGTTTTGGAATTCAGCAATAGAATATGTACCTTCTCCTGAATACCTAAATACCAAATCCACAAGTACAATTGCTATAAATAATGTAATGTATAATACTTTACTCTTATTTTTTATCATATTCGTAAAACGCATTATAATTGAAATTATAACTGAAACTATACAAATAGGAATAACTGGTATAATAGCAAGAATAATTGGAATATATAAATAAAACACTTTATCTACTCCTGTTTTTATTCCATAAATTAGCATAGGAATAGCAAGCATAATAAGTTCCATTTCATATTCAGATACAATCATTTTTAAAAGCTTTGCATGAATGATATCTCTTGATTTAATTGGCATTCTTAAAAGTACTTTTAGGTCTTTTGAAAAGAACAAAACATTTAATACTTCAAATATACTCTTAACAAATAATATTGCAAAGTTAAACAAAAGCATTAAACTTATAAAAGCATATGGTTGTTTAATTTCAACAAGTCTATTTGTTATATAAATTGAAGCAATAGTCATAACTAAAGCTAAAAAGCCAAATACAATTAAAAATGCAAGAAAAGCAAGTACTTTATTAGATGTATTTCTATCCCTTCTTACATCACTTTTAAAAATAACTTTAGTTAATACTTTCATCCTCTGTATCTCCTCTAATTATTTTTAAGAATGATTCTTCTAAGTTGTCATTAGATTTTAGCTTTTGATGAATTTCATCAATAGTTCCTGTAAATACTATTTTTCCATCATCAATAATTGCAATCTTATCACAAATTTTTTCTGCAACTTCAAGAACATGAGTTGAGAAAAATACAGTATTACCATTTTTACTATGTTCCCTCATTAAGTTTTTAAGAACATATGATGATTGAGGATCAAGTCCTGTCATAGGTTCATCTAGTATCCAGTTCTTTGGATTATAAAGTAGAACACTTATTATAATAAGTTTTTGTCTCATACCATGAGAATAACTTTGAATTCTATCTTTTAAGTGATCATATATTCCAAATTCTTTTGCTAGTTTTTCAACTTTTTCAAATCTAGTTTTCTTATCTACTTTGTATACATCACCAATAAAGTTTAAGTATTCAAGTCCTGTTAGTTTCTCATATGCATCTGGTGAATCAGGAACAAATCCAAATTTCTTTTTAGCTTCAATTGGATTTGTTATGATGCTATGACCATCAATTAAAATATCACCTTTATCTATTTTTAAGACTCCAGTTATCATTTCAATAGTTGTAGTTTTACCAGCACCATTAGGTCCAATGAATCCATAAACTACTCCATCATCAATTGTAAGTGACATATTATCAATTACAGTTTTACCATCAACGTAAGATTGAGTAACATTCTTAATTTCTATCATTTGTAACCTCTTTATATATTAAATTTCTTAATTACTTCTTCTTTTAAATCTCTAAAGCATAAAATTATACTTAGCAAAAAGTTAACTGAGCTTATTCCCATCGCAATAATAGCTAAAATGCTATATGAATGCATTTGTTGGAAAATAACTATATTTGCAATTATACTAAATAATAAAGTAAATAATTGATTTGCAGCATTTCTTCCATAGTGTTTATAAGTAAAAATTGTAATAGTAAACATTGTTGCATTTGCTACCATAATAATTATTGGAACTGCAATTGTAAGTGACCATCCAATAAAGCCTAGTCTATAATCAATATAAATAGTTATTAATGAAGCTAGAATTGAATGTACAACTACATGTCCTGCAATTGATCTACCATTTCTAATTGAATATGATGCAGCAATTAAAGCATATACCATTCCTGCAATTGATAAATGACTCCAATATAAATTTGGCGTTACTATTCTATTAATAATAAGTAGAATAATAGAGATAGTTAAAACTGATATCTCAACAATTTTTATTGCTAGTTCTCCATTTCTACTATTTAGTCTTTTAGGATAAATCATTTTCTCTTCCTTCTTAAGTTATATTTTAAATTCATTTACTTCATTAGATTCGATTTGTACTTCTATTCCACGATTTCTTAAAAAGTCGTAGAAATACTTTTCTATATCGCTGTCTCTTAAAATTGAAGTAAATGTAAAAATCATTTTGTTTTCAAATGTACAACCAGAACATTTTATCTTCTCAATATTTTCTGGTGCAATTAGAAGTAAGAAATAATCAATATATTTTTGATAATCTCCTATCATTCCTATTCTTCCTACATTTGAAAAAGTAATAGTCATATACTTTTGAATATATCTATAACCAATCTTAAGTAAAGCTTTTTTTATAAATAATGGCAAAACACTAATCATAAAATTATGACCAATTCTTACAGTCATTGCCATTGTTTTTGTTAGTTCTTCTTCATTAAGTTTTGAATCAAACTCATCTTTGACAATTTCAACTACTCTATCAAAAACTGCTAATTTATTAATATCTGCAGTAATATTTACATATGAAAAGAAATTTGACATTGTTTTTGATTTAAAATAATTCTTTAAATTAACTGGTATACAAACTTTAATTGGCTTTTTAGCTTTTTTATTTCCAACATACTTTAAGTAATTTGCTTTATATATTGAATAAATAAGTACTGCTGTTAAGTATTTAGTAACTGATATATCATACTTACTACATTCTTGTTTTAATTGTTCGTTATTAATTATTTGATGAATAGCACTTACAGCACCAAGTCTTATTTCCTTACCTTTAAGTAAATATGCCCTATGAGATTTTCCTGGGCTTTTAGCTTTTTTGTCAAAATTTTCTATATAACTATCTTTAACATCATAATCAATTTCTTCTATTTTTTCTTGGCGTTCTTGATTATCTAAAAGTTCTGGATGAGCTAGTTCTAAGTATGAATAAACAATTTCTTTAAAGAATATCATACCTCCATTACCATCTGTAAGTGAATGGAATATATCAATATTAATCTTGTTTTTATAATATGTAACTTTAAATAAGTAATCATTATTCATTCTAGGATCTATATATTTACATGGATATGTAATTTCTTCTGATACTACCGGCTTTTGTGGATTATCCTCTAGATAATACCAAAATAGTCCTGCTCTCATTCTAACATTGAATTTCTTATATTTAATTAAAGCTTTATAAACAGCTTTTTGAAGCATATCAGGATCTATCATATCATGTAATACTACTGAATATCTAAAAACTGTACTATATTTTCTATTACCTGAGATTGGAAAAATCTTAGCAGAATTATCCATCTTTCTCCATGAACGTTTCTTCTTCATCTATCTACTCTTTTCCTTTTTAAATACTTTCTTTAATATTTCTAATCTTTCTTCTATTGCTTCTTCAGTAATCTTACACTCTTTCATATCAAAACCATGCATTGTATGTTTTGTTTCATTTAAGATTACATTCTTTCCACATTTTTTTAGTTTACTTGCAAAATCAACTGCTTCATCATGAAGACAATCAAATTCTGCAGTTTCTATATAAGCATTTGGAAGATGTGTCATATCTTCTAGCTCATTTGGTGAAGTATACTCTACATCTTTTAAATATAGTTCCCACATTTTTTTATTTAAAACAGAGTTCCAAATTGGAGTATTTGTATACTTTTTTATAGACTCCGTATTCATTCTTTTATCAAGAACTGGATATAAAAGCATCATATATGCTGGTGGAATTACTTTTTCTTTTTTAGCCCTATTTGCAACATCTACACATAGGCATCCACCAGCTGAATCTCCACAAAGCACTATTTTCTTTGGATCTATTTTTAGTCTTTTCTTATTTCTTATAATCCACTTATATGCACTAAATGAATCATTTATACATGTTGGAAATTCATTATTATAAGCTAGTCTATAATCAACAAATACTACTTTATAAGTTCCATCTAATGCAAATCTTCTACATAAATCAAACTGATTTTTTGAGCCTCTATACACAAATCCTCCACCGTGGATATATAAAATTACTTTATCTGTAGCAATCTTTTTATTTTCAAAAATATAAAGATTGATTTTAGTTTTATCCACAGTTTTAATAGATTTTGTACTTATTTTAACATCCTCATCACTTTTTAAAAACTTACTTGGAAGTAGCTCTAATAGTTTATCAGAAGCTTTAAATGTTATTTCATTAAAAGGTAACTTATAAAGTTTGAATATACCAAATTCATCACTGATATCATACTTTTTCTTTCCTTTTAAGAAATCCTTATTTTCATCTATTAATTTTTTAATTAATAGTTTCTTTTCTTTACTGTCTAATTTCTGTTTTGCCAATTAATTTAACCATCCTTTTTATAGTTTTTTTACTTCTCCAGTTGTACCATTCATTTCAACTTGGTCACCATCTTTAAGTGAACTTATAAGTCCT
This sequence comes from Clostridia bacterium, assembly GCA_017528085.1. Lineage (GTDB taxonomy): Bacteria > Bacillota > Clostridia > TANB77 > CAG-508 > Scatovivens. The sequence goes on along the minus strand of JAFXPH010000004.1, from coordinate 69,245 downwards.
GTTATTCCAACTACACATGGTATACCAAGTTCTCTAGATACAATTGCTGAATGAGAAAGTAAGCTTCCTCTTTCAACTAAAATTCCACTAGATGATGGGAATAGCATTATCCAACCTGGATCTGTAAATTCTGCTACTAGTATTTCACCTTGTTCAATTTTTGCATTCTTAGGGTCTCTTACGACTCTTACTTTTCCTTGAACAATTCCTGGTGAAGCACCAATACCTTTTAAGTCTACTTTTCCGCCTTCAGTAGATTCTACCTTCTCTTCTTTTTTAAATTCGTTTCCGATATTAACTGCACCATAAGCATAGAATCTATCATCAGGTAAATCATCTTTATACTTTTCATATTGAGCTTTTCTAATTTCAATTAACTCTTTTAAATTGTTTGTAGTAGATTTTCCATCTATATAGAAAAGTATTTCATCTAGTTCTAAATAGAATATATCTCTTTTTGTTTCAATTACATTCATAGAAGTTAAAATATAACCAATTCTTAAAAAGATTTGTCTTATTCTACCAAAAACTCTAGTTCTTTCAAATCTTAAGTTTTCTCTGTTTTTAACTGTATAACGAGCATTTTTTAAATAGAAATTAAATTTAGCTTTTTCAAATGGTCTTCCAAATAAAGCTTTATTTACTTTCTTTTCTGCTTCTATTCTATTTTTTTCTGCATCGATGTCAGGTGCATCATTTTCTTTCATTCTTCTTGCGAATGATGAAATAGAATGATACAAAGTTCTTGGATTATCTTTTAAAGTTTCTGTTTCAAGTTTTAATTCTTGAAGACACCTATCAGAGAATTTATCTAAATATTCATTAAGTTTTTCATTAAACTCTTTATAATTTTCTAATTCTTTTTTTATTACTAATAAATCATCACTTTCAAGAAGTTCAATTAACTTATCATCATCTTTTGCCATTCTTGCAAGTTCTTTTATTCTCTTTGCAGGCTCTGCACTTATAATTCCACCTTCTGAGCAAAGTAGATCATTATGAATTAGATTTCCTTCTTCTTTAAATATGTCTACACACATTTTCTTTAGTTGTCCATAGAAGATCATTGCTAAAAAGTCATTAACAAGTGGTGCATCCCATTTATGAAGGAGTTTATTTTCAAATTCATAATAGTAGTCATGTAGTTCATATAAATCCATGCTATCTATATCTCTATCTTTAAGTGCATCATCTAACCTTTTATAAAAGTTATCTGTCATTTTCTTTAAATGAAGAAAACTTTTAAATAGTCCCATTCCTGTTGTCATCAAATCTAGTTTATCTTTAAATGTTGTTTCTGGGACTGGGAACAAATCATCAGGAAGTGATTCTTTTACTCCCATCATTTGCTCCATGAATTTTTTATTAGTACCAACTCCAGGAACTAATCCTAAAAGTCCGTACCATCCATATAAATTGTAGTATACTCTACCATCTATTAATGCTAGCATGCTTTTAAACATACCAGAATTCATTTCAATTTTTTCTTGTTTTACATTTACTATCTTACAAAGTTCTCTATAAATATTTTCATAAACCATTCTTATAAAAGAAAATGTAAGTGGTGTAGTAATACCACCATAACTTTCAACTATATTACTATTATCAAAAACACTAATCTTTTCATCTTTATTTTTAACTTTAGATAGTGTTGTAATTGGTCTTGATTGAAGAAGATATAATTTTCCATCTTCGAAAGCCCATTCAATATCTTGAAATCTGCCAAAGATTTCAGAAGTCTTCTTAACAAGATCTCTTACCTGTCTTATTTCATCATCTGATAAAACTTGTTTTGTCTTTTTATCTTCATCTAGCTCTTTTTGAACTGTTTGTCCATTTTCCATTGTATTATAGAAATCTTTCTTAGCGATTTCTTTTTTTATTTCATCTTGAGTGCATGTATAAGTATCTGCAGTAACATCACCATCAACAAGTCCAGTACCTAGTCCAAATACCGCTGAGACAATTACTTCTTTAACATTAGATGTAATTGGATTTGCTCCAAATGCTACACCTGATTTTTCAGAATTAATCATCCTTTGAATAATTACTGAAGGAATAGATACATCTTCTATATTATTTTCTCTTCTATATGTTTCTATTCTTTCTGAATATGCAGAATTATAAACATCTAAAACTCTACTAATTACATCTTCTTTTTTAACATATAGAAAAGTATCAAATTGACCTGCAAATGATGTATCTTTAGAGTCTTCATTTGCAGCAGAACTTCTTACTGCAAAGTAATCAGTATCATTAAATGATTCTAAAGCTTTTTCAATTTCATTTTTAGCCTCTTCAACAATTTGTCTATTTTCTTTATCAAACCCCAAGAAACTTACAACAAACCAATTAGGAATGTTATCAATAATCTTTCCAAGTTTTGCTAAAGCAGCTCCTTTTCCGCCCATAAGGGTCTCAAGTGAGCTATTTGCATTTTTGTTCATTACAAAAACCATCTTTTGTTCTCCTAAAAATCTATAGTAAAAGTAGTACTAAACTAACAAGTAATGTCATTGCATAAAAATCTGCTAAATATTCTACACATTTTGATAATTTATAAGTCTTCTTTGAAACAAATAGTATATCTACTATTGTAAGAAGTGCGTAGAATAAAACTATGTATAATCTAAATCCAACAATATATGTGATAATTCCAAGTAATATTGTTTCTAAAAGCCATACAAGAAGTGTTGCTTTAAAAATTCCAAATACTGCTGTATAAGTTTTAACTCCCTCTTCTTCTTTTTCTTTACATCTAACTTTTCTTGATATCTCAATAAGCCATGAAATAACATATACCATAGCAAGTAATGTAAGTAAGTTAATACTAGTTACACTACATACAAAACTAGATATAAAAATTACAGTTATAGGAAGCATAAATTCATCAAGTAGTACTTCAAGTAAAATATGTCTATCTAGAATCTTCTTAATAAAGAATCCCTTTGTCATTACAAAGAAGAATAGCCATACTAAAGCAAGTAATATTAAACTTGGTGGATTAACAATATATGTAATTATAATTTGAAGTATTGCACATATGTTAAATAGTACCTTTAATTCTTTTAAAGTAACTAGTCCTCTTGGAACTGGTCTATAAGGTCTATATTTACAATCTTCTTCATAGTCTTTGAATTCATCAATAATTCTTACCATCAAGAATTGTAAAAAACCAACTATAAACATTGGTATTAGTAACTTGTAGCTTCCTTTTAAGAATTCTACTGGTTCTCCATAAATACATGAACCACATTTACAATTTGAATAGCAGAATGTTCCAAATACTATTGTAAAACAATATAGTCCATATGTAAGTACTGGAAATCTTTCCTTTTGGTATGTATACCATTTTTTTAAAAAGTTCATAACTTACCTCTTATTTATATAAAATTTTTCTAAGTTCATTATAATCAACTTTACTACTATGTCTTTTATCTAATGGTATTTTCTCTACAAATTTGATATCATCTATTGTGGCAAATTTGATTTTATCTTTTATTCCATTTTCATCTATATTAAGACCTTTTTCTAATACTAAAATAATCTTTCCTTCATTTTCAAATACTGCAGTTTTATCTATATCAAACTGTGCATGAAGGCTAGCTTCAATATTAAAGAAAGGTTCTTTCTTTCTGCCACGAAGCCAAAGCTCTCCTCTCTCATCAAATATTCCCATATCACCTGTTCTATGGTATTTAATGCCATCTACAGAGAACTTATTCTTAGCATCTCCTATTCCACCAACATAACCTTTAAGTACATTTTTTCCTGTAACTACTATTTCACCAACATTGTTAGTAATTAGTCTTTCGAATTCTTCTCTTGAAAGTTCTCCTAATTCTTCTTTGTCAGTAATAATAGTTTTACAATCTTCTACTCCAATTATTCTGCCTGCTGGTATTCCGAAGCCTTCTTTAATCTTATTTATGTAATATTCATCTAAATTAGTCATATCAAGTTTAGAAATTGGTTCTGCTTCAGTAGATCCATATGCAGTTAAAATCATTGCATTTGGAAAGGCTTTCTTTATATTATTAATTAAATCTAAGAAGATAGCTCCTCCACCTGTCATTATCTTAGTTACATTATTAAGCACTATTCCATTTTCATTTGCATATCTTGATACTATTCCAAGAAGTCCAGGAGCCGCCATAATTCTATTTATATTATTATTCATAATTTGTTTAATAATATCTTTTGGATTAGTTTTTCCAAGATTAGAAAAATTACCTTTTGCAATAACTGTAGTTATACCAGCATTTATATTTGATAGAGTAAATATTGGCATAGTTGAAAGTTCTATATCATTTTCTTCATACATTAAATTGTCAAATAAGATATTAGCTTGTATATTTAGAAATTCATGATTTCTTTGAGCAACTTTGGGTTTTCCTGTTGTTCCACTAGTATATGTTAATATTCCAGGAAACTCATCTTCTAATGCTTCATTTGTAAGCTCATGAGTATACTTTAAGCTATACATTACATTAACATTTATTTTAAGTTTTAATTTTCTTAAATGAGAATTGATGTTTGAATATAAAATATACTTTGTAATTCCAATTACTGCTTTGATATCATCAAAGTCATTTTTCTTCATTCCATTTTTTATAAAACCTGCATCCATAAAACATGGTACAGCCCCAATGCTCCATATAGAGAATAAGCTTACATAAAGCTCTAATGACATTGGAACTAGTATTAAAACCTTATCACCTTTTTTAATATCCTTAGAAAGAAGGTAATCTTTAAAGCAAGATACCATTTTATAAAAATCATGATAAGAAACATTTTTTCCATGTGCTACAAAACATGTTTTATCTTTAACTTCTGTGTTTTTCTCAATTAATTTATCTGCTAAGTTCATAAATTAACCTTTTCCTTAAATATTTTTTCCATATAGTGCATACTCTCTCATTAAATGAGTATGATGTCTTTTTGCATATTTTTGTGACGTATTTTCTTCATACATAAATGCAAATATCCAATCTGTATATCCTTTTTCTACTGCTATTTTCTTAAGTTCACTTAAGATTATACTGCCAAGAGCAAAGCTTTGATATTCTTTTAAAACGACACCTGTTTTAACAACTAACGTATGAGGATCAAAATCAGGTATTGTAAACAAAAATCCAACTGGCTTTCCTTCTTTTTCAGCAATTAGAATAAGGTCTTCATCAAATTTTGAAATATATGGAGTATATTGTTCTAAGAACTCTTCTTCAGTTATTGGAGTATATAAAGGATTCCTGTAAAAACTTGGTAATGCAACTTCATATATTTTCTTTAAATCTTCTATATAGTTTTCTTTATTAAAATGTCTTATAACTACATTTTCCTTATTCATTCTTTCAACTAACAAGTTGTGTACTTTAGATTCTTCATAATCTGAAATCTTTCCCTTTGTACTTGTATAGTTATACTTTTTTTCAAATCCAGCTTCTAAAAACATTTCATTATGTTCTATTGGATCTACATTTTCTAGTAAAAATGGTGGCTCACCATTTGAATATGTTAAAGTTCTATATTTTCTCCAAGTAGTACAATTCATAGGAGCAATTATAAGTTCACAACCTTTACTTTTAAGAACTTCTTCACATTTTCTTAAGACTTCAACTCCTTCTTCTTTTGAATCAGGGTTAAATTCTCCTATTGCACCAACGTGCTTACCATTTTCTACAGGAGTAGTATTAAAGTAGCATCTTGCTTTTATATCTCCATCTTTTTCAATAACTACATCTCCATAATCTTCTCTTAAATTAAAATCCATATATTCTCCTTTTATGCAATAAAGAATGTTGTACGAATAAATTCAATAATTAATAATACTGATGTTAAAGATGCTACAATCTTCATATGCATATATCCATTTTTAATAGATATTTCTTCAGTTTCAACATTTTTCTTCTTTATATAAATCTTGATTGCACTGATAAATAAAAGTGCTATTTCTACATAAACCATATAAAGTGGTATTCCAATAGTACCAAATACAATCTCTGATATTATTAAACTTGGTACATATATAAATGTTAAACCTTTTAAGAACGCAAATATTATGCTATCTGAATTTTTCATTTTAAAGTAGTATTTTAATCTTACAAAAGTATTGACTGTAAGGTGCATAGCATATGCTAAGCTATATGCTAAAAATAGCTCTTGTCTTAGCTTTAGAACAGTTGCTATACCACAAATTGCAATTGGAACTAATACGTTAGTTTCAATTATTCTAGCATCGTAAGTATTTCCTTTTTCTTCTTCTTTCATTTTTGGAAATCTCATTGTACTAAAGAATAATAGAAGCGGTGGAATTAAAGCATATACTCCATATAAAGTTACTGTTAAGTATCCAACAACCAGTGCCTCTATAAGAGCCATCTTGCTCCATGCTTTTACTCTATTTACTATACTTACTAATATGAATATAATGCCTAATACTAATAAGTGAGCTCTAAGTGCCTCAGCATCAAGATTCATATGTGTATAAAGGAATGCATATGTAGTAAGTGGAATAAGTAAATTATCATTACCTGTATGTGAAATCATTTCAATTAATGCAACGTTAAATCCTACAATTGCAGAAATAATTAATGTTTCTTCTCTACCTACATTTGTAAATAAAAGTAGTGGTATATGTGTAAGAAGGAATGCTACCATAAAGAACATAAAGCTTCCTTCGATACTTTTCTTGTCTTCATTAAGCTCTGAGATACTATTCTTACCATAGTTCTTACCAATTAATGCTGCAACACTATCAGCAAATGTTAAAAGTAAAATTGGTATGCTATATAAAATCTTATCTCCTTTAGACCAATAGAAAATTAGTACTACAGATATTGTAAAGAATATCTCACCTAAAGACTCTCTATCAACACTATATAAAACAGATCCCATAGTGTCTTTAAGTTTTGAATGTCTCATTATCATGAATAGAATAAAACATAAAACTCCAACAACTACTACTGAGTATCTATTATGAAAAACATATGGAAATGTTAAAACCATAAGTCCCATTGTGATATGGAATGTTTTTCTTTTCAGTTCTCCACGTATATTAGTTTTCTTTTCTAAAAGTTTTAATACTCCAAATGCAACCATCATAATGGCGCCTATTAAAACTATTCCCTTCCATTCAATTTCAGCCATCTATTTTATCTCCTCTAAAATAAATTTACTATAAAAGAATGCTTTGTCTTTTGCAAGTAGTTCATTTGATAACTCTTCTTTATACTCTAAGTTATCAAAATATTTTGATGCCCTTTTATCTGCAAGCATATTCCAATATGCAATTCTAGTTCCTGTATGAGACTTTTCAAACATTTTCTTAACTATCATTTGCATTTGGTCATCGCTCATATATTCAAATATATCGCTTAAGTTATATTTACTGATATATTCAACATCATCTCTATCTATAAAAGTCTCAACTGACTCTTTTAAGATTTCTAGCCTTCCAATATTGTTTTTAATAGATTCAAAGTTCTCTTTTCTATATGCATATGGAAGAGCTTTATCATATTTACCATTGAAGATATAGTATAGGTATGAATTTTCTGAAGTATCAAGTTTAGTAAAAGCATATTTTGTTCTTTTTAAAAGATTTTCTGCACAATTTTCTTTTACATATCTATAAAAAGCTTTATCTCTTCCAAGTTTTCCCATAACAGTTTTTGAAAAGAATATTCTAAATAGAAGTTCCCATCTTAAATTAGCCCACTTTTTATCATAAAACTCTATTCTTTCTTCCTCTGTTTTCTTTTCTAAAAGCTCATCTCTTACTTTCTTTGTGTGGATAAGTGGAAGAACTTTATGGGCAAATATATGGAAATAGTTTTCAAACTTTCCAGTATGAATTATTCCAATTTTTACTATTTGAGGATTATCATCAAAGTATTTTTGAGCTTCTTCTGAAAGCTTGTCTTTAATTTTTTCATATAGCTTTAATCTATCTTCTTCTTCAAAAACACCTATTAATTTCATGCATTCATCATAATCTAAAAATTCATAAGCTTTAGCTTTAAATTCTGTACACATTATTTGATCATGACTTAAATCAATTGCATAAACTTTCTTTGGTCCTTTTGATAAAAGAGCAAATGCATTTTCTCCAGCTGATGCTATTGATAAAACATTATCATTTTCATTAATATCTAATGCTTCTAATAAAACATCAGCATCTTCCCATACTTGTGCGTATCTTATTAAGTTAAATTTTGCATAATCTTCTACTTCACTTTTAACTAGTTCTTTTGTACCCATATTAAACCTCTTTTGTTTTAATTTTTATTTTCCAATTCCAAATAAATCAAAAAGACTTATAAATCGAATGTCATAATTTGATTTTTCTATTAAGTTGTGACCTTCTACACTAATACCATACCCGAGTGAAATATATTTTCCGTTTATTCCGCCGTCAAAACGTTCTTCCACATTAAATCCAAGAACACAGAACACATCAAATATAACAGCCACACAGTTTATTAAAAATACAATAGTCCAAACGCTTATTGCAACTTTATAAAATTTCTTTTTTGTTTTTCTTGATATTAATAAACAAATACCAATAAACATTATTATTTCAACTACAAGTACGAATGAACTTAAAATCGTTTTTAATTCTTGATTAAGTGCTTCTCCTGCCACTTTTCTTTTCTCCTTTGTATTTTATTTCAAATCACCGATATTACTAAAATAATCTCTTATCTTTTCTATAACACTTAATGTCTCTTTAATTGTATCTTCTGTAGCATTTTGTTGTGCATATTCTGAAATATCTCTTAAATATTTTATGCCTTTACCGAATTTTTCAGTCATCCAATCATAATTTGGGAAAATCCATACATGAAGATGCTTTGATCTTTCTTCTTGAACTATTGTAACTTCTTTAGTTATATTAAGTTCCTTTAAAGCTTTTTCAGCTATAGCAATAACATCTATTACTTCATGCCTTTCTTCCTTACTTAGTTCTGAAATAGAATTAACATGTCTTTTTACATTTACAATCAAAAATCCAGGTATAGGAATTTCAGGATCTGCCCCGAGCATTGCACAATTTCCTTCATAAATTATTCCACCTGGAATAGCTATATTCCCTCTTGAAATAGCACATCCCATACAATCGAAATCCAATTTATTTCCCAAAAAATCAATTGCACTTTTTGAATTACCAGCTAAATTTTCTTCTTTCATATTAGCTCCTTTATTAATTGTCTTGTTTATCTTTTATAAACACTTTAACCAATGATATTTGTTTATCTTTTACTTGCTCTATAATAAATTTTACTTTTTCTGTTTCGATTTCTCTTCCTATATCATTCTTAGTAGGAACCTTATCGATTTTACTTACAAGATATCCAGATAAAGTATCATAATTTCCTTCTTCAAGTTCAAGTTCTATGATATCTTCAACGTTATAAAGAGAAATATTTCCACTAAACAAATAAGTATTATTATCTATCTTTTTAGTAACTTCTTCCTTTTCATCATATTCATCATAGATTTCTCCAACTATCTCTTCTAATATATCCTCGATAGTTACTATTCCTGAAGTTCCTCCATACTCATCTACTACAATTGCGATTTGTTTTCTACTTTTTCTAAGTTCGTTAAAAACTTCATTTATCAATTTGTTTTCTGGTACTAAGTATGCTTCTTTCATTAGTTTTTCTAATTTTTGGTTTTTGTCATCCATTGATAAAAGTATATCTTTAACATATACAACGCCAACAATATGATCTATATTCTCATTATAAACAGGTATTCTACTATATTTATTATTTTCAACTGATAATTCTTTTATTGTTTCTTCTATAGTAAGGCCTTTATCTAATGCGAAAATTTTAGTTCTAGGAATCATTATTTCAGATACAACTTTGTCATTGAATTCAAATACATTGTTTATCATATCTTTTTCTTCTTCATCAATAGATCCCTTTTCTTCACCAACATCAACCATTAATCTTATTTCTTCTTCTGTTACAATTTCTTCATCGGTTGATGAAACGCCTAATATTTCAGAAATCAAATCTGTGGAAAATGTTAAAAATTTAACAAAAGGTGATGCCACAATTGAAATTAATCTAATTATTCCAATAGTCCCGAATGCTATTTTTTCATAATGCTTCATTGCTATTCTTTTAGGTACTAGTTCTCCAAATACTAAAGTAAAATATGAAAGAACAATAGTAATAATTACTATAGAAATATTATTCCAAGCATTTAAACTTATTTGTGGTAACCACAAATATAGTTTTGGTGCAAGCACACTTGCAAATGATTCTGCTGCAAATGCACTTGATAAGAATCCTGCAAGTGTGATTCCAATTTGTATAGTAGCTAAAAATTTACTAGGATTTACTAACATATCTTTAATTTTTTTAGCTTTTTTATTTCCATCTTTTGCAAGTTTTTCAATCTTTGCATCATTAAGTGAAATATAAGCAATTTCACTTGCTGCAAAGAAACCATTTATTAATACTAATATAAAAATAACTAACAATTGCATGTTTATTCCTCACTCAAAAATTTTGTTATCGATTTTGCATCATAAAAGATAAATAATATAAGCATCAAATTATCATTTCAAACGCATATCTAGAATTTGATTTATATTTATCATAATCAAATACATAATTATTAATTGTTAACAACTAAGTTCTTCTTTCTTTTAAATATTAATCTTAATAAGCATATTTCTAATATATTTGATAGTATGAAAATTGCCTCCCACATTGTAGCTAATTTTGTATTAGTAACATAAGCTACAAAATATTCTCCATTTCCTATAAGATAATCTTTATATTTATCACTTGGTTTTATTATTTCATTACCACTTAAATCTAATATTCCATATTTATGTCCTTGTCTTACAGAAAAGTATCCTGAATATGTAGTCTCATTTACAAAAGTATTATACTGAGGTTCAATAATGATATTACCTTCTAAATCACTAATACCTAATAATCCACTATTGTCTCTTACTCTAAGCAAACCGCTAGATATATAATTAATTATTAATCCCTTCTCTTTTCTAAACATTTGCCTATCTGCTACTACATTTAAATTTTTATCTATATAGTATTCTTTTCCAGATTCTTCTACTAACAAATACTGTTCTTTTTCTATATACGTAGTTCTATAAGATACATTGTCATATTTAATATCATTTGCCCTTTTGCCATCTTTAGTATATATTTCATATTTCTCATCTTCATCTTCTATAATTATAAAATCTTGAGAAAATCTTACATTTTCTTCTTCTAATTCCCCAAGATTAGATAAATCACCAAAATTAGTAAATTTATATTTATTATTTTCAGTGTCAATTTCTCCAATTTTCATATTTTTATCATTTAGAATAATTGTTTTATCATCTTCATCATAGTAAAAGATACCATAACCTCTGTCTTTCATGTTTAGTTTAGGATATATGCATGGAAGTACCTCATTTCCCTCTAAATCTATAACTCCATATTTTCTTTCACCATCTTCATTTTTCATACATACTAATGCATATCCATCTTTAAATGTATTTGCAAAATCATATTTATAATCAATAACTAAATTACCATCCCAATCAACGTATCCTTTTTTTCCAGTTTCTTCATCCCAAACTAGTGCACGATTTTCACTAAAGTATTTATCATTACTTTTCATATTAAAATAAGCTTTCAAAGATGCATTTTGCTCATTACCATCTAAGTCTAAAAATATATTTTGAAAAGTCTCTCCTATAAAATCTACTTTTTTTGCAGTTAAATATTTATATCCATTTTGTAAATCCTCGCCATCAATACTCCAATAAATAGGATCAATAATAAAGTTCTCGTTTTTATCAATAACACCAGCTCTTTCAGTATTATAGTCAAAATTTTTAACAATCCAAACATCTAAAATAACTAATAAAACTAATATTATTATCATTATTATTTTTAGAATAATTCTCATACTTTTCTCCTTCTAATAACTATTCCTTATTTAACTCTTTTGAATAATAATGCATGTCTTTACAGTGAAGATTTCCATCATATAAATCATCACCATAATTATCTATAAAAAAGTTATCAACTCTTTTTTCAAATTTATCAAATCCTTGTTTAACGTAGAATGGAATGTTATTCTCTGTTGTACCCACAATCATTTTTTTGTACTTTTGCTTATAGTTTCCAAATAATGATTTTAGAAGTTTTTTTCCAAATCCTCTTCCTCTATATTCTTCCTTAGTTGCAATATTTTTAAGTTCTACAGTATCACTATCTATTTCAAGTACAACTGCAACAGAAGCTAGTTCATCTTTATAGTATAAAGAATATAAGTCTCCCTTATCTAAATACTCTTTAACTAAAGACTCATTTGGATCTGCTTCTAAAAGTAAATTCATAAATTTTTCTTTATCTTCTTTTTCTTTTCTTATTACTTCATTTCTTTTTACTTCAATAAATTCAAATCCATCTGGAAGTGGTGGCATTTTCATTTTATGAGTTAAGGCTGCATCTTCTTCAGAGAAAACACATCCACAATACTTTTGCATATAAAGTCCGTCCTCAATTGCCATTTCATGTCCTACCCAAAATCCAACTCTAAAATCTCTATATAAAAACTCTATTCCTGTTTCTTTTGATTTATTCTCCATGTAGTTTTTAATAAAATCATGTTTTTGATAGATGCTATAAAGTAAAGTAGTAGATACTGTATCAAATCCTTTTTCTTTTGCAATTTCAAACACTTTATTAAGTCTTACTGGATAGCAGTAAGTTGCACATCTAGCATCAATATTATCTGATACGTTTTTACAAAACTCATCTAATCCATATTCATCAATCATAATAAATTCCAAGTTATGATTTTCACAATACTTTACAAATGAATCTCTTCTTAAAACATATTCTTCATATGGATGAATGTTTGGATTATACCAAAGCATTGTAGGTTCAATATTTTCTTTTCTTAAAGTGTCCACTGGGTATTCACTGCATGGTGCACAGCAAGCATGTAATAGTAGTTTCATTATTCCTCCACATTTAATCTTTCTTGTAAAAATGCATAAATAGTATTCATAACTGTTTCATTACCTAAATAGTAAGAATGCTTAGTTCCATCATTTAAAATAAGAATATCTTTATGATTTTTAAATGCATCATTTAATTTTTGTGATAGTGAAAAGTCAATTACTTCATCATCATATGAAGTAATTACTTGTGCTACAGTTTCAACTGTTTTTGCATATAAAAGTGAATTAAATCTATATGTTGCAAGTGATCTCATAGGGCCATAAAAACTATTTATAGCATTATTATATAAACTCATTGCTTCATCATATGGTGCAATAAGTATAAGACCATTTGCATTTTTTTCAGATGCACAATATGTTGCAAATCCTGTACCAATACTGTATCCCATGATTACAATCTTATTTGCATCTACATCTGGATTTCTAGTTGCCCAATCATAAATATCATCTGTGGCAGTAAAAATTTCTTCTTCTCCAGGTTTTCCTTCACTATATCCAAATCCTGGATAATCTATAACTAAGAAATTATATCCATCAAAATATCTTCCATAATCTTCAGTATAGAAAATAGACATAAATCTTGATGAGTTTTGAGCATTACCTTCAAAGAATATTACTAGTGGGCTCTTTACTCCTCTTGGATTGTTATAATACATCCAGCCATCTAGTTTTCTTCCTTCGCTCATAATATTAATTTCTTCAAATTCATCAATTTTCTTTAATTGTTTATGACTTCTATAATCATTCCATGGATGAAACCATAAATCTTTTTGGATATATCTAAATCCTAAACAACCTATTAAAACAGCTATAAAGAATATAAGTATCTTATATTTTAATTTTAATTTAACCTTATGCTTTTCTTCTTTTACTTCTTTTTCTTTTTTCACCTTTGTACTCCTTTAAAATCCTTCATATGTATCTAAACCTAAATGTTTATATCCCTCAGGTGTAACAATTCTTCCTCTTGGTGTTCTTGCTATAAATCCTATTTGAAGTAAATATGGTTCATAAACATCTTCAATTGTTTCAACTTCTTCGTTTATAGTTGCAGCTAAAGCTTCTATACCAACTGCTCTACCTTTATATTTGTGAATTATTGTCTCCAATATCTTTCTATCTGTGTTATCTAAGCCAAGTTTATCTATCTCTAATTTATCTAATGCTAAGTTTGCAATATTTAGAGTAATTTTTCCATCACCTAATATAATTGCATAATCTCTAACTCTTTTAAGTAATCTATTTGCAATTCTAGGTGTTCCTCTTGATCTTCTTGCGAGTTCCATTGCAGCTTCAGGTTCAATTTCTATATTTAAAATATTTGCAGATCTTTCTATGATTGTCTTAAGTTCTTTATCAGTATAAAGTTCAAGTTTTAAAATGATACCAAATCTATCACGAAGTGGCGTAGAAATAGATCCAGCTCTTGTAGTTGCACCAACTAATGTAAACTTAGGTAAGTCTAATCTAATTGATTTTGCACTTGGTCCTTTTCCAATCATAATATCAATTGAAAAGTCTTCTAATGCTGGATATAAAATCTCTTCTACACTTTTATTAATTCTATGAATCTCATCAATAAATAAAATGTCATTATCATTTAAGTTAGCAAGTATAGCTGCTAAATCACCTGGTTTATCAATTGCAGGTCCTGATGTAACTTTAATATTTGAATTCATTTCATTTGAAATAATGTTTGCAAGTGTTGTTTTACCTAAACCAGGAGGTCCATATAGAAGTACATGATCTAAAGTTTCTTCTCTTTTCTTAGCTGCTTCTATATAAACTTTTAAATTTTCCTTTGCTTTTGTTTGACCAATATACTCACTTATTGTTTGGGGTCTTAATGAATATTCTGATATTTCTTCTTCTGTATTCCTTATTCTTGCACTTAAGAAATTCTCATCAAATTCTTCCATAAAATAATCTCCAAAATTCTCTTTTTTTACGTCCAATAATACACGATAATTATATAAAATAAGTCACTTTTTTTCAATAAAAAAAAGAGAAAAGTAAGGAATATTATTTCCTTACTTTTCCCTTTTTTAGGATCTTCGGATTTCTTTGAAACGTGTACAGTACACAAAGTATTCTAAGAATGTTTTGATATGGTTCCCAGTCTTCTAAAAGCTCTTCTTGACCATAATATTGAAGGCAATGTATCATACCATTTTTTTCCTCGAAAGGTACTAAGAACTTAGCACCCATAGGACGTTTTTCGTATGGTAATATGCAACCTGTAGGTGTGACAAGCACACATGGTCCAAGCTTTTTCTCATCGACATCTAGGTCGACAATCGGATGACCTTCAACTCTCATTCTCAAAAACAATCTATACTTACTAAAAACATCTTTTCTTGCTTTCGCAATAGAGATATAGCCTTTGTTGAGCTCTCTTATCAAGCTATTAAGGCTCAAGTCTTCAAAGTCATCCGGAGACATGTGACATGGAAATTTGTTGCAGCAGCGGCCGCCACACATCGTACATATCTCAGGGCATTCTGTGTTTATTGTATGCGCGTATTCTTTTCGAAGCTCCCGAGAACTATGAACGAATTGCCCACTGCCATGATCTAAATTCTTGTCAATAAGCATTTCATCTAGCTCCCTTCTTACAAAATTTTAAGAACGCTTAACAATAATTATACAATGTTTCCTGAGTTATGTCAACTTTATTCGAACACTTTATATTCAAGATTTTCCATATCCGGGAATAATTCTTTAACTCTTTTTAAAGTAACTATCTCATTTTTTTGATATGGTACTTTTTCTGGTCCTTCAATAAGTTCTTTTTTATAACAATTTTTATTTAATTTATATATTAAAAACTTACAGTCTTTGTAGTTATAGTAGAATTGGAATCCATTTTTCATGTCTTCCCAAAACATTTCAAATGTATAATTTTTATCCACTTAAAGTTCTCCTTATTTAATCATATCCATAAATTCATTTTCTGAAATTACTTTTATTCCAAGTTCATTTGCTTTTGTTAGTTTGCTTCCAGCAGCTTCACCGGCTAGAACATAAGTTGTTTTTTTAGACACTGATGAACTTGTTTTTCCACCATATTTTTCAATAAGGTCTTCAACTTCTTTTCTAGAATATTTATCTAGTGCACCAGTAACAACAAATGTCATTCCTTCGAACCTTGAATCAATTCCTTCTTCTTTAATTGCTGTCATGTTTAGTCCATACTCTTTAAGTCTTGAAATCAAATCCTTAGTTTGATCTTGTGAGAAAAACTCAACTAAACTATTTGCCATTATTTCTCCCATATCATCTATTTGAACTAATTCTTCAGCTGTAGCATTCATAATGTTATCCATAGTTTTGAATTTTTTAGCAATAGTTCTTGCTGCTTTAACACCAATATTTCTAATACCTAATCCATTTACTAATCTATACAAGTCATTTTGTTTAGAATTTTGAATAGCATTATAAAGATTAGTTGCAAACTTTGTTCCGTTTTTCTTTAGTGAAGCAATATCATCTATTGTTAATGTATAAAGGTCAGCAATATTTTTAATCATTCCTCTTTTTAAGAATTCATCTATTATTTGATCACCAAGACCTAATATATTCATTGCTTCTCTAGATGCGAAGTGAATAATATTTCTATATTGCTTAGCAGGACATTCTACACCAATACATCTAACTGCAGCTTCGCCTTCTAGTCTAATAGCTAGTGCTCCACATACCGGACATATTCTTGGCATGTCAAATACAACTTCATTTCCTGTTCTTGCTTCAACATTTACTTTTACTATCTCTGGTATAACATCACCATTTTTTTGAATGATAACCTTATCTCCAATTCTAATGTCTTTTTCTTTTATGAAATCTTCATTATGAAGTGTTGTTTTAGATATAGTTGAACCAGCTACTTTTACAGGTTCTAATATTGCCATAGGAGTAATTACACCTGTTCTACCTACTTGGCAAACTATATCTTTAAGAAGTGTTTCTTTTTGTTCTGGTGGATATTTATATGCTATTGCCCACTTTGGTGTTTTAAAGTTAGTGCCTAATACTTCTCTATACATTAGGTTATCAACTTTAACAACAGCTCCATCTATACCAAATGTTAAGTCATCTCTATTGTTTCCAATATTTTCTATTTCTCTTATTACTTCATTCATATTTGAGCAAAGTACTTTTACTGGATTAACATTAAATCCTAGTTTTTCCAAATATAGAAGTGACTCTTCATGAGATGTAAATTTGATAGAATCACATTTTTGAACATTAAATATAAATATATCTAATGGTCTTGATTCTGCTATTTTAGGATCTAATTGACGAAGTGATCCTGCAGCTGCATTTCTTGCATTTGCAAATAATGATTCTTCGTTTTCTTCTCTTTCTTGATTCATTTGTTCAAAGTCTTCTTTACCAATGAATACTTCACCACGAACTATAATATCTATAGGTTCTTTTAGAGTCTTTGGAATATGTTTAATAGTTTTTAAATTTTCAGTAACATCTTCACCTACTAAACCATTTCCACGAGTTGCGCCTCTTATAAACTTTCCACTTTTATATTCTAAAGCTACTGATAAGCCATCAATTTTTGTTTCAACAACATAGTTTAAATCTTTAACATTTAATGTCTCTTTAACTCTTTCATCAAAAGCAAATAAATCATCATAGTTAAATATATCTTGAAGTGATTGAAGTGGAACTTCATGTTCAACTTTTTCAAAGCCTTCTTTAACATGACCACCTACATGTTGAGTAAGAGAATCTTTAGTAATAAATTCTGGATACTCTTTTTCTAAATTTCTAAGTTCAAGCATCAACATATCATACTCGAAATCACTTATTTCTGGTTCATCATCATCATAGTATTTTTTTGCATAATATTCTGTTAATTCTCTTAACTCTTTAATTCTTTTTTCGGCATCTATTTTATTCATTATTAATCTCCTTTATCATGCCTCTATTATATCAAATTTATTTAGTTTTACAATTAAAAATAGTCTAAAAAATAAAAAAACGAGAGAGCGATTATTTCGCTTCTCCCGCTATTTTTAAATCTTAGCATCACTGCTACCAAACCCATGGCTCCATCTGGAATACCGGACACTCATTTGGATGTTTACTGTGCTAGTTTTATGAGCTTGCACATTATCCCAATCCTCTTTTCTGAAATATCTCTCTTTTCCCTCAATTTCATCAAACTTACTCATAACAATTTCATACATATAATCTATAGAATCATAAACACCCTTTAGATTATTTGGATCAAATGTCATTTTAAAGAAAACAAGTTCAATGAATTCAGGTGTATTCTCATTAGGAAAATCGTTTTCAAGTACCCCCAGTTCTCTTACAATAAACCGATACTCTTTTGCCATTTCAATAGCTAGTAGTGCTTTTTGGTGATAAGGAATCGTAATATATTTCCAAATCCCCCAAAGCAGTAGAATGACTAGCCCAATTATGAGAATAATTTCTAGAAATTCCACTTCGAATACCTCTCTTTCTTAAAAAGCAATTATTAACTGTCAAACGGTACTAATTAAACTTCGAAAGTATTATAGCATAATTTTGCCTCTATAACAAATTTATATTATTTTTCTTCGTCTTTAAATAGGTCTTTTCCGCCTCTTAAGTAATCTACACCAGAGAATATAGTTGCTACAACAGAGATTGTAATTAATACAGTTGTAATTATATTAAATACTTTAGCTCCTGTAGATAATCCTCCATTTATAAATGCTGCATATGCATTGTTATCTAAAAAGATAAGTGTAATTGCTACCATTTGAGTAACCGTTTTTAGTTTTCCCCACATAGATGCAGCAATTACTTTTCCACCTTTTTCAACTGCAACTAGTCTATAACCAGATACTATGAATTCTCTTGTTATAACTATAATTGGAATCCAAGATGGAATTCTTCCAACTTCAACTAAAATTGTTAATGCTGAGATAACTAAAATTTTATCAGCAATTGGATCTAAAAATTTTCCAAATGTAGTAACTTCATTATTTTTTCTAGCTAAATATCCATCTAACTTATCTGTAATTGAAGCTATAACGAAGATTGCATCCATTATAATAAATGCTGTTGCAACTCCACATACACTTCCTGGTATTCCACCCATAAAGTAATCAACTACAGGTACAGCTGCCATAAAAATTACTAGAATCATTCTGAAAATTGTTAATTTGTTTGGTAAATTCATTTTCATTTTTTTGTCCCCTTTATATAAATTTTATTTACGAACTTTAGTCTTGTTTTCTACAACATTTTCTACTAAATTATTTGTAATATCTGTTGTGTTATTTTCTACTGTATTTACTGTATTATTTACAGTCTCTTCATTATTTCTATCAAATAGTGATTCTAGTATTCCGCTAGATTCAGAATTTGCTTTTTCTTCCTCTTCTTTAGCTTTCTCTTTAGCTCTAGCATTTTCTAATTGTTTTATTATAGATTGAAGTGAGCTTATATCTTTACCTATTAGTGAGAAATCTTGAGATTCCATTGATGCTGTTAAATTGTCATTTGCTTTAACTAAAGAATCAACTAAATCTCCAATATTTTCAGTATCAACAAACTCTAAGTCTACAGCATAATCAGTAAATAGGTTTGCTAATGCTTCTTCTAAAGTATCACCAATTGCAACTGTTGTACCTGATGCAACTATAACGCTCTTTAGAACTGGAATATTAGATTTTTCATTTAGTTTTACTTGATATACAGGTTCAATATATAAGAATGTTCTATTAATAGGAACTATATACATTTCCTTAGTTAGTATTGTACCTGTTAAGTTTAATTGTTCTAACTTCTTGCTTATTGTTTCATCTTGATCTATCTTTGTATTCATTTCTGCAATACCAATTACATTACACTCAGGTCCAAACTTATATAGTTTAAGTGATGGTTTACCACCTGTGTAATTTGCAACTAAGTATGCAGCAATATTTTGTTTTCCATACTTATTGTATGTAGTAATTAAAGCATTCTTTGATTTTGTATCATCAATTGTCTTTAATTTTGTATAGTATGAAGATGTTTTAACTGATGTAGTTGAATTAGTCTTTGGTGTTAGAACCCATACATCTTCACCTCTATATAATGTATCTATACTAATATCATGATAAATATTAAGCATGTTAGCTTGAATATTATATAAGAATTTTGGATATTTCATATGTGCCAATATATCTTCTGGTATATTTGTATCCATAAATAATTCAGGGTATTCATTATAGTATGTCATGATAACAGGATCGTTTCTATCTACAATGTAAATAGATACCGTTCCGTTATATGCATCAATTAATACTTTAACTGAATTTCTAATGTAATTTATCTTTTCTTTATAACCTTTTATATTTATTGTTGTCTTTTGAGAATATGGATAGTTTTCAGATCTTGTATATCCATCAACAACCCAAATTAATCTTCCTTCTTTATTAATTACAAGATATGGTTCTTCATCATAAAGAACTCCTGGAAGTAATGTTTTTGCTCTTTCAATTACATTTCTATTTGTAATAATCTTTGACTCTTCAGTATATCCTGTTGGGAATATTAAACCAAAGTTTTTATCTCTTAAAGCAATTACAAGTCTATCTTTAAATTCATAATGTAATCCAGCTCTTCCATTATATACGAATTCTTCATATGTTGTAGCACCTGTTGGATAATCATATTCTTTATATTTAGAAACGTTAGTTACAATAGAATTATTAGTATTTCTTCCAAAATAAATACGTGGCTCTGTTATATTAAGAGCATTTTCATCATCATATCCTGAAACTATATATTCAGCATAACCATTTTTATCTGCATCAGATACAGTACTTGCTACTACTGAATAACCATGCGTATACTCATAAACTTTAGCTTTTTCATTAATTTTTGTAGTCTCTTCAATTTCTCTTGGAGTCAAATACATTAGTTGATTATTATATTCAGCTAAGTCTGTATAATCATAAGAATAATAGATACCATTTTCTTGATGTTCAGATATCATTTGAAGAGTTGTATCTTTATTAATAACTGGAATATTACTTATTATATCTTGATTTGCTTTTAGCTCATCTAAGCTAATAGTCTCATATTGATTAATAACATTTTGTTCAATATCTATTCCATAAGCATCTTTAGTTGCTTTAATATTTTCAGCTATATATGATTTTTGTGCATCAAATTCATCACTTAGTACTATGCCATTATAAGCAACCATAACAACAAATAGTATGATAAAGTATCCTACAACAGCACTAATACATACCATTGATTGTCTAAAATCATTCTTTCTAGTAGCTCTTAAGATTCCCATAATTCCTAAGAATACTACTATAGATAATATTCTATATCCCCATACTTTTATTGAAACATCAACTTTACCAGCTCCAATAATTTCTGTTTCAACTTCATCTTTAACTGTAAGCATTGTTTGTGTTGTTAAATTTGATTCAGCACTTATATAAATAAATCCTGATAAACATATTGCTGCAATAACAACAAGCATAACAATTTGTTTTATAAATACACTTTTTGATAAAGTCTCTCCATCAACTCCATCAAAGAACTTATTAAATACTATTACATAATATAAGCCTATATATCCAATTAAAGCAATTGAATAAATCATTAAGAATAAAAGTAGAAGTTTAACAAATGGAAACTTAAATAGGAAAACCCCAAAGTCATATCCAAAGACCGGATCATATCTTCCAAACATTGCTCCATTTGCAAATAATTCAAAGTTATTATATAAAACTTTAGTTGCAATTAATGCAGTGATAATACTAATAGAAAACGCTAAAGACTTATTTAAAAGTCTAGGCATTGTAACGCCTTCTTCTTTAAAGAAAACCTTAAGTCCTCTAATAGTTATCTTATTTGATATGTAGATAACAAAATATGAAATTAAGAAAGTAACAAAATAAAATCTTGTGACATTAGTTATTTTCTTTTGGAATACATCGATATACTTTTCTCCAATTTCTAGGTATTTTAAGTATTCTCCTCTATACCATAAAGAATAAACTGCTCCGAAGATTAAAAATGCTACAAAACTTAAGATAAATCTTAGTTTTCTTCTTCTTTGTTTATCTTTTTTCTCGTCTAGTTTTGTATCAACAGTATTTTCAGCTTTTTCAGCTTTTTCTACATCCTGTGTACTTTTTTCTTCTGACATATTTCTCTCCTTCTTTAAATAATAGCATCTAAGAATTCTTTTGCATTAAATTCTTGCATATCGTCTATTTGTTCACCTACACCAATAAATTTAATTGGTATTTGGTTTTCATCTACTATTCCCAAAACTACACCACCTTTTGCAGTTCCGTCTAGTTTTGTTAAAATAAGTCCAGTTATATTTGCAGTTTCTTTAAAAGCTTTAACTTGTGAAATTGCATTTTGTCCAGTTTCAGCATCTAAAACAAGTAATGTTTCTTTTGAAGAGTCTGGTAATTTTGTATCAATAATCTTGTTAATTTTATTAAGTTCATCCATTAAGTTTTTCTTGTTATGAAGTCTACCTGCAGTATCAACTATTAAGACATCCATCTTATCTTCTTTTGCCTTCTCAATAGCATCAAATACTACAGACGCAGGATCTGATCCTTCTTCTTTTTTAACAATTGGAACATTTGCCCTTCTAGCCCAAATTTCAATTTGTTCAACAGCAGCTGCTCTAAATGTATCTGCAGCAGCTATCATTACTTTCTTTCCTTCTTGTCTTAATCTATTTGCAATTTTTCCAATTGATGTTGTTTTACCAACGCCATTTACACCAATAACTAATATAACAGCTGGTGTATTATCAATATTAAGTGAAGAATCAATATCTAAAAGATCTGCCATAATTTCTTTTAAAGCTACTTTTACTTCTTCTTCATCTTTAATATTGTCATGTTTAATCTTATGTCTTAATTCATCTATAATCTTCATTGAAGTTTCAACACCTATATCAGATGTTATTAATACTTCTTCTAGTTCATCTAATAAATCTTCATCAACTTTTCTAAATACGCTAAATACATTATTCATTTTGTCACTCATTGTTGATTTAGTTTTTCCAAGTCCGCTCTTTAGTTTATCAAAAAATCCCACTTTTAATGTCTCCTTTTTAAGTTATTTAAAGTAATTAAATCATAAATACAACTTTTTTTATAGTTTATTTTAGCATTTCTTTTAATTTATAAATCTCATTTAATGCATCTAAAGGTGTAAGCTCATTTACATTGATTTTATCAAGTTCATGAGAAATATCATTTAGTTTTAAGTTGAATAGATTAAATTGTCCTTCAACTTGTTTCTTAGATTCTGCATCTTCTTTAATCTTTACTCCACCTTTTTCTAAAGATCTTAAAATCTTATTTGCTCTTGTTACAACTGTATTAGGAACACCTGCAAGTTTTGCAACATGAATACCATATGATTCATCTGTTCCACCATCTACAATTTTTCTTAAAAAGATAACATCTTCACCTTTTTCTTTAACTGCAACTGAATAGTTTTTAATTCCTTCAATTTTATTTTCAAGTTCAATTAATTCATGATAGTGTGTAGCAAATAATGTCTTGCATCCAATTTTATTTTTATCTGCAATATATTCAGCTACAGCCCATGCAATAGAAAGTCCATCATATGTTGATGTTCCTCTTCCTATCTCATCTAATATAACTAAACTTCTTCTTGTAGCATCTTTTAAGATATTAGCAACTTCATTCATTTCTACCATGAATGTACTCTTACCTGATGATAAATCATCAGATGCTCCAACTCTTGTGAATATCTTATCCACAATTCCTATTGTTGCTTCCTCTGCTGGAACAAAACTTCCCATTTGTGCCATCAAAGTTATAATTGCAACTTGTCTCATATATGTAGATTTACCAGCCATGTTAGGACCAGTTATAATAGCTAATCTATTAGATTCATCATCTAATAATGTATCATTTGCAACAAATGTCTCTCCAGATTTTTGAAGCATTTTTTCTATTACTGGATGTCTACCTTCTTTAATAACAATTTTTCCATTATCATTAACTGTTGGTTTTACATAGTTATTGTCTTCAGCAACAACTGCTAAACATGTTAAAACATCAACTGTTGAAACAACATTAGATGTTGTTTGAAGTCTTTCAATATTTTTAGCAATCTCTAACCTAATTTTAGAGAATTCTTCATACTCTAAAGATACTATTCTTTCTTCTGCTCCTAGAATTTTATCTTCCATTTGTTTTAACTCTTCTGTTATAAATCTTTCACATCCAGTTAAAGTTTGTTTTCTAATATATCTTCCTTCTGGAACATCTTTTAAGAATGAGTTAGTAACTTCAATATAGTAACCAAATACTTTTGTAAATCCAACTTTAAGATTTTTAATCCCAGTTGCTTCTCTTTCTTTAGCTTCTAATTCAAGAATCCACTTCTTACCATTTCTTGATGCTTCTCTATATTCATCAATTTCTTTACTAAAACCCGGTTTAATAATTCCACCTTCTTTTATAGTAATTGGTGGGTCTTCAACAATTGCAGTATCTATTAATTCTCTTATATCAGCTAAAACATCTAATTTTTCACATAAAGTTTTTAGTAAAATACTAGATGTAACTTTTAAAGTTTCTTTCAAATCTGGTAAATGCTCTAAAGAATTTTTAAGTGATATTAAATCTCTTGCATTTGCATTACCATATGAAATCTTACCTGTTAATCTTTCGATATCATATACTTTTTTAAGAGATTCAATAATATCTCCTCTAACCATGATATTATTCTTTAGTTCTTCAACAGAATCTTGTCTTTTTACTATTTCTTCTACATCTAAAAGCGGATCATTTATCCATCTTCTTAAAAGTCTTCCACCCATTGAAGTATTTGTTTTGTCTAATACCCAAATTAGTGTACCTTTTTTAGATGAATCTCTCATTCTTTCAGTAAGCTCTAGACTTCTTCTTGCATTAATATCTAAAGACATATACTTTTTAATTTCATATACCTTAATCTTATTAATGTGATCTAGTTTAACTTTTTGAGTTTCTGTTATATATGATAAAAGTGCATTAATTGCTGGAATTGAAAGAGAGTTTTCTCTTAGAGTTAAATCTCTTTCAAATGTATCCATAACTGAATACATTTCTTCTATAGTTTTTTTATCAAATGAGAATATATCGTCATCTCTTGCAGTAACGAAAGTTTGATGTCTATCTTGGAGCGTTGTGATTTCAACTGTTGATGCATTCATAGCATTATTTACAACAATTTCTGCAGGAGTAAATCTTGCATATTCATCAAGTAGTTTCTCAAAGTTATTTCCATCTAAATTTATTTCACTTGCATAAAAATCTCCAGTTGAAATATCACAAATAGCAATACCATAATGAACTCCTGATTTATAAACGCTCATTATGTAGTTATTTTTCTTTTCTTCAAGCATATTTGTTTCTATTACTGTACCTGGTGTAACAACTCTAATTACATCTCTTTTAACTATTCCTTTTGCTTTCTTAGGATCTTCTAGTTGCTCACAAATTGCAACTTTATATCCTTTTGCAATTAGTCTAGATAAATAGATATCTACTGCATGATGTGGCACTCCACACATAGGTGCTTTTTCAGCAGTTCCACATGCTTTAGATGTAAGCGTTATTTCAAGTTCTCTTGATGCAGTTATGGCATCATCAAAAAACATTTCATAGAAGTCACCTAATCTATAAAATAGTATGCAATCTTGATATTTACTTTTTGTCTCTAAGTACATCTTCATCATTGGAGAAAAATCTTCTTCTGCCATAATTACCTCATTTCATATCTAAATTCATAATTATCAATTTCATCATCATCTAAATAGAAAAAGTCTATATCATCTATAAAAATATCTTCTAAATGATCTTTATGACCTTTACTAATTAAATAGTCTATTCTTTCAATTAAGAATTCTGGTTCAAATGTAAATAGTTCAGTGTTAGATAAAAGTTCTTCTTTGATACCTTCTTCTCCAACATACTTTCCTATTTCATGTTCATTTCTTTCATAGTATTCTCTTGATGTTGTTATTGCATATGGTTCTAAACCAAGTACAACAGAAACATCATTTTCATTAAGTCTATTTTTCAAATAATCTACAGTATTCATCATATCTTCTAGTTCTGTTGTAATGAATAATGGATTTTCAGATATAATCATTAAAATTGTTTCATTTCTTAATCTTAGTGATATTAGAAATTCAATTTTTCTTTTTAACTCTTTTGCATCAATATCATTAGTAGCATACTCAAGTAACTCTTGAATTTCATCTTCTTCAAATCCAAGTGACATTAAATCACTTTTAAAATCATACTCTTCTTCCATAAAGACCTCTCCTTAATTTACTTTCTCACCTTTTAAATACCACTTATGTGCTTCTGTAATTTTACAATTAATGATATCTCCTGGCTTATAATCACCGTCTTTATCAAAAATTACAACTTTATTTGTATTTGTTCTTCCTGTATATGTATTTGGATTATTCTTACTTAATCCTTCTATTAGAATTTTCTGACAAGTTCCAATATATTTTTCATTATTCTCATCTACTCTTGATTCATATAATTCTTTTAGTCTATCAAATCTTGCATGTTTAATATCTTCTGGAACTTGATCTTCTCTTTTAGCTCCAACTGTTCCTTCTCTTATTGAATAAATAAACATATATATTTGTTCAAAATTAATCTGTCTTACAACATCTAATGTATCTTCAAAGTCTTCTTCAGTTTCACCTGCATATCCAACAATAATATCAGTAGAAAATACAACATCCGGGCACATCTTTTTGATTTTATTTGCTCTTTCTATAAATTGCTCTTTAGTATACTTTCTATTCATCTCTTTTAGTACTTTAGTACTTCCAGATTGAAGTGGAAGATGAATAATTCTAGTAACTTTTGGATTCTTTGCAATTACTTCAATAACATCATCAGTAAAGTCTTTTGGATGTGGTGAAATAAAATTAACAAATTCTATTCCATCTATTTTACATACTTCATCTAAAAGTTCTGCAAAGTTTTTTATTTTGTCATCCCCTTTATATGAATTAACATTTTGTCCTAAAAGAGTAATTTCTTTATATCCTTCTTTAGCAAGCATTCTAATTTCTTCTAGAATTCTTTCTGGATCTCTACTTCTTTCACGACCTCTAACATAAGGTACTATGCAGTATGAGCAGAAGTTATTACATCCATACATAATTGTAACTGATGCCTTATAAGAACTATTTCTTTTAATTGGCATACCTTCATATATATCACCATCAATATCAATGATATCTCTTACTTTATTTCTTTCTGATAAAACTCTAAAGATATCTTCAGGTAATTTATGAATAGTGTGTGTTCCAAATACAATATCAACATATGGATAGCTTTTCTTAATCTTTTCTACCATATTCTTCTCTTGCATCATGCAACCACCAATAGCAAGAATTACATTTTTATTTTCTTTTAAATTCTTTACTTCACCAATTTTACCAAATAATTTTTCTTCTGCATTTTCTCTTACACAACATGTATTAAAAACTATTAAATCTGCATCTTCAAAATTATCAGTATATTTGTAATTCATTTCTTCAAGCATACCTGAAATTTTTTCTGAATCATTTTCATTTAATTGGCATCCCATAGTCATTATTGTGTACTTTAAATAATCACAATTTTTGTTTAAATTGTACACTTCTTCTATGTATTTTTTATCAATCTCAATTTGTTGCATTTAAGGCCTCCTAAATCTCTAATATTCTACTATATTTTCCTTAATTTTTCAAGGTTATAAATGTAATCAAAACACTTTAAATTTATATAATTGTAACATGATTTTAATTGAACTTTTTATTATTGTAAATTATAATCTAATTAGAATATTGTATTGGAGAAATAAGATGTCAGAAGAAACATCTTCTCAAGTAGAAGAAAAGAAAAAAGTTGAAGAGAAAAAGCCTTTGTCTGAAGAACAAAAGCAAACATTAGAAAAAACTCGTAAACAGAATTATTATGAGGTATTGGACTTAGACAAATATGCTACAAATCAACAAATTCATTCAGCATATCGTACAAAGATGAAACTATATCACCCTGATATAAGCAAAGATAATTCTACTTTTGCATACGAAATGCTTTATACTATTGTTGAGGCATATACTGTTTTGTCAGATCCAAGATTAAAGAAAGAATATGACGAATCTTTAAATACTGATTCTATCTTTGATCCAGATGGAAACTTCTCTAGTTACTATGATATGGCTTCAGAAAACATCATTAGAAATAATAAGAAATTCAATTATGACCACTACTTTTATACATATAAAAATAAAAAGCAGCAAGAAAAGGAAAAAGAAGAAAAGAAAGGATCAACTTTTATCTCAGATAAAATTGATTCATTTACTGATAAGTTTTCTAATTACTTCTTTTCAGCATCAAATACAAATAAATTCTTAGTAATTGCTTTAATATCACTTCTTTTAGTAATTGCAATGATATTTGAAGCAAATAACTTTTGGCAACATTATAGAGAAACAAGATATAAGAACATGATTAGGAGTAATCAAGTTCAAGAGCAAAAAGAAGAACAAAAAGAAACTGAAATCGTAGAATCTCAAGACATAGTTATTAGAGATAAAAAATTTATGCCAGAAGATGTTAAAGAATTTTTAGATCAAGTAGAAAATAATTAAAATAAAAAAAGAGCCTTTAAAAGGCTCTATTTTTTTTATTATAATTCTACGTATCCTCCAACCATCTTGCTTAGTTTAACATTTGCTACGAAATCACGTCCTCCTGAAAGAACTACTCTATCTCCTTCTTCTAAGATTCCTTGTCTCTTTAATTTCTCTAAACCAAGTTCGACAGTTCTATCAATATTTTCTTGTGGTTCGATATATACTGGAGTACAGTTCCATACAAGTGCAAGTTGACGGAATGTTCTCTTATTATCAGTAATAGCGATAACTGGGCAACCAGCTCCCATACCAGCTAATCTTCTTGGTGATTTACCAGTATTTGTGTAACATACAATTGCATCTGCATGAGTTTTTTCAGCTATAACACATGAAGAGAATGAAATTGATTCTTCTAATGTATCTAATATGAAGTTCTTTGAACTTGTATCAAATCTCTTCCAATAGTTAACTGTTCCTTCAACTCTTCTAGCAATCTTATCCATTGTTTTAACACATTCAACTGGATATTCACCCATAGCACATTCGCCAGAAAGCATTATTGCACTTGATCTATCATAAACAGCATTAGCAACGTCTGATGCTTCAGCTCTTGTTGGTAATGGATTATGTGTCATACTTTCAAGCATTTGTGTAGCTGTGATTGTTGGTTTATATGTTCTATTTGATTCTTTAATTATCTTTTTTTGCATTATTGGTGGTTCAGTAAAGTCAGTCTCTGTAGCCATATCACCACGAGCAATCATTTGGCAATCTGCTTCATGAACTAATTCTAATAAGTTATCTATACCTTCACAGTTTTCAATCTTAGTGATGATTTTGATATCTTGTCCACCATGTTCATCTAATACTTTTCTTACTTCTCTAACATCATTTACATTTCTTGCAAAAGATACAGCAACAAAATCATACTCATGCTCACATGCAGTAATTAAGTCATCAATATCTTTTGGTTTTAATGCTGGTAAATTAATTACTGTTCCAGGTAAATTACATGTTTTTCTATGTCCTAAATAATTTCCGTGAACTACTGTACAATGAATATCTTTATCTACTATTTCATCAACTCTTAGTTCAATAGCGCCATCATCAATAAGGATTTTTGTTCCTGGTTTAACATCTTTATAAAGGTCTTTGTATGATATAGATACTCTGTCTTTATTACCTAGAATATCATCATTTACAAGAACGAATTTTTGACCATCTTCTAATAATATTTTTTCTGTTGTATCAACTTCTAATTTTCCAGTTCTAATTTCTGGACCTTGCATATCAAGTATCATTGGGATAGGAAGATCTAATTCTTCTCTTAATCTAATGATTTCATTAGTTTTCCATTCTTGTTCAGCGTAGCTTCCATGTGAGTAATTTATTCTACAAACATTAAGACCTGCGTTAAATAATTCCTCTAATCTTTTTTCACTAGCTGGTCCAATAGTACCAACAATTTTTGTTTTTCTTAAATCCTTTTTCATATAATTAATCCCTTTCTATTTTTAACCCGGACTATAGTATAGCACATTTGAATCTCAAAATTCAATACATAAAAGATTAAAAAAGTTGATTTATAGAAAACCAACTTTTTTAAAACTATTACATCTCTAAAACAGTATTTACTGCAACATTTTCTGAATCTCCATTTTCTTCAGAACTTTCTTGCTGCTTTTCAGATTCGAACCATTTTACTAAGTTCAAGTTTTCACTATCAAGAAGCATTTCATGTTTTGGCATTACTCTAAATGTATATCCAAAGTTTCCACCAGATTTTAACATTATAGTAGCTTCATAATAATATTTTCTTTCATCTGCATTTTCAGATACCTTTGTCATTGGATAGATTCCCATGTTCTTAATTGAACCATCTTCTTGGAATTGACCAAAGTATACTTGAACTTCTACATTATTTTCACTTAAATTTGGAAGGTATACTTCGCATCCAACTTTTATCTTCTCACCTGCATCAAATTTAGCATTATCTATATTCTTATCTTGAGTTATCTTAATTTTATTAAACTCATTTTTTACAAATGATTTCCATTTTGCAAATTCTCCAACTTTTTCTATATCAGTGAAATCTTTGTGGTATTCATTGCATAGTGGCATATATAGTTTATTTGTATAATCAACTACTTGTCTTGCCATACTGTATTTTCCACCAGTAGACTTAATAGAGTTTTTCATATATGTCATCCACTCTTTTGATATACCACTTGTATCTTGATTATAGTATGCTGGAATAATCTTTGTTTCTAAAGTGTGATACAAGCTATTGCTATCTGCTTTATCTTGTTCATCATAACTAATGTATGATGCATTTGTTCCTATTGTCCATCCATTTTGACCATTATATCCTTCAGCCCACCATCCATCTAGAACACTAAAGTTTACAACACCATTTACTGATGCTTTCTCTCCTGATGTTCCTGATGCTTCCATTGGTCTTCTTGGATTATTTAGCCATACATCAACACCACTTACTAAGTATCTACTCATTCCTATATTGTAATTTTCTAGAATAAATATCTTGCCTTTGAATTGTGGCATTAATGATATTTCATGAATGTATTTTATTAAATCTTGTCCATCTCTATCTTGAGGATGTGCTTTTCCTGCGAAGATAATTTGAACTGGTCTTTCTTGATCATTTAATATTTGAGTTAATCTTGCAATATCTCTAAATATTAATGTTGCTCTTTTGTATGTAGCAAATCTTCTTGCGAAACCAATTGTTAATGCCTTAGGATTTAATTGACTTAGTAGTTCAGATATTTGATCATATCCCACACCACTATTTACAAATCTTTCAGTTACATTTTCTTTTACAAGTTTAATTAGTTTTTCTTTTCTCTCAAGATGAACTGCCCATAATTTTTCATCTGGGATTTTATCAACACTTTCCCAAGTTTCATCTAATTGAATCTTATCTTGCCAGAATGCTGGTAAGAACTCATTGTATAATTCTTTAATCTTTGGAGCAAGCCATGAACATGTATGAATACCATTTGTTACATAATCTATTGGTGATTCATCATCAGCAATATTACTCCAAACATCACTAAATATTTCTCTTGATACTTGTCCATGAAGTTTACTTACACCATTTTTCTTGCCTGCAATTTTAAGTGCTAAGAAGCCCATGTTAAATCCAGGTTCTAATTCTTCAGTATCTCTCATTCCTAGTTTCAAGAATGATTCTCTATCAAGACCAATCTCTGACCAGAAATTAGAAAAATATTTTTCAACTAAACTTATATCAAATATATCATTTCCAGCTGGAACTGGAGTATGAGTTGTAAATACAGTTTGAATAGAAGCTATTTCTTTTGCAACATCAAATGATACTTGTTTTTCTTGCATTAAGTTTTTAATAACTTCCAATATTAGGAATGATGAGTGTCCTTCATTCATGTGGTATAGTGTTGGTTCATATCCTAATGCCTTAATTACTTTAACACCTGCCATACCTAAAACTATTTCTTGGCGAATTCTCATTTCTCTATCTCCACCATATAGTTTTAAAGTAATATTTCTTAAATCTTCATCATTTTGTTCAATATCAGAATCCAATAAATATAATTTAACTCTACCTACATTTATTTGCCAAATCTTTAAGAACAAATCTCTTGTTCCTAATTTCATTTGTAAAATAAATTCATTACCTTCTTTATCTTTAACTGGAGTAATAGGTAAATTGTATAAATCTATGTTATAGTACTCTGATACTTGCTCACCATTACCATTAATTCTTTGTGTAAAATATCCATTTTTATACAAAAGACCAACAGCTACAAATGGAAGTCCTAAGTCACTTGCAGATTTTAAATGATCACCAGATAAAATTCCAAGTCCACCTGAATATATAGGTAAGATTTCATCTAAACCATATTCTGCTGAAAAGTATGCAATTAAGTCTTTATTTTTATTGTTGTTATAATTTTTATTAAACCATGTATCATGACTAGACATGTAGTTAATGTAATTATTAACTACTTGATTATATTCATCTAAAAATTTCTCATTTTTTGAAAATTCTTCAATCTTTTCTTGACTTATGTGTTTTAAAAACTTAACAGGATTTTTTCCAACTGACTCCCATAAATCTATATCAATTTCTTGAAATAGTCTTAAGAATTCTGTATTCCATGACCACCACAAGTTATTTGCTATCTCTGAAAGCATTTTTAAATTATCTGGAAGTTGTGGAACTACCGTAACCCTATTGAATATATACATTATATATTCCTCCTTTGTATATCAAAAAATTCATCCTTAAGTATAATAATCTACTAATTATTATCGCCTTAATCAAGTTTTTTGTCAATTGATTTTAAGCCTATTTTTATACATTTTTTAAGCTAAAAATAATGAATTTAGTAAGTATAACATTTATATTATTTTTTAATATTTTTTGTGTAACAACGACCAATTATTTCTAAGTTAATAATATAATGTAAGTAGTATTTTTATGTTATAAGGGAGATAATTGTATGAGACTTAATAGTGAAAAGAACTTGAAAGCGTTAGACTATTACTTAAAAACAAAAGTTTTAAGGATGGATTTTTTAAAGAAGCAATATGGTTTAGCACTTGGAACTTATGGTTTTTCACTTGATAATTTACACCAATTAGATTCTGAGATGCAAAGGGAATCTACAGAAAGATATGCTGATGCAGTTTATGGAACTCCATCAAGACCAAAGGCTCTAATCGATGATAAAATTAATGAAATTACAAAAAATGTCATGAGAAATGGTTCTCGTAGAAGCAATGCAATTCCATTTGATTCTAATAAAGTAAGTAGTTTATTAAGAACTTATTTAATTAGTTCTTATCACTGCAACTCATTTGATCAATTAAAAAATGATTATTCTCAAATTTATGGCAATAAAAAACTATCTACTCAAGAAGTAGGTGCTAAAGCTGAAGAATTACTAGATGCATTCAGTACAGTAGATTGTGTAAAAGGAACATTTTCTAGTATTGTAGAAATGCTTTCAGATTATAATTCAAAACTAGTTATTAAGAAAAGTTGTGATGCAATTGCAAGAACACTTACTGAAGTAAATGCAAATCCAACATTAAAATCACATGTACAAGATGGTCCATTTGCCAATAATTTAGTAAAACTAAGAAATGAATTACGTAGTAATTATCCACTTAGATTTAAAAGAGCAAGTAAAGCATATCAAGATCCAACAAATATGAAAAGAAGTAGATTTGTAAGAAAAGCTCAAAAAGCTGCCCAAAAATTATTACCTTTCATAGCTGTTGGAATACTAGCTTTTAGTGGTGCTGCTCATGCAGTAAATGCCATTTATCAAGATATTCATAATGCTGGAGAAATCGATAGAGCAAACTTTGCATCTGCAATGAATTATACTCAAGATGCAAGTTATTATGATATTTCTCCAGCTACAATAGTAGACATGACAGAAATATCAAATTTATTAGATAAGTATCAGACAGAGATTCCATCTGTAGAAGAGTTCTCTTCTTTATTAGAAAGAATGGATTCTACAACTCAACTAATGATTCAAGAAAAAATCACAGCAGCTTATAACAGACTTCCTCAAGATCCTGATTCAAAGGTTAGACTATTAAGAGTTGAAACATCAACTCATTCAAGAGAATTAACAGATGATGGTCGTCCTTATACTGCGGATAACCCATATATTGCTATAGTAACAACTGATGAACATGGATGGGATTATGATTTTGCTCAAAAGAAATATGAAGTTACACCACAAGTAACAAATGAATCTTTAGCTAGTACAAGATTAGCTAGAAGTTCTTCAAAAGAAGATTCTATGAAACCAGGTAATAATTTATTCCAATCAATGCAATACTATTCAGATGTTAATGAAGAATTTAGAAATTTAGTTGCATCAGGAGCAGATCAATATACTTTAGCTGATTTCATTAACGGACATATAGATACATTAAATGAAGCTTGGGATCAAACTATGAATTATTCTACTATTAGATTAGATTTAGATAAAAACTTTAGAATATTAGGAATTGGAGATTACTATTCTTTAACAAGTAGTAATCCTGTACCTGAGCAAACTCGAGATGATAATGAAAGATAAGAATTAAAATTTAAAAGAGTGACTTTATATCACTCTTTTTTTAAAAGGAGTAAATATGAATACAGAATATGAATTAAGAATACTAGAAATCGATAAAGATGAAATGATTAAAAAATTAGAATCTTTAGGTGCTACCAAAGTTGCTGATTTTGATCAAAAAAGATATGTTTATGATTTGGTTCCAAAACAAGAAAACAAATGGATCAGACTTAGAAACAACGGTTTTGAAACAACCCTTACTTTAAAGAATATTGAAAAGAATTCAATTGATGGGACAAAAGAAATAGAATTTAAAGTTTCTGATTTTGAAAAAACTAATGAGTTTTTAGAAGCTATTGGATTTAAATCAAAAGGATACCAAGAAAACAAAAGAACTAGATACATGCTTGATAATGTTGAAATAGATATTGATTCATGGCCAATGATACCAACTTATCTAGAAATTGAAGGTTCTTCTGAGGAAGAAGTCAAGTCTACTTTAGAAAAACTAAGTTTAGAAAACCCTAAAATAACAACTCTAAACTGTTCAGATATTTACAAAGATATTTATGGAATTGATATCGAAGAATATAAAATACTAAAATTTTAAAAGAGCACATAATAAATGTGCTCTTATTTTATTTAAGTTTAAATGAATGTGGTAATAAATCTTTCATTGTATATTCTTCTACTTTTTCATCATAATACGTATATACTTTAAAATCATCTCCCACATATTGATTCATGAATTGTCTGCAGTATCCACATGGCAAACATTTTTCAATGTTTCCGCCTTTTGGTCCACCAACAACTAAAATATATTCAAATTCACTTTCACCTTCTGAAATTGCTTTAGCGAAAGCTACTCTTTCTGCACACATAGATTGAATTGCATCATTATCTATGTTGCATCCTGTATATCTTTTTCCATTCTTTGTTTTAAGAACAGATCCTACTGAATAATTACATGTTCCTGGTTTAGCATTCTCTCTAACATTTAAAGCTAGCCTTAAATCTTGTTCAATATTCATAGCTTTTCCCCTTTTCTTACGTGTTATATATACTTTTTGAATCTAAGTTTTAGTCTATCACTTCTTGTCTTTCCCATCTCTTCTTCAAAAATAAATTTTCCTTTTCCTCTTATCGTTATTATATCATTAATAATTA
Organism: Clostridia bacterium; assembly: GCA_017528085.1. Taxonomy (GTDB): domain Bacteria; phylum Bacillota; class Clostridia; order TANB77; family CAG-508; genus Scatovivens. The sequence continues at coordinate 33,316 of JAFXPH010000004.1, read as the reverse complement.
TTTTTTTGGAATCTTTAAATTCATTAACATTATTTATAAAGACTCTTCCTTCATTAATTATTTCTTCTGCTTTACCTCTTGATACGTGAGCAAGCTCCCCTACTATATTATCTAATCTATTTGAAGCAACATTTACTAAGACATCTTCAAATTCTACTTTCTTTTGAAAAACGTAATTAATGTCATATACTGCAATATGTGCTTTATTAAATCTAGTAAGACTGCCTAAATTATCTACTAAGATTTTTGATACTTCATCTAAGATAATAACATCAGCTGCATTATCAACAACAATAATATCTCCTAATTTTTCTCTTTTAATACCAGTCTTCATTATCCCACCTAAGTATTCACTATGTGAATATGATAGTTCCTTAGGTAGTGATATTCTAAGTATTTTAAGAGTACTGTGGATAAACTTATCCACAATTTCTTTAGTAAATTTCTGTGGATAAAACACTATTATTTCTCTTGCAGGTTCATCAACTACTCCTACTATTTCGAAATTTGAAATATTTTCTTTTGCTAAGAATTTTTTTATTTCTACAATTTCATTTTCAGTATAAAAGTCTGTATGAGTACATTTATTATTATGAACTGCTTGATCTACTTTATCCATTATTTTTGCAAATTCATATTCTTTAAGTGGATTATCCATTAATACCTCTTATCTTTGAATTGTTATTTGCTTCAATAACACTTTCAATAATATTAGTAATATTATCAGTATCCATACCATATCTTTTTTCTATTTCAGATACACTTCCATGTTTAATAAATTTATCTGGATATGCAAATTTTATTAATTCTTTATCAACTTTATTTTTAAAGAAGATTCTTTCTACTTGATCACCTAAACCATTTATAACAGTTCCATCTTCTATAGTAACAACTAATTTAGTATTCTTTACTTTCTCTAAAAGATCAAATTCATCAAGTGGTTTTACAAATCTTGCATTAATAAGTTTAGCTTCTATTCCTAAATCCTCACTTAATTTATTGCAGACTTCATCTCCTCTATAAACCATTTTTCCAATTGCAACTATAGCAACTTCTGAACCGTCACGAATAAGTTCTGTTTTACCTAATGCTATCTTTGCTGCTGTTCTAAAGTCTTTTTCTTCACATCCTCTTGGATATCTAATCATTACTGGCTTTTTGATATCCATTGCAAATTCCATCATCTTATCAAGTTCTCTATAATCCTTTGGTGCCATCACAATAAAGTTTGGTATAGTACTTCCAAAGCTCATATCTAATAACCCTTGATGTGTTTCACCATCATTTCCAACTATACCAGCTCTATCTACACAAACTACAACTGGAAGTGATGTGATTGCAACATCATGAATCAATTGATCATATGCTCTTTGTAAAAAAGATGAATAAATTGGTACAAATGGAACCATACCAGATTTAGCAAGTCCTGATGCTAAACCAATAGCATGTTGTTCTGCTATACCTACATCGAAAAATCTATCAGGATATTTTTTAGCAAATTCTTTTAATCCTGTACCATCTGTCATAGCAGCAGTAATTGCTACTATTCTATTATTGTCTTTAGCAAGTTTTACTAATTTTTCTCCAAATCTTCCTGAATAATCTTGTTTTTTAACTCCTAATCTTTCTCCTGTTTTAGGATCATATTTTGGTGCTGAATGGAATTGATCTGGATTTTCTTCAGCTGCTTTAAAGCCTTTACCTTTTTTAGTTAAAGCGTGTACTAAAACAGGTCCAGTAAGATTATTTGAAATTCTTAATACTTTTTCAAGTTCTTGTATATTATGACCATCAACTGGTCCTAAATATCTAAATCCTATATCTTCAAAATACATTTTAGGTATAAAAAAATGTTTAATACCTAATTTAGTTTTTTGAACAAATCTAACTACCTTAGGTCCAATTAAAGGTATTTTTGATACTATCTTTTTACCTTTCATATTAGACTTAATGTATAAATTTCTAGTACGAAGTTTAGAAAGCATTAATGATATACCACCAACATTTTTAGAAATACTCATAGCATTATCATTAAGTATTACTATTAAGTTTGTTCCTGAAGAACCAGCATCATTTAATGCTTCTAGAGCCATACCACCTGTTAAAGCACCATCACCTATTACAGCAATTACTTTATGATTTTCTTTTTTTATATCTCTTGCTCTAGCCATTCCTAAAGCAACAGAAATAGAAGTACTACTATGACCAGTATTGAATGAGTCATATATACTTTCTTCTACTTTAGGAAATCCTGCTAATCCATTATACTTTCTTAATGAATCTAGCTTATTTTTTCTTCCTGTTAACATTTTATGGACATATGTTTGATGTCCTACATCCCATATAACCTTATCCATAGGTGTATTAAAAATACTATGGATTGCTATAGTTAGTTCAACTATACCTAAATTTGACGCAAGATGTCCGCCTGTATTAGCGACAGTATTAATTATTTTGTCTCTAATTTCTTTTGCCAAAATATCTTTTTCATCTAAAGATAATTTCTTCAAATCTTCAGGATAGTTAACTTTATTAAGTATCATAAAAAAACATCCTCTTTTCTACATCAAAAGCCCTGCGACTACTGTTGTAACTATTGGAACAAATAGATTGTCTGTTCCTCTTTTTGCAAATAATTCAATAACACTTGCAATTAGTGCCATTAGTATTGCTTTAAGAATAGCATATTTTACACCATAAACCATAAAGAATACTACATGAATTATAAATGTAACTACAAACATGACTGTAGTTCCAACTACTGATTTGTTTGAGTTCTTTAGTATTTTCTTTTTACCAAACTTTGTACCTAAAACAGCTGCTAAACCATCGCCATAAGCCATAGTAAAGATACCTGTAACGCCAAGCATTGGCATTTTTTCTAGTAAGTATGTGTATAGAACAAGTACAAGTAAGCTAACTGCATAAAAAACAGTACCATATGTGTCTTTTCCTTCACCTGCATCTGAACTATCTCTTTCCATTATCTTAATTAATTTATATTTATGTGATAAGAAATTTACTACAACAAATAATGCTGGTAAAATAACCGCATATTTTACATCATCAAAATAAAGTGCTGCAATTATCCACCAGTTTCCTAGCATGATGTGGATAAATTTTCTTGTGAATTCCTTACCTTTTTTACTAAATGCAAAGGCAATTCCAAAAACTGCTAACATATAAACTGCTGAAATGATAAAACCTAAAACATTTGTATTCATTATTTTTCCCCTTTATAAGTATTGGTTCGGGTAGTTAGATTCGAACTAACGATCGTGGAGTCAGAGTCCACTGCCTTACCGCTTGGCCATACCCGAATATTTGCGTGTTTATTATATATGGTTGAATCAATTTTTTCAATATTTTTCACAATTTATTCAAATTTAATTATTATTTTTGTAGACAATTCATTTTTATTTGTATAAAATAGATATAGATTTTTTATACATGGAGGCCTATGGTGAAAAAATTATTAACAATCACTATGATAGTAACTATATGTTTATTATTTATAAATGTAGTAAGTTATGCGACAGATCTTACTGGAACTCAAGAAGAAGGTGAACTTGAAGAAGTAACAATGTCTGATGTAGAAACTGAAGAAGATACATCTAATCAAGGACAAATGTTAGATACATCAAATCCTTCTGCTGTTAAAGTACAATCAATGTCTGATATAGCTCAAATGAATTTAGGTATAAACAATATTGTTTCTATACTTTTAGTTGCTATAGGTGTAATTCTTATATTCTTATCAATAGCAATAATAATTAAAATCAAAAGATAATTTAAAATATATTTAAAGTAGCTTGTAAAGCTACTTTTTTTATTTGCCTTGAAATTTAGCCAAAAAAATCATATAATTATTTCGTTCAAGCAAAATATAACTATATTTTACTACTTATGCTTCATAAAAATTGGAGTGATTTTATGAAAAAATACAAAATGGCAATTGTAGGAGCAACAGGATTAGTTGGTAGAACAGCTCTTACAGTTTTAGAAGAAAAGAATCTACCAATAGACGAATATGTTTTATTCGCATCAAAAAAGTCAGCAGGAACAAAGCTTACATTTATGGGAAAGGAATACATAGTTAGAGAATTAACTGATGATTCTTTCGATGAAGGATTCGATTTTGCAATATTCTCTGCAGGTGGAGATACATCTAAACACTTCTCACCTATTGCTGCAGAAAAAGGTTGTATAGTAGTTGATAACAGCAGTGCTTTTAGAATGGATAAAGATGTTCCTTTAGTAGTACCAGAAGTTAATCCAGAAGAAATTAAAAATAATCACGGAATAATTGCTAACCCAAATTGTTCGACAATTCAAGCAGTACTTCCACTTAAAGTATTAGATGATAAGTACACAATTAAAAGGATAGTTTATTCAACTTATCAAGCTGTTTCAGGAGCTGGTAAAAAAGGTGTTGATGATTTAGTAAATGGAAATCAAGAAGGTTATACTTTAAAGAAGTTCCCTCATCCAATTATTAATAATTGTCTACCTCATATAGATGTATTTCTAGATAATGGATATACAAAAGAAGAAGAAAAAATGATTAATGAGACAAGAAAGATTTTAAATAGACCTGATTTAAGAATTACTGCTACAACAGTTAGAGTACCAGTACTTAATTCTCATTCAGAATCTATTAATGTCGAATTTGATAATGATTTTGATTTAGATGAAGTAAGAAAAATGTTATCAAATGCTGAAGGAATTACTTTAAAGGATGATCCAGAAAATAATGTTTATCCTTTAGCTACAGAAACATCTGGTCAAGATAATGTATTTGTTGGAAGATTAAGAAGAGACTATAGTGTAGATTATGGATTAAACTTTTTCTGCACTGGAGATAATATTAGAAAAGGTGCAGCAACAAATGCAATTCAAATAGTAGAGAAACTTATTGAGTATGATAAATAAAAAACAAAGGCTTAAAGTAAAACTTTAAGCCTTTTTATTATAATAAGAATAAATCCAACATTATACTTAATCCGATGAGTACAAAAAATATTAAATCAAATGAAGTTGTTATTGTCTCATCAATGAACTCTTTATTCTCTTCTTTTTTAACTTCTATTAAACTCATAAACTTTTCAACATCTTTTACAGAAATAAACATTGTATCTACAAGATACATTTTATCACCTTTTTCAGTGTTTGTTAGAAACTTAATCTTAGCTTTAAAACCACCAATATTAAATTTCTTTGAAGTTGTAAGATATATTTTTCTTATACTAGAAACATCAATTTCCTTTTTTCTAAAAGGATTCTTTATAGTAACTTTTTTATCATTAATTACAACTTTAACACTACTTTCTAAAAATGAAACTATTGAATATAGTGCTATAAAACATAGCAAAAGTGCAATTCCGATTTTTCCATATTTAAATAAGAAAAATGAACCAACAAATAATAATACAATTATTATTAAAAATGGAATAATATTAAAACTTTTTGTAAGAGCTTTAAATTCAAAATTGCTTTTGAATCTTTCAAAATCATGTTCTCTTAAGTTATTATATTTCTTTTCAATATCAACTACATCTTGTCTTAACTTACTTTCAGTTACTTTTCTTTTTGGAGTTAATCTATTACTCTTCTTTTTTCCCATTCTCACTACTTCCATATTTTAGAATTTGGTTTTTACTTCTAGTATCTTCATCTTCTATTACATCAGTTAGTTTATTTTTCTTTTTAAATAAACTACTTAACTTTTTCTTTTCTTTCTTAGCCGCCTCTTTTGATTGAGCTAAAGCTTCATCTACTGATAAGTTTTTCTCATAATCAATAATGTTTTTAACTGGGTTACGATAAAATCCCTCTTCATAAGCATACTTCTTTAAAGTTGGAACTTTATCTTTATTTTCTAAATAATGTTTAATGATCTTTTGTTCTTTTCTAGAAAGTAAATCATAATCATCTTTAAGATAAATATATCTCCAGATTACATGTCTTTGATATGAGTCATATGGTGAATTAAATAAATTCTCATAGTCATATTCTATTCTAAATTTAGCATCTTTTATGATAATAGTAATATTTGTCCATGCTTTTTTCTTATTACGAATAAAGCAGTTTCTCAAATCCTTTATTTCTTTATAAACTTCTGCAATAAGTTTAGAATATTGTTGCTCATCAATATTGAAAATACCAGGTATCTCATAACTATTTACAAATTTTCTTTTTATTAAACCCTTTGGTAGATAATAGAAAAACATCTCTCCGAATGCTTTTTGATTTGGAGCATTCATAATTGAGGCGTAAAGATAAATGCTTTCCCATTTCTCAGGAATAATATAGAAAAGCTTCTTCTGTATTTCTGAATAAATTATTTTTTCTTCAGGTGAAATAATCATCTTTATTCTCCTAAATTATTCTTGTATCAAGTTTTCTCCTGTCATTTCTGCTGGTTGTTCAATACCCATAATTGCAAGCATAGTAGGTGCTAAATCGGCTAACCTTCCTTCTTTTACTTTCTTGTTATTACCTATACCAATAATTGTAAGTGGAACTGGGTTAGTTGTGTGAGCTGTATGTGGCTCACCTGATTCATAGTCAATCATTTGCTCGCAATTACCATGATCTGCAGTCATTAGAAGTACACCATTTGTCTCATTAATTGCATCGATGATTTCTTTAACACATCCATCTAATGCTTCCAATGCTTTAATAGCTGCTTCTAAGCTACCAGTATGTCCAACCATATCAGGATTTGCAAAATTTAATATAATGCTATCATATTTTCTTGATTTAATAGCTTCAACAACTTTATCCTTAACTTCGAAACAACTCATTTCTGGTTGAAGATCATAAGTTGCAACTTTTGGAGAAGGAACTAATATTCTATCCTCTCCAGGATATTGTTCTTCTTTTCCGCCATTAAAGAAAAATGTAACATGTGCATATTTTTCAGTCTCAGCTATTCTAAGTTGAGTCTTTCCTTGTTTAGAAATAACTTCGCCAAAAGTATTAATTAATTCTTCTTTCTTATAAGCTACTTGAACATTTGGCATAGTCTCATCATATGGAGTCATGCATACAAAGTATACATCTAAATCTTCTGTATTAAATTCTTTAAAATCTTTATCTACTATAGTTCTAGTAATTTCTCTAGCTCTATCAGGTCTAAAGTTAAAGAATATTACAGAATCTCCACTTTTAATAGTAGTAATTGGATTACCAGAAGTATTAGTTATAACTGTTGGAACAACAAATTCATCAAATACTTCTTTTTGATAAGAATCTTCAATAGCTGTAATTGGAGAAGTAAATTTATTTCCTTCACCTCTTACCATAGCATTATATGCTTTTTCTATTCTATCCCATCTCTTATCTCTATCCATTGCATAATATCTACCGCTTATTGTTGCAATTTTTCCAACGCCTTTTTCTTGAATTTTATTTTCAAGATCAGTTAGATAGTTTTCTCCAGATGCTGGAGGTGTATCTCTACCATCTAAGAAACAATGAACATATACATTCTCAAAATCTTTTCTTTTGCATAATTCTAATAATCCATATAGGTGTCTATTATGGCTATGCACACCACCATCAGAAACTAATCCTAGAAGATGTAAATTAGAACCATTTTTCTTGCATCTTTCAATTGCTTCTACAAATTCAGGTACACCAAAGAAATCGCCATCAGCGATTGCTTTATTAATTTTTTGTAAATCTTGGTATACTATTCTACCAGCACCCATATTTGTATGTCCAACTTCTGAATTTCCCATTTGTCCTTCAGGAAGTCCAACTTCAACTCCACTTGTATGAATAATTGTATTTGGATTTTGATTTATTGCATTTTGAATATTAGGTATATTTGCTAGTTTTACTGCATTACCTTCTGTCTTTTCATTGATTCCAAATCCGTCAAGAATCATTAGCATTGTTACTCTCTTTTCATCCATTACTTATTTCTCTCTTTCTAAACTCTCTATTATTGCTCGTTATATCTTACTATTTTGCTGAATTCATCAGGTTTTAAACTTGCTCCACCAACTAATCCACCATCGATGTCTGATGTTGTGAATAGTTCTTTAGCATTTGAAGATTTAACTGATCCACCATATTGAATAATGATTTCTTCAGCTACTTCTTCACCATAAATTCTTGCAACTTCAGCTCTTATAGCTTTTATTGCATTATTTGCATCTTCTGATGTAGCAGTTTTACCTGTTCCAATTGCCCAGATTGGTTCATAAGCAATTATAGTTGCTTTAACTTGATCATTTGTTAAACCATCTAATGCAAGTCTAGTTTGATTTGTAATTATTTCTTCTGCTTTTCCAGCTTCTCTTTGCTCTAAAGATTCACCAACACATACAATTGGTTTTAGACCAACTTCAAAAGCTGCTTTTAATTTTTTATTAACTGTTTCATCAGTTTCATTATAATATTGTCTTCTCTCAGAGTGTCCTATTATAACATATTCTACTCCAATTGCTTTTAGCATTTGTGGAGATACTTCTCCAGTAAATGCACCTTTTTCCTCATAATGCATATTTTGAGCACCAATATGAATATTTGTATCTTGTGCATAATTTAAACAATAGAATAAATCTGTATATGGTGCACATATGATAACTTCAGCATCAACATCTTTAACAAGTGGTGCTAAGTCATCTATAAATTTAATTGCTTCATCTGGAAGCATATTCATTTTCCAATTTCCTGCAATAACTTTTCTTCTCATAACCTAAACTCCTTAACTAATTATTTGTCTTGTAATGCTTCGATTCCTGGTAGTTTTTTACCTTCTAGGAATTCAAGTGAAGCTCCACCACCAGTTGAAATGTGTGTGAATTTATCAGCTAAACCTGCTTTTTCAATAGCAGCTGCAGAATCTCCACCACCAACAACTTTAACGGCATCTATATCAGCTAAAGCTTTTGCTATTTCATTTGTTCCAACAGCAAATTGTTCAAATTCAAATACTCCTAAAGGACCATTCCATATAATTGTTTTAGCATTTTTTAATTCTTCAACATATGCAGCTATTGTTTCTGGACCTATGTCAAATCCTTCCCAACCATCTGGCATCTCATCGCATTTTACAACTTTGCTTTCTGTATCAGCACTAAATTCTTTACCTATTCTTGTATCAACTGGTAACATTAATTTAACACCTTTTGCTTTGGCTTTATCCATTATTTCTCTAGCTAAATCTAATTTGTCTTCTTCACAAATAGAATCACCAACATTATATCCCATTGCTTTAAAGAATGTATATGCCATTGCTCCACCTATTAGTAAAGTATCAACTTTTTCTAATAAACTATCAATAACACCAATTTTATCAGAAACTTTTTTACCACCTAATATTGCCATAAATGGTCTTACTGGATTTGCTATTGCATCTCCCATAAAGTTTAATTCTTTTTCAATTAGGAATCCTGATACTGCAGGTAAAAAACTTGCAACACCAGTTGTTGATGAGTGAGCTCTGTGAGCTGTTCCGAATGCATCATTTACATATACTTCTGCAAGTGAAGCTAATTTCTTTGATAATTCTTCATCATTTTGTTCTTCACCAGCTTCAAATCTTACGTTTTCAAGAAGCATTACTTCTCCTTCTCCTAAAGCTTCTGCTTTAGCAACTGCATCTGGTCCAACAACATCTTTTGCTAAAATAACTTCTTTTCCAAGTAATCTTGAAAGTTCTTTTGCAACTATGTCTAATGAAAATTCTGGTTTTACTTCTCCCTTTGGTCTTCCTAAGTGAGAGCATAAAATAACTTTGCAATTATTTTCTAATAGATAATTGATTGTAGGTAATGCTGCAACAATTCTTCTATTATCAGTAATTACTCTATTTTCATCATAAGGAACGTTGAAGTCACATCTTACTAAAACTTTTTTTCCTTTTAAATCAATATCTCTTACTGTTTTCTTATTCATAAATAATTCCTCCTATATTTAAAAAGAGGTTCGGCTCTAGTGCCGAACCTCAAAGGCTTTAAACTCTAATTATACTTAAAAACTTTATTAAGCTAATTCTGCGAAGTATTTAATTGTTCTTACCATTTGAGATGTATAAGAATTTTCGTTATCATACCAAGCAACAACTTGAACTTGATATAAACCATCTTCAACTTTTGTTACCATTGTTTGTGTAGCATCAAATAATGATCCTTGTGTAATACCAATGATATCTGAAGAAACTAATGGTTCTTCTGTATATCCGAAAGAAGCACTTTCTTCAGCTTTCATAGCTGCGTTAATTGTTTCTGGTGTAACTTCTTTATCAGTTCTTATTGTAGCTATTAATATTGTTGTAGATCCTGTTGGAACTGGAACTCTTTGTGCAGATCCTATTAATTTTCCATTTAATTCTGGAATAACTAATCCTATAGCTTTAGCAGCTCCTGTTGAGTTAGGAACAATATTAACTGCAGCAGCTCTTGCTCTTCTTAAATCACCTTTTCTGTGTGGTCCATCAAGTACCATTTGGTCACCTGTATAAGCATGAACTGTTGTCATAATTCCTGATTGAATTGGTGCAAAGTCATTTAATGCTTTAGCCATTGGTGCTAAGCAGTTTGTTGTACATGAAGCTGCAGATATAACTGTATCTTCTTTTGTTAATGTATTTTCATTAACACCATACACGATTGTTGGTAGATCTTTACCAGCTGGTGCAGATATAACAACTTTCTTTGCTCCTGCTTCAATGTGAGCTGAAGCTTTTTCTTTTGATGTATAGAAACCTGTACATTCTAATACAACATCAACATCTAAATCTTTCCAAGGAAGATTTACTGCATCTTTCTCAGCATAAATTCTAATTGTTTTTCCATCAACTGTGATTGAGTTCTCTCCTGCTACTACAGTATCAGCCTTATCATATCTTCTTTGTGCTGAATCATATTTTAACAAATGAGCAAGCATTTCTGGGCTTGTTAAATCGTTTATTGCTACGATTTCATATCCCTCTGCTCCAAACATTTGTCTAAATGCTAGACGTCCTATACGTCCAAATCCGTTAATTGCAACTCTAACTGCCATAAATTTTTCCTCCAATTCTTATAAATCTCATATATATGAAATTTATAATCTCTATATTTTAATGTAAGCCCTATTCAAGGCCAATATAATTCTATACCAATTAACTCATAATTTCAAGTGTTATTTTATAGATTTATTTGTCTTATAGTCTAATAAAAACAATAAAAAATAGCACTGTCGTCACAGTGCTATATATCAATAAAATTATATTCTAATTATTATGCTTTCTTACCAAAGAAATTAATTTCTTGGAATAAAAATTCATGTAATTCTGGGAATTTTAATTCTTGGAATAAGAAGCTATGTACTTCAGAAAATACTTTTTCTTCCTTTGGAGTTAACTCAAGAACTATTGGCTTATTTAGATCAATCTCTTGGAACATAAATCCTTTGAATTTTTGCCAAAAGCCAACATTAGTTAATTGTGTACTCTCTTCTTTTAAATTATATTCTTTCATGGAAGTTCCTCCTTGGTATTCAACTAATATTTTTGTTAATTTATTTATATCTTATAATCATATTAAAATCAATATATAGAGCCAAAAAATATATTAAGTTTTCGTTACTTAATTATTACACATTGTAACAATTAATAATTGATTGTCAAATTGTCTAAATAATTTCACCTTCCATAATTGCATTTTCTGTTCCTGAGATTTTAACTTTTTTAATACTATTTATATAATCTTCTTTGCCTTTAGATTTAACCATCATATAGTTTGCAGTATGACCTTTTAAGAATCCATCTTCCATTTCTTCAAATAAAACATCTACTGTCTTTCCTATATATAATTTTTGATATTCTTTTTCAAACTTATCAGACATATCAATCAAAATTTTACTTCTCTTTTCTTTTATTTCTGGAGAAACTTGATTTTCCATAACAGCTGCTTTTGTACCATTTCTTTGTGAATACTTAAAAATATGCATTTTATAGAATTTGATTTTATTTAAATTCTCTACTGTTGTTTCAAACTCTTCATCAGTTTCACCAGGAAAGCCAACTATTACATCAGTAGTTAAAATTGCATCATCATAGTATCTTCTAATTCTATCTGTTATTTCCATGAATTCTTCAATAGTATATCTTCTATTCATTCTTTCTAAAACAGTGTTACATGCACTTTGAAGTGATAAATGGAAATGATGACAATACTTTTTAAGTTTAGATAATCTTTCCATAAATTCTTCTGAAATTATAAGTGGTTCTATACTACCTAGTCTTATTCTTTCTAATCCATCTATTTCATTTATTTCTTCTAATAGATCAATTAATCCATATCCATTCTTAAAGTCTTTTCCATAAGAAGCAACATGTATGCCTGTAATAATTACTTCTTTAATTCCATTTTCTTTTACTATTTGTTTTATTTCAGATATTACATTATCCTTATCTCTACTTCTTACTCTACCTCTAGCATATGGAATAATACAATATGAACAGAATCTATCACATCCATCCTGCACTTTAATTACTGCTCTTACTTTTTCAGTAAAAATAATATTTCCAAATTCTTGGTAGTCTTCATTATGAAATACATCATCAATTGTACTTGGCTTTTTCTTGTCATTAATAAAGTCTTCTACAATTTTAACAATATCCTTCTTCTCATTTGTTCCAATAGATAAGTCTATTTCTTCAATTCCATCTACAACATCTTTGGCAACTTGAACATAACATCCACATGCAACTACAATTCCATCTGGATTTAATTCTTTTGCTCTTCTTAGCATTTGTCTAGATTTTCTATCAGAAATACTTGTTACTGTACAAGTGTTAATGATGTATACATCTGACTTTTTATTAAAAGGTACAACTTCAAATCCGGCTTCTTCGAACTTTTGAATCATACCATTTGTCTCATATTGATTTACTTTACAACCTAATGTATAAAAAGCAACTTTCATTTTTAATCTCTTTCTTTTTAATTTACATAAATAATTATACTTTAAAATCCATAGTATTTCAACACTTTTCAAAAGGAAAACCCATAGCTTTTGCTATGGGTTACCAAGTAATGGAGAATCTTTTATATAAATAAAAATTTAGAATTTTTATTAATAGCTTTTTCCAATTTTGTCTAAGTTGTCTAAAGCTTTTCCTGTACCTTTAGCAACACAAGACACTGCATCTTCTGCAATCATAACATTTATTCCAAGCTTTTCTTGTAGAAGTCTATCTAGACCATCAAGTAAGCTTCCTCCACCTGTCATGTATATTCCTTTATCAGAAATATCTGCTGCAAGTTCTGGAGGAGTTTTCTCTAGTACTGAGTGAACTGCGTCTACTATCATAGATGCTGGTTCTTCTAGTGCTTCCATCATTTCACTAGAGTATATTGTTAAAGTTTTTGGAAGACCTGTGATTAAGTCTATTCCTCTAACATCCATTTCCATATCTTGAATCTTTGGATATACACATCCTATATTCATTTTTAACTCTTCTGCTGTTCTTTCACCAATTGCCATGTTGTAATGTTTCTTAATATATTTTGTTATATACTCATCAAATTTATCACCAGCAACTTTAAGTGAAGTACTAATAACAGATCCACCAAGTGAAATAACTGCTATATCAGTAGTTCCACCACCGATATCAACAATCATATTTCCACATGGTTTTGATATATCAATACCTGCTCCAATAGCAGCAGCAATAGGTTCTTCTATTAAAAATACTTTTCTAGCTCCTGCATTTGAAGCAGCATCTATAACCGCTTTCTTTTCAACCTCTGTAACTTGAGAAGGAATACATATCATAAGTCTTGGGGCAAATATAAATCTACCACAAATCTTAGTCATATAATGTTTAAGCATTTTCTCTGTTACAGTATAGTCTGATATAACACCTTCTTTTAGAGGTCTTATAGCAACTATATTACCTGGTGTTCTACCAAGCATCCTTCTAGCTTCATGTCCAACTGCAAGAACCTCATTAGTAACATTATTAAGTGCAACTACAGAAGGTTCTCTTAAAACTATGCCTTTTCCTTTTACATATGCAATTACTGTAGCTGTTCCTAGGTCTATACCAATATCTTGGCCAAACACTTTAAGATCTCCTTTCAAATAATGTTACATTTTCATTACGATTATATTACATAGCATTTAAAATTTCAAGTACTATGCACACAAAATAGCGTATTATTAAAAATATTGTTATTGAACAACATTTATGTTATAATAACACTAGATTTTTAAATAAAAAGAGGTATTTAAATGGATAAAATTTCAATAATTGTATCATGCTATAATGAAGAAAAAGCATTACCAATTTTTTATAAAGAATTAATAAATCAAGTAAGTAAATTTCCAAAAGATGTAGATTTTGAATTTATTATGGTTAATGATGGTTCTTATGATGGAACTTTGAATATAATTAAAGATTTAGCATCTAAAGACTATAGAGTAAAATACATTTCATTTTCTAGAAATTTTGGAAAAGAAGCTGCTATGTTTGCTGGTCTTGAACATGCTTCTGGAACATATTTTTCATACATGGATGCAGACCTTCAAGATCCACCAGAACTATTACTTGAAATGTATAATTTAATTAAAGAAGAAGGTCGCGATGCAATAGGTACAAGAAGAGCAACAAGAAAAGGTGAGCCAATCGTAAGATCATTCTTCTCTAAATTATTCTATAAAATAATAAATAAAATGACACCATTTGAGATGGTAGATGGTGCTAGAGATTATGCTCTATTTAACAGAGCATTTAGAAATGCACTTTTATCACTTAATGAATATAATAGATATTCAAAAGGATTCTTTGGATTCGTTGGATTCGATGTTAAATGGTTAGAATATGAAAACAAAGAAAGAGTTGCTGGTAAAACAAAATGGTCTTTCTGGAAACTATTTGGATATGCTTTAGAAGGTATAACAGCATTTTCAACAGCACCACTTATTATTGCATCAGTTTTAGGATTATTATTCTGTTTAATATCATTCTTACTAATTATAATTATCATAATTAAAACTATGGTTATGGGAGATCCTACAAGTGGATGGCCTTCACTTGTATGTATTATATTCATGGTTAGTGGTATCCAATTATTCTCACTTGGAGTACTTGGACAATACTTAGCAAAAACATACTTAGAAGTTAAGAAAAGACCAATTTATATTATGAAAGAAACAAATATCGAAGAAAATAAATAAAAAAATAAAGCCATAAGGCTTTATTTTTTTGTCTTTTATTATTTTTTCTTTCTAATCTTATTTGTTTGTCTCTCACGAGCAATACCCATATTATCAGATGGAACATCATCAGTAATTGTAGATCCTGCCGCAATTAAAACATTATCTCCAAGTGTAACTGGAGCTACTAAGTTAACATTAGAACCTATAAATGCATTATCTCCTATTACAGTTTTATTTTTATTTACTCCATCATAATTACATGTAATAGTACCACATCCTACATTTCCGTTTTTACCAATTACAGTATCACCCATGTAGATTAAGTGTGGTATTTTTGTTCCTTCTCCAACTTGTGTATTTTTAATTTCAACAAAGTTTCCAATTTTAACTCTGTCTGCTAGTTTACAATTTTCTCTAATATAAGCATTTGGTCCGATTTCACAATCTTCACCAATTACAACACCACTTTTGATAATTGAATTTGGATGAATAACAGTATCTCTACCTATAACTACATCATCATAAATATATGTAGATTTTGCATCTTCGATTGTTACACCGTTTGCCATATGTTCTCTATTGATTCTTTCTTTTAATACTTGTGTTAGGAGCTCAAGTTGCATTCTATCATTTACACCAAGTATTTCTGTGTTATCTTCAACAATAACAGCACCTGTTTTTAAACCTTTATCATTCATTATCTTGATAACATCTGTTAAGTAGTATTCTGATTGAGCATTATTTGGTTTAATCTTATCTAATGCTTTTAATAATTCTTCTATATCAAAGCAATAGACACCAGCATTGATTTCTTTAATCTCTTTTTGATATGGATCAGTATCTTTTTCTTCAACGATTTTTTGAATGTTTCCACCTTCATCACGAACGATTCTACCATATCCTTTTGGATTTTCATAAATAGCTGTTAATAATGTAGCATATTCTTTATTAGTAACACTTTTTTCTATTAAAGTATCTAATGTTTCTTTTCTAATAATTGGAACATCACCATTTAAAACAACAACTTTTCCTTGTTTTCCTTCTAAGAATTCTTTAGCTTGCATAACAGCATGACCAGTACCTAATAATTCTTCTTGAATTGCATATTTTTTATCATCTCCAAGAACTTTCATTACTTGTTCTCTCTTGTGGCCTACAACTGTTACAACGTCATCTATACCACATTTTTGAGTTAAGTCATAAACTCTTCTAACTAATTCTTTATCCATTATTTTGTGAACACATTTAGCTTTATTAGTTTTCATTCTTGTGCCTTTACCAGCTGCCATAATAATTGCCATTACATAAACTTCTTCGTTATCAATTTTCATAAATTTCCTTCTTTCTACATGATTTATGTTTTAAAATGTCATGATTATTTTATTATAATCCAACCTTTTAGTCAATTTTAAGGACTTAAAATTCACATATTGGACACAATTGTTAAATTACTTTGTAACCCTTGAAATTGCTAATCCATCACCGATTTCAAGTATCTCTGTTTTTAAGTGTTCGTTAGTTTCTGACTCTTTAATATACTCTCTTAAATGTCTTACTGCTGTTCTTTGTTTATGAAGATTGTAATCGCTTAAGACATATCCTTTATAAAGTATGTTATCTGCTATTATAAGTGCATTATTGTTTGAAAGTCTAATTCCCTCTTCTAAGAATATTGGGTATTTTCCTTTATTGGCATCAATAAAGATCATATCATAAGTATTGTTAATTGTAGGTAAAATCTCTACAGCGTTACCAAGCATTAGATTTACTCTAGTTTCTACTCCGATTTTTTTAATGTTCTCTTTTGCTTCATTATATCTTTCTTCATCTAGTTCTATAGTATCAACTATAGTATCTTTATATGAAAGAGCAAAGCAAGAAGCAGAGTATCCAACTGCAGTACCAATCTCCAATATTCTTTTTGGCTTTTCTTCTTTAATAAGTTCTACTATCTTTTCTAAAGAATCATCCATGATTATTGGGATGTGTCTTTCTAAAGCATCTTTTTTTACTTTTTCTAATTCTTCATTATTAAAGTTTATCATCTTTAAACCTCTTCTTTTTTAATAAAATAAAGCCCCCTTGTTTATAAAGGGGGTTATTTTTTTACATTTTTGATCTAGCTGCTCTTTCTCTGTCTTTATTATTTAGTATTTTCTTTCTTAGTCTAATATTCTTTGGAGTAACTTCTACTAATTCATCATCTTGAATAAACTCAATTGCAGCTTCTAAAGACATTTGAATTGGAGGTACTAATCTAAGTGCCTCATCAGATCCTGATGCTCTAGTATTTGTTAAGTGTTTTTCTTTACATACGTTAATAGCTAAATCTTCAGGTCTTGAATTTAATCCAACTATCATACCTTCATAAACTTCTACGCCAGGTCCTATGAATAAATCACCTTTATCTTGAGCATTATATAAACCATAAGTAATAGATTTACCAGGTTCAAAAGCAACTATTGTTCCTCTTGTTCTTGATTGAATATCACCTTTGTATGGTTCATACTCATCAAATGTATGATTCATTGTTCCTTCACCTTTTGTATCAGTTAAGAATTCTGTTCTATATCCTATAATTCCTCTTGCAGGAATCTTAAATTCAATCTTAGTATGTCCAGCTTCAGCAGGTTCCATATTAAGCATTTCTGCTTTTCTTCTACCTAATTTTTCAATTACGTTTCCTACGCAATCATCTGGTACATTAACTACTAATCTTTCAATTGGTTCATTAATTACACCATCGATTTCTTTTAAAATAACTTTAGGTCTAGATACTAATAATTCAAATCCTTCACGTCTCATTGTTTCAATTAAAATTGAAAGGTGTAATTCACCTCTACCTGATACTTCAAATGAATCAGGAGTTTCTGTTTCTTTTACTCTTAATGAAACGTTTCTATCTAATTCTTTGAATAATCTATCTCTAATATGTCTAGATGTAACAAATTGTCCTTCACGACCAGCGAAAGGTCCATTGTTTACACTAAATGTCATAGATACTGTTGGTTCATCAATATTAACAAATGGAATTTTTTCAGGATTGTTAATATCACAGATTGTATCACCAATATTTATATCTGTAACACCAGACAAGCAAACTATATCTCCAGCTTCTGCTCTTTCAACTTCTATTTTCTTTAGTCCATCATAAGTAAATAGTTTTGTTACTCTAGCATTAACTGTTTTGTCATCGCTTTTACAAATAACAACTGGCATATTTAAATCAATATGACCTCTTTCAACTCTACCAATACTCATTCTTCCTGTATAATCATCATAATCAATGTTTGATACAAGCATTTGCATTGGTCCATCCATTTCGCATTTAGGTGGTTCAATAGTATTGATAATTGTTTCAAATAGACATTGAAGATTTTCATCTTGTTTATCAGGAGTAAGTGATGCTGTTCCTTGTTTTCCTGATGCATAAATAACAGGAAAATCAATTTGATCATCATTTGCGCCAAGTTCGATGAATAATTCTAATACTTCATCAACAACTTGAAGTGGTCTTGCACCTGGTCTATCAATTTTATTAATAACAACTATTGGTTTTAAATTTAGAGCTAATGATTTCTTTAATACTTCTCTTGTTTGAGGCATAGCACCTTCAAAAGCATCAACTAATAATACAACACCATCAACCATTTTTAAAACTCTTTCAACTTCTCCACCAAAGTCAGCATGGCCAGGAGTATCAACTATATTGATTTTAGTATCTTTAAAATGAACTGCTGTATTCTTTGAAAGTATAGTAATACCTCTTTCTTTTTCAAGATCATTTGAGTCCATTACTCTTTCTTGAACTTGCTCATTCTCTCTAAAAATTCCACTTTGTCTTAACATTGCATCTACTAAAGTAGTTTTACCATGATCAACATGGGCTATAATTGCAACGTTTCTAATTTTTTCGTTATACATTTTATCCCTCTTTTTTCTTTTCTATAATATAGAACCTTCTTTTAGGTTCCTATAAACGCAAAAACTGGTTAAAATCCGCAAATTTTAACCAGTATATTATACAATATTAGTTTTCCTTTGTCAATTCAAGGATACGATTTTTTAAGTCTTCATTAGCCTTTTCAGTAATCACTTTTTCGTCTTCATCTTTATACATTTCTTTATAGTTTACAGGCTCTCCATAATGAACATAAATTCTCTTAAATGGTCTTTCGCCTCCGTATATACCAACAGGTACTATAGTAGCATTAGTTTTAATAGCAAGGTAAGCAGCTCCGCCTTTTATTTTGCCTTCACCTTTGTCAAAACCATGTCTTGTTCCTTCTGGGAAGATTCCTAATACTTCACCATTTTTTAATCTCTTTAGAGATTGTTTTAAAGCACCTACGTCCTTTTCATTTCTTTTAACATAAACTACTTGGAATAAGTATGCAACAAATCTAACTAATGGATTCTTTTTTAGTTCATCCTTTGCCATAAAATGAATGAATCTTTTATTACTAATTACTAAAAGCGGCGCATCTAAAAAAGTTCTATGATTTCCACAAATTATAACAGCTCCATCTTTAGGAATATTTTCCGTTCCTATAGCTTTATATCTATAAATTAAAAGACAATATAACCATAAGGCAGTTCTTACTATAAATCTACAGAAGCCATCAAATACAAATTTTATTCCGCCAAATATTTTTTTCATTTAAGTCTCCTATTTTAATTCTTCTTTTTTTGCATCTATTATTTTATAAGCTGCTTCTGCAACTTCAGGAATAGAAAGATTTGTAGAATCAATTACAATTGCATCCTCAGCTTTTGTAAGTGGAGCAATTTCTCTTTCAGTTTCTAATCTATTTCTTTCTTGAATACTTTTTAGTACTTCTTCATAAGTACACTCTATTCCTTTTTCTAAGTTTTGTTTATATCTTCTATTTGCTCTTTCTTCTTCTGAGCAATCTAAGTATATTTTTACATCTGCATTTGGGAATACTACTGTTGTTATGTCTCTTCCTTCCATAATAACATCTTGAGTTTTTCCCATTTCTCTTTGCATTGGTGTAACCATATCTCTTACACATTTAAGTTGAGCAAATTTAGCAACATTTTCATTAACCTTTGTTGTTCTAATCTCTTTTGATACATCTTCATCATTTAGATAAAAATATTGCTCTCCATCTCTTCTTTCAATTCTAATGTTGATATTAGGTAATTCAGCTTCAACCTTATCAACTTCTTCAACTGTAATACCTTTTCTAACTAAGTATAGAGTCAAACATCTATACATAGCTCCAGTATCTACATTTACTAAACCATATTTTTCTGAAATTAGTTTAGCTAAAGTTCCTTTACCAGATCCTGCTGGTCCATCAATTGCAACAACAAAAGCCATTGTTTTAATCTCCTTTACTTCTTTTCTTCTTTAAAATTTACACCTTTAACAACAATATCTATTTTTAAAACATTCATTGCTGTTAAGTTTTCTATTTCCTTTTTAACTTGTGATTTAAACTTATTTGCAGCTTCCATAGCATTAACGCCATAGTTTATGATTATATCTATTGCCATAAAAATTCCATCATTATAACCTTTGTGCTTATAAATTGTAATTCTAGGAACACTATAAACATTTTTATTCTTTTTTGCAATATAAGTTACTATTTGTTTAAATACTGTATCTGAAATTGTAAAATTACCTAAATAACTAAATGTAGGTCTTACAATAGATTTTTCATCAATATAAGGAGCATTTCCTTTTCCAGTTGATTTGAAAATTTGAAGTGGATCTAATAAGTATCCAGAGAATTGTTTTTTTATTTCAAATGTCGGAACTGGAATAACGTGCTTTCCTTGAGTCTTTCTAATATTTCTTGCTGTAGCCATTTCATCTTCAGTAGCTACGTCTTCAATATATATTGTTTCGCTAATTTTTTCAAATCCAAGATTGCTTGCTATCTCAGAAACCATTTTATCAGATGTACCTAATATCAAAATACTATCTGGTTTATATTTCTTAATTGCTTTTTGGACTTCTTTTTTCTTTGCTTCATCTAAGAATAACGCATTTCTTACTGTCTCAACTTTAGTTGGAGCTTTCTTTGCAGATTGTCCAGCAACAACTTGATTCTCTGAAATTAGTAATCCATCATCTATTATGAACTTAATATTTCTACTTTGAGCTACCATTTGAGCTCTATAGCTTTTACCAGTACCTGAAGGTCCAACAAAAGCATAAGTTTTCATTTTATGACCAAGCATATTTTTCCCCTTTTTCTTTCTCGGTTATTATATCAAATTATATGCATTTTTTAAAGTATAAAATAAAAAGCTCCAACATTAAACGTTGGAGCCTTAAAAACTAATCTTTTTCAAAAACACTAATAATCTTACAAATGCCACCAATTATCTTAGTAGACTTTTTCTTTGCAATTTCTTTTGTTATCGCCTTACCACCAACTGTTACAGATGAGATTAATGCTGCAATTATTACTTGAACATTAGTACCTAATCCATATTTATTAATTAGCTTTAAGGCGATTACAGCTCCGATACCACCACTTAATACACCGCATATATCTCCTATAACGTCGGCACAGAAGTTTGATACCTTTGCTGAGTTTCTTATTAATTTTATAGCTGTCTTAGAACCTTTTATCTTCTTACTAGCTTGAGCATGGAAGTCTTCCTCGTTACCTACGGTAACAGCAATACCAATCAAGTCAAACATGATTCCAACAAACACGACAACTACTAGAATAATTAAACTTGGAACTATATCTAAATTAGTAATAGCTTCGTTCGAAATAAATGAAAATAATATAGAAAGAACAAATGTCATTACTAAAACGATATATATCCAATTATTCTTTTTCTCAGTTTTAGTCTTTTTGTCTTTTAAATTATTGTCTAAATCTTTTTTCATTCTTAATCCTTTATATAAAAAAAATAAATTGGTAAAAACTTGAGTAAATTTTACGGTTTAGGTCTAGCAGAATTTCTCAACATTCCATTAATCATTACTGATTAACTGTTTCCATTTAAGGAATGTTCCTATTTCTGTAATTTAAGGCGCTAGATCGCCACTTAAATCCGTACCTTAATCCTCAAGTTTCCATGCCTATCACTTAGGCATACACTCTAGAAATTTTCTTTAAGTACTCATTTACTACCCTAGTCCTTTTTGCAACAGAGATTTCATAATCGAATAATTATATACCAAAGTGGCCCCTTTAGCATAATTACAATTAATTAATCCCAACTCTATCACTCAAGACAAATAATTCACACTATGAAATAAATATTATGATTATACATTTCCATAGAATTTTACTTAAGGTTTGTACTTAAGTCTCAGCGCAAGCAGGAATCACACATATGCCATTACATACTATCCCACTCACTTTACTCCTTAGGAATACACAAAACTGGGCGTAATGCGCAAACTCTAAGAAACTTCTAACGGTGAATATTTTTTAGTGGATTTTTAGCCCCACCCTCGGTATAGTCTAAGTACACTAGAATAATGCACCAACACAATTATTATACCAATTAAATTCCAAATTATCAAACATTAATTTAATAAACTTAAAACTAAAAAAGAATAGATAAAATAGTACTATCTAAATACTATATCTATTCTTTTATTATCTCACTCAATCTCGTTTTTTCTTCGTTTTTCATGTATTTCAGTTTACATAATTCGTAAATCTATTTTTCTCTTATATGAAGGACTCTCATCGCATTTAAAATAGCTATTATTGATACACCAACATCTGCAAAAACTGCTTCCCACATTGTTCCAATTCCTATAGCACAAAGTATTAAAATTAATACTTTTACTATAATTGCAAATGCAATATTTTCTTTTACAATTCTCATAGTTTTGTTAGCTAGTTTAATAGCACTTACAATCTTTGATGGCTCATCAGTCATAATAACAACATCTGCTGCTTCAATTGCAGCATCTGATCCAAGTCCTCCCATTGCAACTCCAACATCTGCCATAGCAAGAATTGGTGCATCATTCATTCCATCACCTGCTGCGATAACAGTTTTATTTTCATCTCTATTTTTAAGAAGTTCTTCTAATCTATCAACTTTATCATTAGGAAGTAATTCTGCAAAGTATTTATCAATATTTAAAATATTTGAAACATGCTCGCCAACTTCTTTTCTATCACCAGTAAGCATTACTATCTGATTTACACCTGATTTTTTCAAGTATTCTACTGCACGTTTAGAATCTTCTTTTATCTTGTCACTTATTAAAATATGTCCTGAATAAACATTATCAATTGCTACATATAGAACCGTACCAACATCATTTGATTTTTCAAAAGTAATACCATTATCATTCATTAATTTTGTATTACCTATTAGAACTTCTTTGCCATCAACTTTAGCTTTGATTCCTTTACCTGTTATTTCTTCGTAATCATCAACTCTTAAATTATCTAGTTCTTTTTCGTATTTTCTTAAGATAGAACTTGCTATAGGGTGGTTACTCATACTTTCTGCTAAAGCTGCAATTTCTATTAATTCATCAGCAGTAATTCCATTTTCTGGCTTTACTTTTTGAACATCAAATACACCTTCTGTTAATGTTCCTGTCTTATCAAATACAACAACGTCAACTTTTGAAAGTGACTCTATATAGTTACTTCCTTTTATTAAAACACCCATCTTTGATGCTCCACCAATTCCTCCAAAGAAACTAAGTGGTATAGAAATAACTAAAGCACATGGACATGAAACAACTAAAAATGATAATGCTCTATATACCCAAATTGAAAATTCTTGATGTAAAATAAGTGGAGGAAGAATTGCTAAAGCTAAAGCAATGCAAACTACTGTAGGTGTATAAACTTTAGCAAATTTTGAAATAAAATTTTCAGCCTTTGCTTTTCTATTACTTGCATTTTCAACTAAATCTAATATCTTAGATACAGTTGAATCTGAATATTCTTTAGTAACTTTTACTTCAATTGCTCCTGTTTGGTTTATACAACCGCTTATTACCTCACTATTTACTTCAGCTCTTCTTGGTACTGACTCACCAGTTAACATTGAAGTATCTATCATAGTATCACCATCTACTACAATACCATCTAGTGGAATCTTTTCACCAGGTTTAACTACTATGATATCTCCAATTTTAACTTTATCTGGATCTACTTTTTCTATTTCGGAGCCATTTTTTAAATTAGCGAAATCAGGTCTAATATCCATAAGAGAAGCTATAGTTCTTCTTGATTTATCAACTGCATAACTTTGGAATAGTTCTCCTATTTGATAAAAAAGCATAACAGCAACAGCTTCAGGATATTCACCTATAGCTATAGCTCCAATAGTTGCAACAGTCATTAAAAAGTTTTCATCAAATACTTTACCTTTTTTAATGTTTTTAAAAGCTTTTTTAACAATTTCAAATCCAACTATTAAATAGCTTAATAAGAAAAGTAGAGTATTTATAATTTCATTTTCAAACTTTACAAATACAGCAATTAAATATATTAATCCTGCTATTATTATCTTCTTTAATTTTTTTGACATATAATTAAACCTCTTCAACAGTACATTCTGGTTCATCATCTTTGATGACTTTCTTAACCTCTTCAAATAATTCATTAAATTTATCATCTTCAATTTCAACAATTAGTTTTTCTGTCATAAAATTAATTGTAGCTTGAACACCTTCAATTTTATTAATTTCTTCTTCTAATTCTCTTGCACAATTTGCACAATCGATTCCTTTAATTGAATAATTTTTCTTCATTGTTTTTTCCTCCTAACGCTCATTTCTTTTGTGGTCTATATGTTCAATTCCTAGTTCAAATAAATCTTTTACGTGATCATCATCTAATGAATAATATACTTCTTTACCATCTTTTCTACTTTTAACAATACCAGCTCTTTTTAAGTCACTTAATTGATGTGAAACACTAGATTTAGACATTTGTACAACATTTGAAATATCATTTACACACATTTCATTTGTATCAATTGCAAATAAGATTTTTGCTCTAGTAACATCTCCTAAAAGTTTATAAAAATTTGCTAAGTTTATAAAAAGCTCTTCTTCAGGTAATCTTTTAATTGTATCTTTTACAATTTTTTCATTAATTGGATTACAATCACAAACATTTTCATTTTTTTTCATAATTTTACCCCTATTTATAGTTGAATACCTATTCAACTATTCTTAATATAATTATAATTGAATAACTATTCAATTGTCAATAAAATCTTTGTAAATTTTTTGTGTTTTTTACATAACAAAAAAACAAGGTTTTAAACCTTGTTTTCTTTTCTTTTATTTATTAATTTTTCTTCTTCCATATAGTCATCTACTATCGCGGTGTACACTATTATATACGCTATACCACAGCTAAATCCCGCCAGAACATCCGACGTATAATGAACACCAAGATAAATTCTACTTATTCCTATCATAGCAATTAAAAGTGCTATTAATGTAATTGCTAATATCTTAACCTTTTTTGATTTATTAGATCTATTAATCAAAAACACATAGAAACCATAGTATGCCACAGCCGTCATTGAATGAGCTGATGGAAAACTGAATCCAGATGCTGATACTAATCTATTATCAACAGGCCTTGGTCTATCAATTACGTTTTTAATTACAAAATTTAATGCAATTACAATACATAAATTAATCAAGAAATACTTGATAAGTTTTTTGTTATCAGTAAAATACCCAACTAGGACTAGAGATATAATTACCCCTACTGCCCCACCTATATTTGTTATTACCTTTATTATTGGTGTTATTTTATCATCTATAAAATGTGTTGATATAAAATTATATCCTACAATATCCATCTTCAAAATGTCATTTTTAAGAACACTTTTTATCATTACCGTTAAGATAAAAATACATATACCAAATACTACCCACTTTTTATGGGTCCAAACTTTTTTCATAAGTACCTCATTTATTTTTTAATATCCATAGTTTTTATATCTGGAGTGATAATTGAACTTCCAGGTATCATTTTTTTACTTTGAGTATTAGTAGTATTATTACTTGCAGGTTTATTTTCAACCTTATTTTCTACTTTATTTTCAGGTTTTGGAGTGCTTTCTATTGCACTCTTTTTACTATTTATAATTGATTGAAGTTTATCAAGATCACTTTTTTCTTCTGCCTTATTAGTAACCTCATTTTTAGGTTCTTCTTTCTTTGGCTCCTCTTTAACTTCATTTTTTACTTCTTCTTTTTTAGGTTCTTCTACTACAGTTTTATTTACATATGGTGATTCTTTTTCAACAATAATTTCTTCTTGTGTAGTTTCTTTTTCTCTTAAGGTATCAATATTAAGAATATAGAATACAGCATATATAATTACAACTATTAATAAAAGCCCAATAAATGTCTTTATAAAATCTCTCATATTAATCATCCTCTATTTAAAAACATATTCGTACTTTGTAACTCTGTAAGAGCCATCTGCTTGTTTCTCTAATTCAAATGGAATTTCTACATTTTTATTAACTAATGTATTTCCTTCATAAACATCTACTACTATTGTACAAGATAGTGTAGTTTCTGTATCTACAATATTTTTTGTTCTTACATTTTTACCCCATTTACTTTTAACATTTGTTTCGATATATTGTTTGCCATTTACTTCTTTAATAAAAGGACTCTTTTCTACTATGTCTTTTTTGATGTCTTCTGAAACAAATTTTGTTGCTTCATCAAAGTTTGTTATTTTAGAAGTACTCTTATCATATTCATAAGCTACAGATGAATAAACATCTCCTACTCTTAAAAAATATGTTTTAAGTAATGTAGAATAGTCTTTATTTACATCAACAGCTTCTACCATTCTTGGATTATTAGATTTTGTTGGAGCAATATCATCTGCTTCATCATCTATAGTTTCTTCTTGAGCAAATAATTCATTTGAAAGAACAGGATTTATTCTTTGAGCATATTCATTTAGACCATCTTTTTCAAATATAACAATATAAAGAACTATTGATAGAAAAATAACCCAAAATAACCTATTAAACATTCTACTTCTTCTTTTTTCTTCTTCACTAGTTTCCGCAAATTTTAAAAAATTAAATTTCATAATCATCGCTCTCCACTTTTAATATACAATCATTGTATACTATAACTAAATTTTATGCAATTAGGTAATTATATTAAGTAGATTTTTATGTAAATCTATTGTATAATATCAAAGAACACTTATTTTAAAAAGGATTATTATGAAGAAAATTGAATTATTATCTCCTGTTGGAGATATTGAATGTTTAAGAGCTGCAGTACAAAATGGAGCTGATGCAGTCTATCTAGGCGCTAACCTTTTTAATGCCAGAGCCAGGGCTGCAAACTTCGATGATGAAAATTTAAAGAAAGCAATTGAATATGCAAAATCTAGAAATGTTAAAGTAAATCTTACTTTAAATATTTTAATTAAAAACGAGGAATTTTCTGAAGCAGCAAAGCTTGCTGTTAAAGCATATAACTACGGTGTAGATGCAATTATTATTCAAGATCTTGGTCTTGCAAAATATTTAAGAGAAAACTATCCTGAAATTCCTCTTCATGCTAGCACTCAAATGACAATTCATAACTTAGAAGGTGCAAAACTATTAAAAGAACAAGGATATGCTAGAGTTGTTCTTGCAAGAGAGCTAACTATAGATGAAATAAAATATATTAAAGACAATTTAGATGTTGAGCTAGAAGTATTTGGACATGGTGCACTATGTATTTCTTATTCAGGTCAATGTCTACTTTCTTCAATGATTGGTGGTAGATCTGGAAATCGTGGTCTATGTGCCCAACCTTGTAGAAAACGTTATGAATTAATAGATAAAACTACTAATAAGTCTTTAGATAAAGGATTTTTATTAAGTCCAAGAGATTTATTTACTATAAATTTACTTCCTGAACTTATTAAGGAATGCAGAGTTGATTCATTAAAACTTGAAGGAAGACTAAAAAGTCCTATTTATGTTTCTACTATTACAAGAATTTATAGAAAATATATCGACTTAGTAGAAAATAATATTGAAAAAAGTATTCCAGAACTTAAAAAGTTAATAGAAGAAGAACTTAAAAAAATAAATCCTGATACAAATCTTACTGATAAAGAAGAATTAGAACAAGTATTTAATCGTGGTAAATTTAGTTCAGGTCACTTACTTAAAGAAGAAAATAGAGACTTAATATACCCAGTAAAGTCAAATAATCAAGGAATCTATTTAGGAGAGATTCTTTCTACAAACGATTCTAAAGGTCATATAGAAATTACTCTTGATGCAAATGCATATATTGGAGATAAACTTTCTATTGGAGATGATATCTATCAAATATCAGAACTTATGAAAAAAGGTTCTAATATTCCATTTGGAGCAAAAGGAGATACTGTAACTCTTGGTAGAATGAAAGGTCCAAATGTAAAAAAAGGTTTTAAAGTATATAAACTTGAAAGTGCTTATCTTAATAAAAAAGTTGAGCCTACTTTTAAAGAAGATTCTAATATAAAACAAGTTCCACTTGATATTTCTTTAGAAGTACATTTAGGTAAAGAGATTATAGCTAAGGTTACATCTAATACAACTTTTTATAAAGATTTAAACTATGAATACATATCTAATGTTATTCCAGAAGAAGCAAAAAGTTCACCTATTAGCAAAGAAGCGATAATAGATT
The DNA here is from genome assembly GCA_017528085.1 of Clostridia bacterium. Classification (GTDB taxonomy): domain Bacteria; phylum Bacillota; class Clostridia; order TANB77; family CAG-508; genus Scatovivens. The sequence goes on along the minus strand of JAFXPH010000004.1, from coordinate 4,500 downwards.
CTTTAAATAAAACTGGTAATACTGAATTCTATTTTGAAAATATTAGTATTGATATGGACGATAATATATTTATTCCTAAATCAAGATTAAATGATCTAAGAAGGACTTTAATAGATAACTTTAGACAAAATATGATGAATAAATATACTTTTGATTTGGATTTTAAAAATAATATTCAATTTAAAAAATTTGAAAAAGCACATGAAAAAAAGAAGATTTCTCTTCTTCTTAATATAATAAATCAAAATATTAACTACTTAGAAATAGATTCGATAGATAGGCTTTATATTCCTCTTAGGTTTTTTATGGATAAAAAATATAATGATACTATTAAAAATTTATCAGTAAAATATGATGTATATATCTATATGCCATCAGTACTTAAGGATACTCCATTAAATATAAAACTCGAAGAATTACTTGATAAAGTTGTACCTTTCTATTCTATAAAAGGATTTGTAGTATCAAATATTTCGCAAGTAAATTTCTTGAAAAAGTATAACTTAAGACTAATTGGTAACTTTACTTTAAATATATTTAATAACTATACAACTGATTATTTAAAAGAACTATCTTTAGATGAAATAACTTATTCGCCAGAGACTTCTTCTTTTGAAAATAATGATTTATATAATGGTCATGATATGAAAACCGAATTAATTGTCTATGGAAAGATACCTGTAATGACAAATAACTATTGCTATCTAGGAAAGAGTAATAAATGCTATGAAGGATGTCCTAGACTATGCGCACAAAATCATGAATACTATTTAAAAGATGAACTTGGCTATTCATTTAGAATAGTTCCTGATAACACTTGTACCTTAACTACAATTTACAATAGTAAAATAACATCCATAGAATATGATACTATAAAAACAGATTCAGTAAGAATTGATATATTAGATGAATCTTTAGAAGAAATTAAAGATATAGTAGAAAAAGTAAAACAAGGAAAAAGATTCGAAGGAAAAGATTATACAAACGGAAAAGCAGCAGCCATTTAAGGCTGCTGCTTCTTTTTTCATGCGGGCTTTAGGCTGCAATCCTCACGATGAGGAAGCAGACAAATGTTGCCCAAGCAAGACTCGTCCAAAAGATCTTTTTCTTCTTAGAAAGCCAGATTGCAAGTGCCATGATAGCCGCCAAGAAGACGACCGTGACAAGCCACCCAGGCAAACCAAAGCTCAAAAGAGCGAAATACGGGTACCCAAGAAGCCAAGCAAAGAAACTTCCGACGAAAATTCCTGCTATTGCAAACCAAAATATTGCCAATCCCATAATAATCCTCCTTCTGTACAAAATTATTTGTTGGGCATGGTTGTATAGTTTCCTATACTATAATTATACATTTTTTTTATAATATAGTCAATTTTATGTAAATATATAAAACAAAAAAGCAGTGGTTTCCCACTGCTTTTCTGTCTACTTTCTGTGATTTGGTTTTACTCAGGGTTATACAACAGCCGATGCTATAAGAAATAGCACACCCAAAGGCCACCACTGAGAGAAGCACCATAAGAGGCATGTGCCCCACAAAAAGCTTCCAATACAAGTCACCCGTTCTTTTCCTTTAACGAGAAGACCCCATGCAACTCCAAGACCTATGCAAAGCCAAGCAAGAAGCATCGCGCCAATCCCATTAGTGAAAAGGATGCCAAGTGACAAAATGATGAAAAAAACTACTGAGATCCACATAGCTGTCAATGCTCCTTTCTTCATATTTTGGCAAGTTTTCTTCTAATGATTGTACAAAAGTATTATACCATAAAAGTTCACATAACGCAAATAAAACGCACCTTTCGATGCGTTTTATTTTAATTATTATTATTTTTCTAATTTGTGGAATACTTTCTTTCCTTTTTTAAGAATAGCATAACCTTCTTTAAAGTCTTCTTCTGATAATCTATAACCTTGGTCTGTAACCTTTTCATCATTTAATGTTACTCCACCTTGAGCAATTAATTGTTTTGCTTGTCCTTTTGAAGGAGTTATACCTGTTAATACTAAGGCATCTAATATTGAAATATTAATATCTTCTAACTTAGTACTTGGCATATTATCTGTATTACCACCATTTCCAAATAGTGCATCTGCAGCTTCTCCTGCTTTTTTTGCTTCCTCTTCTCCATGGATTAATTTTGTGATTTCATAAGCTGCAATTTTCTTAGCTTCATTTATCTTCTCATCTTTTAATGAAGATAATCTATCTACTTCTTCATCTGGTAAAAATGTAAGTAAGCTTAATACTTTTCTTACTTCAGTATCACCAATATTTCTCCAATATTGATAAAATTCATATGGTGAAGTTTTATCTGGATTTAGCCATAAAGCACCTTTAGCTGTCTTACCCATTTTTCTACCATCTGCAGTTGTAAGAAGTTTAAATGTTAAACCATAAGAATCTTCAGATCCTATCTTTCTAATAAGTTCAACACCTCCAATGATATTTGACCATTGATCATTACCACCGATTTGCATCTTACAATTATATTTATCATGTAAATATAAGAAGTCATAACTTTGTAAAAGTAGGTATCCCATTTCAAAGAATGTTAAACCTGTTTCTAATCTGTTTTTGTAGCATTCTTGATTAATCATTTTTGCTACTGTAAATTTACTTCCTATTTCACGCATAAATTCTATGTAATTTAAATCTAATAACCAATCTTTGTTATTTACGATTATTGCTGCATTATCACCTTCAAATGAAACAAATCTTTCAGCTTGTTTTTTAATCTCTGCAACGTTTGCATCTAATTGCTCACGTGTAAGCATTTGTCTCATATCTGTTCTTCCAGATGGATCACCAATTGCTGCTGTTCCTCCACCCATAAGAATTATTGGTCTGTGTCCTGCTTTTTGTAATCTTGCAGCAACCATTAATGCAACGAAATGTCCTATATGCATACTATTTGCAGTAGGATCTATTCCTATATAAAAACTAACACTTTCCTTTTGAAATAATTCTTTCATTTCTTCTTCGTGAGTTAGTTGTTCAATGTATCCTCTTTTCTCAAGTTCTGTAATTATGTCTGTCATTAAATCTCCCCCTAATATTATAAGCTAACTTTACTATTATCTACGTCTTCATTTCCACTTTCTGTAAGTCTACTAGCAGTTTGTGGAATAAAATACTCTGAAAATTCCTCATAGCTCAAATATCGAGTAAGATTCTTTGGTGTGATTCCTGTTGATGCAGAAATATCACCCATTGTTACTCCTGCTGAATAACCTTCTAAAAAGAATCCTTTAAGTTTGTTTAAATCAACAACATCTTTTCTTTCGCATTCTCCGCATACTTCAGAATCTGAAGCAAAGAATTTTCCACAGCGAACGCATTTTTTAAGTTCCATAATACTAGCCTCCTTATATTTTTATAGAACAATTCTATCATATTTTTAGCAAAAAAGATAGATTATTCCTACTTATTTTTATCTATTGCAATTTCCATTTTTCTTTTATGATCTAAATACCAATTTAGTTCACAACCAATTAATATCATATATATGCTAAAGAATAGCCAGATAAGTAGTAATATAATTGTTGAAAGACTTCCATAAAGCATTGTAAAGCCTTTAAATACATTAACATATATTGATATAAAATATGATACAAAATACCATCCAAATGCTGCTAGAAGTGCACCTGGTGCATGATATCTTAGCTTCATTTTTCTATTAGCTATTACTTTGTAAATGTATAAGAATAGTAAGAATAGAATTAGTATCATAACAATGAAACGAATTGAAAGTAATTTATGTATGAATAGTCCTACAGTAGGAACATGCACAAATAAAAATGCTTTAATTTGATTTCCAAATACGACTGCCAAAAGTAATAATGCACCAACTATAATTGTAAGCACAGTTACTATTAAACTTTCTATTCTCGCTCCTATCTTATTAATTGTTTCTTTATCTTCATCCATATAAATTGTTTTAAATCCTTTTGTTAAAGAATAAAAACACTTTCCTGCAGACCAAACAGAAATAATAGCTGATATTGTGATGGTACCAAGATTCTTGCTATAAATTTCATTTAAAACTCCGTTTATGTAATCATGAAGATTACTTGGAATTATTTTATAAAGAAACGTACTTATTACAGTTTGATCAGCATTAACATATTTTACAAGTGTACACATAAGCATTACAAATGGTATAAAAGATAATACCATAAAAAATGCTGCTTCTGCAGAGTATTCACTTATATGATCTTTATCAAATTTATTTATTACATTCATTATTGAATATAATACTTTTTTAACCTTTTCCAATGTATTTACTCCTATTTAGTATCAAGATACTTATACCATATTTTTCAAAAAAAGTATATAAAAAAAGAACTAGTTTTTAGTGATGTGAACCCCATTTAGTTCACAGGTAAAAAAAGAACATGCTATAATAACACTTATCGAAAGGTAGGTGTTATTTTTATGCGGTAAACATTTTAGTAATGAGTTTAAGCAGCAAGTAATCAATGATTATAATTCTGGAA
>JAFXPH010000016.1 GCA_017528085.1 Clostridia bacterium | reverse complement strand
TGATGTGAACCCCATTTAGTTCACAGGTAAAAAAAGAACATGCTATAATAACACTTATCGAAAGGTAGGTGTTATTTTTATGCGGTAAACATTTTAGTAATGAGTTTAAGCAGCAAGTAATCAATGATTATAATTCTGGAAAATATGGAGGAAGGAAAAATTTAGCCAAACATTATAATATTAATGTAAATACAATATGGCATTGGATTGTTAAGGATAGAAAACAAGGAAATCAAATTAACGATATTGAAAACAAACGTGGACGTAAAAAGGAAGAAAATATTGATTATAAAGAAAGATATGAAATATTAAAAAAATACCAGGAATTCATAAAGGCACGACGAGAGAAAAAGTAACATTTATTAATTTATATATTAATAAATATAAATTAAAAAACATGTGTGCAGCATTAGATATAAGTCAAAGAATGTATTATAAATATCGAAATTGTGAAGATAAAGATTATTATGATTATTTATTAATTAAAGAAATATTTGATAAATCAAAAGGCACATATGGATATCGTAGGGTTTGTGAAGGATTGTTGATTAAATATGGTGTAATGTTTAATCATAAAAAGGTACAGAGAATTATGAATAAATACAATATTAAACCACAATACACAAAGAAAAAGAAAAATCCCATATATAAAAGAATTGAGGCAAATATAAAACCAAATTTAGTGCAAAGAAAGTTTAATGTTGATAAAGAAAATAAAATTTGGACAACAGATATAACGTATCTGATATTCAATGGGAAAAGAGCCTATTTATCAACGATATTAGATTTGTATGACAGAAAAGTAGTTGCATATAAAATTAGTAAATTTAACGATGTGAAAGTAGTTATTGAAACATTAAATGAAGCAATAGCAAAAAGAAAAGATGTGCACGGACTTATCATTCACAGTGATCAAGGATACCAATACACATCTTATGAATACAAAGCCATTTGTGAATCTAATGGAATTCAAATCTCAATGTCTCGTAAAGGGACACCAATAGATGATTCACCAATGGAATCTTTCCACGGAATACTTAAGAAAGAAACTTTGTATAATAATGATATCACAAATTTACAAGAATATATAGCTTTAGTAGAAGATTGGATTGAATTCTATAATACCAAAAGATTAAAAAACAAGAGAAGATAAATCTTCTCTTGTCATAGTTCTTTTTTTCTTATGAACATTTTGGGGTTCACTTCAAAAATAGTTCTTTTTTTTATTCCAAAAAAAATATTAAAAGCCACGATTTTATTGAAAAATCATATGTTTTGTGATATTATGCAAGTAGAAAATAGAGGGGATGGTGAATATGAAATTTGTACATATGGCCGACATGCATTTTGATGCTCCATTTAGTCTATTAAATACTAAGAAAAACTTAGGAGAAACAAGAAGACTAGAGCAAAGGAATGCATTTAAAGAAATAATAAACTACATTAAAGAACATAATGTAGAGTATTTCTTTATTGCAGGAGATTTGTATGAACAAGATTATGTAAGAAGATCAACAATTGATTTCATTAATGACTGTTTTAGACAAATTCCTAATACAAAAATCTTTATAACTCCCGGTAATCATGATCCTTACATAAAGGATTCATACTATGACAATTATGAGTTTGAAAGAAATGTTTATATTTTTAAAACAAACAAACTAGAAAAATATGAGGATGAAAACGTAGTAATCTATGGTATGGCATTTACAGACTTTTACATGAACACTTCAGCAATAAAAGACATAAAAGTAGTAAGAGAAGGAAAGCCAAACATATTACTTATTCATGCTGATGTAAATGGAAAAAGAGATGAAAATGGATATGAGTATAACTCAGTACCAGAAAGATCTTTAAAAGACACTGGATTTGACTATATTGCACTTGGACATATCCATAAATCAAACTTTGAAGAAAATAAAGACTATGTATATCCAGGTTCAACAATTTCATTTGGATTTGATGAATTAGGTAGACATGGTTTTGTTGCTGGCGAAATAAATGGTGGACTACTTGAAAAAGAGTTTATTGAAGTAGATAATAGAGTATTTGAAGAATACTTCTTAAATGTTGATTCATTTACTTCAAAAGAAGCACTAATTGAATACATTTTAGACATAGATTTTGAAAAAAATCACATGTATAAATTAGTATTAGAAGGAAAAAGAGGATTTGATATAGATGAAAGAGAAATCTTAAAATCTATTTCAGATAAAAACATACTAAAAATAAAAAATAATACAAGAATTTCATATGACTTGGATGCACTTAAAAAAGAGAAAAACTTAAAAGGTATATTTGTTAAAAAAGTGCTAGAAGAAGCAAAGTCTGGATATTATACAGATGAGCAAATTCAAAAAGCTATTGAAATTGGCCTTCAGGCTATGGAATAGGAGGGCTGATATGAGAATAGATAAATTAAAAATAAATGGATTTGGAAAAATCAAAGATAAAGAATTAGAATTTTCAAATGGAATAAATCTTGTATTTGGTGAAAATGAAGCTGGTAAATCAAGCTTGCTAAAGTTTATTACAAGTATGCTTTATGGTGTTTCAAAAAATAAAAATGGTAAAGAAATATCAGATTTCGATAGATTTAATCCATGGAAATCAGATGAGTATTCTGGAAAAATTACATACACATTAGATGATGGAAAAACATATGAGATTTATAGAGAGTTCAAGAAAAAGAACCCAGTAATATATGACTCAAACAAAGAAGATATTTCAAAAAGCTACCATGTAGATAAAAACGGAATAGATTTCTTCTATGATCAAACAAAGATTGATGAAGAAACATTTTATAATACAGCTATTACAGAACAAGATGGTATTAGACTTTCAAAATCAAGCCAAGCAAGTATTGTTCAAAAGATTACAAACTTGATTTCTTCAGGTGATGGAAATATTTCTTATAGTAAAGCAGCTAGTAAAATTGCTAAAGAACAACTTGAAAAAGTTGGTACAGAAAGAACAGTTCAGAAACCTATCAATAATGTCTTAACAAGACTTAAAAATATGGAAGAAAGAAAAAGAGTTATTGAAAGTAGTAAAACAAGTATTTCTGAGCAATTTAATAAAGAAGAAAGATTAATTGAAGAATTAGATCAACTTGAAAATGAAAGAAGAATGCTTCGTGAAGTTCAAAACAAAGTTAATAATAAGAGTATTAAAAATGCTGAAATTAACTTCAATAGAAACTTAGAAGAGGAATATTCATCTAAGATAAAAGAACTTAACGAAAAGATAGTAAATTCAGACATTGAAAATAAGAAAACAAGAGGACTTATTAAATACTTAGTAATATTTGGTGTAATGGCATTTATTTGGATAATTGTTGCTCTTCTTAAAGTAAGCAATATTATTAAATACTTATTTGCTATACCAACACTTATTTCTTTACTTATGGCTTCTGTTAAAATTAGAGAAGTTAGAAGTATTAACTCAAAAGCTGTTCAAGCAGATAGAGATAAGATACTAAACGAGATTAACATTCTATCTAAAGAGATGGAAGAGAAAAAATCAGAGGCAGAGAAGAAAGAACACGAGTATAATGAAACATTCGAAAAAGAGAAGTTAGATATCATAGAAAAATATAACACTCTAATCGACGAGGATTACATTATTTCGATTTTTAATATGACATATGATGAATTACTTAAAGAAATCGATAAAAAGGAAACTAGAATCCAAACAATTAACTTTAATCTTCATGCAATCAGATTAGAAATCAAAATGCTTCAAGAAAAAGAAGAAAACTTATCTTCAATTCAAGAAGAAATCGACGATTTAAATGCTGAAAAAGAAGAACTTCATGAGTTAAATAATGCTTATAATTTAGCTAAAGAATGTTTAGATGAAGCTTATAAAGAAGTTAAATCAAATATAAGTCCTAAATTTATTGAAAGCTTAAGTTCAATTATTAAGAAGATATCTAATGACAGATATAACAATGTTCAATTCAATGACGAAACAGGACTTAAAGTTGAAATAGAGAATGGTAAATATATACCAGCATCTAGATTAAGCGTAGGAACAGTAGATCAAATGTACTTATCACTAAGATTAAGTGCACTAGATGAGATATCAAAAGAAAACCTACCTATAATATTAGATGAAGCATTTGCTTACTTTGATAATGAAAGATTAAGAAGTATGCTTAGATATTTGGATATGAATTATGGTAATACTCAAGTAATTATATTTACATGTTCAGATAGAGAAAGAGAAATATTAGATGAGCTAAAACTTGCATATAATTACATAAAGCTTGAAAAGTAGCCTAAAATAGTTTATAATATCAAATGCTATATAAAATTAAAGGATGGTTTTTATGATTCAAAAGTTAGAAGAAGTAGAAAAAAGATATGAAGAACTAAATAAATTAATTAGTGATCCAGAAGTTATATCAAATACTAACGAATGGAAAAAGCTAATGAAAGAGCATAGCGATTTAGAGGATGTAGTCTTAAAATATCGTGAGTATAAAAAGACAGAAAAGGCATATGAAGAAGCAAAAGAAATGCTATCAGATCCAGAACTTAAAGAACTTGCTGAAATAGAAATGGAAGAGTCAAAAGAAAAACTTCCTAAAATAGAGGAAGAACTTAAATTACTTCTTATTCCAAAAGATCCAAATGATGATAAGAACGTTATTTGTGAAATTAGAGCAGGTGCTGGTGGAGAAGAAGCTGCACTATTTGCTGGAGTATTATTTAGAATGTACTCAATGTATGCTGAAAGAAAACATTTCAAGATAGATGTAATTAATGAGAACGAAACAGGACTTGGAGGATATAAAGAAATATCATTCATGATAACTGGAAAAGGTGCATATAGTAGATTTAAATTTGAAAGTGGTGTACATAGAGTTCAAAGAGTTCCTGATACAGAGAGCTCAGGAAGAATTCATACATCAACAGTAACTGTTGCAGTATTACCTGAAATCGAAGATGTTGAAATTGAAATCAATCCAAATGATATTAGAATGGAAGTATTTAGAGCAAGTGGTGCTGGTGGACAACACGTTAACAAGACATCATCTGCTGTAAGACTTATCCATGAACCAACAGGAATTGTTGCTGAATGTCAAACAGAAAGATCTCAAGTACAAAACAGAGAATATGCAATGAGATTACTTCGTTCTAGACTATATGATATGGAAAAAGAGAAACAAGATAAAGAAGTTGCTTCTGAGAGAAAGAGCCAAGTAGGTTCTGGAGATAGAAGTGAGAAGATAAGAACTTACAACTATCCTCAAGGAAGAATAACTGATCACAGAATAGGATTAAGTATTTATCAAATGGAAGATTTCTTAAATGGAAACCTAGATGAAATGATAGATAACTTAATTGCTTCTGATAGAGCAGAAAAGTTAAAAGGATCTGAAGAATAAAAAATAAAATCCACAATTTAATAATAAATTGTGGATTTTTTGTGCTTTAAAATTATTCTTTTGTATATTACTAATCTTTATTATAAGTATCAATCATTTTCTCTTGGAATGGTCCAAGTGAGAATATTGATATTATGAAGAATAACTCGTGTATAAAAGTTGTTCTTAAAGTAACTGATCTATATAATTCAAAATTATCTATATCTCTTTGAAGTAATATCTTAGTGAAGTTTGGTGAGAAAACTGTATCATTTTGTGTTGAATTTACAAGTATTTGTGTTGATGCATTTTGAATTCTCAAGAACAAAATAGCAAGTGTAAATATAAGTGATACAAGAATAAGTACTACAAATAGTACTTTCATACCTCTTACAACTGTTTTCTTATCTTCTTCTTTTATTTGGCAGTCGTTTAAAACATCATAAGTACTTAATCTACATAGTAAGAACATCAAAAACCATCCAATAATACCAAGTATAACTGGAAGTACTATTGATAGGGCATCTAATGGTCTACCACTTAATAGTACTTTATCTATTATTGCGATTTTTATAATGTTGAAAACGAAATATAAAATAAGTCCATAAGATACAAAACCAGTTGCTATAGCTTTTATACAAGTTCCACTAGTAATTAATTTCTTTTTTAAAGTAGTTTCCTCTTGTGTAGATTCTGCTACATTTTCATTTGTTTCTTCCATAATTTTCTCCTAAGTTTATTAAGCTCATAAAAATTATATCTATAATAATAAAAAAATACAATAAAGATAACCTTAAAAAAATATTAATTTATATTCTTTAATTTTTACCTAAAATAAGTTATACTTTAAAGGTGCAAATATTAATTGACTAAAGAAAATTTGCGTTATATAATACAAACATAAGTTTAGTAAAAGGAGCTTTAAATGGACATACTAGAAGGATTAAATGATAAACAATATGAAGCAGTGTCTAATACAGAAGGACCATGTTTAGTAATCGCTGGAGCGGGTTCTGGAAAGACAAAAGTATTAACACATAAAGTTGCTTATTTAATTAAAGAAAAAGATGTTAAGCCATGGAATTTACTAGCTATAACATTTACAAATAAAGCCGCAAATGAGATGAAAGAAAGAATAGAAAAATTAGTAGGGGATGCAGTTCAAGATATTTGGGTCGGAACATTTCATGCTATTTGTGTAAGAATATTAAGAGCACAAATATCTAGAATTGGATTTACTTCATCATTTGCAATTTTTGATACTACAGATCAAAAATCATTAATAAAGAAAATACTTAAAGATAAAGATATATCAGATAAACTATTTACTGAAAAATCAGTAATGTACGAGATATCAAATGCTAAAAATGATATGCTAGACCCAGCAAGATACAAAGTAAGAGCACAAGGTGATTATAGAAAAGAAAAGATAGCTGATATCTATGAAGTTTATCAAAGGAAATTAAAAGAGAATAATGCATTAGATTTTGATGATATTATTAATTTTACAATTAAGATATTTGAAGAAAATCAGGACGTATTAGATTATTATAGTGATAAATTTAAATATGTATTAGTAGATGAGTACCAAGATACAAACAAAGCACAATTTAAATTAATATCACTTATTGCTAAAAAACATGGAAATATTACAGTTGTTGGAGATAATGATCAAGGTATCTACTCATTTAGAGGTGCAGATATAAGCAACATTCTAAACTTTGAGAAGGACTTCCCAGGAACAAGAGTAATAAAACTAGAACAAAACTATAGATCTACAAAGAGTATTTTAAATGCAGCAAATGAAGTTATTAAAAATAACGAAACAAAATACGAAAAAGACCTATGGACATTAAATGAAGATGGTTCTCTTCCTACAGTTTATAGAGCAGATTCAGAATATGATGAAGCAAATTACATTATAGAACAAATAAATAGATTAAGAAGAGAAGAGTACTATAAATACAAAGACTTTGTTATTCTATATAGAATGAACTCTCAATCACGTAGTATTGAGGATATTTTAAATAGAGAACAACTACCATACAAAATAGTAGGTGGTCTAAAGTTCTATGAAAGAAAAGAGATTAAAGACTTAATTAGTTATTTAAGATTAATTAGTAATAATGCTGACAACTTAAGTTTAGCTAGAGTAATTAATGAACCTAAAAGAGGTATTGGAAAGACAAGTATTGATAAAGTTGAACAAATATCTGTTGATACTGGCATTCCAATGTATGAAATAATTAAAAATGCTAATGATTATGGACTTGGAAAAGTATATAACAATACTAGAGAGTTTGTAGACCTAATTGAAGACTTAAGTGCAAAAAAAGACACATATACTATTTCAGAAATGGTTGGTGCTGTTTTGTCTAGATCTGGTTATTCAAGAGCATTAGAAATTGAAAAAACAGACGAATCTGAAGCAAGACTATTAAACTTAGAAGAGTTTATGTCTGTTGCTGTAGAATATGAACAGCAAGATGCGGAAAGTTCACTTAGTGGCTTTTTGGAGGGAATTAGTTTAAGTACAGACTTAGATAATGTTGATGAAAATGCAGATTCACTTACTCTTATGACACTTCATGCAGCTAAAGGTCTAGAATTTCCAGTAGTATTTTTAGTTGGAATGGAAGAGGGAATATTCCCAGGATTCCAATCTATGGAAGACCCTAAAGAATTAGAAGAAGAAAGAAGATTATTCTACGTAGGTATTACAAGAGCAAAAGAACATTTATTTATGACTTGTGCAAGACAAAGAACATTATATGGAAATACAACATGTAATGCTGTTTCAAGATTTGTAAAAGAAATTCCGGCAACAATGCTTGAAGGAATGGATTCAATAAATGAATCATATGTAGATAATGGACCATATAGAGATTATGATGACGAATGGACATATGGAAGAAAATCATATAGTTCAAATTATAGTAACGATAGTTATAGATCTTCATCTGTATCTGATGATTATGGAACAAGTTCATCATTTAAATTTAGAACTGTAGATAGTTTCTTAGAAAACTTAAATAAACAAAAAACTGTAAAGAAATCTCAAGAAAGTGTTGATGTAAGTATTTATAAAGCCGGCCAAAGAGTAAATCACAAAAAATTTGGTGAGGGTGTTATTAATTCAGTAGAACCTGAAGGAGATGACTTAAAAGTAGATATCTCATTTGATAAAGTAGGACATAAGAGATTAATGGCAAAATATGCAGGACTAGAAATAATTTAATAAAAATAAAAAGGAATGTATAAAAACAAATACATTCCTTTTTTTAAACTTTATATAAATAAAATTTAACGTTCAGATTCTTCATGTGAATCTTCGACACCTTTTTGTGTTGACTCACTATTAATTTCTTGGCTAGGTTTTTCTGATTTACCATCTAGCTCAGCCACTTTAACATCTTTTACTTTATCAACGTTCATACGTGCAACTTCGACACCATTATTAAGTTCCCTCATAGCTCTTTCTGATATACCTTCTGGACGAAGAACAGGACTTCCAACATCTTGTATTTTTCCGTTTGCAATTTCTTTTGGAACTATTACTTGATTTTCTGCATCTTTTTCAGCTACAGCTTCTGCTTGCTCATATGGTGCACGTTGTTTATTTGAAACAGTAGGTAAATTATCTTTACCAATTACATAAGCATTTGCTCTATTTGGATTAGGTGGATTAACGGCTTTTGATTTTTCCTTTATTGAATTAATAGCTTTTGATACACTGTCACCTAGTTTTGCAATTACTCTTCCAACAGGATTTCCTGTAGAATTAGGCATTGAACCATCAATTTGTGTTGTTTGGTTTCTTCCCATTTTAAATGATTGTGGTGCATTAGAAGGGCCTAAGTTAAAGAAGTCTTTTATCTTCGCAAAAAGTCCCTTAGTTTGTGGAACTAAAGCTTTATCATCTTCAACAGATGCATGCTCTTCAGAAGGTTCTTCTTTTTCTTCAGTCTCACTTGCAAAGTACTGGATGTTTGATAAACCAAGTTTTTTTGCATCAAAACTAACACCTTCAAAAACAGGCTCAAGCTCGTATCTATATTTACTTATTAATTCGAATAAATCGTAAAAATACATCTTAACCACCTAATATTTTACATGTACATTATATATATAATAAAAATAAAATACAATAATTATTAAAATTAATTGCAAATACTGGAAAAACGTTCAAAAATTTGGTATAATTGAATAGTTAGTACGAAAAATAAAGGAGGACAGAAATGTTAATTGCAAGTGGAGTAACTTTACGTTTTGGTAAAAGAGTATTATTTGAAGATGTAAATATTAAGTTTACAAAAGGAAATTGCTATGGTTTAATTGGTGCCAACGGTGCTGGAAAATCAACATTTCTTAAAATTCTATCAAAGGAACTTGAACCAAGTAAGGGTGAAGTAATTTTAGATAAAGGTGAAAGATTATCAGTCTTAAAACAAGATCACTATGCTTATGAAGAATATAGTGTAATTGATACTGTTATCATGGGTAATGAAGAACTTTATAAAATTATGAAAGAAAAAGATGCAATTTATAGCAAACCTGATTTTTCTGAAGAAGATGGAATGAAAGCTGCTAAACTTGAAGAAAGATTTGCAGAACTAGATGGTTGGAATGCGGAAGCAGATGCTGCAAAATTATTAAATGATGTTAATATTCCACCAGAAAGTCATTATAAATTAATGAGCGAGATGGAAGCTAAAGATAAAGTTAAAATATTACTTGCTCAAGCATTATTCGGAAATCCAGATGTTCTTCTATTAGACGAGCCTACTAACGACTTAGATATTAAAACAATTAACTGGCTTCAAGACTTTTTAATTGATTATGAAAATACTGTTGTTGTTGTATCTCACGATAGATACTTCTTAAACAAAGTATGTACATATATAGCTGATGTTGATTTTGGAAAGATTAAAGTATATCCAGGTAACTATGATTTCTGGTATGAATCTAGTCAGCTTGCATTAAAACAAATGAGAGATGCAAATAAGAAGAAGGAAGAGAGAATTAAAGAACTTCAAGATTTCATCGCAAGATTTAGTGCAAATGCTTCAAAATCAAAACAAGCTACATCAAGAAAGAAATCATTAGAGAAGATTCAACTTGAAGAAATTAAACCATCAAATAGAAAATATCCATATGTTGATTTTAAAGAAGATAGAGAACCAGGAAAAGAAATTCTAAAGGTTAAACATATCTCTAAAACAATAGGTGGAGAAAAGATACTAAATGATATATCATTTGATGTTAAAGCACATGATAAAATAGCTTTCTTAGCAGATAATGAAAATGCTAAGACAGTATTATTCCAAATAATAGCTGGTGAGATGGAACCAGATGAAGGAACAATAGAATGGGGAACAACAATCACTCATGATTACTTCCCAAAAGATAATAACTACTTGTTCCAAACAGATGAAACAATTACAGATTGGCTAAGAAAATATTCAAAAGATCCAGATGAAACATATGTAAGAAGTTTCTTAGGAAGAATGCTTTTCTCTGGAGAAGAAGCACTTAAAAAAGTAGCTGTTTTATCAGGTGGTGAAAAAGTAAGATGCGTTCTATCAAAATTAATGCTTTCAGGAGCAAACTTCTTAATATTTGATGAACCAACAAACCATTTAGACATGGAAGCTATTACTTCATTAAACGAAGGTATGACAAAATTTAAAGGAAACATGTTATTTACATCACATGACCACCAATTAACTCAAACAGTAGCAAATAGAATAATAGATATTAAAGCAGATAGAGTAGTAGACAGAGAAGTAACATACAATGAATATCTAGGAATAGAATAAAAAAAAGACACCTTTTAAAGGTGTCTTTTTATCATATTCAATTATTATTTTCAACAGTTTTATTATTGCTTTGATTTGTCATATCGGTATCATTTTTTTGAGAATCAGCACTAACATCTTTGTCTGCTTTTTCAATAGCTTTCTTTTTATCCATAGCTTGTTCTTTCATTTTTATATAATCGAATAATGCAAAACTAGTTAAATAATAATATGGATGTAATAAAAGCATTATAAAAAAGAACAATACGAAAGAAATAAATATTTTTTGAAAGCCAAGAAATAATAGCGGTAGTATAAACCATATTCCGAAAGTAATGACAATTATTATTAAGTCTATCATATAACTTTTTGTTGCACTTTCACTTTTATCTACACATTCTTTAGCACTTAAAGAAGAATTGTCAAAATAGTAACAATTAGATAATGCTAAAAGCAATGTTTTTAAAAATAACCAAATACTTAACAATGGTCTTACTCTTAATAATAATTCTAAAAATTTTATAAGTTTTGGATCCACTCTACCATAAGAATTAATAGAAGGACCAAATATAATAAGTAACAAATATGAATTTGTAAGTACCATTAATATAATTGGTAGTTTTGCTTTTTGGATTTTTCTTAAAAATATTTTCCATGAAATTCCAAAATTTGAAATAATATCATTAAAATATTTTTTATAATTTATTTCCTCTCCAACACTATAAAATCGATATAGTGTTGAAACATATGAAAAATTGATAGGAATAAATAATAGCAATAAAGCAAAGGATATATCATATAGTAAAAATAATGTTAAAAAATAAACAAAAGTAAAAAGCAAAATTTTTTTTGGATTACTTTCAATCTTTTCTCTTGCCTTAGCTTTTACCTTAAAACAAATCATATAATACTCCTCTTTTGTATAAGTAATAAGTGATAATTATTAATTATCATCTATTGGACCATTGTCTTCTTCTGGTTTTTCTTCTACATCTATAGTTGGCTCAACTGGTTCTGTTTCTGCTGGAACTTCTGGAGTTGGCTCTGCTGCAGGAACTGTTGATTCTTCTTCTCTATCTCCTTTTAAATGAGAATAGAAAACGAATTGTGCAAATGTAATATATGGCATTAAGAATAAGTATCCAATACCAAATGTAAATGCAGCTAAAAATGCCCATCCTATAAATGTAAGTGATAGTACAAAGTATTTACCTCTGTTTCCATGCATAAGAGCTTGGCTCTTTTCAACACACTCTTTAGCTGTTAATGATGGATCATCAAAATAAACTACTTGTGCATATACATAGTAGAATGATTTTACTGCTAACCAAATCATAGCTACAATATATACTACGTAACATACTATTGCAACTGATGACATTGCAGCTGCTGTAGAATTTACAGAAGATGGTGCATCACCTATAGCATGAATAGTAGAATTAAAAGCAGCTCCAACTAATAATGTAGTTGCTACTATCATTGATACTATTACTATTATGAATGGAACTAATACTTTTAAGATTACTCTTAATTGTATTTTCCAAGAAATAGCAAAACTATTTATAGCATCATTGAAAAATCTTCCATAGTCAACATCTTCGTCGTTTTTATATACTCTATAAAAAGTATATGCAAATGAGAAACCTAAAGGTACACTTATTAAAATTACGATAAGTGATCCAACACTTTCACTAACTCTAGCAAGGATACCATCTATTAGCAAAATAACTAAAAGATAAACAAGTGTAAAACAAGCTAGTTTTCCCCACTTGCCTGTTAACTTTTGTCTTGCTTTGGCTCTAATCTCTGAATAAGACATAGTTATCTCCTCCTATAAAAATTATTTGACATGATTTTATCATAAAATAAGAAAAAAATATATAGCATAGGTGGGTAATTGTGAAATTTATTTGAACAATTACAAAATTAATTGAAAAAAGGCTATAATTTTTATAAAATAAATATAGTAATTTTTTTGTGAAAGGAAGTAAATATCATGGAAGAAGAATGGGATATTTATGATATTGACAGAAAAAAGACGGGCAAAATAGCAAAAAGAGACGATGAAGACAAGTTAGAACAAGGAGAATATCATATTATTGTAAATGCTGTTATATTAAACAGTAAAGAAGAGATACTACTTAGTAGAAGAGCTCCATTTAAGAAAAATCCATTGTTTTGGGAATGTGCCGGAGGATCAATCAAAAAAGGTGAGACATCTTTAGAGGGAATGCTAAGAGAACTTAAAGAAGAATTGGGACTGGTGTTTGATAAGAAAGAGGCCATTCATTTAGCGGAACTTAGAAGAGATAAAGTTCCATGTGACTTTAAAGACTTATGGCTATTTAAAAGAGATATCGATATAGCAAATGAAGTATCTTTTGAAGATGAAGAATCAATTGATGCAAAATTTGTTACGATAGATAAATTCGAAGAAATGTTTAAAGCAGGAGAAATAATAAAGGCAGTAGACTTTAATAGAGAGCTTTATAATAAAGCTTTAAAATTAACAAAAAGAAAATCATATGATTATTTGGGAAAAGAATTAAAGGTTGAAGTAGATAGACCACTTGGAGAAAAAAGAAAAAGTGACAAATATGACTATGAACCAAACACTGTAAATTATGGATTTATTCCAAACACTATAAGTGGAGATGGAGAAGAATTAGATGCATATATTTTAGGTGTAGATGAACCAGTTAAAGAATTCAAAGGTGAATGTATCGGTGTTATCTACAGAATTGATGATGACGATGATAAATTACTAATTGCTCCTGAGGGAAAGAATTTTACAGATGAAGAAATAAGAAAATTAACAAACTTCCAAGAACAATACTTCACAAGTGAGATTATAAGAGAATAAAACTTGATTTTATAAAAAGATATATATAAAATATTTGTAAGAAAAATAGAAAGATAAAACAAATGGGAATTTTAGAAGAGCAAGATAAAAAACTAAATAAAAAAAGAGAAGCTCTAGGAAAACCACCTATTCAACGTGATTATAGCGTTCTAGAAATAGGAGGCCAATCATTAAATGACTTGATGGAAAAGTATGTTAAACAAGGTGGAGATATAGGAAAAGCATTTGATGATGGGCTTGGGTTAGAAAAGGCTGTTGATGATGCACTAAACAATAAAAACATGGACGAGCTTGTTGCTATATCTCAAGGAAAGTTTGAAGTACTTGATATGAGTGTTTCAGATGTACCAGAAGAGAAAAAAAGAGAAGCAGTAGATAAAGCAAAAGAAAGTATAGATGAAAAAGAGACAGAAAAAGAAACATCAGAAAAAAGTGGTGGACTTACTATGGTAGAAATGCCCGTAGAAAAGCTAAAAGAGGCATTGAAAGGTTCTGATGGAGCTGAACGTGATGATGAATAGATAGGAGATAAAATGCACTTAGGAGTAGAACAAAGAGATGCATATAGCGAAGTACTCGAAGTATTAAGGCATATGCAGAAAAAGTATGTAGATAAAATACCTCGAAAGGTCATAATGTTCTTTTACGACAACTGTAATTTAGATTCAGAATTTAGGCTTACAAAACCGCTTTTTGAAGAAGAGTTAAGCCCTAAAGCAGTTGAGCTAATTGTTATGCTTAATTTAAATTATTGGGAATCTGTTAAAAACAGAGATGAACTAATAATGAAGTATGCAGCAATAGATCCTGATTCAGAAGCAGAAAAGAGATTAAATGCACAACTAGAAAAAGAAAATAAATTTACAAGAATAGAAACAGAAGAAGAAAAAGAAAAAAGAGAAAAAGCAGAAAATAAGGAACTTACGATTTCCAATAATAAAATTATTATGAAAATAAAAGAAATATTCACAAAAATAAAGATATTTCTATTTGGAAAGTAAATCGAAAGATTTACTTTTTTTAATGTAAAAAAAGGTAGGTAAAACATGGACAAAATTGCACTAAATATTGCAGAAGAATTAAAAATTAGACCAGAACAAGTTGAAGCAACTATTAAATTAATAGATGATGGAAACACTATTCCATTTATCGCAAGATATAGAAAAGAAGTTACTGGTAACTTAAGTGATGAGGTTTTAAGAACATTTTATGAAAGACTAACATACTTAAGAAACTTAGAAGAAAGAAAAGAAGAGATAGTAAAATTAATCACTGAACAAGGAAAAATGACAGATGAACTTATGATTAAGATTGCTGGAGCAAATATTCTTTCAGAACTTGAAGATATTTATAGACCATATAAACCAAAGAAAAGAACAAGAGCAACTATTGCTAAAGAAAAAGGTCTAGAGCCACTAGCTAATATAATTTATCTTCAAATGGAAAAGAAAAGTATTTATGAAATAGCTAAAGAATATATAAATGAGGAAAAAGAAGTATTAACAGAAGATGATGCAATCCAAGGTGCATTAGATATAATAGCTGAAAATATTTCAGATGATGCTGATTATAGAAAAGTAATCAAAAGATTATGCTTTAAAGAAGCTGTTATTGATACAAAGGCATCTGATCCGGAAGAAAAATCTCCTTATGAGATGTATTATGATTTCCAAGAAGGAATTCAAAGAATACCAAGCCATAGAGTACTAGCTATAAATAGAGGAGAGAAAGAGAAATTCTTAAAGGTTAAAATGCTAAAACCAGATGAGAAAATCTTAGGCTACCTTGAAAAATCAATTATTAAAGATAATAAATCTCAATTTTATGAATTACTTCATAGAACAATAGAAGATGCTTATGAAAGATTAATAGAGCCATCTATTGAAAGAGAATTAAGATCTGATTTAACAGAAAGATCAGATAAACAAGCTATAAAAGTATTTGGTAAAAATGTTAAACAACTACTTTTACAACCGCCATTTAAAGAGAAAACTGTTATGGGATTTGACCCAGCATATAGAACTGGTTGTAAAATAGCAGTTATTGATAAAACAGGAAAGCTTCTAGATACAGCAACTGTATATCCTACAGCTCCACAAAATGATATTGCAGGAGCTGAGAAAACATTAATAGCAATGATAGAGAAGAATAATGTTAATATGATTGCTATAGGAAATGGTACAGCATCTAGAGAGTCTGAACAATTTGTTTCAGATATGATTAAAAAAATTGATAAGAAAGTTTACTATGTAATAGTAAGTGAGGCAGGGGCTTCAGTATATTCTGCATCAAAACTTGCAACTGAAGAATATCCAGATATAAACGTATCAATAAGAGGTGCTATATCAATAGCAAGAAGGTTGCAAGATCCACTTACAGAGCTTGTTAAAATTGATCCTAAAGCTATTGGTGTAGGACAATATCAACATGATGTTAATCAAACAGAATTATCTGAAAGTTTAACAGGTGTTGTAGAAGATGCCGTTAACTCAGTAGGTGTTGATATTAACACTGCAACACCATCACTTTTATCATATGTATCAGGAATTAATAGTTCTTTAGCTAAAAGTATTGTTAAGTATAGAGATGATAATGGTGAAATAAAAGAAAGAAAAGAACTACTTAAGGTTCCAAAACTTGGACCAAAAGCATATAACCAATGTGCAGGTTTTATTAGAGTATTCAATGGTAAAAACCCAATTGAAACAACAGCAGTTCACCCAGAAAGCTATGAAGTAGCTGAAGAGTTATTAAAACATTTAGGATACAAAAAAGAAGATTTATTAGATAAAGAAAAATTAGCAAATATCAAAAGAGAACTTGAAAAAGTTGATATTTCTAAAACTGCAAAAGAACTAAATGTTGGCTCTTTAACTTTAAAAGATATTATAGATGAGCTATCTAAACCTGGTAGAGACCCTAGAGAAGATATGCCAAAGCCAATCTTAAGAAGTGATGTTTTAACATTTGATGATCTTCAAGAAGGAATGCTTTTAACAGGAACAGTAAGAAACGTAACAGATTTTGGAGCATTTGTTGATGTCGGAGTTAAACATGATGGATTAGTTCATATATCAGAAATGAGTGATAAGTTTATTAAAAATCCATCTGAAGTAGTTTCTGTAGGCGATATAGTAGAAGTTAAAGTAATCGGAATAGATAGAGAAAAACAAAAAGTTAGTTTAACTATGAAAAAATAAAAAGAAATAGCAAGGATAAATCCTTGCTATTTTTATATTTAAATATATGTTTTATTCTTCTTCAGTTGATTCTTCTTTAGAAACACTACTTTCTATTTGAAGGTCTGCTTTTGCTTCATCATAATAACAATATTGAGTCATTAAAATATATGGTGTTAAGAATATTGTTGGTATGAATGAGAATAAATCTGAATATATACTTGGTAAGTTAATTTGAATAACTAAAAGTATTACTTCATAAAGAATGAACCATCCAATAAATGATAAAAGTAAAATTACATATTCTCCAACTTTTCCATTTAATATTTCTTTTGATTTATTAACTGCATCCTTTGCTTTCATAGTATCATCTTCAGCTAAAACAAATAGTGAGAATGAATAACGAATTGTTATAAATACTATTGCTATAGCAGCAGCTACATAAACAAACATACTAATTATTTTAACTACATCTTGAATTGGATGAGCAATATTTACTACACCGAAAATAATTAAATAACTAACTAAAAATACTACAACAGAAGCAGGTATAACTTTTATTAGAATATTTACAAACACACCAATTGATTTTGAAATTGTACTTAATCCAAAACCAATAAAGCTTGTTGCAGTTACCTTTTCGTTATTTGCAATTTTTACGTATGTTTTTGCAATACCATATCCAAGTGGAAAGATAAATAGTACTAAAAGTACTTTAACTACAGTCCATAAAGCATCTAGCCCTGTAAGCTTACTGCTTAGATATGTAATACCTAAATTTAATATTAAAAGTATTAAAATAAAGATAAAGTTTGAAGCTATAGCAGCAACTAGATTTTTAGATAATGCTGTACGAGCTTCTTTTCTAGTTAATGAACATTTCATAATAAACTCCTTTAATTATGTAGTTTCTTAATTTTTTTTATTTCATCAAATTTTTCATCTAAGATTTTGAGGAAAACTTTTGTAACTTGTGGGTCAAATTGTTTTCCTTCATATCTTACGAATTCCGCTCTAATAGTATCCATACTTAATGCATCTCTATAAGATCTTTTTGAACTCATAGCATCAAATGAATCAGCAACAGCTGTTATTCTTGCTAAATATGGTATCTTTTTACCTTTAAGTCCTTCAGGATAACCACTACCATCATATCTTTCATGGTGATAAAGAACAATTGGAATGATTTCATCAAATATACTTGAATTAGATAGAATATTTGCACCAATTACTGGGTGTTTTTTCATTTCAGTATATTCTTCTTCAGTTAATTTTGATGCTTTATTTAGTATGTCATCTGAAATACCAATCTTTCCAATATCATGGAATAGACCGCCAACACGAAGAAGTTCTATTTCGTTTTCAGAAAGTCCAAGCTCTTTTCCAATTAATACTGAATAAGCAGATACTCTTTCTGAATGACCCTTTGAATAGGTGTCATTTAATTCAACTGTATATCTTAGTGTTTGGACACTATCTAGATATGCCTTTTCTAGTTTCTTTTGAGAAATTTTTAAATCAGAATTAATAGATTCAATTAGTTTTCTGTTATAGATATTTCTTATTGTTGATTCTATCATCAAAAGCAATTGATCTGTCTTTTGATTACATTCCCAATATTCTTGAATATCTAAACTCTTAACCTCTTTATATGATGGAGCTGTGTCAAATTCATTTACCATTAGAATAACGTCTAATGATGGATTTATTTCCCTTACACTTTTTAGTGTATCCTCAAAGTTTACTGGGTTTAAAACATAGTCCATTAATAATAAATCTACTGGTTCTTTTTCTATTTTCTTTAGTGCTAAATTTGAATTTGTATATTGTAGTACCTGATACCCGTTTTCCTTAAGGACACGAGAGATTCTTAGAACATTAGGTTTAACATCATCAAGTACCATTATTTTATACTTTGAATTGTCAATATTTAATGTTTCCATTTACAACTCCTTTTTTAGCATTCTACATAGTTATTATATATTTTTTGATAGCATAAAGCAAGTAACACAAATTTAAGTTTTTTATTGACAAAAAATCGTATCATTTATATCATTAATATGATAAGTTCTATTCTAAAGATGAAGGAGTGTTAGGGATAATGTACATTGACGATGATGAAGAAAAAGAAAAAATAGACCCAGAAGAAAAGAATAATAACAAAGATATTGTAGAAGAATTAGATGCAATTGATGAGCATCCAGATGATATCGAAGAAGATGAAAAATTAGAAGAACTAGAGAAAAAATTAGAGGCTCAAGAAAAAGCTGCAGAAGAGGCTGAAGAAGCTGAGGCCGAAGCAGAAGCTGAAGCTGAAGAAGATGGAGATGGAGAAGAAAAAGAGGCTCCTCCAGAAGAAGAAAAGAAAATTATTAACGAAAGTATCTATCCAGATGAACTTAACGATGAGAGATTAGAGTATATCTTCATTGGTCTATTATTAAATAACCCAAAAGCGATTTCTATGTACTATTTTCTTTTACAAGATTGTCACTTTGCAAATGAAGATTTGTACAATATTTATAGATCAATTATATTCCGTGAAGGTGAGCAATGGATTCCTGCCGCTGGTAAAGAAGGATATACATTCCCTACAGAAGATGGACGTATCTATGATTTAAAACAAGAAATCAAAAGAGTTGTTGGTGCTAAAAACTATAACTTTGATTTAGTTTATACAGAACTTAAAAAGTTATTCATTATTAAGAAAAACTACATGGTAGCTCCAACAAAGAAGATAAGAGAAAAATTATTAGAAATTCAAAACTATAAATTATATAAACAAATGTCAGTTCAAGAGGTAGAAAACGCTATTGAACAAATTGGTGTAACTAGTGGTTTAACACAATCTGTATTAAACGATGATGCTACATACTATTTACTTTGTGGTGAGACATCATTAAGTAATGGTGTATCTTTACCATTTAGAATTATAACAGAAAGTTTCAAAGGTATAAGAAAAGGTGAGACAATGGCTTATGGTATGCCTTCTAACTGTGGTAAATCAAGATTCACAGTTGATATTGCAGCATACTTAGCATTTGTACACCATAGAAAAGTACTTATTATCTCAAACGAGATGAGTGAAGAGAAAATGAGACTATGTTTAATGACAACAATTATTAATAACCCAATAATTCAAGAACAACATGGTCAAAAATTACATATAAGTGAGAGTGAGCTTCTTGATTTAAAATTTAGACCTGATGATCCAAAGAAACAAAAACTAGATGAAGATGGATACATCTTAAGAGAAGAAGGCGAAGATCAAGAAACATATGTAAATAGACTAGAAAAACTATCAGAACAATATAGACAAACTGTAAAAGTAACTGACTGGGTTGAAGAACAACATGATTCAGCAGTTCACTTTATACATGTTACAAACTATGCTGATGAAGACTTAAAGAAAATTATCATGAACTATTACTATAAAGAAGATATTGAGTATATTTTCTACGATACATTGAAAGCCGACGTAGCTCACATTGGTGAAGGTAGTGGTGAAGCAGTAAAGAAAACAGAAACAATGCTTTCAGAGATTGCTCAAAAATTCCATGTATTTATAGCAAGTTCACTACAATTATTAGAAAGTAGCACACTTCCTGTTAACTTAACAATCAATGATATGTCTGCTTCTAGAACAGTTAAAGAGGTTCTTGATACTCTTTGCTTAATTAAACCAATTAACAAATTAACATTAAATAGATATGAAATATCAGACAATGAAATGTATGATAAATGTCAAAATATAAAAGTTGATAAAGATCCTGATGTAAGATACTATGCCTGCGTTGTAGATAAGAACAGAGCTGGTCCAAAACCAACAGTTTTATTCGAGCTTAACTTAGCTTATAACAGATGGGAAGAACAAGGATACTTAAAACTTAAAGATCAATTTAATGATTTAATTGATAAACCAGAAGATTAATAAAAGTAATTCACAGTTTTGTATATAAACTGTGAATTATTTTTTGCCAAAATCATCAAAAAGTTAAATAATTATATCTAAACTTTAAAAAGTATGATATATTAATAATATCAAAGAAAGAAAGGGTGAAAATTATGAGCCAAAATGTAAGTTTTTACAGATGTCCAGTTTGTGGTAATATAATTGGACTTATTGAAGGTAATGCAGAGCATATTATGTGTTGTGGCAAACCAATGGAAAAAATGGTAGCAAATTCAACAGATGCTGCTCAAGAAAAACATGTACCTTATGTTGAAAGAGTAGAAGATGAATTATTAGTAAGAGTTGGAGAAGTTGAACATCCAATGGAAAAAGATCATTATATAGAATGGATTGCTCAAGTTTCTGAAAACAGAACTACAAGAGTAAGATTGTATCCAGAGCAATCAACTGAAACTAGATTTCCATATATTCCAGGATCAACAATTTATGCATATTGCAACAAGCACGGTCTATGGATGAAAGAAGTTTAAAAAAACTTTAAAAGCCAGTAATATCAAGGATAAGAAAAGTTAATAACTTTTCTTATTTTTGTATAGACATTATTGATTACGTGTGCTATAATACACACGTAATTTTTGTTTTTAGGTGATTTAAATGGTTAAACGTAAAATCAGAAATTTGTTTAAGGAGAGCGACACCAAGGAACTTATTTTAAACAAATTGAGTATTGATTTTGAAAGTCTAAAGAACGAAATTGTTGACGGTGCGATTGAAGTTTATGGAAAAGAATATGAAGAACTAATAAGAAATAAAGCTAAGAATTTTCATATAGTTCAATTCTTTAAGAAAACCGACTTAGAATTAAGATATTTTTCCGAAACTACAAAATCTTTTGAGCCTTTTGTAATTTCATCAGAGAAGGATGCAGAAATAGCTTTAAAGAGAAAAGAAGAAAGAAAAATATTAGAAGAACTAATAGGCGAAATTGAAGATAAGCTAATTTATGATGAGGATATAATGCATTATCTTCAAAAATGCAACGAATATTTTAATAGTACTTTTTCAGAGTACGATGATGAATTCTATAGCGTTTATAGAACATTTAGGGATAACGAAGAACTATATAGTGAGATTCAAGAGAAGAAAGCTCGTGATTCAGAATTACTATTTAGTTCATTTGACATATCTATAAAAGAATATGAAAAGTATTCATTATTTGTTAATAATAGAGTTCACTATGAAAGAGCAATTAGTGAAGAACTAAATGAAGTAAATGAGTTTGAAGTAAATTATGATAAAAAAGAACATCATCCAATTTATTTCTATTGGTATAATACTTCAGGAAGAAGAAAGAAATATATACTATTTTCATTTATATTAACATTAGTAATTATTATTAATGCTGAACTAAAAAAAGTAGGAAAAAGTAAAGTAATCTATAAATGCGGAATAAATGATTATTTAACACTTTATAACAATGTACTTAATTTAAATACAAGTTTCTTTAATGAAAATAATACAGATCCATATGAAAAACTATCTGAAATGATGGTATATTATTTAGCAGCTGATATCTTTAAGAAAGTTAAAGAAAAGAAGAAAACATTCTTCGTTAAAGCTGAAAAGATTATGCCAAGAAATGACAGACCAGATAGAATTTTATGGAAAAGTCTTTATAGAAAATGTAAATACAAATATATAGAAGCAATTCTTAAAGGTGATGACAATATATTATTAGACTATATTGGAAAAGAAAAGTTTGAAGAAATAGTTGAAATAGAAAGACAATGTTTAGAAAAGAATGATTCTGGTCTATGTATGGCAAAAGAAGGATTTAATGATGAATCATTAAATCAAGAATCTAGAAATAGGGACTATTTCAACAAATTAAAAGAAAGAGCAAGAAAAATTGTTAAAAAAATAAAATAATTTCATTGATTAATCTTTTTATATGATATAATGAAAAAAATTTATAAAAGGAGAATATCAATGAAAAATCTTATAGGAATTGAAGATATTTCAGTAGAAGAAATTGACGAATTAATCGAGAAGGCAAAAGACATTATGAAGAATAGAGACAAATATTCTGAAAAATGTAAGGGAAAAATATTAGCAACGTTATTTTTTGAGCCAAGTACAAGAACTAGATTAAGTTTTGAATCAGCAATGCTTAGTTTAGGTGGTAATGTACTTGGCTTTTCTTCTGCCGATTCTTCATCAGTACAAAAAGGAGAGACTGTTGGAGACACAATAAAGGTAGTTGGAGGTTATTCAGACATAATTGCAATGAGACATCCAAAAGAGGGAGCTCCTGTTGTAGCAGAAAAATCAACAACAAAGCCAATAATAAATGCTGGAGATGGTGGTCACAATCATCCAACTCAAACATTAACCGATCTTGCAACAATTGCAATAGAAAAAGGAAGACTAGATAATTATACAATAGGTTTATGTGGTGACTTAAAATTTGGTAGAACAGTTCATTCATTAGTTACAGCTCTATCAAGATATAAAAATATAAATTATATATTTATATCACCAAAGGAACTTACAATACCTGATTATATAAAGAAAAATGTATTAGAAAAGAACAATATAAAATACACAGAAACAACAGATTTAGAAGGTTCAATAGATAAATTAGATATTCTATACATGACAAGAGTTCAAAAAGAAAGATTCTTCTCTGAAGAAGAATATATTAAATTAAAAGATGTTTATATTCTAGATAATGAAAAATTAATAAAAGCTAAAAAAGACTTAATTATTCTTCATCCACTTCCAAGAGTAAATGAAATTGCAGTTGAAGTAGATGAGGACCCAAGAGCTTGTTACTTTAAACAAGCAGAATATGGTAGATTTATAAGAATGGCGCTTATTCTTAAAATGCTAAATATTAAATAAAGGGGAAAAGATATGTATATAGATAGTATAAAAAATGGATATGTAATAGACCACATCAAAGCTGGTCAAAGCATGGAAATATATAAATATTTAAAATTAAATGAACTTGATTGTCAGGTAGCTATTATTCAAAATGCTAAAAGTAATAAGATGGGCAAGAAAGATATTATTAAAATAGATAAGGAGTTAAAACTAGATTTAGATATACTTGGTTACTTAGATTCAAACATCACAGTTAATGTAATTAAAGATGATAAATTAGTTGAAAAAATTCATCCAGAAATGCCTGAAAAATTAGTAAATATTGTACCTTGTAAAAACCCAAGATGTATAACTTCTGTAGAAAGAGGTTTAGATCAAATATGTGTACTAACAGATAGAGAAAATAGAGTATATAGATGTAAATATTGTGAATCAAGAATAAATTAGAAAAAGACGAAGGGCACCTTTAGCGAGGTGCCCTTCTTTTTGTTACCTAGAAATTAATTTGTCTATTTCTTCCATAGAGAGGATGCCTTTATCGAGCAATGCATTGACAAGTGTAACGAGTTCTTCTTTGTGTGCTTCAATGATTTCCGTTGCATACTTGGTGGCTTCTTCGATGATGGCACTAACCTTATCATTTAAAAGATCACCAAGATGAGGAGTCATCATTCCGTTTTGACTTATGTCGAAAGTCCTGTTTTTGAGATCAGGATCCAAACTGTACTTTGTAACCATTGCTTTTGCAAGTGCATTAGCACGCTCAAGGTCACTTGAAGCTCCCGAAGACAATGTCTTTGTATAACGCTGTTCAGCAATTCTACCACCTAGCGATGCACCGATTTCTTGAATGAAGGAGTCACGGTCTTTAAGAAGCATTGCTTCTTCAACAGGCTCCAATACATTGATACCAAGAAAATCGTTCGCAGGGATAATAGAAATTGCAAGAACAATCTGATCGATAAGCTTCGGAGAAAATACTGTGACTAGGAAATGGCCAACTTCGTGATACGCAATACTTATTTTGTCGTTTTCAGACATCTTTGCAAACAATTTCTTGTTTGCATTGAAAGAGTTTTGAATATCAACGAACTCAACTTCAGTTTTTCCTGCCAAGTGAGCATTTACCATGCACTTTTCAAGCAAATCAAGAGTTCTGTCAGGGTTCTTAATGCGGTAATTGTAAACAGCCGCGTAGAAAACAACTGACTTAATGAGCTCATCTGAGATAGTCACTTTGTGATGACCCTCGAGCTTTTTTACCTGATTTGCAATCATTGCGGGTACTTCGTACGATTTGGGCTCTTTGATCTCAAGAGTTTCAAACCTTCTGTCGAGTGCACCATCACGGCTTAAGTACTTATTGTACTCGTCCGTCGTGGTAGCACCAACAACTCTAACATTGTCTCTCGCAAGAACTGCTTTAAGGGAGTTTGATAAATCGATACTTCCACCTTCTACTTGTCCAGCACCCATGATCATGTGAATCTCATCGATAAACAAAATGATCTTTTCGGTTGCTTTTAAGTAGTTTACGAGAAGTTTGAAACGATCTTCAGCTTCACCTCTATACTTAGTTCCTGAAATGAGAGATGTGACGTTCAAGATCAAAACGTGGTAGC
Organism: Clostridia bacterium; assembly: GCA_017528085.1. Lineage (GTDB taxonomy): Bacteria > Bacillota > Clostridia > TANB77 > CAG-508 > Scatovivens. The sequence goes on along the minus strand of JAFXPH010000016.1, from coordinate 80,654 downwards.
CAATAAAGTCTACAGGACACGTTTCGGTCTCAATCATCCATGTTAGTTTTTCCATGACTGCCGTTTTTCCGACACCAGGATCTCCTATGAGGATGACATTACTTTTTCTCATCTTAAGGAGAATCTTAACAATCTCCCAGATTTCCTCATCACGACCACAAATTTCACAGTCTGCCATAGTAGTGCCAGTTACGATTTCACCCATATCTTCCAAGAAACCGGAAAGGGCTTCAGGAACCGCAAATTCACCTGATTCTGAAGTCTTTTCAGCTGCTTTTAAGGCACGAGATTCGATTGTAGAAATAATCGAACTAAAATATGCCTCAAAGTAAGAAGAAAAAGCTTCAATTAAGTATGAAAATGTGATGTATGGTTCTTCGCCAGGGCCTACATTAGAAACTGCGATTGAGTAAGCATGATTTAGTAGTGGGATGATTTCGATGTCGAAAGTGTAGGTTGCTGCCCCAATGGTATAGTCCTCATACTGATACTCGATTTTTGGCGCAATTAGGTGAGACCTTAACACCTCTTGCTTGATAATATCGTAAGACTCCTTTGAAAGACACCTAACACCATATTGATAAACTGGTGATTGAGGATCTCCATAGAGAGTATATAGATATATATCAAGAGGTATAAAAGGGTAACCCAATTTTAGTGCCTGATCCCGAGCAGAGGCGAATGTTCCAAGGGCATCTGCCGTGAACTTGTAATCAATGATATTACTCATAGATACACCTCCTTATTTAATTAAATGCATGTGATTGATAAAACACGTCCTCCTTCTGGTATAAAATAGACATTTCTAAGATTGAAATGATTTGTGACTAAAAGCCACAGGTAACATAAGTATTTTATATGGGAAATGGCGAAAAGTCAACAAAAAATGATAAAAAACAGCAAAGAAATAAACTTTATGTAACCGGTAAAATTGTATTAGGATATTTATTTATGGTATAATATATGTTAGAAGCATATACACATGTATTTAAAGGCAATTGCCTAGTACTAAAGGAGGATTTTTCATGCAACCAGTATTATGCTCAACAAGAATTCGGAATCGTCGGAAGGGTGTAAGCCCCAAATGCAGTAACTGCCCTAGGCAGAATATCTGCTACCAGCTGTCTGTCGAGCGTTTCAAGAGAAAAGTGTTCAGGTTTTTCGGCGTCTTCGCTATGGTGGTTCTCATTGTTGGCTTTGTTTTGAATAACTTTGATGTTATTCCGTCCAAGGCTCAGAGTGATGAAACCACCGATACTGTTTTAACTGAAGCAGTCGATCTCGGTACGACCAGTTCTCGCGTTAGAACGAATGTCCATGCTGAGAGAATCGATATTCCTGAAGAAGAAACAGTGTCTGAAGACACAGCTGCAATCTCTACAGAGGTACTTCCCGAGAGCGAGAAACCACTGAATGAGACTGAACCAATCGATAACCTAGATCAGTTAGTCTCTGATCAAACTGCTTTGGCAGAAATCAAGGCTAAGAACGATCGCACTCAATCTGAAACTGCTATTCCTGAAGAGGAAGAGCAAGAAATGCCCGAAGAGATAGAACCTGTACAGACAGAAGCGTATAGCGAAGGAGGTCAGAGCTACTCTGACTATGAACTTCAGCTTGTTGCTCGACTTATTGCTATCGAAGCTGGTAACCAGCCTTACGATGGTAAAGTTGCAGTAGGAGCGACTGTCGTTAACAGGAAAAAGGATTCCGGATTTCCCGACACCATTGAAGGCGTTATTTACGACCCGGGTCAGTTTGCTTCCCTTGTTTATTCATGGGAAACTGTGCAAAGTGATTTCCCGGATTGCATTGATGCCGCCAGGGATGCGTTGAATGGAATTGATCCTACTCGTGAACATTTAAATGGACTCGGAAACCTGTATTTTTATAATCCTGATCATTGCAGTGATTATCAGAATCAGCTCAGAGCCAGCATAAGTGTTACTTATCGGATTGGAGATCATGTCTTCTACGCAGTTTGGGATTAAAAATGAGAGCCTGCCACTCACTTTTGAGGGGCAGGCCCCTCTTTTTTATTTTAAAGTATAGACTAAGTCAAAAAATTATTATAGAATAAGAAAAAAAGTATAGGATGGAATAAAAAATGTATGATGTAATTATTGTAGGAGCAGGACCTGCTGGAATATCTGCAAGTTTATATACAAAAAGAGGAAACTTAAATGTACTTGTTTTATATAGAGGTGAGTCACAACTAGAAAAAGCTCATATGATAGATAACTATTATGGATTCCCAGGAGGTATTTCTGGTAAAGACTTATATGAAGCAGGGATAGAGCAAGCTAAAAAACTTGGTGTAGATGTTAAAGAAGAAGAAGTAACTAACATCGAAATGGTAGATCTTGGAAAATATAAAGTTAAAACAGAAGAAAATGAATATGAAACAGGTGCTATAATAATTGCTACAGGAAATAAGAAAGTAAAGCCTAATATTAAAGGAATAGAAGAGTTTGATGGAAAAGGTATAAGCTATTGTGCAATATGTGATGGATTCTTCTATAGAGGAAAGAATGTAGTTTTAATAGGTAATGGTAAATTCGTATTAAGCGAAGCAAAAGACTTGGAAAATGTAGTAGCTAGTTTAACTATTTTAACTAATGGTTTAGAGATGGAAGAAGAAACTACTTATAAGGTAGATAAAAGAAAAATAAAAGAAATCAAAGGCGATGAAAAAGTAACTCAAATAGAATTCGAAGATGGAGACACTATAGATATCGATGGAATATTTGTAGCCCAAGGAATTGCGGGCGGTAGTGACTTCGCCAAAAAGATGGGAATTCTAACAAATGGTGATGACATAGCAGTAAATGAAAAAATGGAAACTAATGTAAAAGGAATTTACTCTTGTGGTAATTTAACAGGAGGACTTTTACAAGTAAATAAAGCAGTATATGAGGGTGCTGTAGCAGGACTTGAAGTAATAAAATACTTAAAAGAAAGTAAATAATAGGAGGTATAAAATGAGCGTATTAACATTTACAGATTCAAATTATGAAGAAGAAGTTTTAAAATCAGATAAAACTGTACTAATTGATTTTTATGCAGATTGGTGTGGACCTTGTAAAATGCAATCACCAATAATAGATGAAATTTCAGAAGAAAATGAAGAATTAAAAGTTGGTAAAGTAAACATAGACGAGTGTCCAGAACTTGCAACTAAATATGACATTATGAGCATTCCAACATTACTAGTTGTAAAAGGCGGAGAAGTTACAGCTCACTTTGTTGGTTTAACACCAAAAGAAGAAATATTAAATGCAGTAAAATAAACTTAAAAAGGTATGATTTCATACCTTTTTTGTTTATAGTTTAAAAGGAGAAGAGACAAAATATGAAAGTAATTCTTTTTTCACATGAAAGTGATATAGATGGTATGGGAGAAGTAATTCTATCTAAATTAGTATTTGAAGATTTAGAATATATTCTTTGTAAAAATGTAGCTGATTTAAATAGAAAAATCATGGAAGAATACACTAAAGGAAAACTATATAATGCTGATATTATATATATTACAGACCTGTCATTAGATGAAAAAGAAGCAAATATAATATTTAGTGATGAAAAACTAAAAGGAAAAGTATTTTTATTTGATCATCATAAAACAGCATATGAAAGTGGTCTTACAAACTATCCAAATGTAACTGTTAGAGTAGATGATGAAAAAGGAATATCTTGTGCAACACAACTTTTTTATGAATACTTGATAAAAGAAAACTTAATTAAACAAAGCAAAAAACTAGATGAATTCGTTGAGCTTGTAAGAAGAGAAGATACATATGAATGGAAGAAATATGGAGATAAAAAAGCACATGACTTATCAATTTTATTTAACAGCTTAGGATATGAAATGTATATTGATAGAATATATGAAAAGCTAAAAGATGAGAAAACAGAAGAGTTTGATTTTACACAAGAAGAACTAAATGCAATTAAAAGAAAGAAAAAAGAAACAGAAGAAAAAGTAAAAAACTATATTAAAGATTTAAAAATTATAGATATTGATGGTATAAAAGTAGGAGTTTGTTTCATAGGCTATGAGTTCAGAAATGCTGTAGCCGATTACATTATAGACACTAAGGTATATGATATAGACACAGTTGCAATGATAGCACTAGATAATAATCAGATATCATTTAGATGTATTCATGGCGGAAACTATGCAAGAATAGTTGCAGAAAAATTTGGCGGCGGAGGTCATGATAAAGCAGCAGCGGTGCCTATTACAAAGGATATCAAAGATAAAATAATTGATCTAATTTTTAAGAAATAAAAGAGTTAAAAACTAAAAATAGAATCGCTTAAAAGTAGGGTAAAACCTACTTTTTTTATTTTTGTCAAGAAAATAATAAATTTTTAAAGAATCTATGTAAACTTAAGGAAATAAGGCTTTTTGGCAAAAATGCCCTAAACTACTGAAAATGTAATGAAAAAAACATAAAAACATAGCAAACTACGGAAATAATAGGCATTAGGAAAATTGCAAAAACGGAGGTGTTGATTTTAATAGTGTTTGTGGTATTTTGGTATTAAGTATAATTTTAATTTTATGCAAAAGAAAAGGGAGGAGTTTTATGAAGAAAGTTAATAGTAAGTCAAAAATACTATTGCTTTTAATGAGTATCGTTATGATTCTGGAATCGCTAATGCCTCTTTCTAGCATCGCTGCAACAAATACTGATGATGTAGTTGATGTTGGTGAAGTAATATATTATTTACCAGAATATAGCGAAGTTGAAATTACAAACGAAGAATCAGGACATCAGAAAGTCTATAACAACTCAAAGTCAAAGGGTATGTGGAGAGTAATTGACAAGAAATCCGACGGAACACTTGTACTTACAAGCATGTATCCAGAACATGTTAATGTTACTTTGAAAGGTGAAAATGGATATAACAATGGTGTCAATGTATTAAACAAAATTGCAGATGGATTATATTCAAATGATTCTTTAGGAGTAAAAGCAAGAAGTATTAACATGGAAGATATTGATTCTATGTTAAAATCTGATGTTTTAAACGAAATCCAAACTATGATGGAAGAAAATGGCTATATGACTTATTTAGCAGATGGTACAAGATACTATCCAAGTATAGCTGCCATAGAAGATGGTATTATGTTAGATGATGCTGTTTTTACAGATGGTCTTGGAAGAAGTGAAGAAGCAGATGATATTATTTCAGGATATGAGGAAGCATCTACAAGTCTTAGCGCAAAAATCTTTTGTGGCTATAATAACTACTATCTACCAGATGTAGTTAAAAATGATGTTTTCAATGAAGTATTCTATCAAACAGAAACTTATTTACCTTATGATTATGATATAACAAATATTAAAAATTACTTGATAGCAACAGATGAAGCATGTACAGAATCTTTCCAAAATATGGATGATGAAGAGATTATTTATTTCTTAAATAGCCTTTTATCAAATAAGAGTTTCTGGGTTGCATCAAGAGGTGTAAAAGACGAAACTGATGATCTTAAATTTGGTATTGTTAAATACGAAAACGAAGTATTAGCACCAAAAACTTTATTTAAATCAAATGGTTCAACAAGTTCAGGAAAATACTGCTTAAGTGTTATCCTAGAAGTTAACCCAAATAAAGTTCAAAAAGTAGGTAATACATTTAGAATTGGAGATAGTGATACAACAATTATTCCAGTTGTTAAAATAGAACATCCAACTGAATTATTAAACTATAGAAGATCAACTGATGAAGAAAAAATTACTTACGAATATTTCTATAATAGAAAGAGTCGTTTAAATGAAATGTTACCATTTGATGATGCATTATATTTTGCAACTACATATGGTGCAGATGCATTTATTAGTAATCCAATAAAATACTTTAATATGGAAGGTTATGATTATGACTCAATATCTGGATTTAGTGGTGCAGATAAAAAAGTTGATTATAAGCATAACTATTCAAGAAATATTCCATATTATTTAAATTATGTAGATGAATACTCATTAGGTGTTATACCTGATGATGGTGTATTTGGATTATATTCAGATATGGCTTGTACAGATTTAGTAGCAACAGCTACAACAGGAACAGTAAATGGTGAAGAATTCCCAGGATTCTACTATTTTGAAAATGTTCCAACTGGAGTTTATTTCATAAAAGAAATAACACCACCAACAGGATATAAATCTGGTTACCAAACAATGTATGAAAAATACAACCTAAATGAAAAGGAACAAATATATATTCAATATAAACAAAATCAACTTGAAAGAACAGCAATACCAGGATTCCCTGTAGCTGATATATCTGATCCTTTAATGAACTACGGTGTAGTTAAAATAGATAGAAATACTATGTATGATTTCGATCCAGTATTCTTCTATAATGAAAAAGTAGAAATGGATTTCTATAAAATAGAATCTTTAACAGGATCTAAATTAAACGGTGCAAAACTTGCAATCGTTGATCCTGAAACTAATGAAATAGTAGAAAATGAAGTATTTAAATTTACAAGAAGTAAAAATCCAAACAAACCATTCCAATCTATAGGTCTATTAATGGATGCTGAAAGATCAGGAGAATTTGATTCTGATAAAGGTGCTGATAATTTTGTACCATTAGGTAAATCTTTCGATGGAATAGATAGACACTACTACGATCAATATCCATACTATATTTATGATATAGAAGATGGAAATGTAAATATTGAAGCTGATGATTGGAATTACGAAGATACAAGATATTATAATCACAAAGGTCACGTATTAAATGAATATTATTTAGATTTAATGGGTGTAGATTATGAAAGAGTATCTGAACAGTTAGTTTGGGTAACAGGAGATAATAACAATCCAAATAAAGTAAGTTACTTAAAAGAAGGAAAAGAATATATCTTAAGAGAATTAGAAGCACCAGAAGGATATACAAAAGCTCAAGATATAAGATTTAAAGTAGTAGATGGAAATCTAATTACTATGACAAATAGTCTACTTAAAATGACATTCTCACACTTTGTAGAAGGTGAAAATGGAGAATATCCAGGAGCAGAAGTAAGAATTACAGATGCAAATGGAAATGTAATTGATACTTGGACAACAACTGATACTTCTCATGAAGTAGAAGGATTAGTAGATGGAAAAGCTTACTATTATGAAGTAACAAGTGAAGATGCTGGAATTATTGTTCCAGAGAAAGTATTATTTGTTGCTGAAAATAATAAGAATGTACCTATTACAGCTAAAAAGTTATTAACTACTATTAAAGTAATTAAATTAGATCAAAAAACAAATGAACCAATTTTAAATAACAATTTTGAATTTGGTTTATATAAAGATGCAGCTTGTACAGACTTAATTGAAAATGCTAAAGCAAATCAAGAAACTGGTGAAGTTACATTTAAAGGTGTTCCATTCGGAACATACTATGTAAAAGAAACTAAAGCTCCAACAGAGTATTTAATCAAAGATACTGTTTATACAGTAACTATTGATGAAAACTTACCAGAAGTTGGAAATGTTTATAGTATCACAGCTACAAACGAAAAAATGCAAATGACTTTAGCAGATATTGAAACAAAAACAAATAATCAATTAATTGATGCTGAAATTCAAGTAATTGATAAAGAAACAAAAGAAGTTGTTGACCAATGGGTTAACACAAAAACAGTTCATACAATTAAAAACCTAGAAGATGGTAAAACATATATTATGAAGCAAATAAGAGTACCAGATGGATACTATTTAGCAGATGATATAGAGTTCGTTGCCGGAGATGGTGAAGAAGTTGTAATGAAAAATGATTTAATACTAACAAACTTAGTAGTTAAATTATTAGATGAAGAAACAAAAGAAATAATTAAAGATGGTGACTTTGAGTTTAAACTTTATAAAGATGAAGCTTGTACTGAGGAAGCTGGAACAGGAACAATAAATAAAGACACAGGTACAGCTACATTTAAGAACTTAGAGTTTGGTACATATTACATTGATCAAACTAAAATACCAATGAATTATTCAAAAATAAATACTGACCCAGTAAAACTTGTAGTAAATAATTCATTACCAGGAATTGGTGAAACAACAAATGTTACAGTATTAAATAGAACAGGAAAAGAAGGTCCAGCAAATAATAATACAGAACCTACTCCTCAAGCTGTAACACCACAATCAGTAGTACCATCAATTGTAATTAATAATAATAACAATAACGTGGTAACTGTAAGTGGAGATGGAGCTACAGTAAGAACTGTAACTACAGGCTCAAATGGTTCTACAACTTATACATATGACAATTCATCAATGAAGTATGATCCAGATGAATTAAAAGGTTCAGTAATATATAACGTTCCAAATACTGAAAGTAATGACCATATGTATTACTATATAGCAGCAGCTATCTTAGTAGCAGCAGGTCTAGGAATAGTTATATTTGAAAAAGTTAAAAATAAAAAAACAAATAAAAAATAATAACAAACGCCTCTCTTAATATAATAAAAACCCCAAATTTATATGGGGTTTTTATTTTTTTGTCAAAAAATTTTGATTATTACAAAAAAACTTCTAAACATAAGGAAATTGGACTTATAGCTGTTTTTGAACTTTTAGACAAAAAATGTAATAAAAATAACACATTATGTTATCAAATTACGGAAATAACTGATATTAGAGTAATTTGAAAAAGTGGGGTCTTGCAAAACATTTTGTTTGTAGTATTTTAGTATTAAGTATAATTTTGTCAAATACAAAGGAGGAGTTTTATGAGGAAAGTTAATAGTAAATCAAAAATACTATTGCTTTTATTATGCTTAGTAATGATTCTGGAAATGTGTATACCAGTATCTACTATAGCTGCAGATAATGAATCTGCAAATATAGGTGATATTGTCTATTACATGCCAGAAGATAATTCAATTACTATCCTTGCTAGCGAATCAGGTTATAGTAATGATCGTACATACGATAACTATGATAGCTATGGCATGTGGAAAGTAATTGATAAAAAAAGTGATGGAACATTAGTGTTAACAAATGTTTATAACGATACACCAAATGTGTACCTACAAGGTGCTAATGGATATAATAATGGTGTTTCTATTTTAAATAGAATTGCAGATGAATTATATTCAGATGAAGCACAAGGAATAAAAGCAAGAAGTATAAATATTGAAGATATAGAAGGAATGCTTAATGATGAATTTCTAAATAGCTTAGAGCAAAATTCAAGTAACGTATCAAGTAAAACATATACAGATGGCTATACATATTATCCAAATATTTATGCTATTGAAAATGGTTCCAAAATCGATGGCGTAACTGGTGAAGGACTAAATATTAGCGAGTATGCAGAAGATCCTATAGATGGATATTCACAAGCTACTTCAAGTTTAGAAGTTAAACCAAATTATGACAGATGGGGCTATTATCTAGAAGATAAATTAAAAGATAAAAAATATGAACCTGTCTTTAGAACACAAGAAATTCAAATACCAGAAAATTACGATATAACTAATGTTTATAATTATTTTAGTAAAAATATTCCAGGTTTTACAAATGAATTTAGTAAAAGTGGATTTGATGAATTTGTTAAATATAATTTTGCAAGAAAAACTTTCTGGATTGCATCTAGAGGAACATCAAATGATTATTATTACAGTTCAGGAACAAGTACACCAACAGCTGTATTTGGATTATTAGATTATTATAGGGAAGTAAATATGATGTATTTATACTTCTCAAATAATGGAACTGTTAGTTCTTGCTCAGATCGTTTAGGAGTAATTCTTGAAATAAATCCTAATGCGTTAGAAAAGAATGATAGTTTCTGGCGTGTTAAAGGTTCAGAAACAACAATTATTCCTGTTGTTAAATTAGAGTATACAACAGATATTATAGATAAAATCAATTCTTCAACAGAAGAAGCGGCTTTATATGAATATTTCTATAATTACTTTAATCCAATAAGAAGAATGATGTCATATGACGACGCATTAAAATATGCAAATATGTATGGAACAGAATTCTTAAGAAATCCAAATATTGGTGTTTTTGGTCCAAAAGTTTCTTTAAACATAGGAGATAATATAGGTGGACCAATAAGAACACCAAATGGACAAAATACATATAATTATAATTATGGAAGTACAATTCCATATTACTTAAACTATGTAGATGAATATGTTCTAGATGTTATGCCAAATGATGCAGTATTTGGTTTATATACTGATATTGAGTGTAAAAATCTAGTTGCTACATCAAAAACAGGAACAGTAGATGGAGAAGAATTCCCAGGATTCTATTATTTCGATAACGTTCCTTGTGGATCATATTTCGTAAAAGAATTAGAAGCTCCAAGTGGATTCCTTTTAGGAAAAACAAGTTTAGATAATAAATTTACAGACATAGATCAAATTATAATAAAATATGGTGAATCAAATATCAAAGCTATGGGTGGAGTAGAATTTTATGATATGGGTTCAAGTGGAAGAAGTGCAACTATATTTGGAAATATAACAGAACTAACTGGAGGAATGAATGAAGAAGAAACTTTAATTTATTCACCTGAAAAAATTGATGGTCCATCAATGCAATCTTTATATTTACCAGGTAGTGCACTTATGAACTATGGATATGTAAATATTAATAGAAAAAATTTTGGTGTATTTAATCCAGTATATTTCTTTAATGAAAAAGTTCAAATGGACTTCTATAAAATTGAATCTTTAACAGGATCTAAATTAGATGGTGCAAAACTAGCTATTATAGATCCAGAAACAAATGAAGTAGTAGAACAAGAAGTATTTAAATTTACAAGAGGTTCTACTCCTGAAAAATCATTTAAATCAATTAACTTATTAAAAGAATCACTTAAAGAATATTGGAATAATCCAGTAAACATACTTGAAAATGAAGCACCTTCAGGAGCAAACATTTTCCAAAATGTTGGAGGAAAAGGAGTTCCTGCAGATAATATAATGGAATTAAATCCATACTATTACAATCATTATTACTATGTAATAGATTCTGTAGAAAATGGAAATGTTAATACACTAGCATATGAAAACGGAAATATAACTAGTGAACATTTCACTCATATGGGAAATATATTAAATGAATATTATTTAGATTTCTTTGGAGTAGATGTTGAAAGAACTACTCAAAAATTAGAATGGGTAACAGGAGATGACAACAACCCAAATACAGTAAGTTACCTAAAAGAAGGAAAAGAATATATCTTAAGAGAATTAGAGGCACCAGAGGGATATGCAACAGCTCAAGATATAAGATTTAAAGTTGAAAATGGTAAATTAGTTACAATGACAAACGGCATATTAAAAATGTCATTCTCTCACTTTGTAGATGGCGAAGAAGGAGAATATCCAGGAGCAGAAGTAAGAATTACAGATGCAAATGGAAATGTAATTGATACATGGACAACAACTGATACTTCTCATGAAGTTGAAGGTTTAGTAGACGGAAAAGCATATTATTACGAAGTATTATCTGAAGAAGATGGAATCGCTGTTCCAGAAAAGATATTATTCGTAGCTGAAAATAATAAGAATATACCAATAACAGCAGAAAAGATAATGACAACAATTAAAGTAGTTAAGGTAGATTCAAAAACACAAGATCCAGTTTTAAATAACGACTTTGAATTTGGACTATATAGTGATGCAAATTGCAAAAACTTAATTGAAAAAGGAAAAGCAAATAAAGAAACTGGTGAAGTAACATTCAAAGCTGTTCCATTTGGAACATACTACGTAAAAGAAACTAAAGCACCAACAGGATATCAATTAGTAGATACTGTTTATACAGTAGTAGTTAATAAAGATTTACCTGAAGCTGGAAAGACATATACATTAACTGTTGGAAATACAAAAATTGAAATGACTTTAGCTGACGTAGAAACAAAAACAAATAATCAATTAATTGATGCTGAAATTCAAGTAATTGATAAAGAAACAAAAGAAGTTGTTGACCAATGGGTTAACACAAAAACAGTTCATACAATTCAAAACCTAGAAGATGGTAAAACATATATTATGAAACAAATAAAAGTACCAGATGGATACTACTTAGCAGATGATATAGAGTTCGTTGCCGGAGATGGTGAAGAAGTTGTTATGAAAAATGATTTAATACTAACAAATGTAGTAGTTAAATTATTAGATGAAGAAACAAAAGAAATAATCAAAGATGGTGATTTTGAATTCAAACTTTATAAAGATGAAGCTTGTACAGAGGAAGCTGCAACAGGAACAATTAATAAAGACACAGGTACAGTAACATTCAAAAACTTAGAGTTTGGTACATACTACATAGATCAAACTAAGATACCACTAAATTACTCAAGAATTAATACTGATCCAGTAAAACTTTTAGTAAATAAAGATTTACCAGATATGGGTGGTACAACAAAAGTTACAGTATTAAATAGAACTGGAAAAACAGAAACTCCAGTTACACCAGAAGTAGTTCCACAAACTGTAATGCCATCAATTGTAATTAATAATAATAACAATAATATAGTTACAGTAGATGGAGAAGGAAATGGAACAACTAGAGTTGTAATAGCTGGACCAAGTGATGGAACAGTAAGAACAACAACATCAGGAAATGGAACAACATATACTTATTCAGACACTTCATCAATGAAGTATGATCCAGATGAATTAAAAGGATCAGATACAATAATATACAATGTTCCAAATACAGAAAGTAATGAGCATATGTATTTCTACATAGCAGCTACACTACTTATTACATTAGGTTTAGGAATAGTTTTATATGAAAGAAGAAAAGGTACAAAAGAATAAAAAACTAATTGCATTAGGTACTACTTTAGTAGTTGCAGGTATCATAGTTGGGTACATTCCTATTATGAGTGATAGAATACAACTATTAAGGGAAAATGATGATGTTGAAAGATTTTTGAATAAACAAAAATCATCAATATCAGAAATGGTAGATAATAGAATTAGCGAAAATGTTATTACAAATGATAACTTATCTGAAAATACTATAGTTGATAATAACAATGAAAATAAAAATAATAACAATGTATCATATGTAGATAGTAAAGAATTTTCTATGGTACTTGAGATTCCGAAGATAAAACTTCAAAAAGGTATTTATCATAAAGAATCTAAGTATAATAGTGTTAAATATAATATTGAAATATTAGAGCCATCAGATATGCCAGATGTTGAAAAGGGAAACCTAATTTTAGCATCTCATAGGGGATCTAGTTCAGTTTCATATTTTAATGGACTTAGTAAATTGGCCAAAGGAGATTTAGTAAGTGTATATTATGGAGATATAAAATATACTTATAAGATTTCTGATGTTTACTACATTAAGAAAACTGGAGCTGCAAGTATTATAAGAGATGAGAATGAAACTGTATTAACAATGATTACTTGTGTAAAGAATAATAAAAATAAGCAAGTAGTGTACATTTCTAATCTAATTTCAAAAGAAAACTATTAATAAATAAAAAGAAGGATTTAAGCTTTAAAGGTTTAAATCCTTTTTTGATTTTAAAAAAGCATAAGCCGTGGATGAACCACGGCTTATTTACCACCATATATTAATCTATACACTATATATAAAAAATCCCCCGACTTTTCGAATAAGGAGATGCTAAAAAGAAATTAAGTAGTCCCACTTCCTTAAAAATCACTATTAACTAGTGAAAAAAGGTGGTACAAATATAGATTGCTCTATACTATAATTATACCATTTTTTGCCTTAAAAATCAAAAAAATGAGGCTTAAAATTAGGGTTTTACTTAAAAGAAAAAATGAAATATAATAGCCTTAAGAAAAGGAGATATTATGAACGATTTTATAGTAGAAGAAAATAGAATATATTTAGAAAAAGAAGGAAAACTTCTTGCTGAAATAACATATAATAAAGAAGATGAAAACACATATGTAATAGACCATACATTTGTAGATGAACTTTTAAGAGGTCAAGGTATAGCAAGCAAATTAGTAGAAAAAGCTGTAGAAGAAATAAAAAAGAAAAATGGAATTGTTAAAGCTACTTGTTCATATGCAAAATCTTGGCTTGAAAAACATGAGATATAAAATTAACCACTAAAGATATTTAAAATCAAATTTAGGGCATTCTCGCGTTAAATAAGCGATAAAAAATAATAAGGATTATATAGACAAATGAAGGAAAAAGAATCTTTAAGATATGAATATAAAAATAAAAGAAAAAATATCCAAAATAAAGAGGAAAAAAGTATAGCTATTTTAAACACTATAAAAAGTCTTGAAGTATACCAAAAATCAAGCGTTATAGGAATTTATAATAGCTTTAAAGACGAGGTTAGCACTAAAGAATTAATAAAGTACTCTTTATCTATTGGAAAAGTAGTATGTATTCCAAAAGTAATTAATGATACTCAAATGGTTTTTATTAAAATAGATGAGGATTATAATTTAGAATTCCAAGAACCTGAAATGATAGAATCAAATATTATAAATCCAGAAGAAATTGAGCTTATGATTGTTCCGGGTATTTGTTTTGATAAAAATAGAAATAGGGTAGGTTTTGGAAAAGCATATTACGATAACTATTTAAAAAATACAAAATCACTTAATATTGGCATTTGTTTTGAAGAACAATTATTAAAAGACGACTTAATTAAAACTACTTCAAATGATGTAACACTTGATATGGTTGTTACTGAAGAAAAGATTTATAGTAAATAAAAAATTAGGTATTTATTTTAAAGAATATGTGATATTATTATAAAAAAAGTAAGAAGAGGAGATGATTGCATGATAAAAGAAACATATGAAGAAATCATTGCTTTAGAGCAAGAAAGACAAAATCACAATGTAGAATTAATAGCATCTGAAAACTTTCCAAGCCAAAGAGTATTAAATGCAGCAGGAAGTATTTTAACAAATAAATATGCTGAAGGATATTCTGGAAAAAGATATTATGGTGGATGTAAATACATCGATATGATAGAGACAAAAGCAATTGAAGATGTATGCAGACTATTTAATTGCAACTATGCTAATGTTCAACCACACTGTGGTTCATCTGCAAACCTTGCAGTATATAGAGCATTAATAAATATTGGTGATACAGTTATGGGTATGGATCTTGGAGCTGGTGGACATTTAACACATGGTCACAAGATGAGCTTCTCAGGACAAGATTACAACATAGTATCATATGGTGTTGATGAAAATGGTGTTTTAGATTTAGATGAATTTAAAACAAAACTATATGAATGTAATCCAAAGATGGTTATCGTAGGAGCAAGTTCATATTCAAGAACAATTGATTATAAAGCATACAGAGATATAATTGATGAATATGGAAAATCTCATGGTGGAGAAAAACCATATTTCATGGTTGATATGGCACACGTTGCAGGATTAATTGCAGGTGGTGTTCATCCAAGTCCAATTCCATATGCAGATGTTGTTACATCAACTACTCATAAAACTTTAAGAGGTCCAAGAGGAGGACTAATTCTTACAAACTCTGAAGATATTATTAAGAAAATTAATAAAACAGTATTTCCTGGAATTCAAGGTGGACCATTAGAGCACATTATTGCTGCTAAAGGTATTTGCTTTGAAGAGGCTAATACTCCAGAGTTTAAAAAATATGCAGAACAAATTGTTAAGAATTCAAAAGCATTTTGCCAAGAATTTTTAGATGCAGGATGGAAAGTAATATCAGGTGGAACTGATAATCATATGTTTGTTTTAGATACATATTCATCTATTGGTATATCAGGTAAAGATGCTGAAGTTTCATTAGATGCAATTCACATCACATTAAATAAAAATCAAATTCCAAACGATCCATTACCACCACTTAAATCATCTGGTGTTAGAATTGGAACACCAGCTATGACTACAAAAGGATGGCTTGAAGAAGACTTTAGAAAACTAGCAAAGATTATGATGGATTACATGACTCTATATTCTAAAGAAGAAGTAGATGAGAAAGTAGAGAAAGAATATACAGATAAAATTGTTGATTTAATTGATGAAGTTAATGCAAGATAATTAATGAAAAAAGAGCACTTTAAAAGTGCTCTTTTTTATTGCTATTTTGGGAAAAATCGTACCAAAATATCTTTATTTTTTATGTAAACTATGGTATAATATATTTATACAAGAGTAACGCATAAGTTTAGATTTCTATAAGGTGACCCGAAAGGGTTAACACTACAATTTAGATGACTGAAAACCCGATGCCTACTAGGATGATCTTTCAAAAGAATTGCAGTGTTTTAGTACCTAAGAAATACTATGATGTGTCAAGGGTGGATATGGCCACCCTTCTTTTTTTGTCTTATAATTAGAAAATACTGAGAAGTGACAAGAATGATTTTTTCCTTATTATTGAGTTATATAATTATTTATGATTAAATAATTATGAATAAATTAAGAGGGTTTATAAAAATGGATGATAAAAATTCTTTAATTGAACAAACAATTAAAAAAATTAAGACTTCTAAACAAAGATATGAAAATTTTTTGAAGCAAGATAGATTATTAGACGATGATTTGTATGATTCTTTCGTTCAAAACAATCCAGTTGAGAAGAAATTACATTATTTCTTTGATCAATTTAGCTTAAACCCTTTAGTTATTAAAGATTTTTTAAAGTATAAAAGAATTAGTAATGATTATTATTCATACATAAAACAATTTAATTTGTTAATAAAAATACATAACAATGAATACTATAAAAAAAGAAAAGAATTCTTTTTAAACAATTGTAAAACAGTTGAAGATAATTGGTTGGATGATTCGCAAATAGATTCAATTATTCATGAAGATAAAAACCAACTAGTTATAGCCGGTGCTGGTTGTGGCAAAACAACAACAATTATTGGAAAAGTAAAATACTTATTAAAGTCAGAATTTGCAAAGCCCGAAGATGTTTTGCTACTGTCTTTTACAAATGCTTCTGCCACAGAAATGGGTGAAAGAGTGAGAAATGAGTTAGAAATTGATAATTTTGACTCATATACTTTCCATAAATTAGGATTAGAAATAATTAAAGAAGCATTAAATAAAGATGTTAAGATATATCAAGGAAACTTAAATGAATTTATAAAAGAAAAGTTAGAAGTATTAATTAAAGATAAAGACTATTTTGATAAATTGGTATTATTTTTTGCTAATTATATTCACGATGTAAAAGATGAATTTGAATTCACTAATGAGCAAGAGTATAAAGAATATTTACAAGTTAATCCACCAACAACATTAAAGGGTGAAGTCGTAAAGAGCTATGGAGAACTTGAAATAGCAAATTTTTTGTTTATAAATAATATTGATTACGTATATGAAAAGGAATATGAATATGATGTAGCAACGAAGTATAATCCGGATTTTTATCTTCCTAAGGAGAAAATATATATTGAATATTTTGGTATTAATAGAAAAAAACAAGTTCCAGAATATTTTATAGGAAAAAATGGAAAAACTGCGAGTCAAACTTATTTAGAAGGTATAGAATGGAAAAAGAAAATTCATAAAAACAATAATACTATCTTAATAGATTTATATTATTATAATTTACAGGATGACGAATTACTTGAAAAATTAAGAGAAAAATTAGAAAAAAATGAGGTTGAATTAAAACCTAAATCTCATGAAGAAATATGGAAAGAAGTTCAAGAGAATAATAAAGGTTTATTGGATGAAATATCAAGAACATTTCAAACAATAATTAATTTAATTAAGAGTAATGACTTTTCTTTTATGGATGTTATTAAGAAAGCAAAAAATTTTGAGAGAAGAAAAAGTATAGAAGATACAATATCTTTGATAGAACCAATTTATAATATGTATGATCAAGAGTTAAAGAAAACAGATAGTATAGACTTTAATGATATGATTAATCTTGCTAGCAAATGTATTAATGAAGGAAAATTTAGTCATACTTATAAGTATGTAATTGTAGATGAATATCAAGATATTTCAAAAGCTAGATATAATCTGTTACAAGCATTAAGAAATAATCATTTTTATAAGTTATTTTGTGTTGGAGATGATTGGCAAAGTATTTATAGATTTTCAGGAAGTGATTTAGATTTAATAGTTAATTTTAAAAAATATTTCGGAAAAACATATATTTCTAATATTGAAAATACATTTAGATTTTCTCAACAATTAGCTGATGTTAGTCAAGAATTTATAATGAAGAATCCTAATCAATTAAAGAAAAAGATTGTTGGAAAAGATTCTAATTATTTCCCAATTGATGAAGTACAAGCCTATAATGATATACGTGCATTACAATTTTTAGAGGATAAATTAAACGAATTTGAAAAAGATAGTACAGTTTATTTCTTAGGAAGATACAATTTTGACAGAGATATATTTAAGGATAATAACAATTTTTATATTAAATACAACAATCAAACTGGATTAGAAGATATTACTTATTATCCTAGAAAAGATTTAAAAATAAAATTTTTAACTGTACATAAATCAAAGGGATTACAAGCTGATTATGTTATATTAATTAATAATAAAAAAAATGGAATGGGATTTCCTAGCAAATTAAATGATATACCAGCAATTAGAGTTTTGTTAAGTGATTGTGATAGTTTTCCATTTTCAGAAGAAAGAAGATTGTTCTATGTTGCACTAACACGTTGTAAAAAGAAAATCATACTATTAACAATTAAAGATAATGTTTCAATATTTGCTAAAGAAATTATAAATAAATATGCAAGTAAAATAAAAAAAGAACAATTTAGATGCCCGAAGTGTTTGACAGGGACACTTGTTAAGAAAAATGGACAATATGGAGAATTTCTGGGATGTAGTAATTATCCAAATTGTGATTTTACTAAAAACATAGGAGGAAAAAACTATGGATCAAGCAGTAAATAGTTTAATAGTTGAATTATTAAAATCACCATTAATAATTATTCTTGTATTATTAGGATTAGGATTTATTATTTTTAGAGTGATAATGACATTTATAAGGATAAATAAAAATATAAATAATATTGTAAATAATGAAAAAAGCGATAATTCAGAAAAAATATGCCCGAAGTGTGGAGGAAGCTTGATATTAAGAGAAGGACAATATGGTCAATTTTATGGGTGTTCTAACTATCCTAAATGTAAATATACAGAAAAACATAATTAACTATAAAAATAATTAAGTGAGATAGATCACATTATAATAATGATCTTTCAAAAAATGTTAGTGTTTTAATATCTGAGAAGCACTATAATATGTCAAGGGTGGATATGACCACTCTTCTTTTTTGTCTAATTATTGAAGGATGATGATTTTTGTGATAAATAATAATTAAAATAATAATAAGAGGAACAAGATGTAACACTTGATTCTATTGGATTATATTGAATAATTGCTTTAAATGTGGTTTAATATGTCTAGTAATAATTTTATAATAGTAATCTAGAAAAATAATATGAGGAAATATGTATTTATATAAAAAGAACAATAAAAACATTATTAAAAATAGAAAAAGAAATAAAAGATAAGAGCAAGATAAAAGAAACAATAGATAAAGGATTACTATCAAACGGAGAAAAAATATATAGAGATCCTGATCTATATGATATTGAATTATATAAATTCTTATACAGCAAGATTGATTTTGTGAGAAATAATTGCTATTTAAAGGATAATTATTATGAGGACAAGAATAATCCGTCAATTAAGTATTCTATTGATGGATTATCATGGAAGCAAATGTATGATATATATGACGGTAATATCGAGGAAGTTATTGATAAGTTAGAAATAATAAGAAATCCAGATAACAATTATCATTTTGTTTGGCCAAGACATAAAGAATCAATTAATCAAAAAAAATATTCCATATTTAATGATCGTATAGATTATACATTGTTTGATATTAAGTGCTTTTTTGAAGGAAAAAATTGCAGATTGTCAAAATCATATACTAATCCAGATACATTTTTTTGGCTTAATTATTTTAAAGTAAGAGGAAAATATAATTTTAACAAACTTGTTGAGGAAATGAATTTATCTATGTGGTGTATAAAGAAAAATAATAACTATGAAATCATTGATTTATCTGATTTAAACAAGGTATTAAATTACAATCACAGAATAAATAAATTAGATAAAAAATATATAGAAAACGTAATACAACTAGTAGGAAAATGTTAAAAAAGTAAAAAAATATATGAATAATAGAGAAATTGAGGTAATAGAGATGAAAGATTTAATGATTGAAATCGAAAAGTTTAATAAAGAAAGGGATTGGGATCAATTTCATTCTGAGGAAAATTTAGCAAAATCAATTTCTATAGAAGCAGGAGAGTTGCTTGAATGTTTTCAGTGGAATAACAATTATGAAAAAGAAGAAGTATGTGAAGAATTGGCAGATGTTTTTACATATTGTCTTCAATTAGCAATGAAGTTAAAAGTTGATCCAGAAGAAATTATTAGAAAAAAATTAGAGAAAACAAAAAGAAAGTACCCTATTGAAAAAGCAAAGGGTGTAAGTACAAAATACAATAAATTATAGGAGTTTAAAATGGATAGTAGTGAATTAATACTAAAAGGAGCGGCTACAGCTTATTTAAATAGTTCCATCAATTCTAATGTTGTTTTTAAACCTGAATTTATATCTAATAATTATAAAGAAGGTAGAAAAGTATTATCTAACATTGAATATGAACTTAAAAATTGTAAAAGCTTTTCTATAAATGTCGCTTTTATCACTGAAAGTGGTATTACACCATTGCTTCAAACGCTAAAAGAATTAGAGATTAAGAATGTACCAGGTAAGATATTAACAACAGATTATCTTAATTTTAGTGAACCCAAAGCATTAAGAAGGTTGGCCGAATTTAAAAACATTGAACTAAGAATGTATAGTACAGAAGAAGCAGGAAAAGGGTTCCATGCAAAAGGGTATATGTTTAAGAATGATAATGTTTATAAATTTATTATAGGTAGTTCAAATATGACTCAAATGGCTTTTTCTATTAACAGTGAGTGGAATACTAAAATAGTTACAACAGAATCTGGAGAAATGACGCAGAAAATAGTAAATGAGTTTGAAGAATTATGGAATTCTGAATTTAGTTATAAGTTTGAAGATTTTATTACTATATATGAAACTAATTACAGAGTGATAAAAGAACAAAGAGAAATAGTAAGAAAAACTAAAATTTCTCCGCTTGAAAGTTATAAATTAAAACCAAATTTAATGCAATTAGATTTCATTAATAAGTTAAATGAATTATATAATTCAGGAGAAAATAGAGCATTATTAATATCAGCTACAGGGACAGGAAAAACATATGCTTCAGCATTTGGATTAAGAGATCTTAAAGTAAATAAAGTTCTGTTTTTGGTTCATAGGGAACAAATTGCTAAACAAGCAATGAGGAGCTATAAAAAGATATTCGGAGATACTAGAACTTTTGGACTACTATCTGGAAACTCTAAAGACTTTGAATGTGATTTCTTGTTTTCAACTATGCAGATGATGGGAAAAGAAGAAGTCTTACATAGATTCAAACCAGATGAGTTTGATGTTATAGTGATAGATGAAGCACATAGAATCGGAGCTACAACATATCAAAATATTATAGATTACTATAATCCAACTATGTTATTGGGTATGACAGCTTCTCCAGAAAGAACGGATAGCTATGATGTTTTCAAAGCATTTGATTATAATATTGCTTGCGAAATAAGGTTACAACAGGCGTTAGAGGAAAACATGCTTTGTCCATTTCATTATTTTGGTATTACCGATATTGAAATAAATGGTAAAACCATAGATGACGATATTAGCCTGAAAGATTTTAATAGATTAGTTTCAGATGTTAGATTGGATTATATAATTAAACAAATTAATTACTATGGATATTATGGAGAATCTGTTAAGGGGTTAGTATTTTGTAGTTCAAAAGAAGAAGCCAAAGTATTAAGTAATAAATTCAATGAAAGAGGTTATAGAACATTAGCATTGACGGGCGAAGATTCTCAAGATAGAAGAGAGGATGCAATTGATAGATTAACAACTGATGATAAATCAAGAAAAATCGATTATATATTTACGGTAGATATCTTTAATGAAGGCGTTGATATTCCAGAAATAAATCAAGTAATAATGCTTAGACCAACGCAATCTCCTATAGTATTTGTACAACAACTTGGTAGAGGACTGAGAAAAGCAGATAATAAAGAATATGTTGTTATATTAGATTTTATAGGAAATTATAAGAATAATTTTATGATACCAATAGCATTATCAGGAGATAGAACATATAATAAAGATAATATTCGTAGATATGTTTCAGAAGGAGAAAAAATAATACCTGGTGTTTCATCAATACATTTTGACGAAATATCAAAAAAAAGAATATATGAAGCTCTAGATACAGCTAATTTTAGTGATGTAAAACTAATTAAAGAAAACTATCAAAATTTAAAATTTAAATTGGGAAGGATTCCTAATCTTATGGATTTTGATATATATGGGGAAATGGATGTTCTAAGAATCTTTGATAATAAATCTCTCGGGTCATATTATAAGTTTTTAAAGAAATATGAGCCAGAATATAAAATTGAATTAAATAAGGTTCAGGAACTAATAATTGAATTTATTTCAACTAAATTAGCAGATGGAAAAAGAATACACGAATTGGCCTTATTAAAATTGTTAATTAACAATAAAAATAGTTTGATTAGTACATTAAAGTTAGATCTTTATAATGAATATAACATAAATTTAACTGAGTATGAAATTAAAAGTACTATAAATGTTTTGACAAATGAATTTCCTGCTGGTACTGGTAAAGATACATATAAAGAATGTGTTTTTATTGAAAAAAATATAACAGGAGATGAATATCATATAAAAGAAGAATTCAATGAATTATTAAAAGAAGAAAACTTTTTAAAGATTTATGAAGAATTAATAAAATTTGGAATTGAAAGGTATAAAAGGGATTATTCAAACAGATATAAAGATACAAATTTAGTTTTGTACAAAAAGTACACTTATGAAGATGTATGTAGATTGTTAAATTGGGAGAATAATGAGGTCCCTATAAATATTGGAGGATATAAATACAATAAAGATACAAATACATTTCCGGTATTTATTAATTATGATAAAGAAGATGATATTAGTGATACTACAAAATACGAAGATAGGTTTATAGATAGCAGCAAACTAATTTCTATTTCTAAAAGCGGAAGAAGTTATTCCTCAGAGGATGTTCAAAATTTTTTGAAATCTAAAGAAAAAGGTATAAAAGTAGAATTATTTGTTAGAAAAAATAAGGATGATAAAATTTCAAAGGAATTTTATTATTTAGGAAGAATGTATCCAACAGGTGATTATAAAGAGTTTATAATGCCAAATACTAAAAAAAGTGCAGTAGAAATAGAATGGTTATTAGAAACAACTGTTAGAGAAGATATTTATGAATATATAATAAATGAATAAAGGAGATTATTATGAAAACAATTAGAGTAGTTGCTGCAATTATTGTGGATAAAGACAGGATATTTGCAACACAAAGAGGATACGGAGAGTTTAAAGATGGCTGGGAATTCCCAGGAGGGAAAATAGAAGAACATGAAACACCGAAAGAAGCACTTTTTAGAGAGATTAAAGAAGAATTAGACACAGAAATAAATGTTGGTGATTTGCTAGATACTGTGGAGTATGATTATCCAAATTTTCATTTATCAATGGATTGTTTTATGTGCACAGTTAAAAATGGAAAGCTAATCCTTAAAGAACATGAGGCTGCTAAATGGCTTCATAAAAACGAATTAAATTCTGTTGATTGGTTACCAGCAGATAGAGGATTAATAGAAAAAATTCAAGATAAGATGGAAGAAATGGAAAGATAATTAATTATAGAACAATAATTAATATGGAGGCAAAAATGATCGTATATGAAGCAACAAAGAAAGTATTTTTTGATGACGTAATAATGAATTTAATAGCAGATAAAGTTCTTCAAAAATTATATGAAAATAATATTAATAACATTGGAGATTCCCAATATAGAGCATTTAACAATTCTTTAAATTTCATGAAAAACGTTTTAGAAGATAGTGATATTCCAGATGATATAAATGTTGCTATTGAATATCAAATTCCAAGGACTTCTAAGAGGGTAGATTTTATAATTTCAGGGGCAGATGAGCAAAACCATGATAATGTAATTGTTGTTGAATTAAAGCAATGGGAAAATGTTGAAAAAGTAGATGATGTTATGCAACATTCTGTGAAGACATTTACAGGCGGAGGAAACAGAATAGTTGCTCATCCATCATATCAAGCTTATTCTTATGCAGTTTTTATTCGTAATTCTTCAGAACAAGTTCAAGATAATAATATACAAATAATTCCTTGTGCATATCTTCATAATTATAAGCCTGAAAATATTGATGCTCTTAATGATGAAATTTTTAAAATATGGTATGATGAAGCACCTTTTTTTATTAAAAATCAAGTGTCTGAATTAAGAAACTTTATAAAAAGATATGTAACTAAAAAATCATCAGACGGAGATTTACTATATAAAATTGATAATGGTAGAATAAGGCCTTCTAAATCTTTACAGGATTGTTTAGTTTCATTAATGAAAGGCAATGAAGAATTTATTTTACTAGATGATCAAGTGGTTGCTTATGATATGTGTGTCAAGACTATGAATCAATGTCTTAAAGATATGAAAAAAAGAACTATAGTAATTGTTGGAGGCCCAGGTACTGGAAAAAGTGTATTAGCAGTTAATCTGCTTAAAGAATATACATCAAAAGGATTAAATGCAGCATACGCTACTAAAAATAGTGCACCTAAAGAAGTATTTTTAAAACTATTATCAAAATCAGATTTAAAAAAAGAAGTAAATATTAAACAATTATTCCGTTCAACATTTGGTTTGTGTAAAGTACCATCTAATTATTATGATTGCCTCGTAGTTGATGAAGCACATAGACTTGTTAAACAAATGTATGGGGATTTTAGTGGAAAAAATCAAGTAATGGAAGCAATAAATGCATCATTATTAACTATATTTTTGATTGACGAAAATCAACATGTTACAACAAAAGATATAGGATCTATAGAAGAAATTAAAAAATGGGCTAATGAACTAAATTCAAGTGTAATATTAAATGATGAAACTCATTTACATTCACAATTTAGATGTAATGGGTCTGATTTGTATATACAGTTGATAAATAATATTTTGCAACTTGGAGAAACAGTAGATATTTGCTTAAATGAGTTGAATTTTGATATAAAGATATTTGATAATCCAAATGATTTAAGAGATGAATTAAGAGAAAAAAACAAAATAAATAATAAAGCTCGTATGGTAGCGGGATATTGTTATGATTGGAATGTTAAACACCATCGTGATGATTATGATATTTATTTAGAAGATAATTTTAAAGCTAAATGGAATCTTGAAAATGATAAGATTTGGGCGATTAATCCTGCTTCATTTGAAGAAGTTGGATGCATACATACTGCACAAGGACTTGAATTTGATTATGTAGGAGTTATTATAGGAAAAGATTTAAGATATGATCCATTTACTAATCAGATAATTACTGATAAAAATATGATTTCAAAAGATGATAAATCTTCTGGGATTAGAACAGCAGATGAAGAAATAGCTTCTCAATTAATAAAAAATACTTACAAGACTCTTTTAACAAGAGGTCAAAAAGGATGCTATATATATTGTGAAGACAAACCTCTTGCAGAATATTTGAAATCAAGAATTAATAGATAGCGGAGGATACTATGAAAGAATATAATAAATTAATAAGAGATAAAATTCCCGAAATAATCAGTAAAGACAATAATAAAAAAGCTATTATAAGGGTTTTAAATGATGTAGATTATAAGAAAGAATTGGATAAAAAACTTCAAGAGGAAATGAAAGAATATCTTGAGGATGACAATGTTGAAGAATTGGCCGATTTAGTTGAAGTAATATATGCTATTTTAGATAATAAAAATATATCCCTGGAAGAATTTGAGAAAATAAGAAAGAAGAAGGTGGGAAAAAGAGGAGCTTTTAAAGAAAAATTATTTTTAGAAAAGGTTTTAGAAGATGGAGAATAATAATTTTTTATCAGCATTTAAAAGAATAATTAGAGAATGTAATTATGATAACACATATAAAATGGCTTGGGCAAAAGCTTTGGTTGAATTGGCAATAGAAAATAGAAACCAGGAAGATTTTATTGATATACCATTAAAAGAAATTGCTAAAAAATATATTAAGTATTATTGGAATCAAACTATTTTCTTTGATAATGTTCAAGGAAGTAGCTTAAATAAAATACCAGTTATATTGCAAATTGTGAAAGAGCTGATCGAAAAGTATTATAATTATATTGAAAATAGAAAACCAGAAAGATTCGAAAGAGTGGAGTACCTTTTAGAAGAGCAACTAAAACAAGATTATTTTGATAATATAAATAAGGTTGCAAAAGCTCTTAAGGCTGATGTCTGTTGGAGATTTATTATTATTAATGGTGAAAGCCACGAAGAAATATATAAATATATAAAAAATGAAAATAAGATTATTATTTCTAAAGACAATATGAATACTTTAAAAGAAAATAATGAAGACTTATTTGATCTTATTAATTATAGATGGGGATTGATTTTAGAAACATTTAATAGTTCACCTAGAATTAATAAAAAAGTAAAAATTATAGATGAACAGGAGGTAAAAAGAAATTCATTAAGTAAGTATAAAAAATATTTAGATGTTGAAAACCCTAATCACAAGTGTTTTATCTGTGGTGAAGTTATTGAAGAAAAAGAAATAACGATAGATCACGTTATCCCATGGTCATATTTATATTCAGATGATTTATGGAATTTGGTATACGTACATAAAGGATGTAATTCAAGAAAAAATAATGTTATCCCAACAAAATTAGATATAGAAAAACTAAAGACAAGAAATAATAAATTGCTATTATTACTACAAGATAAAATAATCACAGGAAAAGAGGTTGACGAATTAAAACTTGCCATAGAGAAAGACTATGTAAATAAGTTTTGGATTGGCTGTAAAAACTAAGATAAAAACCAGAAGAATTATTCTTCTGGTTTTTGTTTATTCTAAAGTATTAATTGGCATATTCCAAAAACTATTTTCTTTAATTAGCTTTAATTCATTTTCTGTTATTTCAAGATCATCAAATATTTGATTTATTTCATCTCTATCAAATACTTTTTCTTTTGTTAAAATACATTTTCTAAATGTTGGTTGATTAGAGTCTGTTGTTGCATTAATGCTACCAATGTATTTATCATTAATACAATGTTTTAGATCAATGATAATTTGAATCTTTTCAAATCTACTATTACTTGTTGGATCATTTTTTAGATTAAAATAAGCAATTTGCTTATCAGCTTCTAATGAACCAATATATTCATTGACAAAAGATTGGTTTAAATCCTTGTTTTTCTTTGAATTCTTAAACACAACTTTTTGCACAGAATCTAATTCTTCAACTGTAATAGTTGAGATAACTAGTTTTTTATTAAATCCTTTATAGTATAAAAATAAAGTATTTGTACCAAAAGGATTAATTGATTTTGTATTATCTGAACTAATTGATTTAAATTCAAAAAAGTCAGATATAGATACTTCGAATATATTACAAATACAAAGTAGGGTATAGATATCAGGAACTATATCGTTCTCTTCATATTTGTATATTGTTGGTTTTGATTTTCCTATTTTCTTGCCAAATTCTTCGAGAGATAAATTGTTTTTCTTTCGTAGATTTCTAATCTTTTCTCCTAAGTTAAAAAGATTTAAATCGTACATTTATTAACCTCCCAGGTTTCTTATTTTTATAAAAATCATTAATTTGGTTTGTTTACATAAGTATTATACAACGGATTTTTTGATAATTCAAGATAAAAAGCTCAATAAATAGCCATTTTTAATAATTATAATATAATTTTTGAGGTAAATTATATCAATAAGAAACTTTGACAACATGGGGAAATCATTGTAGAATAAGGCAAAACTTAAATATAGGTTTTGTGAAAAACTTCGGTTTGATCAGACATACTAAGTAAAAGCTTGGAATGAAAACTAATAAATCCAAGCTTGAGCTTGGATATCTATATAAACTCCCTTAAAAGATTCGTAAGAGGTATATAGTTTAGATATTAGTTTTACCTTGATAAGAATCTTGTACTAAGGAGGACAAAAATATGGATATACTTCGTATAGATGAGGTTATCGATGAGAAAATCGATGAATAAGTTTTTTAGTCCTATCGGATCCTCTTTGGGATCCGATTATTTTTTGTTTCAAAAAAATATAATTTTAGATTATCCATGTTGTTTAAGTACTTTTTAAGCCTTAAATAGATTTATAATTTATTAAAAATCGTTTCCATTTATTATAAACGTTTCTTAAGAGTATAATGATTCGTTTCTTATAGTTATAATTTTCCAATTTGATTTTATTATTTATTTTTTATAAAGTATGCCTCGAAAGGTGGTAATAGTTATGGAAAGTATTAATGTTATTACAAATGAAAAAACAGAAAGAGAAATTAAAAACTCTATTTATAATACACTTGTAAACATTGGAATTAGACCATCTAGACGAGGGCTAAAAGAACTTGTTAATTTAATATTCTTTGCATATACAAATGATTATATTGATGAGAATCTAAAATACATACTAGAGAAGTATTCGAAAGAAAAGAATGTCAATTTTGAAAGAATGATAGATAGAATAGAAAGTGCATTAAAAGATATAGACTTAATAAAATGCGAAAAAAGATTTAAAGAAATATTTGAAGTAGATTTTGATAATTCATATCTAACACCAAAAGCATTTATAACACTATTCTTAATAAAAATTGATTTCCTAATATAAAAAGGTAGGGGGCTGAAATTCAGCCCCCTTTTTTGTGATCTTCTACACAGATATTGCTTGAGGTACCATGTAGAAGGCCTGTTTTTCCGGATTGTTTAATCTGCATCTGGGTGATGTCCTTAAAGGACAATGAGCTGAGCACGGTGTTTTATAACACAGCTCATAAGTTTTAATGCCGTCGTTGACTCCGAGAAATGCCGGAAGCACGTCTCCTTTGTCAGATTGAATAAATGCTTTGCCACTTTCGAACGCTATCACTTTTCCAAGAGGTTTCCCACTGGGTTCGGCAAAAGCGTCCATACCTTTCAGTATAATCTTCATGTTCATATTTAGCCCTCCCTATGGTTATTCCCGGAAAACAGGTTTAATGATTTAATTGCATAATACATTATACCATAAATTAGGTAAAAAGTCAATTTTTAGGGGATTAGGGACTTTTTTATAAAAATAATAGATTATTTAACCACATATTGTAAAAACATTTCAAAACCAGTGTAAAGTAACTCCCGAAAGGAGGTACTTATGAAACTAAGTAAAATTTACTCAAAAGATAAAGTGAAATTCTATTCAATTAATGACTATAAGATTCAAAAACTATTGGAACAAAAAGCCTATAAAGGTTACACGGGGAAAGAATTAATTCATGAGGTAGAACTATTAAACTTACAAGAAAGGAGATAAGTATGAGAGATTACAATGTACTATACAAAAGAGTTAAAGATACTTTTAAAGAAAAAGGATACATTGATTTAAGAGATAAAGTAATTAATAAAACGGAAGATTTAGTTGAACTAGCAGCTATATTTAGGAGTCCTATTTATGAAACATTTAGACTATTTTATTTGAAAGGAAATAAAATCCTAGGTTCTGAAATTGTTTCTTCAAAGGATGCTAATTCAGTAAATATAATAAAGTACAAAAGAAATGGTATGGAGAGAAAAGACTATACTTTTTATAAATTTAAAAATGCTATGGAAAGACTTGGAGCAGATTCTTATTATATGGTACACAATCATCCAGCAGGACCTGCTGATGCATCTAAAAATGATATAAGATCAACTCAAATTTTTATTAATTCACTACCAGGATATAGAGGACATTTAATTATTAATACAAATACATATTCTTGGATTAGTGAAAAAGGAGGAATTGCTGTTCCAGAAGTAAAAAGAATTCTAAATCCAAAGAAGAAAGATCATTATATTGAGTATTTTAATAAAGATGATAGATATGAAGGTGTTATTACTTCAAGAGAAGAGTTTGTAGGACTGATAAATAGAATTAAAAACACAAAAGATTTTTCTATTTTGATGTTATTAGATACAAAATTAAGAGTTAGAAAAATAATGGATATTTCTAACAAGATGCTAAATATGAAAGATAAACAATTAATGGGTTTTATTAAAAATGAATCTAAAGATTGTGGAGCAATTAAAGCATTTATTGCAACTGAAGACGAGAAAACATTTGAGAGAATAAAATCACTTCAAGAAAATCAATTATTCTTTACAGATGCTGTTTTATATAAGGAAGAAACAGAAGGGGTAAAAATTGTTAAAGAGTGGATTAGAGATATTAATGAAAGTGATATTTTTAAGGTTAAACCACAAATAATATTCTCAAATTTTGTTGTTGGAGAAATGATGGAAGACTATAATGCAGTTCCGTTGGAGCAACTATCAAATTATTTAGAAGGAGTTAATAAAAAAGAAGAGATGAAAAATAAAATAAGAATTTTATATAAAAAAGTAGGTGAAGAGCCTAAAGAAATGCTAATAGATAATACTTTAGAAGCAAAACAAAAACTAGTAGGAGGATTAATAGAAGTTGTGCCATATGAAGACCTAATAATTATCTGTAACGAAGAAGGAAAACTTCTTGGTCTTAAACCTAATCTAGTGTTTGATCTAGATTATATTGCAGGAGATTGTTTCCTTATTGGTGACGACTATGAAAAAGGAGATTTTAGAAGTTTAACTCAAGAAGAGATTATTAGAGGAAAAGAAGTCTTTTCTCAAAATGCTTTTGAATATCTCAAGCAAGGAAAAGATAAAGGAACAAAGAAATCCCACAGAGGGAGAAACTTTGAACGAATTATTTAGAAAATTTGATTAGGAGGAATTAAAAATGGAAGATGAGAAAGTATTCTTTTACAAAGGAGAAGATTATAAAATAAAAACTTCAGAATATGACAATCTTGGAATCAAAATAGTATTAGAAAATAAATATCCTAAAAAGAATATAGAAATAACAAGAAAAAACCAAATAATTCCAAAAGAAATAGGTGATGTTGGTCTGCTTAGCATCAGTGATAAAGAACTAATTAATTGTCTTATCAGAAATGGAATAATTAGAACTACAGACTACAACATGGCAAGATTTAGCTTAAGACGATTATTTGATTTTGATGAAAAAGGTGTTTTAAGACATATGTGCCATGGCGAAAGAGAAGCCATAGAATGTAGATAGTTTGGAGGTGAATGAATGAGCTTTGCAATATTAATTAATACTAAGTATAAGAAAACAAGTGTTAATGATATTTATAAGCATAATGAAAGAAGAAATTATAATTATTCAAATAGAAATATAGATAAATCTAGAACATATTTAAATTACTCGGTAATAGATTGTAAAGAGCCATACTTAAAAAGGATTAAAGAAATAATAGCAGAAAATAATGTTGTATTTCGAAAAAGGAAGAACTCTAATATAATGTGTGAATATGTAATTACCTCAGATAAAGACTATTTTAAATCAATTGGAGAAAGCGAAACAAGGAGATTTTTTGAATGTGCTACTATGTTTGTTGAAAACTATAAAAACCTTGGAAAAAAATATATATTATCTGCTGTAGTACATATGGATGAGTCAAAACCACATATGCATATATCATTTATGCCAGTTGTCCACAAAAAGGATATAAATAGTGGAAAACTATATGATAAATTAGCATATTCTGAGTTCTTTTCTGAAAGAAATTCTTATAAAAAGTTGCAACAAAATTTTTATGAATTCATGATAAAAAACAACTTCTATCTTGAAAAAGGAGGAAGTATTGGACTTGAAAAAATATCTATTGAAAGGCTTAAAAAACTCACAAGATATGATCTGCTTGAAAGATATATTAAAGAAGGTAAAAAGCAAGAGAAAGATAGTAGTGAAAAATTTGTATCTACAGAGGAGTACAATAAAATAGTAGATGACTATAATAAAATTTATGATATGTGTGCAAAACTTACTAATGTTTTAGATAGGCTTTATGAACTTAAAAGAATAAATACATCTCTAAGAAAAAAGTATTATGATTTAATAAATAAAACTTATAGATTAAAAAGATTTATTCAAAAACTATATGTAGTTATTCAGCGAAAACTAAATATTGACAAAAAAGTACTATATTCTTTATTTAAAGACACATATAAGTAATTAAAAGCATCCAATTGGATGCTTTTAAATTTGTAATATTTAATAAGCAATTCTTATGATATAATAAAAATGTAAATACGAATTATGGGGAGGTATTTATGTATTTAAAAGAATATTTGAATCAGTACATGGGAAAAGACATAAAGCTATTTGTAGATATGGATGGAGTTATAGCAGACTATGATATAGGAAATCCAGGAAGTTATGACAAGAAAAGACCATTATTTACAAGTATAAATAAACTAGAAGAAATATCAAAAATGGATAATGTAGAACTATACATTTTATCTGTATCACGTATGGATATTGGTGTAGGTGAAAAGAATTTATGGCTTGATAAATATGCTCCATTTTTTAAAGAACAAAATAGGATAATTATGCCTAGAGAATCAAATGAATATAAAAAATCAGATGAATTAAAATCAGAATACTTATCATCACTAGAAAGAGATGGATCAAAAATAATATTCATTGATGATGATGTTAAAGTTATAGATTTAGTAAGAATGACTAATCCAGATGTTATTTTACTTAAGGACACTGTATTAGTAGATTAAGAGGATAATATGAAAAACATAGAAGAAATTGAAAAAATAGTTATAAATGTTGATATGGTAAATGGCTTTGTAAATGAAGGACCAATGCATGATGAATATATAAGAAATACAATACCATATCAAATAAGCTTAATGGAACTAGCTAGACAAGATCCAAAAGCAATGAATATTATAGTTAAAGATACACATAAAGAAGATGCAGTAGAGTTTAAAAAGTTTCCAGTTCATTGTGTTGAAAATACTCATGAGTCAGAATTAATTGATGAATTAAAAAGATTTGAAACAGAAGATGCGTTAGTATTCAAGAAAAACTCTACAAGTGCTATGCATGCACCAGGATTTTTAGAAGCAATAGATAGTTTTAAAAACTTAAAAGAAGTTGTAATTGTAGGATGCTGTACAGATATTTGTGTACTTAATTTAGTAATTCCACTTCAAACATATTTTGATGATAGAAATAAAGATATTTTAATCACAGTTCCAAAGAAAATGGTGGAAACATATAACTCAGAAGAGCATAAAAGGGAAGAATATAATGAAATGGCATTTAAGTTAATGAAACAAGCAGGAGTTGTAATTAAATAAATAAACAAAAAGAGTTAAACTAATTTAGTTTAACTCTTTTTTATTTTAATTTATAAATTATTTACCTAAAAAACTTCCAATTATATTTGCAGCATTAGCAACGTTACTTGCAGTATCTGCAGCTTTAGCTGAAACTGTATTTGTTGCAGCAGCTAAAGAATCTGTTGGAGCAACAGGGCTCATTAATACTTTACCTGTTCCTCTATATACATTTAAGAATCCTTCATTTGAAATTGCAGATCCGATTAATGATTTTGTAGATTTTTCAACTGTAAAATCTAAGCTTGTGCTCCAGCATATAGCTTGTCTACCATCTATTTTAAGTTCTCCATTGTTTAGATTAATTTCAATTAATTCATTTTCTGGAACGTTACTTTCTAAAACAGCAATACCGTTTCCAGCAAGGCTTAAGTTAAAGAAACCTTCATTACCAAGAACAGTTGAAGAAATATTTTTTCTATGAACAACATTTAGTTCAATATTTTGATCTGAAACTAAATACATTCCATCTTCAATTGTAATTCCGCCTTCCCATTCACCAACATTAATTGGAATTAAATATTTGTATGTAGGCTCTAATGCTACAATACCTGTTCCTTTATAAACTGGTTTAACACCAGATTCTTTTGTAACGGCACCTTTTACCATTTTACCAAGAAAATCACCTGCGCCTTTAACATCTGTTTCTATTTGGATATTTCCTGTAAGCCATTGTAAAGCACCTGCTTGCATCTTAATAGATGAGTCTTTTAAAGAACAAATAACTTGTCTTCTTCTAACACCCATTTTTTCCATGAAATATTCTGATGCAGCATTAAATGGGCTAACAGATAAGTCTTTTATGTATTCTAATACGCTGAAAGAACCCATTTGTTTAACGATTTTTCTTCCTTCGTTTTGAAGATTTTTAATTTCCATTTTTCGGTCTCCTTATTTAATTTATTTTATGAATATATTTTATATTAAACAAAATAAAATTAAAAGATAAATAATACAATAGTATATCTTTTACTTTTCAAATGGATTAAAAAGCTTGAAAAATAAGCTCCTTTTAAATATGATATTTAAGTAAAGTTAGAATTATAAAAGGGAAAAATATGGAAAAAGAATTACTTCAAAATACTTCTAATTTAATAAAGAAAATGGATACTGTAGATTTAGAAAAATCTAAAATGATAAACAAGATGACTAAAGACGATATGTTAGACTTTTCTTATGACATAGAAATAGATAGGCGTGGTACGTCTTCTAAATGTGCGATAGAAAAAGAAGTATATGAAGAGACATTTGAAATTCTAGCTTATATTGATAGACCAATAGTTAAAAGAATACCATTTGATATATTAGAGACAATTGCATCTAGAAGAGATAAAGATTTTAAAACTAAAATAGACCCTAAAGATGCACTTAATATGGATAATGTATTTCCTAAAACATCAAAATTTATTTCTTGGCTTAACTTAAATTACTTTACTACAGCTGATAAAAAGTCAGCTTTAGAAAAACAATATTTAAAAGCACAAAAGGAAAAAGAAATAAAGCTAAAGAAGGAACTAAATGGAGAAGAAGAGTATGTTTCTCCATTTAGAATAATTGGAAAAGTATACGATATAAATAGATACACTGATATTACTCCAAATAACACAGAGTTTCATCTAGTAAAATCTAAAGAGCGAACAGCTTATGATAGCTTCATAGATTTCTTAAGATGGGTATTTTTAGAAAAATAATAATTATAGAGTAAAGCATATTTTAATATGCTTTATTTTTTGCTTTAAAAATTGTAATTTTCCTAAGTAAATGATAAACTAAATTATATTATTTTAAGGGGATTAATTATGAGTGAATTAAATGATCAAATTGATATTTTAAAAGTAATTAAGGAATCTATTTTAGGAGTAAAAAGAGCATTTCTTGAAATTCCAGAAAAGGACGAGGAATTTAAAGAAGATGTAAAACAACTAGTTATTTTACTAGATAAAATTTATACTCAAATATTTAATAGTGAAGAAGATGCTATTAAATTTAAATATTATGGTAAATACTATATTCCTACAATTACTAAAATAATTAAATCACATATAAAATTCATAAATAGTCCTGCACCTACTGAAAAAATGAAAGAGACAGATGAATCTTGTAAAACAACAATAAAGAAACTAATAGAACATTTTGAGAAAAAATATAATAGTTTCTATGAAAATGAATCAATGGATTTAAATGCAGATATTCAATTATTGTTAGGCTCAATAAAATAAATTAAAGGGGATAAAGATGGAAAAAGCTAATGAAATTAGATTTCATTATAATTTAAGAGATTATCAAGCAAGAGTTTTAAAAGAGCTTGAAAAATATAGTGGCGATAATAAAATACATGTCGTTGCAGCCCCTGGAGCTGGAAAGACAATACTTGCTCTTAAAATTGCATTTGAATATAACAAGCCAACAATTATTCTTGTTCCAACAATTGCTATTAGACAGCAATGGGTAGATAGAATGCTACAAGATTTTGATGGCGTATCAAAAGATGAAATCTCAACAAATATAAGAGATATAAGAAAATATACAGTTTTTACATATCAAGCTTTATATGAAATTAAAAAAGAAAAGTTCGTAGAAATAATTGAAAGTAATCATATTGGATTAGTTGTTTTAGATGAAGCTCACCACTTAAGAAATGCTTGGTGGAAAACACTTACAGAAGCGTTCCAAGAAATAAAAGGTATTAAAGTAGTGTCGCTTACTGCAACACCACCATATGATGATACGACAGACTATGCAAAATATATTGATCTTTGTGGTGATATAGATGCAACAATTACTATCCCAGAGCTAGTTAAACAAAGGAACCTATGTCCACATCAAGATTTTATATATTTTAATTTCCCAACAGAAGAACAAGAAGTAAAAATTAAAAAATATAGACTAGAGGCTCTTGGAATAGTAGTTAAGCTTCTTAAAAATGATAAATTTATAAAAGCCTTAGCTACACATAGCTATTTCATAAAAGAGAAAGACGAAAAAGTAAATAAACGAAAAGTAGATGAAATGCTTAAAAACTATGAAGTAGTTATTTCTATGTCAAAGATTTTAAAGAAACGTGGTATTCCAATTGAGCATGAACTAGTTAAAGATGGACCAACAACAGTTCAAGACTATGAAAGAGTTTTAGAATATGTTTTGTTTGGTAAGGACGAAGAATTTGATATTATAGAAGATGTTATAAAAGATTTAAAGAGAGAGCTAAATTCAATTGGAGCAATTGATGCTAAGAAGATAAGTCTTTTATATAACAAAGAAGTAGAGTCTTTAATTAGTCAAAATATCGGTAAGATGGCAAGTATTAAAACAATAGTTGATACTGAATATAAAAACATGGGTGAAAGATTAAAACTTGTTTGTGTTACGGACTTTATTAAAGATGATGTAGAAGTTGAAGAAGGTAGTGAATTTTCTCAACTTGGAGTAGTTCCAATTTTCAAAAGACTAAGAAAACAAAAACCAGAGCTAAAGATGGCAGTGCTAACTGGAACTTTGGTTTTGATACCTACTGATACTATTACTATGTTTAAATATTTATGTGAAAAAAGACATATTAAGGAAGATTCATATTCAATATCAGATTATGGACTAGATTTTGAATATTCAAGAATAACATTTAAAAATATTTCTCATATGGTTTCAGTAATAACTGAACTATTTGAAGCATCTCCAATTTCAATGCTTATTGGAACAATAGCTTTAATTGGTGAAGGTTGGGATGCACCATTTGTAAACAGTTTAATAATTGCAAGTGGTATATCAACATATGTAACATCTAACCAATTAAGAGGAAGAGCAATTAGAATTAATAGTAAAGAAGCTCTTAAAGTAGCTAACATTTGGCATCTAGCTTGCCTTGAAAGAATCAATTATAATCTGCTTAAAGGTAAAGATTACGATAGAATAGTAAAAAGATTTAATCAAATTGAAGGTTTAGCATTTGCTAAAGATTCAATTGAAACAGGTATTGCTAGATTTGATGTTGGAAAAGTTAAAAACTTAAATTATGTTTCAAAGAATCAAGAAGCAATTAAACAAGTTAAAGGTAAATACTTATCAGAAATAGAATTAAATATTGATAATATCTATTTAATAAATGACTTAATGCTTCAAGAGTCAGGTAAACGAGATGAAATGGCATCAAGATGGGATAAAGCATTAGATAGTTATGTAAGTATTAATAGATGTGACTTGGCTAAAAAAGCTATTTTACAAAGAACATATTATGTTGGTGGTATTAAACCAACTACTAATGCAACAGCATTAGTTTTAACAAACGTAGCTGTATTTGGCTACCTAACAGCACTTGGAACAGTGGTACCACCTGCACTTGCTATGGCAGCATGTTCTGGAATGATATTAGGAGATGCAATTTTCTATAGAAAAATAACAAATGATCCTACATATGATTCTAACTCAGTTAAGAAAATTGCAAAGGCAATTAAATATGCACTAACACAAAGAAAATACATAGATAAAGAAGCAGAAATGATTATCACAGAAAATCCAGAATCAATCGAAATCAAACTTTCTAATGCAGATACAAGAGGTCAAATGCTATTTAGAAAAATGATTGAAGAAGCAACTTCTAGAAAATGTGATACAAGATACTTGATTATTGCAGGAAAATATGTATTTAATGTACCAAAGATGTTTGATGATAATAAAGATCAAGCAGAGTTTTTCCTACACTGTTATAATAAAGTAAATCATCCACTAAGTAGTAGGGTTGTATTTAGTAAAAATGGTAAAGGAAAATATGATAAATTAAAAGTTCTTTTAGAACAAGATGAACATGTAGAAAGAGGGGACGTGAGTTCAACAAGTGTCGATATTAAGTGGCTTACATCAATATTGGGACTTAATGATACTCTATCATTGTAATTATGGAAATAACTAGAGCAACAAGAATGGAAGTAAGTAAAGATTTATTTATTTCTAATATCGAAAAAATTAAAAATTATGCTGGTGGCAAAACTGTTATGCCAATTATCAAAGCTAATGCATATGGAACATATTTAAACTACGAATTAGATATTTTAAATATGTTTGACATAGTTGCAGTAGCAATTGCAGATGAGGCAGTTGCTGTAAGAAGCACAGGCTATCAAAAAGATATTCTTATTCTAAACCAACCATACTATGAAGATTTAGAAAAGATAATTAGATCAAATGTGATAATTGGACTAAGTTCAATCGAATGTTTAGACTATATTATTAGCAATAACTTATCTATAAGATGCCATCTAGAAATAGAAACTGGTATGAATAGAACAGGTATAAATCTTCTAGAACTTGACAGCTTTATAAGAAAAATAAAAGAATATGGAAATATCAAAGTAGAAGGAATATATACACATTTTTCAAGTGCAGATTTTGACGAAGAATATACTAGAAAACAAATAGAACTATTTAAGGAAGCAACTTCAAAAGTAAAATCCGAATTTGACACAATAAAGTATGTTCATAGCGAAGCATCAAATGGAATTATTAATTTTGATAATGATGATACAAACTTAATAAGACCAGGAATTATTATGTATGGTTATGAATCATTTAGAGGTTCAAATGATTTTATAGATGTTACTCCAATTGCAAAACTAGTATCTAGAATAGTATTCTTAAAAGAAATAGATGTTGGAGAATCAGTAAGCTATTCAAGACATTTTATAGCTAAAGAAAAAACTAAAGTTGCAACAATACCAATTGGATATGCAGATGGCTTAAGAAGGGCACTTTCAGAAAATGGTGAAGTAGTAATTAATGGAAAGAAAGCTCCAATTATTGGTTCTGTTTGTATGGATAGCATTATGGTTGATGTTACAAATATAGACGCAAAAGTAAATGATAAAGTTTATATTTGGGATAATGAAATAATTACATTAGATGAGATTGCTAAAAAATGTAATACAATTAACTATGAAATTATTTCTGGAATATCAAGTAGAGTTCCAAGAGAGTTTGTATAAAAATAAAAACAAAAAGACCTGTAGATTTGTTAAATCTATAGGTCTTTTTTGAGTTTAATCACCATGATTTTTGTGACATCTTTGCAAAAGCTGTTTTGACTATTGTCTAAGCAGTAAACAAAGAAGTCAAAGTCATCTTTCCCGGCTTTTTTCCAAATCTCATCGTATCCATAGAAGTATGCCTTAAGTGCTTCTTTTTTATAAACATCAATATAAAGAAGAACATCTTCATAGGATGATAAATAGGAAGTATCTACTATATCCACAGCAGGAGGAGCAGATGTTACAGCTAGAAAGTCTGTTATCACTTCAGTGATTACGCTGTAAGAGTAGTCTTGATTTTCTAAACCATTATTGGTGACTTCTGACACGTAGTGAAATAGTTCGTGGGTAAGAACAAATTCAGTTACTTTTGCTACATTTGAAGAATTAATATAAACCGATCCGTCTTCATATATTGCAACAATTTCACCAATGGATTTTAGCTCTTCATCTGTAAGAGTTTTTTTGACTGATTCATCTAAAACAAAACTTCCAGAATAAAGAGGTATACTCCATATATTATTTTCAATTTGTTCTTGGTCAGCGTCTTTGATAATGGTTGATGATGTGACGTACTTTACAACATTGGATTTCGCCCTTTCGAATATGCGAATCAAGTACTCATCAGTAACAAGGGTAACATCTTTTTTGATAAAAGAATTATTAGTTATTACGATTTGATCATCGTTATTGCTAGTTAGATAGGTGACCCTGTCTAGGGTAATCCTATAAGAACCAGTTTCAAGTTCTTTTATAGCAATATTATGATTATAATCGTCTTCACTAAGGGCTTCAGTTGACCGCTTGGCCATCTGGAATATTCTTTCATCATAAGTGTTTCTTGCTGATGTAGGACTCATTAAGCATATTGCGAAAAGGAGCAGTGCCATCAGGAACAAGGGAATTATCCGCTTTTTCATGACTACCATCCTTTCACAAATTATTATTCTAATTTTTTTACGTTCGATAAGATCATTGAAAAATCAACGAAATACGATATCTATTATAGTACTTTTTAAGACTTATGTCAACTAAATGAGCATTTAAACAGCATTTTTTCATAGCATACTAAATTTATAAAACACTTAAAACAAAAGACTTACAAGAGATGTTTGCCATCAAAATTACCCAAAAATTTTACAAATTTTTTTATATATGGTATAATATCATCGTTGCTTGAATAATAAATAAATTAAAGAGCAAAGGAAGGTATCAAATTATGTTAGGTAATAATCAAGATTCTGTTCCTTTACAAAAGTTTGCTATTATAGCAGGCGCATGTTTAGCAATTATAGTTGGAACTGGAATCATAGCAGGTAAATCAATACTATTTGATGTTATTGGTTTAGGCGTTAATACTGAAGATAATAAACTAGCAATAGCTAGCGAAGATGGATATACTAGATCTGGTGATATTCAAGCTAGATCATCAGAACAAGCAAGAACTGAGGAAGAAATAATTGAAGTTGAGCTTAATGAAGAAGAGCAAGTTTCAGAAGCACAACCAGTTGTTATTGAAGAACAAGCTGAAGAACCTCAAGAAGAAGTTCAAGAAGCTCCTCAAGAAGTAGTAGAAGAAAATCATTATATTCCAATTTCTGAAGTTAAGATATCAGTTGATATGGACTTAACACAAAGAACAGGACTTTCAAGAGAAGACTTTATAAACTATATAGCAGGTTTAAAAGTTGACTCATCTGGATTCTTTGAAGAAAATGCAGGATTAATATATGACTTATGTGAAAAATATGAATTAAACGAAATATTTTTCTGTGGTTTAATATCTGCAGAATCAGGATGGAATATAGCTGCTAACCATAGAAGAACTTATAATTATATTAGTTTAATGAGCAACGGAAAATTAATTAATTATGGTTCAGTTGAGAACGGATTAGAAACAGCTGCTAAGACATTACACAATAAATACTTAACACCAGGTGGAAGTTTTTATTATGGAAAAACTTTAGCTGCAATGAAGACAAGATTCTGTCCAGCATCATCAACATGGGTTAGCTTAGTATATGGTCGCATGTCACAAATGCTTCCAAAATAGAATTTAAGGAAGTAAAAGACGTATCAGAAGATACGTCTTTTTTGTTTGCTTTTGTTGACATAATAGCCTGAGGGTAGTAAAATATATGCACCGCAAGGTTTTACAATATAAGGAGGACATTTTTATGAAAATTCGGCGAAAAAAGCGAAACGTAAATCCCGAAGTTTCTGGAACAGAGCCAGCTACTAACGCTAGCGAAGTTTCGATTAACGAACCCTCATTTGAGGAAATGCCCACTGAAAAGGAGGTAAACGAAAAGGGCGTACCACTTTGCTTGAAGGATCTTAAAGACATCTTCCAGCCCGGAAGAGACAGAGATCCGAGACGCATGATCTATCGGTGTAGGGATGAAGAAGTAAGTACCATCTTTGTACAGCTTTGGACAACCCAATACCATAATGTAATTATCGTTGGACGGCCTGGAACAGGCAAAGATGCAATTGTCAGGGCTTTTGTCGAGAAGATTACCAAGAATCAGTGCCCGGAATGCTATAAAGGCTACCATGTATATCAGCTGAATATCAGCATGTTTGATGGATCCCTTCATGATGTTGATTTGGTTAGGAGTCGTGTAGACCTCGTATACCAATTCTTCTCAGAAAATCCCAAGAGCATACTTTATATCCAGTGCATGGATGACCTCGTAGCAGCAGGAGCATTTGATTACTTCTTGGAATTCTTCAAAGATCACAAAGTCTTGGCAACATCGGATGCTAAAGGTTGTGACTGCAAAAAGGAAAACAAGTTGTGTGGAGAACCTGACGAGGATAAAGAATGGATGGATGTTACAGAATTTGATTCATCATTCAACATTTTCTACCTTCAGGAATTCTACAACGAGAACTTTTTCTACATCTTGCAACACCACATAAGAGAACTTATAAAGAAGCACAGTGTAAGAGTATCAAAAGAAATGTTTGAATTCTCTTACAATGTAACAGATCTTAACTCCCAAGCAGAAAACTTAGACTATGTCTTAAGTGATCTTGAGGAAGCGATGATCTATGCATCTTTTAGAGGTTCTTCGGTTTTGGAAGTGCAAGATATCTTCAAAGTACGCAGCCGTGCACACAAAGCATTCATGAAGTATGCTGATAGCGAAAGGTGGCATCTTGCTGTTCATGAAGCAGGACACACTGTGGTTGGACACTTTATTGGGTACGAAATCACAGGTGCACAGATTCTTCCTTGTTCTGATGATCTTGGAAACGTTATGTGCAAAGCGGACTCGATTACTGTTCTTGACAAAGAACTTCTCATAATGCAAATGAAGGAATTCTATGCAGGAAAACTCGCAACCGAAATGTTTGGCCTTACAAGTTGTGAAGGTGCCAATGGTGACATCGAAACTGCAACAAAGATTGCTAGACGTATGGTTGAAGAGTATGAGATGACTGAAATTGTCGGAGCAAAAGATGATAATGTTTTCTATTCAGAACATTACAAAGTAGCCCGTGAAGCAGCAGTCGAAGAATTGGTCAGAAGTGCAAGAGAAAGTGCAAAGGAGATCTTGGAAGGACACAAGTACGAAGTGGAAATTGTAGCCAAAGCTCTCCTTAAGAGGTACATACTTACCGGTAAGGAAGTTGTGGAACTTATTAAGGGAGATATGGATCTTGACGACCTTGAAGCCTCAGAAGGCTATTTTAGTTAATCACGGATGTCAAAAGACAAAAGGTCAGCAAGTGCTGACCTTTTGTTATTTATAAAAGGAGAAGAAAAATGGATATTGATGAATTAAGAAAAGCATTAATGGATTATTATGGAACTGCAAAAGAAGGTCCTTTTCCACAAGCAACAATAGATTTAATTGATGTAGAAAATATGTCAGATAGTGAACTGATTAAATATGCTAAGAAAAAGGGCTTTATCTCTAGAGATTATGACGAAGAAGATTATGAAAGATAATATATTTATTTTTTTTTCATAATATGATAAACTCATGTTATGAATTAAGGATGTGGTTATATGGTTGATTCTAAAAACGGAATCGTTGGTTTTATAATCGGCGATGCTTTAGGTGTACCAGTTGAGTTTAATACTAGAGCAGAAAGAATGAACAATCCAATAACTGAAATGATTGGCTATGGAACACATAGTGTACCAAAAGGCTGTTGGTCAGATGATACTGCAATGGTTCTTGCTACTATGGATGCCATAACAGAACAAAATGATATTAATTGTTCAAAAATTGCAGATAACTATTTAGCGTGGATATCAGAAGCAAAATATACTGCCACGGACAGAGTTATAGGAATTGGTAGAGGTACATTAAAAGCTTTAAATAAATATGAAGCTCATGAAGATGAAGCAGAAAAATGTGGTGGAACTGCATTTTATGAAAATGGTAACGGCTCTTTAATGAGAATACTTCCAGTTGCTTATTATTGCTATGCAAAGGGTAAAAGTGAAGAAGAAGTATATTCTATTGTTGAAAAAGTTTCTTCTATCACACATAGGCATGAAATAAGCATTATGGGATGTTTTATCTACTCTGAATTTGCAATTAACTTGCTAGAAGGAAAAGATTTAGTAGGAGCTTATGAAGCAGTTCAAAAGATAGATTATAAAAAGTACTTCTCACCAGATACAATTAAAGAATATATTAGAGTAATAAGAAAGAATATAAAGTTTTTAAAACTAGATGATATTAGTTCATCAGGTTATGTAGTAGATACTTTAGAAGCTGTGTTATGGATTCTATTTAATACAACTGACTTTAATCAAGCATTAATTGGTGCTATTAATTTAGGAGATGACACAGATACAATAGGAGCATGTACAGGAGGCTTAGCTGGTATTTACTATGGAATAGATTCAATAAAAGAATCATGGAAAAAAGATTTGATGCATTATAAATACTTAGAAAGTATGTGCGATAGATTTAATAAAGTATTAAATACAGAAAGTACAAAGGAAAAGTAGGAGGTTATTATGGATAACGAATCAAAACAAGAACCAATTAATGACAAGAATGAGGAATTAAGAAATAAAATACTTATAATTGTCATAGTTGTACTTTTACTAATTGCAGCATTGAATGAAAAATT
The DNA here is from genome assembly GCA_017528085.1 of Clostridia bacterium. Taxonomy (GTDB): domain Bacteria; phylum Bacillota; class Clostridia; order TANB77; family CAG-508; genus Scatovivens. The sequence goes on along the minus strand of JAFXPH010000016.1, from coordinate 36,006 downwards.
TGATGTTTGGGATAAAGTAAAAAATGCTTTTAAGGCAGGATTTACTATTAATATCAATATAGGAAAAGGCCAAGATGTTGTTGTAGATGATGAGTATAATTTTAGAAATAATCATTCATCTAATACAAAGAAAACATCTAATGATACAAAAAGAGCATCAGATGATTTTACAAAAAAGATTGTAAATGACTATGTTTCTTGGGCAAAAGATAAATATAACGCAAAAAGCAGTCTTCTATTTACTGGTAAAGTAAAAAATGGAAATGAAACTCGTTATAATGTAACTGATGGATTATTAGTCTTAAGATATGAAGATGGAGTACTTACTTCTGTAGAATATGAAGTAGATGGAGATCAATATAATCCAGAACATGTAAGAGTTGCAAAAGCTTTAGGTTTATGCATTTTAAACTATATGAGAGATGCATATAATGGAAGCAATGCATATGCAACTAGAATATTTGATAATATAGAAGATCAACTTGAAAGAGGCGATTATGGATCATATGATGATGGCCTATATAGGGTAGTATTCTATGAAGATGAAATTGCATTTTATATTAAATATTTAAAATAAAAAATAAGGACCTTAAAGATTATCTTTAAGGTCTTTTTTTGCCTTTAAATAAGGAAAGTAAGGGCACCCTGCCGTTGTAATTTACATAAAACTATGGTATAATTAAAGTCGATACCAATTCATTTTTCCATGTTTATAATTATGAAAGGAGTGGAAAATAAGATGAGTGTTTGTGACGACCCAATGATTAGTGACATCCTTGACCTTGTCTCAATCCAATCGTTTACTGACGATTTGGAAGGTATTAAGAAGTGTCAAGAAAAAGTGGCTGAAATTGCCGAAAGGTTCGGATTCGAGTGGCGGATCGCCGGAGGTGGACGTGTAGTAGTTGTGACACCAAAAGGGTGCTCCCAAAAGCCCAAGCTTGGAATCATCACCCATATCGACACTGTTCCGTTTGACCCGAAGGATTGGAAATACAGTCCTTTAGGAGAGGTTGTTAACGGAAGAATGTATGGTAGAGGTGTTATTGATGACAAAGCAGCAGTAATTCATTCGCTTTATGCGATGCATGATCTCGAAGGATTAATTGAGCCGTCTTGGCAGCTCATAATCGGTTCTTCTGAGGAAGGCGAGTGGGTTGACATGGCAGAGTATCTAAAAGAGAATCCTGTACTTCCGGAATTTTCATTTACAGCAGATGGCGACGGCATTCAGAATGGCTGCAGAGGAACACTGAATATTTCACTGAAATTTTTCAGAGTTCCGACATGGCGTCATTTCAAAACGTTTGAAGTCGTAAACCCTGTGTGGAACACGACGCCGATGTGCGTTAGGATGAAAACACAGAGTGGAGGTTATCGTGAATACACTGGTGAAGGAAAACATACTTCTCTTGAAGGTATCAAGATTTCCGATAATGCTATTTATAAAGCATATATCGCTAATCAAGCTTACTTTCAGCGGGAGTTTCCTTACTTCGTGAGATTCATGGAGCTTCTAAACAAGAATTCAAGTGGAAAGTATCTTTTCTTGTCTGACTACAGAATTAAAGATAGTACTATTCCCGGAACCAGTGTAATCCCTGTAGATGTAAAAATGTCTGGAGATGTCTTAAGTCTCAGTCTTAATGTGAGGCTTGGACCTGGAGTTAAGAGTTACGATGTTCACAACGCTATCAGGGCCTTGAAGTATGAGTACAGATGTAAGGTTTCAGTTTATGAATCTGTTTTGGGTTCGTATGTTCCTAAAGATTCGGATGAAATCAAGCTCATGCTTGAATGCTATGAGGATGTGCTTGGAATGAAAACCGAGTGCACCTTTGCACGTGGAACTGGTTACAATGCGGCTTTCCCGAACTGTACGATCTTCGGACCAAGATTTGCTATCGACCATGATGAAGAAGATTTCTGTCATCAGGTTAATGAGAGTAGATCTTTGGAAGATATCTACAAGTTTCATGAAATGCTCAAAGCATTCGTGAGAAGGTATCTCAAGCGGTAACAATAAGTACTTTGTGACACAAGAGGGGCGACAGACGTTTAGTCTATCGCCTCTTTCTTATTTATTTCCATTTATGATATAATCTTAAACGTAAGGAGAAATAAAATGATAGAATTTATTCAATTTTTGACTGAAGATAATGTAAAAACAGAAGGATTTATAAATAAAACTGGAAGTAAAAAGATTATTATTTCTGTTCATGGAATGACAAGTAATGGCTTTAAGAAAAGAAATTACAAACTATATGAAGAAGCAGAAAAGCAAGGAATTGATTTGATGGCATTTAATAATAGAGGAACGGGACTTGCAAACCTATATAGTAAAGGCGATGACAGAGTATTCGGAGGCACAAGTTATGAAGATCCTAGAGATAGTTATCTAGACATAAAAGCTGCAATTGAAGAATCTATAAGAAGGGGCTATGAAGAAATTTATTTATTAGGTCATAGTCTTGGATCTACAAAAGTTTTATACACATATTTAAAGCTAAAAGAGGAAAACTATGTTTATTTAAAAAATATTAAAAAATTAATTCTTTTAGCACTTGTTGATATTGGAGCTATGGTAAGAGCACTAAAAGATAATTTAGAGAAATTTATAGATATTTCAAAAGAGATGATAGATAGTGGAAACGGACTAGACTTTATGCCTAAAGGAGCATTTATCTACCCAGTAAGTGCAAATACATTTTATGTATATGCTAAAAATTATAAAGACTTTAACTTTGTAAACTATGAAGAAGAATATGATTTTGAAAAAATTAATAGTGTAGATATTCCTATTATGGTTATGTGGGGTGAATATGATAAATATATAGAAAAGCAAGGAGCATATAATTTAAAGAAAACTTTGGAAGAAAAAATACCTAGAATAGATGCGAGAGTAATACCAGGAACAGACCATAGCTATCATGGAGCAGAAGATATAATGACAGAAGAAGTATTAGATTTTATAAATAAGTAGATTTAAAGAAAGAAGATTTTTAATAAATCTTCTTTTTTTGTAGCCAAAATGTAATGGATATTTAATATTTTAAGACTTTTTTTATGATACAATAACTTTGGATAATTATGTGGATAAGAAGGAAAGAATAACATGAAAATTTACGACATGCTGCTTTCACTTCCTAAAAGCTTCCTAGCAAAGTTTGTTAGAGAAGACCTATCTGAAGGTATCAAGGAAAGAGCTGTAAGTGAAGGATTATATCACTTTACTTCAGATGAAAGCGCGGACAAAATAATTGAATCACAGTATATTAAACCGAGCAAGGCATTTACTGCTTATGGCAAACCTTGTGCGTTTATGTTTTGCGGCAAACCAGATTTAGATTCATACTTTATCAATGTTATCCAAACTGATGTAAAAAAGAATCCATATGCTTATCCAGATAAAGTATCAACAGCAGTAATGATTAAACCACCTAACAAAGAAAGTTTAAATAGATATAAATATAGATCTATGTCAGATGAAGCTGTTATGTGTGAAGGTTACTGCGTGCTTCCTAAAGATTGTGCTAGAAAAGTTCAATTGGTTCTAGATTTAGCAAGAGATGAAAATGGTACACCACTTAAAAACGAAAAGGGTGAAAACTATATTGAATTTAGGGAAGCAGATAAATATGAAATAATACCAGGAACAGATACTTATGCGGCTCAAGATGATTATTTAAACTTCATGCGTGAACAAGCAATAAAAAAAGGATATATTAAAGGACAAAATATAGTATCTGATGTAGTAAATGCAACAATATCAAGTGTTTATCAATTAGGAGCTGAAGCAAGAAAAGCAACAAACGATAGATTTAGACTTCCAAACATAATTAATATGTTTAAGGAAAGATTTAAGAAAAAATCTTTAGATGAAAGCACAGAAAATCTAATTAGAGGATTTAATTTTGGTAAAAAGAATCCATATAGAGATAAAAAATTTTCTCAAAAGATTGCATCAATTCAGGCAAAAGATGGAATTATGCAAGATAGTTTAGAGGAAGTATTAGATGGATTTAAAGGTACAGAAGATGCAGACTTTTTCTTAAAGAAATTCCCAAAAACAATTAGTAGTATTACAAGAGGTGGAATCCATGGAAAAGATCATGCAACAAGAGTAGCACTTTTAGCTTCTATTATTGCAAATAGAGAAGGTGTGTTTAAGGGAGAAGACTCTCAAAAGATGCAAGATATATTAATTACTGCATCTACTCTTCATGATATTGGTAGAATATTAGATGTTGGACCACATGCAACAAGGGGAGCAAATATCATAAAAGATATGTACCTTACATATGCTGATGGAGCTGAGTATTCTAAAGAAGATAAAGCATTAGTAATGGCATTAGTAGATTCTCACGAAGGAAAGCCTGATAAGATATATAAATCAATTCAAAAATATGGAATATTAAATAAAAACTATGTAAATTATGCACTGGCATTAAATAACATTTTAAGAGATGCAGATGCATTAGATAGAGTACGACTAGATAACAGTATAATGGGATATAATGCAAACTTAAACCCAGATTATTTAACTACAAGATCTGGTAAAGCATTAATAAATGCAGCATATGGTTTAGAGTTTTTAACAAATAGGGGAAAGACTGTTGAAGATATTCTAGGAAGAAGAAAAGAAACTTATATTGAAAATTCTGGTGATGCATGGAAAGTAGAAAAAGATGAACTAAAGCCACTAGAAACTCATACTCAAGACCAAACAATTAAAAGGGACGAAACAGAAAGATAATAGAAAGAACCGCTGAACAAAATCTCGTTCAACGGTTCTTCTTTTTTTGCATGTTTATGCTTCGTCATCGACATAGTCATATGAGCCATTGGAATTTGCCATGTGAAGCATGAAATCTTCGAAGAAATCGATAGGAGTAGGTTCTCCCTTACGCTTCTTGTAAAGAGTATATGCTGCAACACAGGCTGCTCCGCAACCGACTATGATTCCCACAGCTGCTAAAATTTTCTTCATGCAATACCTCCATTTCATTCAAACATGTTGGTAATTCTATGTTGCGACAAAAGTATTATAGCACAAAAACCACTTTATGTAAAGTAAAAGGGTAGCTTTCTTAAAAAGCTACCCTTTTACTTATGCAGTCAATTTGTCTATTCTTCAACACTTCTTAAGCTCCTTATAAAGAGCAATGATGTTTTCCGGATTCATCCAGCCGGTGTCAAGGTCTCCAAAAAGTCCGTTAGGACGAATGGAATATGCATAGTAAATCAGAGATTTACATTTTTCCCTTCCACAAGCCTTGATGGAATCATCTTCATTGAATACCTCAGGATACAGGTACATAAATCGGAGAATACTTCTTCTTAAGTATTTGACATTCTCGAGATTAATGACGCCTGTTTCCAAGTTACCATAGTCCATCGATGGCGAACCAACTTCCATGGCGGCTTCAATGAGCTCTACGCACTCATCCCGGCCGACACTTTTAGGAGTTTCGTCATTGGTGAATACTGTTCGGTACAAACCAAGGAAATCCTTCTGCATCTTGATACCTCCTTTTAAATTTTGTGGCTTCTCCCGAAGTTACATTGTTGGAAGTACGTACTCTATACACTAAAAGTGTAAAAAGATTATACAACGATTTCCTTAACTTGTAAATAAGTTTATTTATTCTCTTTCGTTAGGCTCTAACTTTTTCCTTTTTTCTGCTTCTTTTCTATTTAAATAATCAGTAATTATTGGATCTGGCATTCCAATATACATTACTTCTAAAATAGGGTCATCTTTTAAATATAAATCATCTAAATCGCAAATAACGATATCACCTTTCTTTAAAGCTTTGTGATTTTCTGTTGGATATCTTGAGTCTTCTAAAAATCCATATAAATTAAAATCTTTTCCAAGATTATAATCAGGAAGATCATTGTCTTCGACTAACTCTACTAAATTGTCTTTTTTTGCATCAGTCCAAACAATACCAGCTTCTTCTAATTCTTTATAAATTTCTAGTAATTTTTCATCAGTGATATTTGCTGATTTAACATTTCCAAAATTTAATACTTCAAGCATAGAATTGTCGTCATATTTTTTTCTAAATTGTGGCATCATAATTCTTGGGTGATATGGTATTTCAGATTTGTGTCTTGATTGAATTAATTTAAATACTTTATTTCCAGCTTTATAAGTTACTCCACTTACCCCAGAACCTAAAAACTCAATTTCATTATCTTTTGCAACATGCTTTATAATGGACATCTTTTCTTCTCTGATAGATTTATCAGAAAGAAGAAGTTGCATAAATGTACTTTCAGCTCCAGCTTTAGACATAAATCTTTTAGCTATAGCAATCTCTTCTGGTTCTTTAGACATTGAATATTTAAGTAATTTATCAAAAGATAATGGTTCTACTGGCTCTAATTTTATTCTGTCATATAAATCAGACCAAAATAGGTAATCATCTGTTTCTTCTTTAAACTCTGGATAATCTTTAATTAAATCAATAAGTCCAAAGAATATTGCAGGTGGTGAACCATGCTTTAAATCAAGTATTGTAGATTTGATTTTTTCAAATTTACTTTTAAATTTTTGCCTCCCTTCAGGTGTTTCTAACATCTGGGAAGTCTTTTTAAAATCAAATTGACTCATTTTTAAAACCCTCATTTTTATTATAATTTATATATAAAAAATTGACAAATATAATGTTAATAAATTAAGTAAATAATTTACTTTTTTTAAGATTATAGATATAATTTTTATGTATAAAACAAAAGAAGGCGGTTTATAAAATTGAAAATAGTTATAGTAGGAATTGGAAAATTAGGTGATTATTTAACTAAGCTTTTAGTTAAAGAGAATAATGAAGTTACTATCATTGATAGAGACTTTACAGGAAAAGAAGAATTAATAAATAACGAAGATATTAATTACTTAGAAGGTGATGGACTTGATAGTCAAGTTCTAATGGAAGCAGGTATAGCAAATACAGATTTATTAATTACTTCTATGAAAGAAGATAGTGAAAATATTATATGTGCTTTACTTGGAAATAAGCTTGGTGCTAAACATACAATAGCTAGAATAAGAGATAATACATATAACCAAAATATTCCAATTATTAAAGAAGCTTTAGGACTATCTATGGCAGTTAATCCAGCCTATTTGACAGCCGTTCAAATAGCACAAATCATTAGCATTCCAAATGCTTTAAATGCGACAACATTCTTAAAGGGAAAAATGGATGTTATTACAATTAAACTAAAGGAAGACTCTAAACTAAATGGAATGACTATAAGAAGATTATCTGAGATATTAGATAATAAATTAATCGTTTGTGCAGTAGAAAGAGAGGAAGATGTAATTATACCTAGAGGTGATACTAAGTTCCAAGAAGGAGATAGAGTTCACGTTGCAGGTGTAAGACAAGATATAAATACATTTTTAAAATTTGCAAAATTAATTAATGATAAAACAAAAAGTGTAATGATAATTGGAGCATCAAAATCTTCTGAATATTTAGCTAAAATGCTTACAGACATGAATATGAATGTAACAATAATAGATGAAGATGAAAAAAGATGTAAAACAATGAGTGAGCATTTAGATAATTGCTTAATAATAAATGCGGATCCATCAGATCAAGATGTTTTGTATGAAGAAGGAATAGAAGAATGTGATAGTTTCGTATCACTTTCTGGATATGATGAAAATAACATTGTATATTCAATGTTTGCAAAAGAAGTTGGAGTTCCAAAAATAATTACAAAAATAAATCATATTAATTTAGACGGAGTAGCTAAAAAAGCAGAAATAGATTCTGCTATAGCACCACATAAAGTTGCTGCAAATCAAATTGTTAAATATATAAGAGCTATGGACAAATCAATGAGTAGTAGCTGTGATGCAATTTATAATTTTGATGATGTTTTTGAAATAGTAGAGTTTAAAGTAAAAGAGAACTTTACAGGTTTAGGCAAAAAGATTAGAGACATCCAATTTAAAGATGATATTTTAATTGGTGCAATACAAAGAGGAAAAAATATTATTTACCCAGATGGAAATGACATTATAAAGAAAAGTGATGTAATTTTAGTCGTTACTAAAAACAATGCGGTAAAAGAAGTAAACGACGTGGTGAGGTAGAATGAAGAGTAATATAGTTAATAATTTTTTAGGAAAAGTATTAATTGGAATAGCCTTACTATTTATTTTCCCAATAATTGTTGCAGTCGCAAATGGTGAGCCAATAATGCCATTTATGGTTCCACTTTGCATAAGCTTAATGATTGGTTTGGTACTTAATTTATATGAGTTTAAACAATCAGATAATCTTTATGCAAAAGATGGATTAAAGATTGTAGCTGTTTCATGGGTTATATTATCAATAATTGGTGCCTTTCCAATGTATTTAAATAGAGATGCGAGTTTCATAGATGCTATAGTTGAGACTGTTTCAGGTTTTACTACAACTGGTATTTCAGTATTTAAAGATGTAGAGAGCCTAAATAGTAGCATTCTGTTTTGGAGAAGTTTTACAAACTTTGTAGGTGGTATGGGAGTTTTAGCATTAGTAATGGTAATAATACCACTATCTAAAAACGACAAATCTATGCATGTTCTTAAGGCTGAGATGCCTGGACCATCAGTATCAAAACTAGTACCAAGTATGAAAAAGACTCTTATATACCTTTATGGTATTTATATAGGTCTTACATTTGTAGAATTTATTTTACTATTATTTGGTGGCAATAATGCATTTAATTCAATGCTACTTTCATTTGCAACAGCAAGTACTGGTGGATTCTCACCATTTAATGATTCATGTGAATCATTAAATATTTTTAGTAAATATGTAATATCAGTATTTATGATTCTATTTGGTGTTAACTTTAATATTTATTTCCTAATACTTATGAAAGATATTAAATCAGCACTTAAGAGTGAAGAGTTAAGATGGTATATAGCCATTGCAGTAATTGCTATAGTAGTTGTATTTGGAAATACTTTGGCAATAATTGGAAACGTAGAAAAGGCTATGGTAGATTCTGTATTCCAAGTAAGTTCATTCATTACAAGTACAGGATTTGGAGTAGGAAATATAAATATATATTCTGCAGGACTTAAGGTACTAGCATTTGTGCTTATGGCAGTATGTGCTTGTGCAGGTAGTACTTGTGGAGGTATGAAATTATCGAGAGTTATTATTTCTCTTAAATCTGTAAGAAGAGATTTAATAAAACTTATTCATCCAAATAGTGTAGAAACTATAAAATTTGAAGGAAAGAAAATATCAGATGATACTATAAATACAACAAATACTTTTGTAATTTTATTTATTCTTTTAATAATAATTAGTTTATTTATAGTAGGCCTTGATAAATTTGATTTAGAAACAACATTTAATGCAGTAATGACAACATTTACAAATAATGGACTATTCTTTGGTGATATTAGTTTTACAGAGTTTACAACACTATCTAAGATAACAATGTGTATAGGAATGCTTTGTGGAAGACTCGAGATATTCCCATTTGTAACATTACTTGCAGAAAAGAAAAAGTAAATTCCACAAAAAGACTACAAAACGTGGAAAACTTTATCAAAAAGCTCGATTGTGGTATAATATATAATATAAGATGTAGTAATATAGAATAAGGAGAAATGCTTATGGCAAATCCAGTAGATGCTTTTTTAATGAAAGCTTCTTTAGAAGTTGCAAAAAGAGAATTAGGATATGATCAACAAATGATAGAAAAAGATCCTGAAAAAGCTGATGAAGTAAATGCAGTAGGAAAAAGGTTCTTAGATGATATTGATGATACTGTTGATACTATTACAGCTACTCTAATTAAGAAATACGAATTAAAAGGTGCTTCAGATAAAATGGTAACAGCTATTCTTCAAGCTGTTGCACAAGAAGCTTATTTAGGAAATGTTAGCTTAAATTCAATAGAGAAAAATGATTACATACAATCTGTTGGAGAAGAAGCAGCAAGGGAACAGAAAAGAGTTGAAGTCGTACAAGAAATAATGGATAAATGTGCTGATGCTGCATTTGCATATACAGTTACATCTGCAGTTACTATTTCTGCTGTTGAGTCTATAGCTCCTGAAACAGTTGCTTTAGAAGCAGTAAAAACGGCTGTTATGACAATGAATCCAAGTAATTTTAGAGAAGCAAGAAAATTAATGGTTGAATATGGTAAATCTAGTGAAAGATTTGAAAGACAAAGATTAGCTTCTATTAGATTTAACAAACTAATGGGTGAAAAAGATATAGACTTTAAAAGATTACAAAAAAGCAATGATCCAGAATCTCAACAGCTTAAAAGAGAAATCGAAAATATGGACTCTGAAGTAAAAAGAGAAATTAGAGAAGCATATGCTCGAATGGAAACTGAAGATAAAGCAATAAACAAAAATATCTTTGATCAAGGAAAGTTTATATATAGAGATTATCAGATTTATGGACTTAACGAAAGAACAAGAGAAGAATATGTTGAGAAAGTAATAAGTACTATCAATAATAATATGCCGTACAGCGCAGATGATTCTGAAGAATATACAAAATCAGTTCAAGAAAAACTATTAGCAGCGAGAGACTTTTTATTAAAGGCAGATGACTTTGGTAAAGCTTTAGAAGAATTATTAGCTACATTTGGACCAAGGGATGTTGCTCATAATAAAGCAGCTTTATATAATTTTGTAAATAGAGGAAAAACGAATTTAGAAAAAACATCAACTGATACTCAATTATATGCACAAGTAAATGAGAGATCTGCAAATAAAGAGGAAAAAGATGAAATGTTTAAAACGGCATGCTCAATATTAAATCATGACGGTATTCCAAAAAATTTAGATACAGCGTCTCTAGCTAAAATTATTACTAGATGTGATGAAAGAATATTAGCTCCAATTAAAGAGAAATTAGAAGCCTCTTTAAAAAAAGGTAACCCAAAAGAATCTAAAAAAGCAAGAGATTTATTACTTAGATACGACATTTTGAGAGCAGCTCATGTTGGAGTAGTAAGCAATATTGATAAAGATAAAATGGTAGCTTTAATGCTAAGTAGTTCTGTTCAACTTCTTGGCCAAGGTGTACCTGACGGAATGGTAAAAGAAGCATTAAAGGGAGCTCTAATAGATAGTGGTTTTGTAGAACCAAAAGATTGTATTAAGTTCTTTGATGAATTAAAAGATGCTAAAGATAAAAAAGGTGTTGAAGAAGCAATAGGACACTATATGGAAGAATTACATTTAGAGAATATTCAACCAGGAGATGGAAACAGGTTTGTTGAAATATGTCTTGGAGGAGAAGAAACTAGTAATTCATTAATTCAAGAAAATATTAAATATACTGAAATGTGTGGTAGAGTTCAAAATAAAGAACTATTACAAAGAACTGTACAATTTATGAAATTATTAGGTAACTTCGATTGGATTAATGAGAGACACTCTAACTTAGAACATTTATTACTTGAATTAAGAGAACAAGAACCTGAATTACATGAGTATATGTTAGGAAGAATTGAAGAAGTAAATATTACATCAAAAGCTGAAAGAACAAATGACAGGGTGGATAAATATGCAAAACTTAAAGGCTTATATCATGAAACAGAAGATGGTCATATGGAAATAGATAGTGAAGAATACAATAAATTATATGACAAATTAGCAAAGACTACTAAAGGTACTTATGAAGATTTAATAGCTCATGAAAGAGAAGAAGCACAAAAACTTAGAGAAGAAAGAGAACAAGAACAGGAAAAAGAAGAAACTTTACCTGTAGTAGAAGAACATTCAGAAGAGAAACCTATAGAACAACCTGAAAAAAATCAAGAAGATCAATCTAAAACTGAACGTGACGACGATGATTATACTATGTAGATAAAAAGACTTAAGGCAAAAACCTTAAGTCTTTTTTGCTTCTAAACAATTGATATAATTCTATATTTATGATATAAGAAAGAAGTAGAAATAATTGATAGGAAGAATAGGATGAATAGAGAAGAATTTGAAGAAAAACTAAAAGAATATAACTTAGAAAAAATTTATCATAATGGATATTTAAAGACTTATGAAAATGAACAAAAAATGTATTATAGAGATCAAATAAGAGAAAATATTTATGGATGTTATAAATCAAACAAAGAATATGTTATTTTTTTTAGTGATGCAGAAAGAGGAATAATAACTGAACTTGGAAGATTTTTCTCAGAAGAAGATGCATTTGCAAATCTTCTTAAAATCTTAAAGAAATGGAAAAAAGAAGAAAAAGTAGAACAATATGAAAGAGATCAATATGGAAATCTAAAAGTAAAATATATAAAAATGGACGATGAAGATTCAAGCCTTTAAGTAATTAAAGGCTTTTTTTAAAATCAAAAAGAGACTGTTATGGACTATAAAATAAGAGAAATTGAAGAAAAAGATAATAAAATAATTGAGAAAATAATAAGAGATTGCTTAATAGAATATGGTGCAAATCATGAAGGTACAGCTTGGGCAGATCCAAACCTAGGACAATTTTCAAAAATATATGTAGGTGAAGGAAACAAATATTGGGTAGCAGAAGATGAAAATGGAACTATAGTTGGTGGTGTTGGAATAGGACTTTTAGATAGCAATAGAAAAATTTGTGAACTACAAAAAATGTACTGTATACCGGATGCAAGAGGAACTGGAGTAGCAAATAGACTTATAGAAAAAGCACTAGATTATGCTAAAAACTACTATGATAAATGCTATTTAGAGACATTAGATAACATGGTAAGAGCTCAGAAATTCTATGAAAAATACGGCTTTAAAAGAGTATATGAACCATTAGTAGAGACAGAACATTTTGCTTGCGATGTAAGATACTTATTAGATCTATAAAAGTTTTTTTAAAAAATTTAAAAAAATAATTGATAGTATATTATTAAAAATATATAATATTTATAGTAAAAACAAAGGAAAAAATATGAGCAAATTATGGACAAAAGAAAAAACTAAAAAAGGCTTAAAACTAGAAGCTGCAATGCTTGTAACAGCTACACTATTACTTCTAGTTATTAATATTTTAGTCTTCATAATTAATGTAAGTGACCTAACAAAAGTTATTTTACTTATGATATCTTGGTTCTATTTTATGGTTGCACTTATATACTCAATGTATGTAGAAAGAAAAACAGGTATGTACGAGTGCATAAGGTGCCATAGCATATATACACCAAAACTTTCAAGATATATTTTCAGTATAAACTTAGCTACTAGTAGACTTTTAAGATGTCCATATTGTAAACAAAAATCATGGCATGAAAAGGTATATATAGAAGGAAAACATCAAAAATTATAAATTTAAAAGAAAGCATTAGCTTTCTTTTTTTGTTGCGTTATAAAAACACAAATGATAAAATGAAAAAAATGTTAAAAGGGGGTAATACATGAGTACACTCGTAACTTATTTTAGTGCTAGCGGAGTAACTAAAGCTATAGCAGAACAAATTAAAGAAGAATTAGGAGCAGACATATATGAAATTAAACCTTTAGAACCTTATACAAAGGCAGATTTAAATTGGATGAATCCTTTTTCAAGAAGCTCAAAAGAAATGAAAAATAAGTCTTCAAGACCAGAGATAATAGAAGATGGAATTGATCTTTCAAAATATGATACAATTTTCATTGGATTTCCAATTTGGTGGGGAATAGCTCCAACAATAATTAATACTTTTATTGAAAAATATGATTTTACAGGAAAAACTATTTATCCTTTTGCTACTTCTGGTGGCTCTGGATATGGAAAATCTAATGAATTAATTAGTCAATCTTTAAACGGAAAAGGTACATTAAAAGAAGGAAAACTTATTAATAGATTTGATAAAGATGGATTAAGAAGTTGGATTATAAATTAGGAGAAAAGATATGATAATTGCATTATTTATTTGTGTATTTATAATAGCTGTTATTGGCTTTATAGTAACAAGTCAAAAGGGACCTATTATTGACCCAGAAAGTCATTTAAAACTTCTTGCAACAACATATTTACTAAATAAAGATTTCTTAGAAGATGAAAAGGTTATTAATAATATGAGTAAACTCGGAATTAGTAAAGAAGACATAGTAAATTATGCTACAATTCATGAAAAAGAATTATTAAAAGAGCAAGAAGAAAAAGATGATAATAGTAATGAATAGTAAAAGATGCAGGCTTTATAGAGCCTGCTTTTTTGTTTTTGATTTTAGATATATTGTAAAAAATTTTTATATGTTATAATTATCTATGAAATTACTTAAGAAAGTGTAAAAACAAATGAAAGAAAAAGGAATTTTACTTCCAATCTTCTCTCTTCCAAGTAAATATGGAATAGGAGATTTTGGAAATGAGGCATATGAATTTATTGATATATTAGCCGAAAATGGTATTAAATATTGGGAGATTTTACCAATTAATGCTTGTAGACATTCACCATATTCAACAGTTAGCTACTATGCACTTAATGATGATTACTTATCTTTAGATAAACTTCAAGAATATGGACTAATTGGTGAAATAGAGCAGAGGGAAAATATAGATAGAGCAATATATGATGACTTTAAAGAGAAATACTACATTGAAGCATATAATAATTTTAAGCCAAGCACTGGATATTTAGAATTTATCAAAAATGATGAAATTGTTAAATATGCAATGTTTAGATCAGAGGAAACTGGAAAAGAAAAAGAGTACTTCTTATTTATTCAATATATTCTATACAAAGAATGGATAGACATTAAAAACTATGCTAATTCAAAAGGTGTAGAAGTAATTGGCGATATGCCTGTATATCCTACTTTTAAATCTGTAGATACAAAGTTTTATCCAGAGTGGTTCCAAATGGAAAATGGACAGTTTACTTATGAAGCTGGAACACCACCAGACTACTTTAATCAAGATGGTCAAAAATGGAGTTGCCCAGTTTATGATATAGAGAAGATGAGAAAGGATAATTTCTCATACTTTATTAAAAGATTTAAATATAACCTAGAACTATATGACATACTGAGAATAGACCATTTTAGAGGCTATGATTCATATTTTAGAATTCCATTTGGTGGTTCAGGAAAAGATGGAGAATATGTAGATGGTGCAAGCTATGATTTCTTTGATGAACTATTTAAAGAGGGAGTAAGAATTGATGAGCTTATTATAGAAGATTTAGGCGATATAAGGGATGAGACAATTGCTTTAAGAGAACACTATAATTTTACTCGTCTAAAAATACAAGAGTTCTGCTTTGATTTTGATAACCTAAGTGATTATGATAATGAATCAGAAAACGTAGTAGTATTTCCAGGTAGCCATGATTGCAATACAATATGCGGATGGTATGAGGAACTATCAGATTATCAAAAAGAAAGATTAAAAGAAATTTTAAGAATAAATGGTTGCAATACAGAGCAAATAAATGTCGGAGTTATTGAGTATTGCATGAAGTGTAAGGCAAGAATAGTAATTGTTTTAGCACAAGACATTTTAGGCTTAGATGGTTCTACAAGAACAAACGTACCAGGAACAGTAAGTGATTTAAACTGGTCATGGAAGCTTATAAATTTCGATGAACTTAAAGAAAAAATAAAATTATTTTAAAACAAAAAAGGAATAAGTTTTTACTTATTCCTTTTATTATTTTTCTAAATCATCTTCTACTTGCTTTTCTTGAGATGGACTACTTTGTGTAGCTGTAGGATTTACATCCTTTATTATACTAGTACTTTTTGGAGAATAATACATATCAAAGGATGTATTTCTTGCTTTTACATTTCTTTCTACGTATCCTGCTCTATTAATTTTTAAAGATGAATGTGATTCTCCATCTATATTACCAACAACATTTCTAACATCTTGAGTAATATATACCTGCCTTAAAGCAGGATATTTTGATAGGGTAGATAAGTTTAAAGAATCTACTCCATTTACATATAGTCCTATTACTTGAGATGGATCAATATCTTCTGAATTTATTAAATCATTATAATCTCCAATAGTGGCATTTAAAGAATAATATATTTCACCAACTTTTCCAGTTATTACCATTGAAGAAGAATCTTTAATTTTCGTTTTTTCAAAAAGACTAGCAATAGAATCTTTTTGAGCAAGCTCTGAAAATTCTCTTAATGTTTTTTTATGTACAATAGATCTTTTTTCTATCTCATCTGCTTGACCAGTAGATAAGCTATCAGAAGCTCTAAAAGATAGATTTCCAGAATTATCAAAATGAATATCATATAAATCTAGATATGGACTTATCATAAATTCATTTCCAGAATATCTTAAAATCTTTGTTGTTAGTCTAGATAAAGCCTTATTCGTAATTGAAGTCTTTTTATTATCAATTTGAAGAAGGTTAAGATTAAAATCTTTTAAGGCATCTTCAGATACTGATTTTACTTCGTTTGGAATATAGACTTCCTTTAGATTAGGAAGGCTAACACCAGGAGCTTTATCTGGAATATTTGACATATGAAATACTATTGCTTCAATTTCAGAATCATTAGTCTTTGGTGGGTAAGCTCTATGTTTTATAGAACCATCTTTATATTTAAATAGATTAGTTCTACCAGTGATAGATCTTATAAACTTTAAAAAAGCATTTTCATTCTGAACTGTAGATAATTCATCACTACTTGCCATTTTTTCCTCCGTATTATTTATCTATATAGATATTATCAAATAAAAAAAATAATGTCAAAATACAAAAGAGCACAGGGGGAAACCGTGTGCTCTCTTGGTGTCGGGATAGATGAACTTTACTTCTTGTTCATTTCCAACATCGCTTCTTCGGCCTTGATGAGCTTCTCCATGATATTGGTTACGCTCTCCGAACAAGTGATGATGAGATCGTTGGATAACTCTACCACCGAAGTGGTGCCATCGAACCTAGCACTGAAGGTGCTTTCGAGCGGGACATACATGGAAATGGATGTGCCGGTGTCGGTAAGCTCGATGAAGCTTACGTCTTTGTTCCTGATTCCCGTGATCACCTCAACAATGTTTTTATCTATCGTAATCCGGTTAGAATTGGTAAGGATAAAAACTGTTTTGCTGGGGCCTACTGCATGGATAGCAGCGATGCTCTGTACGGGGAAATCGGAACCTTCGATGTTGATAGTCTTCCTCGTTTTCATTTTTCGCCCTCCTGTCAATTGGTCATCGTGTGTACATGTGCCTGAAAAAATCTTTTCAATGCTTTTGCAAATGATCCCGACATCATTTGAATGCAAATTGCATTGTTAAAGGGTATTATAGCACAGATGGACTCAAAAATCAACCGTATCAATGAATATAGGACTTTATTGATTAATTTTCCATTTATTGAAATAAAATTTTCTATATGTTTTAATATTAGTATATAAAGAAAAACTTAGGAGATCAGTATGGAAGATAACAAAGAGAAGAAGTTAACAAAGAGCTTTTTTGTTGTAGCATTTATTGTTTATTGCTTTATAGGATGGTGCTATGAAGTTATATGGGAAGCTGCAATAGGACATGGATTTGTAAATAGAGGATTTTTATTTGGACCATATTTACCAATTTATGGTTTTGGTGTTTTAACACTATATTTCATGTTAAGAAAACTAATGAAAAAAGAAATTAAAATAGGAAAAGTAAATGTAACACCAGTAATTACTTTTCTAGCAATACTTGTAATTGCATCAACAATTGAATATTTTTCAAGCTATGTTATGGAGCTTCTATTCCACAAAAGATGGTGGGACTATAGTAGTGATTTAATTAATTTAAATGGTAGAATTAGTTTAAGAAATAGCAGTATTTTAGCTGCAGGAGCAATGGTACTTTTATATGGAGTACAACCATTACTAGAAAAATTAATTCCAAAAATAAATGAGAAAGTATTAAAAGTAATTGCTATAATAATTGTGGCTGTTGTAAGTATTGACTTTATAGTTACTATAGCTGGTTACTTAATGTAGGATTGTTATGAGTGATAGAGAAGAATATGAATTATTAAGTGAAAAGGCAAATAAAGCTCAAAAAAGAAGATTAGCCAATGGAAACTATGTACATACTAGGTCTTTAAAAGAGGTAATAGTGACTGTTTTATTTCTAGCATGGTTTATTGGTACTTTTATTTCTTTTTTTATATTGAGTGAAATAGGTAATGAATCATATATAGTAATTGCATTCGGCCAATACTTTGCAGTATTTTCCTTAGTATTTTTCTATGGAAGTGGCGATTCACTTATGCCACTTATACATTATACTGTAGGTGTGCTTTGTATGATCGTGCCACCTTTGGTAGGAGCTAGTACAAAATTATCAGATATGAGCATGAATGATAAAGTAACACTTGGATGCTGCATTGTTGCAATATTTGCAACATATTATTTAATAATAACAGGGAGATATAAGGAAAAGAAGAAAACATTATACTTTTTATTTGAAATGCTTTTATTAGCGTTTGGAGTAATTGGAATTATATATTGGAGTATTCATTAAAAAATATAAAACCAGGTAATACCTGGTTTATTTTTTTATCAACTTTGACAGATTATGTAAATCATGCTATAATTACTAGCGAAGGTACTTTTTTGTATGCCTTCCGTACAATTTCGGAGGGCACATTGTCCTCTGAATGACGAATTATTTTTTCATAAGGAGGACATGTACAATGTCAACCACAGCATCAACCAATTTCAGAAACGTCGTCTTCGTTTACAGATACGGAGTTTCCGTTGACGTGAAAGTTGATGACTATGTCCGGAGAATTCCCGCAGAGGACACAGGCCTTTGTGAAAAGTTCTTCGTAGACAGAAGGGACCACGCAGAAAGCCAGGCTATTCGCGAAGAATCGGAAATCTGCAGGGCAATCCTGAAAAAGGCAAGGGCTTGCGGAGGATTCATCAAGGAGGCCAGCAACCACCAGAAGGACAGGGAGCATTTCCTGACTCTTCGGTTCGAGTTTGAGAATAAGGAAAAATTCGACAGTTTTACGAGAGAGTTTCTCCTTACTCTTCAGACTGCAGTGATCTATCCTGGGGTTACCATCAGGGATAGAGTATTCCTTAACGGCTATGAAGCCTACGTGGATGTTAAGATGGCCAAATGGGTAAGAGGAGTTCCTACTGAAAGCCTTTCGGCTGCAGAGAGACACTTCATTGTCCAGAGAGACTATGCTAAGACCGAGAAAGAAAAGAGAATGTACGATACGTGCAGAGCCACAGTCAAATGGGCAGACACGTGTGGTGCAACTCTCATCGGTGTGTGCAACCATGTTATCATAGCAAGAGAGGGATCCTTCCTGAGATTCGACCTTCGGTTTGATGACAGGTATTTCTTCGACGAGTTTGAAGACAACCTTGTTGTTAACGTGAAGGGCGCTGTGATTTAACCTTAAATGGGGCCGTAAGTCAATGACTTGGCCCCGTATTTTTTTATTGATAAGACAAATAGATTCTGCTATAATAGTGAGCACGGTAGTGTATTCTACTATTTTTATACATGGAGGGATATTTATGAGAGATCCGAGGAAAGTTAAGTACAACATCGTGGTTTCTCTTGTCTGCTTTGTTCTTATAGCATTGATTATCATCTTTGCAAAGATCAAGTCAGACGCGGCAGAACATGCCGACAACACCAACAATATCGAAAGTGGGTATGTCGGACATTGAGCAGCAAGTATCTAAATCAATTATTAACCATGGCATGGAGCTTCTTTTATAAAGGAGCTCCGCTTTTTTTAAGACCCTAAAATTTGATTTTAAAGCCTTAAAAATGGTATAATTTAAGTAGAATAATTTTTTATTCTTTATTCATCGTGTCATTATCTTTTGGATTTTGTCACGATTTTATATATTGTAGTTGGTAAGAAGTCAGAAGTGTAGGGAGTGAAAGGGGTTATACTCAATGAAGAAATTTTTTAGCATCATGCTCATCGTAGCACTGGTTCTCTCTCTTGGCAGTATCACTGCTCATGCAGAGAGTAACTCATATGGCGAAGCCAATACGTGTCTTGCTTTTCGGGACAGCAGAGGTAATTGGATTACTGATATGCCTTCCGGAGAGCTCATGACCATTCTTTCTGTTGATTCAAGAGACTCAAAGAGACTCTGGGTTAACTGGAACGGTCAGGAAGGTTCTGTGATTGCGACCGGAGTTGATTCAACCGAGGAAGTACCAGATATTCTTCCGGGACATACGTTCAACGGCATCACCAAATGGGATCTGAACATCCGGGATTCTTCTTATAACCTTTTAGATACCATTCCTGGAGGTAGTAAGGTTGAGGTCATTGGCCAAGATCCAAACTATTCTGATAGGACTTTGGTTAACTGGAAGGGAATTGAAGGGAGTATCCTGACAAGTGGAATTCTTCGTACCGATTATGACTCTTTCATTATAGTTTATAGAGAGAGTCAGACAATCTCCATGTACAAGAATGGTGGGTTAGTAGTTACTGGTAGCGTCGTTACAGGTAACCTTTATACCCACGATACACCTGCTGGAGCGTTTTCGGTAGTTGAAAGAGACACGAATGTTACCTTAAAAGGAGCCGATTATGAGGTGGAAGTCTCTTATTGGCTGAGATTTTATAAGGGTTGCGGCATTCATGATTCCACGAGAACTGCTTTTGGCGGAGAGATTTATAAAACTAATGGTTCACATGGTTGTGTAAATTGCCCCAAGAGCTTGGCCAAAACATTATATGACGAGGCATACGTCGGAATGACTGTCGTAGTTATATAAGGCTACAATATAGCACCCACCGCTTGGTGGGTGTCTTTTTTTATATAAAAAAAGAGAAGCTGCTTGTAAATGATACATACAGCTTCTCTTTTTCTTGCCTCACAATCGCGAGACGGGGCAGAATACTTTACTTATCGATTCTAAGAACCCATCCAGGATGATATTCAATGAATTTGTCTGGATTTGTCACAGGATTATAAGCAAAGTACGGCGCATTGTCTCTGGATTCCCATCTTGAACGCGTTATACCAAGGACTGGCGGCAAATTGATATTCTTGAGATAGCAGTCGAGATACTGTTTAGGAATCTTTTCAACTACTTCCCGAAGATGTGGATATAAATCAAGAAGTTCGCCAGTAAGCTGGCCAAATTCCAAATTTTCACAAATAACTTTGCATGGAGCTGTCCAGCCAAGCTTGTGAATCCATCGCCCACTTACTTCATCCTTCCTACTTATGTGATAGGTAGTAAGATCTTCAATGTTTTTGAAGTATACTTTTACCCAATAAGTATTAGGAGAAGCTGGCGGAAGAGTTTCAGGAATTTCATTTGAATGATAAAGCTCGTAGGTCTTACGACCAACCGCAGCAAGATCATCTGCTATGAAATTAAGAAAATCTTCCGAATTTTGTGGTGTTTTGCCGGTCATAAATCCAGGTATGCCATAGCCAGTGTTGGGAGCATTGATAATCCAACCCATAGCGAAAAGGTAGCAATTATATGCACTTTTTGGTGCAATAATCTTATACCAATTTCCGTCTTTTCCCATAAAGGGATGACATGGGTCTGGATTGTCCAGATTAACGCCAGTTGGAACTTTGTTAATTCTCACAACTAAGTCCCGGGTTGTGTTTCTCCGAAGAGATTCAACATCAACTTGTTTCTCGAAAGGATTGATGTTGGGTGGTGAGTACACCGAAATTTTCTTCTTCATGTAAAAACCTCCTGCCAACTATAATCATAAGTGATGATTACCTCTTAATTATACCACAAATTATGTAAACAGTCTATGCTAAAATTTAATTATAATAGACTTTTTAAAAATGGAAATGTTATAATAATAATTGATTAGAAAACGAGGAGTTAATATGGAAAAAAAGGAAAATTATATTAAAATAAGAATTTCAACCTTAATACTTAGTACAGTAATAATGTTCCTTCTATTTGGAGCATATATGTTAGCTATACTAGATGAGTATTATAATAAATTTGATGGAGTTAATATGATTCCGTATTATGCGATAATATTTGTTGTGTTATTTATATGCGTTATTGCATATTTCACTCTAACTTCTGCTCAGACAAGAAGTATGCATCTACTTTTATTTGAGGCTATAGCAAAGAAACTAGGAGAAACATATAAGGAAAAAGAATTTGCAAATGAAGATGAAATGGCAAAGGCTAGAGAAGACCTAGAAGCTTTTAAAGCCTATGATGATGCATTGATTAAAAATATAGATGAGTTTTCAGAGTATGATAGCGAGTCAGAAAAAAAGGTATATGAATATACTCATAGAATAGGTGAAAAAGATAGTATTATAGATTTTTTTGCACCCACAGATAGTACATGCTATATAGAGCAAAGTAGAAATGAAATGATAGACATATATCAATATGGTATTTCTTTTAGAACCTCAAAATATAATTCTAGACTTGTTTTAAATACTAAATCAATAGAACTACATCCAAATGCGTTGCTTGCTGAAAAAAAAGAATCTTTTGATGATGCTTTTAAAATTATTACTGAAGGAGTAAAAGAATTTGATAAAAAACATGTAGACTACTATAAATCAGATATTTTAAATAGAGAATATGAGCAAAGAGAAGAGTTTTTAAACGGTAATTATGAATTTATAGAATTAGATTTAATTAAAAAGAATATGCTTTTTGATATTTCTAAGGAAAGTAATTGTGAGATGACTCTTGTTATTGAAGGCGGCATAGGTAGATGCTATATAAGCTACTATAAAACTGCAGTTCCAAAATTTAAAGAACCTGAAGAACTTGCAAATATGATTGCAGAAGAATTTAGAAAAATAATAAGTGAGTTTTCTTATTAAAATAAATATAAAAATAGAAACGACCCGGAGTTATTCCGGGTCGTTTTTTTAGATAATGCGAGTTGCCCCACAGTATCTAGCTGCATAGTATGTGCCATCAGTTTCATCATCTACGAGAGATGATACTTTTATGCCACTATTACTTGCATGAACGAATTTGTCGTCGCCGATATAAATCCCGACATGACCATAATCAGAAAAGAATACTAAGTCGCCAGGTTTAAGTTCAGATCGGTCTACTCTAGTTCCTTGTGTTGATTGAGCATCAGCTGTTCTGTTTAAAGTGTAGCCAAATTGAAAGTAAACATATTGCACAAAGCCAGAGCAATCAAATCCATCTTTTGTAGTACCACCCCATACATAGGGGATACCCAAAAATTCATTTGAAGAAGCAAATTCAGCAACTGACTTGCCACTTACATCGATTGAAAATTTGACTACTTTAAGGCCGGAGCAATTGTTTTTCCCGAGAACTAAAACATAGGCATCACCAACTTCAACGTTGTTGACATAGGTAAGCCTGTAATTGTCCTCAGAAATGGTACTTCCAGATTTCTGGACTTCAACTTCGGGCAGAATTTGGTCTCCAGTGTAACTGAATGAATCATCTTCAAGGGAGATATCACAGCTAGACATATTCCTAAGTCGGATGTTAAAATCCATGGTAGTTGTGCCGTAAAAATCTCCTTTGCCTTTGATGACGACGGTTGCGGTGCCAACTTCAAGATTGTTTATGTACCTAACATCGTAATCCTCTCCTTTAGTTAGCGGTTCACCATTGTACTTGGCAATGACGGTAGGCTTCAGTCTTTCTCCTGTGTAACTGTATGTCCGAGAGGACAAAATAATACGTGCATCGTTAATATCGATGCCAGGAGAAGCGGCGGCAGCAAATTTAGCAGGTAGGAATGCTACGAGCATAATTGCAATTACTGCCACAATCGTGTACCGGATTGCTTTTTTCATAAATATTACCTCCTTTTGGTATAATTTAATTATACTATAAAATGACTTATAAATCAAATGGCTGTAGCATCTTGGGAATTGTTACAAAATAAAAGTATTGTAATTTAAAAGATATATAGATTTAACCTACTAGAAAAAACTATTTGATATAATAAATGTGTAAAATTATAATCAACTGTTGATAAAGGAATTAAAATGAACAAAGCAAGTGTTGATGGAGAATTAATTGAATTAAATGATTTTATGTCTAAAATAAAAGATATAGCATTATCAGATCCAAAAGCATATCAGTATTTCTTAGAAAGAACAACTAAAGCTCAAGAGGCTTTAGCTGCCTTAAAAGACACAAGTGGAATTGGAAAAGCTGAAGGTGAAGTTCTTTCAGAAATTGGAAGCCTTAGATTTGAGTTTGAGACTTATCTTACAAGCGGTGAATTTGGTGAAAATACTTATTCTAATGATATAGTGCCAGGAATCGAAAAGCTAAAAATGTATAGAGTTGGTGTCTTTGTTGATATGGCCAAAGTTTTTGGAGCTTTTGACGAGGTAGATATAGAAAAATTAAGAAAACTAAAAGAAAAATGGTCAAAGGAAAAGGCAAAATTATCAGACACGCTTGGAGAAGATGAAGAAAAAAGTTTTAAGAGAAGACATGTGCTTTTTTCATATTCTGAAGCAGAAATAAATCTTGTAGAAAAAGCTCTTGCAGATTTATTTATTGAATATCAAATCAAATATGCAAGAAAAAATAACATTTTACCACCAGAATCATTATATTCATTCACAGATAAAGCACATTATGTGGAAAGATTAAAGAGCAAATTAGTAGAAAAAATATATTCTATGGAACAAGGTTCTGAGTCAAGACTAAATTTAGAGATGGCTTATTTAGAACTAAAAAGCGAAGAACTAATGAAAAAACCAGAAGTATGGGAAGCATTAGTAGGTAAAAAAGTATTATTCCCAGAAAGGGAAGAGCAGGTAGAAATAAAGGTTCAAAAACCTGTAGAACCTCTAGAGCCAAAAATAGAAGAAGAATCATTAATTGATCCATCTAATGTTCCTACTGCAGGTGGATATAATGTACTTCTTGTATATAGAGGTCCAAATGGAGTAACAGATGTAAGAAAGAAAATAAAATCTACTGATGAAAATGGAAGAATGAGATTTCTAGGACTTATGGGTAACAAAGATGTAAGAGAAATATATTTCTTAGAAGGTTTAGAAAAATTAAGATGGACTAGAAATGGAAACAGTAATGACGGAGCTTTTAATTATTCTGATTTTGATCAAGTACAGTCAATTTATTTACCTAAATCTATGAAAAAAATTGAACAAGGATTCTTCCTAGGTTTTAAAAATTTAAAATATATTTATCTTCCAGAAGGAATGGTAAGTTCTCTAGATCCAAGACTACTTCCAGATGGAGTTAAGGTTGTTGAAAATCCAATTAGAGATCAAAGCAAAGGACCTACTTTTACAAGTATCGTAGAAGATATGGAAGAAGAAGCTGTTATTTTAACAGGAGATATTAATACACCAATCAAAAGGAAATTTAATAAGCGTGGAGGACTACCTGAGCATTTAAGTATTCCATGTGATTATAGTAAAATTAAAGGATTATATTTTACAAATGGAACAAAGACTTATTTACCTTGTGATATTGAAGAAGATGGTTGGGAAAGCTTTTATTATACAAACTTTCAATTATCAAATTTCTCTAACTTAACTAGAGTATCTTTACCAGAGACATTTAGAGATATAGCACAAGATACATTTATGAATTGTAAAAACTTAAGAGAAATAAATATGCCTCAAAATATAACTTATATCCCAAGAAAATGTTTTTCTGGATGTGAATCGCTTCAAGATATTGATTTAAGTAATATAGAAGTTATTGGGGAATATGCATTTTATGGATGTAAAGGCTTAAAGAAACTTGATTTTGCAGAAAAACTAAGGGCAATCAGAGAATATGCATTTTCAGATTGCGATGGTCTTACTGAAGTAAAATTACCAGTGTATTTGGAAAAAATTGGAGTAGATGCTTTTTCAGAATGTGACTTTATTACTAAAGCTGAAGTTCCTGGAAACACGAAATGTATACCATCTGGTTTATTTAAAAATTGTTATAATTTGCAAGAAGTAATGCTTAATAGAGGTATTGAAGAGATAAGAGAAAGAGCTTTTGAAGGATGTGGTAGATTAAAAAGTTTGACTATTCCATATACAGTTGAGTATCTTGGAGATAGCGTATTCTCATCATCAGGTGTAAGAGATGTAAAATTTGAAGGATGCAATATTGGAGAAAAATCAAGACCACTTTGTTTTGCACACTTAAAAAGAGTTCAATTTCCAGAAGGATCTGATTATGGTAGATTATCTTATCTATTTGTTCCAGGTGTTGATATGGAAGTTTGTACTTATGATGAAGAGGGAAATATAAAACCAATTCCTGATGAAGAGAAAAAAAGATTATTAAAATTACCAGACATACATGAAGGGAATAAAGAACAAAATAAAGATGAAGAATTAAATAGATAAATAAAAATGACAAGAAAAGTTTAGAAAACTTAACTTGTCATTTTTTGTTGAATTTGTCATAAATCCACTCGACTATTTTATAAATGATTACTACCAAAACTATATTAAGAATGACTCCTAAAAGCATGGAAAGAAATATATTTATATGAAAATAGACGGTGAAAGTTATGACAGATCCAATGATTGAGAGAAGTGCAGAAAAGACTGAAGATGGACTATCAGCTCCTTGCAAGAAGTAACCGATTATTCCAACTGTCAGAACAAAACTGCACAACGCAACTAAAATTAGCAAAGTGTACATCAGTTGTTATTCACCTCATTCATATAAGTGCAAATTTTTGTTGCTAAGTTTATTATATATGGGATTGCTTGATATTTCAAGCAATAATAAAAGTGAGTATTTTTATTGCTAATATTTTTTTATAATGTTATATTTAATTTGTGAAAATAATAGAAGTATTGACAAACTAAAGTGAGGAAAATATGGAAAAAAGAAAACAAATAGTAAAGAAAAGCTTATTTACAATAGTGTTTTTACTATTATTATCAATTATATTTTCTAATCATTCTTATGCTGAATTTGAAATAGAAGATATAGAAAATAGTCATTACACTAAAGAATACCAAGAGTATTTAAAACTTTCAGATGAAGAAAAAGCAAAACTAAATGTTATTCCACCTAAATATGCTCAATCATTACATGACTATATGGATACACATAAAAATGCTTTTGAAAGTGTAAGAGGAGATTTACCTACAGCATATAATTTAAGAGATCATATTAACATTCCAATAGAAGACCAAGGATCTGATGGATTATGCTGGGCTTTTTCTAGCTTAACTAGTGTTGAAACAAATTTAGCATTAAGGAATATAACTGTTGACTTATCTGAAAGACATCTTGATTATTTAACGTCAAAAGAATTTTGGAATAAGATTGGATCAAATCCTGGATTTTATAGAACTCTAGGAAGTGGTGGAAACTTTGACATGTTCACACAATATACTTCATCATATTTAGGACCTGTTAATGAAAGCCAAGTTCCTTATTATAGATATTATAATGAAAATGAATATTCTATGCTAAAATCATTAAGTCCTGCTTTATATGTAAATGAAACAGTTCAATTACCATCTATATTTAGTTATGAAAAATCTAATAATACATATACAGAAGATGATCTTAATTATCATAGAAATTTAGTTAAACAACATATAATGGAGAATGGATCTTTATATATAGATATCTATGCAAATTCTATTACTCCATATAATGGACGCTTTGTAATTAATAATCAAGCTGCAAGTGCAATTCAAGACCATGCAATAAGTTTGATTGGATGGGATGATAATTTTTCAGTAGACAACTTCCCATATAATATTAGACCTAAAAAGAATGGTGCTTATATTGCACAAAATCAATGGGGAGAAAGTCAAACAATAATATATATTTCTTATGAAGATTTATATATCGATGATTTTATGTATGGAGTAAAATCATGTAGCTTTGATGCTCCAGAATATGAGCAAATTCAGTTTAATGATAGAACTTTTTATAATCAAATAAAACAAGACATATATGGAAATGCACTTCAGTCTTTTGATGATACAAATATGACACTAACAGTTGCAAAAGCTTACTTAGATAGAATTACTCACTTGTCAATTGAAAGTGTAAGAGATTTAAAAGGAATAGAACATTTTTCAAATGTAAGCAGTTTAATTATATCTAGTTCAATAGTTGCAGATTATTCTCAATTAAAAAATCTCCCATGTTTAGGAGAATTATATTTGAGCAGCACACATTTAAGTGATATGGGATATGGATTAAAAGACTTACACATAACAGAGCTAGATATTTATGGATCTTCTACTAATATTAAAATGGCTAATATAGCAAATATACAAAGTTTGAAAAGAATATATTTGACTCTTTATGATATTGGTCAAAATTATACTTTTGATTTTTCAAGTATGACGGGATTAATAGATTTAAGTATTGGTAAGGATAACTTTACAACAAGTGATGCTGGCTATGTTGTAAATATTACAGGAATTCCAAGTAATTTAATAAGGTTATCTCTTGATAATGTTAATATAGATGTTAATATTATAAAAAATTTATCAAAATTAGAAAACATATACTTAAGTGACATACCTGTAAGCAATTTAGAATTTTTACCAAATAATCTTCCTAATATAAGTAATATAGGATTATATAATACAAAAGTTTCAAATATAGACGCTATAGAAAGATGTTTAAGTAGTAACAATTTTGTAAGTCTTATGATATTTGATGATGGTTATCAAGAAATAATAGATATAACTAACTTATCAAAAAATGATATGTTATTTAATAAAGTTACAATTGATACAGATAGAGTTTTATATTGTGAGTATGAAGTTTCAGAATCCGGATATGCAAATAACGAATTCAAACTAAGATTATCTGATTATTTAAGACTACATGGAATTATACATAAATATGGTATGAAAGATGATGATTATTATAATAATGAAGTAGAATCAGATAATTGTAAACCAATTTATTATAGTGATAATGCAAATGCTATAGAGTATTTAAATTTATATACAAACGATAAACCTGGCTTAAATGAAGCAACTATGGAATTTTGGCACAAGTATGTATATGCCAACTATAAGAGTTGTTCCTTAAAACTAGTTGTTAAATATAACGTTATAGATTCATCTGGCTCACTTAACTATTACAATGTAAAATATGCAACTCATATACAAAATATAGGCTGGGAGAATATAAAATATGCTTCATGGAAAAAAGATGGTCAAATGAGTGGAACTTCTGGTTTAAGCTATAGACTAGAAGGAATTAAAATAAAACTAAGTCCTGACATAGATGGCGGAATTGAGTATGTAACACATATTCAAAACATTGGTTGGGAAGATATTAAATATGGCTCATGGAAAAAAGATGGAGAAATGAGTGGAACTTCTGGTCAAAGTTTAAGACTAGAAGCAATTAAAATTAGACTTACAGGAAATGCTGCTGAACAATATGATGTTTACTATCAAGTCCATGCACAAAACATAGGTTGGATGGATTGGGCTAAAAACGGAGAATCAGCAGGAACAGCAGGATTTGGATTTAGATTAGAAGGAATACAAATTGTATTAGTTCCAAAAGGAAGTGAAGCACCAGGTCTTACTGTTGAACCATATAGAGAATATGGAAAATCACCAAGAGTAGTTTATTCAACTCACGTTCAAAATATTGGCGACCAACCATTTGTTGCAAATGGAGCAATTGCTGGAACATCAGGACAAAGCCTAAGATTAGAATCAATTAGAATTAATTTAGAAAACCTTCCAGGAGGTATTGAATATGTAACTCATGTTCAAATTCTTGGATGGGAAGATAAAAATGGAGAAGAATGGAAGAAAAATGGTGAAAGGTCAGGTACAGCCGGTAAGTCATATAGATTAGAAGCAATAAAAATTAGACTTACAGGACCAGCCTCAGAAAAATATGATATTTACTATAGAGTACATGCACAAAATATCGGCTGGATGGGCTGGGCTAAAAACGGTGAAGAATCTGGAACAGAAGGTCATTCATTTAGACTAGAAGGAATTCAAATAGTTCTAGTAAAGAAGGGTCAAAATCCGCCAGCATACAATCCACCTGCAAATAAAGCAATTCGTTTTTATAATTAATAATAAAGAACTCACTTTTTGTGAGTTCTTTTTTAATTAAATTGAATTTTATTTTAGATAATGATATATTTTTGTTAGTAGTAAAAATTCTTTGTTTATAGGAGGAATATTTATGAAAGAATTTCAAGAGAAACTACGTAAAGAACTAAATTTAGAAAGAGATCCATTCTTTGTGGTATTATTTAGTACTTTTGTAATTAAAACATATACTGATTGGGACAAAGGACTAGAAGATTTAAAAGAGTTACAAAAAAATAAAGAAAGATTTAATGAGTTTTCTAAAAGATTAATTGCAAAACAAAATGATCAATCTGCAGTTAAAGAAGAATTCTTTGGTAGAGATAATTCTTTAAGTAAGGAACCTGAAAATACTTCTATGCAAAATGTTGGTACAACTTCTTTAACAAATGTTAAAAGAGAAAAAGTATCTTTAAGTATTATTAATAGATTCTATAATGGTAAGTATGGAAAAGGTTCAGTATTTAAAAAGAACTACAAAATAGAAATGGATGGAGAACAAGCTGTTTCTTCATATGAAAAAGAAGTATGTATAGATCCTGCTGTTAAGAATAAAGCTCACATAAATGTAAGTATTCCATTTACATTAACTACTGATCAAATGAATTATATTTATGAATTCGTAGATAAGATTAAATATAATGGTGAATATGTTGAAAAAGAAGGAGAACCTATTCCTGTTTATTATTCAAATATTGGAATTGAAATTAATGGTTCAAAATTTAAAATGTCAATAGAAGAATTTAGAAACTTGTCAGGTAAATTATTAGAATGTATGGTACCAGATGCTATGCAAAAAATAATTGATGACTTTGATAAAGATATACAATAAAATATAATAGATAAAAGCCATGAAACTGTTTTGTTTCATGGCTTTTTTTAGTTTTTCCCTTTTTAATGAAATTATTAAAAATGGCTATAACCCTTTAAATTTACAAAGAATTCACAAAAAAGTCTTGCAATATGCTCTAGAAGGTGATAAATAGAAAATGTACTTTGAAATTTGAAAAATGTAGATGAGGAGGAATTGCTATGATTTAGATGCTTTCAAAATCTAAATTCATGGAAAAGAACTAGAAAGGAGAATTAATGAACTTCAATTCCAGGCCTCGAATCAGCATTAATGGCTTCGGCAGAATCGGATTTTGCACCCTGCGCCTTTGCGTAGAAAAGGGTATTCCGGTCGTTGCCATCAATGCATCCCGAACTGCGGAAGAAATCGCCATGCTCTTCAAACATGATACCACTCATGGTTCTTTTAAGGGAACTGTCGAGTGGGATGGAGATGACGATATCTTCATCAATGGGTCCCATATCAAGATTACTCATGAGCGGGATCCTAAGGAGATTCCCTGGAAGAAGTTGGAAGCCGAGTTCGTGGTCGAATGCACCGGTAAGTTCCTTACCAAGGATACTGCCTCTGCACATTTGGCCGCTGGTGCTAAAAAGGTCATCATTTCGGCCCCGTCGAAAGATGATACTCCCATGTTTGTCATGGGTGTCAACGAAGAGAAGTATTCCCCTGACATGGATATTGTTTCCAATGCCTCGTGTACGACGAACTGCCTCGCGCCTCTTGCCAAGATTGTCAACGACAACTTTGGCATCGAGAGTGGCCTCATGACCACTGTTCACGCGATGACGTCCAAGCAGAATCCTATCGATGGATTCAACAAAAAGGATCGCCGTATCGCAAGGTCTGGGAACAACATCATCCCGTCTAGCACGGGTGCAGCCAAAGCTGTTGGCAAGGTTATCCCTGATCTTAAGGGAAAGCTTACTGGAATGTCTATGAGAGTTCCTGTCATTGATGGGTCTGTCGTGGATCTTTCGGTAAACCTCAAAAATCCTGCCGACTACGAAACCATTTGCCAGGCTGTCAAGGCTGCGAGTGAAAATGAAATGAAGGGCGTCGTGAACTATGTGACCGATGAACTTGTTTCTTCGGATTTCATCGGAAATCTCGTCACTTGTAACTTCGATGTGAAAGCTGGCATCGCACTCTCGCCGACGTTTGTCAAACTTATTGCGTGGTATGATAACGAGATGGCTTATACCAATCAGCTTCTTGGTCTTGCCACGTATATGCATTACCTCGGGTAATTACACAATTTCTCAAATGATAAGATCTGCTACCCCCGCCTTGAATAGTTCAAGGCGGGGGTTTTCATTTTAATGAATTTACTAAATATTTATGATATAATCCAAGTGAATAAAATCGTGGAGGTAATTAAAAATGGAAGAAGTATATGAATTTTTAAAAAAATGCGGAACTTTTTACTTAGCTACTGAAGAAGGAGATAAACCAAGAGTAAGACCTTTTGGTGTAGTTAATATTTTTGAGGGAAAACTATATATTCAAACAGGAAAAGTAAAAAATGTATCTAAACAAATGCAAGTAAATCCAAATGTAGAGATTTGTAGCTTTATGGACGGGAAATGGATCAGACTTGAAGGAAAAGTTGTAAGAGATGATAGATATGAAGCAAAAGCAAGTATGCTAGATGCTAATCCTTCACTTAAAAGCATGTATTCAGCAGATGACGATAATACAGAAGTATTATATTTTGAAAATGCTAAAGCCACATTCTGTTCATTTACAGAGGAACCAAGAACAGTAGAATTTTAGCCCTTGGAGGTTATATGGAATAGAGCAAACTTTTTTGAATAAGGAATTAACGTTACACGATAATAATGAAATATAGGTGAAATTAATATGATAATAAATACAGGGATGAGAACAGATATACCGGCATTTTATTCAGAATGGTTAATGAATAGAATACATGAAGGATTTGTATGTGTTAGAAATCCATATAATAGATTACAAGTAAGTAAGTATAGTCTATCTCCAGATGTAGTAGACTGTCTTGCTTTTTGTACTAAAAATCCACATCCAATGATTAAATATTTGGATGAATTAAAAGAAAAGTATAATATGTTTTGGTTTGTAACAATTACACCTTATGGAAAAGATTTAGAACCAAATGTACCGATATTTGAAAAGGTAGTAGAAGATTTTAAAATTTTATCAAATAAAGTAGGGAAAAATGCTGTAGCACTTCGCTATGATCCAATTCTTATAAATGAAGATTATTCAGTAGAGAAGCATATAGATATGTTTGATAAAATTGCTAAAGACTTAAAAGGTTATACAGAGGATGTTACAATTAGTTTTTTAGATTTATATGAAAAAGTAAAAAGAAATGCACCTGATATAAGGCCCCCATCTAGTGAAGAACAAAGATTAATTGCAAAAGAATTTGCAAGAATTGGAAAAGAAAATAACATGATAATACATGGATGCTGTGAAAATCCAAATTTAAAAGAATTTGGAATTGATATCACAGGCTGTATGAGTCAAGAAATAGTAGAAAAGGCAATAGGATTTAAACTTGATGCACCAAGTGGACAGTCAAAAAGAATTGTAACAAATGAAGGAAAAGAAAAAACAGCATGTAATTGCTTAATGGGAAATGATGTAGGCGCTTACAATAGTTGTATGCATCTTTGTAAATATTGTTATGCAAATTATGATAAAACATTGGTACAAGAAAACTATAAGCTTCATAATCCTAAATCTCAGTTCTTAATAGGGGAAAGTACACCGGAAGATAAAATAACTGAGGCAAAGCAAAAAAGCTGGATTAAAGAAGACAATCAAATGAGCTTTATAGATTAGTAATTAAAGATAATAAAAAATCCTGTAATTGTTGAAATTACAGGATTTTTTGTGGTCGAGGTGCACAGACTTGTTTTTGAAATAGAAGTCTGTAAGTCAAAGATATTAAAGGTTTTAAGGCTTTTTGCTAAGAAATAACGTTAAAAATCGATGTAATATATGTGTAGCAATGTTTTTGTTTGGTACATCAATATTTCATGAGATAATTTAACGTTATTTGACGTTATTTACGATATTAACAATCATTAAACATTATTCATTTTGCAGTCATTTCTCAAACAATGAAATTGAAAAAATACTCTAAATATGATTTAATAATTGTACAGAATATTGTAATATTTAGAACAAAGAAGTAATAGAAGTTTAGCAAATTCTATTGCTTTTTTTATTTTTATAAAGTATGATAAGTATGAAAAGTATAACAAGTATAACAAGTATAAACTGTGGAGGTTAATAAAAATGAAAAAAGATAAATTTGTAGGAATAAGCAAAGTTGGAGAAAAAGGTCAAATTGTAATACCAAAAGAAGCAAGAGATATGTTTGATATTAAATCAGGAGATTCTATTATTGTACTTTGCGATAAAGAGCAAGGTATAGCACTATTAAAAGCAGATGTAATAGAAGGATTAAGTGATAAAGTATTTCCAAAAGGAGAAAAATAATTATGCAGAATAGAAAACATTATTTAGATAATATAAGATGGATTACATTATGTTTCGTTATTTTATATCATGTGTTTTATATATTTAATTCAAGTGGTGTTGTTTCAAATATTGGTGTAACAGGTATTAAAGAATTTGATAGTATATGTGTTTTTATTTATCCCTGGATAATGTGCCTATTATTTGTTGTATCAGGAGTTGCTACAAAGTATTCATTAAAGAATAAAACAAATAAAGAGTTCATTAAAGACAGAGCAAAAAGGATATTAATTCCAAGTTTAATAGGAATATTTGCTTATGGATGGATAAGTGGATGGACAACCAATTATTATAATGATATATTTGCAGGAAATGGGAACATGATTCCATCTCTAATTAAATATATAATTTATTCTTTAATTGGTATTGGTCCACTTTGGTATGCACATGTTTTGTTTGTTGCTTCACTACTTATTGTTTTAATCAGAAAAATTGATAAGAAACAAAAATTAGATAACTTATTTAATAGAATAAATTTGCCAATTTTAATTTTATTATTTCTACTAGTTTGGGGTTCTTCATATATATTGAATACACCAGTAGTTACAGTTTATAGATGGGGAATATACTTATTGATGTTTATATTTGGATATTATATTTTTTCAAACGATTCAATTATTGAAAGGTTAGAAAAAATCTCAATACCATTAGGAATAATTACATTAATTATTGGAATTGTATTTACAATAGTAAACTATGGAAGTAATTTTGGATCAGATGAATTTTTAAACAATATATTTACCAATATTTATATATGGTTTGTTATTCTATCATCATTTGGACTTGCAAAGAAATACTTAAATTTTGATAATAAATTTACAAAATATATGAATAGAAATAATTTTAGCTTTTATGTATTACATTACACTTTACAAATTGTGATTGCATTTGTTTTAGTAGAATATATTAAATTAAATAATTTTATATTTAATTATGTGATTTTAATTATAGGAACAATAATTATATTACCTATAATAACAGAAATCTTAAGAAAAATACCACTAGCTAATAAATTATTGCTTGGTATTAGTAAAAGGAAATAAATATTAAAATGAGCAAAATATTTTAATATTGTTAACAAGCTGAATAAAGAAAGATAAATAGTAATTTATCGAGGAGATTTATTATATAAATTATTAGTGCTTTTTATAGTTTAACTAATTGTGAAAATTTATAAAACATGATATTATAGTTTTGAATTTTATAATTTTTAAAAGATGGGAGGTGTTTATATGGATAAAAACGCCTTTATGAAGCTTGTAAATGATAATAATGGCTTTGAATTTGTTATTGGATATAGAGATGATTTAGATTACTATATTGGTGGCGTAGGAAATAAATACTGGTTTCAATGGATAAAGGGAAAAGATTCTGAATATTATATTGGTACATACGAAAATGGTGTATGGACAGATAAACATTATATTGCAAAGAATAAAAAAATAATCGAAAGCAATACAGTTGAACCAGAAACTACTATCAATAAAATTGTTGAAAGAGCTTACTATTATCAAGATAGGATCGGAAATAAAAAACCAACAGAGATTGATAAAGAATATGATACATTTCTTCATTATGTTTTTGGTTTTGGAGAAAAAGCTTGGGAAGTAAGTAAAAAATATGGTGTAACTGTATCATTTTC
>JAFXPH010000015.1 GCA_017528085.1 Clostridia bacterium | reverse complement strand
TTCCAGAATTATAATCATTGATTACTTGCTGCTTAAACTCATTACTAAAATGTTTACCGCATAAAAATAACACCTACCTTTCGATAAGTGTTATTATAGCATGTTCTTTTTTTACCTGTGAACTAAATGGGGTTCACATCAAAAAAGAGTGCTTTTTTTATTGTTACAAATAGCTTATAACTATTGCAAATCAAACATTTTTTATATATAATACTTTGAGTAAAAATAGCGTTTTGTAAAGAGGTTTTAAATGGAAGAAGAAGAAAAAGAAATAGTAGAAGAAACTATTGACAAGAAAGAAAAAAAATCTAAGAAAAAGAAATTTAAATTAACTAAGAAAAAAGTAATTATTGGTTTAATATTACTTTATATTATAGTGTCTTTTATACGTGGAAGAATGAGCACTGAAGAAAATACTAATAAAGTTCAAGTAGATACAATAGAAAAAAGAACTTTAGTAACTACAATCAGCGCATCAGGAAGATTGGAGAGTACTACTTCAAAGGCATATGATTCAATGCTTTCTGGTAGGGAAGTAAAAAAAGTATATGTCAAAGTTGGAGATAAAGTAAATAAAGGTGATATTCTATGTAGTTTCGATATGGATGATGCACAAGACCAATATAATTTAGCATCTTCTTCTTTAAAGACAGCTACAGAACAAGCTAATATTCAAGTAGACCAAGCCAAAAGAGCCTTAGATAAAGTATCAAGTGTAAAGAATGATTATGAGGCTTTAAAGTCAGACATCAATGGTCTACGTACAAGAATGGAACAAATAAATATTGGAAAAAAACAATATGAAGGAAATGCTGAAAAACTTGCTGAACTACAAAGAGAAGAAGCAGAAGTATCAGCTCAACTAGCTGAGAAATGGGCAAAATTTCAAGTAATGGAATCTTCTTACAATGAATCTCAAGTTAATGAATCAATTAATCAAGCACAAGACGCAGTAAGAAGTGCAGAACTTGCAGCCAAAGCTGCTCAAGATCAATCAAAAGCACAAATAAGTCAAATCAAATCAACATTAGATAAGGGTAAAATAGTATCAGCTGTTGATGGAACAGTAACTCAAGTAAATGTTAAAGAAGGAGATACATTTACAGGAGGAACAGTAATTAAAGTTGAAGGAATAAATGAGTTTAAGATAGAAGCTCAAATATCAGAATATGATATTGCTGATATTAAAGAGGGAATGAAAGTATTAATTAAAACTGATTCAACAAGAGAAGAAGAATTAAATGGCACAGTTACATTTGTGGCTCCTGCTGCAACAGAAGCTGCAAGCAGTATGATGGCTGCCGCACAAACAAGTACAGCACCTTCATATAAAATAGAAATATCACTAGATGAAACAAATGATAGATTAAGAATAGGTATGACAGCAAAATTAAGTATTATAAAAGAAGAAGCTAAAGATGTTTTATCAGTTCCATATGATGCTGTTTATACAAGAGAAGATGGAACAAATTATTTAAAAGTACAAGAAAATGATGAAATTCGTGAAATAAATGTTACTAAAGGATTAGAAAGCGACTATTATACAGAAGTTAAATCTGATGAGATTAAAGAGGGAATGACAGTTGTGCTTCCAGACTTAAATAACCAAGATGCATTAGAAGAAATGATTAACTCAATGACAGTTACAACAGGAATTTAAAAGAAAGGAAATATCATGAGTAAAACTATAATAAAATTAGATAATATAGTTAAAAAATTTTATATAGGTGAACCAAATGAACTTACAGTTCTAAAAGGTATTTCTTTAGAAGTCAAAGAGGGAGAATTCGTTGCTGTCGTTGGTGCATCAGGATCTGGTAAATCAACGCTTATGAATATTATCGGAGTTTTAGATAGACCAACTACTGGTCATTATCAGTTAGATGATATAGATATTAATGAAGCTGAAGATGATGAACTTTCTAAAATAAGAAACAAAAAAATAGGTTTTGTATTTCAAACATATAATCTAATTCCAAAGACTAATGCTCAAAAGAATATTGAACTTCCAATGCTATATGGAGGTGTTGGAGCAGCAACTAGAAAACAAAGAGCAGAAGATTTATTAGAATTAGTTGAGATGGCAGATAGAGCAAAGCATTTACCTGAAGAATTATCTGGAGGACAAAAACAAAGAGTTGCTATTGCAAGAGCTATGGCAAATGATCCAAGCATTATACTTGCAGATGAACCAACAGGTGCACTTGATTCTGTAACAGGTAGAAAGGTAATGGATATTTTCCATAAGCTTCACAAAGAGCAAGGAAAAACAATTATACTTATTACTCACTCATTAGAACTAGCAGAAGAAACAGATAGAATTATTACATTAAAAGATGGTGAGATAATTGGAGAAAGACCTGGAAAAGGAGGTGCTAAATAATGTTATTTATTGAAAATGTTTTATTAGCACTAAATGGACTATGGTCAAATAAAATGAGATCTTTACTTACTATGCTTGGAATTATAATTGGTATAGGCTCTGTAATTGCAATTATGACAGTAGGTGATTCTTTAAGCTTATCAGTTTCAGAACAAATGCAAACTATGGGAGCTAATAATATTCAAGTTGTTTTAAGTGAAAAAGATTCTAGTATGATGGATAGTTTGATAGGAATTAGTTCAGGCTCTCAGGTACCGGATGAAAATGATTATTTCACTAAAGAAATGATAGAAAATGTTGTTAATACTTTTGGTGATAAAATAGAAGCAGTTTCTGTAGTTGAGCAATATGTAAATGGAACTATGAAGTATACATCAAAAGAAGCTCCAATTAGTTTAGCAGGTGCTAATAATGGCTATTTATTATCAGAAAACTTACAGATGGTAGCAGGTAGAAGATTTACAGAACAAGATTTAAATGATGGAAAGAAAGTTTGTATAATTGCGGATCAAGCTGCAGAAAAGATATATGGTAAAGATAATTTCGAACAAATATTAGGAAAAACAGTAGAAATATTGCAAGATGATGTTACAGTTGAATATACAGTAATTGGTATATATGAAAATCCAAATGCTGGAATGATGTCATTTATGTCATCTATGCCAACATATGTATTTATTCCAATTAAGACAGCTAAATCATTTACACACGTTGATGGATATCAATACTTTTCACTTATTACTAAGATAGGTGTAGATAGTACTGAATTTGCAAATGAAATAGAAAGATTTTTTGAAGGATATTATAGAAATAATCCGGATTTTGAAGTAACAGCATTTAGTATGACAGCTATGATTTCAAGTATGACAGATATGCTTGGAAAAATCACAACAGCCATTTCAGTTGTTGCTAGTATCGCACTTTTAGTTGGTGGAATTGGAGTTATGAACATAATGCTTGTTTCAGTAACCGAAAGAACAAGGGAAATTGGTACAAGAAAAGCATTAGGTGCAACAAATGGTTCAATAAGAACACAGTTCATTATAGAAGCAGTTGTAATATGTATTGTTGGTGGAATAATAGGAATTATTTTAGGATTAACTATGGGTAACTTTGCATCAAAACTATTAGGATATCCAGCACAGCCATCAATTAGATCAATTGTAATTTCACTTTCATTCTCAACAGCTATTGGTATATTCTTTGGATATTATCCAGCAAATAAAGCTGCTAAGATGAATCCAATAGATGCATTAAGATATGAATAAAATATAGATTAAAGAAATACTATTTTTAAGTAGTATTTCTTTTTTTTATGGAATAATCTAAAAAAATGTGATATAAGTAAATTGTAAATAATTATTGGAGATAATTGATATGAATGAGGAAGAATTAAAATCTGGACTAAAGAAAACTGGCGTAATAACAATTATTGTAATTATATTTATGGTACTTTTAGCTGTATATGTTTTTAAAGATTCAAAAGCTCAAAAGACAGTCTTTGATGAGTATTATTCAGACGAACAAAATATTAAAACATCAAAAGCATATATGCAAGCTAATGGAGTTAATAAAGAAGATTTAGAGAAACTTTTCTCAGCTATAGTTATTAATTCTGTTGATGGGTACGAAGGAGTAGAATTATCAAAAGATGAATTAGAAAATACAAGAAGGTTAAATGCAGTAGCATCATTTATGGAGAGTTATGCTCTATCTCAAGTAAGTTCAGAAGAAGAAATAGAAAGTACTCAAATATATGATACTTCAATAGTAAATCAAGTATTTAAAGAAATGTTTGGTAAATATGTAAAAGATACATTACCAGTATCAACAATCTTTAGATACAATGAATCAAAAAATGCTTATGAAGTAGTTGGAGAAAAAGCTCTAACAGGATTATGCATATCAATTGATGAGTTTGAAAAAGATAATTCATATATAAATGTTAAGTTTAAAGCTATAGTAGCAAACAATGATGAAATATTAAAATATATGAATAAAGAGAAAGTAAAACTACCAACTTACGAAATGGAAGTAAAATTAGTTGAAAATGAAAAATTCAATTACTCAAGATATTTTGTAAAAGAAGTAGATATAGTTTCTACATCTAGAGTCGACTATAATTAATAAACGAGGTACGAATGAAGAAATTAAAGAGAGTTACCATTATTGGAGCACCTGGAACAGGAAAGACAGTTCTCTCACTTAAACTAAAAGAGATATTTGACATTCCTGTTTGCCATATAGATTCTATTCACCAACTTCCTGACTGGAAATTAAGACCAACAGAAGAAAGAGATAGAATGATAATTGAAGAGGCTAATAAAGATGAGTGGATATTAGATGGAACATTTTTAGATACTCTAGACTATAGAATTAAAAGAGCAGATCTAACTATTTACTTAGATTTTAATAGTTTTTTAGCACTTAAGGGAGTCTTGACTAGGATAATTAAAAATCATGGAAAAGAGAAACCTGACATGCCAGGCTGCAAAGAAAAATTTGATTTAAGCTTTATAGCATATGTATGTAGGTACAATTTTGAAAGAAGAAAACTAATATATGGAATATTAAACCAAAATCCAGATTCTGATATTAGAATAGTAAAATATCGAAAGGATTTAGATGGTTTTATAGAAGAATTAAAAAGAGACTTTTTAGAATAATCTTAAAAGTCTTTTTTTGTATAAATTGTTTGAAATTAAAAGTCGTTATGATATAATTCTCTTGTATAAGGTGAGGATATGGAAGAAAACACAGAAAACAAAGAGATTGAAGTAGAAGAGAAAACTATTGAGGAATTAAATACGGAAAAAGAACAAAGTGTAGATGCAGAGGAATATAAACAAACTAAAAAAAGCATCAAAGTTTTAAGAGCACTTGCTGGAATAGCGGTTTTATTTATAGTGGTTTATGCTTTAGTAAAATTAATTCCACTATTTGCAAATATTTCTACAGAAGAGGGAAGACTTGAAATTAAAAGGACACTTGACAATCACGGAGCAGGAAGCATTTTTATTGTGATGTTTCTTCAAATTGCAAAAATATTCTTAGTTGTTCTTCCTGGTGAACCAATAGAAATAATGGCGGGAATGATTTTTGGAGTGCTTAAAGGAATTGTTATCCTTTATATCGGTATAATAATAGCAACTTTTCTAATTCACAAGATGGTTCAAAGATACGGTTTAGCATTAATTAAAGACATTGTAAAACCAGAAAGTTATGAAAAAATTGAGAACATTTTAAATAATAATCAAGATAAGATGGCAATAGTGGTATTTGTATTATACTTCTTACCTGGAATTCCAAAAGATTTAATTACTTATGTTGGAAGTTTGCTTCCAATGGATACTAGAAAATATTTATTCTTATCAGGTTTTGCAAGATTTCCAGCAGTAATATCATCAGTAATTGTTGGATCTAGTATACTTGACTTAAATATAAAAAAGATTATCTCTGTTTATGCAATAACATATATTATTTCAGCAATAGTAACGATTGTTTATAAACTATTCTTTACTAAAGATAAGAGAAAGAAGAGAAAACAATATAGAATGGAAAGAAAAGAAGAAAAGAAAAGCAGTAATGCATAAATATAAAAAGCATTTCAAGAAAGAAATGCTTTTTTTGTTTCTTTTTTTATTTTAAGGTATAATTAAGGTTAATAATATAAAATTACAAAAAGGTTATAATTTAAACATAAAATGTTCATAATTTATATAGATAATAAACGTAAATTAGGAAGGAGTTTACATGAGGAAATTTTTTAAAAGAATCTTTCTAATTCTGCTTTTT
This sequence comes from Clostridia bacterium, assembly GCA_017528085.1. Taxonomy (GTDB): domain Bacteria; phylum Bacillota; class Clostridia; order TANB77; family CAG-508; genus Scatovivens. The sequence goes on along the minus strand of JAFXPH010000015.1, from coordinate 92,569 downwards.
GCTATAGCTTTTTTAGGAAGCTATTTTATACACGAAGGATATGAAGTGTATCAAGAAGCAATCGCTAAATGCTCGGTTGAACAGAAAGCACAAGAAATTAAAAGTGAAGTTGAGAATTATACAGAAATATCTGTTGTTCCACAAAATTATATTAATGCTGTTGTAGCAGTTGAAGATAGACGTTTTTATAAACATCATGGAATAGATGTTATTTCCATAGGAAGAGCAATTGCTGTTGATATAAAGACACTTTCTCTAAAGGAAGGAGGAAGTACAATAACTCAGCAACTAGCAAAAAATGTTTATTTTTCACAAAAGAGAGAATTAACTAGAAAAATTGCAGAAATGTTTATGGCAAAAGAAATAGAGAATTCTTTAAGTAAAGATGAGATTTTAGAACTATATATCAATACTTGCTATTTTGGAAATGGATATTACTGTATAGCAGATGCGGCAGATGGCTATTTTGATAAAGAAGTAAAAGACATGAACTTATATGATTGTTCACTTTTAGCTGGAATTCCAAATGCTCCTTCTGTATACGCACCTACAGTTAATTTAGATTTAACTTTACAAAGGCAGAAAAAAGTGCTAAAATGCATGAAAACTGAAAAGTATATTTCTGAAGAGCAATACAACGAGGTTTTAAAGGAGGAATATAGTTATGGAAAGTAATTTAAACTCATTAAAAATCTTAAAAGAATTCGAATTATTAAACGATGAATATTATGAAAAATTCGGAGCAACTACAGACTTTGTACTAAATATTGATTCAAAAGATAACTATTTTAATTATATTGTTGAAAAATAAAAGATAAATTGTAACCTAAATTGCTGCTAACGGAAAAAAGGTACTCTTTTTTATAGAGTACCTTTTTTCTTATTTATTTTTAATTATTTATTTTCTTCTAATTGTGAAGTACAGTGACCACATCTTGTTGCTTTGTAAGGAATTTCAGATAAGCAGAAAGGACATAATTTTGTTGCTGGTTCAACTTCTGCTGGTTCTTCTTTACCTTTTTTACCAACTTTAGCAGATAATTTCTCTAAAGCTTCTTTTTGTTTCTTTTCAGCAATATTAAATGCTTTGATAACTAGGAATAGTATGAAAGCAACAATTAAGAAATTAATTACAGCTGTTAAGAATGCACCGTAATCAATTGCTTGTTCTGATCCTGGAATTGGAATAGTTCCATGAACTTCAGCACCACCAACTAATCCTAATAATGGTTGAATAAAACTCTCAGTGAAAGCTGTAACTATTGCAGCGAATGCATTAGCTATGATAACACCGACAGCCATGTCAATAACATTACCTTTTGAAATAAATTCTTTAAATTCTTTTAACATTTCATCAATCCCCCTTGATTTTGTTTTCATGACTAATATATAACAATTTTTGCTAATAGTCAATTTTACTTGACAAAATAAACTTTATTTTTTTATTATTAACTTATATAATGTAAATATGAAAAAGGAGAATTATATGGTTAAAGTTGTTTTTGTTTGTTTAGGAAATATATGTAGGTCTCCAATGGCTGAATTTATATTAAAGAATATTGTAAAAAGTAGAGGGTTAGAGGAGAACTTTTTAATAGAATCAAGAGGTACTTCTGATGAAGAAAATGGTAATGATATGGACCCAAGAGCAAAAGCTTATTTAGATGAAAAGAAAGTTCCATATGAAAAAAGAGCTGCCTCAAGACTTCAAAAAGAGGATTATGATAAATATGACTTCTTAATTACTATGGATGACAAGAATATGTACTATATGTCTCAAATACTTGAAAAGGATAGAGATGATAAAAAACTATTTAAACTACTAGATTTCTCTAACTATCCAAGAAACATAAAAGATCCATATTATACTAAGAATTTTGAAGAAGCTTATAATGATATTTTAGAAGGATGTTTATGCTTCATGAAATATTTAAAAGATAATAATATTATTTAAGGAGGGTTTAAAAATGTTAGATGACGAATGCATTTTTTGTAAGATAATTAAAGGAGAGATACCATCAAGTAAAGTTTATGAAGATGACTATGTTTTAGCGTTTAATGATATTAATCCAGTAGCTCCTGTGCATGTACTTATAATTCCAAAAACTCATATTGTGAGTGCTAATGAAATTACAGAAGAAAACAGTGAATATATGAAGAAAATATATGAAGCTATTCCTAAAATAGCTAAAGAAGCAGGTGTGTTTGAAGATGGATATAGAATTGTCAATAACTGTGGTGAGAATGGTGGTCAAGAAGTAAAACACATACATTTCCACTTAATTGGCGGAATGAAATTAGGTTTAAAAATAGTATAAAACTTGAAAAAATGATATAAGTGTAGTATAATACTCATGAAGAAAAAGGGAGGAATTAATATGAATAATACAATTGATTTAGCAGTAGAACTAGAAAAATTATTTGTAGGAAAAAAGCAATATGATTTTAAGCCATTTGATTTATCAAAAGAACTTGTAAATAAAATGGATAATATAATTACACTTGATACTGTACTTCCTTTTGAGATGAAGGATGCTATCGAAGAAAAAGAGATGGCAGATATACCTTTTGAAGTAGTTTCATAAATAAGAATATATTTAATAACTTGACAGAAATGTCAAGTTATTTTTTTGCATATTTTAGCAGTCAAATGTTGACATTGCTAAAAAAGAGATATATAATTCTCTTCGAGAAAAAGAGGTGTTTTTATGAAGAAAAAAGAATTTAAAGCAGAGTCAAGAAGATTACTTGATCTTATGATTAACTCTATTTATACAAATAGAGAGATATTCTTAAGAGAATTAATTTCTAATGCAAGTGATGCTATTGACAAAAGATACTATGAGTCTTTAACAAACAAAGATGTAAAGGTTAATAAAGATGATTTAGAAATATGGATAAAAGTAGATAAAGACAAGAGAGAATTAATTGTTTCTGATAATGGTATCGGTATGGATAAAGATGAACTTGATTCAAACCTAGGTACTATTGCTAAAAGTGGATCACTTTTATTCAAGGATAAAATGGAAGAAAAAGAAGATGTTAATATAATTGGACAATTCGGTGTAGGATTCTATTCTTCATTTATGGTTGCAAAAAGTGTTGTAGTTAGATCTAAAAAACAAGGATCTGATGTGGCATATGAATGGAAATCAGAAGGTGTAGAAGGATACACTATTGAAGAGTGCCAAAAAGATGATGTAGGAACAGAAATTATTCTTACTTTAAAGGATAATACAGATGAAGAATCATATGATGAGTTCTTAGATATCTATAACATCAAAGCAATAGTAAGAAAGTATTCTGATTATATTCACTATCCTATTAAGATGGATGTTTCTCATAGAAGTAAAGTAGAGGGAAAAGAAAATGAATATGAAGAAAAAGTTACAACAGAAATACTAAATAGCATGATTCCTCTATGGAAAAGAAACAAAAGTGATATTAAAGATGAAGAATATAATTCTTTCTATGCAGATAAATTCTATGACTTTGAAAAACCACAAAAAATAATTCATACAAAAGTTGAAGGTATGCTTTCATATACAGCATTATTATTCATCCCTTCAAAAATCCCATATGAATACAGAACAGGAGAGTATAAACCAGGATTAAAACTATATTCAAATGGTGTTTTGATAATGGAAAACTGTGAAGAACTTCTTCCAGACTATTTTGGGTTTGTAAAAGGATTAGTAGATAGTGATGATTTATCACTTAATATTTCAAGAGAGATTCTTCAACATGATAGACAATTAAAAGCTATTCAAAAGAATATTGGAAGTAAAATCAAGAGTGAACTTGAGAATATGCTTGCAAATAATAGATCAGAATATGATAAATTCTTTGAAAACTTTGGTATTCCATTAAAAGTAGGTACATATTCAAACTTTGGAGCAAACCAAGCTGAATTAAAAGATTTGCTAGAATTTTATTCTTCAAGTGAAAAGAAATTAGTAACACTTAAAGAATATGTTTCAAGAATGCCAGAAGATCAAAAAGCAATTTACTACGCTTGTGGTGACTCTTATGAAAATATTGCTAAATTACCTCAAGTTGAAAAAATTGAAGAGAAGAACTATGAGATTCTATATTTAAAAGATCCAATTGATGAATTTGTTTTCCAAATATTACTTGCATATGAAGGAAAGAAATTTACTAATGTTGCTACTGAAGAAATTGACTTAGGAAGTGAAGAAGAAAAAGAGGCAACAAAGAAGTTAAATGAAGACAACAAAGAAATGTTCACAGTGATGAAAGAAGCAATACCAGAAGTTGAAGTTATTAGATTTACAAATAGGCTTAAAAATCATCCAGTATGTTTAACAACTGAAGGACAAATATCAATTGAAATGAGTAAAGTTATTAACTCTGTAAATGATCCAAATAACAAAGTAAAACCAAAACTTGTTCTTGAAATAAATGAGTCTCATCCAATAGCTAAAAAAATTCAAGACTTATTTAAGGAATCTAAAGAAGACTTAAAGGATTATGCAAAAGTATTATATTCAGAAGCTAGACTAATTGAAGGACTATCAATAGATAATCCAGTTGAGATTAGTAATTTGATTTGTAAGTTTATTGCAAAATAGTTTGCAATAAAAATTCTAGTATGATAATATAAGCTCATAAAGAGGAAAAAGTTATGACAAATATTCTTATTATAAGTGTTTTATATGTAATAATTTTTAGCTTAGTAATAGAAATTTCAACAAATAGAAAAAAGTATAAAGAACTTAGAAAATTAAATGAAGTAAATAAGTTTGGCATCGAAAATAGCAAGATGTTATTTGAGGTTGTTGGAAGAAAAGATTAGAATTAAAGCGCACTTTAGTCTTTGCTTAAAGTGCGCTTTTTGTATAGTAGGAGGTAGTTATGGAAGATAAAGGTTTATATCCACTAGTAACAATTAAGATTAAAGACGGTGGAAATATTTTAATTGAGTTATATCCTGATGAAGCAAAAGAAACAGTTAATAACTTTATTTCTTTAGTTCAAGAAGGTTTTTATGATGGATTAATTTTCCATAGAACAATTCCAGGTTTCATGATTCAAGGTGGAGATCCAGAAGGAACTGGAATGGGTGGACCAGGTTATGCAATAAAAGGAGAGTTTGCAAATAACGGAATAGAGAATCATATATCTCACACAAGAGGAGTTATTTCAATGGCAAGAAGCCCTAGATCATATGATAGTGCAGGCTCACAATTCTTTATAGTAACTAAAGATTCTGATTTCTTAGATGGAGATTATGCCGCATTTGGTAGAGTAATCGAAGGAATGGATGAAGTAGATAAAATTGAAAAAACAAGAGTTATAACAAGAAGTCCATTTGGTGGAGGAAAAGATAGACCAGTTGATCCTCCTGTTATGGAAAAAGTAACAGTTGATACTTTTGGAAGAGTATATGATAAGCCAAACAAGCTATAGGAGGTGTTTTTATGCAAAACGTTGAAGAAGCAATTTTAAATTCTGACGCAATAGAACTTATTGTAACTGATTCATGGCAAATACCTGCAGACTATAAGGTATATAAAAAAGGTTACAACATGAACCTAAATCCTAAAAGTGATTTTGTTTGCGTATATTCTGAAGAAGAATATAAAGAATTTATTGAAAGAATAAAAGAAGTTCATATTGAAAATTGGGATATGGATTATACTTCAGATGAAGAGTCTAAAGATAAATTAACTTGGAAATTAATCGTATATTATGGTGATGGAAAGAAGATAATCAAAAGGGGAGAGAATGAATATCCAGAAACTTTTGATTTACTAGAAGAATATATGATTGAAGTAACAAATCCAATAGAAGAAGCTTAAAACTAATATAGGAGATAAAGATGTATTTTACTTATGTTATAAGATGTGAAGATAATTCTTTGTACACTGGAATAACTAATGATCTTCCAAGAAGAATGAAAGAACACTTTAGTAAAGATCCCAAAAAGTGTGCAAAATATACTAAAAAACATACAGCAGTTAACTTGGAAGCAGCATGGAAATCTGAAGATAGAAAGCTTGCTTCAAAACTTGAGTATAATTTTAAACACATCACAAAAGAACAAAAAGAATTGATAATAAAAAAGAATACACTTTTTAAAGATTATCTACCTAAATTAGAATATAAAAGCTATAAAAGAATAAGTAAAAAAGAATTAGAAGAAATAAAAAAAGAGGAAGATTAAATCTTCCTCTTTTAATTTGATTTTATAAACTATCTCTTAATATTTGAGCAATATCTTCTTCAGTTAATTTAACATATGTGTCATCGAAATGACCTTGTTCATATGCACAATGTGCCATTTTATCTAGTAGAGAATCATCTATTCCAAGTTTTCCTAAGTTCATTGGAATACCACAACTATTAAAGAAATCTTCAGTTGCTTGAATACCTTCTTTAGCAATTTCCATATTATCTTTATTTATTGGATCTACATTCCATACATTAATTGCGTATTCTACAAACTTATTAACAGTTTGTTCTGAAAGGATATGTCTCATCCATCTAGGAGTTATAATAGCAAGTCCTATACCATGAGTAATATCATAAAATGCACTTAGTACATGCTCTATTGAGTGACATGTCCAACTTCCTTTTTTACCTGTACCAATTATTCCAGATAAAGCCATAGAAGAAGCCCACATTAAGTTAGCTCTTGCCTCATAATTTGTTGGCTCAATTAAAGCAACTGGACAATATTTAATGACTGTTTTTAATAAACTTTCAGCAAATCTATCTGGGATATATGTTCCTTCTGTGCTATTAAAATAATTTTCTATAACATGACTCATTATATCAATTGATCCAGCTGCAGTTTGATATGCAGGAACTGTATATGTATATTCAGGATCTAGAATTGATACTTTAGGAGTTATTAAAGGACTATGTGTTCCGATTTTTTCATTCTTTTCTGTATTTGAAATAACAGCTGAACTATTCATTTCACTACCAGTTGCTGCTAATGTAAGAATTGTAACTAAAGGTAATGTTTTAGTGATTTTTGATGAATCTATAACTAAATCCCAAGGGTTTCCATCATAATATGTTGCAGCGCTAATAACTTTAGAACAGTCTATTGTACTACCACCACCAACAGCTAAAATAACATCGATGTTGTTAGCTTTGCATATTTCAGCACCTTTTTCTACAGTTTTGATTCTTGGGTTTGGCTCAATTCCAGGAAGTTCAAATACATTAAAATCTTTTAATAATTCTTGAACTCTATCATAGATACCATTCTTTTTTATACTTCCTCCACCATAAGTAAGTAATACGTTTTTTCCAAAATTACTTAAAATATCTGGCAAATTTTTAATTTGGTCTTTACCAAAATACACTTTTGTTGGAGCTTGAAAAATATAGTTTTCCATTTATTTTCCTCCATCTTATTTTTATAATATCATAATACATATTACTTAAAAAAATGTCAAATGAGAATGGGGAGTTTATTGACTAAAAATACTAAAATTTGTATAATTAAAAGTGAAGTAAATAAGGAGATTTTTTAATGCAATTTAAAAGATATATTTCAAAACAAGAATTTATTTATGAAAATTTATCTATTCTTATTAGAGAAGAAAAGAAAAATGATTTATTCATAGGAATATTAGCTCAAGATGATAAAAACTCTGATGACTGGCTTTTCGGTAGAGTAGAGAATGAAAAAGGAAATGTTGAGATGATTGTAATGCTTAACACTCCAAAAAACGGATTATTAATCTATTCTCCAACTCAAAACAATTCAGTAAAGATAGCAAAGCTAGTTGTTAAAAATATCATTTACTATGGATATGAATTGACAGAGATATATGGTGAAAATTCTATTTCAGAAGTTATGGCAAAAGAATATGAAAAGAGTTCTGGTAGACCAATTAAAAGATCTAATGAGAATAATATTTTGTATTTAGATAAATTAGAAGAAAATGAAGATTTAGAATTAAAAGATGGATTTAAAGTAAGACTTGCAACAGCAAAAGATATAGAAAAAGTAAAAGAAAATGTATATGTAGTATACGAAGAACTATTAAAAGAAGAATGTAATGAAGAGATTGCTCAAGAAAAGGCAGAAGTATACATAGAAAAAGGACTATACATTTTAACAAATTACAATAAAGAATTATTTGCTCAAGTATTAATTGCAAGAGACTTAATGACTGGTTATGCATTTGGTGCAGCAGTAACATCTAAAAAGTATAAAGGCAATAACTATTCACAAATACTTATGTACAATGCAATAAAGGATATCCAAAAAGAGGGAATTAAATTTTTCATAATTCATGTTGCTTCATCTAATGAAGAAAGAAACAAATTATATGAAGAAATTGGATTTAAATTTGTAGAAAAGAAGACAAGATATTACTTTTAATAGAAGCTCTAACAGTATTGTTAGAGCTATTTTTATACTTTATTAAAAAAATTTTAAAAAAATTAGCACTCTCCTATTGACACTGCTAAAAAATAGTGGTATATTATGAGTATAGAAAAGTACTTTTTAAATATGTGCTACCAGAAATGGTGTCAACACATAAAAAATGAATTTTATTTATAAAAGGAGTGATTTATTATGATGATGATACCTAGAAAAAGAAGAAATGAGTTTGATTTATGGGATGATTTTTTTGGAGGAGATGACTTTTTTGAACCAAGATTTAACTTTAAACCTGGCACAGAATTAATGAAGACGGATATTAAAGAAAAGAAAGACAAATATGTGGTAGAAATTGATCTACCAGGATGTTCAAAAGAAAATATTTCTTTAAGCTTAGACAAAGGATACTTAAATGTATCTGCTAAAATCGAGAAAGAATCTAATGATGACAAAGATGAAAAATATATTCGTAAAGAAAGATTCTATGGAGAATGTTCAAGAAACTTCTATGTAGGAGATGAAGTAAAAGAAGAAGACATCTTTGCAGAATTCAAAAATGGTATCTTAAGACTTGAAGTTCCAAAGAAAGAAGAACATAAGGAACTAGATAAACCAAAAACAATAATGATTAACTAATAAAGAATTATAAAAAAGAGCCACACATATAAGTGTGGCTTTTTTTTATAGTATTGTTTCTATTATTTCTTTAAATGATTGAGTATCTTTATAAAGTATTCCTCTAATTCCAACTTTTTCAGCTGTATCTAAATTAGATTTCCTATCATCAACCATTATTGCATTTTTAGGTTCAATATTAAACTTATCTAAAACATATTTAAACGTTTCTGGATTTGATTTTAATAAACCAATTTCGCTTGAAACAAAAATTGAATCAAACAAATCTTCAAAATTATATTTATCAATAATCTTTTTTGTATAACCATATGCTGAATCTGATAGAAATGCAGTTTTAAAACCTTTTTCTCTAAGGACTTTAATATACTCTATTAAATCTTCATGTAAAGTAGCAATATCAATCCAGTCGTTTAATATGTCTTCAGCTGGTTCATCAACAATTAGACTTAGTTCTTTAAATACTTGATCTGCTGTTAAGATTCCTTTATCACCATCTACAATAATAGATTGATGAATTCTATCAGCAGTATAATCGTCAAAATATCTTCTAAGCCATATAGGAGCTACTTCAGAAGTTAATACTCCAAAACAGTCAAATATTATTAGTTTGTTATTCATATAAACCTCCTAACCTGTTTTATTTCTTATCATAAAATGATATTAAAATCAATTGATTTATTTTCGGTGATAATATAAAATAACTTAAGAAAAGAGGTAATTATGGTACTTTATTTAAAATGGATAGGAAAATCAAATAGGGTATATGTACTTGGAAAATTATTTAAAGATCAAGATGAATTTGTTTTTGATATAGATGAAAAAGAATTAAAAGAAGCTATTTCAGATGGATGCTTTGGAATAGGTAGTTTTGATTTGTTAAATTCTGAATATAGAGATAAAGAATTATTTGATTTTTTTAAAAAGAGAATTATAGGTAGAGATAACCCAAATATAGAAGAATTCTTAAAAAGTCATAACTTAAATGAATATGACGAGATGGAAATTTTAAAAGTAACTAAAGCTGAACTTGGAACAGATAGATATTATGTAGAAGAATAAAAAGAATGTACTTGAAAATAAGTACATTCTTTTTTATTTAAATAAATATATTTATAATTCCTATTACAAAACCTATGATAGCACCTAAATTAATAAGAGCCTTTAATTCTTTATTAATAACTGAAAGAATTAGTCTTTCCATTTCTATAGGTTCCATACTATTAATTCTATTTTCAATCATTCCTTGTAAATTGATGGCATCTAATATTGATGCAAGTTTCGTTTTAATAATATTTTTGTAAATTGAAATAACAATAGTAGAAATATCAATTGAAGAATTATTAAGATAATCTTTAATAGTTATATTAGAAGTTGAAAGATATTTAGTAATCTCATTTGATACTATATTTTTAATAACTTCTTCACCATTGTTTTCTATATAATTATCAATTCCTTTTTTAATCTCATATGAATGATGTTTAACAAGTGATTTTGAAATTGTTTTTGTTAAACCCTTTGTGTTGTTTTCAATAATATCTATTGATTTATCAGCTATTATTTCACTTATATTTGAATTTAATAGTGTTTTATAAATATTGTTAGTAAGTGTTTTATTAATTTCGTCATAAAGCTTAATATAATTCTCTTCATCTAGATTAGAAATAAGAACATCTTGAATTGAAAACTCTTCATTAGGATTGCTTTTTAGAAGATTATCTACATTTTCTTTTATTTGAAGTAAAATATCTTCTGATAGAAGAGTGTTTTCAAATGTTTGTTGATCTAGTAGTGAATGTGTTATAGCTCTTGCAGTTCCTGAGGCTAGTCTTGCCTGATTCTTTGGAATTATTCCTGGTGTAAATGGAATTCTGTGATATAAAATGTAATAAGCTCTTCTTGGCCTAAATAGCATTTTAATTGCTATAAAGTTTGTTACATAACCTATAACAGAACCAACTAGAGGATGTAATAGTAATCTATAATCCATATTTTTCTCCTTACATATTTAAGTATATATTTAATCCAAAAAGTTATCAACAAATTTGTTATCAAATGTGGAATTTGTAAGCTAAAAGTGGTATATTTTAGATATGAATAAGATTGCTAAAAGTTTTATAACTATTGACTCAAAATCATATGAGTATGTAATTGAATATAAAAATATTAAAAATGTATACTTAAGAATTAAAGATGGATTCATATATGTAACATGCAACAAAAGGACATCAAAAAGATTTATAGAAAACTTTTTAATAAATAAAAAAGATTGGATAATAAAACAGCTAAACAAGGAACATAGGAAGGAAGAAAGAACTCTTTTATATTCTGATCAAGAATTTTTAAACTACATAAAAGTTAATGTTAATAAGTTTTCAAAAAGTTTAGATTTGTATCCAAAGAAGGTTACAATTAAGAAAATGAAATCAGCTTGGGGAAGTTGTACAAGCAATAAAAATATATCTATTAATAAAGAACTCATGTATTATAAAGAAGAGTTAATAGACTACGTTATTGTTCATGAGCTCTCTCATCTAAAATACATGAATCATTCGAAAGATTTTTGGAGTTTGGTGGGAAGTATTTTACCAGATTATAAAGCGCTAAGGAAAGAATTAAAAAGGTAATTTTAATTCTTTCTTTTTTTTATCAAAAAATCTTATTTTGGGCAAAAAATGGACATAATGCTTTTTTAAAATAGTAATGCAGCCCGATTTTTCAGTGAAAAATTAAAGAATTTTTTGATTTTTTAGTCAAAAAGACTTTAAATTTTATGTAAAATGTGATAAAATGGACTTGATACGGTTCTTCTTTTAAGGGTTGTATCTTAAACTTAAATCAAAATGATTAATCAGAACTATAAATTGTGATTACTTTTTGTAGGGGGTATTTATGAATTATACTGCGAGTGCAAGATATCAAGATAACGTAATGCCAAAAATGTATTTTGAAGTTAATATTTACGCAAGTTTACTAAAGTCTTTATCAGATAACATAAGATTAAGAGGAGATAAACCAGAGAAAAAAGCTTTATATAGAGAAGTTGGTTTAGTTGATTCTGATTATATAGCTTGGTCAAAGAAAGTTGAAGAATTTGTAAGAGCTAATAGAGACGACTTAGTAAAATCTCAACTGTTCAACAGACTAGATTTATTAGATAGTTTTGTTCCATTTGCACACTTAATTGGAAAAGATAATCCAGAAGCATTTGAAACAAGAGCAAGATCTAGAATGAAATATGCGGATAAACCACTAACTGATGAACAAATGGATGCGGCATTAAGAGTATTAAGTAAAGATAATTTGCAAGGTTTAGTTGATTCAAGAGAATTTATAACAATTTTAAGAGCCACTAATAGATATAAACAAGACTTAGAGATTCTTTGGAAGAAACATCAAGGTACTTCAATGGAAAGAATCAAAAAGATAGTGGGTCAAGCAGAAGTTTCTGAATCAACAGTAGATAGAAAGAATAAAGGAAGATCTAAAAAAACTAAAGTAGTAGTTTTACCTAGACTATATAATGTGCAAAGAATAAGTGAAAAGACTCCGGAAGAGGCAGTGTATTGTTTTAGTTATGCTGAGAAGTCTAAAAGGGCAGCAGCTTATTCATATGGGGCAATGTTACATACATTCGTACATGAATCTTTATTCCCATATGGAACAACAATGACTAAACAAGCAAAGAGACAATTCCATTCAGGAATTAAATTCTTAACAGATAAAGAAGCTTATGTAAGTATGATGGAAGGTAACGGATCATTCTTAGATATCGTGACTAAGGATGAAGATATTGATCTTATGGGAAAAATGTATCCATATTACTTAGCATACAAATATAGAAGACTTCCTCAAATCGAAGCTGAAACAAAAATATCTGAAGAAATAAGAAGAGATATGACAGCATTTAGTAAGATGAGACCAGAAGATCAAAAAAGATTAGCTGGTTATAGATTAGAAAAATTAGCACCAGGAAAAATCTCTAGATACTTTAAAGGTAGATATGTAACACTTTCAGATTTAGGAAATATAGATATTGAAAAAGATGAAAGCAAAGTAATTGCTGATGAATTTATTTCAAAACCAGATCATGATGAAAGAGATAGATAAAATGAAAAACCAATCTAACTAATAGATTGGTTTTTTTGTTTTTTATAATAATTGACTAAAAAAATGTTATTTGATATCATTTTTATTAGGAGGACACTATGAACATACAAAAGTTAAATAATTTAAGTTTAAATATAGATAACGAAGTAGATGATATTAGAGATTCTGCAATTAGTGATGTAAAAAAAGAAGTAAATACACCAGAATTTAAGGAGTTTATAGATACTAAATACTCTATATTAAACACAATAAGTTTAGACAATGATTTAAAAAGCTATTTAAATGTAAATGATGATGAATTATCAAGTCAGATAACAATTGTTGGAGCAATGAAAGCATTAAATTCAGACTATATTTCTCCTAAAACAACTGTATGGAAAGATTGGCTTGCATTTAAAGAAAAGAGTAGTTCATCTGAAAACATTAATAATCTTATGATTGCTACAGGAAAAGAATTTGATAGAGTAAAAAAAGAAAGATTAGATATAGATGAAAAAAAGAAATTCGCAGTAGATGTAAAGAAAATTGCAAAGCTGATGAATGATTCAATAATTGATTAATAAAAAGCACGATTTAATCGTGCTTTTTTGTTTACATTAAAACTCATTTTTGATAAAATTATTTTCGAAAGGTAGGTAGAAAAATGTCAGCTAAAAATATAGTAATAATCATAGTTTGTGCAGTTGTAATATTAATAGTAGGTGTGTTTGTATATAAAACAAATCATCCTTCAGAAAACTATGAAAGCATTCCTAAAGTTAGTTCAATCACTGATGAATTTTCTAACGAAATTATAAGAGAAACAGAAAATGAAGTATCAGATTTTTCAGGTGATTCAACAGTTACTATCACTCCTGTTAGAAATGGTGTAACAAATCAAAACAGTGTAGGAGATGAAATTGATTCATCAAGTACAAGTGGAGAGACAATGAATTATATAACTAATTCATCTAGTGTAACTGAAGAAATTGAAAAAGTTGGGTCTAATGAACAAAATGTAAAGAAGAATAATATTAATAAAATATTCTCAGGAGTTGATTTAGAACAAGGTGATAATTCAACTATCAATATTGGAGATATAGAGGATAAGTCTATGGCAATTCTTTTCTGGAGAAGTGACGTAGATCAAGCAAATGAGGTTTTAGATAGATTAAATGCTCAATTTGATAATTATTCTGATAAAGTTCAGTTTATTGCTATTGATGTTTTAATAGATGAGCCTATGAGCAAGACAGATGTAATTAAAAACATGAATGAAAGAGGAATTAAAATTCCTATGTTATTTGATGTAAATAAAAGCGCTATGGATGCTTATAACATTACATTTTTACCTTCACTTATTTTTATTAATAAGAATAAACAAGTTATTAATACTAAAGAAGGTGCAATGTCAGAAGATGCAATTATGGCAAACTTAGATTTAATAAGTGAAAAAATATAAATAAAAAAGAGTAGTTTTAAACTACTCTTTTTTTCTTTTTTATAGATATATAAATTAAAAGCAATATTTCAAAAAGTGGTATTGAGAAAAGTAAGCCTCGTAAATACCAGAAATAATATCCAACAAATGCAAATAATAATTTTAAAGCTAAGAATCCAGGTTTAATCTGGATTTTTTTATTTGCTATAATTGCGTATTTAATAGGAATAAATGGAATATATAATCCAATGATTTTGAAAGTATACTTTATTAAGTTTCCAAGTCCTAAAGGATTAATATTTATAAATAACTTATGGTAAAAGTTATAAAGAAGTACATATATTACCAAAAATAAAACATATAGTTTAATATCGTAATTGCTTAACTTTTCTACGCTATATAGGAATAAAAACTCAAATACTAAAAAAATCGGTACATTTGAATATAAAAAAGCAGTTGTTATATTTATATTTTCATAAAAATATAAAAAAGTAAGTACGATAATATTAAAAAGTATTAAACCATTTTCTCCTATAGTCAAACCTCTTAAGTTTATATTTTTTGTTCCAAGAATAATATTTTTAATAAATAAAAATGCATATAAATCGATAAAGCAAATAAAAATATAATTAATTCCACAAAAATACATAAAAACTGGAGAAATTGTAAGCAAAAGTATAGCTAAAATGGGTATAACTAATGTGGATTTCTTTTTCATAAATACTCCTTATATATAAAATCTAGTTAAATTTTATTTTAAATGGGGAAAAAAGTCTATAAATTTTTCATAAAAAGTACTTGCAAAAAGAAATGTTATATATTAAAATTTAATTGAAAGTGGAGAGAAGTGGTACAAAGTGGTATCATGTAGAAGGGAGAAGAAATCTTGCTAATAGGTGAATTTGAGCACTCTCTAGACGCTAAAGGCAGATTAATAATGCCTTCAAAATTTAGAGAAGATATTGGTGATAAGTTCATAGTTACTAAAGGTTTAGATGGGTGTCTTTTTGGTTTTTCACTAGTTGAGTGGAAAAACTTTGAAGAAAAATTAAGATCATTACCTATCTCTAATAAAGATGCAAGAGATTTTTCAAGATTCTTCTTCGCTGGAGCCATTGAATGCGAAATCGATAAACAAGGTAGATTTTTAGTTTCTAGCAATTTAAGAAATTTTGCAAACTTCAAAAAAGATGTTGTAATAATTGGAATGAATTCTAGAATTGAAATTTGGGCTAAGGACAGATGGAATGGTGAAGACAATTCAATTTCAGCTGATGAAATCGCATCAAAAATGGAAATGTTAGGTATATAACTTGCTAAAGTTTATATAATACTCAGAAGAAAAAATTTCTTTTGAACACAAAAGACTAAAGAAACACAAAAGATAAAATTTTTAAAGCACAAAAGATAAAAGCTTAAGTTAATCTAAGCAAAAGAAAAATTGTACAATATACTAAAGAAGAATGTTGTACAAAAGAAAAAAGTTTTAATTTACAAAAGTAAATTTGTATAATACGAAAGATTTATTTAAGATACTAAAGAAGACTAAACGATTAAGCAATGACAGTTGGTATTAAATACCAGCTGTTATTGCTATATAATCATTTTTTAAGGAGTGAGCTAGTGGAATTTAAACATAGTCCAGTATTATTAAATGAATGTATTGAAGGCTTAAATATCAAAGAAAACGGGATATATGTAGATGGTACTTTAGGTGGTGCAGGACATAGTAGTGAGATAGTAAAAAGACTTTCTCCAAAGGGATTACTTATTGGTATAGACAGAGATGAAGAAGCACTAAAAGCATCTAAAGAAAGACTAGCAAATTATAATAACGTAAAATATGTTCATGGTAATCATGACGATATAATTAGAATATTAGAAGAAAATGAGATAGATTCAGTTGATGGAATACTATTAGATTTGGGCGTCTCTTCATATCAATTAGATGAGAGAAATAGAGGTTTTAGCTACTTAGGCGAAGCAGAACTTGATATGAGAATGGATAAAACTCAAAGATTAACAGCAAAAGAAGTCGTTAATAAGTACAAAGAAGAAGACCTAGCAAATATTATCTATGAATATGGAGAAGAAAGATTTTCTAGAAAAATAGCTAGTAAAATATGTGAAGAAAGATCTAAAAAAGAAATCCAAACAACTGATGAGTTGGTTAAGATTATTGAAAGTGTTGTCCCAAGAAATTCAAAAGACGGACATCCTGCTAAAAGGACTTTTCAAGCAATCAGAATTGAAGTTAACAATGAAATAAAACCATTATATGATACTATATTAAATTCAATTAAAGTTTTAAATAAAAACGGAAGATTGTGTGTTATTACTTTTCATTCATTAGAGGATAGAGCAGTTAAGAATGCTTTTGTTGATGCTTGTGGCAAATGCACTTGCCCTCCAGGACTTCCATATTGTGTATGTGGAGCAAAGTCATATGGAACAATAATTACTAAAAAGCCAATTCTACCTTCAGAAAAAGAATTAAACGAGAATTCTAGAAGCAAAAGTGCTAAACTTAGAATTTTCGAAAGAAGATAAATACTAATGAAAGGAGAAGCTAATGCCTCAACTAGCGTACTATGAGTATGAGACTAGTCCCAGAAAAATAGAACCGAAGTATAAGAAAAAACCACAGTCAACTCAAGCTAAAAAGAAAAAGACGGTTTCTAAAGCGGCTAAGTCAAAAGCATACCAGAAAAAGTTAAAAGAAGCGCAAAAGAGAAAGTTCAAAAGTCAATTTATGGCAGTTACTTATGTATGTGCCATTGCATTTTGTGCGTTCGTATTTATATCTACAAAAGCTAAGGTTAGCGAATCCTTTGCAAGAATTCAAGGTTTAAAATCTGATGTATTAGCTTTGGAAAAAGAAAATGATCAGTTAGAAATTGAAATTCAAAATAGTATGAATATTAATAATATTGAACAACAAGCAAGAGATCTTCTTGGAATGCAAAAACTTACAAATAAACAAATAGTAAATATAAACTTTCCAAAGACAGATTATGTACAACCAGTTAACGAAAAAGTTGTTATTGAAGAAAATTCAATAATATCTAAAATAAAAAATCTAGTAAGTGATATTTTTTAAAGATTAAAATTAATTTAGAGTAAAGTTAATTTTAATCTTTTTTTATGCTTTTTAAACTATACAAAAATGAGATTTTAAGATATAATGACGTAAGAATATATTATTTAATGGAGGCATTATTTTTATGAAACTAGACCAATTAATTAATGGAATGGAAAATTACAAAGCAAAAGGTGATATGGACATTGAAATTACTGGTGTTGAAAGTAATTCAAAGAAAATTGAACCAGGAATGCTTTTTGTAGCTATAAGAGGATTTGACTTTGATGGACATGACTATGTAAATGAGGCTATAGAAAAAGGAGCAGTTGCTGTAGTACTTGATATGAATGCTGATTTTAAGAAAATCAAATTAACAAGTAAAGTAACTGTAATTATTACTGAAAATTCTAGAATAGCTCTTGCAAGAATTGCATGTAACTTCTATGGAAATCCATCTAAGAAATTTAAATTAATAGGAATAACAGGAACAAAGGGAAAAACTACAACAACATATATGATAAAATCTATACTTGAAAAAGCTGGACACAAAGTAGGTTTAATAGGTACTATAGCAAATTATGCTGGAGATAAATGTTTATCTATGAGTACTAGAACTACTCCAGAAAGTTTAGAATTACAAAGACTATTTGCAGAAATGGTTAAAGAAAATGTTGATTATGTTGTAATGGAAGTTTCTTCTCAAAGTTTAAAATTACATAGAGTAGAAGGATGCCATTTTGATTATGCTATCTTTACAAATCTTTATAAAGATCATATTTCTTCAAAAGAACATCCAGATATAGAAGATTATTTTGAATCAAAAATGCAACTATTCAAGATGGTTAAACAGGGCTTCACAAATAATGATGATTTCAAAACACCAAAACTTATTAAAGGTGTACCAACTTGTAGCTTTAAAACATATTCAATTGATAATGTATCTGACTTTGTTGCAAAAGATATTACAATTACAAATGTTAGCGTAGATTTCAAAGTAAAACTAGATAATAGAAATGAGAGAATAAAAGTAAATATTCCAGGAAGATTTAGTGTATATAATGCACTAGCAGCTATAGCTGTTACAAGTTCAATTGGAGTAAAAGTAGATGATATTAAGGAAGGTCTAGCTGAAGTAATTGTTCCAGGTAGAAATGAATTAGTTTCTAACAAAGAAGAATTACCAATTATGATAGATTATGCTCACAACCCAGAGAGCTTGACTAATATTTTACAAGCTGCAAAATCTTATACAAAAGGTAGAGTTATTGTAGTATTTGGTTGTGGCGGAGATAGAGATAGCGAAAAGAGACCAATTATGGGTGAAATCGCTGGTAGAATTGCTGATTATACAATTATTACTTCAGATAATCCTAGAACAGAAAAACCAGAAACTATTGTTGCACAAATAGAAGAAGGAATTAAAAAGACAAAAGGAAAATATGAAGTAGTTGTAAACAGAAAAGAAGCAATAGAAAAAGCAATTAAAATGATGAACAAGAGAGACTTAGTAATTTTAGCTGGAAAAGGTCATGAAGTTTATCAAGAAATCAATGGTGAAAAATTTGATTTTGATGAAAGAGTTATTGTACGAGAGATAGTAAATGAATTAGCTAGTGATAAGAAAGAAGGATAGTTTTAATGATTAATATTATATTTTTGGTACTAGCATTTGTATTATCTGCAGTTTTGGGAAAACTAATGATTCCTGTACTTACTAAACTTAAAGTAGGGCAAAACATTAGATATGATGGTCCAAGAAGCCATATGAGAAAACAAGGAACTCCAACAATGGGTGGAGTAATGATTATAAT
Organism: Clostridia bacterium; assembly: GCA_017528085.1. Taxonomy (GTDB): domain Bacteria; phylum Bacillota; class Clostridia; order TANB77; family CAG-508; genus Scatovivens. The sequence continues at coordinate 73,142 of JAFXPH010000015.1, read as the reverse complement.
TGCACTATTAGTTATGGTTGTAATTTCTTCATTTGTCATTAAAGATAGTGCAAATATAAAAGGTTTCTTAGCTATTGCTATAGCTTCAATAGGCTTTGGAATTATTGGTTTTATAGATGATTTCAAAAAAATAGTTTTGAAAAATACAGAGGGATTAAGTCCAAAACTTAAAATGTTTGGATTATTGCTTGTTTCAGTAGCTTATACATTTTTCCTACTTAAGGTACTAAATATTGAAACAACAACAATTATTCCATTTATAAATTATGAATTAAATATGCCACTTTGGGTATATGTATGTTTTACAGTACTAGTTATGCTTTCTACAACAAATGCTGTTAATTTAACAGATGGAGTAGATGGACTTGCTGGTAGTGTAACAACTATTATTTCAATTGCTATAGGAATTATTGCTTATAGATTAGGAAATCCAGAAGTAACAATGTTCGCTTCAATTCTAACAGGATCAATATTCGGATTTTTAATCTATAATTTTTATAAAGCTAAAGTTATGATGGGAGATACAGGATCTCTATTCATAGGTGGAGCTTTAGCAACAATGCTTATTTATTTAAAGATGCCAATTTGGCTTATAATTATAGCAATTATACCAGTTATAGAAGCTATTTCTGATATATTGCAAGTTATTTATTTTAGATTAACAAATGGAAAAAGATTATTTAAAATGGCACCACTTCATCATCATTTTGAATTATCAGGATGGAGAGAAAATAAAGTGGTTGCAGTTTTTTCTTTTATAACACTTGTATTTTGTATAATAGGCGTAGCCATTATATAGGATAAAGAAAGGTTTGTACTAATGTTAAAAAAATTATTTCAGAAAGGTAATATGAATTTTGGATTACTCCTTATAACAATTATTTTGGTGTTATTTGGTTTAATCACTTTGCTTTCAGCATCTTCACCAAAGTCTTTAACAAACTATGGTAATGCATATGAGTATTTTATAAAGCAAGCAAAATTCACTGGAATTGGAATTGTAGCAATGCTTTTCGTTTCCAGACTTAGACTTGAAATATTTAATAAAAAAATATGGGCAGTAGTGATATATGGCTTATGCTTAGTATTAGCACTTTCGGTAATACTTTATGGTAGAGAAGCTGGTGGTGCTGAGAGATGGATTTATATTTCTGGTGTTGGTCTTCAACCATCAGAACTTATAAAAGTTGGCCTTATATTGTTCTATGCATATTATTTATCAACATCTCCAGAAAGAGTAAAGAAAGCTAATTCATTTGCAGGAAAAATTATGTATTCTTTATTTTTACCACTTATATTACTAAGTATCATTATTGGAATTATTTTTGTATTCCATAACCACTTGAGCGTTTGTATTTTAATTGCTCTTGTTGTAATAGTAATGATGTTTGTGTCAGGAGTGAAAATAAGAGAATTTGCTTTAGTAGGTATTATAGCTGCGGTAGTTCTTCTTGCAGGATTACAACTTAGAGATGCGTATTATGAAAGAAAAGGAATTGAACCTCCATCAGGTTTTAGAAGTGAGAGAATTCAAGTATGGCTTGATCCAGATTCTAGCTTAGTTGGAAAGGGATGGCAAATAAATCAAAGTTATTATGCTATAGGTTCAGGTGGATTATTTGGAGTTGGTTTAGGAGAATCAAATCAAAAGAATTCATATTTACCTGAAGCACAAAATGACTTCATTTTTGCTATTTTTGCAGAAGAGATGGGATTTATTTGGTGTATAGTATTAATTCTTTTATATGTTATTTTCTTATGGTTTGGCTTTTCAATTTCCATGAAATCAAATGATAAGTTTAAAAATTTAGTTGGTGTAGGTGTAACTACACTACTTGGACTACAAATATTTATAAATATTGGTGTTGTTACAGGATTCTTACCTGTAACAGGTATGCTACTTCCATTCTTTAGTTATGGTGGTACAGGACAAATAATTAATTTGGCTTGCGTTGGATTATTGCAAAATGTTGCAATATCTAATAGCAACCAAAAAAGATAAGAGGGAAAAGGATGAACGTTATTATTTCAGCTGCAGGAACTGGGGGACATATAAATCCAGCTCTTGTTATAGCTAACAAAATTAAAGAAAGATATCCAGACTCTAATATTGTTTTTATAGGTACTGAAAGAGGTTTAGAAAATGATTTGGTTCCAAGAGCAGGCTATGAGCTTAAGCACATAGAAGCATATGGAATTCAAAAGAAAATTAATCTAACTAATATTATTAATCTAATCAAAACTTATAGAAGCAAGAAGGATGTTAAAAAAATATTTGATGAAGTTAAACCCGACTTGGTAGTTGGAACAGGAGGGTATATTTGTGGACCTGTTTTTTCAGTTGCAATAAAAAGAAATATACCTACAGTTTTACATGAATCTAATGCATATCCAGGTAGAGCTGTTAAGATGTTTGCTAAGAAGGTGGATTTAATTTTAGTTGGATTTGAAAAGACAAAGGATTATCTAATTGGTGCAAAAAATGTAATTTACACAGGTACACCAACAAAGGTTAAAAAAGTTTCAATTCCATACTTTAAAAGAAGAGAAATTTTAGAAGATATTGGAGTAAAAAATGAACTTCCAGTTCTTTTGGCATATGGCGGAAGCCAAGGTGCTCAGAAGATTAATGAAGCACTTCTAGACATTGCACTTCATGAATCAAATAAAAACTTTCAAATAGTTTGGGCAGCAGGACCAAAACAATATGATGTTATTAAGCAAAAGCTAGAGGAAGGTGGAAAAGACATAGATTACTTAAAAGATATAGCTATAGTTCCTTATATCTATAACATGGAAGAACTAATGAATTGTTCTGATCTACTTCTTTGTAGAAGCGGTGCGATGACAATTACTGAAGTTTCTATTGTTGGAAAACCAGCTATATTTGTACCATTACCTTCAAGAGGAGCTAATCGTCAAGTAGATAATGCAAAAGTATTAGAAAGATTAGGAGCCGCAAAAATAATTCTAAATAACGAACTTACTGAAGAGAGATTACTTAAAGAAATTGAAAGTGTAATTTATGATAAAGAAAAATTAGAAGAAATGGGACAGGCAGCTACTAAAATAGCACCAGAAAATGTAGAAGAGAAAATAATAGTGGCAATAGAAAATATGCTAATTAATAGATAACAGGTGACATCCTTAAAAAGGATGTCATTTATTTATGACTTGCAAAAAACAAAATTATACATTAAAATACAAAAGTAATAAATTCATTTTAGGAGAAATTTATGATTGACAAATTAATTATAGTTGAGTCTCCAGCAAAAGCCAATACAATCAAAAAGTTCCTTGGAGGAAAATGTAAGGTTGTAGCTTCAATGGGACATGTTAGAGATTTACCTAAATCAAAACTTGGAATCAAAATAGAAAAGAATTTTGAACCAGAGTATATAAATATTAGAGGTAAAGCTGCTTTAATTAATTCACTTAAAAAAGATGCTAAAGAAGCTAAAAGTATTTATCTTGCAACCGACCCTGATCGTGAGGGAGAAGCAATAGCATGGCATTTAGCATATTTACTTGGAATAGATGAAAAAAGTGAATGCAGAGTAACATTTAATGAGATAACTAAGAAAGCAGTTACTGAAGGAATGAAAAATCCAAGAACTATCAACTTAAACTTAACTGATGCTCAACAAGCTAGAAGAGTTTTAGATAGAATAGTTGGATATAAGATAAGCCCATTACTTTGGAAAAAAGTAAAGAGAGGATTATCTGCAGGTAGAGTTCAATCAGTAGCTGTAAAACTAATAGTAGATAGAGAAAAAGAAATTGAAGCTTTTGTTCCAGAAGAGTATTGGAACATAGTAGTAAATGTTATAGATAAAAAATCTAAGAAAGATTTTGATACTAAATTCTTTGGAATAGATGGTGAAAAAGTTGATTTACACTCAAAAGAAGAAGTAGATAAAATCTTAAATGATTTAGAGGGAAAGAAATTTATAGTAACTGATGTTAAAAGAGGCGAAAGAAAAAGAGTTCCTGCACCACCATTTACTACAAGTACTTTGCAACAAGATGCTTCAAGAAAACTTAATTTTGCAATTAGAAAGACAATGTCTGTTGCTCAATCATTATATGAAGGTGTTAAGTTACCTGAAAAAGGACTTACAGGTCTTATCACATACATGAGAACAGACTCTACAAGAATTTCTGAAGAAGCAAGAGCTGTAGCAAAACAAGTTATAACAGAAGAATATGGTGAAGAATTCTATGAGAATAGATACTATAGAACTAAGGATGAAGCACAAGATGCTCATGAGGCTATAAGACCATCTTATGTTGATATTAAGCCAGAAGATATTAAGTCTCATTTAACACCAGATCAATTTAAACTTTATAGATTAATTTATAATAGATTTATCGCAAGCCAGATGGCTTCAGCTATTTATGATACTGTTCAAGTATCAATAGATGCTGGAAAATATAACTTTAAAACTAATGGACAAACATTAAGATTTAAAGGATACATGGCTGTATATATTGAGACAGAAGACAAAGAAAACTTTGTTACTGTTCCTAATATTGATACAGGAGATGAATTAAAGAAAAATAAAGTTGATGCAAAACAAAGCTTTACTGAACCACCTGCTAGATATACAGAAGCAAGTTTAGTAAAAGCTTTAGAAGAAAAAGGCATTGGTAGACCAAGTACTTATTCTCCAATCATAACAACGATTATTCAAAGAAGATATATAGAAAAACTTCAAAAGCAATTAATTCCAACAGAACTTGGAAAAGTTGTAAATGACTTATTGATAGAAAATTTTGGTGAAGTTATCAATGAACAGTTTACAGCAAGTATTGAAGAGAATTTTGATGAGATTGCTAAAGGAAATATCAAATGGAAAAAAGTTATAGCAGATTTTTATGCACCATTTGAAAAAATAGTTGAAAAAGTCGATAAAGAATTAGAACATGTCAAACTAGAGGATGAAGTTACAGATGTACCATGTGAGAAATGTGGTCGTATGATGGTAATTAAATTTGGTAGATATGGAAAATTCTTAGCTTGTCCTGGATATCCAGAATGTAGAAACGCTAAACCATTAGTTGAAACAGTTGAGGTACCTTGCCCTGTATGTGGTGGAGTAGTTCAAGTTAGAAAAACTAAAAAAGGACGTAATTATTATATTTGCGAAAATAATAAAGGTGAAAATGAAGGCTGTACATACATTTCTTGGAATCAACCAAAACCAGGTGAAGTATTCATTCCTTCAAATGACAAAGAAGAAATTGATAGTGAAGTAAAGAAAAGCCCTAGAAAAAAGGCAACTACAAAGAAAACTACGAAAAGAAAAACTAAGACAAAAAGAACATCAAAAAAATAACACAAAAAATCTTAAAAGACCTAGAAATCTAGGTCTTTTTTGTTTACTTTTTTTAACAATAATGTAACTTATATGTAATTGCAATTTGACCTTGCTAAAAATATAATTAAAATGAGTATAATAGGATAAATTGGGGAAAGAAGGCACATATGGCTTTAGATAATATTGATATTGATGTTAATAATGGATTAGAAACATCAGAAGCAAGGTCTGTTGTTGGAACTGATAATGAGACAAAAAGTGATGTTGTTGAATTAACTGAAGACGAAAAAAGAATGGAAATTATGAATACTTTAATAAATAGCCAAAAGTATCATAATATGTTAGAAGTATGTACAAGATTAAAATTTGACTTAAATGGTCTAATTATCATGAACATGGATCCAACAGAACTTACGCATTTAAATAGAAACAATGTTCAATCAGTAGTTGATGATGCCCTTGAAGCTACACGTAAATTTATTACTGAAAGTACAACAGGAGTAGTTTTAAGATCTGATGGTACTATTGATGTTAAAGAATCTATTGCAGAAGCAGTTGATAGAGGAGGAGTTTATGATAACGGTTTTGTTGCACCAGAAATAACTGCTGAAGTAAGGTCAATGTATGAAGAAAGACTAGAGAAGTATTTGGGAGAAGATAAAAGACTAGAACAATTATATGAGTCTATAAATGAGTTTTCTAATGATATTTCTAGGGATAATAATACATTTGGTAGTACCACTCTTTTAAAATTTACTAAAAGTGAAGTTGATGAATTTACTAGAGTTTTCAATTTATATGGTAGAGAAGCTGCTAGAAGAAAACTTATTGAAAATATGTTTGAAAGAAAAAGAACGGCTGTTGCAAAAAATCCAGGGGCATATCTTGCTTATATGATTCAATGTGAATATAACGTAAGAGATATCGAACTAAGGACTGCTCCAGATCAAAAAGCAGAAAATGCAATAAATGCAAATCATGATAGAAATGCAAGATTATTTGCTGAATTGATGACAGATGAAGAAAGAGAAAAATACCTTAAAGATATTGGAAATGGTAGATATGAATTAACACAAGAAGTAATAGACGAGATTAATAAACCAGAAAATATTGTAAATTATGACATAGAAGCAGCTAGAGAGTTTTATGAATATAATCATAGATTAAAAGAGTTAGGTAGACCATGGACTTTCCCTACTCAAGTTCAAGGACAAATATTTGCATATCTTGTTAGTAAGAATGTTAATGGTTTTGCTGTTTTTAGAGATGTTGCATTAGCACAAATATCTAATAGATGTCCGCAATTAATAGAGTATGACTCAAAAGGTAAAATGAGTCTTAATCAAGAAGAATTAAAACATTTCTTTAAATTACAATATCCAGACATGGATTTTGAAGAAGATACAGAAGAGAAGATAAAAGCATTAGTTAGAGGAAGAATAATGGTTCCACTTGCTCGTTCTGTGGATAATGTGATGGTGGCACATACAGATGAAAAAGCATTTATGGAGGAACGTAGAGAAGAAGCTGCAGGGGAACAATTATTTAGAATAAGTAAAATTAGTACTCAATCAGTTAGTACAGAAACATACACTAGAAATGAAATAATAAATGAATTGACAATACTCGGAAGACAACTAGCTCAAAGAGATGGCTATATTGAGAAACTTCGTGCCAAACATAAAGACATAGATTTTGATGAAGATTATATTAGAGGAATAGCTTCTCGACAGATTGAAGATTCAAGACTAGATGATGTCGATATGTCTATAATAGATACACTACAATTTACTCCAGAAGTAAAAAGAAAAATTGAAACTGTTAGAAATGATTGGTTAAACGATGAATCTTTCTTGGCAGGATTTTCAGGGATAATCTACTTTGATAAAGAAACTAATCATTTAGAAATAAATTATGATAAAGTTCGTGAAGAATATAATAAAAGAAGAGTCGGTATTGAAGTAAACGGTCATTTAGTATATCAAGAAGACTTTAGGGCCGAATTATATAAAAGGGTTTGCGCTTACAATGACAAAAAAAATGGAGTTAATACAGTAGTAAGCCGTGATGTTTCATATTCATATTTAGCTAAGTATACTACTGAAGAATTATTAACAATGCTTAGAGATAATATGCCTGACTTTTATAATAGAATTACAACAGATACTACTAAAAATTCTGAAGAAGGTTTATCATTGCTAGAACTACAACCTAAAAGTTTAAATAGACTCACTGATATAGAAGAAAAAAGAAAATTTGATTACGCATATAGAGTAAATGGTAAAGTATATACTGCAATGGGTGTAGCTAAACTTTTTGATGAAGCTTTAGAAGAATTAAAAATAGATAGCAAAATATGGAAAAAAGGTAGTGTTTCAATGGAATCTTCTATTGAAGACTTAATAAAAGCTTTTCCTAAAAAAGAAAAAGCAATTAGAACATTGTTTGCTACTAAAGAAATAATGGAAGATTTTGCGAATTTTAGGGATTTTGCTGAATTTTTTGAAAATGATTCTAATAAAGTAAATGTTGGACGTTTGCATAGAATAATAAATCAAAAGTTGAAAGATGGTACTATTACAGAAGAAAACATTAAACCTCAAGAGCAATATACTGTATTAGGAAGACAATATTCAAAGTTTGCTTTAGTAGTAGAATATTTGAATATTAAAGATTTTGAGGGTTATAATGAATCATCTTATTTTGTAGAAAATCAAGATAAACTTAAAAAAATTGAAGAAATAATAAAAAGTGCACCAGAATTTAAGCAATATGTTGATTCTGAAGGAAATATTCAAACAAAGCTTTTAAGAGATTATAAAGCTTTTATGAAAAGTAAAATAGGAACTCAACAATATGGCTATTCAAGCAGACCAGATGATGTGGTTGTTAATATAGGAGGAAAAGATTATAAACAAGTAGAAATTCCGCAATTGATTGTTAAGCTTTCAAGAACAGCTAGTAATGATAAAAATAAGGATGAGGTAAAAAGATTACTTGATTATGTAAAAGATAATCCAGAATTATACGGACAAGAAGTTTCTGAATCTTTAAAAAGTGATATATATGCAGGGGAATATTCACCAGAGTTAGAGCAATTATCACAAAAAATGAGACCTAAGTACGTTATGTATAAAAGCGTTTTAAATAGAGAAGAAGTCATAAGAATGCTTGCTGAAAAACATTTTGGATGTGAAGCAGATGACAATAAAGGTGAATTTGATTTACTTGAATTCCATAAAACAGGAAATATTGATGAAATTCCATTTAGACTTTTAGAATCACTTATTAAGAATAAATATTCAAAAGATTTTGCTGATATTCTTGTGTCTCAAGGAACGGCAATGGCTATTAATTGGAATGCTGTCCTAAAAGAATATGACCAATTAAAAAGCAATATTGCAGGAAGAAATGATAATAGCGAATCCTTATACAGATTTAATGATAAATACTATACAAAAGAAGGTATAATGCTTCAATTAATTGAAAATATGGAAAAAGAAGATCAATTAATTAGATCTGGAGCAAAAGCACCAAAGAAAGATAAAAAAGATGCTCATAAACTTGTTAAAAGTGCTTATAGTATTATTATGAATCCAAAAAACTATAGGGATTTTGCTGAGTATATAGAGTATTGTGCTGATAATAGTTCAATTGGAATCGCTAGTCTAAGGGCAGCTGTTAATGCTATTAGACAAGATGAAAAGAAACTAGCAAAATGTCAAGGAATAGATCCAAAAGAGTTGGGCAAGCACTATAAGAGTAAAACAGTTAATAAAGAAGAAGTAAGACTAGTGGACTTTTCAAAAATGAATTCTGCCGTAAAAGAATTCGAAGGTAGAGTTGATAAACACCATACTAGAACATCAAAACAAATCGAACAAAGAGATAGAGCGTTTCATAAAATCCAAGGCTTAAGTGTTTATGGTACATCAAAAGAAATAGCTGAAAGACTTTTTACAGAGATATCATCTCAAGCTTATTTAAGAAAAGAGAAAGATAAAGATAAGTATATTGTATCAACTTTATTGGATATTTGTGATGCTCTTAAAGAACAAGATCCAGAGACTGCTAAATTTTTAGCACCAGGAATTATTTCAAGAATTAGTTCAAACATTACAATGTATAAAAATTTGGATTCAAGAGATCCAGATGCACAAGATATAGCTTTAGGTATGGAAATAGGAGATGATACTTTTGAGAGATTTTATAATTTCAGAAGTGAAACTAAAAATCTAACACCAGAGGAACAAAAAGGCGATATTCAAAAGAGAAAGAAATTAATTGCAAGAATTGTTATTGCTAGAAATGATGAGGTTGCTCGTAATGAACGCAAGATAAAACAAATATACAACTCAGTAGATACTCAAGATGCAACTTATATAAGCCAACATATACAGTCTGAAAGTGAGATTACAGCTGAAAGACATAAAGAATTAGTAAAACAAGAAAGACAAGAATATGAAGCAAGAATGGCTGGAAATATGGCAAAAAATAAAGCATTTAAGGAGAGACAAGCTAGAGAACAGGCTGAGAGTGCAAAAACAATTACTGATTCGGAAGGAACAAAAACTGAAATTGAACGTAGGCAAGAAGATATGACTGTCGATGTCGAAGGTCAAAACAAAGCTCTTGTGGAAATGGCAGCAGAGAGACAGGAAGATTTATCAAAGAAACCTATTTCAGATAAAGAGTCTAAAGATGTTTTGGATAAAAATGGACAACATATGAATGTTGCTGAACCACCACAACTAGATGCAGAAGGCAAGAAGATTGATGGACAAGAATCAAATAATCTAGGAAATAAATCTAATGAGCAAGATGCTTCAAGTAATATTGGTTCTAAAGAAAATCAATCAAATGAAACTTTTGTAACTGCTGGTGCTACAAATAGCGAAGGTAGTGATACAACATCATCAGCAAGTGATAATGTACATCAAGAAAGTGAGAACAATAATTTACCAGCAAAAGAAAGTGTATTTAATAGAATTAAAAGAGGATTCTTTAGTTTTATTAATAGTATAACAGGTAAAGGAGAAAAAGAAACAAAAGCAGAGGAAAATAGCTTACCTGCTGAGGATAAAAAAGACCCATTAGATAAAGAAAATCAAGAAACAGTAGGTGATTTTAATGAGATTCTTAAAGTTGAAGGGGCAACAGGAAAACTACAAGAATCAGATTTAATTACTGAGAAAAATAAAACGGGCGAAGCAAATGCTAAAAATGCTGGAAATCAAGTAGATAAAAAAGCTGATAACCATGGACCAGAACAAGAGATATAAGGAAGTTAAAATGGATAGTATAAGTGTTATAGGAGGTGGCTTGGCTGGATGTGAAGCTGCTTACCAAATTGCAAAAAAAGGAATAAAAGTAAAATTATTTGAAATGAAGCCGGAGAATTATTCTCCAGCACATTCTAATTCTAATTTAGCAGAAATAGTTTGTAGTAATTCATTCAAGTCAAATTTGTTAACAAATGCATGTGGTTTATTAAAAGAAGAACTAAGAATATTAGATTCTTTACTAATTAGAATAGCAGATGAAACAAGAGTACCAGCAGGTCAAGCTTTGGCAGTAGACAGAGAAGAATTTGCAAAAAGAGTTACAGAAGAGATAGAAAAAAATCCTAATATTGAAATTATTAGGGAAGAAGTTTCACATATAAATAATGATGAAATAACTGTTATTGCAACTGGACCACTTACATCAGATAAAATGGCAGAAGAAATAGCAAAGCTTATTGGAGAAAATAAGCTTTACTTTTATGATGCCGCAGCTCCAATAATAGAAAAAGATTCTATAGATATGAATATTGCGTTCTTTGGTGATAGATATGGAAAAATGGGAGATAACTCATATATCAATTTACCAATGAATAAGGAAGAATATGAAGTATTCTATAATGAACTAATAAATGCGGAAATAGTAACACTTCATGATTTTGAGAAGAAAGAGATATTTGAAGGCTGTATGCCAATAGAGATAATGGCAAAAAGAGGAGCAGAGACATTAAGATTTGGTCCTCTTAAACCAGTTGGATTTGATGATCCAAGAACAGGTAGAAGACCATATGCTTTAGTTCAATTAAGACAAGACGATTCAAATGCTACATTATTTAATATGGTAGGATTTCAAACTAATCTAAAATTTGGAGAACAAAAGAGAGTATTTTCATTAATACCTGGACTTAAAGATGCTAATTTTGTTAAGTATGGAGTAATGCATAAAAATACTTTTATAAACTCTACTAAGTTATTAGATAACACATATAACTTAAAAAGTAATAACAACATTTATTTTGCAGGTCAAATAACTGGAGTAGAAGGATATGTAGAATCAATTTCTTCAGGACTTGTCGCAGGAATTAATGCTGCAAATAAATATTTAAATGAAGATAAAGTAGTGTTTGATAAAAGAACAATGATAGGGGTACTAGCAGATTATATTAGTACTCCAAATGAAAAATTTCAACCAATGAATGCTAATTTTGGAATACTACCAGAATTAGATGTAAAAATAAGAGACAAAAAAGAAAGATATGAGGAATTAGCAAAGAGAAGTTTGTCCATAACAAAATGTAAATAATTTATGTAAATCTATTGTAAAAAACCTTGATTTGTGATAAAATATTGAGTATGCGAGAAAATATTTTTTACTTATAAATTATTTGTTATATAAGAAGGAGAATATTTAATAATATGGATGAAAAATTATTAAATCTTATTAAAGAAACTGCAGAAGAAAATTCTAAGGAAAGAGAATTAGAAGTAAGAACTTTAAGGGCACCTAGAAAAGGTCAAGAGCCTATGAGATACACTGCTAGTTTAACTAATAACAAAACAGGTCAAGTATGGCTTGGTATAACTAAAGATAATGAAATTGGTATTGTAAGAGGAAGTACCAAAGAACTTGAAAAAGCTCGTGAACAAATAACAAGAGCTTTAAGCAATTCAGAGCAAGAATTAAGCAATGAAGAAAGAGTTGCGGCAGGGGAAATATTACTTGCAATAGATGCAAAAATTATTAAAAATAGACAATTAAGAGAAAAAAGAGAACAAAATAGATTAGCAAATCAAGTAAAAACAATAAGCCTTTCAGATATTGAAAAAATGAAAAATGAATATCAAGAAATGGTAAGAGATGCTGTAAAGAAAGGTGAACCATATCCAAGTAATTTTGACGAAATAAATGATTCATATGAAATATTAAAAGATGTTTATGATGAATTTGTTCACTATGGAACTGATACTATGTCTATTTCTCATGTAGAAATGATAAAAGAAGCAATTATAAGAGATAGAGAAAAAATTAAAGAAGATGCAACTAGAGATTTGACTGATGCAGAAGTAATAATGTTTAGAGAATATAGAAATAATCTTAGAAGAAAAGCTAATGAAGACTTAAAAATATTAGAAGAATCAGAAGCCAAATTTAAAGAAGGATCAATTTCTGAAGAAGAATTAGAAAGATATAGAGACAATTATAGAAGAAGTCAAGCTGAATATAATAAGATTAGATTCGAAAAACCAAGAAGAGTTTATACAATACGACAAGCAGCTGTTTTACGTAGAAAAGAGAATACAATAAAGATATTAAACGAAATAGAACAAAATGCAAAACTAACTCCAAGAGAGGGGTTATATCGTAGAGATGTAGAGACAATTCTTTCAGGAAAAGTAGCAGCGATAAGTAGAGAAGATATTTATAAACTTTATGAATCTAAACAAATTTCAGAAACATATTATAATGAGTTAATGGCTTTATTAAATAAAGAAGGAGTAGACTATTTATCAGTAAATGAAATTGAATCAAGACAAAGACAATTACTTGATGAAATAGAAACATTATCTATTCCAACAGAATCTGATATAGAAGCTAATAATAAATTTAGAGAAAGAGTATTTAAAAGATTCCAAGAAGCAGGCAAAAGATTAGATGATGCCGAAAAGGCCAAAGCAGATGAAGAAACAATAGCTAAGCTACAAGAAGAATATGAGGAAGCTTTTACAAATTATGAAATCTATAAATATTCTGTTCCAAAAAGACTATTTAATGGTAAAGGTGAAGAAGCAGATAAAGCTAGATATGATGAATTACGATTAAATTCAGCAGGGTTAATAGCTTTAAAAGGTTTATCTAGAGAAGTTGAAGCAAGATATTTAAAACTAGGAGAAAGAAATCAAATTGTTGATAAAGTTTTAGATGAACCTGAAGAAGTAATTACAGTTGAAGTTCCTAATGCACAAGCAGCTCCTGTAAAAACAGTTACTGTTGAGGCTGCTACAGTAGAGGGCGATTCTTCAGAAGAAAAATCAGAAGAAAAGAAATATGTAATTGCTATTCCAGAAAATCCAAAGGCAAGAGAGGCTGTTTATGATGAAAAGGCCATTGTTGATGAAATAGATGCATTAAATCAAAGAACTCTTGAAGAATATTATTCAGATAGTGAATTTAGAGATATTTATGATAAAGTTCTTGCCGAATACCTATCTCATAGAGTTGAGGTTGAAGATAAAGAAAAAGGTTATAAATATAAAACAATTGAAGATTATGAAACTAGAAAAGAAGATGAAGAATTTTTACTATTAGATGGTTATAAAGCAAGACTTGAAAGACTATCTAGATATAAAGCTGGAGACAATTCTGTTTATCCTGAAGATGAAGAAGAAAAGAAAGCTTTAATTAGAGATGATAGAATTTATTTATCTACACTAAATCATAAATTCGATAAACACAAATATACACAAAGAGATTTAGCAACACTTGGAAAATATGGTGAAAAAGCACCATATATACCTGAACAAAAATCTCTTTTAGGAAAAGGATTTAGAGTAGTAGGTAATGCGTTTATAGGAATAAGAAATTTCTTCTCACCAGTATATAAATTTATAGGAAAAAATGTTGCTCAACCATTACACAAAGCTATTACAGGCGGTAAAGGTGGAACACCATTTGATAGCCACCCATATCATAATTTTGTAGCAAGAAGAGATCATTTTACAAGTGTAAAAAGAGCAATGTTAATGATAGAAGATGGAGAAGAAAGAGCAAAGGCAAAAGAAGAAAAAAGAGAGCCTAGGGAATTAACAGGACTTCAAAAACTAAGAAGAGGATTAGCACTTTATTTTGAACCTAGATGGAAAGCTTTAGTAAAAAGCAAAGAAGGAAATGAAGCAGTGCTAAGAGCTAGATTCTTTGACAATTATACTAATGTAAGAGAAAAATACATTAATATAGAATCATATAAAAGATATTCAGAATTAGTACCAGAATATGAGAAACAAATCAAAGAATTACAAGACGAGATATTAGCTCATCCAGATGCTGAAAATATAATAGAAGCAGAAAAAGCTATGGCTGCAAAGGCAAGCTCATTGGATTATTTAAATAAACAAATTGCACATTTTGGTGCAGTTGAACAAGTTGAGACAAAACCTGTTGATGCTATATCTGAAAAACAACATGCTATTGCTAGTAAAGAAGTAAATACATTAAGAGTTACTGCTATTAAAGGTGTATTAAGATTAGCGTTTGTAAAATTTGTTGGACCAAATATTAGAAAATGGCTAACAGAAAATATTACAAAAACAGAAACTATACATAATGAGGCTGTAACTACAAAAGATTGGACAATGGTACAAGATGCTGTTTATGAAAAAACACCTGTTACTGTGGATGTTATGGATATGCAAAGACCACTAAATGGTGTTATATCAGCAAATGCTGGTAGAAAAGTCGACTTAATGTATTCAGTATCAGGTGGAGAAAGAAGAATTCAAGACTATGTAGTTAAAGATTCAGACTTCATTGGTGCAATATTCCAAGAAGGTGAGCACGGAATGGGATTTTCTGATGTGGCAGGTATTAGTCCAAATGTATTAACAGGAAGAACATTACCAGAAACACTTATTGATGCTGCAACAGGAAGAATGAAACAAGGATTAACAGTACAAGAGATAATTGATGCATTCCCAGCAGGAACAATTAATACTGATACACTAGATAAATTATATGTAGGTATATCAAGTGTAGGAAACAATGGAATTGTCACAGATAGAGGCTGGGCGAGACTAGGAGATTTAATGGAATTAGTTAAAACTCCAAAAATAGTTGATTATACTGATACACTTGTTAAAGCTGCACAATATGACTGGGTAGAAAGAGTAATTAAAGAAGCCGAAGATGTAACAAATACTGTTGTTAATACAAGAGCAGTAAATGCATTAATGGGAACAGGAACGGCAGCCCTATATGGAGCAACAGCTTATGATGTCTATGAAAACTTAAGAAGAACTGATACTAAGGTAAAAGAAGATATGAGCTTTAGCGAACCTAGAGAAAGTGATTTTAGAAAAGGTGAAGTTGAATATAAAGTTCCTAGATCAAAACATGAATATAATAAGATGAAAAAAGATAAAGATGAAGAAGAAACAAAATAGATATCTTGATGATTAAAGCAGAAAATTTGAAATTTTCTGCTTTTTTATAAGAGGAGAATTATGTTTGAAAAGATTATGAGTTTTTTTAATGGAATTGTAGATGTATTTGAAAATCTTAGATCTACTGAAGTAAATGAGAAAACTATTATTGAAGATAATAAAAATACAGAAACAGATAGTTTTCCAAAGGTAGATGTAAGTGATAAAAAAATTCCTAAAACAAAAAAGGAATACAATGATACAAAGAAAAGGGAGAATGAAAGGTAACAATGGAAGTAAGTAATAGTTCTAATGATAGTGGTAGTAGTCTCGCTAGAAACCTAAATCCTGATAGATATAAAGAAAGATATGGTAATAAAAGATTCATAAATTCTAAAAATAAAGTTACTAAGAAAACTATCGTTGATTTGATGGAAGATCCATTATTTGAAGATGAACCTAAAAGAGAGAAAAGTGCTAAGAAAAAGCCTGAAATTACAAATACACCACTTCAAGAATCTGTAGAGGATGTAATAAAATATGTAGCTCAAATGGAAGCAGAAGAAGAAAAAGAACCACAAAGATTTACAAGACAAGTAGAAGTCTTCGAGTCAGTTGAAGGAGAGGCCCCAAAAGAAGATTTAAGTGAAGTTTTCAGAGCAGCTAAACGAAATGTAGACAAAATGAAGGAAGAGGAAGCTAGACAAGCAGCTCAAAAAGAAAAGGCAGACGAAGACCTATTTAGAGAAGTAGAAAAAAACTTAAATAAGAGAATAGATGAAGACTATAGAAGAATAGCTAAGGAAGAGAGAGAAGAAGAAAAAAGAGTAACTAGAGCAAGAAAAGAAGAATTAAAAAGAAGAGCAAAATTAAAAGAAGAAGCGAGAAAAGCAGAAAAAGAAGAGAGAGAAGCTGATAAAAAACAAGCTGCTTTAGTTAAAAGTATTTCTAGAAATGTAAATAGAAATATTAAAAAAGAAGATAGACAATTAAAAAAAGAAGCAAGAGAAAAAAGAAAAGAACAAAGAAAAATAAAAAGAGCTAGAGGAAAATATATACCACATAAAAAAAGAAGTTTATTAGAAAGATTTGCTCATATGATTTATTATAAACATGGTGGTTATGATAAATATATCTTCTCAAATTATGAGGACTTAAGTCCAAGACAACAAAAGAAATGGCAAACAAAAATTGATGCTATAGAAGATGTAGAACATGACATTGCTATGAGAGCAGGTTGGACTTCATTTAAAGTATTGCTTGCAGCATGTGGAGTCGTTCTTACATGTTATTCAGTAAAACTAGTAGAACAACAATTTGCAGAGACTGAAGCAAGATTACAAATCGAAAGAATCCAAAAACAAAAAGAATACTCAGAATTAGAAGCTAGAAGTCATTTCTTCAATCTAGAGGATCAAGAGTATTTAAAGAGTAAATTAGATATTCCAGAAGGAGCTACAGAAGAAGAAATATTAGAACTTATGAAAGAAGCATATGCAAATCTTAAACCGGAAGTACAACAATGGATTAGAGATCCAGAAAGGGTAGCTGAAGCAGAAGCAAAAAGAAAAGCAGAGCAAGAAACGATAGCTACAAACCCAAATGAAGGTACACTTGTTGCAGATGATGGAAAAGAAATAGGAGACTAATATGAATAAGGAAGATTTAAAAGTTGGAGCAAAAATTACAATTAAAAAAGATCAAGTTTATAGAATTGTAGATATAATTAAATATGATAATAAAGATTATCTTTTTTGCTCAACAACTCGAAAGCCTATTATCCCTATGGTTTTCGAGTACAAAGAAATAGATAATGAGATAAGAGTTGAATTAGAAGAAAATAATGATATTTTAAGGGGAATTTTTGATAAAATAATAAGCCAAAATTAGTCAAAAAAACCTACGGAACTATTGACTTTGATAATTAAAGATGTTAGAATATTATACGCGAGTATTTTTTAATACTTGCGTATTTTTTATTCAAATAAGAGGAGGTGAAAAATCAAGTATGCCAACAATTAACCAATTAGTAAGAAAAGGAAGAAGTACTTCTGTAAAAAAATCAACAGCTCCAGCTTTACAACATGGTTATAACTCAAGAAAAAAGGCTTTAACAAATAAAAAGTCTCCACAAAAAAGAGGTGTTTGTACAGTAGTAAAGACTGTAACTCCTAAGAAGCCTAACTCAGCTTTAAGAAAAGTAGCTAGGGTTAAACTTTCAAACGGATATGAAGTTACATCTTATATTCCAGGTGAAGGTCACAACCTTCAAGAGCACAGCGTTGTTCTTATAAGAGGTGGAAGGGTAAAAGACTTACCAGGTGTTAGATACCACATCATAAGAGGAACATTAGATACTGCAGGCGTTAAGGATAGAATGCAAGGTAGATCTAAATATGGTGCTAAGAGACCTAAAAAATAAAATTTTTTAGAAAAGACTAATAGTGTTTAATTAAGATGGATATTTTGATTAGTTTTTCACTAATTTTTTAATAGATATTTTAATGAGCATTATTACGGATGTGTGAAATAGTCACATCAGAGTACCGATAACGTTATAAATAATTAAACGTTAACAAAAATAATAATTAAGGAGGGAAGAATAGTGCCAAGAAAAGGATATATAGCTAAAAGAGAAGTTTTACCAGATCCTATGTATAATAGTAAAGTTGTTACAAAATTAGTTAATAACATTATGCTAGATGGTAAAAAATCAGTTGCACAAAATATAGTATACGAGGCATTTGACATTGTTAAAGAAAGAGAACAAAGAGACCCATTAGAAGTATTTGAACAAGCATTAGAGAATGTAATGCCAGTTCTAGAAGTTAAAGCTAGAAGAGTTGGTGGTGCAACATACCAAGTACCATTAGAGATTAGACCTGAAAGAAGACAAACATTAGGTTTAAGATGGTTAGTACTTTATGCTAGAAAAAGACATGAAAAAACTATGTCTGAAAAACTAGCTGGTGAAATTATAGATGCTATTAACGGTAACGGTGGAGCATTTAAGAAGAAAGAAGATACTCACAAAATGGCTGAAGCTAACAAAGCTTTTGCACATTATAAGTGGTAAAATTATTGAAAGGGGAAAAAACTTATTATGGCTAGAGAATACCCATTAGAGAAATATAGAAACATAGGAATTATGGCTCATATAGATGCTGGTAAAACAACAACTACTGAGAGAATTCTATTCTATACAGGTAAAACTCATAAAATAGGTGAAGTTCATGAAGGCGCTGCTACAATGGACTGGATGGCTCAAGAGCAAGAAAGAGGTATCACTATTACATCTGCTGCTACAACTTGTTTCTGGAAGGGTAATAGAATCAATATTATCGATACTCCAGGCCACGTTGATTTTACAGTAGAAGTACAAAGATCTTTAAAAGTTCTAGATGGTTCAGTTACAGTATTAGCTGCTAAAGGTGGAGTTCAACCACAAACAGAAACAGTTTGGAGACAAGCTGATAAATATCATGTTCCAAGAATGGTATACGTTAATAAAATGGATATCACTGGAGCAAACTTTATGCTTTGCGTAGAGCAATTAAAAAATAGATTGAAAGCAAATGCTATTCCAATCCAATTACCAATTGGTGCTGAAGATAACTTCAAAGGTATCGTTGATTTAATCAAGATGAGAGCATTTATTCATAAAGATGATTTAGGAGTAGATATTGAAGAAACTGATATTCCTGATGATATGAAAGCTGAAGCAGAAAAGTGGAGAACAACTATGATTGAAGCTGCTGCTGAAGAAGATGAAGAATTAATGATGAAATATCTTGAAGGAGAAGAATTAACAGCTGATGAAATCAAATTAGGACTAAGAAAAGGAACACTAGAAAATAAAGTAGTAGTTGTTACTTGTGGTTCTTCATATAAAAACAAAGGTGTACAAGAATTATTAGACGCTATCGTTGATTATATGCCTTGTCCACTAGATATTGGTGAAACAAAAGGAAAAACTATAGATGGTGAAGATGCAAGCAGAAAACCATCTGATTCAGAACCTTTTGCAGCACTTGCATTTAAAATTGCAACAGATCCATTTGTTGGAAAATTATGCTTCTTTAGAGTATATTCTGGTAAATTAGATTCTGGAACTACAGTTTTAAATTCAAGCAAAGATAAAAGAGAAAGAATTGGTAGAATATTATTAATGCACTCAAATCATAGACAAGATATTGATACAGTATATGCTGGTGATATTGCAGCTGCAGTTGGATTAAAAGATGTTACAACAGGTAATACTCTTTGTGATCCAGATCATCCAATCGTTCTTGAATCAATGGAATTCCCAGAGCCAGTTATTGATATCGCAATTGAACCAAAGGATAAAGCAAACCAAGAGAAAATGTCAATTGCATTAGCAAAACTAGCTGAAGAAGATCCAACATTCAAGACATATACAAACCATGAAACAGGTCAAACTATTATCGCTGGTATGGGTGAGTTACACTTAGACATTATCGTAGACAGATTAAAGAGAGAGTTTAAAGTTGAATGTAGCGTTGGTAAACCACAAGTTGCATACAAAGAAACAATCAGAAAAGCTGTTAGAGTTGAAGGTAAATTCATTCGTCAATCAGGTGGTAGAGGACAATATGGTCATGTTTGGCTAGAAATGGAACCATTAGAGCCAGGTAAAGGTATTGAATTTGAGAGCAAGATCGTTGGTGGTGTTGTTCCAAAAGAATACGTTAAACCAGTTGAAGAAGGTATTAGAGAAGCTGCTGAAGCAGGTATCCTTGCTGGATATCCAGTTATCGACTTCAAAGCAACATTAGTTGATGGTTCTTACCACGAAGTTGACTCTTCAGAAGCTGCATTCCACATTGCTGGATCTATGGCTTTCAAAGAAGGTTGTAAACAAGGTGGTTCAGTTATATTAGAACCAATCATGAAAGTTGAAATTACAGTACCTGAAGAATATATGGGTGATGTAATTGGTGATGTTAACTCTAGAAGAGGAAAGATGGAAGGTATGGAAGCAGTTGATGGTATGGAAGAAATTAGAGCATTTATTCCATTATCAGAAATGTTCGGATATGCTACAGACTTACGTTCAAAAACTCAAGGTAGAGGAACATATTCTATGGAACCTTCTCACTATGAAGAAGTTCCAAAATCAATTCTTGATGCAATCGTTTCATCAAGAGTAAAGAAAGAAGAATAGTCTTAATTCCGTAAGGAAAATTGATTATAAATCACTTGCATTTTATATTTATATAGTATAAAATACAAACATAATTAAATAGTTTTTAAATTTTATAATAATTATAGAGATAAGATCTCAAATTTAAAGGAGGATTTTAAAATGGCAAAAGCTAAATTTGAAAGAACAAAACCACACGTTAACATTGGTACAATCGGCCACGTTGACCATGGTAAAACAACAACAACAGCTGCTATTACAAAATATTTATCATTATTAGGACAAGCTCAATATGAAGCATATGATCAAATCGACGGTGCTCCAGAAGAGAAAGCAAGAGGAATCACAATTAATACAGCTCACGTTGAATATGAAACAGCAAATAGACACTATGCTCACGTTGACTGTCCAGGTCACGCTGACTATGTTAAAAACATGATTACAGGTGCTGCTCAAATGGATGGTGCTATATTAGTTGTATCTGCAGCTGATGGTCCAATGCCACAAACAAGAGAGCACATCTTACTTGCTAGACAAGTAGGTGTACAATATATCGTTGTTTACTTAAATAAATGCGATATGGTTGATGATCCAGAATTATTAGAATTAGTTGAAATGGAAGTTAGAGACTTATTATCAAGCTATGATTTCCCAGGTGACGAAATTCCAATCATTAAAGGTTCATCTTTAAAAGTATTAGAGTCAACATCTACAGATCCTAACGATCCAGTTTATGCTCCAATGAAAGAATTAATGGATGCAGTTGATTCTTATATCCCAACTCCAGATAGACCAACAGACTTACCATTCTTAATGCCAGTAGAAGACGTATTCACTATCACAGGTAGAGGAACAGTTGCTACAGGTAGAGTAGAAAGAGGTGTTGTAAAACTATCTGACGAAGTTGAAATCGTAGGATTAAAACAAGAAAAAATGAAAACAGTTGTAACTGGTGTTGAAATGTTCAGAAAGTTATTAGACCAAGCTGAAGCTGGTGACAACATTGGATTACTTTTAAGAGGTATTCAAAGATCAGATATCGAAAGAGGACAAGTTGTTGCAAAACCAGGAACAATTCATCCACATACAAAATTCACATCTGAGGTTTATGTATTAACTAAAGAAGAAGGTGGAAGACATACTCCATTCTTCAATGGTTATAGACCACAATTCTATTTCAGAACAACTGACGTTACAGGTGTTATTGATTTACCAGCAGGTGTTGAAATGGTTATGCCAGGTGATAACGTTCATATGACAGTTGAATTAATCACTCCTATCGCTATCGAAGCAGGATTAAGATTCGCTATTCGTGAAGGTGGTAGAACAGTTGGTTCAGGTGTTGTAGCTGAAATCATTGAATAATTTAAAAAAATTATATTTTAAAGACTTTGGATTTATCCAAGGTCTTTTTTTTATCTTAATGATAGATAAAAAAACATATTGATTTTTTAGGCAAATGACATTAAAATAGATATGTACAATATAAACTAGGAGGGATAATTAGTGATAATATTATTAGACGCTATGGGTGGCGATAATGCACCTGATGCAACAATTAAAGGTGCTGTAAGAGCTGCTAGTGAAATAGACTCAAATATAGTACTAATTGGAAACGAAGAAATAATTAATAAGAAAATAAAAGAGTTTTATGGAAAAGATAAAATAGAAGATATATCATCAAAACTCTCTATTCATAATGCAACTGAAGAAATAGAAATGGAAGATCAACCAACTGTTGCAATCAGACAAAAGAAAGATTCTTCAATGGTTGTTGGTTTCAATATGCTAAAAAATGGCGAAGGAGATGTATTTATCTCTGCAGGTAATTCTGGAGCATTGCTTACAGGAGCAACATTATTAGTAGGTAGAATAAGAGGGGTTGATAGACCAGCTATTGCTCCAATACTTCCAGCACATAATGGATATTTACTTTTAATGGATGCTGGAGCAAATACAAATTGTAGATCACTTAATTTACTACAATTTGCTCAAATGTCTAGCATTTACCTAAAGAATACAATGAAAGTTGAAAACCCAAGAATTGGTTTATTAAATATAGGAACAGAAGAGACAAAAGGAAATGAACTTGTAAAAGAGTCTTATGAATTAATAAAAGAAAAAGCTCCAGAACTTGGCATTAACTTTGTTGGTAATGTTGAGGGAAGAGATTGCTTTACAGGTGAAGTTGTAGATGCAATTATAACTGATGGATTTACAGGAAATGTTTTTCTAAAGACTACTGAGGGTGTTGGAAAATGGGTTAAGACTTGCTTAAAAGAAGAATTTAAAAAGAATCTTATTACAAAGATAGCTGCAGTTCCATCACTTCCAGCATTAAAGAGATTAGCTAAGAAGATGAGTTATAAAGAATATGGTGGAGCATTATTCTTAGGAGTAAAGAAACCAGTTGTTAAAGCTCATGGAAGTAGCGATGAATACTTATTCTATTTTACAATCAAACAAGCAGAGAGATTCGTTGAAAGTCATGCAGTTGAAGAAATTACAAATGAATTTGAAAAAATAAAAGATTAATTACTTGACATTTTTATATGTATAATGTAAAACTAATCTATAAGAGTTACTAAAAAAGGAGGAGGCAAAATATGAATACTGAAGAAGTTTTTGAGAAAGTTAAAGCAGTTATAGTTGAACAATTAGGCGTTACTGAAGCTACAGTTACTATGGAGGCATCATTTATTGATGATCTAGGAGCTGATTCACTTGATATAGTTGAATTAGTTATGGCTTTAGAAGAAGCATTTGATATAGAAATTCCTGATTCAGATACTGAAAAGGTAGTTACTGTAGGAGATGTAGTTGAATATATTAGAGACAATGTATAATAATAAATATAAATTAAAGGCCTTAGGCCTTTTTTTTATGCCTTAAAAATATTTATTTTTTATGCAATGATTATTTAATAAAAATAGTCTTATATTATAGAAAAGGAATTCTTTTAAATTAATATTAGTACTAATAGGAGGATATGAATGGCAAAAAGACAGATAAAAAAATATATCAATAAAGCTAGAATTGGTAATGATGAAGCTTTTGACCAACTTATTGATATTATAAAGATGGATATTTATAAAATTGCTAAAAGTAGGTTATTGAACGAAGAAGATACATTAGATGCTGTTCAAGAATCTATAATATCTATGTATGAAAATATTTGTAAGTTAAGGAATGTCAATAAGTTTTATAATTGGATGACAATAATAGTAATTAATGCATGTAATGATATAGCAAAAAAAAGAAGTAAAAACATAGAGGAATTTAATGAAGAAATAATTGATAAAGACAGTAAAGAAAAAAAAGAATTTAACGATAGTCTTATAAACAAATTAATATTAGAGGAAGCACTAAGTAAAATCGACAAAGATGATCGTATGCTTTTAATGTTTTACTATAGTGAGGGATATTCTGCTAAAGAAATAGAAAAATTAACAGGAATAAAAGAAAACACAGTTAGAAGTAAAATAATGAGAGCAAAAGAAAAAATTAAAGAATTTTATAAGGAACAGGAGGTAAATTAAAATGGATAATTTTGATATGCTTTTAAAAGAAGATTTAAAAAAATATTACCAGAATACCACTTTATTAAATGATGTGGTAGTAAATACACTTCAAAAGATTCCTAGAAAAGACTATAAAAGTCAAAATATAAAAATTATTAATTTAAATATTATAGATAGAGTAATAAAAATTTTAGTAAGTATAATAATGAGTGTAACAGTTTTATCTTATGGAGCAATAAAAACAGCTGAAATATATGAAAAATATCAGCAAAATCATGCTAAGGCAGATACTACACAAAATATTAAGAATGTATTGAATAGAGTTAATTTACTAAGTAGGAATATTGATATTGCAAATGGAGAAATTGACAATGTTGGTAAGCTTAGTGAAGAAAACGATATGGTTACATTTGTAAATGGAGTTTGGATTTATTGCAGAGTAATTGATAGTATAGAAAAACTAAGAGAAAATCAAGGATTATGGAGTAATTTACCACAAATGACAGAAGAGGAACTAAAAGAATCAAACATAATAATATTCAGGGGCATTATAAATATTGATGGAGTTCAAATAGAAGATATTATTAAAAAGGATAATAAAACAATATTTGTTTTTAGTGATAGGCTGGGAGATTCTACACAAAGGGAGTCAGGAAATCGTAATTATGCTTTTTATGTTATAGTGCCAAAAGACTTATGTGCTGAAAAATTTGAATTCGAATTCATACCAGGTACTGATTCAATTGAAAAGTATGGTTTTACTCCAATGTCACAATTAGATTTAAATTATATTAAAAACAATAAAGCGTTAGATGAAAATTGTTTAGTTGAGTATTGTACAGATGAAGGCATTCAATATAATAATGTAGATTCAATAGAAGAATTTATAAAAAAATCTGAAAATGGTGAAGATACAGCATTTAGATATGTTCAATATTTTGATGCAGATGATAGTAAATTACTTATAACAGATAATCCATTGTTTGAAGAAAAATTCAAAATGGTAGTAATAGATGTAATATATTTAAAAGGAAAATATAATTTTTATGAAACGCATTATGGTACAGATGGTAAAGCTGTATTTTGTAGCTATATAAAAGGCTATGATACTATTATATCTATATCTCAAGATGTTTTTGAAAAAGGAACTGTTTCATATTTGTTAACAAGATCATATGAAATTGATGATATGTACGAAAAATTATTTTTTGCAAAATGCAAGGATGATGGCGTTTTTAACAATTGATATTAACATTATTGTTAATATAGATGGAGCATAAGGAAACTTATGAGGGTATTAGGAGAAAAAAAGGAGGAAATAAAATGTTAAAAAACTTTAAATGTCGGTTAATAGCAATACTGTTGACTATTTCAACTATAGCGTTTTGTATTCCTGCAACAACTGCTTATGCAACAGAGGATTATGGTGCTGGATGTTGGGCATATGCTTATACTACTACTCAGGTATATGACAATGCAGAAAGGACTGTCTTTAATGGAAAATATGTTTATGCCAGTGAAGGTGTGACTGTTCTGTCTGTTCATAATACAAGTGGTGGGACAGTATATAAGATTCAATATAGCACTACTAGTGGACCTAAAACTGGTTATGTATTGTGGAATCAAGTTTGTGTCGATGAAAACGATACATTAGTAGGAGTAGTTAATTATAATACTACAGTTTATTCTACTTATTCTACATCTACAAGTATTGGTTCAGTTAGTAATGGTGAAATTGTTGCTATATTAGCTAGTGATGGTACTTGCTATTATATTGAGTACAATGTTAATAGCAGTCAAGGTAGGAAACGAGGATATGTTAGTACTAGCTCAATTTCTCCACAAAACATGACTAAGGTTGGCAATTTGAAAATATATTGGAGATCAACTCTAAATCCACAAGAAGCTAATGCTAATACTAATTATCCAGTTTATCAAATTCCTAACCCAAACCCTATGTTCTATACATGGTTATATAGTGGGCAGGATTATGTGATTCTCTCACAAGATTGTTTGGTAAATGGATTGCATTTTAAAATGATACGCTTTGTAGATAACAATGCAAATTCAACCACTTATAATCACTGGATAACTGGTTATATATTACCGTAAAATTTTTTCTTAAAATATTAATTAACTAATTAATTCTCCTAGTATCCTGGGTAGATGCATGTATGCATCTACCTCTCTCTTTTTTATGCAATAATATATCGTTTATGTGTTATTTTATTTAAAAACTTGATAATTTTGGGAAAAGTATATAAAATATCAGTAGTGTTAAAAAGGAGGAAAATATGAATTTAGATTTATCTATACTAGAAAATAGTATTGGATATAGTTTTAAGAATAAAGACTTACTTATTAATGCTCTTACTCATACATCTTACTCATATGAAAATAAAGTCAAGAGTAATGAAAGATTAGAATACTTGGGTGATAGTATTTTAGAATTTATTAGTAGTAAGTACTTGTTTGAAAACTATACTAAACTAACAGAAGGAGAGATGACTAAAGTTAGAGCTTATGCTGTTTGTGAAAATAGCCTATTTAAAATAGCAAAAAAGCATAATTTTAGTGATTTCTTGTATTTAGGAAAAAGTGAATTATCATCAAGCGGTGATAAGAAAGCTATATTAGCAGATAGTGTTGAAGCTGTTATTGCAGCTATATTCTTAGATTCAGGAGTAGAGGAAGCTGAAAAATTTGTTTTAGCTAATATCGTAACTGAAATTGAATATGCAAGTAATAATATAGGTCTTAAAGATTACAAAACAGTACTTCAGGAGAAACTTCAAAAGAATGGTGAAGTTGAAATAAAGTACGAGATAATCAAAGAAGAGGGACCAGACCATGACAAGAGATTTACAGCTGAGATTAGTTGTAATGGTTCAAAACTCGCAATAGGAGAAGGACGTAGTAAAAAGAAAGCTGAGATGGATGCTGCAATGCATGCATTAGAAAATTTAAAATAGAGGTAAGAAATGAAGAAACAATATATTATACCAATATTTGTTCCACATTTAGGATGCCCTAATGAATGTACTTTTTGCAATCAAAGGAAGATAAGTGGAGAGCAAAGAAAAGTAACTGAGAATGATGTTAGAGAGACAATTGAATATTACTTAAGTAGTTTTAAAGATAAAGATGCATACAAAGAAGTGGCTTTCTTTGGAGGAAGCTTCACAGGAATAGATGTAGAAGAACAAAACAAACTATTAGAAGTAGCAAATGAATACATTAAAGATAAAAAGATAGATGGAATAAGAATTTCAACTAGACCTGATTATATTGATAAGAGAACTTTAAAGAGGCTTAAGAAGTATAAAGTAAAAACAATAGAGCTTGGAGTTCAATCTACTAATAATTATATTTTGGAAGCATCAAAAAGAGGACATACTTTTGAAGATGTAAAGAAAGCGTCTAAACTTATTAGATGGTATGGATTTACATTAGGTCATCAAATGATGGTTGGACTTCCAGAAAGTACAGAACTTGATGAACTAAAAACTGCAAAAGATTTAATTAAGTTAAAACCAAAAATAGTAAGAATTTATCCAGTACTTGTAATTAAAGGAACAGAGCTAGAAGAACAATATAAGAAAGGTGAATATGAACCACTTACTGTAGACCAGGCAGTTGAAAGATGTAAGGAACTTTCTTATTTATTTAGTAAGCATAAAATAAAAGTAATTAGAATTGGTCTTCAAAATACAGACTCTATTTCAGATCCAAAGAATGAAAATAGTGAAGTAGTAGCTGGTCCATATCACGAAACATTTAGACAACTTGTAGAGTCTGCAATATACTATGATACTATTTTAGATAGAATTAAAAAAGCAAATGTTAAAGCAAAAGAAATTGAAATAGTAGTTAATCCACAAAACATTAATAATGTTGTGGGATATAAAAGACAAAATATAGAAAAATTAGAAAACTTATATGATATTAATGTTGTTATTAAACAAGATATTAAACAAGTAGTTGATAAAATAGATGTTAGGGTTTCTAAGGAATATAAAGATTTTGCAGATGATAATGAAAATATAGAAGAGAAAAAGAAAAAGAATATTAAATAGGAAAGAAAAGAGAAAAATCTCTTTTCTTTTTTTGTTGTATTCTATACTTAAATATAATAAAATATTATCAAACTAGGGGTAGTGTATGAAAGAGCAATTAATAAAAATTAATATAGATAATTCTTTCGAATTAAAAGACATTTTTGAATGTGGTCAGTGTTTCCGTTGGGATATAGAGGAAGACAAATCATATACAGGCGTTTTTAATAATTCAGTTGTTAATGTCAAAAAAGATGGAAAAACAGTTACATTTAAAGGTGTAAGTGATAGAGATTTAAAAGAATTAATTGAAGATTATTTTGATTTAAAAACAGATTATAAAAAAATAAAAAATGAATTAAGCAAGATTGATTCTAATCTTGCCAATGCCGTAGAGTTTGGCGATGGTATTAGAATTTTAAATCAAGATTTATGGGAGACAATAATATCATTTATTATTTCAGCAAATAATAATATTCCTAGAATAAAAAAGATTATTAATACTTTATCTAAACAATATGGGAAGGAAATAATATTTAATAATAAAAAATATTATTCTTTTCCAACACCAAAGGAACTAGGGAAAGCTAGTGTTGAAGATTTAAGAAAAACAGGACTAGGTTTTAGAGATATTAGAATTTTTAATACAACAAAAATGATTAATGATGGAGTATTTAATTTAGAAAAGTTAAAAACATTAAATGATACTAAAGAAATTGAAAATACTTTGTTAAAGTTAGATGGTGTTGGACCTAAAGTTGCAAATTGCATAATGCTATTTGCACTTAAAAGGTATGATTCCTTTCCAATTGATGTTTGGGTGAGAAGAGTAATGAATGATTTATACTTTAAGTATGATGATGAAGAAAAATTAAGTAAAAAAGAAATAGAAAAATTTGCAAAAGAAAATTTCAAAGATAAAGCAGGTTTAGCACAACAATACTTGTTTTATTGGAGAAGGGAAGAAAAGTAGGAATTATGAAAAAACGTGGAGTTAGTCTAGTAGGCTTAATATTTGTATTTATATTATTTTGTTTTACATTATTTGTGTTTCTAGATCTATTTGACATTATAGATGTACCAGAAAAATATAGTATAATAAGTCGTATTAGTAAGAAAGTCTCATCTGAAATAACTGAGAATACTAATACAAACGATGAAGAATATATTAGTAACAACATTAAAGTAGTTCATAGAGATGAAACAACTACAAATATGACAGAAGATGAAGTAAAGAAAATATTTGAGGACTACGAACAAAAGAGACAAGAATTAGCAGAAGCTCAAATCCAAACTGCATCAGAAGCAGATATGGAAAAAGTTGCAGAGTCACTAAATGAAGGAAAGACAGATGATTTTTATTATAATCAACTTGATAGCTATGCTAAAATGTTCTATACAGCTTTATACAATAACAGAGAACGCTTAAAAACAGGTACATTCGTTGTAGATTATGATATGGAGTTTGATAAGCTTTTACACGAAGAAGGTGGAGTAGATAAATTAAATAGCTCATATCAACTTGCAATTAACGCTTTATCATTTGATAATCCAGAAATATTCTATATTGATGTTAAGAAATTCTATCTTCAAACAGAAACTACAACATACAAGTTTAGAGGCGAAGAATATAGAGTAAAAATAGGTGCTGCAGATAATGAAAGCTATTTGTCAGCAGACTTTAGTACAGAAGCTCAAGTAGATGCCGCAATAGCAGAGATTGAAAATGTAAAACACCAAGTTGCTTCTGAAGCTATGAAATATGAGAATGTAAGAGATAGAATCAAATATGTTCATGACTTTTTAGTAAATCATTGCGAGTATGACAGGCAAGATGTAAATGGCAACAACCACAATGTTTATGGAACATTAACTAGTGGTATATGTGTATGTGAAGGATATGCTAGAGCATTTAAATATATCTTAGATGAAATGAATATACCATGTATTATGGTTTGTGGTACAGGTATTAATAGTAGTGGACAAACTGAAAGCCATGCATGGAACTATGTTAAAGTTGATGGACAATGGTATGCTGTTGATACTACATGGGATGATCCAGTTATTATTGGCGGAGGAAAACAACGTTCAATATCAACAAAATATTTCTTAGTTGGATCAAATACTTTGTTCAATGATCATACAGAAACAGGAAAGATAGTAGGAGATTATTTTGCATTCCAATATCCTACTTTATCAGTATCTAATTATTAAGGAAGTATAAATGAAATTCAAAATTGTTTATGGTAAAACTGGTTCTGGAAAGAGCAAATATCTATATGACGACATAAAAGAAAAAATGAAGACTAATAAGGTATTTGTTATAGTTCCAGAACAATATAATTTAACATGTGAAAAACACTTATTTGAAGCTTTAGGTAAGAAGTCTTTGATAAACGTTGAAGTTCTAACTTTAAGTAGAATGGCTTATAGACTTTCAAAAGAAGTTGGTGGAGCAACAGATGTACATCTTTCTAAAACAGGAAAGAGTATGCTTATTTATTCTTTACTTTCAGAAATGAAAGATTCTTTAAACTACTTAGGTAAGTCAGATAAGAATGTTGATATCATAGGAAGACTTTTTACAGAGTTTAAGCAACATAGTGTTAGTATTGAAAATTTAAAAAGCTTAGACTTTAGTGATATTAATACTAAGCTTAAAGTAGACGATGCAATTAATCTATATAGCAGATATACTGAAATGATTTCAGAGAAATATGTAGATGAAGATGATTTGCTTGGCATTTTAAGTAAGAACATTGAAAAATCAAATATGTTTGATAATTCTTATATATACATGGATGAATTCTTAGGCTTTACAAAGCAAGAATTTGATGTATTTAGAGCACTTCTTAAGAAGTCTTTAGGAATTACAATTGCAATTCCAACAGATAACTTAAATACTACAAATAGAGAGACAGATATTTTTTATTTTAATAAAGTATTTGCAAATAAATTAATAGAGATATCTCATGAACTAAACTATGATGTGGAAGAGGTGTGCTTAGATACAATTCATAAGTACAATAGCAAGGAATTAGAATTTATAGAAGAAAATCTATTTTTTACTTCAAAGAAATATTTAAATGAAGTAAATGATATTAAATTATTCTTAGCTTCTAATCCATATACAGAAATTGAAAATGCAGCTAAGAATATTTATGAATTAGTACA
The DNA here is from genome assembly GCA_017528085.1 of Clostridia bacterium. Taxonomy (GTDB): domain Bacteria; phylum Bacillota; class Clostridia; order TANB77; family CAG-508; genus Scatovivens. The sequence continues at coordinate 41,489 of JAFXPH010000015.1, read as the reverse complement.
TGAAAAAGGATACAGATACAAAGATATAGCAATTATTTGCGAAGACTCAGATTTGTACGCTCAGGATGTAAAAGTAATACTAAGTAAGTACAACATACCAGTTTTTATCGATGATAAGAAAGATATTAATCAAAATATACTTATAAGGTATGTACTTTCCATTTTTGATGTTTTTAAAGAGAGTTTCTCATATGACACAGTATTTAATTACTTAAAGACAGGACTTATTGATGTTGAATATGAAGATATTTATACTCTTGAAAATTACATTAGAAAGTGGGACATAAGAGGTAATAAATGGTATCAAGAATTTTCATATGAAGAAGTAAATGACAAACAACTTAAACTAGAAGAATTAAGAAAGAAAATAATAGGACCACTTTTAGGATTTAAAGATTCTTTTACAAGATTAAAGACTGTAAAAGATATATCAGAGGGACTATATAAGTTTTTAATTGATAATAATATTAATAATAATTTAAACAACAAGTTAAATGAGTATAACTCATTAGACGTAAGTAATGAATATAACACAAGTTATAAATTATTTATAGAAATACTAGAAGAAATGGTTATGCTATTTGGAGATGATGTAGTATCATTCGAAAAATATGCAGACTTACTTAGAATAGGATTTAGAAGTGCAGATATTGGAATTATTCCAATGTATCAAGATGAAGTTACTTACACTGATACTTTAAGAAGTAGAAATGATGATGTTAAAGTATTATTTTTAATTGGATTAAATGATGGAATATTCCCTGCACAAATTGCATCTGAAGGATTCTTTAATGATGCAAATAGAGAAGAACTTAAAGAAAAGGGAATAGAACTTGCAAAAGATTCTATAGATAACCTATATTCTACACAGTTCAATTATTATAGAGTATTTGCTCTTCCATCAGACAAGTTATATTTATCTTATTCTATTGCAGATAGAGAAGGAAAAAGTATAAGAATGTCTATGCTTCTTAAAAAGGTTAAAAGGATGTTTATAAACCTAAAAGAAGAAAGTGATGTAATTGAAACAAATTATAAAATAACTTCTGAAGAGGCAAGCTTTGATGAAGCGCTAGATATGTATAAAAAATCATTAGACACAGGAAAAGAACTACCTGAAGAGTGGAAAGAGTTACTTTTATACTATTATACAAACAGTAAGAAGAAGTTTAAAAAAGCAGTATCTGGTATATACTATTCAAATAAGGCAGAAGTATTAAATAAAGAAAACATTAGAAAACTATATTCAAATCAATTAAATACAACAATATCAAGACTTGAAAAATATAGAAGTTGTCCATTCTCATTCCATATGCTTTATGGACTAAAAATAGATGAAAAAGAAGAACTTAGAGTAAAACCTGTAGATACAGGATCATTTATGCATGAGGTAACAGATAAGTTCTTTGAAAAGATAGACGATTTAAATTTAGATGTTAAAACAATTTCTGATAAAGAAATAGAGGATATAGTAGAAGAGATAATAACAAGTATTTTATCAAGTTCTAGATACTATTCTTTAGTATATTCATCTAAATATAGAATGCTAACAAAAAGACTTAAGAAGTTAGTAACTGAATCTATTAAATATATTGTTTATACTCTTAAATATAGTGACTTTAAAGTAATGGGACATGAGGTTTCATTTAAACCAGTAAAATATGAACTAGATGACGACAGAACAATTGAACTTTATGGAAAAATAGATAGAGTTGATATAGCAAAATATGGCAATGACTCTTATATAAGAATTATTGATTATAAGTCATCTGTTAAGGATATTGATTACAATAAAGTCTACGCAGGAATGCAAATTCAGCTTATTACTTATATGGATGCTATGCTTTCTCAAAACGATTTTGTAGAAGCAGGAATTCTGTATTTACCATTAGTTGATAAAGCAATTAATAGTCAATCAAATAGACTTTCTGAAGAAGAGATTAAAAATCAGATTAAACAAAACTTCAAGATGAAGGGAATAATACTTGCAGATATAAATGTAGTTAAGATGATGGATAATAAGCTTTCAGAAGGAGAATCTTCTGATATTATTCCAGTTAAGCTTAAGAAAGATGGTGATCTATCAGAATCTAATTATTTGCTTGATAGCAAGCAACTTAATAATTTAAATAAAAAAGTAAGAAGTGTTATTAAGGAAATATCAAATGAAATCTTGGGCGGAAAAATAGATGCATATCCATACTACTATAAAAAACAAACAGGATGTGATTATTGTGTATATAAACCAATATGTATGTTTAATACAAGTATTAAGGATAATAGCTACAACATGATAAAGAAATATAACAAAAAGAATATTTTAGAATCTTTAAGGGAAGAGGATGAATAAATGATAAATTATAATAAAAACGAAGTTGAAGTAGTAAATGGAGAAAAAGCTAATTACTTAATCTTCAAAAAACTACGTAAACAAGGTGTTGTACATGCATATGCATTAAAAAAAGATGATTTGGATTTTAGCTTTGGAAGACCAAATCATGACTTAAGTTATGACATGCTTTTTGAAGAATTGGGAATAGAAAGGGATACCTTAGTAGAACCAGTTCAAAAACATACTGATGTAGTAAGATGTATAGATAAAGTAATAGATACTAGTGAACTAGATGAAGTAGATGGCCTTTTAACAAATAGAGAAAACATAACTTTATCATCAAAAAATGCTGATTGCATACTTCTTTTCTTTTACGATCCGGTTAAGAAAGTAATAGGAGATGTACATTCTGGTTGGAAAGGAACATTCAAAAAGATAGCATTAAAAACCGTCCAGAAAATGATAGATGCATATAAGTGTAATCCATCAGATATTCAAGTATATATTTGTCCATCAATTAGAAAAGACCACTTCGAAGTAGATGAGGACATAAAAGAACTATGCGAAGGAATATTTAACTACTTTAACTTAGAAGATATAATCTTTAAAGGTGATATTGTTGATGGAAAGCAAAAATATTATATCGATTTGGTTCAAATAACTAAAAAACTATTACTAGAATGTAAAGTATTAGAAAAAAACATTATAGATAGTGAGATATGTAGTGTTTGCGAGCAAGAGGAAGTTCATTCTGCAAGAGCAGAAGGGGAGAACTTTAAAAGAGGTACAGCAATAATTAAATTATAAATAAAAAGATCGAAAGTTTATTTCTTTCGATCTTTTTTTAATATTCTCTTGATCTAAATCTATCTTCAAATACTAAGTTGAGTTTTGAGAAGAATGTCTTAAAGAAACTAAATCCATAAGTGTTTTCTTCTACAAAGTATAAATCAGTTGAAGTGTTATTAGCGATAACTGGTATAGGACCATATTGTTCAATGAATTTTTTCTTTTCTCTAAGTTTTTTAATCATCTTTTTATAATAATCAACATAGAATGAATAGTTGTCTGCTGTAATTATAACTGAATGAAAATTATATAAATCAGCTTGGAAATTAGATATATCAGCAGTTGTTTTTATATTGTCAAAAGCTTTATTAAAGCATTCTTCAATTATTGTATTTTGTATATCAAAAGTTTTTTCAACTATTATTTCTTTTAAAGAAGCGATATTATCGTTGATTCTCTTTACTTTCGCTAAACTATCATTATCAAATCCATATAATTTGTAAGTCTCTTCATTTAATTTTTCTTGATATTGCATTAGTAGGTCAAAGTTATTAACTATCTTGTTGTATGTTTCTTTTGAAGATTTTGAAATGAATGTATTTTTAAATACATTATTACTATACAAAGTGCTATGGAATAGAGGATAAGGACCTGTAAAGTATATTAATTCTTTAAGAAGAGCTGTTTCTAAAGGATAGAAATCAGGACTTCTTGTGCTTATATTCATGTTATAGTATTTAACTTCTTCTTCTTTACAACCATTAGCTACTGAAGCCATTAATTGAACAGATGCTTCGTTTATAGCTTCACCAGGTTTTCCTAATTGATATAAGCCAAGTCTTCTTAATCTTCCACGTTTATCTACTTTTTCTTGAATATAATGAATACACTCGTGTAAAGATAAAGTGTTTAGTTTATTTATATCCATATTTTTGTTGAAATAGATAGAACTTGTTTTGTAGTAGTATTTTGCACCAATAGTATCATTAGGCATTTCTGCAACATACATATTAAGTCTAGCAATTGCAACAAACAAATCACTTTGATTTAAGTTGTATTCAGGAAATGCAGTACAAATTTTTTCTGATATTAGAGATGCAATTTTATTTACGTCTAGAGTATTTAATTCACCAATTATATTGATGCCTTCTTTCTTAAGTACAGAACTAATTCCCATTTTTTCTCCTTATGAATTCTATCTTCTATAATTATACAACAAAACACCTGTAAAAGTTATATCAGTAGTGTTAAGAAAATGTTACAAAAATGTTACAAACACCCTGAATAGCCTAAAAACACTGATGTAACGAAAACTTAATATTAAAAGACAATAGTCGTTAAAGTCTTATTTTCCCTAGTATGATATTTAACAAAAAACGCTCGAAACCATTGAAAATAGTGAAACAGGACTTGATTTTACTAAAAAAAGCTACTATAATAAAACCATAAGTTAAATATATCTTAGAAAGCGAGTGAATCTATGAGAAAATTTAAACTTGGTAAGAAGGTTGTAAGTATATGTGTTGGTACTATGCTTGCAGGTATTATCATGTGTAATAGTTCTTATGCTGAGAGTTCTGTAAAATCAGAGTTCGAAGTTGAATACTCAAAAAGCTACATTGAATGGGCAAATAGTGAAGATAGAACAGTATCTAACATGCCATTTGCAAGTTCAAATGTTATGCCAGAAGGTTATTTAGAGTCTCAAGAGGCTTCAATAAACCAAATTGGTACATTGTTAAATGATTCAATTTTGAAACTTGATACTGTAAAAGGGTATGCAGAAGGTTCAACATATAACGTTATGGATCATATTCCTGTAAGAGTAAAGAACCAAATGAATACAGCTGAATGTTGGGCATTCAGTTTATTAACATGTTTTGAAAATAATACTTACTTGTATGAAAACATAGAAACAAACTATTCAGAAAGACACATGGACTATGCAACTGTTAAAAGATTTAGAGACGGTGTAAATCCAAAAGGTTATAATAGAAGTCCTTCTGAAGGTGGTGTCTCACTAATTGGTTTGGCATATTTAACTAATGGTACAGGTGCTGTATCTGAAAATAAAATGCCTTTTGAAAATAACACAAGCCAAATAAATTTAAGTGATATAGATATACCTGCAGAAAGAGAAGCAACAGGATATTTAATTCTACCTCAAATTTTAAAACAATTTGATTCAAATGGAGTTAGATACTATGATGCTGCAGGAAATGAATATACTCAAGATGGTTTAAATAGTGCAAGAAGATATATTAAAGAATGTGTCGTTAAATATGGTGGTGTTGTTACAACAACAGCTGCTAACGAATTAAGATACTATTCTGATCCATCTGATGCAACAGGCTCAGGTGCATACTTCTGTAATAATCCATCAATAAAAAGAGACCACGCCATAACAATTATAGGTTGGGATGATAATTATTCTAGAAATAACTTTAACTCAACATATAGACCTAGTACAGATGGTGCTTATATCTGCTTAAACTCTTATGGTACAGGAGTTCAAAATAGTGGTACATACTACATTTCATACGAAGATGTTTTAGTAGAGTCAGATACTTATGCAATTGAATCTACAAAAATGATTGATTACGATAACATCTACCAAAGTGATTTCTGTGGTGGTGCTTTCAAAATAACAGCTCCAGATACAAGAGTTGGATATTATGGCCTAAAATATACAAAGAATGGTAGTGAAAAAGAAACAATAACTCATGTTGGTGTTTCATTACAAGACTATGTAAGTTTTGAAGTTTATATCAACCCAAGCAATGATAACTTAAATACAGATACATTAACATTTGTTGGATCTTCTAATGGAGTTTTAGCTCCAGGATACCACAAAATTGATATTAATGATATCGAAATAAGTGGAGATAGCTTTGGTGTTGTTATTAAACAAACTTCAACAAATAATAAATTTACTGTTGCAGTTGAATCATCTTATGCAGGATCAATGTTTTCTGATGTAAGATCTTCAAGAAACAGTTATATGTCATTTGATGGTAGAAATTGGTCATTATTAAATGATGAAGATATATCTGGTATTAATACAGAAAACTCAGACTTTTGTGTAAAAGTATTTACTAAGACAGGTGAATCAAACCCAGATATTCCAGTTGATCCGGATCCAGACATTCCAATTGTTCCAGATCCTGATGATCCAATTAATCCGGATCCAGATATTCCAATTGAACCAGATCCAGATATTCCGATAGATCCGGATCCAGACATTCCAATTGAACCAGATCCTGACATTCCAATTGTTCCAGATCCTGATGATCCAATTGAAATGGAATATTTTAGAGTAAATAATTACGTACAAGATGATAGCAAAATGCTTATAAGAAAGATAGAAAGAAATACAAAAATATCAGATTTTATTAAAAATATTGACACAAATATCAATTTTTCCTTGAAAAATAAGGATGACCGTGTTATAATAGAAAATGATTATGTTAATTATGTCTCAACAGGCATGAAAATAGTACTAGATAACGGAGACGTATACACATTAATTGTAAGAGGTGACTTAAATTGTGATGGTGTCATTTCTTTGACAGACTTTTCAAAGATGATACTAGAATATAATGAAGTTACAGGATATAGATTAAGTGGTGCTCCTTTAGAAGCAGCTGACTTAAATATTGATAACAAAATTACTCTTACTGATGTGTCTCAATTAGTAGTAATATACTCTAGTATAGGCGAATAATGTAATAAAATTGTAACTATTTATTAATCAAAATATAACTTGATTTTTATTAGTATAAAAGTTATACTTAAGGAAAGGAGAGGGTTTACTCATGAATATGAAAAGATTATTAAAAGTTTTTATTATGTTTGCTGTTGTTATGATAGCACTTGTTCAAGTTGTTAATGCTTATTCATTTTCAGCTGTTATGACACCAAGTAGCACATCACTTACACCAGGACAAGATTTTACAGTAACTATTAAAGTTACAAATTTAGATGTTGGTACAAATGGTATCAATACAGTTAGTGGTTTCTTAAAATATGATTCAAAATTATTTGACGCTGTAACAACTTCTAGCGTATCTGGAATCAATGATTGGACAGCTAACTACTCATCAGAAAATGGAAAAATTACTTTATCAAAAGGTAAATTCGTAAAAGCTGATGAAGAAATAGCACAAATAATGTTCAAAGTTAAATCAGCAGAAGATTTAAAATCAGTAAAAGAAGCTACAAAAGGATCAATTAACTTTACAAGTATAGTTGCTTCAAACAGCCAAGATGATATTACAGCATCTGATGTTTCTACTACAGTTACAATTACACCAGCAGGAGCTGCTGATACAAATACTACAGCTAATACAGCTGGAAATACTGCAAGTAATACAGCATCAAATGGTATTATAATATCACCAACAAATCAATCACAAGGATCAACAACTGCTAATAACACAACAAATAATGCAGTAAAGAATACAACAAACAATACAACTAATAATACATCAAATTATTCATCATACTCAGGAACAAACACAACTAATACAGCTGATGGAGATGTTCCTTATACAGGTATCGATGATACAATTTCTTACATATTAATAGCTGCTGTTGTAGTTGCATTTATATTCTATATTAAATTCGAGAAAATCGATAATGAAATAAGATAATAAGAACGTTTATATAAAAATTACAGGTGAGTTATGCTTACCTGTATTTTTTTGCGTTTAATTCTTTACTTTGAAAACATTGTTTTATATAATCTAGATAGCAAAAAAGGATACAGGATAGATGAAATTAATTATAACGGAAAAGCCTTCTGTCGCAACTGAATTTGCGAAGGCACTTAAATTGAATACGACAAGAAAAAATGGTTATATAGAATCTGGAGAATGGATAATTACATGGTGTGTTGGTCATTTAGTAACTATGAGTTATCCTGAAGCTTATGATGAGAAATTAAAATTATGGTCTTTAGATACATTACCTTTTATGCCTAAAGAATATAAGTATGAATTAATTCCTGCAGTTGAGAAACAGTTTAATGTAGTTCAATCATTACTTCAAAGGGAGGATGTTGAAGTTATCTATAATGCAGGTGACTCTGGACGTGAAGGAGAATACATTCAAAGACTTGTATTTATGATGGCTAAACCAAATCCAAAAGCTGTTATAAAAAGAGTATGGATTGATTCACAAACAGAAGAAGAAATACTTCGTGGTATAAAAGAAGCTAAAGATCTTTCTTATTATGATAGCTTATCTGATTCTGCTTATCTAAGAGCTAAAGAGGATTATTTGATAGGTATAAACTTTTCAAGACTTCTTACATTAATATTTGGTAGAAGAGCAGCAAAAGAATTAAACCAAGAAAAAATATCAATATCAATTGGTAGAGTTATGACTTGCGTTCTTGGAATGGTAGTATCTAGAGAAAGAGAAATAAGAGACTTTAAGAAAACAAAATACTACAAAATTATAGGCACTTTTGGAGATGAAAAGAGTAATTTCAAAGCTGAATGGAAAGTTCAAGAAAAATCTCGTTACTTTGAAAGTCCAAAATTATATAATGAAAATGGCTTTTTAAAGGAGGAAGATGCTAAAGATTTAGTAAGCTATTTAGCTGGTAAAGATGGAGTTATAACAGAACTTAAGAAGTCTAAAGTAAAAGAAAATGCTCCTCTTTTATTTAACTTAGCTGAAATACAAAATGAGTGCACAAATAGGTTTAAATTAAAGCCAGATCAAACCCTAGAGATTATACAAGAACTATATGAAAAAAAGCTTGTAACGTATCCTAGAACGGATGCAAGGGTACTTTCAACAGCTATAGCAAAAGAAATAGGTAAAAATTTAAATGGACTTTATAAATCATTTAATGATGAAGAAATACATGGATATATAAAGAAGATGGTAGATGAAAAATACTTTACTAACTTAGTTAAGACTAAGTACGTTAATGATAGTAAAATAACGGATCACTATGCAATAATACCAACTGGTCAAGGATTTGAAAACTATGATAAGTTAAGTGATTTAAATAAAGAGATATACAAACTAATAGTAAAAAGATTTATCGCTATTTTTTATCCTGCTGCAGAGTTTAATAAACTAAATGTAGTATGTACAGTTGATACAGAAGAGTTTAATGCTTCTCAAAAAGTGTGTACAACAATAGGCTATTTAGAAGTTCTTAAGAATAAGAATCAAGAGGATGAAGAAACTGATAATATGGATATACTTAAGAACCTTAAAAAGGGACAGAAAATAAGCGTGCAGCAATATGAGCTAAAAGAAGGAGAGACAACTCCTCCAACAAGATATAAATCAGGTACTATGATTCTTGCTATGGAAAATGCAGGAAAGCTTATAGAAGATGAAGAATTAAGAGAGCAAATAAAGGGTGCTGGTATTGGTACTAGTGCAACTAGAGCAGAAATAATAAAGAAGTTAGAAAGAATTAATTACATTAATATAAATAGTAAGACACAGATAATTACGCCAACAGATATAGGCGAGAAAATATATGATATAGTAAAAAATTCTATTCCGGATATGCTTAATCCAGAATTAACTGCTAGTTGGGAAAAGGGGTTAGATATGGTAGCCAAAAAGGAAATAGAATCGCCAGTTTTCATGGAAAAATTAGAAAATTACATTAATTCAAAATTTAATAAATTAGTAATTAGGAGATAATATGATAGATATCACAAAAGCTGAAGAAGTTTTTAAAGAATATGTACAAGGATTTGAACCAAGCATTAAAGTAGTAAGGAAGATAGAACATACATATAGAGTAGAAAGAAAATCCAAAGAAATAGCAGAAACTATTGGATTAGATGCTGATGGGGTAGAACTTGCCACATTAATAGGTTTACTACATGATATAGGAAGATTTAATCAATTAAAGATAGTAGGAAGTTTTTCTGATAAGAAACTAGATCATGCAATAGAAGGTTGTAGAGTATTATTTGAAGAAAATAAAATAAGAGACTTTATTGAAGAAGATAAATATGATGATTTGATAAGAAAAGCAATTATTAATCATAATAGATTTTCAATTGATGATATTACCGATGAGGAAGAACTATTATTTTCAAAGATAATAAGAGATGCTGATAAGCTTGATTTGTTAGAACTATATGTAAATGAAGATTGGGTACGAGATATGATTGGTGAAAAATACCAAACTACAAATATGATAACAAAAGAGGTATATGATGCTTTCTTAAACAATAAACAAATACCAAGAAATCTCGGAATTCATAAAACTATGATTGATATAGCAATCAATACAATAGGCTTTTTATATGATATTAATTATGAATACACATTTAAAAAACTTAAAGGTGATAATACTATAAATCTTATTTTAGATAACTTTGAAAAAATGAATAGTGAATGTATAGAGGAGTTAGAGGTTGTTCGTAGACATGCAAACGAATATCTAGATGGAAAAATAGTATCTTAAAATGAGTATCAATACTAGAATTTTAAGACTATATATGATAGAATAAATTGTGCAAAAGACAAGAGACAAAAATAACAAAAATTAGCTTTTTAAAAGAGGTGAAGTAATTTTTGCAAAAAGGTACAAAAAAAGAAAGAAGCACTAAGGATAAACTAGAAGCTGCAAGAAAAAGGCAAAAGAAAAATGATGAAAAATTAAAGAAACTACTAGATCCAGACTATGAAGAAGAAAAACCAAAAAAGAGCGTTGGATTTATTATTAAATGTGTTTTGATAGTAATCATTTTAATATGCATAGCACTTGTATTTTCTGGTTTATTTAATATAAAGAACATTGAAGTAGTAGGCAATAATCGTATGTCTACAGAAAGCATTATAAATATGTCTAATATTAAGATAGATGATAATTTGTTTTTTATAAATAAGATTAGAGCTAAAAGAAATTTTAAATCAAATACATATTATGATTCTGCTGTAATTAAAAGAAAGTTTCCTAATACAGTAGAAATAACTATAAAAGAAAATGTTCCAAAATATATGGTTCAAATTGGAGATAGCTTTGCATATATATCTTCACAAGGATATATACTAGAAGTCGCAATGGAACCACTTCAAATTCCAATTTTGCTAGGATTTAAAACAGATTTAAGTAATGCAAGTGGTGGAATGAGATTGGATGTTGAAGACTTAGTAAAAATGGATGCTGCAAATGAGATTATTAATGTAGCAGAGAGTAATGAAGTAATTGATATGATTACTAAAATCGACATTTCAGATAGTGATAATTATATACTATACTTAGATGGAGAAGGAAAAGTTGTTTATCTAGGTAACGATAGTAATTTGAACACTAAAATAGGAACAATGAAAGTAATTGTTGAAAACCAAAAAGGTAAAAACGGCGAAGTTTTTGTAAATATGGACTTAAATAGAGAAAACGCTAGATTTAGAGAAAGTGTAGCTGTATAGAAAGGATTTAAGATGAATCGTAAACAAATTGCCATTGTTTTAGGCATAATGTGTGCACTGCTAGTTATGGGTATCTTTATACAAATTAATACTGTAAATAGTAGTTATACAGGTGTAGCTAAAACAAAAACAGAAAATGAACTAAGAGATAACGTATTAAGAATGAAAGAAAAATACGATATCGCTACAGAAGATTTAAAAATAGTTCAACAAGAACTAGAAGACCTTAGAAATGAAGCAGTAAGAAGAAATAGTTCTTCTGAAAAGAACAAAGAGACTTTAAGTGAATATAACAAATTATTAGGAAATACCGATCTAAAGGGACCAGGGCTAATAATAACAATTGATGATGCAGACAGCATGTCAATTTTAGGAGATTCATATCAATCTGTAGTTCATGATGGAGATTTACTAGAAGTACTTAATGCTTTAAGAAATTGTGGTGCAGAAGCTATTTCTATAAATGATCATAGAATTGTTAGTAGAACAAGCATTACTTGCATAGGAAATGTAATCCAAATAAATGGAGAGAAAGTTGGTGCACCATTTGTATTTAAAGCAATAGGAAATACTTCTCAACTATATGGCTCATTAACAATGCCTGGTAGTTATATTACATATTTAAAAAGAGATGGTATTAAGGTTAAAATAGATCAAGTTGAAAAAGATACAATAATAGTACCAAAATACACTGGCGTATATAAATCAGATTACGCTTCAGTTGTAGAATAGGAGGTAATACATGAAAACGAAAATGGCATTATCAATTATTCTTGGACTAGTATCATTTGTATTAGTGGCAATCATGTTTACTCAGTTTAAAACAGTAGAACAAACTGATATTACAGCAATAGAGACAATGAGGGAAGCAGAACTTAGAACTGAGCTTACATCATGGAAAGCAAAATATGATGAAGTACAAGAAAAAGTAGATGATACAAAGAATAAAATTGCAGAATATGAAACACAATTAAATTCTTCACAAAATACTTCAGATGTAATCAATAATGAAATTAAAGATTATGAAAGGTTTTTAGGATATACTAAGGTTACAGGACAAGGTATAGAAATAACACTTTCAGATAGTGAAGACAAATTAATAGAAAGCTTAGATCTATTAAAATTAGTAAATGAATTAAAGTCTGCAGGTGCAGAAGCTATCTCAATTAATGATGAAAGAATAGTAACAAATTCTGATATAGTTTCAGTTAATAATAGACTAATATTAGTAAATAGTAGAAAATTATCTAGTCCTTATGTTGTAAAAGCAATAGGTGATAAAAAATACTTAGAGAGTGCTATTATAATCAAAGGTGGTTATATTGATAGCATAAAAGCAGCAGAAAAAGCTATTGATTATGTGTTAAAAGATGATATATTAATTGATAGTTATAAAGAAGAAATAAAGATGGATTATTCTAAAGAAGTGGAGGATAATGATTAATGGTTTATTTTGGTATTATTTTAGGATGTTTACTAGGAGCAATATTAGGAATGCATGCTCCGGTAATCTCATATACATATTCAAGTTACCTTTCAATAGCAATTATTGCAGCACTTGATTCTGTATTTGGTGGAATAGCATCAGTAATTAAAAAGAATTTTGATATAAAGATTTTCTTAACAGGTTTCTTTGGAAACGCAATTCTTTCAATATTACTTACAATCCTTGGAAATAAGCTTAATGTTGATATTTATTTAGCAGCAATAGTAGTATTCGTAGGAAGAATGTTCACAAACTTAGCAATAATTCGTAGATATTATGTAGAAGTATGGTCAAATAAGATTGCTTCATTAAAAGAAAAGAAAGAAAACGAAACTGATTCAAACACTACTGAATAGAACTATTTAAGATAGTGATTGAGCACCAATCTGAAAGGGTTGGTGCTTTTGTTTTGAACCAAAAATAATAATCGTTTTTAAGTCGAATTATTCATAAACTATTATTCGGTTTTTAGAATCTCAAAAAATGTTAAAAATATTACATTTTAATTACAAAAATATATCAATTATTCTTGACTTTTTACCAAAAATGTAATATTCTTATCACAGATTAGTTAATTTTGAATATTATATATGGAGGGAGAGTTAACTTTGGCAATAGGAGACATAATAGTTGGTATCGATATTGGAACTTCCAAAGTTAGTACATTTGTTGGCGAAGTTACTAATTTTAACCAGATTGAAAGCATTTGCATGACAAGTGCAAAATGTTCTGCGATTAAAAAAGGTGTAATTGTTGATGAAGACGAATTAAGTTCAGCTATAGCTAAATCTATCAAAGAAGCTGAAGATTATTCAAATTTCAAAATCAATTCAGTATATACAACAATTCCTGGTAAGTACGTAACAATTGTCCAAAACAGTATCGTAAAAGATGCAAAAGATAAATTTGCTGGCATTTCATTAAATGATGTTTCTTCAGCAATAATACAAGTTAGAAAAATAGATATACCAGATGACAAAGTATTTATTGATATAGTTCCAGATAAGTTTATTCTTGAAGATGGTAAAGCTGTCGAAGATCCTGTTGGTAAGTTTAGCTCAAACTTTACAGTAACAGCTCAAGTAATACTTGGAGATAAAGAATATGTTAGACAACTAACATCAGTTTTCAAGAAAGCTGGGCTAGATATAGATGGTATAGTACCAATATCACTTGCAGAAAGAAATTTAGTATTAGATACTAATGAATTGCAAGATAATGTTATGATTTTAGATGTTGGAGCAGGAAATACAGAAATAGGTGTATTTAATGGCTCTTCATTTATTTATTCAAATACGATTACTTTAGGTGGTAATAATATAACAAGTGATATATCTTATGTTTTAGGTATTTCACATGAAGAAGCAGATAAATTGAAGAGACAATATGGTTTAGCATTAAAATCATATATCGATAACGATAATAATATTATTTTAAATACATGCAAAGACGCTGATCTTAAGAATGTAACTATTAAGAGTTCAGAGTTAATAGAAATTATTGAAGCTAGAGTAGAGGAAATATTTACATTAGTAAATAAAGATATTACTTCAAAAGGAATCAATAAGAATACTATTAATAATGTAATTCTAACAGGTGAAGGTATTACTAATATCAGTAAGAGTGATATAGCAGGAAAAATTATTTTAAATATACCTGTAAAGAATTCTACTGGTAGATTAGTTACTTCTGTTAAGAGTACATATAGAGTAGCATATTCTTTGGTAAGATATATAGCAGCTAGACCTTATGCTAAATCAGTTTCAAATAATATTGATGTTAAGACAGAAAGAAATATACTTAAAAATATCTTAGAGAAAGTAAAAGACTTTTTCTATTCATAAAATTGTTTTTAATTTTAAATAAATGATAAATCGAATTAATTGAAGGAGGATGTACCTAAATGATAATTGATAATAATGATGATTTAAACTACATGATGGACGGAACAGCAACAATTAAAGTTATTGGTGTAGGTGGAGCAGGAAACAATGCAGTAAACAGAATGATTGAAGCTGGTATTGCAAATGTTGAATTTGTCGCAGTTAACACTGACAGACAAGCTTTAGAAAAATCTAAAGCACAATCAAAAATACAAATTGGAGAAAAATTAACTAGAGGCTTAGGAGCTGGAGCAAATCCTGATATAGGAATGCAAGCAGCTGAAGAAAGCAAAGCTGAAATAGCAGAAGTTATGAAAGGTGCCGATATGGTATTCGTAACAGCTGGTATGGGTGGTGGAACTGGAACAGGTGCTGCTGCAATTATAGCTGGAACAGCAAAAGAAATGGGAATATTAACAATTGGTGTTGTTACAAAACCATTCACTTTTGAAGGAAAGAAAAGACTAGCTCAAGCTGAAAGAGGAATAGGAAGCTTAAGGGGAAAAGTTGATGCATTAGTTGTAATACCAAACGATAAGTTATTACAAGTAATTGATAGAAAGACATCAATGCAAGAAGCATTTATGATGGCTGATGATATATTAAGACAAGGTGTTCAAGGTATATCAGATTTAATCTCTGTATCTGGAGATATCAACTTAGACTTCGCTGACGTTAAAACAATAATGTCAAATAGAGGAATGGCTCATATGGGTATTGGAACTGCATCTGGAGAAAACAGAGCAGAAGATGCTACAAAACAAGCTATTCAAAGTCCATTACTTGAAACTTCAATTGAGGGAGCAAAAGCTGTTATTATTAATATTACTGGTGGAAACGATTTAGGATTACACGAAGTAAATACAGCTTGCGAACTTGTACAAAGAAGTGTTGATCCAGAAGCTAATATTATCTTTGGTACAGTTACTGATGAAACACTAGGTGATGAAATTCAAATTACTGTTATTGCTACAGGATTTGATAAAGATGAGGAAATGATGAAAGCTGAGATACCATCTTGGCCAACAAGAAGACCAACAACTCCAACAACTCCAACATCAACTGAATCATCAGATTCATTAGATATTCCTGCTTTCTTAAGAAAAAATAAAGGATTAAATCGTTAATTAATAGATATTTATTATTTAGTAGACTCAAAATATATTTTGAGTCTATTTTTTTTTATTTTTTTTATTAAAAAAATTGAAAGTCTTACGGATTAGAGATATCATATTAGAAGAGGGTAAAAATTAATGGATAAAGTTATTTTAGATATATTAGAAATTGATAAAAATGCAAAAGAGTTAGTAAAAGATATTAAAAATAAGACTCCAGAAGATGTTTTTAATCAAAGAATTAATATATTAAAATCTTCTAGGGACGTAAGGTTTAAAGAAGAAATAGATATTTTAAAAAATAATTATAAAAATAAATTTGAAGAAAAATCTAAAGAATTAATTTCTTCTACGGAAGAGAAGAAGAAAAATATTTTAGAAAATTTTCAAAATCATCAATATGAAATTGAAGATAATATTATTAAAAAAATAATCCAAGGAGTATAGGATGATAAGAAATATAATGTTACCTTCCGTTAATTCTAAAATTAGAGGTATGTATTCTAATGGATTAACAAAAGAAGACTATGAAGATTTGATTAAACAAACTCAAATCAAAGATGTAATAGTACTTTTGAAAAATAAAAATAAAGAATTAGAAGATTTAAGTATAGATAGTACAAGAGTTCAAATTGAAGAAGTATTAGATAGAACAATAATTACTAATATTAAAAAAGTTGAACTTGTACTAAAAGGGAAAAATCAAGAGTTATTTGATTTATTTATCCTCAAGTATGCAATTAAATGTGCAAAAATCAAATGGAAAATGCTAGAAACTATGGATGAAACCAAAAGTTCATATATAGAAAATTGGGTAGGAAGTATTTTTCCAAATTTAAAGAAATTATATGAAGCTAAAACTAAAGAAGAATTTATTAATAACATTTATCATAAAAAAATTAAAATGATATTTGAAAATAATGATGATTTATTCCAAATAGAGAATAAACTAGATAAGTTTTATTTTGAGACACTTTATAATGAAGCTTATAAGTATTCAAAAGAAACAGCTGATCTAGTAGATGAAATAACAGACCTTTTTAATTTTGAATGGATGTATAGAATAAAACGTTACTATGGAATAACTGATGAAAATAATCTAGTAAGTAATAAATATAAAATTAATAAACTTGATTTTAAGAAAATTTCTGAAGCAAAGGATGTTTCTGAAATTAATGAAGTACTTTCACATACAATTTATAAAGATATTTTTGTAGGTGAAGATGTTTATACTAATATAAAAAAATATTTAATGAAAAGATATAAAAAACTAATGAGAAGAAATATTTTTGATATTGCTTCCATAATATCTTATTTCTCAATTAAAGAAATTGAAAACGAAAATATCATCAATATAATTGAGGGAATAAGATATAAAATAAGCGCTGAAGAAATACAAAAGAAAATAGTGATATAGGGGGAAAAAATCTTGGCTATTGAAAAGATGAAGCTTTTGAGTATAACTGGAAAAGTTGAGAATATTGATAATATAATTATCAATTATTTACTTCAAAGTGGAATACAACTTGAAAATGCAATCAAAGTATACGAAAAAAGCTGGAATTTAAAATACTTTTCTTACAATGCTGATATAAAAGATAAAATTAAAGTTTGCAAAGATATAATGAAAACTCTTGGAATAGAACCAACGATAGTTAAGGTTGATTCTTTAATGAATTATGATGATATTTCATCAAAACTCACAGAGATAAGTAATAATATTAATGACAAGCAAAAGTACGTAGAAGAAAAAGAAAATGAATTACAAGAGATAGAAGTTCAAGTAGAACCAATAGAACACTTAAAAAATCTTGATGTTAACTTAAGACAATTATACGACTTAGAGTATATGGATTTTAGATATGGAAAAATGTCTATAGTTGATTATGAAGATTTAGTTAAAGCTGAGAAAAAAGATAGTTTTATTCTTTACGAAACAGACAGAGACTCAGAGAATGTCTGGTTCTTATGCTTTACATCTAGAGATAATAACCAAAGGTTAGATAGTTTCTTAAATGTAATGCAATTCGATAGAATTTGGATTCCAGAAGAAATCAATAGTTCTGCACTTGATTTTTTAGAGTCTATAAATCAGTATAAACTAGAAACAGTTAATTCACTTGAAAAAATTAAAGAAGAATTTGATGGCTTAGGTGATAAACTAAAGGATGACCTTAACTATTATTATAGTGAGCTATTACTTTTAGAAAGAGCAAATATAGTTAAAAAATATATGGCTTATGATGAAGGTAATACTTTTTATATTATTGGATGGGTCCCTATCAAAAAGTTAAATGACTTACTTCCAAAACTAAAAAAAGAAAAAGTAGAATATGTTTTAAGAGAAGATGATGAAGTAACAAATATTCCACCTACAAAATTAAGGAATAATAGATTAATTAAACCATTTGAGTATTTAGTTAAAATGTATGGAGTACCAAACTATGGAGAAATTGATCCAACGCTATTTGTAGCTATTACATCATTTTTGATGTTTGGATTTATGTTTGGAGATGTAGGCCAAGGATTAGTTCTAATAATAGCTGGATTAATAATGTCATATAGAAAAAGTAGTATTGGACCAGTAGTTGGAGCATTTGGATTATCTGGAATGATTTTTGGATTCCTATATGGATCAATCTTTGGACAAGAAGATGTAATAAAAGGTTTTGTTCCTAATCCAATGAATAACATAACTACAATGATGATTATTGGTATAGCTTCAGGAGCAATCTTAATTATACTAGCAATGATTTTAAATATAAGGAACGGAATTAGGAAAAAGGACATTAAAAAAATATTCTTAGACAAGAATGGACTTGCGGGATTGATCTTTTATGTATCAGTTTTGGGAGTTGCAATAAAGTATATTATAAATGGAAACTTAAAAGTAAGTTTAGGAATTATAATAGCAACTATGATTTTACCTTTGGTAATAATTATGTTTAAAAATAGTATAGAAGCTGTAATTAAAAGAAAAGAAAATAAAGAACATGAAACTTTTGTAGAAAAAATATTTGAAGTTGTAGAATTATTACTATCATTTACAAGTAATACAATATCATTTGTGAGATTAGCTGCATTTGCCATAAACCATGTTGGATTATGTATGGCAATTAATATATTATCTACTATGTTTTCAGGAGGAGGAAGCTTAGTAGTTCAAATAATTGGAAATTTAATAGTAATAGTTCTTGAAGGATTAATAGTAGGTATTCAAGTTTTAAGATTAGAGTACTATGAATTATTCAGCAGATTTTATGAAGGAAATGGAAAAGAATATACATCAATAGAAGAGATTAATTAAGAGGAGAGAACAGATGAAGAAAGAAGTTTTTTTAAAGATTTTAGGAATCACAATAGTGCTTGCAATTATTATGGCAGGAAGTGTATATGCTGCAAATAGTAATAGCAAAATAACTGCAGAAACTGAAAAACCAGCAATTACAGAAGATGTTTTGGTAAGTACAACTCCAGTATCAACTGCAAGTGATAGTAAAGATGAAAATCATGATTTAGGACTTCTAGCAGCAGCTTTAGCAACAGGTCTTTCTTGCTTAGGCGCAGGTATAGCAGTTGCAGTAGTTGCTTCTAGTGCAGTAGGAGCAATAAGCGAAAATCCATCATTATTAGGTAAAACTATTATATTCGGTGGTTTAGCTGAAGGTATTGCAATATATGGTTTAATTATTTCTATCATGATTTTGAATAAAATTTAGGAGAAAAGTATGAAAGTTTTTGGTTTGTTTGACAATAATGAACAAACTGTTGGATATAGACTTGCTGGATTTGATACCAAAAGAGTAAAAACAAAAGAAGAAACTCTAAAACAAGTAGAAAATATCGATGTAAAAGAATATGGAATTTTAATGATAAATGAGAAAGTATATTCTTTTGCTAAAGAAAGATTTGATGAGATTAAGAAAAACAAATCAATATTATTAGTTGTCGTTAAATAGTCGGAGGATATTTTGGGAAGAAGTATAGAGAGTAAATTAGAGGAGTTTAATTCATCTTGTAAAAAGATTGCTATAAATGAGAAAAAAGAATTAGAAGAGAACTTAGAAAATGAAATCAAGTCAAAAGTAGATGCTGAAATGGCAAGATACGAAGAAAAATTAGCAAAGAAAAAAGAAGATGAAGAAAAGAAAATAATAAATAGTTTTAATTCTGATTTATGGAATTTAGAGGGAAATTGCAAAAAAGAACTTATAAAGCAAAATGAAGAAATTAAGTCTATTCTATTAGAAAGTATATCTAATAAAATGAGAAACTTTGTAAACTCAGATGAATATTGTGATTTCTTAATTAAAACCATAGAAAAAACTATAGAGATTTCAGGCTCTAATGGAATAAGAATATTAGTAACTAAATATGACAAAGATAGATTCTTTAATATTATTTCTAAGTATGGATATATTTCTGATGAATTGCCAGATCAAAATATTGGAGGAATTATAGTAAAGACTGATAACAAATATATAGATAATACGATTTTAAATAGTATAAAGGAGGCATTGGATGAGTTATAAACGAGTAATAAAAATTGATGGTCCAGTAATGATAGCTCAAGGTGATGCCGATTTTGCTATGCATGATGTTGTTTACATTGGAAAAGAAGGTCTTTTAGGTGAAGTAATTAAGATTGAAGAAGATAAAGCAACTATTCAAGTATATGAAGAAACATCAGGAATGAAAATAGGTGATGAAGTGTACGGTACTTCAGAATCTTTAAGCATTTATTTAGGACCGGGAATAATTGGTAAGGTTTTTGATGGTATAGAAAGACCATTAAATAAGATAAAAGAATTATCTGGAGATTTTATTAAAAGAGGAATAAATATTCCAGGTGTTGATTTAGAAAAATTATGGCATTTTATGCCAAAAGCTTATGTTGGACAAGAAGTTTCATCAGGAACTATAATTGGTGAAGTCGATGAAACAAAGACAATAAAAAACAAAATTATGATTCCAAATGGAATTAGTGGAAAAATAGTAAGTATTGTTCAAGAGGGTGATTATCAAGCTAAAGAAACAATAGCTGAGGTTGAGGATGAAAATGGTAATAAAGTACAAGTTTCAATGGTGCAAAAATGGCCAGTTAGAATTCCTAGACCATATAAAAATAGATTAATAGCAAATATTCCTTTAGTGACAGGCCAAAGAGTAATTGATACTTTCTTCCCAATTGCAAAAGGAGGAACTGCAGCTATTCCGGGAGGATTTGGAACTGGAAAAACAATGCTTCAACACCAACTTGCAAGATGGTCTGATGCAGATATTATTATTTATATTGGATGCGGAGAAAGAGGAAATGAAATGACACAAGTATTAGAAGATTTTCCAAAACTTCAAGATCCAAAAAATAACCAATCACTAATGGAAAGAACAATATTAATAGCTAATACATCAAATATGCCAGTTGCTGCAAGGGAAGCATCAATTTATACAGGTATTACTATTGGTGAATATTATAGAGATATGGGATATCATGTCGCAATCATGGCAGATTCTACTTCTAGATGGGCTGAGGCTTTAAGAGAAATATCTGGTAGACTAGAAGAAATGCCAGCAGAAGAAGGATTCCCTTCATATCTTCCATCAAGACTATCAGAATTTTATGGAAGAGCAGGAATGGTTGAAACTAATTCAAATCAAATAGGATCTGTATCTATTATTGGAGCTGTTTCTCCACAAGGATCTGATTTCTCAGAACCTGTTACGCAAAATACAAAAAGGTTTGTTCACGTATTTTGGGGACTAGATAGGACTTTGGCATATTCAAGACATTATCCTGCAGTTAATTGGATAATTAGTTATAGTGAATATATAGATAATTTAGATGATTGGTATAAAGAGAACATAGATGAAAAATTTATGGAAGACAGAAAAATGATGTTAAAGCTACTTACTGAAGAAAACGAACTTTTAGAAATATCAAGGGTTGTAGGTCAAGATGTATTGTCTGATTCAAAGAAATTAATTCTAGAAGTATGTAGAGCTATACGTTTAGGATTTTTACAACAAAGTGCAGTAGCAAAAGAAGATTCTTCTGTTCCATTAATTAAACAATATAAAATGATGGAATCAGTTTTAAATATATACAACAAATCATTAGAATTGATAGAAAAAGGAATTCCAATTTCAGAGATTAAGAATTTAAATATATTTGAAAAATTCTTGAAGATAAAATATGAGGTTGGAAATGACGAATTAGACAAGATAGATGATATAGATAAAGAGATTAATAAAAAAATTAGTACATTAGAGAAAGAATATAAAGAACACATTTAGATGAAGAGGGTAAATAATGAGAATTGAGTATTTGGGTATAGAAGGAATAAATGGTCCTTTAATTTTTATAGAAACACCTAAAGAAATTTCATATAATGAGCAAGTTGAACTTATATTAAAAAGCGGTGAACATAGACTTGGAAACGTAATAAGTGTTACAGAAAAAATAACAACAATTCAAGTATATGAGGGCACTGAAGGAATTAATATAAAGGATACAAAAGTTATACTTAAAGGGAAACCTATAACACTTAAATTATCAGAGGATATGCTTGGAAGGATATTTGATGGAACTGGAAAACCTATTGATGATTTTGGACTTTTAAATTCTAGTATTGAAAGAGAAATAAATGGTAGTCCGATTAATCCGGTTTCAAGAACATACCCTAGAAATTTTATTGAAACAGGAATTTCTTCTATAGATGGACTAATTACTTTAATTAGAGGACAGAAACTACCAATTTTTTCTGGTAGTGGAATAAACCACAATGAACTAACAGAAAGAATAATAAGAAATGCATCTATAAAAGATTCTAGTAAATTTGCAATTGTATTTGGTCTTATGGGAGCTGAATTTGAAGTTGCTCAATTCTTTAAAAAGAGCTTTAAAGAAAGTGGAGTTTTATCAAAAGTTGTAATGTTCCAAAATTTATCAAATGATCCAACTATTGAAAGAATTCTTACTCCTAAAGTAGCTCTTACTTGTGCTGAATACTTAGCATTTGATTTAGGATATCAAGTACTAGTTGTTCTTTCTGATATGACGAGTTATGCAGAATCATTAAGAGAAATATCTACTTTAAAAGGAGAAATTCCAAGTAGAAAAGGATATCCGGGATATTTATATTCGGATTTTGCAAGTATATATGAAAGAGCTGGAATGATAGAAGGATTAGAAGGCTCTATTACAGAACTTCCAATTCTTACTATGCCAAATGATGATATTTCTCATCCAATTCCTGATTTAACAGGGTATATTACTGAAGGACAAATTGTACTTGGAAGAGAAATGTTCCAAAAAGGAATTAACCCACCAATTAATATACTTGATTCTTTATCAAGACTTATGAAGGATGCTATTACAGATGAGCATAATAAAATATCAAGTCAATTGTTTTCTTCATACTCTAAAGTTCAAGATGTAAGAGCTTTAGCTAAAGTGCTTGGTGAAAATGATTTATCTGAAATAGATAAAAAATATCTAGTATTTGGAAATGAATTTGAAAACAAATTCATTAACCAATCTAAATTTGAAAGAAGAACACTAGAAGAAACATTATTACTTGCAAAAGAAATATTAAAAGTATTACCAGAAAGTGAATTAGATAGAATATAAGAGGTAAAAATGGAACTACCAACAAAGTCTAATTTAATTAAAATAAAGAAAAGTATTGCGCTTTCTAAACAGGGACATGAATTGCTTGAGAAGAAGCGCTTTATTTTGATGCATGAAAAAGAAAAACGCGAAGAAGATCTTTTAAAAATTGAAAAAGAGATGAAAGAAAAAGAAGAAGAAGCGTTTATGTTATTTAAAAAAGCTAATGTTGAAATAGGCATAAATGACATGAGAAATATTGCATCTAGTATTGTTAAAGATAACTCAATAGATGTAAAAAATATCTCAGTTATGGGAGTTGAAATTCCATCTATAAATTATGATAGGAATAGACCATTAATAAGGTATGGATTATATGAGACAAGTGAAATGGTTGATAAAGCAGTAATTGCTTTTTATGAGTTTAGATTAATATTTATTAAATATGTTGAATTAAAAACTAGTATTGAAAGATTAAATGAGGCAATTATTAAAGTTCAAAAAAGAGCTAGTGCTCTTAAAAATATAATAATTCCAAAAGATGAGGAAACCGAAAAATATATAAGTGATGTCATAGATGAAAGAGAAAGAGAAGAGTTTTCAAGACTTAAAATAATCAAGAGAAAAATGCTCTAAATTGACTATTTTAGCTGTTTATGGTATAATTAAAGTGTAGTAAAACCCACAACAAATACTTAAGGAGGATGATTGACCATGAAACTTAGACCGTGTGGGCTGGCCTTTTGGGCCTTGCTGCTTTACTTCCTGCCCTTTGGGGCGGAGTACCTGTTCGCACCCTTAGCGGGCATTTCTGTCGTTTGGCGGATAATCGTCGCGGCAGTGGTACTTGCTGCAATCGCACTCGTTTTATTCCTGAAAGGGAATGTCCGAGTGGGATGGGTGTTACTCGCACTGTTTTTGCTTGTCTGGATGTGTTTCCCGGCCAACATGGTTGGGATTTGCCAGGCTCTCAAAGCATCTACGTGGTACAGGGTTATTCTTCTCTCGATTGCGTTCATCGCGACGGGGTTGGAAACCTTTTTCCATGTGGAGAACAAGAATAAAGAGTAACAGGTAAAAAAGGTGGGACGAAACTCGATAATCGAGGATCGGCCCGCTTTTATTTTTTTCTATTGATTAAAAAAATTTTTATATATATAATTATAATATATTTTATAAAGGAACTTATAATTATGGATATGAAAAGAGAAAATGGTGTAACAATGGTTGCACTTGTAATTACTGTTATAGTACTATTTTTAATTGTTTCAGTTATTCAATTTGGAGCCAGAAATGGCGTTGATATTAGAGAATTAAACAATATGTACTCAGATATTTTATCATTAGAGGATAAAGTAGCATTATATTATTGGAAATATGGTATTTTGCCAGCAGATATGAATGCTCCAGTAGATATCAATATGATACCACCAGCTATATATAATCCTACAACTCATGAGGGATATAACCCAAATGATAATGATAAATTTTATTATATTAACATACGTGACTTAGACAATATTAGTTTATACAACGGTAAAGACATTTCCAATCCATATGATGCATATATAATTAATGAACAAAGTCATACAATTTATTATCTAAAGGGTGTAAAAATAACTGAAGAAGTACCAAATGATACTGGTGAAATAGATGAAAAAATTAGTTATTATTACACAATCGCAAGAGATTATGATGAAGTAACAGTTGAGGTTGATGAGAATATTGTTGATGAACCAGAAGAACCAGATGAACCAACTAATACAACAAATACAACTAACACGACAAATACAACTAATACTACAAACACAACAAACACAACAAACACAACTAACACAACTAACACAACTAATACAACAAATACGACAAATACGACAAATACAACAAATACAACAAATACAACTACACCTGTCACAGATGTTGAACTATTTACATATACTACATATGGTTATACAGGTTTATATATAACTGGATTTAACCCAGCACATCCTGCAGTTTCTGGAGGAGTATATCACGGAGATTTGGTAATACCACAATCTGGTGAGTATAGTAACTGGTGGGGAATGCAACAAACGCAACCAATTTATGGAATATATGATGATGCATTTAATTATGCTGAAACTAATATTAAAATAGAAGGTAATATTATAGTAGGATCTCATATAAAATCAATTGGTTCTAAAGCATTTTACGGACAAGATTATTCATCAAGAAATATTACTGTAGATTGCGAATCTGTCGGTAGAGAAGCTTTCCAAGGCGTAAAAGCTAATACTATTACTCTTGGAAATTCTCATTCCACAGCGCTTCAGACAGAAGCATTTAAAGCTTGTGAATGTAATGAACTTATAATAGGTTCAAACTTTGAAGGCATGAACTCAGAATGTTTTTATCAAGCAAAAATAAAAACACTTAATATGAGTAATGCTACATCTCTAACAACTATTTCTCAAGGTGCTTTTGAAGGGTCAACAATTGAAGATATTAATATGTCCGGAGCAAGAAATCTTACAACAGTTGAAACAAGAGCATTCTATGGAGTTACAGGTCTATCTACAATAACTATGCCAACAATAACAGGTAGTAGTAGTGGATATTCGTGGTGGGATGAACCTACATATTTAACTTTAAAGAAGACATCATTTAATATTGGAGTTCCAAAAGCAGGAAATAATAGTAAGGTTAACTTGGTTATGAATGGTAATACAAGATATTACTACGGTAATGGTAAAGGAACTGATAACAAATCTTTCAGTAATTATGTAAATTATTCTGGAGGAACTAAGATTAAATAATAGTAAATTAAAAGGTGACAATTTTTATAATTGTCATCTTTTTTGATGCTTATTTTTTTTCTTGCATTATAAGGAAAAATGTGTTAAAATATGTGAAGTCTATAAGAAGTATATTTATATATATGTTCTCTACTCATAATATTGATATTATGGGTTTTATATCCAAAGAGGAGGTGAAAGATAATGAATAAATACGAATCAATATTCATTGTTAATCCTAATGTTGAAGAAGAAGGCTTAAAAGCTTTAGAAGAAAAATTCACAACATTAATTAACAGTGATGGTAAAGTTGAGTCAGTAGAAAACATGGGTAAGAAAAAATTAGCATATGAAGTTAAGAAAAATGCTGAAGGTACTTACATGTTAGTTAACTTTGAAGCTAACCCTGACTTAATTAAAGAACTTGAAAGAGTTTACAGAATTACTGATGAAGTAATCAAATTCATCGTAGTTAAGAAAATTGAAAAATAATAATTCGAAAGGTAAGAAATGATATGAATAAAGTTATTTTAATGGGAAGATTAACAAAAGATCCAGAAGTAAGATATACTCAAACAAATAACACTTTAGTAGCAAGCTTCTCTTTAGCAGTAAATAGAAGATTTGCAGCTCAAGGACAAGAAAGACAAGCAGATTTCTTTAATGTAGTTGCTTGGAATAAAACTGGAGAATTTGTTAGCAAATATTTTAAAAAAGGTCAACAAGTAGGTGTTATCGGAAGACTACAAACAAGATCTTGGGATGATGATCAAGGTCAAAAACATTATGTTACAGAAGTAGTTGCAGAAGAAACATATTTTGCTGATAGTAAACGTGATGGCGATGCATCATCAATTGAAAGTACATTTGGAGAAACATTAGCTCAAAATACTGAGTTCCAAGTTACTTCATCAGATGATGATTTACCATTCTAATTTATAGATAAGAATTAGAAGAAGGAGGTATGATTAATTATGGCAGATAAGAAACAAAATAAAAGAAATAGAAATAATCAAGATGATGATTTTAATCCAAAATTTAGAAAAATAAGAAAAAAAGTTTGTCCATTATGCGGAGACAAAAGTTTTGAATTAGATTATAAAAATGCAGAGCAATTAAAGAAATTCATTAATGAAAAAGGTAAAATATTACCAAGAAGAGCAACAGGTGCTTGTGCAAAACATCAAAGAGAAATTACAACAGCTGTTAAGAGAGCTAGACATATTGCTATTATCCCTTACACAACTGACTAATTTCTAAATAAAAATCATTAAAATACTTATTATCGATTATTATAACCGGAAGCTACTTTAAGTAGCTTCTTTTTTATTGAAAAAGAACAACATATGATATATAATGTGCATGTATTTAAATAAGAAGAAAACCTTAAGGGGGTTTATATGGAAAAGTTAAGAGGATTTGAAATAGCAAAGGGGTACGAAGATAAGAATATACATTTACCAGTCAGAAAGACAGCTAGATCAGCTGGATATGATGTAGAAGCAGCTGAGGATGTTATTATCCCTAAATTTATACCTGGAATAAAACCTACTTTAATTCCAACAGGATTAAAAGCATACTGTCAACCCGATGAATGTTATTTATTATTAAATAGAAGTTCAGGACCTAAAAAAGGATTTTTAATGGCAAATAGTGTTGGACTAATAGATTCTGATTATTATGGAAATGAAGATAATGATGGACATTTTTATTTCTCTTATTTTAACTGTAGTGATCATGATATAGAAGTTAAAAAAGGAGATGTAATTGGACAGGTAGTCTTTACTAAATATTTGATAGTTGATAATGATACTGCAACAGGAACAAGAAAAGGTGGATTTGGTTCAACAGATAATAAATAATTAAAAAAATATAGCATATTATGCTATATTTTTTTTGACAATTTTTTAATCATTTTTGAGTGAAAAAACGAATAAAAACGAGGTAGAGTGAGAATAAGGAAGATGTGGATATATAGGGCTAAAATGTAATATTTTTGTGGACAGATTTCCTTTACTTTTGACAATATTTGTAGTATAATAGTCATGTAGTAATTTGAAATTACTTGGAAGGAGTGACAAACAATGTTTAAAGTAGGAGACAAAATAGTGTATCCAATGCACGGCGCTGGAGTAATCGAGAAAATCGAAGAAAGAGCGATACTAGACGAGAAGAAAACTTATTACATTATAAAAATGCCAGGCGAAGTTAAAGTCATGGTACCTACAGAAAAAGCTGATGACGTCGGTATGAGAAATATAATCGATATCGATACAGCCGGAAAAGTAATAAACGTCTTAGAGCAGGACTGTACAGAAATGTCAGACAAATGGAACAAAAGATACAGAGACAACGTGGAAAAACTAAAATCAGGTAATATTTTTGAAGTTGCTGATATCGTAAGAAACTTAACATTCAAGCAAAAAGACAAAGGATTATCTACAACTGAAAAGAAAATGCTATTAAATGCAAAGCAAATTCTTGTCAGTGAACTAGTTTTAGCTGAAGACAAAGAAAAAGACTTCATCGAAAATCTAGTAGATAACAAAATTAATGAATCATATGAATCACATAATATTGGAAATATTATTGAGAACGCAGAAGGTTTACAGAAGCAAAATGTTGTAAAGAAATTTATACAAGCATAAAGAAATAAGAGATTAGAAATAATCTCTTATTTTTTTCCAAAGATAAAAATGTTAATATCGGGTGAAAACTCGATATTTTTTGAGCTTATAAGTCAAATTTGCGTAAGACTTTTCTAATTTTTTATGAAGGGTTTATGACATATTTGTCGAATAATATATTTGAAGGGTTTGATAATAGTGGTTCAATATAGTGATGAATTAAAAGAGGAAATACGTCAAGCAAATGATATTGTTGATGTAGTATCTCAATATGTAACTTTAAAAAGAAGTGGAAGGAATTATTTTGGATTATGTCCGTTTCATAAAGAAAAATCTCCTTCTTTTTCTGTTTCACCGGATAGGCAATACTATCATTGTTTCGGATGCAATAAAGGTGGAGATGTGTTTACGTTTGTTGCAGATATTGAGAAAATATCTTTTAAAGAAGCTATGGAAATGTTAGCGGAAAGAGCCAAAATAGAACTTCCTACATCAGATGATCCTGAATTAAATAAAAGACAATATATGAGAAGCAGGATGTATGCTATTAATGCAGATACTGCTATTTTTTACCACGAGAGACTATATAAACCTCTTGCAAAAATAGCACAAGACTACGTAAAGAAGAGACACCTTGATAATAAGACATTAAAAGCATTTAAAATAGGCTATTCAGGAGAATATAACGATTTATATAAGTTTTTAAAAGCTAAGGGTTATAAGGATAACGAGATTTT
Organism: Clostridia bacterium; assembly: GCA_017528085.1. GTDB lineage: Bacteria > Bacillota > Clostridia > TANB77 > CAG-508 > Scatovivens. Next base: position 11,716 of record JAFXPH010000015.1, on the reverse strand, counting down.
AGCTACAGGACTTGTTAATAAAAATGATAGAGGGGAGTTTATTGATAGGTTTAGAAAAAGATTAATGTTTCCTATCATGGATGTTAGTGGAAAAGTTGTTGCTTTTGGCGGAAGAAAATTAGACGAAAATGAGAAAGTAGCAAAGTACATTAATTCAAATGAAAACCTTGTTTATTCAAAGAAAAGACATTTATTTGCACTAAATTTAGCTAAACAATCTGATGCTAAAAATATTATATTAGTAGAAGGGTACATGGATGCAATTTCTCTTCATCAAAGAGGTATTAATAATGTTGTTGCTTCCTTAGGTACAGCCTTAACAGATGAGCAGGCAAGATTACTTAGAAAGTATAGTGAGCAAATAATATTATCTTATGACTCTGATGGTGCTGGACAAGAAGCTATTCGTAGAGGAATAGAAATCTTGGAAGCTCAAGGATGTGATGCAAGGGTATTGCAAATGGAAGGTGCCAAGGATCCAGATGAATTTATAATTAAGTATGGAACGGCAAAGTTTAATAAATTAGTTGAAAATGCAATATCACTTACTGAGTTTAAGATTAAGATGTTAAAACAGAAATACAACTTAGATAATCCGCAAGACAAGGTTAAGTTTTTAAGAGAGGTTACAATATTGCTATCAAAAATTGATAATAGTATTGAACGAGAAATCTATATCGATAAGTTTGCTTTGAATTATGATATTTCCAAAGATGCCATTTACTCTGAGGTAAATAAAATTTTGTATAAAAAAGGAAAACCAAAAGAAGAAGTTCTAGATAAAAAAATTCCTAATTTATCAAAAGAAGGCGAAGAAAATAAAATAGATGCAAGTGTGTTAAAACGTGAGAATATGATTATTTATCTTTTAGTAAATAATCCAGTTGAGACATACAACACTTTGATAGAAAAAATATCAGAGAACTACTTTAAAAATGAACATAATAAACAAGCTTTTTCAATAATAAAGTCTGTTGAAAAAGCTGATATAGAAAGCATAAATAAAGCAATATCAAATATCGAAGATCCTGATTTCCAAAATCACATAAGTGAAATAATGTTATCTGATTATGAGATAACATCTATTGATAAATGTGTGGAGGATATATTATCTACTTATAATAAAAGTATTTTACAAGAAAGAAAGTCAGAAATACTTAAAAAACTAGATGATGAAAAGGTGACTGACGAAGAAAAGAATCAATTAATGAAAGAACTTAATGATATTATTATTAAATTAGCTAATAGAAAATAGGAGGAATGAAAGAAATGAAAAAGGCAGAAGATGCAAAAAAAGAAGTTAAGAAAACTACTAAAAAAGTAAAAGAAAATGCTCCTAAAGAAGTAAAAAAAGAAGTAAAGGCTAAAACAACTAAAAAAACAGTGAAAGAGGAAAAAACAACAAAGAAAGCTGTTAAAGAGGTAAAGACTGCTGCAAAACCAGCAAAAAAGGTTGCAAAAGTAGAAGAAAAGCCAGTAAAGAAAGCAGCAAAAGAGACTAAAAAAGTAGAAGAAAAACCAGCTAAAAAAGCTACTAAAAAGGCTGAAGCAAAAGAAGAAAAACCAGCTAAAAAAGTAGCAAAAAAAGCAGAAGTAAAAGAAGAAAAACCAGCTAAGAAAGTAGTAAAAAAAGCAGAAGTAAAAGAAGAAAAACCAGCTAAAAAAGTTACTAAAAAGGTTGAAGAAAAAGAAGAGAAACCAGCTAAAAAAGTTACTAAAAAAGCTGAAGAAAAAGAAGAAAAACCAGCAAAAAAAGCTACTAAAAAGGTTGAAGAAAAAGAAGAGAAACCAGCAAAAAAAGCAGATAAAAAAGCTGAAGAAAAAGAAGAAAAACCAGTTAAGAAAACTTCTAAAAAGGAAGAAAAAGAAGAAGTAAAAGTAGAAGAAAAGAAAACAAAAAAATCTTCTAAAAAAGCTGAGATTGAAGAAGCTAAGGAAGAATCAAAAGAAGAAAAAAATACTAAAAAACCTAGTAAAAACGTTGAAGAATTAGTTGATACAATTACATCTGGTGAGAAAAAAGAAGAAACAAATGCTAAGGAAAAGGTAAAAAAGATTTTAACTTCAGCTAAAGAAAAAGGTAATGTTACTTATAGTGAATTAGCATCTGAATTAGCTGATGCTTCACCAGAGCAAATAGAAAAAATATTTGATGCTTTTGAAGAACTAGGTGTTAATGTCGGAAGAGATGATGTTGATGATCTATTTGAACCTGACATTGAAGACTTAGAAGAAGTAGAAGAAATCAAATTAGATGATATAGATGCTGTTAATATTGAGGGTGTTAGCGTTGATGACCCAGTTAGAATGTATCTAAGAGAGATTGGTAGAATTCCTCTATTATCATATGATGAAGAGCTAGACTTAGCAAAGAGAATCCTAGATGGGGATGAAGCAGCTAAACAAAAATTAGCAGAATCAAACTTAAGATTAGTTGTAAGTATAGCTAAGAAATATGTAGGACGTGGAATGTTATTCTTAGATTTAATCCAAGAAGGTAACATGGGTCTAATTAAAGCAGTTGAAAAATTTGATTATACTAAAGGATTTAAGTTCAGTACATATGCAACATGGTGGATTAGACAAGCTATAACAAGAGCTATAGCAGACCAAGCTAGAACAATAAGAATACCAGTACATATGGTTGAGACTATCAACAAATTAATCAGAACTTCAAGACATCTATTACAAGTACTAGGAAGAGAGCCAACGCCAGAAGAAATAGCAGAAGAAATGGAAATTCCAGTTGAGAAAGTAATGGAAATTCAAAAGATTGCTCAAGATCCAGTTTCATTGGAAACACCAATAGGTGAAGAGGATGATAGCCATTTAGGAGATTTTATTCCAGATGATGAATCTCCAGCACCACAAGATTCTGCAGCATATACATTATTAAAAGAGCAACTTGAAGAGGTAATGAGCACATTAACTCCTAGAGAAGCTAAAGTATTAAAACTAAGATTTGGACTAGAAGATGGAAAGGCTAGAACACTTGAAGAAGTAGGACGTGAGTTCCAAGTAACTCGTGAGAGAATTAGACAAATCGAAGCAAAAGCATTAAGAAAATTAAGACATCCAAGTAGAAGTAAGAGATTAAAAGATTACATGAGTTAGAAAATTATGTAAATTAAGTAATAAATACTTGATTTTTCAATACTTATATGTTATAATGATAATGAGTTCGAATTGGACTTCAAATCCAAGATATAAGGAGTAATTGATATGAGCGCTAAAGGAATAGTAAAACCTAGAGTTGCAGATATAATTAAATCTGGTTTTAGCAATTTATCAGAAGGCTTTAAAGCTTTATTTGGAAGCTTAAGAGAAGTTGATGTTCCAGATGATGAAGATTTAGCTAAAACAATTGAAGATTATAATACTAAACATCCTGAAGATAAAATCGAAGGAAACTCTGCCAGTAATATGGGGAAAGTATTAGATCTTGTTGATGAAAAAGGAGACAATTTAGCTCCTAAGGATAGAGTAATTTCTGCACCAAAAAGAGCAGAAAAAGAAGTCCCAGTAAACGTTGGAACTGACTATGGAACACAAGAGTTTGATGATAGTGTTAAGCAAGAACCAGCTAAGAAATTTACTGCAGCTGAAAAACAAAAATTCTTAGAACAACAAGAAAGAGAAGAAAGACAAAGAATGAGACATTAATAAAACGATTATAGAAAAATAGAGTAGAGATACTCTATTTTTTTTTGTAAAAAAATTACGATTTTGTTTGACATGAAGCCTTCTTTATGCTAAAATAAATATCTGTAAACTGCTTAGCTATGGTATATAAATACTATGAAACAATTAGTTACCAAAGTTGGAAGTTAGCGAGATTACAAAAAGGGAGGTGCATATTAATGTACGCAATCGTTGAAGCATGTGGTAGACAATACCAAGTAGAAGAAGGAAATACTGTATTCTTTGACAAATTAGATGCTGAAGAAGGAAAAAAAGTTACATTTGATAAAGTATTATTAGTATCAGATGATGGTAAAGTTACAGTAGGAACACCTTATGTTTCAGGAGCAACTGTTGAAGGTAAAGTAGTTGCTAATGGTAAATCAAAGAAGGTTGTAGTTTTCAAATACAAACCTAAAAAGAATGAGAGAAATACTCATGGACATAGACAAGATTTTACTAAAGTTGAAATTACAGCTATTAAAACAAAATAATTTAGATTATTAATGAGATTAAAATAAATACTAAGCGAAAGGAGTGAATTTTAATGGCACATAAAAAAGGTCAAGGTAGTGTTAAGAACGGAAGAGACTCTGAGTCAAAGAGACTTGGTGTAAAAAAATCTGACGGACAAGAAGTAAAAGCTGGAAATATTATCGTTAGACAAAGAGGAACAAACGTACATCCTGGTACTAACGTTGGTAAAGGAAGCGACGACACTTTATTTGCTTTAGTTGATGGTTCTGTTAAATTTGAAAGAAAAGGAAAAGATAAAAAACAAGTAAGTGTTTATCCAGTAAAATAAAGTATAATATAAAAATTAAGTAAGATTTTTTAAATCTTACTTTTTTTTATTTTTATCAAAAATACTATTTATCTTTTTAAAAATTATATATATAATATTTACATATAAAAAAATTATAATAAGGAGCATGATTATGGGTAACTTAAAAACATTTATTATACTAGTATTAACAATATTAATATTAGCTGCCGCAGGCTTTTTAGTATTTAATATTTTAAATGATCAAAATCCTGCAGAAGTTGTAACAAATAAAACTTCATCTGGTAAAAAGGTTGAGAATAAAGTTTCAAACAAAACTAAAGAACCTGTAATTAAACTTACAGTTGATACTGAAGAACCAAATGTAGCAAAAGTTATAGTACATGTGTTAGCTAATGTAGAAAATGATAAGGATAGTATTAAATCAATAATACTTCCAACAGGAGATGTACTAAATACTAACGAATATGATTATGAAATTACTGCAAATGGAGAGTATACTTTCTCAACAGAGACAGTTAATGGAGAAAAAACATCTCAAACAATTAATATCGTTAACATAGCTGAAATCTCAGCATACAATCCTTATATTCCAGAAGGATTTTCATATGTTGGAGGTGAAGTAGATACAGGATATGTTATTCAAGATGCTCATGGAAATCAATTCGTTTGGGTACCAATTCCAAATGGATATTTAACAAGAAATGTTAGTTTAAATGGGGAATATTCTGATACAAGTACTTCAGCAATGAATCTTGAAAATAGCGTAGCTAAATATTATGGATTCTACATCGGAAGATTTGAAAGCTGCCAATATAATGTTGGAGATGGAACTGTTTGTGCAGGAAGCTTGGGAGGTCAAATTCCTTGGACAAACGTAGATTTCTTAACAGCTTCACAAGCATGTTCAGCAACAGCAACTGCACTAAATTATCCTGATGATATTGAAACTGATTTAATTAACAGTTTTGCTTGGGATACAGCTTTAGCTTGGATGGATGAAAATGTTGAAGGAGCAAATAAATACTCTGAAGCAATTACATTTGGTAATTATGGAGTAGGAGATAATAAAACAATATTACCTACTGGAGATTTCAAGAGCGATATCGTAAATAACATATGTGATATGGCTGGTAACGTAAGAGAGTGGACAGCAGAAACATATAATGAGCAAAATGGAAAGAAGAAAACAGGTAAAGATAAATCTCAAATAGTATATAGAGTTGTTCGTGGAGGTTGTGCAAGACTTAACTTAAAACCTTCTACAAGAACAGGATATAACCAAGAAACTTCAGATGAATATTGGGGATTCAGAATGATATTATTTAAGAAATAATAGATGTCAAATACACCTCTTAAAGAGGTGTATTTTTTTATTCAAAATATGGCTTATACATTGAAATTATTATAAAAATAATATATAATACTTATGCAAAATTTAAGAAGAAAAAGAGGATGAGGAAAGTGTCAAACGAGTATAGAAGTAATACATGTGGAGAACTTAGAATAACAGATGTAAACAAAACTGTAAGATTAGCAGGTTTCGTTCAAACAATAAGAAACCTTGGAAGTATGATGTTTATTGATTTAAGAGACGAAAATGGTATTACTCAAATTGTTATTTCAGATACAAATGCATTTTCAGATGTATTAAAAGACATTAACAAAGAATGTACAATTACAGTAGAAGGTAAGGTAGTAGAAAGAAGCAGTAAAAATGATAAAATCCCTACAGGAGATATTGAAGTAATTGCTGATTCTATAACAGTATTAGGTAAATGTAGAAATAGTTTACCATTCGAAATCAATGTTGATGGACAAAATGTTAGAGAAGATTTAAGATTAGAATATAGATTTTTGGATTTAAGAAATGATAGTATTCATAAGAATATTTTACTTAGATCAAAAATATTAAAAGACTTTAGGACAGCTATGGATGAACTTGGATTTGTTGAAATACAAACTCCAATTCTAGCTAATTCATCACCAGAAGGTGCAAGGGACTTTTTAGTACCAAGTAGATTACATCCAGGTGAATTTTATGCTTTACCACAAGCACCACAACAATTTAAACAATTACTAATGGTATCTGGTTTTGAAAAGTACTATCAAATAGCTCCATGTTTTAGAGATGAAGACCCAAGAGCAGATAGATCACCAGGAGAATTCTACCAATTAGACTTTGAAATGAGCTTTGTAACTCAAGAAGATGTATTCAAAGTAGTTGAGAAAGTTCTTCCTGAAGTATTTAAGAAGAATACTGAATGGAAAGTAGATGAAGGACCATTTATTAGAATTCCATATAGAGAATCAATGGAAAAATATGGAACTGATAAACCAGACTTAAGAAACCCATTAATTATAGAAGATGTAACTGAAGTATTTGAAGGAACTGAATTTAATGCATTTAAAGATAAAACTGTTAAAGCAATTAAAACTTCAAATATGGAAGAAAAACCAAGAAAATTCTTTGATAATATGTCTACATTTGCACAAGAAGAAGCAGATGCTAAAGGACTTGCTTGGGTTAAAGTTGATGAGAATCTAGAATTAAATGGTGGAATTAGCAAATTTATAGATGAGGCAAGAAAAGAAAAACTTTTCAAACAAATGGATATTAAAGCAGGAGATGCTATATTCTTTGTTGCTGATGAATTCAGCAAAGCACAAAAAATAGCTGGTCAAGTTAGAATTAAACTTGGTACAGAATTAGATTTACTTGAAAAAGATACATATAGATTCTGCTTTATAGTAGACTTCCCAATGTATGAATTATCAGATGAAGGAACTATTGATTTCTGCCATAATCCATTCTCTATGCCACAAGGTGGTTTAGAAGCACTAGAAAGCAAAGACCCATTAGATATCTTAGCATACCAATATGATGCTGTATGTAATGGATATGAGATTATGTCAGGTGCTGTTAGAAACCATGATCAAGATATTATGATTAAGGCATTTGAAATTGCTGGTTATACAGTTGACGATGTAAAGAATAAATTTGGTGCATTGTTTAATGCATTTAGTTATGGTACACCACCACATGCAGGTGCTGCACCAGGTATTGATAGAATTATAATGTTACTTGCAAAACAAGATAATATTAGAGAAGTTATTGCATTCCCTAAAAACAAGAGAGCAAGAGATGTATTAATGAATGCTCCTTCTAAAGTTTCTGAGAAACAATTAGAAGAAGTTCACATCAAGTTAGACTTAAAAGATAACGATTAGTATATATAAGAGGTATTATTTTATGAAAATTAGTAAGAAGTTGTTTTTAACTTCAAGCATTTTAGCATTAACTCTAACAGTTAATTCTATTGCGGTTACAAAAGAAATTAATACAGCTGCTAATATAAGAAAGGAACCTTCAGCAAGTTCAGAAAAGGTTACTGTTTTATACTATGGTGACTTAGTTGAAGTTTTATCTTCAGAAGGTGAATGGACAAAGATTAAGTATCAAGACAAAGAAGGATATGTAAAAACTCAACTATTAAGTGAACCAGATACTACAGCTCCTACAACTAATAAAGTAACTAACAATACTGTAAAAAATGAAACAACTAATACAGTAGAAAACACAGCTAATAATACAGTTGTAAATGAAGTAGTAGAAAATGTGGTTGAAAACAAAGTAGAACTTGTAGAAAATAAGGTTACTGAGGAAGCTTCAAACACAGTAGTTGAAGAATTTACTGAACCAGTTCAAGAAATAGAGGAAGTTGATACTAATAGTAAAGTAAAGATAAAATCTTCTACAATACTTAGATATACACCATCTGTGTTTTCAGGAAGTGTTGAAAACTTAAATGAAGGTATGGTTGTTATAGTTAGAGATAGTATTAACAATTGGTATAAAGTAGAAAATGATGTAGGAGTTAGTGGTTGGATATTGAAAATAAAAACTACTACTGCTGATGTAGAAACACCTGTTGTAGAAGAAATTAAGCCAGAAGAAAAACCAGTAGAAGAAACTCCAAAAGTTGAAGAAGAGAAAAAAGAAGATACAAATAGGGAAGGACATATAAGTGTACCACATGCTAATATTAGAGAAAATGCTTCAACTACTGCAGAAGTTATAACTACTTTACCAGAAAATGAAAAGGTAACTGTTATTGGTGAAGAGGGGGATTTCTATAAAATAACTTATGATACTGATAAAACAGGATATGTTAGTAAAAGATTAGTTTCATTTAGAGAAGTTACTTCAAGAAGCTTAACAGAAGAAAGAATGGATGAAGAAAAATCTAATTCAGAACTATTAAAAGAACAAGTTGCAGAATTAGAACAAGCTAAAGCTCCAGAGCCTGTAGTTGCAGATAATACTCCAGTACAAGCATCTGGAAAAGGTAGCGATGTAGTAAATCTTGCAAAGCAATACTTAGGATACAGATATGTTCTTGGAGGAAAAACTCCAGAATCTGGTTTCGATTGCTCAGGATTTACAAGATATGTATTTAAGCAATTTGGATTCTCATTAGGAGCAGTTGCTTATGAGCAAGCATCTGTTGGAAGAACAGTTGAAAGATCAGAACTTCTTCCTGGAGATTTGCTATTATTTCAAAATGAAGGAAAAACTAGAATAGGACATACAGGTATTTATATAGGAGGAGATCAATTTATCCATGCTGCAAATCCTGATAGAGGAGTAGTAATTGATAACTTATCAACAAACTCTTACTATAATACAAGATATGTTTCTGCAAGAAGATTAGTTGAATAATGAATATAAAAAAAGACTACTAAGGAATCTTAGTAGTCTTTTTTATTATATTAAACTTTAAATGTAAGTTTATCATTTGAACAATCAATATGAATTGTTTGAGTTGCATCAACATCGCCTCTCAAAATCATATCAGCAATTTCATCTTCAACATACTTTTGAATAGCTCTTCTTAATGGTCTAGCACCATATTTTAAATCTGAGCCATGATCTAAGATATATTTCTTAGCTGCATCAGATACATCTAGTTTGATTTCTTTTGTTGATAGAGCTTCTTCTGTTTTAGCTAATAATAAATCAATGATTTGAATTAATTCATCGTTTGTTAAAGCATTGAATGGAATAATCTCATCAACTCTATTTAAGAACTCTGGTCTAAATAAATCTTTAAGTGCAGCAATTAGTTTATTTGTATCTTGAATTTTAGAATCACCAAAACCAATTGTGTTTGAATTTAAATTAGAACCTGCATTAGATGTCATAATGATTATTGTGTTTTCAAAATTAACAACATTTCCTTGAGAATCTGTTAATTTGCCATCATCTAATATTTGTAAGAATACATTAAATACATCTGGATGAGCTTTTTCAATCTCATCTAATAATATGATTGAATATGGTCTTCTCTTTACTTTTTCAGTAAGTTGTCCTGCATCATCATATCCTACATAACCTGGAGGTGAACCAATTAACTTTGATGTTGAATGGCTCTCCATATACTCAGACATATCAAATCTAATTATATTTTCTTCACTACCAAACATTTCATAAGCTAATGCTTTAGCTAGTTCTGTTTTACCAACACCAGTTGGTCCAACAAATATGAATGATGGTGGTCTCTTTGAACTTTGAATTCCAGCTCTGTTTCTTCTAATTGCCTTAGATACAGCAACAACAGCTTGGTCTTGTCCAATAATATGTTTATGAAGATTTTCTTCTAGTTTTAATAATTTTACAGTTTCAGCTTCAGTTATTTTTGTAACTGGTATTTTTGTCCATCTTTCTATTACTTCAGCTAAGTCTTGAACTGAAAGAACTGAAGGTTTTAATTTGCTTTCTAATTCATTTAGTTTTTCAGTTAAGCTACATTCTTTAGTTTTTAAATCTGCAGCTTTTTGATAATCTTCGATAGAATCAGATGAAACAGCAGCTTCTTTTTCTTCAGCTAATTTTTCTAGTTCATTTTTAATAACTTCTATTTCATATAGTTCTTTGTTCTTTAGATTGATCTTTGAACAAGCTTCATCAATTAAATCTATAGCTTTATCTGGTAGGAATCTATCGTGAATATATTTTTCACTCATCTTAACAGCTTTTTCTACTAAATCTGGAGTAATAACAACTTTATGATAATTCTCATAATATTTCTTAACACCATTTAAGATCTTAATTGAATCCTCAATATTTGGCTCATCAACAATAACTGGTTGGAATCTTCTCTCTAGAGCAGAATCCTTTTCAATATACTTTCTATATTCTTTAATAGTTGTAGTACCAATTAATTGAATATCACCATTTGATAGGGAAGGTTTTAAAATGTTTGCAGCATTCATAGAATGTTCTGCATCACCTGCACCTATGATATTATGAATCTCATCAATAACTAAAATTATATTTCCATATGCTTTACATTCATCAACTAGTGCTTTCATTCTTTGTTCAAATTGACCTCTGAATTGAGTACCAGCAATGATTGCAGTCATATCTAGTAAATATACTTCCTTATTTAAAAGTTTAGCTGGTACTTCTTGTTTAGCAATCTTTATTGCTAAACCTTGAGCAATTGCTGTTTTACCTACACCAGGCTCACCAATTAAACATGGATTATTTTTAGATCTTCTATTTAAAATTTGAATTACTCTTTCAATTTCAACTTCTCTACCGATAACGTCATCTAATAGATTATTTTTAGCTTTGTTTGTTAAATTTGTTCCGAAAGTATCTAAGAATTTCTTTTTATTGCTCTTTGGTTTTTTATCAACCTTAACTGATTTCTTTCCAGAACCTTCTTGAGATTCTGCTTTATCAGCATCTGCATCTTGTGAATCTTCTTTACTTTTAAATAAATCAAGAAGTCCGCCTAGGGCAGGGTTGCCTTGAGCTTCTTCACCTAAATCATCTGGATTAATTCCAAGTGATTCTAGATTCATATTCTCAGAAAAATCTTTTAGCAAACTTTCAAATTGAGAAGACATATCTTCAAGTTCTTCGTTTGAAATGTTCGCATTTTTTGCTAAAGCTTCTAATGGATTTATACCTTTTTCTTTGGCACAATTATAGCAATAACCTTCAACTGATTTTTTACCATCTTCCATTTTATTAACAAAAACTACGGCTGTATTCTTATGGCATACTGAACATAACATATATAAATCACCTCTAGCTTTCTTTAAATCGTAATCATATCATACAATAAAATCATTTTATAGTCAATGAAATATCCTTAAAAATAATTATATATAATATGTAGGAATTATAAAATAATTTGATTAAAAAATAATTAATTTTTTATTTATTTTTATTATTAA
>JAFXPH010000014.1 GCA_017528085.1 Clostridia bacterium | reverse complement strand
TTCCAGAATTATAATCATTGATTACTTGCTGCTTAAACTCATTACTAAAATGTTTACCGCATAAAAATAACACCTACCTTTCGATAAGTGTTATTATAGCATGTTCTTTTTTTACCTGTGAACTAAATGGGGTTCACATCATTTTATAGTTCTCTTTTTATATTTTTAAAATTAATCATCCATTGAACCAAATAGCTCATCAAATTTTGCTTCTAGTTCTTTTTGAATATCGAATAATTCTTCTTGTCTCTTATCTTCTAAGTCTGGTCCTGTTCCACCAGAGTTACCACTTGATGAAGCTCCTGTAGAACCTGATGAGAAGTTACTTGCACTTGCTGCAGCAGCATTATTATTGTTGTTAGCTGCTTTCTTATTCTCTACCATTAGTGGAGTTTCTTCTTCATCATCTGCAAACAATTTATCAATTGTCTCTAGAGATTCAGATGCTCCTCCTGTTTCATCATCATCATCTGAAGCATATGGATTATATTTCTTCCATTTACCTCTTTCTACTTTTACATCGTTGTGATCTAATTTATACTTTTCAACAAGTTTTCCTTCTTTATATTTGAAGTAATAATACTTGTTAGCTTTAATTGGTTTAATACCTTTTTCATAGATAATACATAAGTCATTATCCATTCTTCTAAGCTCATCTGGTGTCATTAGGGCTCTGGCCATATTTTGGTCAGATTCACTCTTACCTTGCTTCCAATCTTCTCTATCCTTATTTACTGAAATACTATTTCTAAAGATAGTCTTCTCACCTAACGCTTTAGAGAAGTACTCAACTGTTTTTGCTGAGTTAGATCCTAAGAATAAGTGAGTATCGCAGTTACCAATAATTGTTTCATAAGATTCTTTATAAACTGCTTCCAATTGGTCTAAGTTTTGTAAGATAACACTGAATGAAATCTTTCTAGATCTTGATGTAGAAATCTTTTTGTCGAAGTCTGGTATTTGTCCAATGTTTGCAAACTCGTCTAGTATGAAGTATGTTGGTACAGGAAGTTGACCTCCCTTAGCATCAGCATAGTCATATAATTGTTGAATCATCTGAGAGAAGAAAATTGTTAGTAAGAAGTCATATGCTGTATGTGTATCTGAAGATATAACATACACTGCTGTCTTCTCTTGTCCAATCTCAGAGAATTGAATTGTATTTGTAGATGTTACTTCAGCGATTTCTCTTGAGTCGAATTTACCTAATTTAGATTGAAGTGAACCAAGTACTGATCCAAAAGTCTTATCTGGTAACATCTCGATATTTTTATAATACATTCTAGCAGGGTGATCAAATGGCAATTGGTTCATTAAGTTTGTAAGTAAGTTATCTCCACCACTACTATTAGCAGTTCTAACTAGCTCAGAACAACTTGCTAAAGATTGTTCTTCCATTGGTCTAGTTGCTTTTAAGTAATATATTAATGCTTTAAGTAACATTTCAGACATATCATCCCAGAATGGGTCTGAAGATTTTCCTTCACCTTGCCCTTTTACTATTGTGTTAGCAATAATATCAACATCTATTTCATTTTTAATATGGAATAATGGGTTATAACCGTCACTATGTACTGGGTGTACTAAGTTTAATACTTTGATTTTGTATCCGTTTTTTGCAAAAAAACCAGCAGTCTTATCATAAAGCTCTCCTTTAGGGTCTGTAAATACATAAGAACCTAATAGTTGAAGAGCATTCGGAATAACGAATGATGCAGATTTACCAGCACCAGAACCACCGACAACTAATACGTTTACGTTACCACGTTTATCTACCGGTAGATAGTTCTTTTCTGCTAGTACAATACCTTTTGATCTATTTAATACTTTGTATTGTTCTCCACCTTCACACCAATCTGATGAACCATTTTCAATGTTCTCATACTCGTGTGTAGGAATTGCTCTAATTAAACCTATAACAGCAAATATTCCAAAGAATCCAAATGCAGTCTTTTGAACTGTAAGAAATCCTGGTAAATATTCATGTGTTAAACAAAGTTTAAAAGCATTCCATGGAGCTGCTAAGAACTTCATCATTTCAGTCAATAAAATTTCCCAATCTAACTTTCCGTTAGGTAATCTTTGAGCATTTGCATCAGCTAGTGAAACTGTAAGTGGTGCTAAAGCCCAAATATCAATAACCAAAAGTAAAATTAGGAAAACTATTAATTTTGTTTTTATTTTTTTAAATGCTGCTTTTATTTTTTCTCCAAAACTCATTTTTTCCTCACCTTTTATCTGTAGTACTTTTTACCCATTAATCTGCTTGCTCTGTTCCTGCTTTCTCGGCATCTTCTTTTCTATTATCTATATCTTTTTCAGTCATATCAAAAGCTCTAAGTCCAGCAACTGGCATATTAGGAGTAAACACTTTCTTTGTGTCATATACTCCGCTTCCTGCATCTTTAATTTCAACACCTGAATTTGATCCACTATTATTAGAAGATGAACCATTTTCAATTACAGGCTCTAAACTTGATGCGAAGCCAGTACCGCATATTACAAATCCAAATTGATTTATATCTTTATCTGTTAAAACTATTTCTGCCATTTATTATATCCTCCTAATCCTTACTATCTCTTATTTCAAATGCGAAATAAGTCTTGTAAGGCTTAATTTTGCATTTTCCTTTTACTTCATTTGATTCTTCATCGAAGTAAAGTGTTGGTTTAATTTCATCACCGTTTTCTGGATCTATAATTGAAATTGGTCTCTTTAAGTTTGGTGTGTAAGCAACTTCTTTATAGTCTCCTTCTTTTTCTGTATACAATGTTGTAAATGAAATTGGCATTGGCTTCTTTGAAATTTTAACAACATCATAATCAAGTATTCCTGCGTTTACTACAACTCTATCTTTTGAAAATGATAAAAATACTAAAGGATTTCCCTCAGGAAGAGGATTTTCTACATAGAATGTCTTCTTCTTATTTGTTCCTATCAATTCCTCTGTATACTTTAGTCTTTCAACAGTATATTTAGGAGAATTTTGAAATTCTCTTTCTGTTCTATTTACTTGGTAAATTACAGTATTTACAGCTTCTTTATCTGTAATACTAAAATATTTTCCACTAATATTTTCTTCCATTTTTTACACTCCTTTTTAATTTTCCGAATGTGCTTTTCCTTAGTATTCATGCACTTTATATTATATATTAATCACGCTCTATTGTCAACGAATTTTTAACAATTATGTAAACTATACTCTTGGATTAAATTTTGATTTTTCTTCTAGTTTTTTAAATAATTCTTTTTCTTCATCTGATGGCTTTTCAGGAATCATTATTCTAGTATCTAAATATAATTTTCCTCTTACTCCATCTTGACCGATATATCCTTTTTCATCTAAAGCTATTTTTTCACCACTTTGGATACCAGCCGGTACATATACAACAACTTCTTCGTCAATACCTTTTACTGTAATCTTTGTACCGAACATTGCCTCCCATGGTGTAAGATAAAGATTTGTTGTTAAATCATTATCTGTTAGTTTAAATCTTCTATCGTTTTTAACATTAATTTTTATAATCAAATCGCCTTTTGAACCGCCATTTATACCATCTTTTCCTTGGCCTTTTAATCTTACTTTTTCGCCACTTTTAATTCCAGCAGGAATATTGACAGTATACTTTTTGATTCTACCAGAAGCTGTTTTAAGACCTACACTTTGATTCTTTCCTCTGAAAGCATCAGCAATAGAAACATCAATTTCTGTTTCAATATCTTCGCCTTTCTTTGGAATAATAGATCTAGTTCCTTCCTCAGATACATTTCCAAATACCATTTTTAGGAAATCACCAGCAATTGAGTCTCCCTCTTTTCTAGAATTTGGTTTATATGTTGTATCATTCTTTCTAGCTAAATTTCTTCTCCAAACTCTATCATATTTTCTCTTTGATGATGAATCTGAAAGAATTCTATATGCTTCGTTTATATCTTTAAATATTTCTTCGTTCTTACTATTTTTAACATTAACATCTGGATGATATTTTTTTGCCTGTGCTCTATAAGCTATCTTTATTTGTTCTTTTGATACTCTATTTGATTCTAGGCCTAAAATTTTATAGTAGTCTTTATAAATCATTTCAACATCCCCCGAACTTAGTTTCAAGTTTCTAAAATTCAAGCTAATTATATCACTTGAGTAGGCTTTTGTGAAGATTAAAAACGAAAAAATCCGTGTTTTTTAAAATAAAAAATACCTATTTTTCAATAGGTATTTTACTTATTATTTATTATTTTTTTCTTTTAGCAAATAATTAAGTGCATAAACTGAATTAATGTGAAGTAGTTTTCCTTCATCTACCCTGTCTTTTATAGTAAATTTAAGGATTTCTATACAAGCTTCATCTAAATCTTCTTTAGCTATATGTCTAAAATAATCAGTATTTTCATATTTTCTGTCAATACTTGTAGAATCTGCAACAAATAGTATCTTATCGTAGATAGTCATATTTGCTCTACCAGTTGTGTGGTAGATAATTGCATCTTGTGCTTCTTTAGGAAGATTGTACTCTTTTTTAGCCATATCAGCCGCTATTTTTCCATGAAGTAGTCCTGGGTTTTCAAGTTCAATCTCATCAATTGGTATTTTATTATCTCTACAATACTTAACTTTTTCTTCTTTAGATAATTCTTTACCAACATCATGTAATATTCCCATAAGTTTGCAAAGTTCTACATCAGCACCATAGATAGCCGCATATTCTTCGCACTTTTTCATAACATTTACTGAATGTTCATATCTTTTTGGTGAAAGAGTATCTTGTACTCTTTCCATTGCATCTTCTAACCTAACCATTACTTATTTGCTTTTACACCTTTCGTTCCCATTTTCATTTTTCCACCTTTTGCTCCGCCTTTAGCTTGCATTGCTAAGATGTTTTCATCATATGAGAAAGTTAATTTTTCTTTTGCATTATGTCTTTTTATAGCTATATCTATAATTTGTTCCATCTCTTCTTCTACTGTTTTTCCTGAAGCTTCCCATAGATAATATGAAAGTGCTCCTGGAATAGTATTGATTTCATTAACAAAAATTTCATTTGTGTCTTTATCAATAAGGAAGTCAACTCTTGCAACTCCTGCACATCCTAAAGCTTTGAATGTTTGCTTTGTTAAATCTTGTATTCTATCTCTTGTTTCATCAGGAATATCTGCAGGTAATTTCTTATCAGATGCAGCCATACCTTTTCCATGAGATTGAGCCTTAGTTGGAGCTCCTTTTGCTCCACCTTTTGCAGATTTAGATCCTCCTAAATATTTATCTGAATAGCTTAATATTTCATCTGAAAAGAATGGTTCTTCACAAACTGAAGCTTCAGAATCAGTAATATTTCCTATTACTGAGCAGTTAATTTCTTGTAGGTTCTCTACAGCATTTTCAACAATAATTCTGTCTGAGAATTCCATAGCAAATTCAATATTTTCTTGTAATTCTGCTCTATTTTTAGATTTTTTGATACCAACACTTGAACCTGAGTTAGCAGGTTTTGTGATTAATGGATATCTTAATTTTTTCTCTATTCTATCAATTATTTCATCTTCGTCTTTAATGTATTCATTTGAATAGAATCCAACATAGTTAACTATTGGGATTCCTGCCTCATGTAGTACTTTTTTCATAACTATTTTGTCCATACCTAAAGCAGAAGCTAAAACATCTGGTCCAACTATTGGAATATTAAACATATTTAAGTATCCAGCTAAAGTTCCATCTTCTACGTTAGTACCATGTACAATTGGGAATGCTATATCTATCGTATTTAATACTTTCTTTCCAATTATTGGTGATGGGAATCTAACAACTTTTACTGAATCTCCATCGTTTACTATAGTTACTTGATAACATCTTTTTAGAAGAACATCCATATCTTTGAATTGTTCTAAGTCTAATAAGTCATCACCTGTATACATTCTTCCACTTTTTGAAATATAAATAGGTACTATTTCATATTTTTCTTCATTAATACCCTCCATAGCTTGGATCATTGTAATAATTGAAATCTCATGTTCTACTGAGTTTCCTCCAAAAAATACTCCTAATTTTATTTTCATATTCTAACACCTCTTTTATTATTATAAATAGTTATCTGGTAAATCATTTTCGAAAAGAATAACTGAATTTCCATCCATAATTTCATTCATTTTCTTTAATGCTTCATCTAAATTTTCCGCAATATATACCTTACTTTGTGGATACTTTTTAGCTTTTATTCCTTCATAAATTGGAACAGCTTGTTTTGCTCCAACAAGTATTATAAAATCAGCACTTTGTGCAGCTTCTTTACCAAATTCTTTGTTATATTCTGCACCTTTGTCACCAAGTTCTACGATACCTGGTGTGATTAGAATTCTGTTTCTACCCTTGAAGTTCTTTAAAACTTCTAAAGCCATTGAAGCACCTCTAACATTTGAGTTATAAGCATCATCAATTGTTATACTTCCATTAGGGTTTTGTTTCATTTCTAATCTATGTTTAACAGGTCTTAAGAATTTAACACCTGTCTTAATTTCCTCTTCAGAAAGTCCTAAATAATCACCAACTGCAATAGCTGCAACTATATTTAGAATATTTAGTTTTCCTAGAAGTTTAGTTTTAATAGAAATCTTATCTTTACCTTTAAGAACAACATCAAATACAGAACCTCTTTCTGTGATTTCGATGTTAGTTGCATAATAATCAGCTTTACTATTTAAACCGTATTTAACTATCTTTTTAGTAAATTTTACTTTTCTAATATTTTCATCTTCCCAGTTGACAAATGCAACTCCGTCATCTGGAAGTGAATCAACAAGTTCAAGTTTTGCTTTAGATACATTCTCTAATGTCTTAAATGTATCTAAGTGTTGTGGTCCTATAGCTGTTAGAATACCATATGTAGGTTCAACAATATCTGTTATTTCTTTAATGTCACCTATATATTTAGCACCCATTTCACAAATAAATAATTGGTGCATAGGACTTAACTTTTCATTAATTGTTCTTACTACACCCATAGTTGTGTTATAACTTTCTGGTGTCATAAGTGTATTATATTTTTGAGATAAAATTGTATTTACCGCATATTTTGTACTTGTTTTTCCATAACTTCCTGTAATTCCAATTACTTTTAAGTTTGGAATTCCTTTTAAAGCTTTCTTTGCTCTTCTAGCAAATTTAGCTCTAATTGCATTTTCAATTGGTCTATTAATTAAGTTTGTTAAATAAACTAATACATATGATAGAATTGCTACTACATTAAGGGCAATAATCATTACTTTTAAATCAAGAGTATTTAATAAAAGTCCTATTATGAAGAACATTATTAAATTTGTTATATACATTCTCTTTATTCTAGCTGTTACAACAAAGGCTTTCTTTTCCTTTGATCTTCTAAATAACAAGCTTAGTACTATAAGTACAATTATTTCAGCTATTAGTGCAATTTTTTCTTCGCCCATATAAACAAGGACTATTGGAAAAATGAATAGAATAATTGATTTTATATCTAACACTTTCTTTAAGTTTAGTCTCATCCAATGAGCATATCTGTCATTATAATAGTTTTCTAATTGTAAGATATGATATCCATGTCTTACTCTTCTATAGCAATAAATTAGTAAGAAAAACAAACTTACATTTAATAGTGCTATCATCATTTTTAAAATCCATCCTTACTTATCATTTTTTAAAAATTCATTTAACACAATATTGCAGTTTTGGATATTCTCTAGATATGAAAAATGTGTACCGTTTGGGTATTCAACAAGTCCTGCATTGTCAATAAGTTTTTCCATTTTTCTTCCATCTGCAATTGGTGTTGCTGTGTCATATCTGCCCCAAATTAAAAGAGTTGGAACAGAAATATTTTTTAAGTTTTCTGTTTGGTCTTCACTTAATATAGTCTTCATAGTTTCTTTTAGTACTTCACTTGAAGCTTTATAATCTGAAGATCCAAATTTGTTTCTTATTTTTTCTTTACTCTCTTTTGAAACTGGTAAAATATTAAGAACAGCTTTTCCACATTTAGCTATGCCAACTTTAATATAGTATGTAAGTGGTCTTTTAGGTTTAAGACCTGCAGAATCAATTAGAACAATCTTTCTTGGTTCAACAAGTTTTCTTCCTACTGCATTAATAATAATTCTTCCACCATTTGAGTGACCAATTAAGATTGGGTTTTCAATCTTTAATTCTTTACAAAATTCATTTAAGAAGTCACCATATTCATCAGTATTGATTGGTTTAGTTAAAAGATCACTTTTTCCAAATCCAATAACATCTACTAGGTAAACTTTGAAGTTTTGCATCAAAGAATTTGCGATTGGTCTCATAGTTTCCATGTCAGTAAGCCATCCATGAAGTAGTATAACTGGGTTTCCTTCGCCAAGTACTTCATAATAAATATTTGAATTACCTATTTTAACTTGCAAAATCCTTCCTCCTATTACTTGCTTTAAAAGCATTTTTACTACAATTTAATAAAATTATCAGTTTCTTTTCTTGGTATATAATATAACAAAATCGTTACAATTTCAATATTTGGGGAACAATTAATGGTATAAAATGGGTTATTTTCTTCTTATAATAATGTAAGTTGTTAATTAATTTATTTCATGCTATAATAGGTTTACTGTTTATGGGAGAAAAAATTATGAAAAAAATATTAATACTTTATGGTTCATATGGTGGTGGACATCTATCTGCTGCAAAGACGTTACAAACTTATTTTCAAGAGAACTACCAAGATGTTAATGTAGAAATAATTGATTGTATTGAATACATCAATAAACATTTAAATAAAGTATCAACTGAAGCATACAAAGAATTTGCTAAAAAGATGCCTTGGGTATGGAAAAGAGTTTATAACAAATCAAAATCTGGAGCCCTTGCTTTCCTAAGTACTACTAACAACAAGATTCTTTCTTTAAAACTTAAGAAACTTCTTGAAGAGGAAAAACCAGATCTTGTTATTTCAACTCACCCATTTGCAACAACAATGTGTGCATATCTTAAAGAAAAAGAAAAAGTTAATTTTAAGCTAGCAACTATTCTTACAGACTACCATATACATCCACAATGGTTAGTACTTAACCTATATAATGATGTTTACTTCGTTGCAAACGAACAAATGAAGATGGATATGATTAGTTACAATATAGATGATGACAAGATATTTGTTTCAGGAATACCAATTTCAAAAAGATTTTTAGAGCCAAAGAATAAAACTGAAATATTCAATTCATTTGGATTAGATGAAAACAAGAAAACACTTTTATTCTTTGCAGGCGGAGAATTTGGTCTTGGAAGAAATACAACATTTCTTCTTTTCAGAACATTTATTAGACTTTTCCCAGACATGCAAATTGTTGCTATTTCTGGAAAAAACAAAAACATGAAAGCAAAATTTGAAAAAATAATTGATCAAACAAATTCTTCAAATAGAGTAAAATTATTAGAATATACTGATAAAGTTCCTGAACTAATGTATATAGCTACAGCAATTGTTACTAAACCAGGTGGACTTACAGTATCAGAAGCACTAGCTTCTAAAAAGCCACTAATATTAATAAATCCTATCCCCGGACAAGAAGAAGAGAATGCTCAATTCTTAGTTGATAATAACGTAGCTATATTAATAAAAGATTCAGATAATATTTCAAGAACGATTAAGTACTTATTTAAGGCTGACAAGATAGAAAACATGGGAAAATCAATAGATATCTTAAGTAAGCCAGATTCAACAGAATTTATTTGTGATAATGTATTAAAATTAATATAAAAAAAGATAGGTTTTAGACCTATCTTTTTCTTTTACAAAAAATTATATTTCACTTCTTCCTTCTAACGCTTTTGTTAGAGTAACTTCATCTGTATATTCTAGGTCGCCACCAATTGGAATACCTCTTGCTATACGTGTTGTTTTTACTCCCATTGGTTTTACTAGTTTTGAAATATACATTGCAGTAGCTTCTCCCTCAACTCTTGGGTTTGTTGCAAGTATAATTTCTTTTATTTCTCCAGTCATTACTCTATTTAAAAGTTCTTTAACTTTTATATCATTTGGGCCAATACCCTTCATTGGAGAAATTGAACCATGAAGAACATGATAAACACCACTATATTCATGTGTTCTTTCCATAGCAATAACATCCTTAACATCTTCTACTACACAAATTGTACTATGATCTCTTTTTGGGTTAGAGCAAATATAGCATGGATCTGTGTCAGATGTAAAAAAGCACTCTTTGCAGAATTTAAGATTTTTCTTAGCATTTGTAATAGAATCTGTGAATTCTTTAATCTCTTCATCTGTTTGATTTAACATATAAAATGCTAATCTTTGTGCTGTTTTATGACCTATACTAGGTAATTTTTCAAAACTCTCTATTAACTTTTCTATTGATGGTGAATAAACAGACATTTGTTACCTCTTCTACATTAATCCTGGAATATTATATTTTCCCATTTCTTGAGCTTGTGCGTCATCTACTTTTCTTAAAGCTTCATTTACACAAGTAATTATTAAATCTTGAAGCATTTCTACATCATCTGGATCAACAGCATCTTTTTCTATTTTGATACTTTTGATAACTTTTGCTCCACTAACTACAACTTCAATTACTCCACCACCAGCTGTTGCAGAAAATTCTTTTTCTCCAATCTCTGCTTGTGATTTTTCAATATCAGCTTGCATCTTTTTAGCTTCTTTCATTAATTTATTGATATCCATTCCTCCGAAATTCATTCCTCCTGGAAATCCGCCTCTTCTTGACATTACTTTCTCCTCCTATTATTCAATAATTCTTACATCTATGTCTAAAGAATTTAAATCTTCTTTACCATTTTTTGTTTTCGCTTTTTCTACTCCTTTAAATTTAAGAAGTACTTCTTGTCCAATAGTTTTTACTATCTCTTTCTTAAGTGTTTCTTTCTCTAAAGGATCATTTAAAACTGCTTTAAAGTAATCTGTAAACCCTTCTACAAAATATATTTCCCAAACATCATCAGATAACTCATTTACTTTAGTATTTAAAAGTGTTGTATAAAGTCTCATCTTTTTGTCTTCTTTTAATGTTTTTAATATATTAAGCCAAGCATCACCTGCTTTGCCAGGTTTAAAAACCATTTTTGGTTTTTCTTCTTTTTCTTCTAAAAGTGGTTCTTCAGCGTACTTTTCGTCGCCTATTCGTTTTTCCTCATAATGAAAATTTATTCTTTGTTCCTTTAGTTTCTTTATCTCTTCTTCTAATAATTCAAATCTCTTTAATAAATCTGAACCAGATGAAGAAGTTGTTGCCCCTTCTGGCATATCAGAACAAAGTTTAATAAGTGTTACTTCTAAAAGAATTGTCTTTTGAGAAGCTCTTCTTATATCATTTTCTGTTTCTGAAAGAACATATATAATATTTAAAAGTCTATCCTTCTCAAATTTTTCTGAAAGAGCATTCATTAATTCTTTTTCTGATTCAGAATATAAATCAGCTCTTTTTGTAACTTTATATACAAGTAAATCTTTAAAATACTTAATAAGTTCCCATACAAAATTTGTTATATCTTTACCGTCATTTAGTATCTTTTCTAAGTCTTCTATAGCTTTTACTTCATCTTTATCTGCTAAATCATTTGCGATAGCATTTATACTTTCAGTAGATGAAAGTCCAACTAAATCTTTAATATCTTGAACATCAATTTTATCAAAATCTTCTTGAGCACATCTTTCAAGTATTGAAATACCATCTCTCATTGCTCCATCTGCTAAAATTGATATTAGGTTCAAAGCTTCATCTGTAATCGGAATTTTTGATCCCTCTTTAATTCTTCTTAAACCTTCATAGATATCTTTTTCTTTAATCTTCTTAAAGTCAAATCTTTGACATCTAGATAAGATTGTTGTTGGTATCTTTTGTGGTTCTGTTGTAGCTAATATAAATTTAACATGTGCTGGTGGTTCTTCTAATGTTTTTAAAAGCGCATTAAATGCTGCTGTAGATAACATATGAACCTCATCAATAATGTATACTCTATATTTTGCTACTGTTGGCAAGAAATTAACTTCATCTTTAATTTGTCTAATATCATCAACACTATTAGAAGATGCAGCATCCATTTCAACAACATCTGGAACTGATTCTGCTAAGATTCCTTTACATATTTCACACTCATTGCAAGGTTCTCCATCTTTTGGATTTAAGCAGTTAACTGCTCTTGCTAAGATTTTAGCAGATGTAGTTTTACCTGTTCCTCTACCACCTGTAAATAGGTACGCATGACCTACTCTATCAGATACTATTTGATTTTTTAAAGTCTTAGTAATATGGTCTTGACCAATCATATCACTAAATTTTAAAGGTCTATATTTCCTATATAACGCTGTATAAGACACATCTAACCTCCATATAACAAATTAGGCTTTCCTTAAGGAAGGCATGCGGTTTCACATAAATACACTACTTATCGCTGCTTTCTTCCGAACCTGACGAGATTCATAGCTTTTTATTGAAGCATACCTTCCTTAAGAAAAGCCACTAAAATTCTATTTGAATTATATAATGAATTGCTATAATTTGCAACATATTTATTATACTCTTTTAAATATAACTTCATCAAAATTTGTAAGTTCAATTGTAGATGATCCATTAGTTATTAAATCATCTCCTGGTACTGTTACTTCTACAGTTCCTTTATATTTGATACCACTTACTGTCTCGATTATAATATCAAAGCCAAGTTTTGCTTTAACATCATCAACTGTAATTCCTAAGTTTGTAAGTAAGTTTCCATCATAATGGATTTCTAGTCCCTCTTCATTTGATGTAAATGTTCCAAGATTTTCTTCTGAGAATCTAAAAGCAACCATTCCACCAATGTTAGATACTTCTAATGCTTTTAAATCATCAATCTTAGAACCTTGATAAGAGATTACATTTTCTTTGTAATCAGCTTCACTTTTTGAATAAAGATTTTCCATCTCACCTGTTGGTCTATAGATTTTATAATCTCTTTCTGTAGATGTTAGATTTTCTATATCAAAGTTTTCTAATGAAACACTTTTAATAAGTTCTTTAGAACCTTCATCTCTATCTATATAAATATAAATATCATTTGTTTCACTTACACTGATATTCCAAATATTTTCACTATCTTCATTTAGATTTCCATTTACTGAACTTACTATTAATATTTTTGATAAATCAAAAGGCATTTCCTTCTCGCCTTCCACTTCATATCTTACTACTATTAATAATACTGCAAAAATGATAAGCGCCATAACAACAAGGAATATACATTTCTTTAAAAGGTTTTTACTTTTCATTTTTGTTCCTTTCTCTTAACTCCTTAAAGAATTCTTTTAATATCTTTTCACATTCTTTTTGTAGAACGCCATGTTCTACTTCTACCTTATGATTAAACTTATAATCAGAAAGCAAATTAAGTACTGAGCCACAAGCACCAGCTTTAGGATCTTTAGTACCTATATATAATTTTGACATCCTTGAATTAATAAGTGCTCCTGCACACATAGGACATGGTTCTAATGTGACATACATCTCACATCCTGTTAATCTCCATGAATCTAATTTCTTAGATGCTTTATCTATTGCTATTAATTCTGCATGATATAGAGTGTTGTTTTTATTAACTTTTCTATTGTGAGCTCTTGCTATTATTTTGCCATCTTTAACAATTACACACCCTACTGGAATCTCATCTTCTTTATATGCTTTTGAAGCTTCCTTTAAAGCTTCTTTCATAAATTTTTCTTCCATATGAGTTTCTTACCTAAACTTAAAATTAATTTTTGGTTATTATATCATATAATTTCTATAATTGCGAGTTTTTCTATAATTCTAGAGTTTTTTATTAACAAAAAAGAACTAACTTTTTTTAGTTAGTTCTTTTGGTGTATCTAGTTGGAATCGAACCAACGGCCTTGCGCTTAGGAGGCGCACGCTCTATCCTACTGAGCTATAGATACATTTAGTACGTGGTTATTATATTCTTTTTATCCCAAAAAATCAATATAAGTCTCTATTTATTGATTATTCCTATCGTTTAAATATATAATGTATATGTGAATATTATTTTAAAAAGGAGAATAATATGCAAAAAGATCAAGAAATACTTGTCGAAACTGAATTATTTACAGCAGTTTCTGCATTTCATGATGCAGATGACAAGAAAAAAAGAGAAAAATATGTCAAAGAATATACTTTAGAGTTTTGCAAGAAATATAATATTGACCCTATGGAAGCAGTTGGAAAATTAAAAGATATGTTTGAAGACAGAAGAAACAAAACTATGTTCAAATATGAACATTATAAAGATGATTCTCTTGATAAAATCATACTAGATGAAGAAGAAAAATAAGGAGTACTTATGAGAAAATTATTATATATTTTTTTAATTATTTTTATTGTTGTAGCTCTTGTGTTAGGAATAAAAGCATCAAAAGGTGGTTCTTTTGTTCCAAGTTTTAAAGACTACGATTATATGACTGTAGAAGGACCTTTAGATAATCCTGAGCAGTATCCACTACTTCAAAAGGATAATTTATCAGTATCTGCTATAAATATTTTAACAAAGCCTATTACTGAAGAAGACTTAAAGGATCTTAATTTAACAGAAGAAGAACGTAATAATACAATAATTCAAGCAGATAATGATAACTTTATCGTTCTTGTAAAATTTAAAACTTTAGATGCAACACCTATAAATGAACTATCTTGTGATTTTCAAATATATGATATTACAGGTGATACTTGTAATATTTATCTAACATCAATAACTCAAGTAAAGAATGATCTTATAGATGCTTTCTCTAACTATTTAAATATAAATTCAGGAAATTCTACTGAAAAAGAAACTGATAAAGATACATCTATAGAGTATAAATATAATCGAATAGGAACTTCTTACAAAAGATTTATAGTAAAGCAAGAAGCAGATTATGTTATAGTTTTATTCTCAACACAAATACCTGATGAAAATATAGATTTAGTAAATACATCTGCTTTAAATGTACTTATTATTAATCCACAATATCAGAACGACTCAGGTGAAAAAATAGAACTAAAGAATACATTTTTTAATTTAATAATTAATAAATAACAAAAGAACCTAAGCTTAAGCTTAGGTTCTTATTTTTTAAAATTATTTGTTTAATTCTGTTAGTAATGAATCAACATCTATACCATGAACTGCACAAGCTTCTTCAATAGTTTCCATTAAAGATGCTGGACATCCAATACAGTGCATTCCTGCTTGTAATAATATATCTGTTTTATCTGGAGCTGTTTCTAATAATTCTCCGATTGTCATTGTTTTCTCTATCATAAATTTTTCCTCCACTTTTATTTGTTACAAGTGGTATTATAGCACACAAACTCTCTTTTGTAAAATTAGTTCTAACTTATTGAATAAGTGCGAATATTTTGATATAATTTGGAAAAATAATTGTTGTACTAAAGATAAAAAATATGATAGAAAGGTGTGTTTAATAATGAAGTTATCACAAGAAGATAAATCACTTTTATTTTCTAGTACAGAATTACCAGATGTGTTTTTCACTGACTATCTTTCAGAGGCTTCTGGAGATAATATAAAAGTGTTTTTACATGTTTTATTTCAATCAAAATATAATCCAGATTTTAATATGTCAGATGTGTCTAAATCTTTAGGTTTAGATTTTAACGTCGTGCAAGATTCTTTTAAGTACTGGGAAGACAAAGGTATTCTTCTTAAGAAACCTGATGGATATGTAGTTAAAAGCCTTCAAGAAATTGAACTTAATAAACTATATTCTCCAAAAGTTACTATGACACCAGAACAATCTATAAAAACTTCTGAAAACAAATTTAGAGAAAATACTATTCAAAATATTAACAAGCAATTCTTCCAAAACACAATGTCACCTTCTTGGTATAATGACATCGCTTTTTGGTTTGAAAAATATAAATTTGAAGAGGAAGTTATGTTTGCGCTTTTCAACTATTGTTTTGAAAATCACGCACTTCATAGAAACTATGTACAAACAGTTGCTGAAGATTGGTCTAATAAAGGAGTTCACTCTTTCTATGATTTAGACTTACTATTCCAAAAGCAAGATAAAAAACAAGCAATTGGAAAAGACATATCAAAGAAGCTTAACCTTTATAGAAACTTAACAAGTTTTGAAGAGGAATATGTTTCAAAATGGGTTGATTCATATAACTATAATATGGATATAATTAACTTAGCATTAAAGAAATCTACATCTTCTGGATCAGTTAATTTTAAATATATTGATAAAGTAATTACAGATTGGCATGAAAAAGATTTAAGAACACCTCAAGATGTTGAAGCTTATATTGAATCTACAAAGCCAGTAAGTAAAAGAGAGCCAAAATCATCAAAAGCTTCTAAAGAAACAACTTCAGAATACACACAAAGCACTTTTGATTCATTATATGATAATTAAGGATAAATTATGGATAAAGTTATATTAAAACAAATACTAACTGAATATAACCAAAAAAGAATTTATGAAGAAGAAAGAATTCAAAAAGAGAAAAAAGCATTAGAAGATGCAAATCCAAAATTAAAAGAACTTAATGATAAAATTGCTAAAATCTCTTTAGATTATTCAAAAAAGGTATTAGCTGCTAAAAAAGAGGAACAATCTAAGATTCTTTCAGAAATGAAAAAAGAAACTGCTTCTTTAATAAAAGAAAAGAATAGCTATATTAAAGAACTTACAAAGGATTCTAACCTATTACAACCAAGATATGATTGCAAATATTGTAAGGATACAGGATATGTTACAAAAGGTGGAAAAGAAGAACTTTGTACTTGTGTAAAACAAAAGATATTCAATATCTCTTACAATAAATCAAATATTGGTAACCTTGATAAAGAAAACTTTTCAAATTTTGATTTAAGATTCTTTTCTGATAAACCAAATAAAGAACTATATAACTCAGACTACTCTCCAAGAGAAAATATATCTTTAATTAGAGAAAAAGCTATGAGTTTTATAGAAAATTTTGATGATCCAACTGAAAAAAACTTAATGTTTACAGGAAGTACTGGTCTTGGAAAAACATTCATGACTAATTGTATTGCTGCAGAACTACTTAAAGAAGGTAAAACTGTTTTATATCAAACAGCACCTGTTATGCTTGATTCAATAATTGATGAAAGATTCAATAAAAATTCAACTACATTAATGGATAACATTTTATCAGTTGATCTATTAATAATTGATGATTTAGGTGCTGAAACAGTTAATGATTATAAAATAACAGATTTATTTACAATTATTAATACAAGACTATTAAATCAAAACCATAAAATAACAAAAACAATAATTACTACAAACTTAACTTTAGATGAAGTACACAAAATCTATACTCAAAAAGTATTTTCAAGGCTTGCTGGTAATTATAGATTTATTCGATTCTTTGGTGAAGATTTAAGGCTTAAAAAAGTAAAGAAAATTGAAGAATAATATAAAATTAGAATAAATTAATCCACAAATTATTAAAAATTTGTGGATTTTTTGTATTAAAAAAGACCCAAACTGTTTGTTTGAGTCTTTCTTATTATTTAAATTATTCTTCTGAATCATCTTCAGCAACATCTGGTCTAATAGCTTCTATACTTACTACTTTACCTCCGTCGTTTGTTCTCATAAGAGTAACACCTTGTGTAGCTCTTCCTAGAATACTTACTTCATCAACTTTTAATCTAATTATTGTGCCAGTATCTGTTACAAGCATAATATCTTCATCACCATTGATAATTCTAATACCTACGATATTTCCTGTCTTTGGTGTGATCTTATATGTTATAACTCCTCTACCACCTCTATTTTGTACTCTATATTCATCTGTCTCTGTTCTCTTACCAAATCCATTTTCTGTAATTGTAAGTAATGTAGCTTTTCCACCAGGTATAATTGGTTCCATACCAACTACAGTATCATCTTCATCAAGTTTGATACCGATAACACCTTGTGCTGTTCTACCTACTGGTCTTACATCTTTTTCATCAAATGTTATACAGATACCTTTCTTTGTAACAAGAACAACATTGTTTTGACCATCTGTTAATCTTACATCTATTAATTCATCGTTATCTTTTAATGTAATACCGATTAAACCTGTTCTCTTGTTTGATTGATATTCTGTGAATTTAGTCTTCTTAATTAAACCATTCTTTGTTGCCATTAATAGATATGCATCATCAGCGAATGTTTGAATTGGAATAACTGCTGATACTTTTTCTTGACTATCAAGGTTAAGTAAGTTAACAATAGCTGTTCCTTTTGCTGTTCTTCCAGCTTCAGGAATATCATATCCTTTAAGTCCATATACCTTACCTTTATTAGTAAAGAATAATATGATATCGTGTGTAGATGCTGTAAAGATTTCTTTTACGAAGTCTTCTTTTCTTGTTGATACACCAGTTACACCTTTACCACCTCTTCTTTGGCTCTTATAAGTATCAATTGGCATTCTCTTAACATATCCAAAGTGTGTTAAAGCGATAATTACTTGCTCTTCTTTGATTAAATCTTCTTCATCGATTTCATCAGCAGCTGCAGTAATCTTTGTTCTTCTTTCATCACCAAATTTTTCTTTAACTTCTAATAATTCTTCTTTAATTATATCTAATACAAGTTGTTCTGAAGCAAGAATTTCTTTATAATGAGCTATTAATTTCATAAGTTCATTATACTCTTCTTCAGTTTTCTCTCTTTGTAATCCAGATAGTCTCTTTAATTGCATATCTAAGATTGCTTGAGCTTGTATATCATCTAATTTGAATCTTGCCATCAATTTTTCTTTAGCATCATCATATGAAGAACGAATTATATTAATAACTTCATCGATATTATCAATTGCTATTAATAATCCTTCTAATATATGTGCTCTAGCTTCAGCTTTAGCAAGTTCAAATTTAGTTCTTCTTACAATAACGTCTTTTCTAAAGTTAATGAATACATCTAACATTTCTCTTAATGTTAGTATCTTTGGTTCTCCATCAACTAAAGCTAGCATGATAGCACCGAAAGTATCTTGCATTTGAGTATGTTTGTATAATTGATTTAATACAACTTGAGGTCTTGCATCTCTCTTAAGCTCAATTACTATTCTTACTTTCTCTTCTCTATCTGACTCATCTCTAATTCCTGAGATACCATCGATTTTTTTATCTTTAACTAAATTAGCTATTGTTTCAATTAACTTAGCTTTGTTAACTACATATGGTAAAGAATGAACTACTATTCTTTGTCTGTTTCCTGACATCTCTTCAATTTCAGATTCAGCTCTTACAGTAATTTTTCCTCTACCTGTTAAATATGTATCCTTTATTCCCTGTTTTCCTAAAATCATAGCTCCTGTTGGGAAATCTGGACCTTTAATATATTTCATTAACTCTTCTGAAGTTATATCTTTATTATCTATTGTTGCGATAATACCATTAACTACTTCTGTTAAATTGTGTGGTGGAACATTAGTTGCCATACCTACAGCGATACCTGAAGATCCATTTACTAATAATGTAGGAATTCTTGTTGGTAGTACTGTTGGTTCTTGTAATCTGTCATCATAGTTTGGCATGAAATCTACAGTGTCTTTTTCAATATCCATTAGCATATGCTCAGATATTTTAGCCATTCTAGATTCTGTGTACCTCATTGCAGCAGCACCGTCACCATCTATAGAACCAAAATTTCCATGACCATCAATTAACATATATCTCATTGAAAAGTCTTGTGCCATTCTAACCATTGCATCATATACTGAAGCATCACCATGTGGATGGTATCTACCTAAAACTGATCCAACAGTATTTGCACATTTTCTATATGGTTTATCTGATGTGATACCGTCTTCATGCATAGAATACAAGATTCTTCTATGAACTGGTTTTAAACCATCTCTTGCATCTGGTAAAGC
Source organism: Clostridia bacterium (assembly GCA_017528085.1). Classification (GTDB taxonomy): domain Bacteria; phylum Bacillota; class Clostridia; order TANB77; family CAG-508; genus Scatovivens. The sequence continues at coordinate 16,730 of JAFXPH010000014.1, read as the reverse complement.
ACGAGAAACTATAACAGACATTGCATAATCTATGTATGCAGTTTTCATCTCTGTGTCGATATCTCTCTCAATAATCTTACCATCTTGTCTTTCCATATATAAACCTCTTTTCTTATACTTTTTCTACAGTTGTATTATATAAAAAATAACCTAAAAAATCAAGGATTTTTGACATTTTTTTACACCTTAAAACGCTTGGGAAATAAGACTTTTGTGAATTATCTCTAATTATTTTTTAGGGTATTTATATTGTGAATTATTTTTCCTGTTTAAAACTGTTTTTGCCTATTTTTTCACACTTCCAAATACTTTTATTAACACACAAAAATTTTTAAAATGTTTCACAAAAAACAATTTTCTCTAATTTTACTCTTTCAACAGTTACTTGATTTTCATTTAAGGAAATAAGCGTTTCGGGATTTTTTTATTCACAATTTTTACACTTTTCTGTTGATAATTTTTTGTGTTTTTTGTTGGTAATTTATTTTTTTCATTTTTAATTTTTACACATTTTGAATTTTTAAACTACCTACTTTTACACAAAAAAAATTCTACACAACCCAAAACAAAAAAGTACACCTAAACCGCAGTTTAGATATACTTTCAAGACTTTATATTAAATATCTAAGTTCTTAACAAACTTAGCATTCTTAATTATGAACTCTCTTCTTGGATCAACATCATCACCCATAAGTAAGCTTAAAGTTGCATCTGCTTTCATAGCATCTTCCATAGTAACCTTAACTAGTATTCTAGTCTCAGGGTTCATTGTTGTTTCCCATAATTGCTCAGGGTTCATTTCACCTAAACCTTTGTATCTTTGAAGACCTAATTGATCTCTAGTTATGCCTTTACCAGCTAACTCTTCATATGCTTTCTCTAAGTCTTCATCTGTATAACAATACTTATCTTCCATTCCCTTCTTGCTCAATTTATATAGAGGTGGTTGAGCAAGGAATACATTGCCATTTTCAATAAGTGGTCTCATATATCTAAAGAAGAATGTTAATAATAATGTTCTGATATGTGCACCATCAACATCGGCATCAGCCATGATGATTACTTTGCCATATCTAATTTTAGTAATATCAAATTCTTGTCCTATACCAGCACCAACTGCTAATATAACAGGATTTAATTTATCATTATTATATATTTTATCTGGTCTAGATTTTTCTACGTTAAGCATTTTACCCCATAGTGGAAGGATGGCTTGATATCTTCTATCTCTACCTTGTTTAGCACTACCACCAGCAGAGTCTCCCTCAACGATATAAACTTCACATTCTTCTGGATTATTACTACTACAATCAGCTAATTTTCCAGGAAGTGTTGTTGATTCTAATACATTTTTTCTTCTAACAGATTCTCTAGCTTTTCTAGCAGCTATTCTTGCTCTAGAAGCACTAATACATTTTTCAAGTATAGTTTTAGCAATTTTTGGATTTTCTTCTAAGAATGCTACTAAATATTCATTCATAGCTTGCATTACTACACCTTTTATTTCACTGTTACCTAATTTAGTTTTTGTTTGACCTTCAAATTGAGGTTCTTTAACTTTAACAGATACAATTGCTGTTAAACCTTCTCTAATATCATCACCTGTTAAGTTATCTTCTTTATCTTTTAATATATTTTTATTTCTTGCATAATCATTAAATATCTTTGTTAGTGATATTTTAAATCCATCTAAATGAGTACCACCTTCAATAGTATTAATGTTATTTACGAAAGAATAAATATTTTCTTGATATTGAGTTGTCCATTGAAGAGCTATTTCAACTGGATACTCTCCTGCTGATTCTATATAGATTGGTTTTGGATTTAATGCTTCTTTATTCTTGTCTAAGAATTCAACAAATGAAATTAATCCACCTTCGAAACAAAAATCTGATGTTTCAGGTACTTCTTTTCTTTGATCAGTAATTTTTATTCTTAAACCTTTTGTTAAGAATGCCATTTCTCTCATTCTCTCTTCTAGAGTTGAGAAATCATAATTTAATGTTTCAAATATTGTATTATCAGCTAAAAATCTTACTTTTGTACCAGTTTTATTTGAATCACCAATCTTTGTAAGTGGCATTACTGTTTTACCTCTTTCAAATTTCATTTGGTAAATTCCACCGTCTCTTTGAATTGTTACTTCTGTCCATTCAGATAATGCATTTACTACTGATGAACCTACACCATGTAGACCACCAGATACTTTATAACCACTATCTCCACCAAATTTTCCACCAGCATGTAAAACTGTGAAAACAGTTTCAGCTGCAGAAATATGTGTTTTAGGATGTATATCAATTGGAATACCTCTACCATTATCCTCTACTGATATAATATTACCTGGTTCAATAACTACATTTATGTCTGTACAATAACCAGCTAAAGATTCATCAACAGCATTATCAACTATCTCATATACTAGGTGATGTAATCCTCTTACAGATACACTACCTATATACATACCTGGTCTTTTTCTAACTGCTTCTAAACCTTCTAAAACTTGGATTTGATCTGCATTATACTTATGTTCATATTTTTCCATCTTTCCACCTCTTAATTAATTCTTTTTCCTATTGTTACTGTCCCGATATTTGTTAAATAACCTTTTGTCTTTAGTTTATTACTAGTAATTATAAAAGATTTCTGTTTTTCATCAGTTAGTCTTTCTAAATTACCTTCTTCTTCTAATTTGGCTTTCATAGCCTTATACTCTTTTGTATTCTTTATATAATCTAAATTGAATAAAGCTATAATATCATTCTTATTAATAATAGTATTCTTTCCTATATGTAAATACATTCTAATCTCCCCTATTTACTATTCCATTTTCTATAAAGAATGTTTGTCCATCTCTTTTTATATCAATTTTATCAGTGCATGTCAAAATAACTTGATTTCCTTCAATGTTTTCTATAAAACTTGTCCTTCTCTCTTCATCAAGTTCAGACATAAAATCATCTAGTAGTAATACTGGTTCATCATTTATTTCATCTTTAATAACATTTAATTCTGATAGTTTTAAACTTAATATTGATGATCTTTGTTGTCCTTGAGAACCAAATGTAGCTACATTTTTATTGTTTATATTAATGATAAAATCATCTCTGTGGACACCTATAGTCGTAAAACCTTTATCTAAATCTTCTTTTCTCTTTCTTTTTAAATCTTCTTTATAAGAATCTTTATCTTTAAAAGTAGTTATATATTTAATATCAATACTCTCTTTTCCACTTTTTGTTATCAAACTGTGGAATGAAGATATATATTTTTGAATTTTTTCTATATAATCTTTTCTATATTTATAAATGTCAGATCCTATGCTTGAAAGTTGTTCATCATATACATCAAGTAAATCTTCTGATTTATGATTATATTTAATCTCCTTTAAATAGAAGTTTCTTTGGTCTAATACATTATTATAATCTTTTAGCAAATATAGATATTTAGGTTTTAATGAACTTATTAACATATCTAAGAATTTTCTTCTTCTTTGAGGTCCTTCTTTAAATATATTAATATCATCTGGAGTAAAGATAACAACATTAATCTTACCAATTATATCGCTAACTCTCCCCTGTTTTATATCATTATAAAAGAATATCTTATTATCATTTAAAATTACTTTTATCTGATTATCTTTACCATTTCTTTCATAATTAATAACTACAGTTGCTTCATTTTCACCAAATCTAATTAAATTCTTCTCCTTATTTTCTCTAAAAGACTTCCCCATTGCTGATAAAAAGATTGATTCAATTATATTAGTTTTACCTTGAGCATTGTTACCATATATAATGTTAATATCTTTATTTAAGTCTATAGTTTGATCTATATAGTTTCTAAAATTAATGAGTTCAATACTTTTTATATACATCTATTCTCCATACATTGTTTTAGAAACATTTCCTAATATTAATTTAACAACGATTATTGCAAATATAACTAATAGAATACCTATAATTATTTTGCCAACATCTACTTTAATATGGAACTTTTCTTCTATTTTTTGATTTACTCCGTCGAAGACTTTCATTAAGTCACCTAACTTATCCATTATTTTGTCTAAATATTCGTTCATTTTATTTCTCCTTTGTTTGTTTATTCCTCTTTCATTTTAATTGGAAGAATCATATAGATATAATCTCCCTCATCTGTTGTTGGTCTGATGATACATGGTGATTTATTTGAACCAAATTCAAGATAAACTTCTTCATCATCAATTGCTCTTAAAGCATCTATTAAGAATCTTGGATTAAAGCTAATCTCTAATTCTTTACCTTCTGTATCAACAAGTAATTCTTCTTTAGCATCTCCTGTTTGGTTTGCACAAAGAATTGTTACTTTACCAACTTCTATTTTAACTCTTACTGGATATTTCTTTTCCTTTTCTATTGAAGAAGATGAAATTAATATAATTCTTTCAAAACAATCTTGAATGTTTAATTTATTTACTTTAATTCTTGTATCCCAAGAACTTGGAATTGCATTTGAATATTTTAAGAATTCACCATCTAATAGTCTTGTAACTAACTTACAGTTTTCCATTTCAAATAAAGCTTGATTCTTTGAAATACCAATTTTAACTGTATCAAAAGAATCTGCAATTATTTTATTTACTTCATTTAATGTTTTTCCTGGAATAACACTACTAAATGATCCTTTACTTTCTATCTTTGCTGATTTAATAGCAAGTCTATAACCATCAACTGCAACTACATTTAATTTATTATCATTAACTTCAAATAAACATCCTGTAAATATTGGTCTATTTTCCTCTGTACTAACAGCAAAAATAGTTTTTCTTATCATATTTTTAAGAACAGTTTGTTCTATTTCAATAGAATTATCTACATTAATAGTTGGTAACTCTGGAAAATCATCTGGATTCATAGTTGCTAACTTATATAATGATCCTTCACATTCTATTTCTAATAGTTGATTATCATTTAATGTAAGTGTTATTTCTTTAGAAGGAAGTTTTCTAATAATTTCAGAAAACATTGTAGCATTTACAACTATACTACCTTCTTCTTCTATTCTAGCTTCAAGAATATATTCTATTCCTATCTCTAAATCATTAGTAGTTAATTTTAATTCTTTATCATTAGTTTGAAGTAATATTCCTTCTAAGATTGGCATTGTTGTTTTTGTAGATACACCATTCATAACGGAATTAATACCTTTAAGGATTTTTTCCTTTTCACAAACAACTTTCATTTTCTGTTCTCCTTATTCTTTATTTATAATTTTAGTAGTATTATTAGTAGTACTTGTTTATTATGTGGAAAAGTACATCTAAGCCTTTATTTCCGTAGGTTTTAGATTGTGTAAAAACTTGTTAGTTTGATGTTTATATTTCCACACAATAAGTTTTCATTTGTGAAATTGTATTTATTAACAAATTATATTCACTCTTTTCACAGAGCATATGTTGATAACTCTTTTAGCTTTTCCGTAAGTAAAGATTGATTTGCTTTACTCAAAAATTTGTTTTATAAAACATCTTTTTTTAAAAATGTTCTTAAGTATTTATTTTTAAACTAAGCATTCTCTTGGATTAGTTTTTTAACACTTTCCACAATTAGTTTAGTCTTTGAATTTTCTTTAACTTCCTTCTCTATCTTTTCGCAAGCATACATTACAGTAGAGTGATCTCTGTTACCAAAATCTTGACCTATTTTTGGATAACTTAATTTTGCTTCACTTCTACATAAGTACATAGCTATTTGTCTTGGATAAGCAATGTCATTTGATTTCTTAGATGAAATTAAATCACTCTTATCTATATTAAAGTATTTAGCTACTACTTCTTGTATGAATTCTGAAGATAGAACTTTTCTTTTTTGAATCATCATATCATCAATAGCTTTTTGAGCCATCTCAATTGTGATTGGACTATGAGTTAATTGTGCGTAAGCAACAATCTTATTCAAAGTACCTTCTAATTCTCTGATATTTGAATTAATGTTTTCTGCTATTGTGTGTAATATGAAATCTTCTATTATAATGTTTTCTTGTTCTACTTTCTTCTTTAATATTGCTAGTCTTGTTTCATAATCAGGCATAGAAATATCGGCAAGTATTCCCCACTCGAATCTTGATTTTAATCTTTCTTCTAATAAAGGTAAATCTCTTGGAGGTTTATCTGAAGTAATAACAATTTGTTTTCCTTGTTGATAAAGATCATTAAATGTATTAAAGAACTCCTCCTGCCCCATTTTCTTTCCTTGAATGAATTGAATATCATCGATTAACAAAACATCAATATTACGATATTTATTTCTAAATAGTTCATTCTTATAGTTTGCATTAGCTATAGAATTAACTAGATCATTAATAAACTTTTCAGATGTTACATATAATACTTTCTTTTCAGGATGTAATTTTAATATTCCATTTCCAATTGCTTGCATTAAGTGAGTTTTTCCTAAACCTACTCCCCCATATATGTATAATGGATTATAATTTGTTGTACTATCTTTAGCTATATTTTCACCAGCAGCATGTGCAAACTTATTACTATTTCCTACTACGAATGTATCAAATGTATATTTTGGATTTAAAAAAGTTTTTGAATAATTTTCTGTTGTAGTGTAATCTTCTACAGGCTCTTCTTTTGTGCTGTTCATACTAGATTCATCATTTTCATCAATAACTGTTATTTCACAATTTTTATTTAAAATATAATTAAATGTGTTACAGATAAGATCATAATGTCTAGTTTCTAAAGCATCTTTTTGCATACTTGATTTTGCTATTAATACTATTTTGTTGTCTTTGAAAGATTTTATTTCTAAATTCTTTATCCATGTTGTATATGCAATTGTAGTTAATTCACCTTGCAATAGATCTTTAGCTTTTGTTAACAACTCATTTTTGTCTGTAATCATTTAGATTCCGTCCTTTCAAAACTTTTTTGAATTATCCACAATTTAATAAACACCCCCTGTTAAATTCATGTGGGTTTGTTTAAATATAAACAAATTTTCTAGTTTTACAAACTGTGGAAAACCCATATTTCCGTAACATTTATTTACGTGTGTATCATATCAAACTTAAGTAAAAATATCAAGTAAAAAAGGAAAATAAACTATACTTTTTACTTAAATAATATATTAAAAAAAATAATTGTTGATAAAATACTGATTTAAGTTTGAAAATATAGAATATTCTTGACTTTTTAGGGGTTCTTTAGTATAATAGTCCATATTTATGGATTATTTTATCTATAAATATATTTTTGTGTTAAAAATAAAAAATATAGATAAATTAGGAGGTGCAAAATGAAGAGAACTTATCAACCAAAAAAGAGACAAAGAAATAAAGTTCATGGTTTCAGAAAAAGAATGCAAACTAGAGCAGGAAGAAGTGTTTTAAAGGCAAGAAGAAATAAAGGAAGAAAAAATATTTGTGCTTAATAAATTAGGACGCATCGCGCCCTTTTTTATTGAGATTTGAAGGTTTTTATGAATAATACTATTATTATTAAAAAGAATTATGAATTTAAAAACATGTTTAAAAAGGGTAAATTCTTTTATGGAAATTTTATTAATATGTATATTCATTCAACGGCAAAGGATTATAATAAGTTTGGAATAGCTGTTCCTAAAAAGTGTGGAAAAGCCGTAGAACGCAATAGAATAAAGCGTTTAGTTAGAGAAGCTTATTATAGGTATGAGGATAAAATTAAAGTAGGGACAAACATACTAGTTTCTATTAAGGAAGACTTAAATATAGAGGATATCACATTTGATAATATACTTAAGGATTTCGATAAAATTTTAAATAGTGCAGAGGTAACTATAAAAAATGAAAAAGATGATAATTAGTATGCTTAAATCCTATCAAAAAGGCTTATCACCAGTATTACATGATCTAGGGGTGAGGTGTAAATACGAACCCACATGTTCAGAATATACGATTCAAGCTGTTGAGAAGTATGGTGTAATAAGAGGATTAATAAAAGGATTTTTTAGAATTTTGAGATGTAATCCTTTCTCTAAGGGAGGATATGATCCATTGAAATAGGAGGAACCATGGGCGGAATATTTGCAAAAATCGCTACAGCATTTGGTTATATACTTGATTTTATATATAACTATGTTAATAACTATGGTGTCGCAATTATTTTATTTACAATTCTTTTAAAAGTTGTTTTATTACCGTTTTCAATTAGACAACAAAAGACAATGAAGAAAACTACTAAAGTTCAACAAGAAGTGAAGGAAATTCAGGAAAAATACAAAAATGATCCTACAAAGATGAATACAGAGATATATGATCTATATAAAAGGGAGAATATGAGCCCATTAGGAGGTTGTTTACCTAGTTTACTTCAATTCTTTGTTATATTATCAATTTTTTATTTAGTAAGTAGACCACTTACTTATATGAGACATGTAGATAGTGAATTAATTAATAATTACCAAACTCAAATTCAAGATGAAAGAGAAAAGGAAACAGGAAATAGAAACGTTAATTACATTGAAATAGCTGTAATTAAGAAGTTCGGTGAATCTGATGAAAAAGTTAGATTAAATATGAATTTCTTAGGATTAGACTTAAGTGATATACCAAATCAAAATATGACAAATCCTAAAGTTTATATAATTCCAGCATTTTACATAGCAACATCATTCTTAATGATGAAGGTTACAAAACAAATGACAGATGCTATGAATGCTAAGAAAAAAGAAGAAGACGAAGCAAATGTTATTAAGAGAAAGCCAATTAATAACGAAGATGGAGAAGATAAGGTAGAAGACGATGATGTAGAAGATACAATGGCTTCTATGAATAAGACTATGAGACTTATGATGCCAGTAATGACAATAAGTATCGCATATATAGCTCCTCTTGGACTTACATTATATTGGGCTACAAGTAATTTGTTGAATTTAGGGGAAAGAATGATTATTAATAAAGTTGTTAAAGAGGAGGAGTAGATTGATGAGTAAATCATATGTTTTTGAAGGAAAAACATCTACTGAAGCCATTGAAAAAGGTTTAAAAGAATTAAAAGTAAAGAAAAATGATGTTGATATTAAGATTATTGAAGAAGAAAAAAGAACATTCTTTAGCATATTAGATAGAAGAACTGTTAAAGTTGAATTAACTATCAAAGAGGGTGTAACACCTGGTAAAGCTGAAGAAAAAGAGGTTGTTAAAGAAAGCAAAGCAAAAGAAGTTAAAGAAATTAGTAATGAAGATAAAGAAAAAGTAAAGAGTAATGTAGAAGAATTTATTAAAGATTTTATTTCTAAGTTACCTGAAAACAACTTTAAATACGAAATAACAGAGGAAGATGGTGTTATTAAAGTATCTTTAGATGGCGATAATATAGGATATTTGATAGGTTATAGGGGAGAAGTACTAAACAGTCTTCAAACTATACTAACAAATGTGGCTTCAAAGAATATTAAAGATAAAGCAAGAGTTGTTATTGATATAAGCAATTATAGAGGAAAAAGGGAGAAAGATTTAAATGTATTAGCTGATAAAATAGCTCATACAGTTGTAAAACAAAAGAAATCAATCACTTTAGAGCCAATGAGTGCTTATGAAAGAAAGATCATTCATACTAGACTTCAAAAAAATGATAAAGTTAAAACTTATAGTATTGGTGAGGAACCACATAGAAAAGTTGTAGTATCATTAAAATAAAATATATTAAAATAAAGGCTTTTAGGCCTTTATTTTTTTGCTAAAAAATTGCATTATTATGTAGACTATGGTATAATATTTAACGATTTTATTTTTAAAAAAGAGGTTATTTATGAGTAGTTCAAGTAGTACAATCGTTGCTATTTCAACTTCACCAGGAATAGGTGGTATAGGAATCATCAGAATGAGCGGTAAAGACTGCTTCAAAATTCTTGATAAAGTATTCAAGCAAAAGAATCACAAGGATATTGACGATATTAAAGGATATTCTTTAAAATATGGATATATAATGGACAAAGATGAGATTATAGATGAAGTATTAGTATCATATTTTAAAGCTCCAAATAGCTATACTACAGAGAATATGTGTGAAATCAACTCACATGGTGGAATTGTAGTAATGAATAAAATATTAGATTTATGTATAAAAAAGGGTGCATCTTTAGCAGAACCTGGAGAATTTACAAAAAGAGCTTTCTTAGGCGGGAGAATTGATTTAAGCCAAGCAGAAGCAGTTATTGATATTATTAATGCTAAAACAGATAAAGAAGCAAAAATGTCAGTAAGTCAGCTAGAGGGAGCACTTTCAGAGAAAATTAATGAAATAAGACATATAATATTAAATATGATGGCAGATATAGAAGCTGCAATTGATTATCCAGAATATGATATAGAAGATGTAACATCATCTCAAATGCTTGATATGCTTGACTTAGTGGATAAAAAAATAACTCTTTTAGAAAATAGTTTTGATAATGGTAAGATATTAAGAGATGGTATTAAAACTGCTATAATAGGAAGACCAAATGCAGGAAAATCATCTTTATTAAATATAATACTAAACGAGGAAAGAGCTATCGTTACTGAGATAGAAGGAACAACAAGAGATAGTATTGAAGAATATATTCAAATAAAAGGTATACCAGTTAAGATTATAGATACAGCTGGTATAAGAAATTCCGATAATATAGTAGAGAAGATAGGAATTAATAAAGCAATTGAAATTGCTAAAAATAGCGATTTAATTGTTGCAATATTTGATATTTCAAAGAAACTTGAAGAAGACGATGATTTAATATTAGATTTAATATCAAATAGACCAGCAATTATAATACTAAATAAAACAGATCTTAAAGTTAACAATATAGATCTTAATAAAATTAAAATGTTAAATAAGCCAATCGTTGAAATGAGCACAAAGACTAGAGAAGGACTAGATAAGCTATATGATGAAATAGCTAAAATGTTTAAGCTAGAAGAAATTGGAAACGATGGTGAATTAATAGTAAGTAATATGAGACATAAAGAAGTAATAATAAGAGCTAGGGAAGACATAAAAGAAGCTAAAGCTACTATTATGAATAACTTACCAATAGATATTATTTCTTCATATTTAAGAGAAATATTAGAAGATTTAGGAAAAATTACAGGCGAAACTGTAACAGAAGATATTATAAATGAAATTTTCTCAAAATTTTGCTTGGGAAAATAATATTGTTTCACAGTGCATTAGTTGATATATAAAGATTTATCGATTGATGTTTCACAAGGAACAAATAGGAGAAAGAATAATGAGTTATAATGCAGGAGACTATGATATTGCTGTAATAGGAGCCGGACATGCCGGATGTGAGGCAGGACTTGCAGCAGCTAGATTAGGAATGAAAACTTTAATATTTTCAATCAGCTTAGAGTGTGTAGCAAACATGCCATGTAATCCTCATATAGGTGGATCTTCAAAAGGACATCTTGTAAGAGAAATAGATTGCCTTGGTGGAGAAATGGGAAAGAATACAGACAAGACATTGATTCAAATTAAGATGCTTAATACATCTAAAGGACCAGCAGTTCATTCTTTAAGAGCACAAGCTGATAGAAAAAGATATCAAATGGAGATGAAACACACTTTAGAAAGACAAGAAAACTTATATATTAAACAAGCAGAAGTTGTTTCTATTGGTGTTGAAGATGGAAAAGTTAAGTCTATTACAACAAATTTAGATGTTACATATAATGTAAAAGCAGTTATATTGGCTACAGGTACATACTTAAAAGGAAAGATTTTTATAGGAGAAAATTCTTTTGAAAGTGGCCCTGATGGAGTATTCCCAGCTAATAAATTATCTAAATGTTTAAAAGAATTAGGAATAAAAATTCAAAGATTTAAGACTGGTACACCAGCTAGAATTAATAAGAAAAGTATAGACTTTTCAAAGATGGAAATTCAAGAAGGGGAGAATGATATAGTACCATTTTCATTTGTAGATAAAAATATTAATATGGAACAAGTTCCATGTTATCTAACATATACAAATGAAAAGACACATGAAATCATTAGAAAAAATCTACACAGATCTCCTTTATATGCTGGTATGATAGAAGGTACAGGTCCTAGATATTGTCCATCTATAGAAGATAAAGTAGTTAGATTTGCAGATAAGGAAAGACATCAAATATTTGTTGAACCAATAGGCTTAGATACAGATGAGATGTATATTCAAGGAATGAGTTCATCACTTCCAGTTGATGTACAACTTGAAATGTATAGAACTTTACCAGGTTTAGAACACTGTGAATTTACTAGACCCGCTTATGCTATAGAGTATGATTGTATAGAACCATCTCAATTAAAATCTACATTAGAATTAAAGAATATTAGTGGACTTTTCTTTGCAGGACAAATTAATGGTACATCTGGTTATGAAGAAGCTGCTTGCCAAGGATTAATAGCAGGTATAAATGCTACACAAAAAATAAAAGGAAAAGAACCGTTAATACTTGATAGATCTCAAGCATATATAGGTGTTTTAATTGATGATATTGTTACAAAGAGTACAATGGAGCCATACAGAATGATGACTTCTAGAGCAGAGTACAGATTATTATTAAGACAAGATAATGCTGATTTAAGATTAACAGAAATTGGTCATGAAATAGGACTTATATCTGATGAAAGATATAAAATGTTCTTAGATAAGAAAGAAAAAATAGAAAAAGAAATAGAAAGACTAAGAACTGTTAATGTTAAACCAAATAAAGAAAATAACAAGGTTTTAACTAAACTTGGAACAAGCGAAATAACAGCAGGAACAAAGATATCTGATTTATTAAAAAGAACAGAAATAACATATGAGAACATTAAAGAATTAGATCCAGATAGACCAGAATTAGATAAACAAGTAACAGATGAAGTAGAGATAATGTTAAAATATGAAGGCTATATAAACTTACAAGAAAAACAAGTAGAAGGATTTAAAAAGCTTGAGAAGAAACTACTTAGTGAAGATATTGATTATAGCCAAATTAAGGGATTAAGATTAGAGGCAAGACAAAAACTAAATAAATATAAACCATATTCAATTGGTCAAGCATCTAGAATCTCTGGAGTATCTCCAGCAGATATATCTGTTTTATTAATATACTTAGAACAAAATAAAAAAGGAAAATAATATGAATATAGAAGAATTTAAAACTATATTAATAGAAGGAATCAAAAAGAATAATATTAAAGATCTAGATGAAAATTCTATTAATAAACTATATGAATATATGAAGAATGTTTTAGACTGGAATGAAAAGATAAATGTTACAGCTATTAAGGATGAAAAAGATTTTATTTATAAACATTATATTGATTCACTTTTAATAAATGAGTTTATAAAAGACAAAGCTAAAGTAATTGATATAGGAACAGGCGGAGGTTTTCCAGGAATCCCTGTTAAGATAGAAAATGAAAGCATAAGTATTACTTTAATAGATTCAGTAAATAAAAAATTAAATGTAATAAGAGAGTCAATTAAAAATCTACATATTAATAATGTAGAAATTATTCATACAAGAGCAGAAGATTTATATAAGAAAAAAGATTATTTTGAACAATATGATATAGCCACAACAAGAGCTGTTTCTAATTTCAAAAACATAGCAGTATATATGTTACCATTCCTTAAAAAAGGCGGTATCGCAATATGTATGAAAGGCCCTAATTATAAGGAAGATCTTGATGAATCTATGAATGAAATTAAGAAATATGGGGGAGAAGTATCAAAAATTAAAAATTATAATATTAATACAGAATATGAAAGAAATATTATAATAATAAAAAAGGTCAAATAATCAAAACAAATTTTAAAAAAGACTTTAAATTTCAAATGTTTTAGAAGATTGTTTAATGTGGAACAATCTTCTTTTTTTGTTTCTATAATATTGACTTATTAGAAAAAATTTTATATTATAGGAGAGTAAAAAGGGGGAATAAAAAATGAGTAGAATCATTGCTATTGCTAACCAAAAAGGCGGTGTTGGTAAAACAACAACAGCAGTTAATATTAGTACTACTTTAGCAAAACTTGGTAAAAAAGTATTGTTAATAGATGGTGATCCTCAAGGAAATGCAACAAGTGGTGTAGGTATTGATAAAGATACAGAAATATCACTTTACGATGCAATTATAGGAGATGTTGACTTAATGACAACTTTACAACCTACAGTTGTTAAAAATTTACTTGTGTGTCCATCTAATATGAACCTTGCAGGAGCTGAGGTAGAGCTTGTTTCACAAATGTCAAGAGAGTTTAGATTAAAAGAAAAATTAGATGAAGTGAAAGACAATTTTGACTTTATATTTATTGACTGTCCACCTTCATTAGGATTAATAACAGTAAATGCTTTTACAGCAGCAGATTCTGTACTAATTCCCGTACAATGTGAATACTATGCACTAGAAGGATTACAACAACTTCTAAATACAATTTCACTTGTTAAAAAACACTTAAATAAGAACTTGGAAATTGAAGGAGCTGTTTTAACAATGTATGATATTAGAACAAATCTTTCAAATCAAGTAGTTAAAGAAGTTAAGAAACATTTTGATGATAAAGTATATAAAACTGTAATTCCTAGAAATATCAAGTTAAGCGAAGCACCAAGTTATGGAATGCCAATATCTATTTATGATCCAAAGTCTAAAGGTGCAAAGTGTTATGAGAAATTATCAAAGGAAATACTAAAAGCAGAGATAGAAAGAAATAAATCAAAAAAGGAGGAAAATTAGATGGCAGCTAAGAAAACAGGATTAGGAAAAGGATTAGATGCATTATTTTCTTCTTCACCAATTGAAGAAACTCCAAGTGTAGGAGAAGAAGGTGCAGTAACATTCCTTAAAGTTACAGAAGTAGAACCAAACAAAGCTCAAGCAAGAAAAAGCTTTGATGAAGAGTCATTAGATGAATTAGCTTCTTCAATTAAACAATATGGTGTTATTCAACCTATAGTTGTAGCAAAGAAGAGCAATTATTATGAAATAATTGCAGGTGAAAGAAGATGGAGAGCTTCTAAAAGAGCTGGATTAGATGAAATACCAGCTATTATAAGAGAAGATGATGAGCAAAAGAATAAAGAAATATCATTAATAGAGAACATCCAAAGAGAAGACCTAAATCCTATCGAAAAAGCAAGAGGAATCAAGGTTTTAATGGATGAATATGATTTAACACAACAAAAGGTAGCAGATATCTTAGGTAAGAGTAGAAGTGCTATAGCAAACACTGTTAGAATACTAAATCTAGATTCTAGAGTTATTGATTTAGCTTTAGAAGGTAAGATATCAGAAGGACACTGCAAATCATTAATGAGTATTACAGATCCAGAACAACAATATGAAATGGCTAAGTATATTGTTGAAAATGGCGATTCTGTAAGAGATATAGAAAAGAAAGTAAAAGTAAGAAAAAAAGTTAGTAAAAAGAAAATCAGTAAATACGAACCAATCTATAGAGATATAGAGAACACATTCCAAAGTTTTTTCGGCACAAAAGTTAAACTTGATGCTGGAGAGAAAAAAGGTAAAATTATAATAAACTATTCATCTAACGATGATCTAGAAAGAATATTAGGATTAATAAAATAATATGGAAACATTAAAGTCAATAATATCAAGCGATTGGTATATTGTTCTATCTTTTTCATTAAATATAATTCTACTAATTGTAGTATTAATAATGATAAAACTATTAATGAATACAAGAAGAGAATATACTAGGTTTATGAAGAAACTTGGAAATGGTGATAATTTAAATGAAATGTTAAAGATGTATCTAGAAGATGTAAGAGAGATAAAGAAAGACAATGAAGAGATTAAAAACTATTACATTAAACTAGATAGAGATATAGCATCATGTATTCAAAAGACAGGTATGGTAAGATATAACGCATTTAAAGATGTGGGAAGTGATTTAAGCTTTGCAATAGCATTATTAGATAGAGACAATAATGGTGTAGTTCTTAATGGATTATATGGATCAAGCTCATCTAATATATTTGCAAAACCAATTAAAGGTGGCTTGTCTTCATATCAATTATCTGATGAAGAAAAATACGCTATAGACATAGCAGAACAAAATAAAAATTTTTATGCAAAAAGCAGAAATAATCAGTAAGTGATGGAAAAAACCATCACTTATTTTATTGTCTTCAAAATGGAAAATAAGCCATTTTAAAATGAAAGTAATATAATTAGATAGGCAGAATAAAAAATAATTAAAATGAGTTATGAAACTATAGAAAAAAATAAAAATTAAAACAATAAAAATGTTGACAAATAAAGGAAAAATGTGGTAATATAATCATGTCGCTACGATATGGAGAGGTGGTCGAGTTGGTTTATGGCACCAGTCTTGAAAATTGGCGTAGGTTTGTAGCCTACCGTGGGTTCGAATCCCACCCTCTCCGCCATTTAAATAAGAAGCCAGGGCTTCTTATTTTTTTTATAATTAATAGAATCAAGAAAACAGAGAGCATTTGGAGATTTACCCAAGTGGTTGAAGGGGACGGTTTGCTAAACCGTTAGGGTTTCGTAAGGGGCCGCGAGGGTTCAAATCCCTCAATCTCCGCCAAGAGAAGAGCATCAGAGAATGCTCTTCTTTTTTTGTGGAAAAATAAAAACCATGTGGAAAATAAAAAAATAAATAAAAAAGGAAGAAAATAAATAATTAAAAAATAAATTATTTTTTAATTATTTTTTTAATAAAAAATAATTAAAATTAATTAAAATAATAATAAAAATA
>JAFXPH010000013.1 GCA_017528085.1 Clostridia bacterium | reverse complement strand
TAAAAATCTGCATTTTAGATATAAATCAGAACTCTTTTGTGCTTCTGTTTGTGCTATACCAGATACATTTCTCATTTTAGTATATAGATAAAGATTTTTATAATTATGAGCTTCATCTACAAACATCTTATCTACACCAAGCTCTTCAAAATAAATAGTATTATCTTTTCTACTTTGGTCATTCATCTTCTTTAGCTTTTCTTCAAGATGTCTTTTAGTTCTTTGTAATTCTTTAATTGTAAATCTTTCTGCATTTTGATTTTTAGCTTCTTCTATTCCTGCAATTATTTCTTCTAGCTGTTCTTCAATAAGTATTCTCTGTCTTTCTGGAGATATTGGTATCTTCTCAAATTGAGAATGTCCAATAATGATTGCATCATATTCTCCAGTAGCAATCTTACTACAAAATCTTTTTCTGTAGTTCGTAGAAAAGTCTTTCTTTGTTGCTACCATAATATTAGCAGACGGATATAATTGTAAAAATTCACTTGCGAATTGTTCTACTATGTGATTAGGTACTACAAATAATGATTTATTAGATAGTCCTAGTCTTTTACTTTCCATACAAGAGGCAACCATTTCAAAAGTCTTTCCTGCACCTACTTCGTGAGCAAGTAAAGTATTACCACCATATAGAATATGAGCTATCGCATCTACTTGATGTTTCCTCAAAGTAATATCTGGATTTATACCATCAAACTTAATATGGTCTCCATCATATTCTCTGGGCTTGATAGAATTAAACTTGTCATTATATATTCTTACCAAATTTTCACGTCTATCAATATCTTTCCATAACCAAGATTCAAATTCTTCTTTTATTAAATCTTGTTTGGCACTTGCTATTGCAGTTTCCTTTTTATTTAATACTCTTTTTTCTTTTCCTTCATCATCTTCATAAGTATCAAACACTTTTACATCTTTCATATTTAGAGTGTTTTCAAGTATTTTATATGCGTTCATTCTAGATGATCCATAAGTATTATTAACCTTAACATTTCTATTATCTAGTGTCTTTCCAGATATATTCCAAGAAGATGAAAATTGTGAATACGAAACTTGTATATATTCTTTTAAGTGCCACGGTGTTCCAAATGTTTCAACCATAAATTGTTGAATATATTGTGGTGGTATCCAAGTAGCACCTAGTTTTGCAGTTATTTCACTAGCTTGTAAATCTTCTGGAACAGACTCTTCAAGAAACTTAATGTTAATATCTAGCGACTTATCCTGTTCATACGCTAACTTTGCTTCTTCTAACTTCTTTCTAACATTACCACTTAAGTATTCACTACTCGTTACATAGCTTTCTGTATTTGGAAGTTTGAAGATAACTCCTCGTAGTTCATTTATTAGTGTTTCTTTAGGTAGTTTTGATATTTTACTCATATAGTCCAAATCTACAATTGCTTTTTCAGATATAGATACTATTAAAGCATCTGTTGATGTTTCTACACTTTCAACCTCTCTATGTGGCTTTATAGTTCTTTTGAAGAACATATCTGCTTTATTTAAGAAGTTGCCTTTATCATCATTAATTTCAAGTGATGATAGTAAATAATAACTACTATCATCTTCAAATGCTTTTCTATTTGCTCTTGAGCATATTCTTCCATACTCTACAACAAAGTTATCATACATAAAATTTAATGTGCTTTGCAGTCCTTTTATTTCTTCATCAGGAGCATCATAGGTTTGTAGTTCAATAAGTTTTCTAGTTGTATCTCTTATATCTATTAACTTTTTTATTCTCTTAATACTGCCTTCTGGAAGCTCTTGAAGAAACATCTTTGAGTTTTCACGATAATAGATTTTATTATTAACAACTGTAAATGAGAAGTTACGAACATTTAGATTAGCTGGAAGTGATGTATCTGCATCTTGTGATTCAATTTCATCAACCTCAATCTCTGGAATTTCTGCATTGATATTTTCTATCGCTTGTTTTAATTGTTCTTTTAGGTCAATATCTGGTAGTGGTGTGCAAACTGCATCCATTCTTCCATATTGAACTGACTTCATCTCCATCTTTCCTAGTACCATTTGAGGATTATCTACAAAATATTGGTTAATACTGATACCATCTTCATTGTTATTTAAGTATAGCCACTCTGGTTCGCTATATTGTGGTACATCTCTTTTTTGTAAAAAGATAATATCTGACGTAACTCTTGTTCCTGCATTCTTTGAAAAAGTATCGTTTGGTAGTCTTATAGCACCTATTAAATCAGCTCTTTCTGCTATGTATTTTCTAAATGAACTATTTGCTTTATCTAGTGTTCCTTTGGAAGTTATAAAAGCAATTATTCCTCCTGCCCTTACTTTATCTAAAGTCTTTGCAAAGAAATAATCGTGTATTTTGAAATTGTATTTATCATATCGTTTGTCTGTTGGTACATAATCATCAAAAGGGACATTGCCTATTGCAACATCAAAAGAATTATCTGGAAACTCTGTTTCTTGAAACCCTTTAATAGCAATATTTGATTTTTGATACAACTGTTTGGCTATCCTTCCAGATATACTATCTAATTCAACTCCATAGATATGAGAATTACTCATATCGCTTGGTAATCTTCCTATGAAGTTACCAATACCACAACTTGGCTCTAGAATATTACCTGTTTTAAATCCCATTTTTGAAAGAGCTTCATACATTGCAGAAATGACAATAGGTGGAGTATAAAAAGCAGTTCTTGTTGATTCTGCTGCATCTTTATATTCCTCATCAGTAAGTAGTTCTTTTAGTTCGTTATATTCATTTCTCCAGTCATCTTGGTCTTTTTCAAATGCTTTAGAAATGCCTCCCCAACCTACATACTTTGAAAGTATTTCCTGCTCTTCTTTAGTTGCTAGTCTGTTATCCCTTTCTAATTCTTTTAATAACTTAATTGCTTCTACATTGTTCCTATATTTTTCTTTCGGACCTCCAACACCTAAATTATCATCTGTAATAACAAATTGATTAAGTTCTTGAGGTTCTTTTGTGTTATCTATTATTTCTGGTGGAATACCATTAATCATATTAGATAATGTTGTTTTAAGAACTGGCTTTGCAATTTCTTCATCAAAAAAAGACTGTAACTCTTGATTTTTAATTTCTAAATCAGTTACAGCCTTTTCTTTAGCT
>JAFXPH010000012.1 GCA_017528085.1 Clostridia bacterium | reverse complement strand
TAAAAATCTGCATTTTAGATATAAATCAGAACTCTTTTGTGCTTCTGTTTGTGCTATACCAGATACATTTCTCATTTTAGTATATAGATAAAGATTTTTATAATTATGAGCTTCATCTACAAACATCTTATCTACACCAAGTTCTTCAAAATAGATAGTATTATCTTTTCTACTTTGGTCATTCATCTTCTTTAGCTTTTCTTCAAGATGTCTTTTAGTTCTTTGTAATTCTTTAATAGTAAATCTTTCTGCATTTTGATTTTTCGCTTCTTCTATTCCTGCAATTATTTCTTCTAGTTGTTCTTCAATAAGCATTCTCTGTCTTTCTGGAGATATTGGAATTTTCTCAAATTGAGAATGTCCAATAATGATTGCATCATATTCTCCAGTAGCGATCTTACTACAAAATCTTTTTCTATAGTTTGTAGAAAAGTCTTTCTTTGTTGCTACCATTATATTAGCTGAAGGATATAGCTGTAAAAATTCACTTGCAAATTGTTCTACTATATGATTAGGTACAACAAATAATGCTTTATTAGATAGTCCTAGTCTTTTACTTTCCATACAGGAAGCTACCATTTCAAAAGTCTTTCCTGCACCTACTTCGTGTGCAAGTAATGTATTACCACCATATAGAATATGAGCTATCGCATCTACTTGGTGTTTTCTTAAAGTTATATCTGGATTTATACCATCAAACTTTATATGATCTCCATCATATTCTCTGGGCTTAATAGAATTAAACTTATCATTATATATTCTTACCAAGTTTTCACGTCTATCAATATCTTTCCATAACCAAGACTCAAATTCTTCTTTGATTAGGTCTTGTTTTGCACTTGCTATTGCAGTTTCCTTTTTATTTAATACTCTTTTTTCTTTTCCATCATCATCTTCATAAGTATCAAACACTTTTACATCTTTCATATTTAGAGTGTTTTCAAGTATTTTATAAGCATTCATTCTAGATGATCCATAAGTATTATTTACTTTGACATTTCTATTATCTAATGTTTTTCCAGATATATTCCAAGAAGATGAAAACTGTGAGTACGAAACTTGTATGTATTCTTTTAAATGCCACGGTGTTCCAAATGTTTCAACCATAAATTGTTGAATATATTGTGGAGGTATCCAAGTAGCACCTAATTTTGCAGTTATTTCACTAGCTTGTAAATCTTCTGGAACAGATTCCTCAAGGAACTTAATATTAATATCTAGTGACTTATCCTGTTCATAAGCAAGTTTTGCATCTTCTAACTTCTTTCTGACATTACCACTTAAGTATTCACTACTCGTTACATAGCTTTCTGTATTTGGAAGTTTAAAGATAACTCCTCGTAATTCATTAATAAGTATTTCTTTAGGTAGCTTCGAGATTTTACTCATATAGTCTAAATCTACTATTGCTTTTTCAGATATAGATACTATTAAAGCATCCGTTGACGTTTCCACACTTTCAACTTCTCTATGTGGCTTTATAGTTCTTTTGAAGAACATATCTGCTTTATTTAAGAAGTTACCTTTATCATCATTTATTTCAAGTGAAGAAAGTAGGTAATAACTACTATCATCTTCAAATGCTTTTCTATTTGCTCTTGAACATATTCTTCCATACTCTACAACAAAATTATCGTACATAAAGTTTAATGTGCTTTGTAGTCCTTTTATTTCTTCATCTGGAGCGTCATAAGTTTGTAATTCAATTAGTTTACTTGTTGTATCTCTTATATCTATTAGCTTTTTAATTCTCTTTATACTGCCTTCTGGAAGCTCTTGAAGAAACATTTTTGAGTTTTCACGATAATAGATTTTATTATTAACAACTGTAAATGAGAAGTTACGAACATTTAGATTAGCAGGAAGTGATGTATCTACATCTTGTGATTCGATTTCATCAACCTCAATCTCTGGGATTTCTGCATTGATATTTTCTATTGCTTGTCTTAATTGTTCTTTTAGGTCAGTATCTGGAATTGGTGTACATACTGCATCCATTCTTCCATATTGAACTGACTTCAACTCCATCTTTCCAAGTACCATTTGAGGATTATCTACAAAGTATTGGTTAATACTGATACCATCCTCATTGTTATTTAAGTATAGCCACTCTGGTTCGCTATATTGTGGTACATCTCTTTTTTGTAAAAAGATAATATCTGAAGTAACTCTTGTTCCTGCATTCTTTGAAAAAGTATCATTTGGTAGTCTTATAGCTCCAATTAAATCTGCTCTTTCTGCTATGTATTTTCTAAATGAACTATTTGCTTTATCTAGTGTGCCTTTGCTTGTTATAAAAGCAATTATTCCTCCTGCTCTTACTTTATCTAAAGTCTTTGCAAAGAAATAATCGTGTATTTTGAAATTATATTTATCATATCGTTTGTCTGTTGGTACATAATCATCAAAAGGAACATTTCCTATTGCTACATCAAAAGAATTGTCTGGAAACTCTGTTTCTTGAAATCCTTTAATTGCAATATTTGATTTTTGATACAACTGCTTTGCTATTCTTCCAGATATACTATCTAATTCAACTCCATAGATATGTGAATTACTCATTTCTTCTGGTAATCTTCCTATGAAGTTACCAATACCACAGCTTGGCTCTAGAATATTACCTGTCTTAAATCCCATTTTTGAAAGAGCTTCATACATTGCAGAAATAACAATAGGTGGAGTATAAAAAGCCGTTCTTGTTGATTCTGCTGCATCTTTATATTCTTCATCAGTAAGTAGTTCTTTTAGTTCGTTGTACTCATTTCTCCAGTCATCTTGGTCTTTTTCAAATGCTTTTGAAATGCCTCCCCAACCTACATACTTTGAAAGTATTTCTTGTTCCTCTTTATTTGCTAGTCTGTTATCTCTTTCTAATTCTTTTAATAACTTAATTGCCTCTACATTGTTCCTATATTTTTCTTTCGGACCTCCAACACCTAAATTATCATCTGTAATAACAAATTGATTAAGTTCTTGAGGTTCTTTTGTATTATCTATTATTTCTGGTGGAATACCATTAATCATATTAGATAATGTTGTTTTAAGAACTGGCTTTGCAATTTCTTCATCAAAAAAAGACTGTAACTCTTGATTTTTAATTTCTAAATCAGTTACAGCCTTTTCTTTAGCT
>JAFXPH010000011.1 GCA_017528085.1 Clostridia bacterium | reverse complement strand
ATCTAAAAGAATGAGTTAAGTCCGTTCGACTTGCATGTCTTATGTGCGCCGCCAGCGTTTATCCTGAGCCAGGATCAAACTCTCGTTTTGATGGTATCTATATAATTACTTATATAAATCAAAATTAAGTTTGAGCTTTATAAGCTCGATTTTTAAAAATTTACTTTGGTAGTATAAAACTACCGCTTGGTTATTCTTAAAGGATATTGTTGTTTATTTTTCAATGTACTTTTTAGTTCGTTCACTTGCTGTGAACGAATATTATTTTAACACAAGGGACTTCGGTTGTCAACAACTTTTTAAAAGATTTTTATAAAATTTTTTTCAGTAATATCAATTATTAAACACATTTTTGTCTTTCCTCATTCACTCGACAAACGGTAATAAAAAATTCTGAATAATTTTAAAATTTTTAATTGTTATTAGCCTTAGTCTCTTAAGCGCCGTTAGGGAAGATTTTACTACCTTTAAAACTAATTGTCAACACTTTTTTTAAATTTTTCAAAAAAAATTTGGATAGCATTTAAAATACTATCCAAAAATCTTATTATTTTAACACTTTTTTATAGCTTCAAAGATGTCTCTAATGCAAGAGTAATCATATTGTTTAATGACTTTTGTCTATCCTCTGAACTAACATTTTCTTCATTTTTTAATGAATCAACAACTGTTAATATACAAGAAGCTTTTCTATTATACATCTTTGCAACAAAGAATAATGCAAAGCTTTCCATTTCTGCACCTAATATATTTAAATCTTTAGGAATTCTTTTATATACATTTAAAGGATCATCTAAATAAGGATCAAAGCTTTCAGTACAAGCAATATTACCTTTAGTATAATTTATACCATTTTCTTTTGCTGTTTCTTCTATTTTATCTGTAAGTTCTTTACTTCCTTCTATTAAATGACATTCATTTCCTGTAAGTCCATATGCAAAGTTTCCTTCAGTATAGCTTTTATCTACTAATATTACATCTAATAAATGTAAATCTTCTGTATATGCACCACATGTTCCTATTCTAATTATATTTTCTACTCCATAGAACTTATATAACTCCATAGAATATATACCAACACTTGGCATACCCATTCCATGGGCCATTACTGTTATTTCTTTTCCTTTATACTTACCAGTATAAGCATACATATTTCTAACTGTATTTACTAATTTGTAATCCTCTAAAAAGTTTTCAGCAATATATTTTGCTCTTAAAGGATCTCCAGGCATAATAACTGTTTTTGCAATTTCTCCTGGTTTTGCTTCATTATGAATTGGCATATTTCCCTCCTATATTTCTAAGGTGATGTATCTTCAACCCACCATTTTGCATCTACTGGAGTTTCTGCAGCTTTTACTGGTGAAACCTCACCATAAGCTTCTCCTTTTCTCATATAAACTATATTATAATTTTTATCAACTAAAAATAAGTTACCTTTTTTTAGTTGATTATAAATAGAATCATAATTATCTGCAGTAAAATCTATTGTTTGTCCTTCTATACGTTCATCGGTATAACTGCTTAAAGCTGTTATACTTAAAAAAGCTTTTCTTGGATTAATATCTTCTACATATCCATTAGCAATTTTTTCCATACCTTTTCTAGTTATGTAGTATAGTGATTTGCCACCATTGAATTTAAATTCAGCAAGCTCACCATTGCCTAATAAATGGCCAAATATATCTGTAAAATCATCCTCCATAGTTCCTGCATACGCAGTGAAATGATCTTGTACTGTCTGTGCTACTGATGTATAAGTTACATTTTCGGCACTTCTTGTTACTGAGTTAGGGCCAATTATTAATCCAATTGATACAGCTATTATAATTAAGAATACAATTATAGTTGATACTAAGGCAACTATAGTTATACCTTTTTCATCTGATAATCTCATTTTTTTCCTCCAAGATTTTACTTCCCTTTTATTATATATATTATTATTTTTATTTACAATAAAAATATTTATATATTTATGTACGTTTCTTCTATAACTGCTTTATTAATAATATGGAAGTTTAAATCATTTTCTTCTTTTGTCAAGGTATCATAATCTTCTTTTGATATTTCTACTTTTAAAATAATGTTTTCTAAATATTCTGAATCTACTATAGTAGTTTTCTTTTGGCTTAAGTAATATTTAAGTTTGTCAACATCAGAATATGAAACTACAATCTTTACAATTAGTCCCAAATCTTTCTTTATGATGTTTACTTTTTCAAGTGCAGCCTGTGCAGCTGATGTATATGCTCTTACTAAGCCTCCTGTTCCAAGCAAGATTCCTCCAAAATATCTAGTAACTACAATTAATGTATTTGTAATTTCTCTAGATGTTAAAATATTTAGAAGCGGAGCGCCAGCTGTACCACTTGGCTCACCATCATCACTCATTCTGTTTTGGATTCCTTCCTTAGAATATATGCTATATGCATAGCAGTTATGTCTTGCTAAAGGATTTTTCTTTTTAATATCATTAATACATTTTTCAGCCTCTTCCTTTGAACTAACACTTATGACATTTGCTATGAATTTAGATTTCTTTTCAGTAATCTCTGCTGTTTGATTACTGTCTATAGAATTAAACATTCTTTTTCTCCCATACTTTTCTTACTAACCTTAAAGATAATGTTGAAAGTAAAAAACCAATTACTGGAACTAAAGATGATAAGAATATGTTTGAACTTTTACTAATTAAGTTTGTATAGAAAACTACTATTATATATGTAAGAATTGCAATACATAATCTTCTTGTAAAAGATGTCTCCCATTTTTTATCTAATTCTACTTTCTTATTTCTTTCTTTAATTCTATCTATTTCTTCTTTTAAATTTTTTATTTCTTCTTCCATTTTTATTCTCCTATTTTTCAAATACGTATCCACTTACATTACTAATATATTCAATTTCTCCTGAAAGATTATTTATTCTTAAATTTATATTAGTAAAATAAAAATCATAATTTTCATTATCAGTAGATATTATTATTCCAAAGTTTTCATTTCTTTCTGAAGCTTGGTTCATCAAATCTTTCATTTTAGATTCATCTATTGTTATATTTAATTTATCATCATTATTTTTAAATGTAACTGTTTTATCTGAATCGCTTCCATAAAAATCTACTTCATACATTTTAGAATAGTTACTTATATCGAACCCATTAATTCTTTGATTATAATACTTATATTCATAGTTATTATATTCATATTGATAAGCATGATTTTCATATAATTTTTCTTGTACTTCTTTAGTTACTCTATCATCTTTAAATGAATCATCATATCTAATAATATATTGATATGGATTATAAATAGCTTGTAACTCTTCTCTTGTTAATGCATCTATTCCTTTAGCATCTAATACTTCCATTGCTTTATTAAATCTATTCTTTTGAGACATAATAGATACTTTTTCAGCATTAATTGGACTAACAGTTATTATAATAACAGCAATTATTCCAGCAAGTAAGAACTTATCTAAATACTTACTATCTTTAAATAGAATAAGTCCTATTAAAATTATTTGCATTGCAACATATACAAATGCCATATATCTTGGGACTGTTAATCCATAATCACTTACTCTAACTCCCATTGAATATATTTCCATTAATATAAATGGTATATAAAGCAAGCTGTATATTCTATTTAAACGATTTTTATTTTCAGTTTCTTTATTAAATTCATTTGAAATGATAAGAACTGGAAATGCAGTTACAAATAGTGTAGCTATAATTGGGAATATTTGATTGCTTGGAATATCTTGACTAATAAATATTTTTGCAAAATATACATATATTAATATAGTAGCTATAACAGCAATTGGGAAAAGAACATATTTTAAAAGTCCTTTTAAGAATCCTGCTATATCTTCTTTTATATTAGTAAAGCAGCCAATACAAAACGGAACAAATATTAGTCCAAATGTTAATTCTAGTAAATTAAAATATACATCAGAACCGCCTTTAGTAAATAGTACATATATTATTCCATATAAAAGTAATGTTCCAAGGCAAAATACTCCATAGTATATGCCTACTTGAAGACCATTACAAAATGTACCAAGCAAGTACTTTTTAATTTCTTGACCACTTTTCTTATTTAAAACATAAACAAATCCAAGTGCTAAAGATCCCATATAGCAGAATAGCCAGTTTTCAGTTATTCTTAATGCACTGCTAAATGTATCTTGATTCAATAGTTTATAAAAAACATATCCAATTCCTAGTGCTAAAGCACATCCGATGTAAGTAAATGGTGAACGTTTTTTGTCAAATGATTCAACAACTAATGTTCCTGGACAAGTTATTAAGAAAATCATTAATATCCTTTCAAAAGTTCTTCCATTAAAAACATTAAATTGTAATTGAACATAACCTATAATAGTTATAAATGCTATAATTAGCATACTAATTGGAAATCTTTTATATATGACTACCAATTGTTCTGAAGCTTCTTTAATAAATGATTTAATCTTATTCATAAAACCTCCTATATATCCTGCATTCCTGCAGTATATCCTGTTGAATATGCTATTTGTAAATTAAAACCGCCTGTATAAGCATCAACATCTATTACTTCTCCAGCGAAGAATAATCCTTTTACGATTTTAGATTCCATAGTTTTAGGATTGATTTCCTTAGTAGGAATTCCTCCTGCTGTAACTATAGCTTCTTCTACTGGTCTAAAGTCGTTAATTGTAATTTCAAATTTCTTTAAGACATTTATTAATCTAAGTCTTTCTTCCTTTGAAATCTCATTTACTTTTTTATATTCATCAATATTTGCCTTTTTTATAACTACTGGAATTAACTTTTTAGGTAACAATTTATCTAAGCTATTTTTAAACTCTTTATTTTTAAACTCTTCAAAATCTCTTAATACTCTTTCATTTAGTTTTTCTATAGTTAGTGCTGGTTTTAAATCGATAAATAGTTTAATTTTATTTTGTTTTAGTAGTTCTTCTACATTTTTATATCTTAATAAATGTGCTGAACTACTTAATATAGTTGGACCACTTACTCCAAAATGAGTAAATAGCATTTCTCCGAAATCATCATATATCTTTTTATTATTAGTAGAATCTACTAGTTGTATTCCAACATTTCTTAGAGATAACCCTTGAAGTTCTGGGCAAGATTTATCATTACTTACAAGTGGTACTAGTGATCCTCTAATTTTATTTATAGTGTGTCCTGCCTTTTCAGCCATAACATATCCATCACCAGTTGATCCTGTTCCTGGATAGCTCTTTCCTCCAGTTGCAATAATAATTTTATCTCCTAAAAGCTTCTCGCCATTTTCAAAGACTATTCCTTTTACTACATTTTCTTCAATAATTAAGTCTTTTACTTTAGAATTTAATTTTACTTTTATACCATTTTTATAAACTTCTTGTTCTAAAATACGTCTTACATCTTCTGCTCTATCTGTAGTTGGAAATATTCTATTTCCTCTTTCCTCTTTTACTTTTAAACCATTCTTTTCTAATAAATCAATGATGTCCCTATTTGTAAAATTTTGGAAAGCACTATATAAAAACTTACCATTACCTGGAATGTAATTTGTAAATTCTGATATATCAACTGAACTTGTTATATTGCATCTTCCTTTTCCTGTAACTAAAATCTTCTTTCCAAGTTCATTATTCTTTTCAATTATAACTACTTCATTATTATCTTTGGCAGCAGAAATTGCAGCAATCATTCCTGCAGGTCCACCACCTACTATCAATACTTTCATATTGATTCCTTTCTAAACATAATCCACAATTTAATAATAAATTGTGGATTATAAACTACATATATTCTTTAACAAACTCAATAACTTTTTCTTGTGAGTATTTTCCTGTCTCTTTATCAAAAGACTCACCTGTTAATGCATTA
Organism: Clostridia bacterium; assembly: GCA_017528085.1. Lineage (GTDB taxonomy): Bacteria > Bacillota > Clostridia > TANB77 > CAG-508 > Scatovivens. The sequence goes on along the minus strand of JAFXPH010000011.1, from coordinate 204,851 downwards.
TCAGATATAACCCTAATACTTATACATGGAATTGATTGTTTATTCGCAATAGTATAAACAGCATATGTCTCCATCTCTTCTACTAATAAATCATATGTCTCAGCTAGATACTTTACTCTGTCCATCTCTCTATTCCAGAAGTCTCCAGAGCCAATTTTGCCATAGTAAATGTTATTCATATTAGAGCTCATCTCATATATTTTAAATTTATTAATTAAATCTATAGAAGCTTTTTCTTCTACGATTTTATCTTCACCTTCAATAAAGTTAAGAAGCTTCCACTCGAATGGATCACTTCCCTCTCCTATATCTTTTTCTCCTGTTAGGAACGAGTTACCATTAATTGAACTTGTGCCTACAACGATATCATACTTCTTTAAAAACTCTCTTGCAGCTCCTGCTGTACCTTGATTGATAATTGTGTCTATCTTGAAGTTTTTAATTGCAACCATTGTTGCATAACTTGCTTCTACAAGTCCAATATTTGTTTTAGAAATTAAAACTTCTTTGTCAGAATATTTTCCTTTATAAAACTTACATTTTTCAATTTCAAGCTCTTCTTTTTCTTCTAAGTTTTCTATTAGAAGTCCTATCTCGCTTGTCATTGCACCTTGAATTAGTATCATACTACTACTCCTTTATCTTGATTCAAGTTCATAACATACTGCATTTTCATTTGCAACTAATCTATATTTACCAACGAAACTTGGTAAGTAGAAGAATTCAATTTCATATGATGGTTTTACTATCACATCACCATTTTGAGAAACAACTCCCCAAAGACCTCCTTGGCAAACGCCTGCAAATCCATATTCATTTACTTCTGTAACTAAGTCATATACGCAAGGAACAACTATAGTTCCGTTTCTATCTTGGAATCCCCATTTCTCATCTTTTTCTACAGCGTAAATGCTATTGTTTGGAAATACTTCAGTATTTTGAACTAAGTTTCCATTCGCATTTATATAGTACATTTCAGTATCATTATAAATTGCTGTATATTTATCATCAATTGGAATTACAACTCCATCTTTTTCAGAAATAATTTTCTCCATCTTTGAGTCATATACATCTATTGCATTTTCATCTGTTCTTGCTTCAATAGCTTTAACTCCAGATATTGGAAGTATGTATGCATAAGTTGGTTCTACTACAATTCCTTCCCATACATGAAGTACTCCATATCTTCCTTCATCATTTGAAAAGATAAAGTAGTCATCATATGCATATGCAAGTGATGCATATTTATCATTTAAACTAACATCTTTACTAATTACTGTATATTTATCATCGCTATCTTGAGCTATAAAATATGCAGTATCATCAACTTCTTGAATAGTTTTAAATGCATTAGTCTTTACTATATTTCCATTAAAATCATACATTACAACCTTGCCATCATCTTCAATAGTTATATATCCATTTGAGATAGCATAATTTGTATATGCTGGTCTTAGGATTTCTTTTCCATTTATATCGATAAAACCATATTTTCTTGTTTTCTCAACAACAAATATTTGTGATACTCCAGAATATCTAATTGATTGATAACTTGTTTTAATTAATTGTTTTCCATTTTTTAGTACACCCTTTTTACCATTTTGCATTACAATTAAATAAATATCTTCTTGTGACTCAATGCTTACTCTACTTATTGATTCATAGTTTGTATCTAATACTTTGTTGCCTTTATAATCTATATATCCATAAAAAACTCCATCGTCTTTTTTTACAGATACTATATAACCTGTTTTATTATATCCATCATGTTGTGATGAATAGTCATCTGCTTTAATAGTGTTATAAACACACTCGATAATTTGTGTTCCTTTAGAATCTAAAAGTCCATATTTCCAATCTTTTTTAACTAAAATAGCTCCTGGTCTTCCAACTAATGATGCAACATCATCATAAATAGCATCTGTAAGTTTGATACCATTTAGATCAATTAATCCATATTTTTCATTCTCAACATATGAAAGTACTCCACTTTCAATCTCTGATTCAGAATCTACTTGGAATACTAATCCTACGCCTTCATATTGAGTAAATAACTGCTTTCCTTCTTTATTTAAAAAGTCTACATTTCCTTCTTCATCAACACAAGCAAATACATCTAGTGCAGGGTTAGGAATAAAAATATCAACATACTTAGGTTCAATAACTGTATTTCCTTCCCTATCTATTACTCCAGTTTTATCATCTAAAGTGTATAATGGGAAATAATTATATGTTATTACTTCAGTAAAAGTTATATTCTTATTTTTATTTGAACTAATGACTACTACTGCTGCAATAGCGATTACTATAATTAGTACTAATAAAATTATTTTAAAACTAATTCGACCAGATTCTAATTTTATCTTCATACGAACTTCACTCCATTTATTTTAGATACTGTTATTTTATAATATTTTGTCAATAATTACAATAAAAAAGAGCCATTTTTATGGCTCTTTAAATTATCGTTTAAGCATTATCTGTAAGAACTGGAATAACTTGTTTCTTTCTTGACACAACACCTTTTAAAAGTGCTGTATTATCTTCTAAAACAACATTATATGATTTTTCTACTAAATCAGCTCTTTTTCCAATTGAAATAGTTTGTGAATTACTATTTACTATATCTGTAATTAGAAGCATGAATAAATCTAATCCTTTTTCTTCAATAGCTTTATTTATTCCTTCTTCTAATGCATCTTTCATCTTCATAACATCATCGATTGATGCTGTATTTACTTGGTTAATTAAAACTTTATTTCCTTTGATATCAATTTCTTTAGCATCTAATGCTAATATTTCATCAACTGATAAATCAGAAATATCTGTTCCTGCCTTTAACATTTCTAAGCCATATTCTACTATGTCAACACCAGCTTTTCTTGCAAGTTCTTCTGCAACTTCTTTATCCATTGGTGTGCATGTAGGTGATTTGAATAATAATGTGTCAGATACGATACCTGATACCATAAGTGTTGCAATCTCTTTTGTTATTTCAACACCATATTCTTTATATAATTTGTAAAGAACTGTTTCTGTACATCCTAAAGGTTCTGCTCTATAGTATAAAGGATATCCTGTTGTTAATACTACTGCATGGTGATCGATAACTTTCTTTACATTTACATTATCTATGTTGTCAATACTTTCCATTGGATTATTGTGGTCTACTAATATAACATCAGCACCATCTTCAACACTATCTATTAGTGTTGGTGGATCCATCTTTAAATAATCTAATACGTATTGAGTTTCTTTGTTTATTTTTCCTAATCTACATGCTTCAACATCATTTCCTAATGCTTTTTCTAAGTTTGCCATTACTAAACTTGATGTTATTGAATCTGTATCTGGATTTTTATGTCCAAAAATTAATGTTTTACTCATAATTAATCTCCTTCTTCTTTAAACTATGGTAGTATTTTATACTTTTTTTAGCCAAAAATCAATAAAGACACAATAATTTCATAAATAAAAAGGAAAGTAGCTATCTACTACTTTCCGCATTTTTTACTATATCTCTATAAGGTTCATTCTTTTCTTTAAAAGAACTTACATTCATTTCTTCTAAGAATTTAACTAATTCTTCGTGTAAAACTTCTTTGTCAATACTGTCATCAGCTATTATTTCAAGTTCCACAAATTTACCAATACCATCTATTTCATCAAGCATAATATTGTGCTCTAGTCCTCTTATAACTTTAGAATAAGTTATTCTATGTTTCTTAAAAGATACATACTTCTTAAAGCCAAGGGCAACTAACATAAAAATAGTATCTTCATAATCTTCTTTATTTAAGCTTAAATTAACTTCTCTTTTTCCAAATAATTCTGTAATTTCTGATGAAGCAGCTTTAAAAGTTAATTCTAGGTTTGATTCATTTGTAAGTCTTGTTCTTAAGCATACTCTGTCTTTGATAAATGTTTCTTCTTTATCTGAAAAGTAAGTATCTTCTTCCACAGAATCTTCTACTTTTTCAAACCCATTTTTATTAATGTTTTCTAAAAGAATTTTTTCATCATCTACATAGTAGCTTTTTTCAAGTTCAATTCTACTAGACATCTTTCATCCCCTTATTTAATTAAAAATGTATAAATCATATCAATTATAACTATTACTCCTAAAACGCAAGCAATAATTTTTGTTTTATTCTCTCCAAGTTTGTCTGTTAATTTTTCAAATAGTGGTTGAAGTAGATATAAGAATACTACTCCTCCAATACCAAATCTAATTGATGGTGAAAGTGCAATTCTTCCTTGGAAATTAATTGCATAATCTTTGTATGTTTGCCATGGCCAAGAACCCATTGTCCATTCGCAAAGATAACTAGTAAATAGTTCAATAGCTGTTGCTATAAACATACATAATAAAAATATAACTGGTATTAATAATAATTTTTTCTTTAATGGTTTATCTTTAATTAATTTATATGCTGTAAATATAAATGCTAAAGCGCCAAAACCATATACTGGACAGTATGGTCCAAATAGAACTCCTCTATTTGAGAATCCCCACTTATAAATAAAAGTTTCTAAAACTACTTCATAAATCCATCCAATAATAGCATACATCATGAAGTATAAAAAATATTTTGCAATTTTTTCTTTTTTCATAATTGTTCCTCCCAACAAAATATCTTCAAGGTAATTTTAACATATACAAAAACAAAAAAGAATAGCATGACGCTATTCTTTTTATTTATCTTACTTCTTCATCATCTTTAGATTTTTGATCACCAACTTTAATTTTTTCTACTTTTAAATCTTTTTGTTCTTCCTTTTGATGATCCATACTTTCTTTTCCTTTATTCTTCTCTTCCTTTAGCTTATCCAAAAATCCTTGGAAATTATATGCTTTATTAGGATCTAGTCCTGCTTTTTCAACCCATTCTTTTACTATTGGAAGGTTTTCATTTGTAGTAAATATTCCATAAAATTGTTCTGGGTGTTCTTTAAAGTTTACAGACTCCATTGCGTCTTGTCTTTTTAATTCTCTATCTTTATCTGTTCTAGGATTCATTACAAATACACAACCAGCTGGAAGTGACCTAATATAACTTCCCATATCTGTAAAGAATTGGATTGTTCTATCTAAAGAGTCTCTGCTTGAAGCTGATATTTCTCCAGATAAATCAGTACTTGCCATATATCCATCATTAATATCTACAGAAGAAAAAATTCCACCTGATTCCAATATTGCTTTAGTATTAAAAATTGAAGTACCATGAAATCTTAAGTCTTCTGATTCGGGATACACTTTAACAAATTCTTTGTAGAAATTATTAGCCCAATAGTTTCTTTCTTCTATATCTTTCGGATTATTTGGTCTTAAAAATTCCATCTCCATCTGACGTTGTTTTAATGCATATTTCCACCTAGGAGCATCTTCTATTCCATCTCGCAAATATCCTTCATACATTTCAATATCTCTCTTATGAGATTCAATACTCTGCAAATAATCTTGATATTCAGTTTCTCTTCCATCAGCTTTACATTGAAGTCTTAATGATTCTTCTGCTCCTGCTTGTAGCTTTTTTTGTTTATTTTCTTCAATTCTATCTCTAAGTCCTTTTGGAAGAATAGATACTATAAAATCTGTAAATCTAGACACAAGTTCCTCCTACTTTAAAAACCAATTTTTGCCTTTGATTCTTCTGCTTTAACATCTGGTATGTCTTCTTCAGTAATTAGTACTAATCTATCCATATCATAGTTTCCTCTTGTCTTCTTAGCATGCTCTACAATTATTCTTTGGATAAAGTTTTCTACAAATCTACCATTACCAAAGTTATCTACTCTTTTTGCTGCATCCATTATTTTTCTTGCTTTTTCTACAGCACTTTCTGTAATACCGTATCTTCTTTCTGTAATTTTCTTTCTAAATATTTTTACTAAATCATCTAATGAATAATCTGGGAAATCTAATTCAAAACCAACTCTTGATTTTAAACCAGGATTTTGATCTCTAAACTTTTTCATCTCTTCTTTATAGCCAGCAAATATAACTATTAGTCTGCCTTGATAATCTTCCATTGCTTTTAATAAAGTTGCTATACATTCATCTGTGTAGTTTGCAGATTGTCCACCATGATCTAGTAATGAATAAGCTTCATCAATGAATAAAACTCCATCTATAGCAGCATCAATAACCGCTTGTGTCTTTGGACCTGTTTGTCCAATATATTCACCAATTAGATCTTGTGCTTGAACTTCTTTTAATTTATTTTTTCTTATATATCCTAAGCTATAATAAATCTCAGCCAAAAGTCTTGCAACTGTTGTTTTACCAGTACCAGCATTACCTTTAAATATCATATGCATATTAAAGTCTGATGGCCTATTAATCTTAGAATTTAGTTCTAAGACAGCAACAAATCCATTAATTACATCTTTAATATTTTCAAGTCCTATCAAATTATTTAGATCTGCTAGTATTTCATCTATTGTTCTTACTTTATCTAAGATAGTTGTAGATAACATATCAACATCATCGCAAGTTAAAGTTTTTAATTTGTTTTCGTCAGTATTGTCTGTTGCATGAGTAAGTACAAGTTTATCAAATAAGTTGTTTGCATATCTTGCATTACCAAAGTTCCTCATTATTCTTTCTTTAGTAAATAGGTTCTTTATCTTAAGCTCTACTCCATCTTCTAAAGTAAATCCATTTTTTTGAACATTTAAATTAAATATTTGATAAAGCTCATCTACTGTATAGTCAGGAAATTCTATGATATTTCCAACTCTTGACATTAGACCTTGGTTTCTTTGAATAAATTGATTCATCTCTTCAGTATATCCAGCAAAGATAACAACAAGTCTTCCCTTATACATATCCATTGCTTTACAAAGGGTTGAAATACACTCTGTTGGATAATCGGCTGTACCTTTACTTGACATTATTGCATAAGCTTCATCAATTAATAGTACTCCATCTAATGCTGAATCAATTACCTTTTGTGTTTTTGGAGCTGTTTGTCCAAGGTGATCACCTATTAAGTCTTTACTTGTAACTTCTACTAAAGTATCTTTTTTGATATATCCTAAGTTACTAAAAAGTTCTGCAAATAATTTGGCAACTGTTGTTTTACCAGTTCCTGCACCGCCTAAAAATACCATATTTAAATTTAAGTGATCTTCTATTCCAACTTTTTTAGAATATTCATAGTATTTTAAAATTTCAACTAATCTTCTCTTTACTTCTGAAAGTCCAACTAGTTCTGATAGTTCATCTAGTATTTCTTCAGTTGATCTTTTTCTTTTAATTTCGGGTACAGAATCTATATCAATTAGTTGTTCTTTATCTAAAGTATCATATTTTCTAAATATTACTTTGTTATAGACGTCTTGCATGTACATATTTTCATCAACTGTTGATTTTTCATATGTATAATCTATATACTCGCTTAACCTTTGTTCAAAACCTTCATTATAGTCTGATACTTTTTTAATTCTATTTAATAATTTTTTCTTAATAGCCTCTGCATCATATTCTTTAATATAAATCTTATTGTTTAGTAGATGCTCATTTAATACTTTATGTGGCTCTAATAATTCTTCTAATGTTTGTTTTTCACCAACAAGCATAAACATTAGCTTTCTACTTGGTATAACAAATTTTTCTAGAGCTACAAAGAATGTATCAACTCTATATTCATTTAAGTATTTAATTTTATCTACATTTGTAAATATAACAAAGCTATTATCCAAGAATATCTTATCCATTTGGAAAAATACATCATTATTATCTTTTGCTCTTTTAATTAACATCTCTGCATCAACAAATAATGTACTTGTATTTTGCAAATATGAAAACTCAATTGCTATTTTATTTAATATATTAATTATTTTCTCCGTTAAATCTATATTTTGTGTATAGAATGCATAGTTAAATTGAATGTATGGTACTTTTCTAATTGAATAGTAATTTTTAATATATGTTAAAACATCAATTATTTGCTTTTTAACTTCATCATCACAATCTAATCTATTTACTTTTTGAACATATAATTTATAATATGCAAGTCTTCTTACATTCTCGTCGTCTGATGGTTTTAAAATAGAATAAATTTTACTTAAAACGCTCACTTCTGAGATATTTCTTTGCATACATAAATACTTAAAGTATGCCACAACTTTAGCAGGTGAAACCTCAAACATATAGTAGTCAGATTCAAATTTTGGATCTGCTAAGTCTATTTCTTGGTATATGCCTTCACTATAATTGTAGAATGCATTAATATTATTGATAAATGAAATATTATTTAGATTGAAATTTAAACTTCTAAATTTTAATTTTCCAGCTTCTTCACCTATAATCTTAACTGCTTCAGTAGTTAGCAAATATTCCATACCTGCGATATCTAATTTTCTACTTCCTGTAATTTCAATAATCCTGTTTGCAACCTCAGAAATAGCATTATCATCAGTACTATATCTTGAGTATTCTTCTTCAACATTTCTATTAAGAAGCCTCATAAATACTTCATTTCTATCTAAATGATTATCAGTGCAAACTTTTTTGATATATGCAAGCACTTTCATTGGGCAGTTATTAAAAGGTATATTACAATAAGTACATTTTGCAGCAAATTGTGCTTCTGGTTTATTTAAATAAATCTTCCAAAAGGCTCTTTCATCTTTTAATAAATATCCTTGATAATATAAGAAGAAAAGTCCAAACATGTCACTAGATTCTTCATAGTCTTCTGAACATAACTTTAAGTACCCTGCTTCCATATATTCAGGAAATTCTATTTTATCTTTTACTTTATCACTATTAGGTGGTCCTTCTTTCTTCATCACGTAAGTTAAAATATCACTTACTTCCATGAAGTATAACACCCTAATAAATTTCTCATCTGCAATACTTCTAATATATGAAACTAAACCATCAATCGTTTCCATACATTCTCCTTTTCTTTTGTTTATTAAACATTAGTAATTATTACTTATTCCATTAGCTATAGCTTCTACGATACTATCTACTTCATTTAATAAAATGTCTTTATTTGTTTTTAAGTATCCCATTTGAATTTCGTAGCACTCTAGTCCTTGTCTAGAATCGTAATAATCATTTTTATGATATTGTGTATTTCTACCATCAACATAAGCATTAGTTGCAACGCCACCTACCTCTCTTATTGTATAAGAATAAGGTGTGTCTACATTTATGTTGTATGGTTCAAATCCTTTGCTTTTTGCTCCTGCAGCATAATCTGCAATTATTTTATTAGTAAATGTTCTTACATAAACACCATTTGATATTTTAAATGAGTTATTATTTGAATAGTCAAGTGATGTTGAATTTACTATCTCATTTGCTAAGGCTCTTGCAAAATCCATATTAGATTTTGAAGGACCATATATTTCAAGTCCTGATAGGGTTGAAATTTTGTCATTATTCATATGAAGTGAAATCATAAGTTTTGCTTTAGATTTACATGCAATACTTATTCTTCCATCTGGGTCATACATATCTGTTGTTGTAAATGAATCAGTGTTTGACTTATCTCTTGTAAGTTTTACTTTATATCCCCTTGCCTCTAACGCTTCTTTTAGTTTTTCTCCATAAACTAAAACTTCTTTTGCTTCATTTACTCCACCATATGTTTCACCATAGTCTTTTCCACCATGAGCTGGATCAATTACTATGTCATATGTATCTTCTGGAAGAGCACTATCTTCTAGTACTATACTTAAGTATCCTATCTCTGATTTGTTAGGTGCTAAAAATGTTTTCTCTGAAATAGTTGCTTTTCTATTTAGTCCATCTTTAGTAACTGTATAATACTCAATTGGTTCTTTATTGCTTCCAACAATAGCATAATATTTTGCATTTACACTATTGTTCATCTTAAGTCTTAATATTAGATAATAAGAACCATTTGGAAGATCATCTAAAACAATTCCTCTGTTTAAATTATTATCAGTTGAAAAATATAAAATTTTATCTCTAATAGCATAATTGATAACTATTTCTCTTTCAACGCCATTACCATTTGTAAGTAGTACTTTTACATTTTCAAAATTATCTTTACTAACATTTGATATTTGTCCATTGATATTGATTGCTTTTCCATAAGTATAGAAATTTGTTAGTACTGCAGTTCTTTCTTGAACTTTCTCATATATTTTTTCATGTATTTGAGAATCACTTAATAAATGTTTATCTTTCTTAAGAGCAATTTGTGCTCCTATAAAACTACCTACGACAATAGCCATAAAAATAATTAATATTAATGCTGCTCTAATTTTTTTAAAATCCATTAATTAATCTTTTCCCCTATTAAGTCATAATCTTTAACATCAGTTATTTTTACTTTTATAAAATCTCCTACTTTAGTAGATTTATCACATTTAATAAAGATTACACCATCTTCATCTGGTATATCCATATAGCTTCTGCCAATTGCTGTTTTTCCATCTTTTGTTATTTCATCTACTAAAGCAATGTATGTATTTCCAATTTTTTCTTCTAATTTTATTTTTGAGATCTGTTTTTCAAGACTCATTATTTTATTTCTTCTAGCTTCTTTAGTTTTTGGATGAATTTGTCCTTCCATTTTAGCAGCTAAAGTTCCATCCTCTTTAGAGTACTTAAATACTCCAAGTTTATCAAACTTAGCTCTATTTACAAATTCATATAGTTCAAAGAAATCTTCTTCTGTTTCACCAGGAAAACCAACTAATAGAGTAGTTCTAATAATAACATCTGGAATCTCTCCCCTTAGTTTATTTACAACTTCTTCTATTTTTTTACTGTCAGTTTTTCTGTGCATATTTTTAAGAACGTTATCTGAATAGTGTTGTATAGGCATATCAAAATAATGACATATCTTCTTTGATTTTTTTACAACATCTATTAATTCATCAGATATTCCTTCTGGGTATGAATATAAGAATCTTATCCATTTAAATCCAGATATCTTTTCTAAATCACCTAGAAGTTCTGGAAGTCTGCATTTTCCATAAAGGTCTGTTCCATATTTTGTTGTATCTTGTGCAATTACAATTACTTCTTTAATACCTTCTTTGGCAAGTTTTTTTGCTTCTTTAATAATATCTTCATATGGTCTTGAAATATGTCTTCCTCTTATCAAAGGTATTGCGCAGTATGTACAGCCATTGCTACATCCTTCTGATATTTTTAAGAATGCTGTAGTATTTCCAGTTGCTATAGTTCTATCCATATAGTCTAATGTGTTTTTTGATTTTTTAGGAAGAGATAATACTTTTTCTATTAACTCCCAATAATTATCATATTCACTAGTACTTATAAATAGATCTACTTCTGGAACTAATTTTTCTAATTCTTCTTTATATCTTTTTACTAAGCAGCCTGTGACTATTAGATACTTACATTTTCCAGTATCTTTATACTCGGCCATTTCGAATATTGTATTAATTGCTTCTTCTTTTGCAGCTTGAATAAACCCACATGTGTTAACAACAATAATTTCGGCTTTTTTAGGATCACTGACCACTTCAAAATTTTCTTTTTTGAAAAGGCCAATCATCATCTCTGTATCTACCAAATTCTTGCTACAACCAAGGGATACAAATCCTACTTTCATACATATCCTCTTTCTATAAAATAAATGTAGTAATTATTAATGCAATAAAGAATCCAGGAACACCGAATAAAACTGTTAAACCGATTATCCAAGCGTTTAATACGATTCCAATTCCTAAGAAATTACAAATTACAAGTAAAATAATTCCTACGATAGAATTAATTACTAATTTCATGATTAACTTAAGTGGCATAGTTAATATTTTAATAATAACTACTATTGCTATTGCTGTTAATACCCAACTAATTATTGAAGCCATAATAAATCTCCTTAAATTTATAAATTTTTACATCAAATATTATATATAAAAACATATCTTTTTTCAATAAAATAAAAGTATTTGTAAAATAAAAAAAGTTACTTTTTTAAAGTAACTTTTAATTATTTTTACTATTGACATGTTTCCTTGTAAGCTCCATTAAGTTAAGTGTTGTAAACTGCTCTATTTGTACTTTTGACCTATCTTTCTTAACGAACTTTTTGAAGTTTTCTATTACATCATTTCGATTTTTTTCTAAATTCATATCTATGAAATCTATAATAATTATTCCACCTATATCTCTTAGTCTTAATTGTTTAGCAATTTCTTCTGCTGCTTCTTTATTAACTTTTCTTATTGTCTCATCTTCATCATCTTTTCCAATATATTTTCCTGAGTTAACATCGATTGCAGTTAATGCTTCAGTTCTATCTATAGTTATGAAAGCACCTGATTTTAGCCAAACTTTTCTATTTTCTGCATCTTTAATTTGTTTTTTATAATCGAATTTGTCAAGTATATTCTCATCTATTTCAATTGGTACTTTAGTTCCAATTCTTTTTAGGAAATCTGATATCCTTGTCTTATCTTCCTCACCGCAAACAATTCTATCTAGCTTAACATCAACAAGATCAACTAGAAGTTTCTCTATTAGCCCTCCTCTTTCATATACCTTTGCCGGATACTTTTCAAAAGAACTATTACTAATTTCATCCCATACTTCTAATACTCTCTTAACATCTTTTTCAATTATGCTAGCATCTTTTCCTTCAGCAACTGTTCTAATAATAGCTCCCATATTCTCTGGAAGTGCATTTCGAACAATCTTAATTAATCTTTCTTTTTCTTTTTCATCTTCTATTTTTGAAGATACAGTAATGATATTTGTATTTGGCATAAGTGCTAAAAATCTACTTGGTATATTTAAATGAGTTGTAACTCTTGGTCCTTTGTTTAAAGTAACATCCTTTTTAACTTGTACCAAAATTGGCATACCAGGTCTAACTTCTTTATTAATCTTATTAATAACTTGTTCTTCTTCTAAGATGTTAACCTTTGGTGCAATATCTCTTGCATGAATGAATGCATTCTTTTTTTCGCCAATATTAATAAAAGCTGATTGAAGCCCTGGAAGTACGTTTTGTACTTTTCCAACATAGATATTTCCTTCAATTGAATTATCTAAGAAATAATCATACTTTTCTAAAATCTCATTATTATCAACAAATAAAATATACTTTTTATCTGTATCTTTGTTTTGTCCGATTATTAATTCTTTCATGGGTTCTCCTAGTTAAGCCTGTTCATTGCAATATCTATATTTTCTTTTAGTGCAATAACAACTGCTTCAAAAGCTTTTTCAACTCCCTTTTCTAAACCTTCTTTATCTTCCTCTTTAATAGCTCCTATTACGTATGAAATCATATCTTCGCCATCTTCTGGTTTTCCAATTCCTACTCTTATTCTTGCGAATTCTTCAGTAGAAATATTTTGAATAACTGATTTCATACCATTATGAGTCCCTGCAGATCCTTTTATTCTAATTCTAACATTTCCTAAATCAGTATCTACATCATCATAAATAACTATAAGTTCTTCTGGTTTTATCTTATAGAAATCCATACATTCTCTTACAGCTTCTCCACTTAAGTTCATGTATGTTTGAGGTTTTAATAGAATAACTTTCTTGCCTTCTATTTCACCCATTCCAAAAAGACTTTTGAACTTTTTCTTATTAACTTCAATTCCATACTTATCTGATAATTTATTTATTACGTTAAATCCCATGTTGTGTCTTGTTTTTGCATAATCAGATTCTGGGTTTCCAAGTCCAACTATTAAATACATTTTCTTCCCTACTTTTCTATATAATTAAATCCACAAGTTCTTAGCATTCTGTTCATAATTGCTAAGCCTAATCCTTCTTTTTTAACGCCTTCAATAATTACGATTTGTGCATTAAATTCATCTGCTTTTCTTAAAGCTGAATAGAAGTTTCTTGCAACTGAATCTAAATCTTCCTTACTTCCAAGTTCAATGTATCTTTCCTTACTCATAACTATCTTTTCGCTATGTTCTTTAAGTCCAAGAAGTACTACATCTCCCCTGTATTTTTTAATAATTCTATTTATCTCAAAGATTTGATCTAAATCATCTTCACAATATACTAATAAACATTCTGTTTTTGGTGCATAATGTTTATATTTCATTCCTGGAGATTCAACTTTTTGATTCTCATCTACTTTTGATAGTATTGTATTATCAATAATACATTTTCCTACAACACTTTTAATATCTTCTGCTGTTATCTTTCCAGGTCTTAGTATAATTGGAGTTTCATCTACAACTTTTACAACTGTAGACTCTAGTCCAATATCTGTCTTTCCGCCATCTATAATTGCTGATACTTTTCCCTCAAGTTCTTGGCGAATTTCTTCTATGTCTGTTCCGCTTGGTCTACCAGATATATTAGCACTAGGTGCAGCAATTGGGCAGTTTGAGAATTGAATAATTGCTTTTGCAATTACGTTATTAGGCATTCTAACAGCAACTGTATCTAGTCCTCCAGTCACATTACTTGGAAGGACATCCTTCTTTTTAAGAATAATTGTAAATGGTCCAGGCATAAATGCATCTATTAATTTTTGTTCAACTTCAGTAATGTCTTTTGCAATTTTTTCAATTGTCTTTCTATCTGCAATATGAACAATAAGCGGATTATCTGCTGGTCTTCCTTTTGCTAAAAAGATTTTAGCAACTGCATTCTCATCTAGTGCATTAGCTCCTATTCCATAAACAGTCTCTGTTGGAAATATTACTAATTCTCCGTTTTTTATTAAGTTACATACTATCTTCAATTCTTCTGTATTAGTATTTTCTTTCCAATTATAATACATCCTTTTTTACCTCGCAGAGAGTATTATAGCACAATTTGTCTATAATCACAATAAAAACCTGATTTTTTAACGGATTCCTAAGATTATATTTCTTTCGCCAAAAAATATTTATTTAGCCTTGAATCATCTTTATTTTCTCTTACAAATTCCACATTATATCCTAGTTTTTTGTAAAACTCTGGAGCTTGAAACTCATATGTACTTAAATTAAATTTCTTAAAACCTCTCTCTTTAAATGTTTCTTCTACTTTTCTAACCAACTGACTTCCAATATGTTTATGTCTATATTCTTTAATTACAATTAAATCTGCAATATGAACTTCATCGTAGTATGAATTACCATTAATAATTCCAACTACTTTTCCATCTTCTTTTGCTGCAAACCAGAAAGGTCTATAGTCACATGAAACGCCATTATCTTTTGCATACTCATTAAACTCCCTGTCGATTAGTATTCCTAGTTCCTCTCCAGGGTTTTCAACTGGTTCTATATCTAACATTTTACTATCTCCTTTACCTTTTTTATATATTATACTATAAAACAAAAAATCCAACTTTAAAAGTTGGATTTTATTTTATTTCTTATTTACTTTTTTCTTTTTATTACTTGGCTTTTTTGCTTTTTCTTTTTTAGGTTCTTTATCATTTCTTCCAAACATAGGATCTTTATCATGTCTTATATGCTCTTCCATGTCTTCACTATATTTGTATTCTTCCTTATCATAATCATTAACTTCAGTTGTTAATAATCTTTGTTTGAAGAATTCTTTATAACCTGCTGCAATAACTATAGCAATTAAAAGAATAAATGAAAATGCTTTAAATGGACCTGATTCCATAAGGATTACAGTAAACATTCCAAGTGTTGCTGTTATAAAGTATAATGTTAAAACTGCTTGTTTTTGTGTAAATCCTTTTCTTATCATTCTATGATGTAAGTGATTTGAATCAGGTGTCATTATAGCTTTTAATGACTTTCCTTTTATTACTCTTCTTACTACAGCCATAAATGTATCAAATAGTGGAAGTGCAAGAACGATAATTGGTGCAATAATAACTATTGCAGTATATGTTTTTGCAATACCAAGTATTGAAATTATAGCTAAACAATAACCCAAAAAGTTTGATCCTGTATCTCCAATAAATGTTTTGGCTGGGTTAAAGTTATATGGTAAAAATCCAGTAAGTGCACCAGCTAATGCTGTAATTAGTACTATTGAAACAAGTGGTGAACCATTTAGTGAAAATACAAGTAATAATGATCCTGATGATATAAGTGTAATACCAGTTGAAAGTCCATCTAGACCATCTATTAAGTTAAGTGCATTTGTGATACCTACTATCCAAAATACAGTAATTATTTCAGATACTACAAGTGGTATTTTAAGATTTTCTAAAACACCAATTTTGATATCATCAATTACTATTCCTGTTTTAATGCAGACCATCGCTGCAACAATTTGAGCAAGTAGTTTAACTACTGCTCTAATTCCCTTAACATCATCAATAAAACATGTTATACCAATGATTACTGCACCTGCAAAAAATCCTAATAATTTTTTATCATAGCTATCAACAGCTAAGTCTATATTACCCTCTATGCTCATTACAAATAGTAGATAGAAGACAGATAAAGTAAAGCCTGCAATAACTGCAAGCCCACCTAGTCTTGGCATAGCAATTTTATTTACTCTTCTATAATCTTTAGGTGTATCAATAGCACCTAATTTTCTTGCTAATTTAATTGTAAGAGGCGTTAGCATAAATGCTGTAATAAATGCTAATGTAAAAGCAATTATTATATCTCCCCACATATTATATATGCTCCTTTTATTTCATATTCTCTTTTTCAATTTCTTCTATCATTTGTAATCTATCTGTATGTCTTCCACCAATAAATTCAGCATTAAGCCAAGTATTAACTATTTCTTTAGCTTCTTCTGCTTCAATAAATCTTCCTGGAAGAGCTATAACATTCGCATTATTGTGTTCTTTTAAAAGTTTTGCTACATCTTTATTCCAACAAGATGCGCATCTAATTCCTTTATATTTATTAGCAACAATTGTCATTCCAAATCCTGTGCCACATACTAAAATTGCTTTATCGCATTCTTTATTTAGTATGCACTCTATAGCTTTTTTAGCATAAATTGGATAATCACATCTTTCGTCTGAATATGTTCCAACATCCTTTATAGAGATTCCTTTACTTTCTAAGTACTCTCTTAACTCTTCTTTTAGGCTATATCCGCCATGATCTGAGGCAATTGCAATCATATCTTTTCTCCTTTTTTTATATTCGAATTGATATATATCATAAAAGTTCACATTATTCAACGTTCTTATTATACTACCGTAATGTGAAAATCTTGTGAATTTTACGAATTTTTCTTTAATATTAGTTTGTCATTTTAATAATTTAATGATATGATTTTTATGAGTAAAAAATTAGGAGATACAAATGACAGAACTAGAAAAAATGGTTTCAGGTGAGTACTATGACCCACTTGATTCAGAATTAATAGAAACAAGACATTTTTGTAAGTCTTGTTTATTAGATTTTAATACTTTAAACTACACAAGATCTAAAGAAAAGATGAAAATTCTTGAAAAACTATTTGAAAGAACTGGAAAGAATTTATACATTGAAGATGGTTTTAAATGTGAATATGGTTTTAATATAACTATTGGAGACAACTTCTTTGCAAACTTCAATTGTACTTTCCTAGATGAAGGAAAAATAACAATTGGTGATAACGTTTATATGTCTTCAAATGTTATTTTAAATACATTATCTTTCCCAAAAGATTTTGAATTAAGAACAAGTGGCACACAACTTGCTAAACCAATTTCTATTGGTAGTGATTGTAGAATTGGTGCTGGAGTTATTTTTAATCCAGGTGCTAAAATAGGAAACAATGTTGTAGTTGAAGCAGGCTCTGTAATTACTAAAGAATTTGGTAATGATTTATACCTTTCAGGTAATCCTGCAAAAGTCGTTAAATATTTAGAATAACTTAAAAAACACTTGCATTTTAAATATATTCATGTTAAAATAACTAAAGAAATTTTACTTATGTCAATAAGAGGAGGTGCACATTAATGCCAAATATTAAATCAGCAATCAAAAGAGTTGATGTTTCTAAGAAGAAAACATTAGAAAATAATATGGTTAAATCAGCTTACAAGACAGCTATCAAAACATTTGAAGCAGCTGTTGAGGCAGGAAAGAAAAAAGAAGCTGAAGAAGCTTATAAATTAGCAGTTAAAAAAGTAGATCAAGCTTGCACAAAAGGTGTAATTAAAGCTAATACTGCTTCTAGAAAAAAATCAAGTTTATCAAAAAAATTAAATACAGTTAAATAATCGTAGAAATACGATTATTTTTTTTACCCCAAAATTAATAGTCATAATAATCAAAAAGAGCTTTCAAGTGGATATTCCACTGGAAAGCTCTTCCCCAATCTTAGCTCATAGTAATAGCAATACATGTTTCTTCTAACAAAATTTCATCCGAAATATGAAAGAAACGTTATTTTATCGCTATCAGAGAAATCTGCTTTACATCTTATCGCCTGTATTCCCGTTTCTGTAGTCGTCGAGAATTTTTTCGTATCCGTCCTTAATCTCTCTAATGATCTTTTGACTTTCCTTGTGGTCTCTTTCTTTTTCGTCATAAAGATCGTCCATATCTTTGTGCATACCAGAAATATGGACAAGGCAGCAGATAACAGCGACGAGTAAAGCTACATTAGCAATCAATGATACCACGAGGCACAAATAAATGATAGAGTTCATATCGCCCTCCTTATACAATACCTGTGAAACATTGTTTTGCCATTCCTATGAAGATTGGTGGTTGTTTTTGGAAGTCTAGTCATACTATTCCTTTCTAACCAACCGGTAGCCAATATTATAGCACAACTTTACATAAAATACAACAAAAAAGACTCAGTTTTCACTGAATCTTTTTTTATTTAAATATTATCTTTTATTGATTTCTTCAATAAACAATTTATTAAGTATTTGTGGATTTGCTTGACCTTTTGTTTCCTTCATAGCTTGTCCTACTAAGAAACCTAATGCCTTATCTTTACCACCTTTATAATCTATAACAGATTGTGGGTTGGCATCTACGATTTTAACTACTATTTCTTTAATAGCTCCTTCATCAGATATTTGGATCCAACCTTTTTCTTTAACGATTACTTCTGGATCTTTAACTTCATCTTCAACAAACATTTCCTCTAATACTTTTTTAGCTATTGCTGAACTTATTGTTCCTTTATCTATTAGTGAAACAAGCTCACCTAATTGTTTACCAGAAAATTTTATTTCATCTGGTTCTTCTTCTCTTTCATTTAGAATTCTTGCTATATCACTCATAAGCATATTGCTTACAGTTTTTGGATTGTTGCAAACCTTAATTGCTTCTTCAAAAATATTTGAATAGTATTTTGAAGAAGTAACAAAGTTTGCAGCTTTTTCTGATAATTCATAATCTGCAAGATATCTTTTTCTTCTACTTTCAGGTAATTCTGGTAAAGTTTTTCTTATATTCTCTACATATTCCTTAGATAGTTTAATTGCTACTAAGTCTGGTTCTGGGAAGTATCTATAGTCATCTGCATTTTCTTTGTCTCTCATTGAGAATGTCTTTCCTGAAATATCATCCCATCTTAGAGTTTCTTGTTCAACAACTCCACCATTTTCTATAACATCTACTTGTCTTTCTGCTTCATAGTTAATAGCTCTTACAATACTTCTAAATGAGCTCATGTTTTTCATCTCTGTTCTAGTTCCGAACTTTTCAGTTCCTTTCTTTCTTACAGAAACGTTAACGTCAGCTCTTAAAGAACCTTGTTCCATTTTACAGTCTGAAACTTCAATATATTCAAAAATTGATTTTAATTTTCTCATATATTTTTCAGCTTCTTCAGCACTTCTCATATCTGGTTTAGAAACAACCTCTATAAGCGGAACACCTGCTCTGTTTAAATCAACAAAGCTTCCTCTACCATATTCATCGTGATTTAATTTTCCAGCATCATCTTCTATATGAATTCTTTCAATTCTTATAGTTTTTTCTCCATCCTCTGTTTCGATATTTACATATCCATCGTAGCAAAGTGGTTTATCAAATTGAGATATCTGATAAGCTTTTGGAGTATCTGGATAGAAGTAATTCTTTCTATCGTTCTTACTATTTTCTTCTATACTACAATTTGTAGCAAGACCAGCTTTAACTGCATATTCAACAACCTTCTCATTTAATACAGGAAGTGCTCCTGGCATACCCATACAAACTGGGCAGCAATGAGTATTAGGTTCACCACCAAATTCAGTTGAACAAGAGCAGAAAATTTTAGTTTTTGTAGATAATTCACAGTGAACTTCAAGTCCAATTACCATTTCATAATCATCTCTTAACATAGTCTTCCCTCCTATCCTTTTCTAAATGTTGGTTTATTATCTCTAAAGTTTGTATTTTGTTCTAATGTATAACCAATTCTTAATAATTTTTCTTCATCAAATTGTTTTGCAACTAATTGAACACCAATTGGAAGGCCTTTAGAATCTAACTTGTATGGAATGTTCATTCCAGGAAGTCCTGCAATATTTACAGGTACTGTACAAATATCTGCTAAGTACATTTCTAAAGGATTATCAACTTTTTCACCAATCTTAAATGCTGTAGTTGGTGATGTTGGTGTTAATAATACATCATATTTTTCAAACAATTCATTATATGCATTAGTAATTAATGTTCTAACTTTTTGAGCTTTTTTATAATATGCATCATAATATCCTGAAGATAATACATAAGTTCCAAGAAGAATTCTTCTTTTTACTTCTGGTCCGAAACCTTCACTTCTTGAGTTTCTATAAATATCTCTTAAGTTTGAGAAGTTTTCTGTTCTATAACCATATCTTATTCCATCAAATCTTCCTAAGTTAGAACTTGCTTCAGCATCAGCTATAATGTAGTAAACTGCTGTTGCATATTTTCCAACATCTAATGAGCACTCTTCAACAGTTGCTCCTAATTCTTTATATTTTTCAGCAGCTTCTAGAACTGCGTTCTTAACTTCTTCATTTATTCCATCTGCGATATATTCTTTTGGAATACCAATTCTCATACCTTTAACATCATTTACTAATGCTTTTGTATAATCTTTTTTCTCAATATCAAGTGATGTTGAATCATGTTCATCATGTCCTGAAATTATATTTAGTAAAATTGCAGCATCAGTAATGTCTTTTGTTATTGGTCCTATTTGATCTAAAGATGATGCAAATGCTACTAGGCCATATCTAGATACTAAACCATATGTTGGTTTTAGTCCTACAACACCACAAAGTGATGATGGTTGACGAATTGATCCACCAGTATCACTACCTAGTGCCCATGGAGCCATATCAGCAGCAACTGCTGCAGCACTACCACCAGAAGATCCTCCTGGTACTCTTTCTAAATCCCATGGATTATGAGTCTTAAATAATGCTGAGTTTTCTGTTGAACTTCCCATAGCAAATTCATCCATATTTAATTTTCCTAAATAAACAGCATCTTCATCATTTAATTTTTCTATAACAGTTGCATTGTAAGGAGCAATAAAGTTCTCTAGCATTTTTGAGCTACAAGTTGTTTTTGTTCCTGTAATACATAAGTTATCTTTTATACCAATTGGAATACCGGCATATTTAGAAACTTTTTCACCGTTTATTCTTTTTTCATCTACTTCTTTTGCTTTTTTCAAAGCATCTTCTTCTAATAAAGTCACATAAGCTCTAACTTCTGGATCTTTTTCTTTTATTCTATCGAAATAGCTTTTTGTTATTTCAGTAGCTGTTACTTCTCCAGCTTCTAGTTTATCAGCAAGCTCATGAACTGTAAGTTCATATAGTTCCATATCTATTTCCTTTCTGAATTTATTATAGAATATATCTCTGGCCAAGAATAAACTCTTCTAATCTTTTCATTATTTAAATTATAATTGTATTTTGCATCAACCATAAGTGTTTTTATTCCATTTGATGACATTTCCATACAATTAGTGTAGCTATCATCAATAAATAGCTCAACATTATACTTTAAACAAGTTTGATATTTACTAGAAACATCTGTAATTAGTTCATCATATTTTAGACCTTGTTTTTTTAACCATTTTTCAGTTTCAACCTTTGCATTTACATCTGCGAAGTTATCTCTTGATGTTATTAAAACTATCTTATGGCCTTCATCATGAAGTTTGTTGATAGTTTCTATAGCATCAGGTTTAGGATTAACATTTTCAACAAATCTTTTATAGTATTTTTTGAAAAATTCTCCTGTTTCTTCATCATTCCATCCAAATAGTTGCTCTAAATAAAAATGATTTGAAAGATTTCCATTAAACTCTATAGTCTTATCTCTATTTAAACAATTCTTTGTAAATTCTTTACCATATTCTACTAATAATTCACATGTATTTGAAATTGTATCGTCAATATCTATTCCTAAAATCATTTAAAACTCCTAATTAATAACCTTTGGAATATGAAACATTCCATCCTCTTGACTTGGAGCATTTTTAAGTAATAAATCCTTATTTGGGAAATCTACTACCTCGTCTTTTCTAAATGCATTTGATTTAGAAATTGAACCTAATGTTTCATTAACATTCTCTGTGTCAAGATTATTAATAGTATCTGCAAATTCAAGCATTTCCTGCATATCCTTTGTATATCTTGAAAGTTCATCCTCAGATAAATTTAGACAAGCAAGTTTAGCTATATGCATAACTTCTTCTTTACTAACCTTTTCTGCCATAATTATCTCTCCTTTCATAATAGGTGTATTATATAACTAAATGGCGAAAAAAACAAGGTAAAATGCCTATAAATTAAACAAAAGCGAAATTTAAAAGGATGACTTTTTAAGTCATCCTTTAATTTTCTAGTTCTTTTAATAATAATTCTTCATAAAACGGAATTAGCTTTATTCCTTCTGTTTTTTCGTAGTCTAAAATATATTCTCTATTTTTATAAATGCCATATACCTCATCAAACTCAACTTCTAATTTGTTTTCTTCTAAGTATTTTTTGTACTTATGAAACATCTCATAGAACTCGTCAAATGTGATATTTAGTTTAACTTTATAAATAAATCCAAATGACCATTCTTCATTTTCACATGGTATCTTAAAGTATTTTAAGTAATAGTTGTCAACTACATCTTTATTGTTAGCATCAATCCCAAACTCTTCATACATCTCTCTTACAAATGTCTTTTCATAATTTACATTTTCGCCAATTATATCTGATAAATCTGTAGATCCTGCTGTTATTGTTATCATACCATCTTTTTCTGACATGTGTGATTGTTTTCCAAAGATAAATTTATTATCCTTAGTTTCAATAATCGCACCACTCCATGTGTTTTCACATCTATATTCTAGATTAGGTCTTTTATATTTTGTATATAAAAAATGAGAATATTTGTCTTTAATTACATTAATTTTAATAGAATCTTTATCTTCAGTATAATCTTTTATAGAATATATTGTTCCATCAGTGAACTTATTTTCATATAATTTAAAATTATCATAAACTTCTCTTGATATTTCTTCTGGCAAAACAACTTCTTCATCTACATATTTAACTATTGCTTTCTTTTGTGCTCTTTTTAAAACTTCCATTTGTATCTTCCTTTCATAGCATAAATATATAATTTGATTATGTCTAAATTATGAACGCTTTATTGAAATAAAATGAAAAAGGAAGTTATTTTACTAACTTCCAAGTTCAACTTAATATTTAAATAAAGTACAAATATTACTAATTAAAATATCAATCTTACTACAAAAGCTGTAATTGCTTCTATAACTAAGAATTTTCTAAATGTTTCATTGTCATCTTCTGAATTATTTAAGTATTTAATAGCAAAGAATCTAAATAAGTATTTTGCAATTGTACAAACTGTAATACATACTCCGAAGATTATATATAGTTTGCTTTTTGTTATATCATTAACAATTGAAAATACAAGTCCAATAACCCCTGGTATATATGTAATTACAACTGTTGAAAGTGTTGTAATTAAACTTTTTCTTTCTTCTTTCTTTGTAAGAACAAAGCTTAGTACACCATATGCTGCAATAAATACGATTGGATTTAAAACTGCCATTATAACATCTTTAAATGCATCTTTTACAGAGCTATGATATGATAACATTCCTTCTATTAAACTTAATGCTATTAGTGCTATTACTATTATAATAACTTTTCCTAATGCTTTGTTTTCTTCTGTAGCGATTCTTCTAATTTCTTCAAAAGGATTTAATAATATTTCTTTTACAAATCCTGTTGTTGCTTTTGTTTCTTCTTTAAAATTTGTAGATTTGATAGTGTCTTTTACTTCATCAATTGTGTCTTTTGTTTGATTTTTGATTTCATCTGCTTCGCCTTTAATTTCGTTAGTGTCCATTTTTACCCTCCAATACATTTTAAAAAAAATACAAAAGCAGGTTTATTCCAAACCTGCTATTATTTACCATTATTAATATAATCTATCTTCAGCTATATCTTTTCCATAGCAATCTTGGAATTTCTTTAATAGTATTAAAGAAAAATCATTTACTACTGTTGCTCCAACAATAACAAATGCTGCCATACCTGCATAGATATTTAAATATGTTAAACAAGCTGCAACAACTGTTCCATAGCCTTGTAAAAATCCAGATCCGATTTTTCCAGCATATAAACGATGTACTCCTAAAAATCCTAAAAACCAACATAACATCAATGATGTTAACCAGCTTTTTTTGCTTTTGTTTTCCATAACCTAGTCACTCCTCTTTTTTATTAACTAATTTCCTTATCTATCTTTTATAATATACCTATTTAAAAGTCAATATTTGTTACAAATATTACACCAATTGTTACAAAAAAGATATATATTCTAAGGGTTTGATAGAAAAAAGCAATGACATTTTTTTAAAAAAATCATTGCTTTTATTTTTGCTCTTCTTGAATATCTTTTACTGCTTTTTCCATATTAGGCATCAAAATGTAATCTTCAGATAAAGTTCTTTCAAGCATTAATCTCGTAAATCTTGGAGATCTTGCATCAGATACCATGTAAGCTCTTCTGCCTTCTCTATCTAAATAGATGCTTACAAGTCTACTATTTTTGCTTATAGCTTTATACATTTTTTCAGTATCTAGATTTTCTTCAGAAACGCCTGTCAAATCGTATCTCATTAGTGTTGGGTCGCTACTTTCTTGTTTTTTGATACCTTTAACATTATTTCTTAATCTTTTATCTTGATAAGAAATATCTATATCGTTTCTTACTAAATCAATTTCTCTATCTTGAGTTATATATTTTTTCCCAATTTCTACTGCTATTCCATTGATAGTCTCTTCTGATAAGCCGTTCTCTTTAGCTAAGCCCTTAAATTCATCTAGAAGTTTTCTACCTTCTTCTTCAGATACGTCTGACATCATAGCAATAATAATTTTTCTTTTAGTAATATCTTGAATTTCTTTTATTCTTGAGAATATTTCTTTTATTTCTTCTTTATCTACTACATCTTTAATAGATTTACCATCTTTAAAGAACCAATAGAAGTATGCTAAATAAACACGTTCTCTTACTTTTCTTTTTGCTATTTTATGAACATCTTCTTGTTCTTCTTGTTTTTTATCTTCAGGCTCTTTTTTAGGTTCTTCTTTAGCTTTAGGCTCTTCTTTTTTAGGTACTACTTCAGATGCTTTTTCTTCAGCTTCTAATTCTCTTTTTTCTTTTTCAAATTCTTGTTTAATAGATACTAAATCTACTACTTCTTGTAAGTTATCTAATAGGAATAAATTATCATGAAGCATTAAAAATCTTCTAAAGTCACTTACTATATCTTTAACTTTTAAATTATTGATTTTTCCATAAGTTAATAAAAGGTCCCTGTTGTAGCTTATTTTTTCAATTGAATATTCAGCTACAAATCTAGTATATCTTTTCTTTAATGAAGGTCTTTTTCTTTGAGCAAAGTAATCATCAAATTTTTTATGATTCAATACTCCTGAAGAAAGCCCATTAAGATCTCCTAAGAAAAATCCGTCAGATTCCAAAAGTTCACTTAAACATTTTTCAGATTCTCTTTTTCTTTCAACAGCTTGTTCAACAGTTTTCTTGTTGATTTCTTCATCTGGTTTAATAAAGTGAAGTAAATATAAATATTCAGCATAAACTTTAAGATCTTTTACTTTCTCTTTTAAACTGTCAATGCTTCCTGTATCAGCTTCATCTGATTTTACAGTTTGGTCAGCAAGATTTGTTAGTTCAGAAATAAATGATGTTGCTTCATTCTTTATTCTTTTATCTTGATAAAAGTCGCTAGCTTCTATTCGTTCAGAAAATCTTCCTAAAGCATACATTGAATAGAAATGAACAATATCATCTAATCCTTTACTAATGCCATCTTGATTCTCTCTAACCTCTTTTAAGAAATCAATATCAACTCTTGACAAATCAACTCCGAAAGACTCATTTTCACCTTTTATTAAAAAAGACTCTTTCCTTTTCATGATTGTCTCCTATTTATAATAACTCAAAATTATTATAATAAAAAAACAATTTTAATACAATATAATTCTATGAAATGTAAAAAAAGAAACGTATAAAAAAATTATACGTTTCTTTTTAGTTAAATAAATATTTTATTTAGAATTAATATAAATATCCCTCCGGATTTATCGGAGTTCCGTTTACCCTTATCTCTAAGTGTAAGTGAGGTCCTGTTGAGTTACCAGTAGAACCAACTCCACCGATTACAGTTCCTGTACTTACAGATTGTCCAACTCCAACATTAATTGAGTTACAGTGTGCATAATATGATTGAACTCCATTACCATGGTCAATTATAATTAAGTTACCATATGAGCCCTTATATCCAGCGAATGTAACTGTACCTGCTGAGATTGGAGTGATAGGTGCTCCAGTATTACAAGCTAAGTCTAAACCTGTATGACCAGATCTTCTTGATCCGCTACTTCCAAATCTGGAAGAAATCATAATAGCTGAAACTGGTCTACTAATAGACATACCATTTAAACTTCCTGTTACTGCACCTGGTGTAGTAGTTTGGGCAAGTCTAGCAGCAGCTTTCTTTCTCTTAGCTTCTTCTGCAGCCTTTCTCTTTTCTTCTTGTTCTTTTTTATATGCATCTGTTTTAGCAAGCTTAACGCCGTTTAAAACATTTTTTGTCTCATCAATATTTTCGATATTTTTATCTGTTGTAAATATTTCTACCATACCAATATTAAGTTCAACACCTTCTAATAGGTCTGATTTAACTTCATCTATAACTGTATTTGCTGTTTCAATAGAATTAACTACGCCTTTTGTTTCGCCATCTATTGTAATAGCATAATATCTATATGTTGATATAATTGTATCTTCAATATCACTAATAATTCTTGCTTCTTCAGCTTTGTTTGCTCTAGAGATTAGCTTGAATTCAAATTCAGGCATTGCGCTTGCTTCTCTATAAGCTACGTTATCTGAAGTATCTTTTAAATATTCATCTAATTTTTGTTCTATTACTATTCTGTCTTCTGCAACTCCTAAATATTTTCCTGCTAAGCTGACGTCATATGCAGGTCTATATTTGATTGCTACGACTGTTAAAACTATAGCTGAATCGACAGCTACGACTTTGATTGCTCTAAGTAATTCTTTGGTATAGTATTTAATGTTTTTTCCTTTTAAAATAAAAATTCACATCCTTTTCTTTTTTACGCGTCAACAAACATAATTATACTACAACCAATACCCCATTGCAATCAAAACTTTTTATCACCTCGTCTAATAATTCAATTTTAACCACAATTAATTTGCTTCATCCCTTATAAATCATATTAAATTAAATCACATTGTGGCATTATCTCTTTTTTTCTCGTTTTTTCTGCCCGTTTGATTTTAAAAAATAAAAAAGTGGAATGAATTTCCACTTTTTTAATCATTTTTATATTTATTTAATATATGTCATCCCATTTTTTAACGACCGCCGCCGCCACCTCCGGCCGCCGCCACCGCCGCCGCCAGAAGAGAATCCGCCTCCTCCGCCGCTGCCTGAAGACATGTTTGTAACGCTTCCAATAGAGCTTGCAAGTGAGCTTGAAAATGACTTTCCAAAACTATCATTGCTTGCCATATTAAGAACTGTATAATTATTTGCAATATATTGAGTATCATTTAATTCTGGATAAACTACTTTAAGTTGTTTAATAACTTCATCTGCAACGCCAAATGCAGTTGCATATACTAGGTATTCTTCCCATAATGCTAATTCTGGTATTTCTCTTTGATCTAGCATTGAGAAGTCTTTCATAAACTTCTTTAGTCCAACCCATTTAACTTTTTCGTCAAGACCTTTTTGAGTATGTTTTCCGACTTTTTTATAGAACATTCCTAAATCAATTACTGTCGCTAAAGCAACTGCACCTAAAATACCAGCACCTATAAATGACTTAAGCACTAATAAGTATGGAAGTGCAAACATAGACATTGTTATTACAAGTACTAAAATTGCCATTGCTCCTTCTGATTTTGATTTTCTTTCTTCATCTATCATTCCATACTCTTTTAAATGTTCTTTTGATAATTCATCAAATCTATCTAATAATCTATCTACTTTAGATACATGACTAGTTCCATATTTTTCAAAATCTTTTAAACTAAATCTTCCAGATTCATTAATTCCTCTTAAATAATCCATTAGATTTTTTTCGTGTTCATTTAGCTGAGCATCTAGATTTTTGTTATTTAAAATGATGTACATATCTTTTTTATTTTTAGATTGAATATCAAAAGATATGTAATTTTTAAGTGCCAAGCTCATTAATAATGAAGATATTTTTTGAGATACATCTACCGTCATATCAGATATTGCACAAGCGTCAAATCCTGATAATGATTTATCTGGTATATCTCTAAAATACTCATAATCAACTTCTGGAACAAGCTTTGGATGAGTTTCTAAAAATGCTCTTCTCTTTGAGAATGAAAGCAAGCATAGGAAACCTACTAAAGCTCCTCCAATATTTCCTATCATCATATGCAACTTTTGAGTTTTTGCTAGTTTCTCTCTTTGGCGATTTGCATCATCTGCATTTCTTTGTTCTTCACTTAAGATATCATCTAACTTATTTACATTAACACTTTTTACACCCTCCATAAATATTCCTGTTGGAGTTGTAACTCTTAATTCTACAAATGATTTAGGCTTATTGTTATCTACCTTATAAGTAAATTCTCTTGTTGATGTTTTCTCAAGAGTACCGTTTAAAGTACCGTGAGCCCATATTCTAAAATCATCTAAATTGCTGATTCCACTTGGAATTGTAACTGTACCATGAAGATGATCAATAGGTGCTTCAAATGATTCACCAACTATTTTCCAGTAAAAATCTTCACAATCGTTATATCTAGTAACTACATCATAAACATCGTATTCAATAACGAATGTTCTTGTTTCTCCATCCATTGGAGCTCCCCATGCGATTTCAAAATCACCATCAGGATTTACTAATGCATGATATAATCCTGGATCTTGTTTGTACTTATACTGACTTGTTTGAGTAAAAACTTCATTCTTTGACCCTGTTGTTTCTTTAATATAAACATTGCCAATTACACTATATCCATCGCCTTCTTTGAATGTTTTAAATAATGTAGTAATATCTTCTGCTTCTACTTTCCATATTTCTTCTACATGCATACTTCCATCATTTAAGACGTTAATATTAATTTCATAGTCTTTAAGTTCTGTGTAAGCATTAGACATAGTCATTAAAAATATTACGAAAAACACAAATAAAAATGTGATTTTTAGTAATGATTTTTTACTATTTAGAAACATACTCTTTCTCCTCTCTATTCAATTTATTTTAATTTCATTGATAATAATTTACTTATACCTTTTTCCTCCATTGTTATACCGTAAATTGTATCTGCAGCTTCCATAGTACCTTTTCTATGTGTTATTACCAAGAATTGAGTTTTATTAGTAAATTTCTTTAAGTAATCTGCAAATCTATATACGTTAACATCATCAAGTGCAGCTTCTATCTCATCAAGCACACAGAATGGTGCTGGATTAATTTTAAGAATTGCAAATAGAAGTGCAATTGCAGAAAATGCTTTTTCACCACCTGATAGAAGAAGCATGTTTTGTAATTTTTTTCCTGGTGGTTGAACTTCAATATCAATTCCACACTCTAATACATTATCTTCATCAGTAAGTTTAAGTTCAGCTTTTCCTCCTCCAAATAATTCAACGAATACTTTAGAGAAGTTTTTATTTATTATCTTAAATTGTTCAGAGAATTGTTTAGTCATTGTATCTAACATTTCTTGAATTACTTTATTAAGTTTTGCTGAAGAATCTTCTAAATCTAATCTTTGTTCTGACATAAAGTCATAACGTTCTTTTAGTTTATTATATTCTTCAATTGAATCAACGTTGATACTTCCTAAATCTTTAATCTTGTTTCTTAAAGAATTAACTTCTTTTTGTACACTACTTATATTTTCACATGGTTTATATTCTCCCACATTATTAACTGTAAGCTCATATTCTTCCCACAATTTGTTAATAATTTGGTCAAGTTCCATTTGAATTTTTTGTTTCTTTACATCTAGTTTTGATATTTGATTAATTAAATCATTTACTCTATCATTTTGAGAATTTATTTCTTCTTCAACACTGTCTAGTTCTTCATTCTTCTCTTGTCTTTCAGCTTTTAGTTTTTCAACTTTTTCTGAAGAACCTAGGATATCTTCTTCTAATTTTTTAATATCCTCTTCAACTTCCTTGTTATTTTCTAAAAGAGTTTCATTTTCTTTAACAAATCCATTTATACTTTCTTCTTTGTTAGCAATACTCTTTTCATTGTTTGCAATATCTTGATCTATTCTTTCCATCATTTCATTAATTGAGTTTTCACTTTCATCAAATGAAGTAACAGAAATTTTTAAGTTAGTAATGTCAAGATTCAAGTCATCAATATATTTTTGATTGTCTTTATTTAAATTAGAAAACTCTTCGATAATACTTGATAATGAAGCATTCTCTTCATCAATTGCTTTGATATCTTTATCGATTTGTTCTTGATGAGCTTTTATATCGTTTCTTTGTTTTCCGATATTTTCGATATCTTCTTTTAACTTATCTCTCTTAGCTTCTAATTTTAAAATCTCTAAACCAACATTATCAATTTTTTGTTTTTCAGTTGCATAAACAATCTCTTGTTCTTGCATCTTCTTTTGAGAAACTTCAAATTTTTCTAATATTGATTTAATTTCTTTAATATAATCATCTTTATCTTTCTTAGCTTTTTCTATTTTTCCTTCTAGAGTTTTAATATCTTTCTTTAAAGATTCTATTTCTTTTCCTCTACCTAAGATGCTATCTTGTTTCTTATAAATAGAACCACCAGAAATAGCTCCTGAAGGATTAATAATGTCACCTTTTAAAGTAACTATTTTAAATGAATACTTATTTTTCTTAGCAAGTGCTACTGCATTGTCAATATCATCTACTACAACTGTTCTTCCAAGTAAGTCTAGAATAATACCTTCATATTTTTTGTCATATTTAACTAAATCACTTGCAACCCCAATTACTCCAGCTGTAGAGCTAAAGTGTGAAAGTTTAGATCCTTTAACTGAAGAAATTGGTAAGAAAGATGCTCTACCTAAGTTATTATCTCTTAAGAATTTAACTAGATTTTTAGCTTCTTCTTCTGTGTCAGTAACAATATTTTGAATAGTAGATCCAAGTGTCATCTCAATTGCAGTTTCATATTCTTTGTCTGTATTAATAAGGTTTGCTAATACTCCATGCATACCTCTTTTTAGACTAGAATTATTTTCAGCTGCAACTAAAATTGATTTAACAGATTTATTGTATCCTTCTTTTTCTCTTTCCATATCTTCTAAGAATTTTAATTTAGAAGATTTTACTCTATAATCTGTCTCTAAAGAATTAATAGTTTCATCAAAACCATTAATCTTTTCATCACTTTTATCTTTTTCTTCTTTCATGCTAGATAATTCTTTTTCTAACGCATGTCTTTCTTTCTCAACCTCATAAAAGGCTTTTTCAAGAGAAGATTTATTTTCTCTTGTTTTGTCAAGTTCTGAAATTAAATCTGAAAGTTCATTTTTAATTGACTTTTCATTCTTATCTAAGTTCTCTAAGTTAACAGCTTCAGTACTTAGTTCAATTGCAATTTCATATCTTCTATCGATATTTGCATCTAGTACTTTCTTCTTACCTTCTATCTCAAGTTCTTTATCTGATAAAGTCTTTGAGTATTTAGCAAGTTCTGCTTCTTTTTCTTCTAATTGTTTTACATATTTATCTTTGTTTGAGAATAAATCATCCTTTTTAGATAATTTTTGATTTTTCTCATCTTCTAATTCTTTATTTTTTTGTTTTAATTCTTCGATATCTTCTTTATATCTATCACAGTTAACTTCGTTATTAGCAATTCTTTCATTATTGATTTTTATCTTACTATATAACTGCTCTTTTCTTTGATTACCTTCAAATCCTAAATTTTGGCTTTCTTCAATTTGATCGATTAAAGCATTTACTCTTCCCCTTAATTCTTCTTTCTTTATTTGAAGATTTGCCATCTTTTCATCTTCTTTAACTTTTTGAGTTTCGAATACATCTAAATTTGAATCTATTTCTGTAGCTTTTGCTTTTGAATTTTCAATGTTCTTTAAGAAAAGACCTACTTCGATGCTCTTTAACTCTTCACGAAGATTTAAATATTTTCTTGCTTTTTCAGATTGTTCTTTAAGTGGATCTAAGTTGCTTTCAATCTCTGCGATAATATCATTGATTCTAAGTAAGTTTAATTTTGTTTGTTCTAGTTTCTTCTCTGATTCTTCTTTTCTTGTTCTATACTTGACAATACCAGCAGCTTCTTCGAAGATTCTTCTTCTATCTTCTGATTTATTACTTAGTATCTCATCTATTTTACCTTGACCAATAATAGAATAACCATCTTTACCTATACCTGTATCCATGAATAATTCAGATATATCTTTTAATCTACATGGTGCTTTATTGATAAAATATCCAGTCTCACCACTTCTATAGATTCTTCTTGTTACAGTAACTTCATTAAACTCAATTGGAAGTTTTCCATCTGAGTTGTCAAATACAAGTGAACCTTCTGCATATCCAATAGCTTTTCTATTTTGTGTACCAGAAAAAATAATATCCTCTGATTTAGATCCTCTAAGTGACTTAATACTTTGCTCACCTAGTACCCATCTAATACAGTCAGAGATATTACTCTTACCAGAACCATTAGGTCCAATTACTGTTGTTATTCCATCTTTAAATTCTAGTACAGTTTTGTCTGCAAAAGACTTGAAACCATACATTTCTAGTCGTTTTAAATACATTGGTCTTCATCCTTCTTTTTTCATAATGAGTCAATCAAATAATATTATAGTTTTGACATTTTTTCAAGTAGAATCTATTATATATTCATTTTTTCTTGACCTTATTTTTATTAAAGTATAAAATATTATTATCGAATACATAGGAGAAAAAAATGAGAAAAACTGAGAAATTTGACTTTTATGATCCAACTATGCTTAAGTCATATAACTTGGATGATAAAATAAGATACCAACTAAAGATGTTAGATGGTATGGATGCATTTACAAGAAGACACAGTGAAAATGTTGCAAACATCACACTTCGTCTTTGTGATAAATTGCATCTAGATAGAGGTTTTAAGATTTATTGTACAACTTGTGCTTACATTCATGATATTGGAAAATTATTTATTCCACCTTCTATCTTACAAAAGCCAACTAAACTTACAGATGAAGAATTCGAGATAATGAAAACTCATACAACAATTGGTGCTCAAATGTGTATAAAGGATTTAAAAATGAGACCATTTTATGCAGGTCCTTTATATCACCATGAAGCATTAAATGGTACAGGCTACCCACAAGGATTAGTAAAAGATCAAATACCATATGAAGGACAAATCTTAAGAGTTGCCGATGAATTTGAAGCTATCACAGCTAAAAGGCAATATAAATCACACGTTGGAATTATAGAAACATTAAATATATTAATAGAAAATTCTAACCCACCACCTACTAAGACACTTGGTGATGTGGCTAAGAAAACATTAAATCCAGAAGCTAGACTTGGAAAGATTGACAAAACAATTTTAAAAGCATTATTTAAAGTTGTTATTGACGATACTGAATATGAGATTGCATCTCGTGCTGACTACATAGCATTCTTAAAAACAGAAATTAAAAGAGTACATGATGCAAGCAAGTACTTCAATAGAATGATTCAATGTAAACCAGGATCTGAAACATATGAATACTATAAAGCTGGCGCTCAAATGTATTTACATAGCTATGAAGATCCAGAGAAAATCGATAAGATGCTTGAAGAATTTAAAGAGACAAAGAAAATGAGAGAAGCATATATCGAAAAGCTATACATGGAAGAAAAACAAATTAAGAAATTATTAAAAGCAGGTATATAAATTAAATACCTGCTTTTTCTATTTATAATATTAATATTGACGTCCAAATACAACCATTTTTTCTGCTTTCTTTCCGCAGATTGCACATTTATCAGATAAATGTTCTTGATTAAATGGAATACATCTTGATGGTGCGCCTGTTACTTCTTTTACTTTGTCTTCACAAGCTCTATCACCACACCACATTGCTTTTACATATCCTTGATTTTCATCTAAGTTCTTAGCAATTTCTTCTAAAGTATATGCTTCTGTTGTTTTTGCTTTTCTTCTTTCTAAGCAAACATTATACATATCTCTTTGAATTTCTTCTAATAATTCTTCAACTCTTGATTCGATATTTTCTAATTTAACTGTTTCTTTGCTTTGAGTATCTCTTCTTACTAGAACTGCTTCACCATTTTCAATATCTCTTGGTCCCATTTCTACTCTTAGTGGAACACCTCTCATTTCCCAATCATTGAATTTAAATCCTGGTGAATAATTATCTCTATCATCAAATTTTACTCTGAATTTCTTAGATAAAGTATTAGCTAATTCCTTAGTTTTATCTAACACTCCCTCTTTGTGTTGAGCAATTGGAACAACAACTACTTGAATTGGAGCAACTTTTGGTGGTAATTTCAAACCTCTATTATCTCCATGTGCCATAATAACTGCACCAATTAATCTTGTACTAATTCCCCATGATGTTTGGTAAGCATATTCTTCTTTTCCTTCTCTATTTTGGAATTTAATGTCAAATGGTTTTGCAAAGTTTTGTCCAAAATAATGAGATGTTCCTGATTGAAGTGCTCTACCATCAATCATTAATGTCTCAACTGTATATGTATTTTCAGCACCTGCAAATTTTTCTTTTTCTGTCTTTTCACCTTTTAGAACTGGAATTGCAAGTAAGTTTTCTACAACATCTGCATAAATATCTAGCATTTGAAGAGTCATAGCTTTTGCTTCATCAGCTGTTTCATGAACTGTATGGCCTTCTTGCCATAAGAACTCTCTTGATCTTAAGAATGGTCTTGTTTCTTTTTCCCATCTTAAAACGTTACACCATTGATTTCCAAGTATTGGTAAATCTCTCCATGATGAAACCCATTTTGAATACATTGTTGACATGATTGTTTCTGAAGTAGGTCTAATACATAGTCTTTCTTCTAGTTCTTCTCCTCCTCCATAAGTTACCCATGCTACTTCTGGAGCAAATCCTTCAACATGATCTTTTTCTTTATTTAGTAAGCTTTCTGGAATTAAAACTGGCATATATAAATTAGTTACGCCAACTTTTTTAAACTTCTCATCTGCATATTTTTGAATGTTTTCCCATAATGCATAGCCATATGGTCTAATTGCAACAAATCCTTTAACATCTGTGTAATCAGCTAGTTCTGCTTTTCTTACAACATCTGTATACCATTGTGCAAAATCTTCTTCTATATTTGTAATTTCTTTTACGAAATCTTCTTTTCCCATTTTTATTACCTCCAATTTTTACTCTTTTTTATCATCTTCATCACTTAAGTCTTCCCTTGCGGGCATTGGAGCCTCAAAAACTTCATCTTCTTTAGATTTAACTTCCTCAGTTTCTTCTACACTTTCTTCTGCATTTTCTTCAGTCTCATTTGTAGAGAATTCATCAAGAACAATTTGCTCATTCTCATCAATTTTAAACTTAGGAAGTTCTGGAAGTTCATCTAAATTTGAAATTCCAAACATCTTTAGAAAACTCTTAGTTGTTCTGAACATTTGTGGTCTTCCTGGAGCATCTGATTTTCCTGAATTTTCTATTAAACCATATTCTAATAGTTTATAGATTGTTCCATCAGATCCAACTCCTCTTATAGACTCTATTTCTGCTCTTGTTATGTTAGGATTATAAGCAATAATTGAAAGAGTTTCTAAAGCTGCTGTTGAAATAGTTGGCTTAGTTCTATTGTCAAGTACAGGATATATACTTTCGTAGTAATCCTTCTTTGAACACATTTGATATGAGCCGTCAACTTTTAATATCTCAACACCACTATTTAATTCTGAAAGTTGAGTATTCATATTAATTACTAGCTTTTCAATATCTTCTTCAGATAGTTCAAGTACTGTCATTAATTCTTTTGAAGATACTTCTCTTCCAGCTGCAAATAATATTGCCTCAATTGTTGATTGTTCTTTACTAAACACTTTCTTCTCTCCTAACATTTTTTAATATAATTATTATAAGATGGAATTTAAATAATGTCAATCAAAAAAAGCCTTTAAAATGTTGACATTTATAATATTACAACATTAAATTGACTATTAAAAACATATTTGCTATAATCTAGATAGAAATAACCGGTTGAGGTGATGAAGATGTTTAAAAATGAAGAAGAAAATAGAGAAGAAAACCAAGAAAAAGAAATCGAAATTATAATTGGAGACGATTCTAATTTAAGTATTTCTGAAGTAAATGATTATATGAGTGATTTAAACCCTGATACTGAAAAGAAAAAGAAGGTTATCATTCCTACTGCAAAGAAAAAGGTTAAACCTGAAGATAAAGAAAGTAAAAAAGAAGATAAAAAATAAAACAAAAAAGCATCCATTGGATGCTTTTTTTGTTAGTCATCATACACATATGAATATGCCGTCATATAAATTTTATAATTTGTAACTTCATTTGGTTTACTAAATAATAATAAACTTTCTGTAGATGATTTATGTGGTTTTAAATCATATGAATAAAATGTTTCTATTTCTACAATGTTTTCTTCTTCATCATATAGGACTACTGCTCCTTCTACATGTTCAACTGCTTTATCTCCATTGTTTTTAACTGTTATTTTATCTCTTTTTGCTAAATCATATTCAATAGAAACATCAGCTGTGGCTACACTACTTCTTCTTAATTCTGGAATAGCAAATGCTTCCCTTCTTCCTGCAATTGGAACTAAACCTTCATCAATATAAAATGACGCTATCGCACTACTATGTGCTTTTAAAGCAGATATGCATTCCATTCTTACATAACAAGGTTTATCATATTCTTCATCATATAAAATTAAATAAACATCTACTGTGCTTATTGTTTTGTCAGAATTATTTATTACTTCATAGTAAAATCTATAATCATCTTTGAATAATTCTTTTAGTTCTATTTTTTCTCTTATTTCTGCAAATTCATCTAATGACATTTCATCATTTTCATAAACTGCAACCACTTCATTGCTTACATATACGTCTTCGTTACTACTCTTTAATGCATCTTTAATTTTTCCATTTTCGAGTAAGCCATAAATTAAACACCCTAGTACTACAACAACAAAGATAGAAAAAATAGTAACTATTTTTTTATTATTATTAATAGGCTCGTCATCCATATTAAAAATCCTCCTTTCTTTACATTTCAAATAGTATCACATCCTATATTTTAATTCAACACTTCTCCCATTCTTGATTTTTTTATAGTTTTAGTATATCATTCATATTGCAAGTTTATATTAAAGGAGATAAGAGATGTCAGTTGAGGCACTTCAAAGTTTACCACTATATGTTAAATACTTATTAACTAGTTTAATTGGTATGGTTCCAATTATTGAACTTCGTGGTGGTATCCCAATCGGTGTTTTTACTTTTGGTTTAAACTATGTACAAGCATTTGTA
Organism: Clostridia bacterium; assembly: GCA_017528085.1. Lineage (GTDB taxonomy): Bacteria > Bacillota > Clostridia > TANB77 > CAG-508 > Scatovivens. The sequence goes on along the minus strand of JAFXPH010000011.1, from coordinate 166,905 downwards.
TGTGCTTTTATTGGAAATATAATTCCAGTTTATTTCATAGTAAAATACATCAAAGTAATATTTAAGTTTTTAAGCAGATGGAAACCATTTGAAAAATTAATAAATGTAATTACAGAAAAAGCAAATAAAAAGATTGCTGAAAGCAAACATCTTGAGACTGCTGTATTTTTAGGAGTATATCTATTCGTTGCTATCCCACTTCCAGGTACAGGTGCTTGGACAGGATCATTAATAGCAGCACTTTTAGATTTAAAACCAAAAAAATGTATTGCTCCTATATTCCTTGGAGTTCTTACAGCAGGAATCATAGTGCTAGCTTTAACTGCTGGTGCAAAAGGTGGAATTAATTATTTATTCCAATCAAACTTAACACAATAAAAAAATAACTTACCAAGTTTTGGTAAGTATTTTTTTATTCTCTTTCCATTATTTTTACTTTTTATGTAAATTATGCTATAATTATTGTAGGTTACTTTTATAGTATCTGCATAAAAAGAAAAAAAGGAGTGATTGCCCCATGTACTATGCAGAAAATTTACGGATGAAGCTTTCTTCTGTAAGGACTCCTCATTTCTCCCGGTATCTGGTCGATTTCTGTACATACCTCAAAGAGATTGTTCACGATTCGGCCACACCACAGGGTCTTTTGTCAGATGTCATAAGAGCGAAGCAGGACATTATGGCGAGAAACTATTCTCCGGTTTTAAGCAAAGATCTTAAGTCTAGCTTAATCAAAAACCAGAATGAGATTCTTGTCTCCATTGTCCTTTTCCCTCAAGTCGTTGATGCGATCACTGACTCTCAGTTTTCCTATTCGTTCAGGTACTTCTTCAAGGAAGACTTTGGTTTTCTTCCTCCGAAGCTCTTGATGCATGGGAAATACTACTCAGATGTGGTCGTTGACGCCGTGAACTGGTGGACAAATGCAGTCTTCTTTCCGAAGAATCATTTTTCATATGTTCGGATTCCCGGATTTTATGAAGATTTCTTCGCAAAGAATTCTACATACACCGAGAAGCAGTATGGCACATTCCAGTCTCTTCTGGCGCAGCTGATTGAGATCAGACTCCTGGAAGAAGGCAAATGTGTTATCGGCGTACATCACGACGAGCACAATGTACTTTCTACCGCAGTACTCCCCCTGTCCTGCAAGGATACTGGAGAGATTCTGCCAGAGAGAATCACAATGACAATCGGCAAGGAATTCCTGATTTCATTCGAAGGAGTTGAGGAAATGGCCCAACTGGCCGGATAAAGTAACAAAAAAGAGCGACGCATATACCCTGTCGCTCTTTTATTTTTTATAAACTAATCCAATATCTTTGAATAACTCCTGACTTACTTAAGTTTGCACTATCAATTACTTCATTTTCCAAATAACCACCATTTCTAATAATAGTTTTTTGAGAAGCAATATTTTCTTTATCGCAAGTTAGAAGTACTTTTGATTTTCCACTATCTTTAACTTTTACAAGTACTTGTCTTAGCATTTCAGTGGCATATCCTTTTCTTCTTTCATCTGGAAGTACACTATAACCAATATTACCACCAAAGTTCATTAAGAAATCTGATAGTTCATGTCTATAGTCTATCATTCCAACAAGTTTATCATCACTTTTTCTTATTCCTAAATAAACAGTTGATGGAACATATGAATCTAAATATTTTTTTGATAGTCTATTTTCAAAATCATTCCATTCTTCAAAGTTACTGCAATCTTCAAGTCCTGCACATCCATCTAAAGAATCATTATTATTTAAGAATGCCTCTTTGTACATCATTACTTGATTTGCATACTCTTTTTTGGGTTCAATTAATACTATCTCTTCCACTTTTAATCACCACCTTTTCATTAATTATAACATTAATATATTGATATAAAAACAAATTAAATATAAAATATTTTTGAATTAATTATTTTTGAGGTGGATTAATGGATGAAAATGACTCAAATGTAAAAGAGCCAGATGCAATTATTAACTATCAAGGCACATATGCCGAAAGCAGGATAGACTTAGATGAAGATGGGAATCCAAAAAAGAAAAGTAATGCAGTAGGAAAAATTATAGTTGCTATTTTAATTGTAGCATTTGGTTTTCCAATAATATCTTTTTTATTTATGTATGGGCTTGTAAGTGTTGTTATAGATAGTGATGCTGTCCTATTTTCTGTACTTAAATATGCAGAATGTTGGGTTGTTGGTTTTACTTTATTATTTATGTTTTTATTCTTTGTCAGAAAAAAAGGAGTATATTTAGTATTTTTCATTATTACTTTTGGAATCCTAACTATTCCGAGACTATTTATAACAGTTAAAGACTATGGGTCATTTGAGCCTATTACTCTTATGAGAATGGAAATACCAACTGTCAATAATGTTTCGGATCCTATTCAAACTGCATTTTCTTTTAAATATAAAGGAAGTGTTAGTAATGGTCATAAAGGAGAATTAGTAACTGTTTTATTTGTAGAACCAATAGGTACTTATACTATAAACGAGTATGCCGCATATATGGAAAAACTAGGTTATACTGCAAGAGCTGTAAGTACTGGTGATTTTACAGTGGAAATCTCAAAGTATAACAAAGTAGATAATATTGCAATAATAGTAGAAATTTCAAATAATTATATTACTTACATGACTGTAAAGATGGATCAAGAAGAATTCAATAAATACGTAATTATAAATACAGATAGATAAAAAAAGCTCTTTTATAAAAGAGCTTTTTTAGGAGTATTAAATGGGTAAAATAGTCAAAAGATTATTATTTATATTTTTACTAATAATATTAGTTTTTTTACTTAACTATGTAAAAATATTAATCTTATACAAATTAAACAAAAATATAACTAGTACCTATATCATTAATGGTATAGATGACAAATATGTTCCTCAAGGTTTAGCAATATATGAAGATAGTAAAATGATTCTTCAGACTTCATATAATGCAAAAGGAAAAGTAAGTAAATTATATCTTACTGATATGAATACTAATTCTTTGGTAAAAGAATTAGATTTATTTCTACCGACAAATGAGCCTAATACTGGACATGTTAGTGGACTTGCATTAAGTCAAAGTAAGGTTTGGATATCAAATAATTATTTTCTTGAAGAATATGATTTAGATGAAATTCTAACTACTAATGATTCAAAAATAATAGCAAAAAAAGAATACAAATTAAAAAACAGAGGTGACTTTTGCTTTTATAAAAATGGAATACTTTGGATAGGAGATTTTTACCTATACCCTATTTACAAGGCTCCTAATAACAAACCACTTCTACTTGGTTATGAGGTAAGCCAAGATATTGATTTTGATAGTCCTACTTACAAAATTGAAATTCCTGCATTAGTGCAAGGAATGACAATGGATGATAATAATAATTTTATCTTTTCAAAATCATATTCTAACTTTTTAAATTCAAGAATTGTAGTATATGAAAATCATACAAACTCTTCTAAAGAATATAAACTGTCAAAAGATTCATTAATAAAAAAATTTACAGTTCCACCGATGTCTGAAGGATTAATTTTTAATAATAATAAATTATATATTTTGTTTGAAAGTGGTTCTAGTAAATATGTACATGCATTTCCTAAAGTAAAAAATCTTTTATCAATTGATTTATAAAAAAGAAACAAGGCGAGACCAATGGTCTCGCCTTGCAAAGTGTTGCCGTTTGAAATCAATCTTGCTTACTTGATCAGAAATCGGTCTCCGTCGAGGAAGATGAACTCTTTTCCATATTCATGGGAAGTGAGATACTTCTTCTCTCCGTCATTGAAGGTTACCAGGAAACGCTTGCCGTAGTTTTCCAGATAGAAGTACACAGAGCACTCGTATCCTTTGCCGGTAGCCATGTCAAAGTAGATCGTCTTCTGAGTCTCCTTGATGCTGAAAGCATCGAACAGGTCGTACACCGGGTAGCAGAACACGTGATAGATGTCGTCGAAGTGGTCAGGGTATAACGAATGGGTGGAAATTCCTTGGCCCATCAGATCATTGAGATTGATGGAGAAATCACGTCCATTGGAAAGATATACCTTCTTGACCTCACCTTTGGTGTTCTTGTTGGCATCCGGCATAACATAGTATGCTCCTTTCATGAAGCCATCATGCCGCTGTGCGATCACCGATGCGAGAGTCAACGGATTGTTGAAAAACACATCTACTGTTTCCCGATTTTCGACATTGCTGTCGATAGTTACTGAGTTGATTTCCTTCATGGTGAAAATTCATCCTTTCTTTGTATTGTGCAATATAAAATCGCTACTATTAATTATACCATATTTTGGCCTAAAATTCAATTTTGGAGCCATTTTAGACCATAAAAAAAGCTTTGGTAACTATAATTTATAGTTATCAAAGCTAACGTTTTATATACTAGTATCATCAATAGCTTGAGTTATTTTATCAATGATTTTAGTTATAAATTTCATAATTTCGAAATATTTTTCTAATGCTTTATCACCCTTTTCATCAGCTCTAAATATCTCAAACATATTATTTGTATGGAATAAAATGTACATATCATCATCCATAATATTTATTTCAACTCTTATATCTTGAGTTTTTTGAAGTTCTGCCATATCTTCTTCAATATTTACTGTTAAAATTTGCATAGCAACTATAGGATTATTAGTATAAACATCAAATATACTTTCAAATTCTCTAGAATCCATATCTAATCTCTTAGACCCTTTTACGTTAAATCTACTACCATTAGGTGTGATTTGGACGTTAGCTCCAATCGATTTACTTAATTTAACTTTTCCAAAAAGGCCATCGAAAATAATTTTGGTTCTTGTATGTTTATTTCCATCTTTATCTTCTTCAACAACTGTTTCTGTAACATATACATCACTCATTTTAACAAATTGATTATTAATTTTTCCAGTAAAATAATCTTCAGATTTATAATCATCATAATAATCATCATATAAAGAATCTTTATATGTTTTTTCATCAATTCCTTTTTGTGGATCATATTCTAGTTCATCTACAAAGTTTTCAAGCATTTTATTAATAATTTTATCTTTATATTCTTTATTTGTGTTCACTTTATTAACATTAAAAGTAAGAGTATCATAAATAACAGCTAAGAAAGCATCTATCATTATAATAACCAATACTATAAGTGCATATTTTGCAAATTTAAAATATAAATCTGGAGTATTAAAATATGCTAAATATTTAGATGTAATTATAAAAAGAATAATATCAAATATAACAATAAATATTTTAAATTTATTATACTTTTTTGTTAGAATTTTATTTTCTACTGCCCACTTTTCCTTAATTGGAGTAATTGTATCTTTAACACTATTTAAAAAATCTTCAAATCTATCATATTTCATAATACTTTATCTCCTTTTATAGTAGAATTATATACTACTACTAATAAAAATACAAATAGATTCAACCCCTGCAGATGTTTTAGTTGATTTTTAAGCATAATCGTGCTAAAATACGTCTTACGTAAAAGATAGAACCCTAGATTAGACTCTTCAAAAAACATACTGTTAGGAGGATGAACTATGGAATTTCTGAACGTCAGTGTGGCAACTGCCCGGATAACCGGCTTAAAAGAAAAGCCTTATTACTTCGAGCACAAATGCTACTACGCCATGGACATCATGTTTGAGGAAGCTTCGACCATTTGGGTCCACAACATCCCGAACATCAACCTTGGCGACAACGAAGAACATGCCTTGGGTGCGTACGAACGCATAACCAAAACCTTCGAGTATGCTGGCATTCACGAGGGTGATACGGTTGCTCTTCTGTTCACTGAAGTCAGATATGTCTTTGCAATTGGAAGAACTGGAAGTGACACCTGGATTGATGCAAAAGATCACTTTTCTTTGAAGAAGTTCAGTGATTTGAATTGCATTATTACCGGTCTTTCGGTCTACTAATGCAATAACCCCCACTTTCTGCTAAAGATTGTGGGGGTTTATTGTTTTTATCTTATTGAGAAATATAATCATTTATGATAATATTTTTAAAATACATTTAATTAATAGGAGTAATTATGGAAGAACAAGTAAAAAAAGAAAACAAATTTATAAAAAGACTAAAAGATTTATGGAGCTACTTTACTACCTATGAGAAAGTATGGTTTTTTAGTATATTAATACTTTCTATTATATTCGCTTTCCTATTCCCTGAAGAAGATATTAATGGAGTAAATGGAAAGATTATAATGGCATTATATTTAGCTGACATATTTTTCAACATCTTATGCGAATTACTAATATCAAAACAAAGTAAATGGAACTTTATTGTTTCACTATTCATTGAAGTTACAGAGATTACTACTTGTATAGTGCTAGCATACAGATTTGCAACTATGGCAACAACAATATTCTTCTGGATTCCAATTGATATTATAAGCTTTATAAATTGGCATAAACATCCAGATAAAGTAGATGATAATTTAACAAAAGTTAGAAAATTAAGTGGTCTTGCAGAAGTACTTTGTATTTTAGGAATAATAGTTTGGACAGCTGGAGTTGGATATTTCTTAACAACTTTAGATCTTGGAACAGATCTATTTGGTGGAAACGAACTATATGAAGTAATAGTATGTTATTTAGACGCATGTGTATCAGCAGTAGCAATACTAAATGGGTTATTCATATTCTTTAGATATCGTGAGCAATGGATAGCTTGGTACATAGATGCTATATTAGAGACAATAATTAATATACTAGCTGGTCAATATGTTTTATTAGTGTTAAAACTAGGATACTTTACTAATACTACATATGGATATATAAAATGGACAAAGTATATTAAAGAACACAAAGATGAGACTGATAAATCTTTTACTTAAAAACTAAAAAATGAAGAAATTCCACAAAACGTTAACCAAGAGAAAAGTCATAATTAAACTGGCTTTTCTCTTTTTTTATATCAAAAATAATCATCACAGGTTACATAAAATTGAAATTTTGACTCTAAAATGGTATAATTATATTAGGTATGTTTGCTTTTCTTTATACTTGGGAGGTTTTTTTATGCGAAAAGCAAAAACACATCGGAGGAATAAGATCGTTCTTTACATTCTGACGGGTATGATCATCTTTACCATGGGATTCATCCACTACTCTGCCCAGGGCAACGCCGAAGAATATTCGGAACAGCCTCAGGCTATTGAAAGTGATTCCGTGAGTCGGTCAAACCCCACCCCAGTCGTCTTAAAGGCTGTTCATGATTCAACAAATCCTCATACTGGTGCAATCAGTGCCCATTTGGCGATTGTGAAAATTGAAGAGTCTCAAGAGACCATTGTGGAAACAGAACCTGCTCCTCAGGAAGAAGTTCAGACTGAAACAGCTGAAACTGAGACTATCTTAGTCGAGACTGAAACAGTCAGCGCTGAACCTGAAGCAGAAGAAAGTGACTATTCATCCACAGAAACGGATTCAGGATATGCTTGGGACGGACCAGTTCTCAACGCATACGTTGGAACCGTAAACGGTCCTTCCGGTAAAGAGACTTACTACAACTTAGATATGTCAGGAATTGTATCATCTATCCAGAACCATACGTGGCTTTGGAATGATATTGCTCCTGAATATCGAGACAACGTTGCTGGAGAATACTGGATTAGAGATGATGGCGTAAAGATGCTCGGCGATTATATAATGGTTGCTGCAAATCTTGATGTCCATCCTCGCGGTACTCTCGTAGAAACAAGTCTCGGCATTGGTGTAGTAGTTGATACCGGTGGGTTTGCAAGTTCCAACGCACAACAACTCGACATAGCAGTCAACTGGTAAGTTCTATTAGATAATTAATTTCGCAAATATACCTACGCAGGGGCGCTGAGAATTCAGTGCCCCTTTATATTTTTATATTTAAAAACTCTTTATGGTATTTCATTTGCGTATGAATTTAATTATATTGTATCAATTATAAATTTATAATCTTGACATTATTGAGTTTAATTAATTTTTATGGTTAAATAAAGATAATTAAAAGGAGATAAAATGTTTAACATCTTTAAAAATAGAATTAATAATAACAATATCAAAGTAAATGAAGAAAAGCTTCTTAAAAAGTATGGTAGTTGTAGGGTTCTTCCAAATCATATAAAGTTATTAATCATTTCTGACACACATGATTTTCTACAATATGAAGAATACCAAGAGAAACTACATAATTTAGGAGAATATGATCTTTGCTGTGCTTTAGGTGATATTTCTTATAGAGACTATGAAATTATTTTAAGGTATATTCCTAAAGAAAAGATTGTTGCCTTACTTGGAAATCATGATGATTTTCAAGTTCTTAAACATTTTGAATTATATGATTTAAATGGGAAAATAGTTACAGTTAATGGAATAAAAATTGGTGGCATACAAGGAAGTTATAGGTATAAGTCAGATAATTTTCCCTCTTTTACACATGAGGAAAGCATTAAGTTTTTAGATGAACTAGATGAAGTTGATATTTTACTATCTCACGATGGGCCATTTCAAAATTATAGCAATTCAAATTTAGTTCATATTGGTCTAAAAGGTATAACAGAATATTTATACAAAAACAGAGTTCCATACAATATCCATGGACACAACCATGTAAATCAAGATTCATATTTAAAAAATGGAACAAAAGTCTTGGATAGATATTTTATTGAAGAAGTTATTCTATAAAACAAAAGGAGTATGTTTTTAAACATACTCCCTTTTTATTCTTTCATCAACATAGACTGGATTTGCGTATACTATAACATCGTCTCCAACGTTGCAATCTATATCAGTAACATCTATTATTGCATGTAATGTTCCGAGTCTCCCTACTATATTACAATCTTGTCCATTAATATTTACTTTTAAACGTTTTGTACTAAATATCTTTTTAAATTCTCTAAATCCAGCCTTAATATTATCACTTATTCTAAATGTATCTCTTTCTCTTGTTACATTTATACCGTCCATATATCCGAGTGGTATAGTTGCTAATTTAGTTTTTCTTTTTGTAGTGTACTTATTTGTATAACTTACATTAGTTCCTTTTGGAACAGTTCGTAATTCTAAAATGCGAGATTTTAAAGTTCCAATTCTTTTTAATCCTCCTAAATCATTAGGAAGTCTTCCCTGCCAAGCAGAACCAATCCTTACAGCATCCATATGCATTTTAGGATATTTAAAAAATGCAGTTGAATTGCAGCAATGTAATAAACCTGGATCAATGTTTTTCTCTTTTAAATAATTTACTACCTTTATAAATCTATCAAATTGTACATTTGTCCATTTCTCATCTAATGTTTTAGAAAAATGTGTATATAATCCTTGGATATCTATTTTATCATTTGAAAATACACTTTCTAATAAATCTAATTCATTATATAAAAAACCATAACGAGAAAAACCAGTATCTACTTTTATATGAACATTTACTTTTCTAACATTTAGATTTTCATAAATGTTATCAATTTGATCTAATTCATAAATGCTTCCAATTGTTAAAATTATATCGTTTTTTATTAGTTCAGTTAAAACTGCTTTTTGGATTACAGGTGTAAGTAACAATATTTTAGAGTCAATACCATTTTTTCTTAGCTCTAAAGCTTCTTCAGGAGTTGCTACAGCTAAGAAATTAACACCATTTTCTATTAAAAACTTAGAAAATGGAACTAATCCTAAGCCATATGCATTTATTTTTACAACACCTATTATTTGAGCAGGTGACTTATTTTCTAACTTTCCACATTCGGTTGCTTTTTCAAAGATTCTATCTATATTAAATTTTAAATCTTCTTTTCTTATCTCTAATCGATTCATATTAACCCCTCTAATATACATTATTTTAAAATAATGACTTAATAGCATTATATCATATAATTTCAAACGCAAAAAAGAAGATAAGCTTAAAGAGCTTATCTTCTATCTAATCTAAATATTAATCTTTACTTTCTTCTACTTTACTATCAATTTTATTATTCTCATTTTCTACTATCATTTCTTCATCAGAATCTTCTTTTGAACTACTTTTTATACTATCAATAATAGAAATAAATTTGATAGACTCCCTTTCTTCATCAGAAGAGAATTTATTATATTCATTTCCAAGTTCTTGTAACTTTTCAATTCTATTTGTTACACTTCTTAAATCTCCATTTATTTTATTTGATAGTTTTCTTATTCCGTCATTATTAAATTTAGTCATACCATCTGCAAGCTCTGCTGCTCCACTTGATAGTTCTTTTGTTCCGTTTGATAGTTCTGTTGTACCATTTTTTAGTTTATTTACTCCACTTTGTAATTCAGATGCACCTTTATCAAGTTCATTTGTACCATTTGACAAAGCCTTTACTCCTGGAACAACTTGTTTTGCTACACTATCATTTAATTGTTTTGCTCCACTAGATAAAGATTTAGCGCCACTTGCTACTTGTCCAATACCTTGTGATAAAGCTTGAGCTCCAGTATCAGCTTCAGTTATACCATCTGATAATGATTTGCTTCCAGCTACAGCTCCTTTTGAACCTTTACTTAATGAGCTTAATCCTTCTTCCAAAGAATTAGTTCCAGTTGCTAAGTTAGTTGCACCTGATTTTAATTCATTAACACCACTTGATAAATCTTGAGCTCCACTTAGAAGTTCATTTTGAACTCCACTTTGAATTTGTGATAATCCTTCTGAAGCGCTTGTAGCACCAGTGCTTAATCTTTGAAGTAGTGCATCTATTTGTTCTAATCCTGCAATTACATCTGAAATATTATATGTTTCTGTTTTAGTTGCTTCAGAATTAATTAATGTTTTATATCCATCTAATTGTCCTAAGTAATTATTTAATGAAGTTATATTTCCATTATTTTCTTCAATTGCTGTTTGAATACTAGATACATCTTGACCACTTGCTTCTAATGCAGCTTTTGCATTTACTAAAGAACTATTAGCTGTACTTATTCCTGAAATTGCTCCACTTACTACAGTTTTTATAGAATCAATTTGACTTATTATTCCATTTACATCAACTGTAGCAGTTACAGTTTGATTATTATGAGATTCAGCTAAACTTTTAATATTTTTAGCAGCTTGAGATAACTCATTAACACTATTTGAAATTTCCTTTACTCCAGAAGCTGCTGTTCCTATATTTCCGCCAAGATCATCTATTGATGAAGTAAGAGCATCTACTCCAGAACTTATTTTAGATGCACCGTCTCTTACTTGTGAAGCTCCACTGTTTACTGATTTTGCTCCACTATAAGCAGAATCTACACCTGTATCTAATGCAGTAATTCCACCATACAAGCTACTTGCTCCTTCTTTTAATTTACTAGTTCCTGCTTTTAGGCTATCAGCTCCTGTTTGTATCTCAATTGTTCCTGTATCTAAAGCCTCTGCCCCATTTTTTAATGAGTTTGTTCCATTTGCTAGAACTTCTGCTCCATCATTTAATGTTTTGGCACCACTGTTTAATTTACTTGTACCATCTTTTAATGAATTAACTCCATTTGCAAGTGTTCCTACTCCATTATCTAATTCAGTTGCGCCATCATTTAATTTAGAGGAACCATCTTTTAATTTATTAGTTCCATCTTCTAATTTATTAGCTGCATCTTGAAGTTCATTTATTGAGCTATATACCTCATCTAATTCTTTATCTAAATTAATTGTTTTATCAAAAAGTTTTGTTGAAGTAAATGTCATAATATTTCCAAGTTCGAAGTTTTTAGCATCCATTTTAATTTCTATTGTACTTGGAATATCAATATCTACATCTTTTGGAAGTTTTAGACTTTCATCCATTCCTGGAAGAGCTATTCCTAAAACTATAGATTTATTTCCATCATCTATTACTTTTCCTTTTGTAACTTCAATATTGCTATTATTTTCATTATCTACAATTAAACCTGCTACTACAAGCATTGGTGTATACATTTTTTCTACTTTTCCATTTACTCTTACATCTTGAGCAAGTTTATTTGTATATTCCATTTTTATTGTAACTTTACCAGATTTTCCAATAAGTTCACTTGCTGTTATTTCTTTTCCATCTAGTTTATATGTTATCTTACAATCAAATGGTAATTCTTTATCTGTCTCATTTTCAACATTTTGGTCATTTCCTTGTTCATCTTTTTCAGTAGTTGTAACTATTACTTTGTATGGTTTTCCAGTAGAATCCATTTTTGTATAAACATTTTCATCATTTACATATGCCATAACTGGCATTGTATACATTAGCATTGAACAAAGTAGCATTGAGGCTACTGCTTTTCTAAACATTTTCATGCTCCTCACTCCTCTTTTTTAAATATCATTTTCATACCTGAAGTTGTTTTACAAATCAATTTATCAAACACCATTAAAAATGCTGGTAACAAGCATACAACTGTAAACATACTAATTATTGCTCCTCTACCCATTAATACACATAGTGAACCGATCATTTCTATCTTTGAATAAATACCAACTCCAATTGTTGCTCCAAAGAAGCAAAGTCCACTAATAAATATTGATGAAATAGATGTCTCTAAAGCATTATCTATTGCGTCATGTTTACTCTTTCCATCTTTTCTATTACCAATATATTTAGTAGTAATTAATATTGCATAATCTATAGTAGCTCCTAATTGTATTGTTCCTATTACAATTGATGCAATAAAAGGAAGAACTGTTCCTGAATAATATGGGATACCCATATTAATAAATATCGCAAATTCAATTACAGTAATTAGTATGAATGGTAATGATGCTGACTTTAAAACAAATATCATAATCACAAAAATTACACCTATTGAGAATGTATTTACACTATTGAAATCATGATTACTGATTTCAACTAAATCTTTCATAAGAGGTCCTTCTCCTACAAGTATTGCTGTTTTATCATACTTATCAATAAGTTCATTTATTACATTTACTTGATTATTTAGTTCATCTGTTGCCATTTCATATAATGAATTTATAAGTACTAATTGATATTTATCAGTTTCAAGTTTTTCAAGAACATCTTTAGGTAGCATTTCTTTTGGAATTCCTAAATCCTTTAGTTTAGATACTCCCACTACCCACTCTATTCCATCTACATTTTCAATTTCCTTTATCATCTTATTTATAGTCTCATCCGGTAAATCTTTATTTACAAGTAAAAGTTCTGTAGAAACCATATTGTACTTTTCTTTTAATTCAGTATTAGCTTCAATACTTGGTAGATATCTTGGAAGAGATCTATCAAGATTATAGTAAATATCTGTGTTTCTATATCCATGAAAAGCAATAGGTAAAACAATTATAAATAAAGCTATAAAAAGCCAATAATGATTTATAATAAATTTTTTTAATTTTATAAATTTAGGGAAAATTATTTTATGTTTTGTTTTACCTATTAACTTATCACATTCAAGAATAAGTGCTGGAAGAATTGTTACTACACAAATTACTCCCATAAGTACACCTTTTGCCATTACAATTCCTATGTCTTTTCCAAGTGAAAATCTCATAGAACATAATGCTAAAAATCCAGCTATAGTTGTTAAAGAACTTCCTAAAACTGAGACTAATGTTTTATTAATTGCTGATGCCATAGCATCTTCTTTTGAAAGACCATTTTCTTTCTCTTCTATAAAGCTATGATATAAAAAGATTGCAAAATCTGTTGTAACACCTAGTTGCAATACTGCACTAATAGCTTTAGTAATATATGAAATCTCTCCTAAGAATATATTTGATCCCATATTGTATATTATTGCTATTCCAATATTTAGTATTAATAAAAATGGAGCAAAGTATGAATCAAGTGATATTTGTAAGATAATAATACAAAGTATTACTGAAATTACGACATATATCACCATTTCAGAATCTGATAATTCCTTTGTATCAATAACTATTGCTGACATTCCACTATACTTTGCCTTATCCCCTGCTATTTCTCTTAGCTGCTTTATAGCAAGTAAAGTGTCATCATCTGAAATACCCTCTTTAAATGTTATTACCATAAGAGTAGTTCCATCTTTATATGCTTTATTCTTTATCTCATCTGGTAAGAAATCTATTGGAACTTTAGTTCCAAGTACGTCGGCTGTACTCATACACATTGAAACTTGATCTATTTGCTTTATTTTATTCTCCAAATCTAATATCTCTTTTGACTTCATATTCTCTAATACTACAACTGAATATGAACCCATTCCAAAATCATCTTGAAGAATATTCTCTCCTTGAATTGTTTCAATATCATCTGGTAAATATACTAAAATATCATAATTAACTTTTGTTTTAATATAACCAATTACTGCTGGTATTAATAATAAAAGTCCAATAATTAAAATTATCTTACGATACTTTACTATAAATTGACCAAAATGTTTCATAATTGTCACCTCCAAACTGACCATTGGTCATTCCGTTAATTATTATAGCACCACACTGACCATTAGTCAACATTTAAAGTTAAAAGTTTGACATATCAAGTAATTTGTGCAATAATCATAGTAGATTATTAAGTAAAAGGATTGAAAAAAAATGAAAGCAAATGAAGCTTCAAAAGAATCAAGATTATTAGAAACAGCATATAAGCTTTTCACTCGAAAAGGTGTTAAAGACACTTCTATCCAAGAGATTGCTGATAATGCTGATGTTGGTAAAGGTACTTTTTATTTATATTTTAAAGATAAATATGAAATAAGAGACGTTTTAATTTATAGAAAATCAAAAAAGCTATTTAATGATGCTTATAAAGAATCTAAAAAGCAAAACTTTTCAAATTTAACAGATCAAATAATATTCATTATTGATAGCGTCATTAATAAACTAATAAAGAATCAAGTTTTACTTAAGTTCATTTCTAAAAACTTATCTTGGGGAGTTTTTAACGATACTTTAAAAAATGTTTATACTATTTCAAATGAAGAAGATACAGATGGTATTTATGATTTATTTATAAAGGGAATAAACGAATATAAGATTAAAGTTGAAAATCCTAAAGCTACACTTTTTATGATAATTGAACTAGTAAGTTCTACTTGCTATAATTCAATTCTTTATGAGGAGCCAGAACCTATAGATGAATTTAAACCAAAATTATATGGAACTATAAGAAAAATTATAGATGAATAAAATAAAGAGGCATTTAATGAAGTGAACCCCATTTAGTTCATTAAATGTCTCTTTTAATTACCTCTATTAACTAATAATATTCTATTTATAAATCTATACTTTTATAAAAATTAGTTGACAAAACAATTGAATACCCTTATAATAAGTATTGCAAATATTTATGGCGACGTAGCTCAGTTGGCTAGAGCATCCGGTTCATACCCGGCAGGTCGTAAGTTCGAATCTCACCGTCGCTACCATCAAATCCTTAGAACCGCATGGTTTTGAGGATTTTTTCTTTTCTGTAAAATTCTGAGAAGTGCTGAAAATGGCACATTTTTGGCACAATCATTTCTCAAATGTTCTCAAACACTCTCAGTTCCATACAGTTTAAAACCCAAAAGGCAACCCATTTTTTTGTAATAAAAAACATTTGGGTTGCGTATGACAACCCAAATGTCGAATTTGGCGTAATCCTTGTCAGAGTATGCCTACAAGTATCATTTTTTCAGTATAATCCACTACTATTTTTATATCTAATATTATCATTTGCATCATCTTAAATTTCAATTGCATCATTTTAGAATTTTTTGATGCAATAGAAAAATCTTACTTCTTTATAATAAAAGTATTATTATATTTTCTTTAGTGCAATATCAATTTCTTTTTTCACAGCTTCAGGCGCTGGTCCGCCTATAACATTTCTTTTTTCTATACAAGTTTTAAGTGATATCTCATCATACAAATCATCTTCAAATAGTTTCGAAAATTCTTTATACTTCTCAATTGATATTGTATCTAATACTTTGTCATTATCAATTGCATACTTTACTATTTCTCCAGTTAACTTATAAGCATCTCTAAATGGCATTCCTTTTTTGCTTAAATAATCTGCACAATCAGTAGCATTTATAAATCCTTTTTTGGCTGCAAGTTCCATATTATCCTTTAAAATTGTCATTGTATCAATCATTGGAATTAATGTAATTATGCAAGCTTTTACTGTATCAATTGAATCAAATATAGCTTTTTTATCTTCTTGCATATCTTTATTATATGCAAGAGGAAGAGATTTCATCATTGTTAATCCTTGAATTAGATTTCCATATACTCTTCCTGTTTTTCCTCTAATTAGCTCTGTTATATCTGGATTTTTCTTTTGAGGCATAATTGATGAACCTGTTGAATAGCTATCATCTAATTCAATAAACTTAAATTCCCATGAACACCATAAAACCATCTCTTCTGAAAATCTTGATAGATGCATCATAACTATTGACAAATTACTTTCCAAATCTATAACAAAATCTCTATCTGAAACTCCATCTAATGAATTGTATGTAATATCATCAAAACCTAATTCTTCCTTTACATATTCTCTGTCTAAATCATATGTAGTTCCAGCAAGTGCACATGAGCCAAGAGGCATAACATTAATTTCTTGGTATGTATTTTCAAGTCTTGTAATATCTCTTAAAAACATTTCTACATATGCCATAAGATAATGGGCAAATGTAATTGGTTGAGCTCTTTGCATATGAGTGTATCCGGGCATTATAGTATACAGATTATTTTTAGCTTTATCAATTAAACTTTTAATAAGCTTCTTTAAATCCAATATTAAATCTTGTGTTTCCTCTTTTAAATACATTCTAATATCCAATGCTACTTGATCATTTCTTGAACGCGCTGTATGCATTTTCTTTCCAGCATCTCCTATTTTATTAGTTAAAGTCTCTTCGATAAACGTATGAATATCTTCACTATTTGAGTTAATTACAGTCTTTCCTTCTTCTATCTCTTTTAATATTTCTTTAAGACCTTTTTCAATTTGTTTTTGATCTTCTTTTGTTATTATTTTTTGTTTTTCAAGCATCTTAGTATGTGCAATTGAACCTTCAATATCTACTTTATACATTCTTTTGTCAATACCTATAGATTGATTAAAATTGTTAGTAATTGGACTTAATTCTTTTGCAAATCTTCCTTTCCATAATTCCATTTTTATAATTCCCCCTTTCATAAAAAAAAGACATCTCTTAAAAATAAGAGACGCCTTTATGTAAGCGTGGTGCCACTCTAATTACTTATATTTAAAAAAAGTTTAAACAATTAAATAATAAGAATCAAAAAAGCATCTCTTTCTCAAGAGATGCTTTATGCACGATACCACTCTAATTATTTATATCTTTTTATTAATATAAATCACTCATCTTATCCTTAACGCGGACGATACGTATTATCATACTATTTTATTCCGATAATCACTCATGAGTTCTTTTCAAATTGTCTCTTACTATCAGACTTTCACCAATCTCTGACTCGCTAAAGCTTGATTACAATCTTACTCTCTCAATCAACGTTTTAAATATTAAACTAATAATATTATAACATCGCTTGGAATATTATGTCAAGTAACTGTGCGCATCTGTATTTATCCATAAATGAAATGAGCAGACTTTTTATGGTCTGCTCACTTCCGCACTAACTACAACAGAATGCTGTCGAAGAGGAACCAGACTCCGAACAAAAGCAGAGCAATAGCACTGCAGATGTACACAATCGAGTCCTCACTTCCAGGAACAACAAACGTTCCGATGTAAAGAAGAATAGCACCATACAGGATACTAAGCATCAGAAACGCAATGTTCTTCCTCTTGTTCATGTCGAGCTTCATGCTTCCTCCAATCATAGAGTTTCACAAATGTAAAATATTCACATTTGTATAGCGCCTATCGCTATTTATAATATTATACCATACAATATGCCATTTTTTCAAGTTTGATGCGGTTTAGCTGTTTTTTTATTTTCTTTAATGACTCTAATATACATTATGTTTTTTAATATTACATATTTTTAAGAGCTCAATTTAAAATTCCAAATTAAAAAATAAGGAGTCGGGACAAGCCCGAGCTCCTTTTTTGCGTTAATCGCCCAGTGCGTCGGCTGCAACGAAGACACCGAAGATGAACAGGATGTATCCGAAACCGGTATACAAAAGTTCCTCAATAAGAGACATCTCCCCGTCCGAATAGCCAACCCAGAAGTTGCAAATAGCTGCAGCGATGCAAACAATTGCAAAAATGAGCTGGTACTTCTTGAAAGCCGTCATTGTTCCTCCTTAGGGACGCGGTATGATACTAATCTCATACCTATTACTAAAGGAATAACGCTATAATTATTATACCGCAAAAAGTGTTGTTTTTCAAGGTTTGTAAGGTTTGTAGGATTTGGTAAATAAAAAAGATAGCTTTTTTAGCTATCTTTTCTAATACATTTTCATAAGTTTAATTATTCCTCGAGCAATCTTATACACAGGTGTTTCTAATTCCTTTTTTGCTCTTTCTAATTGTTTTCTTATTTCTATTTTTTGAGGACAGTGCATCTCACATTTACCACACTTAACACAATTAGATGCAGCTGATGAGTCTCTTCTTAATGCTGTACACATTATATATTCTCTTTCAGCTGATATAAATCCCTCTGCATATTTTGCATTATATGCTGCAAATGTTCCCGGGATATCTACATTATGTGGACAAGGCATACAGTATCTACAACCTGTACAGCCAACTTTTTGTTTTTCATTAATTTTCTTTACTATTTCTTTTAGAAAGTTTTGTTCTTCTTTAGTAAAGTCACCGATTTTACTTGTACTAGCCGTTTTTATATTCTCTTCAACCATCTCCATAGAATTCATTCCAGATAGTACGCACATAATTCCCTCTTGATTCCATAGCCATCTGAATGCCCATTCTGCTGGAGTTCTTTTTATTTTATAATCCTCAAACATTTTATTTACTTCTTTAGGAAGTTTCTTTACTAATCTTCCACCACGAAGTGGCTCCATTATAACAACTGGTATTCCTTTTTCTTTTGCATAATGAAGACCTTTTCTTCCCGCTTGAGAATGTTCATCGTAGTAATTATACTGAATTTGGCAGAAATCCCAATTATAGTCATCTAATATCTTGCAGAACATTTCTGTATTTCCGTGATAAGAAAATCCAATTTGAATAATTTTACCATTTTCTTTTTTCTCTTTAATCCACTCTTCTATTCCAAGATCTTTTAATTTTTCCCATGCTTTAATATCATTTAACATATGCATTAAATAATAATCAATATGATCTGTTCTTAGTCTTGTTAAATGTTCATTAAAGAATTTATCTAAATCTTCCCTCTTTTTTATAAGATAATGCGGAAGTTTTGTTGCAATTTTAATTTTGTCTCTTATTCCGATTTTTTTCTACAATTTTTCCTAATGCTTCTTCACTACCAGAATAAACATATGCTGTATCAAAGTAATTAACTCCTTCATTATATGCTTTCATGATTTGCTTTTCAGTAGCGCCCATATCAATTTTTCCACCTGATTGAGCAAATCTCATACATCCAAATCCAAGATTTGAAACTTTATTTCCATATTTGTCAAAGCGATATTCCATAAATTTATCCTCCAACTTATTTTCTATAATCTAAACATATATCATACTATGAAAAAAATCAATTTTTTTAAATAAAAAAGGAGTGGCTCCAAAGCCACCCCCAAGCCAACGATGTGTAAGCTATCCACTTACCACCCTGTCAAACGCCAATTAACCGAATAAACTTAAAAGCCATTTGATAAGATTAAAGTCCGAATAGATACACACCATTATGAGCGAAACTGTGCTCATAATCTTTATCAGAATGTCTAGCGAAGGTCCCACTGTATCTTTAAGTGGATCTCCTACCGTGTCTCCAACAACAGCTGCTGCGTGTTGCGGGGTCCCCTTAAGTCCCATAGATTCTATGAGTTTCTTCGCATTGTCCCAAGCACCGCCACTATTGCCACAGAATATTGCAAGCATGATAGCAGAGATTGTTGAGCCCATGAGAATTCCTGCAACGAAGTCAGGTCCCATAATGAATCCACTAACCACAGGAACAACAATTGATATTAGCGCAGGTGACTTCATAGCCTTAAGAGCGCCTTTCGTTGCAATAACGATGCATCTCTTATAATCAGGCTTTGTTTTACCTTCTGCTAAGCCGACAATTTCTCTAAACTGCCTTCGAATCTCATCAACCATCTGACCTGCAGATGATGACACAGCTCGAATTAAAAGTCCTGAGAAAAAGAACGGTATTGCTGCACCAATAAGGGTACCGGACAGTACAATAGGATTAAGTAGATCTAGAGATACGTCTAAATCAATTGGCGAGAAAGCATATAGGAACGAAATCATTAGCGACACTGCAGCAAATGAAGCTGAGCCAATGGCAAAGCCTTTGCCTATTGCCGCTGTTGTGTTTCCTACTGCATCAAGTTTATCAGTGATTTCTCTAACGTCCTCACCGAGTCCACTCATCTCTGCTATTCCTCCAGCGTTATCGCTAATCGGCCCATAAGTATCTACCGATACCGTAACCGAAACAAAGGAAAGCATACCAACCGCTGCCATAGCAATTCCGAAAATTCCTGAAATAAAATACGCAAGCATAAGTGCTAAGCCAAGAATGAAAACAGACAAAAGCGTTGATTCCATTCCGACGGCTAAGCCTCTTGTTATGGTTATAGCTGAACCCTCTTTTGAAGCTTCTGCAATGCCTTTGGTAGGCTTATAATCATAGCTCGTATAATACTCAGCAATCATCCCAATTGCAATACCGCTTATAATCCCAAATACTGCTGACAGATATGGAGATATTGAACCAATTCTGAAAGGTAAACCGACAAAACTCTCGCCCTTAAACATTAATACTGTTAATATTAAGTTAAGGACGGCTGTTAATCCTGCAGAAATCCATGTTGCCTTATTAAGTTCCTTATGCGGATCGGAACCATCTTTCTTTAAGAAGATGTACATCAATCCAACAATACAGGATAATAAGCCAACTGTACAGAAAAGTATAGGATACATGTTAAGCTTAGCAAATAAGCCATCATCTATTGGAGTACCCACTACCTGGCTTCTAGTATAAAGGTGAATTATGAGGACTATAGCACTAACTATCGCACCCACATAACTTTCCTTCATATCAGAACCGAGGCCAGCGGTGTCACCAACATTATCCCCTACTGCATCTGCAATAACTCCAGGATTTAATGGTGAATCTTCTGGTATATTCATTTCTGCCTTTCCAACTAAGTCAGACCCCATGTCTGCTGCCTTAGTGTAAATGCCACCACCAACACGATTGAACATTGCGACTACTGAGCAGCCTAATGCATATGATGACAGTGTCATTGAGAAAGGTTCGAAAGTAATACTACACCAGTTTGTATACGATCCTACACTTTGAAGCTGCCAATAAAACACTATGTAGATTATAGCTAAACCTATAAGTGAAAATGCACTAACACATAAGCCCATTACTGAGCCACCTTGTAGTGCTACCTTTAAGGTTTTTCCTATATTCTTTGTTAGCCGTGCAGTATTGGTAACTCGAACATTAGCATAGGTAGACATTTTCATTCCAATAAACCCTGCAAGTCCGCTCATGAATATTCCAAGCACGAACGTAATAGCACTGGTATACTGAATGAAAATTGCGAGAACTGCTGTGATGACCAAAATCGTCTTTAAGAGTACTTTATACTCTTCTTGTAGGAAAGAATTCGCACCTTCTCTTATTGACTGTGCAATTTCTTTCATGTCATCAGTTCCTTCTTGGAGCTTTTTTACAGAACTGAAGTTGTAGCCTGCATAGGCAACGCCTAGCATTGAAACTAGTAAGACAAATTCAACTCCTAACATAAAAAAATTCCTCTTCTTTCTTTTTGAATCTAGGATTCACGCGTCGATCTTTTCTTTCTTCCTTCCACCTCCTAATTAGATTATTCTGACAGTTACACGGATACCATATTGTAAGCATCCTCCTTTCTAATGAAATTAGCTATATTATAGCACGATTGTACCAGAATGCAATATATTTTTAACTTTTTATGTAAATTATTTAAGTAACAAAAAAAGACGTTTTTTAAGCGTCTTTTTTATGGTTTTTTCTATAATCTTTTTAGCCTTTCATTTAGTTCCCAAAGAGCATTTTTATTACTATCAAATTTTAGGAGTTTTTCAGCTTCTTCATAGCTTGCCCATTTTATTTCACTATGCTCGTCTCCAAGCACCAATTCTTGTCCTTCTACATTAACTCCAAAGCTATGTTCTTTAACTACAAATACATCGTCTCCCCAAAAGAATCCTTTTCTTACTTTTACGACAGGAATTGTACACATAGAATCTAGTTCCATGTATTCAGAATTAGGATCTATTTGAGCCTCTTCAAAGCACTCTCTTTTAGCAGTTTCTAAGATTGTTTCTCCTTCTTCTCCTCCACCGCTAATTGCTTGCCATATATTAAAATCCTTTCTTAAAAATATGGCATACTTAAATTCATTTCCATCTCTTTTGTATGGAAAAACTAAAGTTTGATAAGGTTGTCTCATTATTTTTCTCCTTTTATTTTTAATAAATCATCTTCATTTAAAAATCTATATTCTCCAAGTTTTAGATCTTTCGGTAATTTATAATTTCCAATTTGAATTCTATTTAATTTAACAACTTTAGCTCCAAATGCTTCAAACATTCTTTTTACTTGATGATACTTGCCCTCTCTTAAAGTTACTCTTCCCACATTATTCTCTATTATCTCAAGCTTTGCTGGCATGCATTTTTCTTCTTTTACCATGCATCCGTCTTTTCTTAAAACTACTCCATCTTCAAAGCCTTTTATCATCTCATCAGTTACAGGCTTATCTATAGTTGCATCATAAACTTTATCTACATGTTTTTTAGGTGAAACAATTTCATGAGAAAATACTCCATCACTGGTTAAAATAATAAGTCCTGTAGTATCTTTATCTAGTCTTCCTACTGGAAATATTTTAGACCTAATCACATTTTCTTCAATTAAATCTAGTACTGTTAAAGATTCTCTGTCTTCTGTAGCAGATATGTATCCTTCTGGTTTATTAAGTGCTATGTAGATGTTATCGATAATATTTAGCTTTTCACCATTTAATAATATTTCATCTTTTTCTTTATCTACTTTATAGTCATACTCTCGGACTATTGTGCCATTTACAGTCACACATTTATCTCTTAACAGTTTCTTCACATCTGACCTAGAATACTCTGTATAATTTGAAATAACTTTATCTAATCTTTCCATTTAACCTCTTTAAATTCCACTTTTTATAAATAAAATGTGGATTATATTTTTACAAAACTATTATATCATGTATTGAGACTTTATTTACATGTTTTTTTAATAATGTCTATGTACTGATCTATAGTTTTCTTAAATGAATCAGTCGTAATATACTCATTTTTTTCGTGTGCATTTATTGGTCCTGGTCCTAGTATAATTCTTTCACCTTCAATAAAAGAAGCTTCTGTTATAAATGGACTTATATTTATGCTATCAAATAAATCTACATTGCACTTAAATGCTTTAATATTAGATACTTCTTTTAATGATGCATTATACTTTTTAGCTAAATTCTTAACAAACTCTACTATATCATCTTCATTTTTATCAATAGTTCTAAAATCAAAAAAGATTTTAGCATTTTCTGCAACTGAATTTATTCCTTCTCCACCTTCTATTAGCCCTACATTAAATGTTGTAAATGGTACATCAAAATCTTCATTTCTAATAGGTTTTATTTTTTCTTCATAAAAGCTATTAAGCTTATTTATAAATCCTACTGCATCCATAATTGCACTTTTACCTTTAAAAGGTACAGATGAGTGAACTTTTTTTCCTTTAAATGTAACTTCAAATTCTAGAAGACCTTTACTTCCAATGCTTGCTTCATTATTTGTGGGCTCTCCTATGATAACTCTTTTTGGCATATTAATATTTTGACTTACTATTTCTTTTATGCCACTAAATCCAATTTCCTCATCATAAGTAAATATGCACATCATCTTTTTAGTAAGAGATGAAAAATCTATTTTAGATATTGCATAAAGAATACTTGCTATTCCCCCTTTCATATCACATGCGCCAAGACCTATTAATTTATCTCCTTCTTTAGTTAAAGAAAACATATCATAGTCCCAGTTTTCTCCTCCTACTGTATCAGTGTGACCTAAAAAGCCTATTCCTACTTCTTCATTTTCTTTAGCATTTATCATAACTAATGCCTTTGTTTTATAAATGGTTTTAAAATTATATTCTTTTAAATATTCTTCAATAAAGTCTATTATTTGTTTATTATCTTTATCATTTATTGTATTAAAAGAAACTAATTTTTCTAAAATATCAACTTCATTCATTATCTTTCTTCTCCTTTAGTACTATTTAAAATCTCTTCTCTTGAAATACTCATCATCTTACTTAAATCATCTTTACTTAAAGTTCTTAAATCTAAACTTAAGAATATATTTTTCTTATTTTGAATAAACCCATATATATTTTCAGTCTCTACCATTTGAGAAATACCTGGTATTTCTTCGAAGCCAAGTTTAGAAGCTATCTCATAGCTCATTGACTTTCCTCTTTCCAATGTTCTCATGTAGATTCTATCGAACCCTCCTTTTAAAGATTCCATTACTCCATATGTCATAAGCATTGTTCCAAGTCCCTTTTTTCTATATGCACCTTTTACTGCAACATCTGACAAATAAATAATATTTTCTTCTCCAAAATCTACTGGTTGCTCTTTCTTTACTCCATATGTAAGTGCAATTAAGCCTATACATTCTTCATTTAGATATGCTCCATAAAGCATTCCATCATCTCTATAATGACTAAATATCTCCCTATAATCTTCTTCAGTATATTTTTCTTCATAAGGCTTTTCAGAAAAAACTTTATATACGTTTTTGAAATCCTCATAATTTTCAATCTTTCTTATATTCTTCATATCCTCTCCTTCTAGGTTAAAATGAATAAAAAAATAGATACAAAAAAAGCTATTCATAGTTTCCTACAAATAGCTTAAATTGTATCTATCTTTAATACTAATTACATCTATCGGTAGGAGCTCGTGACTTTTAGGCACTTGCTCCTACTTTTTTTAAAAGGATCAAGTACCTCCTACCAATGATGTATTGAGTTCATAATTAGTATTATTTTATTCATTTTTAAACCTCTTTAATTTTTAAAGTAGCTTTATTATAGCATAATTTTAGGCTTATATCAAGGTTTATACAGCCATTTTCTTTCCAAACTCTTCTGCTTCTTTAAGTACAGCATCTGTTGGAGCACTTTTTGAATAGAAATATTCTTCTTCAACTGGAATATTTTTCTCAGAAAGACCTTTTTTAATTAAGTCTATAGAGTGTTTTGAAATCCATGATGTTGAAAATACAACAGCTTTTTTAACTTTACTTCCGTCAAGTTCACTTAAATATGTTTTTAGATGTTTATCTAGACCATAAGCATATAAAGCTCCACCTACGAATAGTACATCTACATCTTCATTTATTTTAGAATCCTCGCTATCTACTGATATAGCTTCTACTCCTACTCCTTTTGCTATAGCTTCAGCAACACCTTTTGTGTTTCCTGATCTTGAATAATATCTAACTGCTATATTCATAATTTATACCTCCAAATTATATATATACCGTCACCTAATATATACCATACAATGTATTTTTTTTTCAAATTATAATTCTTCATAAAGGGCTACAAATCTCTTGTATTATGGCGAAAAATCTTATATAATACTACTATATTTATTAATTCGGAGGCAAAAAATGGAAGTTATAGAAGTAAAAGAATTATACAAAAATTCTGATAAATACTTTGATAAAGAAATATCTATATCAGGTTGGGTTAAAAACTTACGTTCTTCAAATGCATTTGGATTCATTGAAGTAAATGATGGATCATTCTTTAAAACAGTTCAAGTTGTATTTGATGATAAATTAGATAACTTCGATAAAGTTAGCAAATTAACTTTAAGTTCATCTATAGTAGTTACTGGTACATTTATTAAAACAGAAAACGCAAAACAACCATTTGAAATTCATGCAACAAATGTAGAAATAATTAACTTATCTGATAGTGACTATCCTATTCAAAATAAAAGACATACTTTTGAATATTTAAGAACAGTAGCACATTTAAGACCAAGAACAAATACATTTTCTGCAGTATTTAGAATTAGAAGTGTTGCTGCATTTGCAATTCATGAGTATTTCCAATCACATGGTTATGTGTATGTAAATACACCAATTATTACATGTGCTGACTGTGAAGGTTCAGCTGAAATGTTTAAACTTACAACATTAAATCTAGAAGAAGATTTACCAAAAACTGAAGATGGTAAAACTGATTTTTCAAACGATTTATTTGGTAAAGAAGCTTATATAACAGGTTCTGGACAATTACATGTCGAAACATTCGCTCCAGCATTTAGAAAAGTTTATACATTTGGTCCTACTCTTCGTTCAGAAGATTCTAATACAAAAACACATGCTAATGAGTTCTGGATGATTGAGCCAGAAATCTCATTCTGTGATTTAGATGAGTTAATGGATATTGAAGAAGATTGTTTAAAATATATCGTTTCTAAAGTATTAGAGAGATGTCCAGAAGAAATTGATTTCTGTGATCAATTTATAGAAAAAGGATTAAAAGAAAAATTAACTAAACTTACAACTTCAACATTTGTTAGAATCGATCATCATGATGCAATCGATATCTTAAAGAAAGCTGATAGAAAATGGGAATTTGAACCAGATTATGGTGAAGATTTAGCAAAAGAGCATGAAAAATATATTACTGAATATTATAATGGTCCAGTATTTGTTAAAAACTGGCCAAAAGATATTAAATCATACTACATGAAATTAAATCCAGATGGAAAGACAGTAGCAGCAGTTGACCTTGAAGTTCCTGGTGCAGGAGAAATTATGGGTGGTTCTCAAAGAGAGGAAAACTTAGAAGTTCTTAAAGAATTAATGAAAGCGAAAGGAATTCAAGAAGATCCATTATATTGGTATCTAGATTTAAGAAGATATGGTTCTAATGTTCATTCAGGATTTGGTCTTGGATTTGAAAGACTACTAATGTACATTACAGGTATGGAAAACATAAGAGATGTTATTCCATTCCCAAGAACTCCAAACAATTGTGATTTCTAATAATTGTTAGATAAATAAAAAGCAAAAAACCGGTTTTAAAACCGGTTTTTTTATTAATTTAATCTTATATAGTCATATGGATGTCCACCTATTATTTCTCCTGTAGTTGCATCTATAAAATATGTATAAAATCCCTCAGTAATTCTTTTCCTTATATCATTAAAATTATTCTCATATGTTAGAACTACAACCCATGCTTTTCTTATTTTATCATCAACTTTATAATAGTTTCTATCTTCCGCCGGGTAATATGGAGTTTGTATTTCTTCATAATATTTTTCTTTATTATTAATTCTATTATATGCATCTGCATTCATCTTTACTATCATGAGCTTAGTTTTTATGCTCTCTACATTATATGTATCTATCTTTTTATCCTCATCTAAAGCAATATTTTTTGCCTCTTCTTCTGTGACTACTAATTCATTATTATCAAAAGGGATGTTTACTACTCTAAAATAATCAATATCTTTATTTTTAGATTCAATTGCAACACTAATTCTTTCATAATAGTTTTCTAAGTCTCCGTACTTTTTGCAATAATCTATATCAATCTTAAAACCTGGTTCTTTATCATTTCCATCTTTGTTATTTGAGTGAATTCTAGTTATTTCATATTCCCCTTCTTTAAATCCAAATAACTTATAATATTTATTTGCAACTTCTATAGCTTCATCAACAGTAATATATTTATTAATATCTTGAATGTCCTTATTATGATTCCAAATATCAAAAAATTCTCCAGTCTGGCCATCAATCGTTATTTCATAATTGTCTTCAGTTAAAAATCTATACCATATTTTATTTGAGTCATATTCTTTATAGTGATTTGTACTGACTATATTGGAATTAAAGTTAATTTCATTTAATTTTTTTATAGCAATTTCTTTTGCCTCTTCTTCTGACATATTTTCTTTCTTGCTTTCTTCTGTTATTTTTGTTATTTCATAAAAATCTCCAGAAGGTATATCTACTTTTTCAGGAGTTTTCCATATGCTTTCATATAATTTAGAACCCGCAAAAACCACACCAGAACTTATTAATATTCCAGCTAAAGTTGTTGTAATTATTTTTATAATATTTTGCATTTTATTTGCTTCAATACTCTTTCTTTCATTTAAAGCTCTTGAAATTGCAATTTTAGTTCTTATTTTATCTTTATCAAAGTCCATATTATTTTCCTCCCTTCTCTAATTCTTTTTTTATTTTCTTCCTTATTCTATGTAATCTTGTCTTCACATTTATTTCAGAAATATTTAATGCTTTTGATATATCTTTAATTGACATAGAGGAATAATAATACATATTAAATATTTCCCTATCAACTTGTTTCATTGATTTTAATTTTTGCTCAATATCATAAACTATATCTCTATCTTTTTCAAAAAAATCTATATTTCCATCTATTACATTTTCATAATCACTAATATCGTAAGCAATCTTTAATTTTCTATATTTTTCTTTAATTAAATTATTTGCAATCCCGGCTAAATATGAACTTATAGTTGAATAGATATTAATTCTTTCTATATTTTTCCAAAGGATAAAAAATGTATCAGCAAATATTTCTTCTTTGTCTTCAAATGATAACAAGTTATTAGTTCCATTATTAATTACTGTCTTTACATATGGTGTAAAATCTTCTATAACTTTTTCTATATCCAATTGATTATTGTTATAGTAATTGGCAAGTTTGTTTTGAGTTCCCAATTTTACCCTCCTTTATAAGATATCTTACATCTATATAGTGTATCTAATTTTTAAAAAGGTTACACTTTTTATAAAATAAAGATAAAACCGGTTCGTTATGAACCGGTTTTTTAGTCGTCATTATAATAGTCTTCTTCTTCTAAATCTTCTTCGTCATCATCAAAATTAGAAACATCGAAGTTTCCTTTTCTAACTTCTTCTTTCTCCCATTCTTCTAATTCGTATGCATCCATTTCTTTTTCTAATTTGATGTTTTTCTTTTTCTTCTTGCCTGTCTCATCACTTAGTCCAAATAAAAAGCTTAATAATCCCATAATTATCTCCTTTAATTAAATAAATTATAAAAACTTTCGCATGATTCTATAGTGTTCATTTTTTCTTTATATGCTTTTGCATTTGGCATGCCTTTTGTATACCATGCAATAAACTTTCTAATTTCTCTTGTTGCTGTATATTCTCCCTTTTCTTTAAGAAGAATTTCAAAGTGTTCTTTTAATACTTTAAACTTTTCTTCATTTGAAATAGGTTCTACTTTCTCTCCTGAGCCCAATTCTTTAATAATATCATTAAATATCCAAGGATTTCCTAAAGAAGCTCTTCCTATCATTATTCCATCAACGCCTGTTTCTTCAAACATTCTTTTAGCGTCTTCTACTGATTTTACATCTCCATTTCCAATTACTGGAATATTAACTGCTTCTTTTACTTGTCTTACGATATCCCAATCGGCAACTCCTGAGTAAAATTCATTTCTTGTTCTACCATGAACTATGATTGCATCTGCTCCAGCTTTTTCAATAAGCTTAGCAGCTTCAACAGCTACTATATGTTCATGATCCCAGCCTTTTCTTATTTTAACAGTAAGTGGTTTAGTAACAACTTTTCTAACCTCTTTTACTATGTTATAGACAAGGTCTAAATCTAGTAAAACTTTTGAGCCATCTCCGTTTTTAACTACTTTAGGTGCAGGACAACCCATATTGATATCTACTATATCAGCATATTCTTGTATGAATTTAGCAGCTTCAGCCATTGTCTCAGGTTCACTACCAAATATCTGCATTGAAATTGGTCTTTCATCTTCCCTAGTATCTATCATCTTTAATGTCTTTTCATCTTTATATACAATAGCCTTTGAGCTAACCATTTCATTACATACAAGTCCAGGGTTACCATACTTTTTGCATATTAAACGAAATGGCAGATCTGTTACACCTGCCATTGGAGCTAATATTAAATTATTTTCAAGTTCTAAATCTCTAATTTTTAATTTTTTTATATACATTTTTACTCCACAAAAATTACTTTTTGTCTTCTACTACTAATATTTAGAAGTAGTCCTATACAAATAAAGTTTGTAATTAATGAACTACCACCATAACTTACAAATGGTAGTGGAACACCAGTGATTGGTAAAAGTCCAATTGTCATTCCTATATTCTCTGTCATATGGAAAAAGAATATTCCGGCAATTCCAATTGCAATATATGCACCAACATTGTCTTTAGCAGTTTTTGCTATATAAATCGACTTAGTTATCAGTGCTATATACAAAACTACAACAACTGATGTTGCTATAAATCCTAATTCTTCACCTATTACTGAGAATATAAAGTCTGTTGTTTTTGGACTTAAGAATCCAAGTTGTGTTTGATTTCCTTTACCAAGACCCATACCAAAAATTTTTCCAGAACCAATAGCAAGTTCTGATTGAAGAATATTGTACCCATCACCTCTAGGATCAGATCCTGGATTTAAAAATACTTCAATTCTCTTTAGAGCATGTGGTGGTAATTTTTGATATACAATTGGTGCTGCAATAACTACAGCAATAATTGCTAAAATAATATATCTTTTATATAGTCCAGAAACGAATAAAATAAATAATACTGCTAATATAAAAGCTGCTGCTGTACCATAATCTGGTTGCATTACGATTAAACCAATTGGTATAGCTGCAATTAATAGATAGATTATTAATTTCCAGATTTTATTTATCTCTTTCTTTCCTTTAAGTTGTAATTTATTCATTATAAATGCCAAAAATAGTATAACTGCTATTTTTGCAATTTCTGATGGTTGGAAAGAAATATTTTCAGTTATCCTATACCAGCTAGTTGCGCCATTAATTGGCTTCGTAAACAGTACTCCAACTAACAGTCCAATACTAATTAAATAAAATAGCCCTGAAAATCTAAGAATTACATTATAATCTATTGAATATATTAATATTAAAAAAGGAATGCTTAATAAGAACCATCTTATTTGCTTATAGAACTCTTCATGTTCTGAAGTATTAGTAGCTGAAAACAAAGCTACTAGTCCTATAAGAAATAACATGAAACTAACAATTAAAACACTCCATTCTGTATTTTTCAGTAATTTTTTTTGCATTTCTTACCCCATTAATTTCTTTTTTTGTTTTTTCTTTTGTTCATACTTTCTCTTTTTACTTGTTCTTCTGGTTCTTCACTGTCTTCATCTTCTTGAGAAGGACTTACATAATTCTCATTATGAATCTCTTCATCAGGAGTTTCCTCCTCTGCTTTTTTAAGAAGATCATCAAATGTTACGTCATCATCATCTTCATCTGAAACAGCATCTAATTCTCTTTCTACATCTTCAGCTGCCTCTGTTTCTTCAGATTCAGATTCTTCTGTAGGAGTAATATCGTTAATAGTAATGTTTTTACTGCCTTTAATCTTACCAACTAGCATTTCATTTTTAATGTTAACAATTGGTATATTTGCATATAGTGAAGGAGCACCATTAGTACCATCTTCATTTGGTTGATTAATAAGTCTAACATCTATTTGTGTTTCATCTATGATAATGTATTTTTTAACTACATCTAATATTTCTTGTTTCATTAATTCCAAGAAGTCTGCAGATACATTTGCTCTATCTTGCATTAAAACTAAATGCAATCTTTCTTTTGCTGCATCTTTTGAGCCCAACTCTTTTTGTTCAGGCTTTACCATTCTTCTAAAGAAACTTCCTATATTTTCAAACATTTACTTTCCTCCAATTTATTTCTCTTAAGCTTTTCCAAAAAATCTTTTAATCTTGTTCCACAATCCTTTTTCTTTTCCAGGTACAGTAACTTCGATATTTTCCCCTAAGATTCTTCTAGAAATTTCTATGTATGCTCTACCTGATGGTGCCTTTTTATTTGAAATAACTGGTTCACCTTTATTTGTTTGAATAATAATATTCTCATCATCTGGTACTACACCTATTAAATCAATTGATAATAAATCTACTATATCATCAACATCCATCATCTCGCCACGTCTTGCCATAGAAGGTTTTAATCTATTTACTATTAATTCAGGATTTTTAATATCAGCTGCTTCAAGAAGTCCAATGATTCTATCTGCATCTCTAATTGAAGAAATTTCAGCTGTTGTTACTACAATAGCCCTATCTGCTCCACAAATTGCGTTCTTGAAACCTTGTTCAATACCAGCTGGGCAGTCTATTAGTACGTAATCAAATTCTGCTTTTAATGTTTTTGTTAAGCTTTTCATTTGTTCTTCGTTAATTGCTGTTTTATCTTTAGTTTGAGCGGCAGGTAGCAAGAATAAGTCAGTGAATCTCTTGTCTTTGATTAAAGCTTGTCTTAATTTACATTTACCTTCAATAACATCAACTAAGTCGTAAACGATTCTGTTCTCTAGACCCATTACGACATCTAAGTTTCTTAATCCGATATCTGTATCTACTAAGGCTACTTTTTTACCAGCGACAGCAAGAGCTGCACCTAAGTTTGCAGTTGTTGTTGTTTTTCCTACTCCACCTTTACCTGATGTTATAACAATAACTTCTCCCATTAAATTTCCTCCTTAATATTTCCCGAATTCTAATTACCGTATGTTATACAACAATAAATATATAATTTTTGACGCAAAAAGTCAATCTATATAGGCATTTTTTTGTAATAATTTT
The DNA here is from genome assembly GCA_017528085.1 of Clostridia bacterium. GTDB lineage: Bacteria > Bacillota > Clostridia > TANB77 > CAG-508 > Scatovivens. Next base: position 134,093 of record JAFXPH010000011.1, on the reverse strand, counting down.
GTAATATTTTTTAATAATATAATAAAAAATTAATATTCTATTAGGGCTATTTGTGATATAATCAAATTGCTTAAGGAAAGATTTTTATTCCTTATAGTATTTTGCTAAAATTTAGGAGGTTACTATTTATGAGCAATTTAATTGAAATTAGATGGCATGGTAGAGGTGGTCAAGGCGCTAAAACTGCATCTTTACTATTAGCCGATGCTGCATTCAACACTGGAAAATATATTCAAGGTTTCCCTGAATATGGACCAGAAAGAATGGGCGCTCCTATTACAGCATACAATCGTATTAGTGATGAGCCAATTACTATACACTCTAACATTTACGATCCTGACTATGTTGTAGTTGTTGATGATACTCTTTTAGATGCTGTAGATGTTACTGCAGGATTAAAAGAATCAGGAGCTATAATTATTAACACAACACAAGATGCTGAATTCTTGAAATCAAAACTAAATGGCTATAATGGAGCTATTTACAAAATTGATGCTAGAAAGATTTCAGTAGAAACTTTGGGTAAATATTTCCCAAATACACCAATGCTAGCTGCGGTTGTTAAAGTTAGCCAAATAATGTCAGATGAAGCATTTTTGGAAGATATGATTGGTTCATTTAAACATAAATTTGCTAAGAAACCAGAAGTTATTGATGGTAACATGGCTGCTTTAAGAATGGCTTTAGAGCAAGTAGAAAAAGTTAATTAGAAAGGAAGGATTTTGTATGACTGAAGATACAATCAACAAAAATACTCCTTGGCAAAAATTACCAATAGGTGGAAATATTTACACTTCTGGTAATGCCGAAGAGTTTAAGACTGGAGATTGGCGTTCTACTACTCCAGTTTATATACCAGAAAAATGCAAACAATGTGGCTTATGCTTACCTGTTTGCCCTGAAAATGCTATTCCATGCGACGCAAATGGAAATAGAGGCGAATTTAATTTAGATACTTGTAAAGGATGCGGCGTTTGTGCTAAAGTTTGTCCTTTCCAAGCAATAGAGATGAAATAAGAGAAAGGAAGTAAAGAATATGGGAATTAGAGAAAGATTAAGCGGAAACGAAGCAGCTGCTTATGCTATGAAACAAATAAATCCTGATGTAGTTGCTGCCTTTCCTATAACACCTTCTACAGAGATACCACAATATTTCTCAATGTATGTAGATAACGGTGAAGTTGATACAGAGTTTGTTCCAGTTGAAAGTGAACACAGTGCAATGAGCGCATGTATCGGTGCTGAAGCTGCAGGAGCTAGAGCTATGACAGCAACATCAGCAAATGGTTTATCATTAATGTGGGAAATGATTTACATCGCATCTAGCTTAAGATTACCTATAGTTCTATCTTTAGTAAATAGAGCTGTATCTGGACCATTAAACATCCATAATGATCATTCAGATGCTATGGGTGTTAGAGATGCTGGATGGATAATGTTATTTTCAGAGAACAATCAAGAAGCATATGATAACATATTAATGGCACATAGAATAGCTGAACACAAAGATGTTCAATTACCTCTTATGGTATGCCAAGATGGTTTCATTACTTCACACTCAATTGAAAACATTGAGTTAGAAGATACAGATAAAGTAAAAGCGTTTGTTGGAACATACAAACCAGAACATTACTTATTAAATGCTGACGAACCAATGGCTGTTGGTCCATTAGATTTACAAGCATTCTTATTCGAACACAAAAAACAACAAGCTGAAGCTATGAGAAATGCTAAAAGAGTTGTCAAAGAAGTTTCAGAAGATTTTGAAAGAACATTCGGAAGACATTATGAATTCTTCGAAAGATATTATATGGATGATGCAGAACTTGTAGTAGTTGCAATGAACTCAACTGCTGGAACTGCAAAAGCTGCTATTAATGAATTAAGAAGTCAAGGAATTAGAGCTGGTCTTATCAAAGTTAGAATGTTTAGACCATTCCCAGCTGAAGAAATTGCTGAAGCATTAAAAAATGCTAGTGCAATAGCTGTACTTGATAAATCAGATTCATTAAACGGATGCGGTGGTGCATTATATGAAGATGTTGTTTCTGCAATGTTCACAAGCAATATTCATGTACCAACAGTAAACTATGTATATGGTATTGGTGGTAGAGATACTACAACAGATCATATCAAAACAGTATTCACAGATTTAAGAATGATTGCTGATACTAAGGATATTGGAAATCCTTATAGATATTTAGGATTAAGGGAGGAATAAGAGATGGCATATAATTTAAAAGATGTTATGATTAATAAACCTTCAAGATTAACTCCTGGCCACAGAATGTGTGCTGGTTGTGGAGCTCCACCAGTAACTAGAATGATCTTAAGAGCATTAAAACCAGAAGATCATGCAGTTATAGCTTGCGCTACAGGATGTATGGAAGTTTCTACTTTCATTTATCCATATACAGCATGGAAAGATTCATTTATACATACAGCATTTGAGTGTGCTGGTGCAACTGAATCAGGTGTTGAAGCTGCTTATAAATCACTTAAAAAACAAGGTAAATTACCACAAGATAAGAACACAAAATTCATCGCTTTCGGTGGAGACGGTGGAACTTATGATATAGGATTACAAAGTTTATCAGGAGCAATGGAAAGAGGTCATGATATGACTTATGTTTGCTATGATAACGGTGCTTACATGAACACAGGTATCCAAAGATCATCAGCTACTCCAAAGTTTGCTGATACTACAACTACTCCAGCAGGATCAGTTATCCCTGGAAAAGTTCAAGTTAAAAAGGACTTAACAAAAATTATGGTTGGACATCACATACCATATGTTGCTCAAACATTAGCAATGACAAACTTCAGTGACTTATATGAAAAAGCTGAAAAAGCTATTTATACAGAAGGTCCTTCATTCTTAAATGTTATGAGTCCATGTCCAAGAGGATGGGGATATAACACAGAAGATTTAATGACTATCAATAAACTAGCTGCTGATACATGTTATTGGCCACTATATGAAGTTATTAATGGTAGATATGTAATTAATTACAAACCAGCTAATAAACTTCCAATCGAAGAGTTCTTAAGACCACAAAAAAGATTTAAACATATGTTTAAACCAGGTAATGAGTGGATGATTCAAGAATTCCAAAGAGTTGTAGATGAGAGATGGCAAGAATTATTAGACTTAGAAGCTATGACAAATAAACCAGTTGAAGGTCAAAATTAATTTTTAAAGATAAAAAAAATAAAAGGTGAGCTTAAAGCTTACCTTTTATTTTTTTACTATTCTTCGCTAGGTGCTCCAACAGGGCATGTTCCTGCGCAAGCTCCACAGCTAATGCATACATTTGCTTCAATAACTGCTTTACCATCAGGTCCCATTGTGATAGCTCCTACTGGACAACCACTCATGCATGCTCCGCATCCGATGCATCCATCTCCTACTTTATATGCCATAACCTTTTCTCCCTTCATCCAAATAGTATAATTTATAAAAAAACTTTATAAAAGTCTTTTTGCGATTTTTCTAACTTGCTTCATGACCTCTTTTTCATCTAGGTTAATCATTTTTCTATTTTGCATTATAACCTTACCATCTATTATAACAGTATCTACATCTGCCCCATTCGCTGAATAAACAATATTTGTACATATATCATTTTCAGGGCATAGATGAATCTTGTCTGTTTTAATAAAGATCATATCAGCTTTCTTACCTACTTCTAATGTTCCTATATCATTATCTAATCCTAGTACTTTAGCTCCTTCTATAGTAGCCATTTTTAGAAGTTCATAAGAGTTCATAGAACTTGAACTTGCATCATTTACCTTTTGTAAATATGAAGCCGTTCTCATTTCTTCGAACATATCTAGAGTAGTAGTACTCGCTATTCCATCTGTTCCAAGTCCTACATTTAATCCACTATTTCTTAATTTTACTACATCACATATTCCTGATGATAATTTACAATTACTAATAGGATTATGTGATATTCCTCCTTTAACACTCTTTAGAATATCTATATCTTTGTCAGATACATATATTCCATGTGCTAAAACAACAGGTACATCAAATACATGAAGACTATTTAAGTACTCTGTTCCTGCCATTCCATACCTGTTAATAATAGTTTCTTCTTCATCTTTAGTTTCAGCTAGATGTGTATGAATTCCAGTCTTTAATTCTTTAGCTAAATCTACACATAATTTAATTGTATCTGGATCACACGAATATGGTGAATGAGCTGCAACATAGATTTTTATTCTACTGTCTTCCCTATTGTTATAAATCTTAGCATATTCTCTAGTTCTTTCGATTTTATCTCTTATAGAATCATCTGTAATACACCAAGCCACAACGCCTCTTAGTCCTGTTTTTTCTAGTGCTTCTATTACCCTATTCATTCCAAAATACATATCGTTACATGTAGTAGTTCCACTTCTAATCATTTCTAAACATGATAGATATGAATTCCAATAAATGTCATCTTGTTCTAGCTTATCTTCTACTGGAAATATAGCATTTTCTAGCCAATCTATTAATTTAATATCATTTTTATATCCTCTAAAAATACTCATTGCTAGGTGTGTATGTGTATTAACAAGTCCTGGCATAACAATCATATTTTTAGCATTTATAATTTCATCTATATTATTATCTTGTATATTTTCTTCTATTTTAGATATTCTACTGTCACAAATAAGTATATCTTTTTTAGATATGTTTGGAATATCTCCCACCATATCTAAAACGTTAGCATTCGTAATAAGTGTTTTCATAAAAAGCTCCGGTTAATTAAATATTATCGTTGTTATCATTGCTCTCTGATTTTTCTAGTTTTTCTAATTCTTCAAGCTCTCTTCTTTCTTCTTCAGAAACTACAGACATTGCGTCATCAGATTCTTCAACATCTTTGATAATTTCTATATCCTTTACTTCATATTTTTTGAAGAATGAATCTTCTCCATCTTCAAATTTAACCCTTACTATCTCTTTTAATGTTTCTATAGATACTACCTCTCCAGTACCATCTTCTGTTTTAACAATGGCACCTATTTTAGGTAATCTCTTTAATTTTTCTTCATATACTTCTTCTTCATAATTTAAGCAGCACATTAATCTACCACATCTACCTGATATCTTTGATGGGTTAAGAGAAATATTTTGTTCTTTAGCCATCTTGATTGAGACTGTGGCAAAATTTCCAAGGAATGAACAACAGCATAATTCTCTACCGCACATTCCAAGTCCACCCATTCTCTTTACTTCATCTCTAACACCGATTTGTCTTAGCTCTATTCTTGTTCTAAATATAGCTGCTAAATCTTTAACAAGCTCTCTAAAGTCTATTCTTCCATCAGCTGTAAAGTAGAATATTAGCTTGCTTCCATCGAATTTATATTCGCAATCAATAAGCTTCATCTCTAAGCCATGTTTTTTAACCTTTTCTTCACATATTCTTAATGCTTCTGGTTCTTTTGCTTTAAGTTCTGAAAAGATTTTTTCATCCTTGTGAGAAGAAACTCTTAATATCTTTTTAAGTGGTTCACTAATTTCGCTATCCTCTACTTCTTTAGATGCAATAACTACTTCTCCGTATTCTTCGCCCATAGCTGTATCTACAATTACGTGCATTCCTTCTTCTATATGTAATTCGCCTGGATCAAAGAAATATATCTTTCCAGGTTTTTTAAATCTAATGCCTGCTACTGTTTTCATTTACTTCCTCCCATATTTTGAAAAGCATCATATCTATAGACATATCAAAATTAGCATTATATGAAAGTCTATTTATACAATCATCTACATATTTAATGCAGTTTAAATATTTCTTATTTTCCTTTGCAAACCCCATTAGAACAACTTCTGAATATTCTAATGATTGGTTAATAAATTCTTTTGTATAAGTATTCTTTCCATCATAAAAATAATCTACTATATCTTCTTTTTCTGTCTTTTGTAAAAAGCTTTCTATAGCATTATATTTATCTATATCCTCTATTACTTTCAAGCTTTTTCCTATACTACCACCTATGTACTCAAGTAAGCTACTAGATATATTTTTAACATCTGTATTTTCCTTTATGTACTTTTCTACATCACTACTTGGAATATCATTAAATGATACTCTCATTGTTCTAGATTTGATAGTATTAAGTAGAAGCAACTCATTAGATGCTACAAGAATTATATAAGCATATTCTGGTGGCTCTTCTAATGTTTTTAGTAATGCATTTTGGGCTGATTCATTCATTTTATCAGCATCGTTTATTATAAACACTTTACTATCTGATAAAATTGGTTTTTTATAGACTTCATCTATCATAGATCTAATCATATCTACAGATATTATTTTTTTATCATCTAGTGGGTTTATAATAAAGAAATCAGAATGATTGTTAGAATTAAAACATGTACATGATTTACATGTACATGTTTCTTCTTTTGTAAGACATAATATTTTTTTAGCGAAATCGACAGCAATCTCTTTTTTGCCGATTCCATCTTTACCGATAAATAAATAACTGTGAACAATATTATTTGAATCTATAGCTTTTTCAAGTGATTTTTTAACTTTCTCATTTCCAATAATATTATTTCCTATCATATATACATCCTTTTACTTAATTCTTCCAAACATGTTTAAAGGCCAAAATCTAAATACTACAATGCCTTCAATTTTATCGTAAGGTATGCATCCAAATCTTCTACAATCTGTGCTTTTTTCTCTGTTATCACCTACAGCAAAAACATATCCTTCTGGTACTATGAAATCATTAAATGCAGTAGATTCAGTTTTAACATCTGGTTGAAGATAATCTTCTACTAATAATTCTCCGTTTATATATACTTTTGAATCTTTGATTTCTACATGATCACCAGGTTCTGCTATAAGTCTTTTAATATAACTTGTTTTTGTTATTTCTAATCCACTATATACAAATTTTTGGAATAAATTCATTTTCTTATCAGAGTATTTAGCTACTGGATTAGATTGATCAACTTCACCAGTATTAGAATCTTTGTCTGGTGCTTCGAAAGTTATTATATCTCCTTTTGTAGGATAATGTTTTGTTATTCTAAATGTTCTATTTAATATAAGTCTTTCGTTTTCCTTTAATGTTGGAAACATTGAACGTTGTTTTACAACAGTAGGAGTTCCAACGAAATATCTAAATACTAATGCAATTACTAGAGCTATTATTATGCAATAAATCCACTCTAGGATATCTTTTTGTGTATCACTCATTGTTATTATCCCTTCTATTTGTTTAAATTCTATTTCTTAGTAGTCTTTTTTGTAGTTGTTGATTTTTTAGCAGTTGTTGATTTCTTAGCAGTTGCTGTCTTCTTAGTAGAAGCTGCCTTTGTTGTAGTTTTCTTTGTAGCTGTTTTTGTTTCTTTCTTAGCAGGAGCTGCCTTCTTTGTAGCAGTTTTCTTTGCTGCTGCTTTCTTTGGAGCAGGTTCTACTCCTGAAAGATTAGCTTCCATTTGTTTTAAGAACATTGAAGCTGAATCAATTTCAGGTTCTTCTTTAGCTGCTGGTTTTGCTTCTTTCTTTACTTCCTTCTTCTCTTCTTTTGGAGTACTTGCTACTCTTTTTGCACTAAACTCTGGAGAAGGAACTGAGTTTCTTTTTATTGTTGTAAATCCACCAAAATCATCATCGTCTTGTGGTTTTGGTATATTATAATTATTCTCTTCTTCTTCCTCTTCTTCTACTTCCTCTTCAACCTCTTCAGGTTCGTCTGTTTCATCTTCTTCAGCCTTTTCTTCTGAATTCAAGTCATAAGAATCAAATACCATTGTTTCTGAGAAAGAATCCTTATCTTCTATTGTCTCTTCTGTATCATCTATTCCATTATTATTTAAATCATAATTATCAAGTGCATTATCTCCTTCACCATCAAATTCTTCACCTGATGTAAAGTCGTTTGTTTCATCACCATCCCCATCTAAATCAGCGCCACTATTTAAATCATAATTTGTTTCTTCTGGCTCTTCTACTGGAGTTTCTACAAATGAATCTAGTGAACTAGTTTCTTCCTTTTCTTGGAAGTCATCATCTTCATCTAAAGCATCTAATTTTCCAAGGACGTCATCTTCGTCTTCTACAACATCTTCTTCAGGTAAAGTATCTGGATTTGAATAACTTTCAAATAATGATACTTCATCTTCATCATCTTCAACTTTAACAGGAGCTATGTTTTCATCTACATATGTTTCTTTAGCTTCTGCTTCATAAGTAACATCTTTTTCTACTAAGTTATTTGTTACTTTTTGTTCATTCATGCTTTTCTTTGTTTTCTTTTTAGGTTTACTACTTGATGGAGTATCTAACTTAAAGCTTAAGTATAGAATTCCTATTATTACTAGTACTAAAACTATAAAGAATACTGGTTTTAAAGACATGCCTGTGCTCTCAGCAGTTGCTCCTACCATTGCAGTTTCAGTTGCAAAAGCAATTGAACTCATTCCTGTCATTAGGCCACTTGATAATAGAATTTTAAATAATTTTTTCATATCTTTTACTCCTCTACTTTTTCCTTTTGTGTATTTTTCTCGCTACTTTGTTTAGTTGGTATTCTGATAACAACCTCTGTACCTTTATCTACCTCACTTTTTACGTCTATTCTTCCATTGTTTTGTTTTAAGATTTCTTTTACAATTGAAAGACCTAATCCTGTTCCACCCATCTCTCTTGTTCTAGCCTTATCAACTCTATAAAATCTTTCAAATATTCTTGGTATTTCATCTTCTGGAATACCAATACCTGTATCTATAACTTTTATATAAGCATCTGTATAAACAAATCCCACATAAACGTTAACACTTCCGCCATCTGGAGTGTATTTAATAGCATTATTTATGATATTTAATACTACCCTTTGAATTCCAACTTTATCTGCATAAACACTTGGTACATTTGCTGTAACTAAGCATTCACCTGTAAGATTTTTCTTTTCCATTTCGAATTGTTGGCTTTCAAAGACATCTTTAACGACTTCACCAAGATCAAATTCTTGTTTTTCTGCTTGCATCTTAGCTGTATCATATCTAGATAAAATTAGAAGGTCGCTAACTAATGCAGACATTCTTTCAGCTTCAGTTGAAATTCTACCTAAGAATTTTTCTCTAGTCTCATCATCTACTTCATTTTCTTGAAGTGTTTGTGAATATCCAAGTATTGATGTAATCGGTGTTTTAAGCTCATGAGAAACGTCTGCAACGAATTGCTTTCTCATACTATCTAGCTTCATATGTTCAGTTACATCTTGGATAACAACGATTATACCATTTGGTCTTTCATCTTCATTTCTATATGGAGCAAAGAATAGATTATAAGTTCTATCTTCAACACTAATTGTCTTACTTGAACTTGTCCAATTCTCTAGATATATTAATCTTTCCATATTTATATCATTATAATTTGAAAAGACATCACTGAATGTTTTTGTATTATTATCTAAACCTAAAAACTCTTTTGCTGCTAAGTTGATATGGATAATATTACCATCTAAGTCAAAAGCTATGACTCCATCATTCATGTGAAGTAATATAGTTTCCATTTGATTCTTTTGTCTTGATACTTCATTTAAGTTATCTTGAAGCTTATCTGTCATTTCAGAAAGTATCAATGCAAATTCATCAATATCATCTTCATTTTTTGCACCGTCTGATAAAAATCTTATTCTTCTACCATCATTTTTTCTAAAGTTCTCAGCACTTTTAATAATTCTTTCTATAGGCTTTAGTGCTGTTCTAGAAATAATAACTCCAAATAAGATTACAATTACAGCAAGTCCAAGGCTTATCTTGATATTATAATCTTTATATAAATTTGAATAATTTGCTATAATGTTTTTTTGTTCTTCATAGTTAGTAGTTGTTTCAATTATATTGTTTAACTCTTTTATTTGATATAAATTGAAAATATAAACAATAAATAAAACAAGAATGCTAAGTATAATAAAAAACAAAATAATTTTTTTATTGATATTTTTCAACATCCTTCTTCACCTATATATTTTTTTATCATTATATACTTTTATTGAATTTTATTCAAGGAAATATCCCAATTTCATAAAGAAAAATCGCATTTTTAGTCAATATTTCTACATATTATATTAAACTATATTTTTTAAAAATTTTAAAGCTTATAAAGTTATTCAAAAGCTCATACCATTAGACGTATGAGCTTTATATAGTATATATCATTTAAATTAAATTTTTATAAACTAAATATTACCAAAAAAAGAAGAAGTTATATTCTAACTTCTTCTTTAATATACTAATTTGATTTATCTGTTACATAGTATCCAACGCCTCTTTTTGTAATTAAGATCTTTGGATTTGATTTATCTTTTTCAATCTTGTCTCTAATTCTGTTCATTGTAACATCTATTGTTCTTATAGCTCCTACATACTCTTCGTATTCCCATACTTCACGTAGTAGCATTTCTCTAGTTACAACTTGTCCTGGTTGGCTAGCTAGATATTTTAAAACATCAAATTCTTTCTTTGTCAAGTTAATTACTTCACCTTTAACTTTAACTTCTACTTTCTTTAAATCTAATGTTAAATCTCCAACTTTGATGATGTCTTCTTTATTTTCTTGTTTTTGTCCTTGGTCAGAAATTGTATTTAACTCTGCTTTTCTTAAATTAGCTTTGATTCTTGCCATTACCTCTCTAATTTGGAATGGTTTTGTTATATAATCATCAGCTCCCATTTCTAATCCAACAATTTTATCTGATTCAGAATCTTTTGCTGAAATCATCAATATTGGAATATTAGAAATATTTAAAGCATATCTGATTTTCTTACATACAGATATACCATCTAGTTTAGGAATCATAACATCTAGTAATATAAGATCTGGCTTTTCGTTTATTGCCATATCTACGGCTGCTAAACCATCTACAGCTTCTAGTGTTTTGTATCCTTCTTTCTCTAAATTAAAAACTAACAATTCTCTTATTGCTTGTTCATCATCAACAACAAGTATTGTTTTCTTTTCTTTCTCTAATAACTCTTCCACAATACTCACGCCTTTCTTAAACAAAAAACTAAAGTTTATCTTTCTACTTCTTTATATCATATATTACAAAATTGTACAAGTAAATTTTCGTTTTTTTTTCATTTATATAACACTTTTTTTGTCAATTAAGTCTTTTATAATTTCGCCCGCAATTATTAAGCCAGCAACAGAAGGAACAAATGATATACTTCCTGGTACAGGCCTGTTTGAAGCTTTGTATTCTATATCATTTTTGTTTTCTACATTATCCAAAATATTAATTACTTCCTCTTTTGAATAAAGCACTTTTAAAGAATCTATTCCCCTTGCCTTTAGCTCTTTTCTCATAACTTTAGCTAGAGGACATATACTTGTATTATAAATGTCATCAATTTCAAATAAAGTAGGATCTAATTTGTTTCCTGTACCCATACATGATATTACTGGTATACCTTTATTTTTAGCTCTTACTATTATTTCGAGTTTAGCAGAAACTGTATCTACACAATCTACTATGTAATTTACTGTATCATCTAGAAAATCTTCTGTTTCACTTGAAAAGAATACTTTGTAAGTTTCAACTTTTGCATCTGGATTAATAGATAGAATTCTTTCTTTTTCTACTTCTACTTTATCTTTGCCGATTGTGTTTTGAGTGGCTATTATTTGTCTATTTAAGTTTGTTTCAGATACCGTATCACTGTCTATTAACACAAAGTTTCCTAGTCCTGCTCTTACTAGTCCTTCTGTAACATATGAGCCAACTCCACCAAGTCCAAAAATAGCTACTTTACTATTGTTTAATTTCTTAACAGAATCTTCTCCAATTAATAACTTTGTTCTTGAAAAAATATCCATTTTTTCCTCCTATTGAAGTTTTTTAATTAAAAGCATTGTATCTTCTAACACTTCCAAATTTCCCATTTGAATTTCGTAAGAAACACAATTATTTAAATGACTCTCTAAAACATTGTTACCAAAGCTTTTTAGAGCTTTATCTACTGCAGCTACTTGAATTAAAATATCATCACAGTATCTATCAGTTTGAATCATTTGATTTAAACCTTTAATTTGTCCTTCTATTATATTTAATCTTTTGATTAAGTCTTTCTTTTCTTTTTCGCTTCTATGTTGTGTTTTACCACAATTCATTTGGCACTTATTACATTTTTCACAATTCATTTTATCACCTCTAATGGCATTATAATACACCCCTATGGGGTATTTGTCAAATACTTGTTTTTTATCTTTCAACGTGCTATAATGCAACTTGAGGAGAATACTATGAGTTTATTTGATGATGATTACATATCAAAAATGAATAGGAATATTGAACTTTCTAAGCTTTTGTTTGGCTTATCTGAAGAAAATGCTCAGAAGGTTTATGATTTATACTTAGAAAAAGATAGACTCCTTAAATCAGGCAGTTTCTTTTCTTCATTTAAGGTAAAAAGGATTAATAAAAAAATCGATAAGATTAGAGCAACTGTTGATAAATCAATATATAATCTAGATACTTTTGATGAAGTTATCTTAAAAGATAAAAAAGATAAAGATAGTGAAGAAGAAAAAAGAATATTACATATATAAAAGCGAGTGGCATGTGCCACCCGCTTTCTGTTCTTGGCGAGATTTCAGTCGAGCATAGCCTGGAGTCTTTTGTACTCCGCATAGCCTTCTGCTCTTGCCTCCTTCTCCCAGTCGGGATCGTATTTATCGATTCCACAGTAGTCGTTGGGGCGATCATAGTCAAGCCTTCTAAGCTCTGCCATCCTTTTCAGGATTTCTTCTCTCGTCATTTGGGATTTAGCCTTCATTTTCTTCCTCCTGTCGTATAAAAAACATCCCATTTCAAACAAACCTCTTGGTTCTACTAATATTATAACATATTTTAGCCAAATAAAAAAGACCTGTATTTCAAGGTCTTTTGCCATTTCAGTTATATAATTACTGAATTTACTTTTCTCTTATTAATAATATATGTACTTCCTAGAATTGTTTTAGCTCTATGTTTAACTTGAGCACCAACTTCACCAATTTCTAGAGTATTTGTATAATTATTTGGATCTACTTCAACTACTGCAATAGATATTGTTGTTAGTGGGAATTGCTCTATAATACCTTTTCTATTAGCAACTTCAACATATCCTCTTTCAACATCTTCTTGATTATAATATTGAAGTATATTTGTATCAAAATCATCTATGATTCTTCTACATAATACAGCATAATCTGTTGGACTTAGAACTGCTACAAAGTCATCTCCACCTATATGTCCTACAAAATTATCTCCACTTTCCAGCTTATGAATATTTTCTGTTATTGTTCTTGCTGTAAATTTAATAATCTCATCACCATTAGCAAATCCATAAACATCGTTATATGCCTTGAAATTGTCTAAGTCAAAGTAGAAAATTGCATAGAACTCTTTGTTTAATAGTCTTTTTTTCATCTCTGCTTGTATTTGAACATTTCCAGGTAATCCTGTTAATGGACTTATTCTTCTGTTTTTGTATAATAAGTTAATAAAATTCTTTGATATTACTTTAATAGCATCCATGTCAAAGCCATCGATAATATATTGAACATCTTCAGCTAAAAGCATCATTTTATGATCTCTTGAGAAATCTTGTGTTACTACTACAACTGGTGTGATGCTGTTATCTTCGTTTGATCTGATAGTTCTACATAGATCTAAAATATTCATATATATAGATGATTCATTAATAATTATTATAGATGGAATGTTTCTTAAAACAGCATCTATATCTTCTGGTATTGCTGAATGAATCACATAATCTGATTCACTAGAAAACATATCAGTTAATGAACCGAATATTTGATTTTCTTTTTCTATGACATAAATATCATGAACCATTACTATCTCCTTTATTGCTTAACAAATGTTTTATCAAATGTCTCGCCATTTCCGTTAATATCATCAATACTAATTACAACTCTAGTCTCTTGATCAACAAGTTCTAGATTGAATGTTCCATCTAATGCAACTTCAGCTCCTTGGAATGATACGTTGTATACAGATTCATTCATTAAGATTGTTCCACCAGATAATCCTAAATCTGAGTGAATAGAAACATGTAATACATTTCCTTCTTGAGTTACACTAATCTCTGGTTTTGCATTAGTTAAATCTCTAGATACTATTGTATCTGCATATGTTGCTGAAGTATCTTCAATACTTGAAGCAACTATCTTTAATTGGTTGTCTCCATCAACTAATCCTGATATATCAAATGAGTATTCTTGAGGTGTTTCTCCTCCAAGATCTACATTAAATAATTGTCCGTTTAATTCTCCAGTAATTTCTTTAATACCTCTTTCATGAGTTATTCTAATACTTGCTACTTTTCCATCTGGAGAAACTGTTATTGAAACAACTGGTTTTGTTTTTCCATCAAAGCTCTTTGTTTCTGTAGATACGTTTTGTGCTGTGTCACAAGCTGATATTACAATATCATTTGTTCCTCTTAATATTTCAATTTCTGTTTCTAACTCTGTTTGTCCGCTTTCAGCATTAACTGTTACTGGTTCTTCATCGTTCCATGTATAAGAAATGAATTTTATTTCTGTTTCGTCTTTAGCAACGATCTTTAATTTCTTATCATCAGTTACACTTAAGTTAATCTTAGGTGGTGTAATATCAAGTCCTGAAGATGTTTCAAATACTTCTTGAGTTGTTGTCTCATGTTTATCAACATCCACTACCTTAACAACAAGTGTGTTCTTACCATTTGCAAGTTTGATTTCTGTTTCAAATGTATTCTTTCCATCAGCTTTTAATGTTGTTTCTTTTTCTGAGTTCCATACATAAATAACTTTTTCAATTGCTTTATCATGTTTTACAGAAATCTTAACTGTTGAATTTTCCTCATTTTTTTCTAATGTTATTTTAGCATCTGTTGCATCAGCAATTACATCTGAATCATCTACCATTTCTCTATTTGAAATGTTGTTGTATACTCCAACACAAATCATTGCTACTGCAAATACTATTAAAATAATAGCAAATGCTCTAACTAGTGTATCAGAGCCACCTTTAACACCTTTTCCTGGTTTTTGTGCTTTACTAAAATCATTAAAATTGTTGTTATTATTATTTGTTGGTGGAACATTAAAGTTATCATCTATACTATTTACGCCACCCATTCCTGCAGTTGCAAAATCATTATTTGGCATAGAATTATCAGCTTCTGGTATAAAACTACCGAAATCACTGTCATCTGCACTAGGTGGTTCGCTAGTAAAATTATCATCTAATCCTGGCATTATGTCATTAAAGCTATCATCAACAGCTGGTGTATCATTTGGTAAATCATCTAATCCTGATAATATTCCATCCATAGTATCATCTGAATTTGTTACTACATCATTATTATCTAATGGCATACTTGAAAGTGGATCATTATCATCGAATGTTGTTGAATCTAAATCAGTAAATCCTCCCATTAAGTCCATCTCATCTACATTATCCATCAATGGATTTGATTCATTTTCAGGTACATCTGTTACTCCTCCGATATCATCTAATAAATTTAGACTATCATCAAGAGTATCATTTACCTCTGGTTTCTTCTTATTTACATCATTTGGTTTTCCAGCATTTTCTGGATTATTATTATTATTATTAGAAAAATTCAATATTTGATTCATAGCTTTACCTCAAACATAATACTTCATTAGGAATTATATCATATAGCATTTTTAATGTAAAGAAATTGAGCACTTTTTCAAATCCTTGTAAACCTTGATATTACTAATCTTTAATATTGTAACAAAAATAACATTTTTAGCAAAGAACAATAAAAAACCCTTAAGGATAACCTTAAGGGTTTAATATATTATTTCTATAATACAAATTTCTTAATTAATACTACACCTGCAGTAATAATTGCCATAAATGATATACCTACTAGAACATATTGTTTTTCAGAACCAGTTGAAATACTTAGTATTACTGGAGCTGTATCAATATCATCTTCTGTAGCGATTCTATTGTTTGGAGTAGAATCAACATCATTTACTGGGTTATGGTTTTCATCAGCATCATCTGAAATTTCAGCTGTGTTAATCTTTTGACCCATATTTGATTCTGAGTTTGCCCATTGTAAAGTAATTTGAACTGTTGCTGTCTCACCTGGTTTAATTAATGTATCTTTAAGAGCTGTTGTCTTAACTATATTATTACCAGCTTGTGACCATTGAGCATTATCAGCTTGAACGAATGTTAAGCCATCTGGAATGTAATCTGTAATTTCAGTTGCATATCCTGCTCTTTGTCCTTCATTCTTTACTACTATATTGTATACGAATTTTACTGTTGTTGTATTAATTCTCTTTCTATTGATTTCAACTTTCATTAATGAGTTGTTAGCTGCTATTTCTTTTGTGTTACCATTTTCAATAACAACTATCTTAGCTAAGTCTTTTTGTAGACTTAAATCGAAGTATGATACTACGATTGTCTCATCATCTTGATCGTCTTCACCATCTTTATTGTTTCCTGGTATAGAATCTATATCAGTAACTGGATTTCCTTTATCATCTGTATCATCTGTTATTTCAGCAATGTTTTTAATCTTTCTTTCAGCATCTTTAACAGCTGATTCTTTAACTTTGAATACGATTAATAAATCTTGATGTGCTGGATTTGTACTTGAGATGTTAGCTGTCTTATCGAAAGCATTGATTACTAAGTTTGGATTTACATCTCTTGATAAGTAATCAGTTTTTACACTCTTTGCTTTTGCTGGATCTGTTGTTTCAGCTCCATTTGCGTCGTACATTTTCCATCTATATTGTTTATTTGTATTGTCATCTGTTACAAATTCTAATCCTTCAGGAATATTATCTGAAACTTCTTTAGCATATCCTGCTATGTCGCCTTCGTTATATACTCTAATTGTGTATGTAACTGTATCGCCATCAGCTACTGCTAAAGGATCTTTTGTTGTAGTATAAACTACTTTACCATTATTATCTTTTGATAATGTTGGTTCTCTGTTTACTCCATTATTATTTACTTTAGAAATAAATTTTTGTAAACTTAAGTCAAATTCTTTTAATCTAACTTTTTCTTTATCTTGATCATCTTCACCATCTTTTTGGTTACCTGGTGTAGAGTCTTCATCTTTTACTGGGTTTCCATCTTCATCAGCATCATCATAGATTTCAGCAATATTTACTAAATCTGTTGTTTTGTCTGATGCAATAACTTTAAATACAACTTCTACATACTTAAAGTCTAATCTTCCAACATCTGTATAAACTGTTGAAATTGATGGATCATTAAATGCTTTGATTAGGTTATCTTGAGAAGATTCTCTTGATAAGTATGTTGTTCTAACTGATTTAGCTTGAGCTACATCATTAGTTTGATTTCCATTCTTATCATACATTACCCAACCATATTTTTTATTTGTTTCATCGCTTGATACGAATTCTAGTCCATCAGGAATGTCATCGAATATTTCTTCTGCATATCCTGCAACTTCACCTTCGTTAAATACTATTAATCTGTATGTTACTAAATCTCCATTTGAAACAGCTAGAGGTTCAGTTGTATGAGTTAATACTATTTTACCTTTATTATCTTTAGCAACTGTTAATTTTCTGTCTACATCTGTTCCATTTAATTTAGCAATTACTTTTTGTAAGCTTAAGTCAAATTTCTTTGGCTCTTCTGTTTTAACTAATTCATAGTCATTATCATCTTGGTTCTTATCATCACCAGGATAATTATCTGGATTTACAGTTCCTGGAGTAGAATCTCTATCAGGTACTGTAGTATCTCTATCTTTATCTGAATGAACTGTTACTTCAGCAATGTTCTTGTAATTGTTGTTAGCTGCAACTGCATCTATAACAACGCAAGTTACTTGAATATCTTTGTAAGCTAATTTTGTTCCATTCTTAACATCGAATCCTGTAATTAGGTTCTTTGTATCTGTATCAGATGATTTTAATTTTGTTGAAGTAACTGCTGAACCATAAACTACTGTTACGTTCTTTAAATCAGTTTCTCCAGTGAAATCATCTAATGTTAAATTCTTCATTGCATTTGGAATTGATTCTAATTTAACTGTCTTAGGATTGTCTCCTAATTTCCAATAGTTATCAATGTTGTTTACATGATTTACAAGTAATCCTACACCTTCTGGTAAGAAGTCTGTTACTTGTTCTGCATATGCATCCATTGATCCTTCATTGTATACTCTTATAGTATATGTGATTATATCACCTTGTTTAACTGTAAGAGGTTCTTTAGTTGTTGTGTATTTAGCATTGTTTTCACCATTCTTTAATGGAGAAACATCAACAACTGGTTCTCTACTAGTCTCTGGTGCTTGACCATTTACTTTAGAAATAAATTTCTTTAAGTTAAGGTCAAATGTTTCACCTTTAACTAATACTTTCTCGAAGTCATCATCATCTTCAAGTCCTTCATAATATATATCTTTAGAAAGGTCTGTATCATTATTTCTATTTCCAGAGAATGTTTCTGAATCAATATTTTCTATATTAATACTATTCTCATGTGAATCTCTATCATTAATGTTGTCTTCAACAATTTCAGCAACATTTGTTAATACTTTACCAGCCTTACCAGCATCTACTACTGTACATTCGATATCTACATATGCACTTGCTAGATGTGTTCCATCAAATCCATTGATTGATGTAGAACTTAAAGCTGTTGTAGTGTAACATTTGTAACCGTTCTTTGAAGATTCTTCATTGTATGTCCATTTATCTCCGTTTACGCTGCTGTTTTCTGTTAATTCTAATCCTTCTGGTAAGTAATCAACTATCATATTAGCTGTAGCTGAATCTTCACCTTCGTTGTAAACAGCGATTCTAAATGTTAATTTATCTCCTACTTCAACATCAACTGGAGATTTTTTATGTTTGTATTCTGCAGTTGTCTTTTCTCCAGAAGCTAAGTCTTCTAAATTAATGTCTGGTGTTCTTTCATTAATTGCTTTTCCGTTTTTAGCAACTATGAATTTTCTTAAAGCTAAATCATTTTGTCTATTTAAAACTTCAATTTCATCAGAAACGTTAACTTGTTCTCTTGTGATTACTGTAACTGGTTGGTATACAACGTTTGCTGCTGTCCAAATTGAAGCTTTAGTCTCATAAACTGGATAATTTAATTCTAGTTTAAATGATCTAAATGATTCTGTTTTTGGAATGCATACATAATAATTAACATCAACCAAGTCACTAATTGGTGTAGAATCATCTACAAACATTGTTTGGTTTTCAAGTAATAATTTATAATTGCTACGTGAAATGTAACTTCCATCTAATTTTACTTTTACATCTGGAGCTATAGTTCCACTGTTTACTCTAAATGGTCCTACTATATAATAATTTGCATCTGTTACAACTTGTTTTGTAGTAGTTTTATCTAATGTTGGAACAACATCTGTTATTTGAGTTCCTTCTTTTGCAGCAGATACTAAATAGTTAAATAGGTCTGTTACATATTGTTGACGTCTTGAGTTTCCTGTAACTTGATAATAGTTACCTGTTAAATCTCTAAAGAAATCAGTAAGTTCAACTCCACCCATTGATAGGTATTTTGCTGTGTCTGAATTTGTAAATGACCACATAGCCCATTGTTGAACAACTTCGATATCATCATCAGTAATGTTTACTTTGATTTCGTCTAAAGTAGTTCCACTTTCAATTTGTGATTTGAATGCTTGAGATAAGAATCTATCTTTTAGTTCTGGAGTTTGTTTTCTTAAATACATGTTATCAACTAACCAGATTAAAGCATTGTAATTCTCTCTTGATAATTCTAATGCTACTACGCTAGAGTTTTGATCATCTTTTAAATCTCCAGCATTTGTGAAATGGATATATTGTTGATCCCCAGATACAATTCCTGGGAATGATTTCTCTGCATCTAAACAATAGATTGCATTAGAGTAATCCATATCTCCTTCTTCAACAATTTTAAATACTGTAGTATCAGCAATTGCATATTGATATGAATTATCATCATAATAATCGATATATTCACTTCCCAATGTGCCTGATGATTCGTCTCCACCTTCACGTGGTCTAACTACAGTTAGATTTACGCTTGTATCTTCATGAGATATTGCTGCAAAAACTGGCATACCATATGGCATAACAATTGAAATAATGCATGCTAGCGCAAATACGATTTTTGAAATTCTCTTTTTCAACATCTTTTTACCTTCCTTTATTATCATAATACTACTTATATATATTATAAGTTATATAAAGTTTAAGTCAATTTCATTTACATTTCATTATTGTAAAAAACTTACAACAATGATTTGCGTAAAATCTCGCACCTGTTTCTATTCTACTACGATTTGTCAAAAAAATCAATAAAAAACGCTAAATTTTTGATTATTTTTTACTCATTTTTTCCTTTAATTTCAACTTTTATCGTAAATAGTATACATAATCTTAACGATTGTTGATAGTTTTTTGTCAAAATTTGTTTTGTAAATCTTCTGTAACATTACGGATTTATGCATAAAAAATTATTTTTTATTTTTTTAAAAATGTTCATTTTTTCTTGTTGATAAGTCCCAAAACTCTTTCGTATCGGGTATTTTAAGCATCGGTTTACAGACTCGTTTGGAGTTACTTTTTTGTATCCCACTATTCCCTAGTAGAAAATTAGTTATCCACAATTTTTAAAAGTGATAATTTTATAAATTTTGAGAACAAAAAATGGACCTTATTTTTGTATAAGATCCACTTCTAAAATCATGATTAAAATTTTGAACTAAGATAGTAATTTTTTAACTGCATCACTAATTACCTTACCATTAGCAGTAACACCAAGTTCATTTTTGGCTTCTTTCATAACAAGTCCCATGTCTTTAATTGATTGAGCTCCAACTTTTGATATAATTTCTTTGACTTTTTCTTCAACTTCTTCAACAGAAAGTTGCTTTGGAAGATAAGAACTAATAATTTCTAACTCTTTTCTATTTTGTTCAATCAAGTCTTCTCTTCCACTTTTTTCAAAATCTGCAGCTGCATCTATTCTTTTCTTTGATTCTTTAGCGATTACTTCTAGAATTTTAGCATCATCAAGTTCGATACCATTATCTTTTTCAACTTGTAAGATTGCTGCTCTAATCATTTGAACAGTATTCTTTTTAAGTTCATCTTTGTTTTTCATTGCATCTTTTAAATCATTTAATAATTGGTCTTTTAACATAACTACTCTCCTTTTCACTATTAGTATAAATAAAAAAGAGTGCTATTCCTAGCACTCCCACATTAATTAACTATTAAAATTTTCTTTTTCTAGCAGCCTCTGATTTTTTCTTTCTCTTTACGCTAGGTTTTTCATAATGTTCTCTTTTTCTTACTTCTTGTAGCACTCCATTTCTAGCACATTGTCTCTTAAATCTTTTAAGAGCATCTTCTATATTACCATTATTAACTCTAATTTCTGACATCTTTTCCCCTCCTTCCGAAGCTAAAAAACATCTTGTGGGATTGTTTTTATTAGCATTACCTAATCACTAGGTAGCTTTAACTGGTTACTATTATACATTAGAACCCTTGAAAATGTCAATATTTATTACTCAAATAATTCTCCTATAGAAGTAGCGTTATGAATTCTACGAATTGCTTCTGCAAACAATTCAGAAATAGATATAACTGTTATCTTATCAGTTTTCTTTGATTCTGGAAGCGGAATTGTGCTTGTCATAACGAATTCCTTGATTGGTGAATCTTTAATTCTGCTTACAGCTTTATCAGAAAGTACTCCATGTGTACAGCCTACATATACATCCTTTGCGCCAAATTTTTTAATAACTTTTACTGTTTCAATAATAGATCCTGCTGTATCTACCTCATCATCAAATACTAATGCATTTTTTCCTTCTATCTCACCAATTACACTTGTTGCAATTGCTTTATCATCATTTCCATCTCTTCTTTTATCTACCATTGCTATTGGACATCCAAAATGCTTTGCATATGCATATGCTCTCTTTGAGCTACCTGCATCTGTAGCCACAACAACTTTATCTTCTATATTTAAACTATCGAAATAGTTTTGAAGAAGGTTGCTTCCTGTTAAAACATCACAATTTATATTAAAGTATGATTGAATAGCTTTATTGTGTAAATCGCAAGTAAGTACCCTATCTGCACCAGCAGCTTCAATTAGTTGAGCTAATAATTTAGCTGTTACTGGAATTCTAGGTTGATCTTTTTTGTCTGATCTACAATAAATATAATATGGTAAAACCACTGTTATTCTCTTTGCTGAAGCTCTCTTTATAGCATCAACAGTTATTAACATCTCCATTATTCTTTCGTTTACTGGCGGTTCAGTTGTTTGAATTACAAAAACATCCTTATCTCTAACCGTTTCTAAGATTTGAACGAAATTATTATCATTCTTAAATTTCATTCTTGTAATCTGTCCTTGCTCTATTCCAAGGTGATTACATACTTTTTGTGTAAAATCTTCTGCTGAATCACTACATGCGAAAATCTTTAAATTTTCCATTAGTTACCTCCCATTTCTTTTTTATTCTATTTTAGGTAGTTTACCTTTATCAGCTCCTTTATCACTTATATCAATAATAAACTAATAGATGTTCTTACAGCCTCATTATATGTCTTATCATTAATATGTTCAACACATATTTATATTATTACTTTATTAAGATTTTTTTCTTTAGTTTTTCCTTTATTTTCTCCTCCATGTACAGTGTTTGATTCAGGTTTAGAATTAAACTCAACATATTGAACATTGTCATAAATAAATCCAATTAGCTTTTCAATATCATCTATATTATTTGATATTTCTATATAAGAAATTGATCCACCATTTGAGATTGATTGAAACTTGCTTTCAATAAGTAACTTATCTAGAGCATTAATCCTTTGTCTTTCATCAATATGATATGAGTTCGTATAATATCCTTTATCTGTTATATCTTTTATATCGCCAAATCTTTCTTTATCAATTTTAGCAAACTTATGGCATAAACTATCTGATGGTGTTCCATATAAATCAAATCCTATATTAGTCTCTTTGCTCCATTTTAAAGTCTTAGCCTTCATGTAATTCATTACTTCTAAAGCAAACTTAAATCCCTCAGGCTCAGTTTGTGAAACACCTTTCATTAACTTTGTTAGTTCATATAATCCAATATATCCAAGTGAAATAGATGAATATCCACCATATAGTAAATTGTCTATCTTCTCTCCTTTTTTAAGTCTTGCTATTGCACCATATTGCCAGTGAATTGGACTTATATCTGATTTAGTTCCTAAAAGTGCATTATGCCTGCATATTAGTGCATCTTTACATAGTTCTAGTCTTTTATCAAATAATTTCCAAAACTTATCTTCATCACAATTAGCTAAAATACCTATCTGTGGCAAATTTAAACTAACAACACCTTGGTTAAATCTTCCTTCAAATTTATAATTACCATTTTCATCTTTCCAAGGCATAAGGAAGTTTCTACATCCCATTGGACTAAATACATTTCCTTCATAATTCTTTCTCATCTGTTTAGCTGAGATATAATCAGGATATATAGTTTTAGATGAACATTTAATAGCTAATCTTGTTAAATAATCATATTTACCACCTTTTAAGCAATTGTTTTCATCTAAAACATATACTAGTTTTGGGAATGCTGGAGTAATATACTCGCCCAAATCATTCTTTATTCCTTGTAATCTTTGATTTAATATTTCTTCTATTATTAATGCTATTTCTTCTACATATTCATTATTGCTATCTACATACATAAATAGAGTAACAAATGGAGTTTGACCATTAGTTGTCATGAGTGTATTTAACTGATATTGCATTATTTGAATGCCAGCTTTAAGGTCTTCTTTTTTTCTTAAATCAGCTATTTTTCTGGCTTCTTCTTCACTAAAACCTTCTTCATTATATTTCTTAAATGCTTTATCATATGTTTTCCTTAAATATTTTCCTAGATGTCTTATATCTATTGATTGACCACCATATTGGTTACTTGCTATGTTTGCAATTATTTGAGTTGTAACTATGCAAGCTACTTCAAAACTCTTTGGGCTTTCAATCATCTTACCATTAATAACTGTTCCATTATCTAACATGTCTCCTATATTTACTATGCAGCAATTATTAATTGGTTGAATGAAATAATCTTTATTATGAAAATGAATAGCGCCTTCATTTTGTGCCTTCACTATTCTTTCTGGAAGTAATAATCTATCTGTTAAATCATTAGATACTTCTCCTGCAATTAAATCTCTTTGATTGGAAGCAATATAAGTATCGTTATTTGCTTCCACAATGGCTTTATCAGAGTTTTTAACTAATGATAATACATTTTCATCAGTACTATGATACTTACGAATTAACGCATGTTTTTCTCTATATAAAATGTACTTTTTAGCTAAAGCGTATTTTCCAAATTCCATTAGCTTTTCTTCAATAATATCTTGTATTTCTTCTATTGATATTGAGGATCTATTTAGGCTTTCTATGTAGCTCGTAATACATTCAATAGAAGATCTAGATATTTTATCTTTACCACTAACATCTCTATTTGCACGGCTAATGGCTATTATGATTCTATCTCTATCATAATCAACTTTTCTTCCATCTCTTTTGATTACTTTCATAATAGATGCCCTCCTCTAGTTGCATTATATTAAATTAAAAAATAATGTCAAACAAATTATCATTATGTTTCCTAACCTTAGAATTATAGTAATTTCAATGATTATTTTTAGAGGTCTTGATTAGCGTTATTTATCATAAATCTCGAAAGCATTATTACCACTTGATTTTAAGAAATCTATTTTATTTTTAAATTTTTTTAAAATTTTTATATGAAAGCAATCAAAAAAGCCATTAGCTTATCGCTAATGGCTTTAATTTCTTTTATTGTATTTCGTTTGTTAATTCTGTAACTGTGTTTGTTGGTTCGATAGGTTTTACCTGAGAGTGAGTATTTTTATACATTACTTTAAAAGCAAATATCATACAAAAGACTATTATTAAGACTAATAATTTAACTATTACGTTAGACTCTTCTCCCATTTTAAACCTCCTATTCCTATTTCATTATTTCTGTAAATTCATCACCGTCAATTTTTTCTTTTTCCATTAATACAGCAGCAACTGCATGTAATTTATCTTCATGGCTCTTTAAAATATCTGTTGTTTTCTTATATGCTTCATCTATGATTCTCTTTACTTCAGAATCTATTAAAGCTGCTGTAGCTTCACTATAATCTCTTTGTGTAGCTAAATCTCTTCCTAAGAATACATTTTCTTGTTCAGAACCAAATGTAATAGTTCCTACTTCTTTACTCATACCATATTTAGTAACCATTTGTCTAGCTATTTTTGTAGCTCTTTCAATATCGTTACTTGCTCCAGTTGAGATATCACCTAATATAAGTTCTTCTGCAACTCTACCACCTAATAATGATACTAAGTTTTCTTCCATTTCTTTTTTACTTAAGAATGATTTATCTTCAGATGGTTTATACATTGTATAACCACCAGCCATACCTCTTGGTATGATAGAAATTTGATGAACATCATCTTGTGTTTCCAAGAAGTAACTTGAAATTGCATGTCCAGCTTCGTGGTATGAAACAAGTTTCTTTTCTCTTTCATTTATAACCTTTGATTTCTTCTCAGGTCCCATTGAAACTTTAACCATTGCTTCTTCAATCTCTGGCATTCCAATTTCCATTTTATTTCTTCTTGCTGCTAAAAGTGCAGCTTCATTTAATACGTTCTCTAAATCAGCTCCTGCAAAACCAGCTGTGTTTTTAGCGATTGTTTTTAGATCAACATCATCAGCTAATTTTTTCTTTCTTGCATGAACTTCTAATATTTCTTCTCTTGCTTTAACATCTGGTGTACCAATAACAATTTGTCTATCGAATCTACCAGCTCTTAATAATGCCTTATCAAGTACGTCAGGTCTGTTTGTTGCTGCTAGAACTATAACACCTTCATTAGCTGCGAAACCATCCATCTCAACTAATAATTGATTTAATGTTTGCTCTCTTTCATCATGTCCACCACCAAGGCCTGCACCTCTTTGACGTCCAACGGCATCAATCTCATCTATAAATACTATACAAGGAGCATTTTTCTTAGCATCTGCGAATAAATCTCTTACTCTTGATGCACCAACACCAACAAACATTTCTACGAAGTCAGAACCACTTATGATAAAGAATGGTACTTCTGCTTCTCCTGCAATTGCTTTTGCAAGTAATGTTTTACCAGTACCTGGATGACCTACAAGTAAAACTCCTTTTGGAATTCTAGCACCCATGTCTGTGTATTTCTTTGGATTTTTTAAGAAATCAACTATCTCCTGTAATTCTTCTTTTTCTTCTTTTAAACCTGCAACATCTTTGAATGTAACTTTGTTTTTATCATTTGCTGTAAGCATTCTGGCTTTGTTCTTTCCAAAGTTCATTGACTTATTGTTGTTTTGGCTTGGATTCATGAATAGTAAGAATATAAATGCTAAAATAAGAAATCCTATAATTGGTGCAAAGTATGTAAATGCCATCTCTAATGGACTTTCTTCTTCCTGTTCAACTTCTAATTGTCCACTTACTATTTGATTATTAATTTGTTCAACAAGCACATCAATGCTAGGTATAGAAGCAATCATCTTAGTTGATTTTGAATAATCTGTTTCACCAGAAATTTCTGATGCTTCGCCTTTAGTAAATGCAGTTACTGTTCTTTGATCTGAAGATATAGAAATGAGTCCTATTTCACCACTATTAATTTGACTTACTAGTTCAGAATACTTAATTGTTTTTACTTTTCCGTTATAATAACTCTGAAAAATACATGATAAAATAAGAGCTATTATACAAATGTATACAATTTTAATTCCTTTCTTCAAAGTTTTTTCCTCCGTTTCCTACATATATTATTTTATAAGCATAATATAGCATAGGAAAAAGCCAAAAACAACAAATTTCGAAAAAAGAAATATGCCTGTAACATAAGTGTTTTCAAGTCTTTTAGGGAAACTTATATTACAGACATAATCACAATATTTTTATTTTTGATTACAATTTTAGTTTTCTTGTTTGGCATTAGAAATTTATTACCAATTCCACGATTGCATAGCTTAATAATGTCATCAATATTTACTTTTTCAATCTCGTGTGTATCTCCAAAGATCTTTTCAATTGAATAAAGGATTAGACGCTTTTGAATTAGCTGTTCTTCTTTATTAAAAGCTTTTAGATTAAGAGTAATCTCACTTGGTTTTTCTTTATTATATTCATTACTCTCAGGTAAGTTAATTTCCTCTAGAACTATATTTTCGTAAGTGTTTTTAGTTATTAAATTTATGAAATCTATATCTTCCTTAACTATTTCAGATAATCTATTAAATGTATTAATGATATTTGGATTAAATTCCTCTTTAATATAAGGAATCACGATGTTTCGGATTTTGTTTCTTGTATACTCGTTCTCATCATTAGTTTCATCATGTCTTGGATTTAAACTATTGATTCCGCAATAGTTTTCAATCTCATCTCGAGTACATTCAATCAAAGGTCTAATGTAATGCTTCATCTTAGGTTCTATTCCTTTAAGCCCAGCTAATCCGCTACCTCTTAGAGCATTCATTATGATTGTTTCTACCTTATCATTATTATTGTGTGCAATTGCAATTTTATTAGATCCAGTTTCTTTCATAACTTCTTCAAAAAACTGATATCTTACCATTCTACCTGTTTCTTCTAAGCCTCTTTTCTGCTCTTTTGAAAGCTTTTCAACATTTGCATGTAAAACATAGAAAGGAATATTTCTTTCTTCACAATATTTTTTTACATACAATTCGTCTCCATTAGCGTTTTCCCTAAGGCCGTGGTTAATATGTGCAACACAAATTCCACAGTTTAATGTACCATTTTTTATAAACATATGGAACAAATTAAGCATAGAAATAGAATCAGGTCCACCTGATACTCCAAGGACTATCTTATCACCTGACTCTACTAGATTGTATTTACTTATTGTTTCTAATACTTTCTCTTCTAACATTATCCTTCTTCGCCTGAATCTTGATTATAATATCTTCTATCTAGATTACCAAACTTTGTATAACTTGGTAACCACGCAAGTTCAACTGTTCCTGTTGAACCACTTCTTTGTTTTGCAACTATTACTTCAGCTACGTTTTTCTTTTCACTGTCTTCATTATAATAGTCATCTCTATATAGGAACATTACTATATCGGCATCTTGCTCGATAGCTCCAGACTCTCTTAAGTCTGATAGCATTGGCCTTTTATCTTCTCTTTTTTCGGCACCACGTGATAATTGTGATATTGCTATAACTGGGATTTCCAATTCTTTAGCAAGTATCTTAAGTGATCTACTGATTTCAGAAATTTCTTGCTCACGGCTACCTGCCTTACCAGTACCAGCAATTAGTTGCAAGTAATCTATTACTACAAGGCCAATTTCTTTTTCTAGTTTTAACTTTCTACATTTAGCTCTTATTTCTGTAATAGTAATACCTGGTGTATCATCTATATAAATTGGGGCATCTGATAATCTACCAATAGTACCTGCAAGTTTTACCCAATCCTCATCATCTATTTGTCCTGTTCTAATCTTATTACTATCTACCATTGCTTCACTACATAGAATTCTGTTGCCTATTTGTTCTTTTGACATTTCTAGGTTAAATATAGCAACTGGAACATTTGATTGAACAGCTACGTTAGCTGCAATATTAATAGCAAATGCAGATTTACCCATAGCAGGTCTTGCTGCTAAGATTATTAAGTCTGAATTATGAAGTCCTGCAAGTTTTACATCTAAGTCATTAAATCCTGTTGGTATACCTGCAATATTACCCTTCATATTATATAGTTTTTCTAGCTCAACAAAAGAATTAACAAGTACATCTTTCATTGATGTATATCCTTTTGAGTTCTTCTTTTGAGCTAGGTCAAATATTCTTCTTTCTGCAACATCCATAATTGAGTCAACTTCTTCTGTTTCATCATATCCAAGTGCAATAAGTTCATTAGAAGTTGAAATCAAATTTCTTAAAATATACTTTTCTTCTACTATTTTTACATATCTTTCGATATTTGCAGTAGTTGGGACTTTAAGTGGAAGTTCGGCTAAATACTCTATTCCTCCTGCTTTTTCCAAATCACCCATTTCTACTAGTTCTGCTTTAACAGTAATTATATCTATAGGTTCATTTCTCAAATACAAGTTAGTAATAGCTCTAAATATAATTTTATTATCTTCTCTATAGAATGCATCTTCTTTTAATATTTCTAAAGCAGCAATAACAGCATCTTTATCTGTAAGCATACTGCCTAAAATTGCTTGCTCTGCATCCACATCATGTGGTGGTATTCTTCCTATATCCATTTTAAACCATCCTTGTTACTTTAAACTAATTTGGTATTACCATTACTGTAACTGTTGATACAACACCTTCATTTAATTTTATATCAACTCTTTTGTTTCCTGCTTCTTTGATAGGTTCATCAAGTAATATCTTTTTCTTATCTACATCTATGTTAAAGTCTTTCTTTAATGCTTCTGCGATTTCTTTAGATGTTACTGAACCAAATACCTTTCCGTTTTCTCCAGTTTTTACATGTAATTTTACTACTGTCTTTTTTAGTTTTTCTGCAAGTACTAAAGCTTCTTTTTTATCTTCTTCTTTTTTATATGCTACAGAATCTTTTTTGTTTTGTAAGTTGTTCATGTTTCCAACATCTGCTTTTACTGCTAGTCCCTTAGGTAGTAAATAGTTTCTTGCATATCCATCTGACGCTTCAATAACTTGATCTTTTTTTCCTACGCCTTTGATATCTTGTTTTAAAATTACCTTCATAAAAACCTCCCACATTTAAATCTTTTTCAAGTAGCTACATTTTATAACAAAAAGCCCAATTTTTCAACTATAAGTTGAAATTCACTTTAAGCTACCATTTATAGTATAAAAAATCCACATTTTGTAATCAAAATGTGGATTTTATTATCTATTTAGTTTCTAATAAGTATTCATTAATTCTAATTATTAGCTCATCATGAGCTTCTTCTAATGTTAGACCTTCAAGTTGAGCACCTGCTAGAGTGATGTGTCCACCACCACCAAGTTTCTCTAATATAATTTGAACATTTATATTACCAACTGATCTACCACTAATAAATACTGTGTTATCCATCTTAGCCATAACAAATGATGCTGATATATCACTTATTGTTAATAACTCATCTGCTGCTCTTGCACAAATTAAGTTAGCATTTTCATCTTCACCTTTATAAGTTGAAATTGCTATGTTTCCTTCAATGATTTCAGCTTCATTTATAATCTCAGCAATAGTCTTATAACTTTCTAAGTCTGTTTGGAACCATTTCTTAACTCTTATGATATCAACACCATACTTTCTTAAGTATGCTGCAGCTTCAAATGTTCTAACACCAGTCTTAAATGTAAAGTCTTTAGTATCAACCATGATACCACCATATAAACCTTCTGCTTCAATTAAGTTTAGCTCAACTGGATCTGGATAGTATTGAATAATTTCTGTTACAAGCTCTGCAGCTGAAGAAGCATATACTTCATGGAATGAAAGTAATGGATTCTCAATTGCTTCAGGGCTTTTTCTATGGTGATCTATTACTACTATCTTATCAAATTTTTCTAATAGTTCAGGGAATTCAACGTAGTTAGTTTTATGAGTATCTACAACGAATAATACTGAATCATCAGTTATAAGCTCTTCTGCGTCGCCTTTTGTAATGATTAATTCTTTATATTCATCACTTTCTTTAACTTCATCATAGAACTTACCTAGATTCTTTCCTTTTGGTTCAGATACTATATAACCACTAACACCTGATGTTTTAGCTAACTTAAGTACTCCAAGTGCAGAGCCAAATGAATCTATGTCAATATTGCTATGACCCATAATAAATACATTGTCTGCTTCTTTAATTATCTTAGAAATTGATTGAGCTATAGTTCTTGCTTTAACTTTAGTTCTCTTTTCAATCTCTAATGAAGTACCACCAAAGAAAGTATATTTTCCATCTTTTCTAACGACTGCTTGGTCACCACCTCTACCTAAAACGATCTCCATACCACTTAAGGCATTCTTATATTTTTCGTAGTTTGTGTTACCTTCGTTAGTTACTGATATACTTAATGTTATTTGAACATCGTTAGATGTTTTTATTTTCTTAATACTATCTAAGATACTAAATCTATCTTTCTCAAAATCAGCTAAGTATCTTTGCTCAAATATAATTGTAAATGAATCTCTTTCTGTCTTAATAACTAAGCCACCGATTCCAGTTATCCAATCAATTATCTCTTTTTCGATATTTCCTAAAAGTTCAATCTTTTCTTCTGGTAA
This sequence comes from Clostridia bacterium, assembly GCA_017528085.1. Classification (GTDB taxonomy): domain Bacteria; phylum Bacillota; class Clostridia; order TANB77; family CAG-508; genus Scatovivens. The sequence goes on along the minus strand of JAFXPH010000011.1, from coordinate 102,655 downwards.
AGCTCTTTGGATTAGGTCATCATAGTTATCAATCTCTACCATACCGATACAAATCTTTGAACCATTTGCTTCATCAAAAAGATCATTATATTTAGTATCATCTATAAAGTACAAATTAAGCACGTACTCTTGGTTTTTATTGCCACGTCTTTTTGTTCTAACTACTCTACCTTTTACTTTATAAATCTTTTTATCAATATTAATTTGTTTAGATATTTCTTTAGTTGAATCTTTTTCAAGATCTAATTTTATTTCTTTAATCATTTGAGATAGATATGAACGCATATCAATGTTTTGAAATTCAGTAACGAACTTCTTACTTTTCCATATAATATCTCCTTCTGTACCCATAAGAATCATTGGTAAAGGTGAGTTAATTAAGTTACTCTTAGTAACTGAATCAACATCAGAATTCATTTCTTCAATATGATTAAGAATTGTAAATTTTTTCTTTGTATTGTCCCAAAAACTATAAAGTATTATTATAACCATTATTATTATTGATGGTATTACCCAAGCCAAGTCGTATGTACAAAGGATAATACACAAAATAGCGATTAGAATAATATAACCATAGTTTTTCCATGTGAGTTTGTCTATCAACTTTTCGTTTGAACCCGACATAAAGTTTTATCTACTCCTCTATTTATCAAAATTTTTACCTTTCTATTATACTACTAAGGCTATTTTATGTCAAGTTGAGGGCTTTTTACAAAAAGAAAGAGGAAGATTTTACTCTTCCTCTTTTAGTATTATTTAGAAAACATCAGATGTTATTTTTCATCTTGTTTGTTTCTTACAACTATATACCATCCAAGTGATATCATCATTATTGCAGCTAACTGATAATGTGAATTCTTCTCCGTATTAGGTACGTTATAAATGATTGTTGAAGAATTATTTTCAACTGTATTATTAACTGGTGATGGTGTAGGTACAACTGTTATTGGTTTTTGTACGACTCTATTTTGAGGAGTATTATCAGGTATTACCACCCTAGTAATTTCTTCCTCAAACTTAGGTCCACTTACTATAGTTACTACATTGTTGTTATTGTTGTTAATTACTATGTCTCCATCTGTATAAACTCTATCATAGTAATATGTTACTGTTATAGTTTTATCTTTGAATAATCCACTTGAATTATCTGGATATTTATCAACTACAAGTTTATATCCATAAATATCTTTTTCTTTAGTTGTATAATTGTCTCCTACTTTACCATTAATAACATCACTTGTTGTAATTAATTGATTTGTATTTACATCTCTATATTCTACAATAACTTGTCCTCTACGTTCATAATAGTATTTAACGTAAGTTATATGTTCTCTTGTCATAGTTCCTTCTCTGTTTGTTGGTAACTCACTTTCTATTAATGAGTAATTTTCAAAGTCTCTAGATGATGTATAATACTCATCATTCTCATATCCATAGATATATGATGTCTCAATTACTTCATTTGTATGTCTATCTATGTGTTCAACAACTACTTGTGCTTTCTTATGATAGTAATATCTAACTGTAATTGTTTCTTTCTTCATGACACCATCTTTATTTTCTGGTATCTCTTCTTCGATTATTTGATATAAATCAAAGTATTTTGGATTTGAATGATATTCATCTCCAACATATCCATCTTTTATTACTTCTTCTATTCTTTCTCCTGTTTCTTTATCAATATACTCGATAATTACTTGAGCTTTTGGAGTATAGTAGTAATAAACTTCAATCAAGTCTTTAGTCATCTTGCCTTTATTATTTGTTGGATATTTTTCAGAATTTAATTCATAGTTTTCAATAGTTTTAGCTATTGTCTCATATGGATCTCCCTCTTGTCCTGGTATTACTACTTTTTCTGCAATTTCTTTATTAGTTTGTTCATCTATGTAGTGAACAATTACACCGGCTGAATCATGAGCATAATAGTATTTAACTACAACTGGATCTTTAGTTAGAATACCTTCTTTATTTGTTGGTATCTCAACTAATTTATAATCAGGGAATGTCTTTTCTTCTGTTACATAGTTTTCACCCTCATATCCAGTAGTATTAATATCATCTATTAATTTTTCTCCTGTTTCTCTATCAATGTACTCAACAGTAATTGGAGTTAAATATCTATAGTAGTAAATAACTTCAATTGGTTCTTCTGTCATATAACCGTGTTTATTATCTGGAATTAAGTTCTCATCAACTGCGTAGTTTTCAATATTTCTTGATTCTATATTATACTCATCACCCACATTACCTGGATGTAATTCGTTATATAGAAGTTCATTAGACATTTCATCTATGTGTTTTTCAATTACACCAGCTGATTCTATAGCATAGTAGTAAATGATTTCTATAGGATCATATGGCATAAATCCATCTTTATTTTCAGGTTCTGAAACTAATATGTAATCATCAATATTAACTGCTGTTGAGTGATATTCGTCACCCTCATGTCCTGGAATAAATACTGGGTCTGCTAATTCTTCTCCTGTATTTCTATCAATATACTTAACTGTTACTGAACTTATCTTAGCATAATAATAATTTACTGTTATCTTTTCTTTAGTCATTTGTCCTGATGCATTATCTGGCAATTTTTCTTCTACTAAGTCATAATTTGGAATTGATATTGGCTCAGTTGAATAATCATCACCCACTGCACCGTCTATAGTTGTCATTGGTACTAAGTCTCCATCATATAGATTATCTTTATGATGTACCTCAACAAATGCTGTATCAAATTCATAGTAGTATATAACCGTTATTGGCTCTCTTGTCATTGTTCCTTCTGCATTAGTTGGTAATTCAGACTCAATTAATTTGTATCTTCTAATTACTTTACTTTCTGCTTTATAAGGAGTTCCTTCGACATCTTTTATGGTCTCATCAGGAGCTAATGTATTTCCTGTTGATTTTTCTACAAAGTGTACATATACATATGCATCATGTGCATAGTAGTAAATAACTTCAATTGGATCTACTGTTACTGTTCCTGTTGTATTTCCAGAATCATATGAAACCTTGTAATCAGCAATGTCTTTTGGCGTAGTTTCATATGTTTGATCTACAACTTTAGTTATTTCATCATGTGGTACTAGTTCTTCATTAGTTACCATATCAACATATCTTACTACTATCTTGCTTGATTTCTTTGAATAGTAATATGTTACAACTATTTGTTCTTCTGTCATCTCACCTGTTTTATTAGCAGGTTCTGAGACTAAATAATATTTATCAGGTATATCTATTGCTTCTTCTGTTTCATAGTGGTCGAATACTAGACCTGGGATTGTAACTTTCGCGCTTAGTGGAGCATCTGTACCTTGTTCTAGATATCTTACTAAAACAGAAGTAGGTTTCTTAGTATAGTAAATTCTGATAATATTATTATCTTCGTTATAGTCTATTGTTAATGTTGTTGGGTCTATAGAATCATAGTTATATCCATAGATTGGTTTTATTTCTATTGATGTATCTATTTCATCTAAGTATCTTTGATTTTCTACCACTTTGCTTGTATCAATTGGTTTATTTGTACCTTTTTCGAAATAGTATACTGTATACTTTAAGTCTGTTCTCTTTGTGTAGTATAGATTAATTACGTTTTGTGCTAAATCTGTTTTAATTACTATTTCTGGTTTTTCTGGACTATCAAAGTAGTATCCATCAATGTCTATTTTTTCACTTGTAGAAGTAATTGTATCTCCAAATCTTTGGTTAGGCACAGTCTTTTGAGTACTTAGTACTGCGTTTGTACCTTTTTCTAAGTAGTTTACTACATAACTTAAGTCTGTACGTTTTACATAGTAAACTTTAATTACGTTATTCTCTGCAACTTCTGTTATGCTTAATGGGAACTTATCTGTATGATCTAGTCTATATCCATCGATTACTTTATCTTCATAAGTTTCTATTAAGTCTTGGAATGTTGCTGTATAGTTTTCTGTCTTACTATTATCTATTGTTTCATCATAGTAGTATTCTACCCTGTAACCAAAGCTATCTTTTACATAGTAAACCTTAATTACGTTGTTTTCTGCAACTTCTGTTATTCTTAATGGGAACTCATCTGTATGGTCAAATTTATATCCCGGTATATTCTTATCTGTGTAAGTTTCTATTAAGTCTTGGAATGTTGCTGTATAGTTTTCTGTCTTACTGTTATCTATTGTTCCATCGTAGTAATATTCAACTCTGTAACCAAAGTCATCTTTTACGTAGTAAACTTTAATTACGTTGTTTTCTGCAACTTCTGTTATGCTTAATGGGAACTTATCTGTATGATCAAATTTATAACCTGGAATATTTTTATCTACATAAGTCTCAATTAAGTCTTGGAATGTTGCTGTGTAATTTTCAGTTTTGCTATTATCTATCGCTCCATCATAGTAGTATTCTACTCTGTATCCGAAATCGTCTTTTTCATAGTAAACTTTAATTACGTTGTTTTCTGCAACTTCTGTTATTCTTAATGGGAACTTATCTGTATGATCTAGTTTATAACCTGGTATATTCTTATCTACATAAGTTTCAATCAAGTCTTGGAATGTTGCTGTATAGTTTTCTGTCTTACTATTATCTATTGTTCCATCATAGTAATATTCAACTCTGTAACCAAAGTCATCTTTTACGTAGTAAACTTTAATTACGTTATTTGCTGCAACTTCTGTTATCCTTAATGGGAACTCATCTGTATGGTCAAATTTATATCCAGGTATATTCTTATCTACATAAGTTTCAATTAAGTCTTGGAATGTTGCTGTGTAATTTTCAGTCTTACTATTATCGATTATTCCGTCGTAGTAGTACTCTACAGTATATGCAAAATCATCTTTTACATAATAAACTTTAATTACGTTATTTGCTGCAACTTCTGTTATTCTTAATGGGAACTTATCTGTATGGTCAAATTTATAACCTGGTATATTCTTATCTACATAAGTTTCAATTAAGTCTTGGAATGTTGCTGTGTAATTTTCAGTCTTACTATTATCTATTACTCCATCATAATAGTATTCTACTGTATATCCGAAATCATCTTTTACATAGTATACTCTAATAACATTTTCTGATTCATCCTCTCCAATTACTATTGGTAAGTCATTTGTATGATCAAATCTATAACCTGGTATATTTTTATCATCATATGTGCTTACTGAATCACCATATGTTGCTGATCTACTATATGTCTTAGAGTTATCTATTACTCCGTCATAATAGTATTCTGTTGTGTAATTATAAGTATTTAATGCATAGTAATATGTAACTACTATCTCATCTCTTGTAATTACACCATTCTTGTTAGAAGGTTCTGCAACTAGATGATAATATGTTGGGATATCTGGTGAACTTTCAGTTGTATAACTTTGAGTTACATATCCTGGTATATCAACATCTGGTACTAAACTTGTTGTAGTTCCTTCTATATAATAATGTACTTTTACATTAGACATATTTTCGTGGTAATAGTAATTTACTACTATTTCACCATCTATGTATTCACCACTTGCATTTTCTGGAATTCCCACTAAATCATATCTTTCTGATACATTGTTTGCTGGATTTGTTATATACATTTCATCAACAATTCCTGTAGTAGTTATGCTTTGTGCAGGTGTTCCATCAGCAAGTATTATTGGCTCTGTAGTTCCTTCTTTATAATAGTTTGTTACTACAGTTCCTCTCTTCTTGTTATTTGTTATTGTTATTGTTTGATCAGTTGATGATCTATCTATTGTAATTTCTCTTACAGTAGAATCCATTACATAGTTTTGTAAAGTTTCTATCTCATAAATACTATAACTTCCAGGATTTAAGTCTAATTTGATTTTTCCTTCACCATTTGTTGTATATTGAGACTTGTTTTCTATAGTATAGTTGATACTATTTACAGTGAAAGTGTCATTATAACTACTTCCACTTGCATTTTTATAATATCCTATATGAAGATAATAAACTTTTCCTGGAGCTAGCGTATATGGTGCTATATTTTCAGCACTTCTACTTCCACCCTGTCTATATAATCTTCCTGTACTGTTGTTTAATTGTGTTAATGTTATTGTGTTTGGTGACTCTGTTACGTACATGTATCCATAATCACTAGTTTGTGAACTTACTTGAACATTTGCATTAATAATTACATTATATGCTGCATTTGTCATATCAATTCTGAAATATGTATCTGCTGTTGAATTATGAACACCTTTATTATTTGAAACATACTTATTTCCTGTTCTTTGCATATAATATGTTCCATTATTAACCGCTCCACCTATATCAACTCTATCTTTTAATCCGTCAATTTCAAATTTTACATTTTCAAGAGGTGTAACACCATCTTCATCTACTTTTTGAATAGTTACTTTTCTTACTATTTTCTTATAATAATATGTAATTTCTATATCACTTGTTTGATATGTTCCATTTGCTAGTTCTGGCACACTTGCAAGTTCATAATCAGTTGATAAATCTTCATTAGCTATGCTACTTGTAGTATATGCTTCTCCTGGTCTACCTTCTAGTTCTTGGTCTTGTGCATTTGTTCCATCTATAAGTGGAACTTTTAAAGTAGATCCTTCTATATAATGATGAACAATTACTTTAGTTGTCCTTGTTTCATAGTAGTAATTAACTTCTTGAACTTCCCTTGCATATTGTCCTGATGCATTTGAAGGAATCACATAATTTCCTCCTGCATCTCTTTCTAAGTCATAATCTACAATATCTAAGTTTGCTTCAGTAGCATAATTTGTTCCAACTTTTCCTTTGATTATTACATCATCGGCAAGTCTTGTAGTTGTATAATTTCCATCATTATCTTTTAAATAATGATGAACTATAACTTCTCCAAATGGTCTATTTGTTACAGTAATTTCCTTTTCTGATTCATCATTCATTCTATATTCAAATGGCTCTATTCCTTCATATCCTTCTGGCATTCCCGTTTCTTCAATTCTATATAAGCCATAAGGGATTTGACATGTTGCTTCACCAATCGCATTAGTTGTCATAGTAGTATGATGCAAGTCACTGTCATTTAAAGATACTTCTATACTATTAATTGTAAATTTATCATCATATTGATTAGTATTATCATTTTTTATATATCTCAAATGTAAGTACCATATTCTACCGCCTGTTAAAACTCCTGTTTGAGTATAATTTGTTTGATTTCCTGAAATCCCAATAATGTTTGTTCCTGTACTAGTTGTTGAAGTACTATAAGATACATATCCATAATCGTTACTTGCTTGACTAGAAATATCTGCATTAATCTTTACATTGTACTTTCCAGAATATTCTGTTAAATCAATTGGAATGATAGACCATGATGTTGTTCTATCATATCCTTGGTTGGTAGAAACATATTTTCCATCTACTTCTTCAAAATTAAATGCTCTACTTTCTGTTTCATATAATTTTACACTATTAATCGTAAACTTATCATCATATGTGTTAGTGCTTCCATTTTTATAATAGTAAATATTTAAGTAGTATTTTTTACCACCAGTTAATTCCTTTGTTCTTTCTTGATTTGAATAATTTCCACTAACATTAAACCATGCATTAGAAGTATATTGGATTGAAGGACTATATTCAGATACTTTCATATATCCATAGTCATTATTACTTTGAGAAGATATATCATAATTTACTTTTAACATAAATTTATCTGTTGAGTCATATCCTGTTAAATCTATTGGTATATATGAGGCACTATATGAATTATGAACTCCTGTATTACTTGATTTATACTTTCCTTCTTCCTCAATAAAATTATATTCTGTTGGTACTACACATGGGAAAACATTAATTGAATTGATTCTAAACAAATCATTATTATAATCTGCATTATTTGATTTTCTATATCCTATGTGTAAATAGTATATTCCTCCACCCTTTAAAGCATTTGTATAATAATTGTTTGATGTTGTTCCTGAAATATTTATAAATTTATCTGTATAGTTATTATTATATGTAATAAAGTTTGTATCACGTGTTATTGCAGCGTATCCATAATCATAACTACCTCTACTAGAAACTTCTGCATTTACTTTTAATGCATAATATCCTTCTAATCCAGTCAGATCAACTTTTATATAAGACTCTGCTATTGTATTTTTAATTCCTGCTGTTCCTCCAATAGTTGTTTGATAAACTTTACTATTAGTTGGTATTAATGCTCCGTCTAAATCTACAAATCCATATTCTTGTGTAGTTTCAACACCTCCTAATACTCCATCAATTGGTGTTTCTTCATTTACAGATGTATATTTTATCTCATTCATTGGTGTAAGGTTTCCAACTGGATTTATAGGATCTGAAACTTCTACTTCTGTTGGTATAACATTCGTATTAGTTTTTTCAATCATATCACCAATTATTTCTTCATTATTAGGTTCCGTTCTTTCTTCTAATTGATCTAGTTTAAAAGAAACTCCTTCTATAGGTTCATTCGTATATTCATCTACTTTTTTTATTTTAAATGTATTACTTGTTTGTAAAAATTGTACAGTAATATGTTTATTTTCAATAACATTATCAAATTGAGGAAGAGTAACTTTACCTTCTCCATCAATAACATAATCAAATATTTCTTCACCATTTATCTTAATATAATTTATTTTATATCCAGCATTTGGTTGAATAACTATAGGTTCTATTGAAGAATCTCCATATTTAACAGTTTCATATGGAAGTAAATCTTCTCCTGAAATTGTTCCACCTTTAACACCATTATACAGATCAACATCTGTTGTTATTTTATATTCTTTTCTATAGTTATTAAAAATAATTTCAGATTGTTCTGGAATATTTCCTCCACCGCCAGTTATTGCATATGAAGTTTTTCCTGATAATGAACCTGATACTATTATTTTTCCCAGTTCATCTTCAAATATATTTGTAGCACAAGAGAAAACTGATTTATTAATAATCTCAGAATAGTCTGAACCATCTAAAACTATTATTTTTCCATTATTAAGCATTATATTAATATTATTGAAAGAATCTGTACAAGCATAATTTGCTGTTGTTTCTAAAGCCCTTGAATATATTTGATTTAATTCCTCATCATATATACTTATATTATTGCCTCTTGTAACCAATATTCCTGAATCACAGCTTGTAACAGATTTTATACTTGAAACAGCAAGTGTTTTAATCAGTGTTCCATTACTAGATAGTTTATATAATCCACTATCTCCACCAGAATAAATGAAACCATCTTTTTCTACAACACCCCATGTCATAGCAGCGACCCTTGTTCCAAATTTTGGATTTCCATCTTTGTCGTATTTAACAACAAAACCATTTCCTGTTCCAGTACATGTAATTCCATTAACAAAGTTTGAAGATCCGGGGTTTCTTCCACAAGCAAAAATATCGCCAGTATCTTCTGCTATATATAAATCATGAATATAACTATCTGAACCACCCCAGATATTTCTGTACCATTCGAGTTTTCCATCTAGATTATATTTAAATATCAAAGCACCTTTTGAATTACTTATAGTTATAGGTTGTCCCGAAGCAGTATCACTACCCGGTATTGTTGTACCCGCATCAAAATCTCCAGCAGTTATTATTCCGCCATCTTCAGCTAGACAGATATCATATAATAGAGAATATCCTCCTGTATAAACTCTTCTCTCCCAAACCATTTCATTATTATCATCAAATTTTGCTATATAGCTTCCTGCAGAATTACCATACATAGTTACAACGCCATCTTCTACTAATATGGCCTTAGCCCTTTCAGCTGATACTCCTGTTCTATCATATTGATAAACTGTTGATAATTCTTCTTCATCAATTCTACCACCAGCTCTAGTTTCTCCAATACCAAAATAATATGTATTTAAAGATTTTTTACTAATATCATATTTTATATTAGAAGCCTCTATCTCTACTACTTTATACATTCCCGATGGTAGATTTGCTGTTATTTTTCCATTTTCATCAGTTTCTACATAATAGTATTCCTTACCACCTATTTCTATTGGTGTTCCTACTATTCTTCCTTTTACATCAACGGCTGGTACAGCCTTTGAGCCATCCCCATTATCTATATTATAGATAGCAAATTTTGTATTTGGTAATAGTTCTCCTGTTTCACCATCATATTTTGTAAGTTCAAATGTTTTTGGGTTCTCAATTGTAAGGCTTACCTTTGTATTAGTACCTGTATTTTCAACTATGGCTTGTGATTCACTTGTTAGCACTAATACTCCATCTACCATTTTTGTTGAAAACTCAATATCTCTAACCTTTGAATATCCATCTATTGTTGAAACTTCTTTTAATACATAAGTTTGATCTATATTTTTTCTATCTTCAAATTGATATAACCCTGTAATTGAAAATCTTCCATCTACATCTGTTTCGTATGCTCCTACTCTTTTGCCATCTTTATATAAATTGAATTTTATTCCAGCTAGTGGAACATGTTCTCCTTTTGATACTTTAAGAATATCAATGTCATAAGTAGGTATTTTTTCATCTTCTATTTCTAGATTTAGTATTGGTATTCCATTTTCAGTAGTTAAACTTTGATTTTTAACTGTTCCAGTAAAATCTTCTACTTCGAATTCATTACCGTTTCTTATTATTTTAAATGAAATTGGTTCTTCATTTAAGTAATATCCTGTCTTTGCTTTAGTTTCAGTAAGGACAAAATTTGTACTTAACCCAACAGATTCTATAACAAATTCACCATTTGTATCTGTTGTATAATAACTTTCGTTATCACTTCCTTGAGCCTTAAATCCAAATCTTGTATTAGAAAGTCTAATATCTGTATCCTTTTGTGTTTTTATTACTTTAACTTTTGCCTTAACTTCGTCTTCAGTTTTAGCATTTACTACATATCCTACACCTTCGACTTTACCTACTAATATATTTTGTAGACCGCTACCAGATAATATTTCAATTGTTAAAGTTCCATCATCTGCAACATGACCAATAAATCTAGTAACTTCAGGATTTAATTCATATTGTTTTGGTGAAATTGTTTCTTTTACTTCATATACCCTTTCACCATATAGTCCTTTAAACTCTAATTTTCCATCAGCACCAGTTATAGCACTTTTAACTTCTTCACTATAAATGTCTCCTTCTAAAACCTCAACAACTGTATATGATGCTCCAGGAACAGGTATAGTATTATTATTTAAAATATATTTTGTGATGTCTAAATTATATTTTTGTGCAATTCTTATTCCTACTGGATTTGGCTCTATTTGAGTTCTATATTTTCCTTCATCAGTTATTAAACTAAAATAAACTCCATGATGTCCATAAGAAATCTTATTAAAATCTATATCTGATGGTATTTCTATATCATAATAGAAAATGTATTCATATCCTGCTACCATCTCATTTTCGCCAAAATCTATTAAATATGTTCTAATATTATCCCAGTTTTCTACATCTTCAGCTAAAATCCAACCATTTGATGTATCAGTTAAATCTTTATTTGGATTTTCGTTTGTTGAATAATATACTTTTGCAGTTGCTTGTAATTCTTCAGGTACTCTGATTGTACTTACCATCTTAGAATCATAAGCAGAATGTAAATCTCTATTCCTTAGTACTGTTGTATTTCCTTCAAACGGTATTTTTCCTAAAATTATTACATCTGTTATAGATTTTGCATAATTATTTTTTATTTGAACTCCAATTGTTGCTCTTGATTCTTCATTGTCTACACTCGCATATTGTGGAGTCACATCGGCTACTTGTGGTGAAACTATAAGTGTACCTGAATCATCAAAATTAAGTACCATTTCTGTTGTAAGTAAACTATTTGGAGATATTAGATTTAGTCTAGCAGTAGTTAAGCTTACATACTCAATAGTATTTAGGTTACTATTTACATCATAAATATCTTGTCCAAGATAATAATAATCATCAGCATTTTTATTTGATGCATATAATTCAACATTTTTTGTTGTAGTAGCTATTCTAGGATCTGTAGTCATATCAACATCAAGTGTAATATTAAATGACTCAGGTGTTTTAGTTATATTACTAGTCTTTATTCTAATGTAATCTCCTATCAAGTTAGTATCATCTTCTACTAACTCATAGCTTGTTATTTCTACATTGTTGTTACTTATTTCAATTGAATTAATTTTTGTTTTTATTATTTCTTTTGGAAGTTTTATTAAAAATTCTCCATCTACCCAACCTACCTGGTTAACATTTGGATCAAATGAAGCTTGTATAGTGATTATATCTCCTTCTTCTGTCTTTTGTGTTGATAAAACATCTTTAAGTATATCTATTGTTGCAACTGAATTTGGTTCATCATATACTGCACTTGATTCTCTATCTACATATTTTTCTTCACCTAAGAAAAGAGTTGCTTGAGAATATATTCTTTTTAGTTTATTAAACTTTTCTCTAGTAAAGTTTTCTAATATTTTATCATCATCTATTCTTTTTATGTTAGTTATTATCATGTTGCTTCTTGTATTTACGTTTTCTATTTCAACTCTAATATGAGCAACTGGCATTTCATAATAGAATGTACTTCCCTCGTATCTACTTTTATTAAATGAATCAATTTCTAGAAGAACTTCTTCTGTTTCCTCATCTATAACTCTTAATATACCATCTTCCTTAAGTACACTACTTAATCCACTAAAAGAAATACCAACATTTTTGATATAATCTTCCATGCTTATTCTTGAGTTACCAGTATCTGGATCAGCTCTATAAAATTCATCGACATTTTGTGTATTAGAATCATATTCTTCATTTTCTTTAATTGTTATTAGTTTTGCGATTTCATTTGTTCCTACAATGAAATTCCACGCAACATTGTAATCATCATTAATCTCTTCTTGGCTAATTCTATTATATAATCTTATAGGTTTTTTCTTGCTTATAACATAAGTTCTGTATGGACTTCCATAATAAGTTCCTACAGTTACTCTCAAATCATGTGCATAAATATTTGGTTTTTTCTCTTGATAATGTATTTTAATAGTTGCTGATTGAGCTCTTGCTATATATGGATTATCAAAATCACCAGCAGGATTATCATTATTAAAACATTCGTAGTATTCATCAACTGGTATTTGAAGATCTACAATCTCTTCCCCAGAATCAGTATATGCTTCTAATGGATATTTAAGTATTATTCTATATGTGTTATCTTGACCTATGGAAGATGTTACATTTCCATTTTCATCAACTACTGATTCTCGTCTTATTGTAAATTTATGAGTTTCAGGGTTATAAGAAAATGTTTCATTTGAATTGCAATTATAAGATACTATTGTTGGTTCATATCCTCTATAAAGTGGAATTGTTCCTTCTACAACATTAGCTTTAGGTAAAAGATCTTTTCTTCCCTCAATAGTCTCAATTGAAAAACTTAAATCTATTAATTCATTTGCCTCATCTATTCTACTTGGTAAATCTTCATATTTTAAGTTTGTAGTGTAAAAGTATGTTGAAGCAGTGCCAAACCAATCTACAGACAAATATTGAGTTTTAGTAAATGAAATTGGTTCTTCTCCTGCTTGTTCATATGTTCCGCTAAGTACAATTGTGTTAGAATTAATAGAATAATTATTTATATTATTATGAATGGCAGCATTTTTTGTGTATGTTGATGAATAGTCACCACTTCTTACCATACCTGTAAGAATTTTGTTTGTACCTGTGGCTATATCATTTAACACTATTCGTGTAATATTATTTCCAACTGCATTTTCTTTTACTTCATCATCTCTTGGAATTTTAGTTTGCAAGTAGAAGTTTTCACCATTAATTGTAATTACTGGATTTGTAAGTGTTCCTCCACCTTCAACATTCAATTCTATGTATAAAGTATCCTGACCACCGAGTTCTTTACACGTTCCATTAATTAATTCAACATAACCATCATTGTTTAAGTCTTTTAAGAAGAAGGCTCTAAAGCTTACTCCTGGTGCTTCTTCTACAATTCCAGCTTCTTCTGTAACTTCTTCATATTGAATTTCCTTTAGTGTCTCGCTATCAAGACCTGTCTTATCTATATTCTTTCCTATTATTGAATTATCAAGCTTTTTCCAAGCAAAAATTGATAATCCTATAGTTAAAGCTATAGATATTAAAATTAATAATGCTTTCTTTAATTTGCTGCTCATTTCAAAACTCCTTATTTGAACATATTTTCGTCATTACCGTCTACACTAAATATACTTATTATTATATGTAAGTTTCAATAGGCGAAATAAGGTCAAAGTGTTGATATATACGGAACTAGAGTTACAGCTTTTTTATCATTTTATTTTAGTTTTCGTTACTTTTAATCTTTTTGTATTATTATATTAACCACTTTGTAACTATCCTTTTAAAACTTGTAGTTCCCTAGCATTCATCACTTGTTTCATAATTGAAATATATGTTTTTGTAAAAATGTAGTGAACAATTCCACATAACAATAATTTCCACAAAGAACATAAAAAAAGTGGTAACTTTTAAAAGTTACCACTTTATATTATTAAGCTATAATTAATTGTTTTCTGTTGGTTCTTGGTTTTCAACATTATCTTCAACAGTGTTTGTCATAGTTGTGTTAATCTTAATGTTTTGATATTGTCTTAAACCAGTACCTGTTGGTATTAATTTACCGATAATAACGTTTTCTTTTAGTCCTATTAAGTTATCAACTTTACCTTTGATAGCAGCTTCTGTTAATACTTTTGTTGTCTCTTGGAATGAAGCAGCAGATAAGAAACTTTCTGTAGCAAGAGATGCCTTAGTAATACCAAGTAATACTCTCTTAGCTGTAGCTGGCTTTTTGCCTTCAGCTTTTAATTCTTCATTCTTTCTCTCAAATTCAAGTAAATCAATTACAGATGCTGTGTAGAATCCTGAATCACCTGGATCTTCGATTCTAACTTTCTTAAGCATTTGTCTTGCAATAATTTCAATGTGTTTGTCGTTAATATCAACACCTTGATTTCTATATACTTTTTGAACTTCAGAGATGATATATTCATAAACTGCTTCTGGTCCTTTGATTACTAATAGTTCGTTAGGATTGATTGAACCTGCTGTAATTGGTTTACCAGCTTCAATTTCGTCTCCTTCTTTAACTATTACTTTAGAACCAAATGGAATAACGTATGTTTTAGCGTTGTCTTTACCTGTTACAACAACTTCTTTTCTCTTCTTTTCTTCTTTTAATGATATAACACCATCAATTTCAGAAATGATAGCAACACCTTTAGGGTTTCTAGCTTCGAATAACTCTTCAACTCTAGGAAGACCTTGTGTGATGTCTCCACCAGCTACACCACCAGTATGGAATGTTCTCATTGTTAATTGTGTACCAGGCTCACCAATTGATTGAGCAGCTACGATACCAACAGATTCACCTAAGTTAACTAATTCTCTAGTTGCAAGTCCCATACCATAGCATTTTCTACAAGCACCATGTTGAGCTTTACATCCTAAGATAGATCTTACTCTAACTTTAGTATAACCTGCATTAACGATCTCTGTAGCTACATCATCGCTAATCATTGTATCTTTATCTACAATTACTTTTCCAGTCTTTGGATCTTTGATATCTTCAACAACGAATCTACCAACTAATCTTTCTTGTAATGGTTCAATTATTTGGTTACCATCTTTAATATCTTCAAGATTGATACCTTCTGTAGAACCACAATCTTCTTTTCTAATAATAATATCTTGAGATACATCAACCAATCTTCTTGTTAAGTATCCAGAGTCAGCTGTTCTTAAAGCAGTATCAGCTAAACCTTTTCTAGCACCATGGGCTGAAATGAAATATTCTAGTGAATCAAGTCCCTCACGGAAACAAGATTTAATAGGAATTTCAACAGCTTTACCTGTTGTATTAGCCATAAGTCCACGCATACCAGCGATTTGTCTTAATTGGTTCATGTTACCACGGGCACCAGATTGAGCCATCATGTATATTGGGTTCATCTCATCGAAGTTTGCTTTCATTGCTTCAGTAACATCATCTGTAGCTTTCTCCCAAATTTTGATGATAGCATTATATCTTTCATCGTTAGTAATTAAACCTCTTTGATATTGTCTAAATACTTGAGATACATCTTCATCAGCTTTTTCTAAGATAGCTTTCTTAGCTTCAGGAACTGAAACGTCATCAACTGAAACTGTGATAGCTCCGATTGTTGAGTATTTATAACCTGTAGCCTTGATATAATCAAGTACTACTGCTGATTCTGATAAACCATGTTTATTAATACATTTAGCAACGATTTTTCCTAAGTTTTTCTTTATAACTGGGAAATCAATTTCTAAGTCAAATTCTTTTTCAGGATCTGATCTATCAACAAAACCTAAATCTTGTGGTATTCCTTGGTTATAAATTAATCTACCGATAGTTGTTTCAATAGTTTTTGTTCTAACTTCTCCATCAACTTCTTTAGATCTTCTAACTTTAATCTTGCAATGTAATCCTACATCACCATTATGATATGCCATCAAAGCTTCATCTTCATCTTTGAAGTACATACCTTCACCTTTTTCACCATCAATTTGTACAGTTAAGTAGTAAGCACCAAGAATCATATCTTGTGTTGGAACTGTAACTGGTTTACCATCTTGAGGTTTTAATAAGTTATTAACTGAAAGCATTAAGAATCTTGCTTCAGCTATAGCTTCTGGTGTTAATGGAACGTGTACAGCCATTTGGTCACCGTCGAAGTCAGCATTGAATGCTGTACATGATAATGGGTGAAGTTTAATAGCTCTACCTTCTACTAATACTGGTTGGTATGCTTGGATACCTAATCTGTGTAGTGTAGGAGCACGGTTTAACATTACTGGATGGTCTTTAATTACATCCTCTAATATATCCCATACTTCTGGTCTTAGTTTTTCAACCATTCTTTTAGCATTTTTAATGTTATGTGCGATTCCTCTACCAACTAGTTCTCTCATAACAAATGGTTTGAATAATTCAACAGCCATTTCTTTTGGAAGACCACATTGGTAAATCTTAAGTTCTGGACCTACAACGATAACTGAACGTCCAGAGTAGTCAACTCTCTTACCTAATAAGTTTTGACGGAATCTACCTTGTTTACCTTTAAGCATATCTGATAATGATTTTAGAGGTCTGTTTCCAGCACCTGTAACAGGTCTTCCTCTTCTACCATTGTCTATTAATGCATCTACTGATTCTTGAAGCATTCTTTTTTCATTTCTAACAATGATTTCTGGAGCTCCAAGTTCAAGTAATCTCTTTAATCTGTTATTTCTATTAATAACTCTTCTATATAAGTCGTTTAAGTCAGATGTAGCAAATCTACCACCATCTAATTGAACCATAGGTCTTAAATCTGGTGGGATAACTGGAATAACATTCATGATCATCCATTCAGGTTTATTTCCAGATACTCTAAAGCTTTCTACTGTATCTAATCTTTTAACAACTTTAGCTTTTCTTTGTTCACTTGCTTTTGCAAGCTCTTTTTTAAGTTGTGCTGATAATTTTTCAATATCAAGTTCTGCAAGTAATTTTTGAACTGCTTCAGCACCCATCATGGCTTTGAATGAACCTCTACCATATTTTTCTTCAGCTTCAGTATACTCTTTTTCGTTAATAACTTGACATTTTAATAATCCTGATGTTCCTTTATCTACTACAATGTATGCAGCAAAATAGATAACTTTTTCAAGATCTCTAGGTGAAACATCAAGAAGTAAAGATATTCTACTTGGAATTCCTTTGAAATACCAAATATGAGCTACTGGGGCAGCAAGTTCAATGTGTCCCATTCTTTCTCTTCTTACTTTAGATGTAGTTACTTCAACACCGCATCTATCGCAAACAATACCTTTATATCTAATTCTTTTATACTTACCACAATGACATTCCCAGTC
The DNA here is from genome assembly GCA_017528085.1 of Clostridia bacterium. Classification (GTDB taxonomy): domain Bacteria; phylum Bacillota; class Clostridia; order TANB77; family CAG-508; genus Scatovivens. The sequence continues at coordinate 84,772 of JAFXPH010000011.1, read as the reverse complement.
TTTTGTTGGTCCGAATATTTTTTCACAGAATAAACCGTCTTTTTCTGGTTTTAATGTTCTGTAGTTGATTGTTTCTGGTTTTTTAACTTCTCCATGAGACCATTCTCTAACTTTCTCATCTGAAGCCAAACCAATTTTTAATTTATTAAAACTTTCTAACTCTTCCACTATTTTAAATAGCCCCCTTAAATATTTTTGATAGGTAGGCAAATATCATTATATTCACCAAGCATACTAATTTCATTTGATATCCACTGCTGATCATTTTAATTTCGTCATCAAAATGAAATCAGTATACTACATAATTATTCAATTTTAATTTTTTAAAAATCTTTTGCTTCTTTTAATTGTCATCTTCCATTTCTTTTAAAATTGTTTCATCTGGTATGTCATCTTCATCTAAAATGTTAGTAAAGAATTCATCGTCATCTTCTTGTTGTTCTTCAAGTTCTTCTTGAGTAACAGTATTAAGATTTGATTCTTCTAACTCAGACTCATCAACAACTTCATCAGAAGGTTCTTCACCTTCTTCAACATGTTCTTTGATGATAACTTCTTCATCATCATCTGTATAAAGTGTAATATCTAGACCTAATGCTTGAAGTTCTTTTACTAAAACTTTAAATGATTCTGGTATTCCTGGTTCAGGAATATTTTCACCTTTAACAATAGCTTCATAAGTTTTAACACGTCCTACAACATCGTCTGATTTTACAGTTAAGATTTCTTGTAATGTGTAAGCTGCACCATAAGCTTCCATTGCCCAAACTTCCATCTCACCAAATCTTTGTCCACCGAATTGTGCTTTACCACCAAGTGGTTGTTGTGTTACTAATGAGTATGGACCAGTTGAACGAGCGTGGATCTTATCATCAACTAAGTGGTGTAGTTTTAACATGTACATAACACCAACTGTAACTGGTTTATCAAATGGATCACCAGTTCTACCATCATAGATAACTGTTTTACCATTTGTTTCTAATCCAGCAAGCTCTAACATGTCTCTAATATCTTCTTCTGTTGCACCATCAAATACTGGTGTAGCAATTTTCCAATTTAATAATCTACAAGCTGCTCCTAAATGAACTTCTAGAACTTGTCCTAAGTTCATACGAGAAGGAACACCTAATGGGTTAAGTACTACATCAACTGGAGTACCATCTGGTAAGAATGGCATATCTTCAACTGGTAAAATTCTTGAGATAACACCTTTGTTACCATGACGACCTGACATTTTATCACCAACAGAGATTTTTCTCTTTTGAGCGATATAAATTCTAATAATTTGATTTACACCAGGTCCTAATTCATCTGAATTTTCTCTAGTGAATATCTTAACATCAACGATTGTTCCAGCTTCACCATGAGGAACTCTTAAAGAAGTATCTCTTACTTCTCTTGCTTTCTCACCAAAGATAGCTCTTAATAATCTTTCTTCAGCTGTTAGCTCTGTTTCTCCTTTTGGTGTAACTTTACCAACTAATATATCACCAGGTCTTACTTCAGCACCAATTCTGATAATACCATTTTCGTCTAAATCTTTTAATGAGTCTTCACCAACGTTTGGTATATCTCTTGTGATCTCTTCAGGACCTAATTTTGTATCTCTACATTCACATTCATAATCTTCAATGTGAATAGATGTAAGAACGTCTTCTTTAACTAGTCTTTCACTTAGTAGAACAGCGTCCTCATAGTTATAACCTTCCCAAGTAGTGAAAGCGATAAGTAGGTTTTTACCTAATGCCATCTCACCTTTATAAGTAGCTGGACCGTCGGCAATAACGTCACCTCTTTTAACTTTTTCTCCTTCTACTACGATTGGTCTTTGGTTTATACATGTACTACCATTTGTTCTTTTGAACTTTCTTAGTACATAAGTTTTTGCTTCATTTAATTTATTTCTAATTACGATTTCATCACCTGTAACTGTTTCAACAGTTCCGTCTTCTTCAGCTAGGATTACAACACCTGAATCTTTAGCAGCTTTGTATTCCATACCTGTTCCAACGAATGGTGAATCTGTGATCATTAGAGGTACAGCTTGACGTTGCATGTTTGCACCCATTAAAGCACGGTTAGCGTCATCATGCTCTAAGAATGGAATCATAGCAGCACCAACAGATACTAATTGTTTTGGAGAAATATCTATATAATCTACAAGATCTTTGCTTACTTCTCTGATTTCTTCTCTGTCTCTAACTCTAATTCTCTTATTTGTTAAGCATCCTTTTGAATCAACTGGTTCAGAAGCTTGAGCTATAATATAGTTGTCTTCTTCATCAGCTGTCATGTATTCAACTTCATCAGTTACTCTGCAAGTACCTTTTTCAACTTTTCTATATGGTGTTTCAATAAATCCATATTCGTTAATAATAGCGAATGTTGAAAGTGCTGAGATAAGACCGATGTTTGGACCTTCAGGAGACTCAATTGGGCATAATCTTCCATAGTGAGTATAGTGAATATCACGAACCTCGAATCCAGCTCTTTCTCTTGATAAACCACCAGGACCTAATGCAGAAATTCTTCTCTTATGAGTAAGTTCTGATAATGGGTTACATTGATCCATGAATTGAGAAAGTTGAGAACTTCCAAAGAATTCTCTAATTGATGAAGTAATTGGTTTTGTATTAATTAATGTTTGTGGAGTAATTACGTCTAAGTCTTGAATTGTCATTCTTTCTCTTACAACTCTTTCAAGTCTTGTTAAACCAATTCTAAATTGATTTTGTAAAAGCTCTCCAACGCATCTAATTCTTCTGTTAGCTAAGTGGTCAATATCATCAATATTTCCAATTCTTGTTTGTTCTGTTGAAGTAATGAATCTGTTAGCATCTAAGTTTAATATGTAGTTAACTGAAGCTAAGATATCTTCTGTAACAACATGTTTTGGTACTAATTCTTCAACTCTTTCAATAACTTGTTTCTTGATTTCTTTTTCATCTTTTGCTGTTTCTAAAATTGATTTTAATACTGCGTAGTTAACATCAACTTTAATTCCAGCTTCTTCAGCTACTTTAGGATCAACAAAGTTTTTAATATCAACAGTTCCGTTACCGATAATCTTAACTTTCTTTCCGTCGATATCAACGAATACTTCATTAATACCTGTGTTTTGAATAGCTTTTGCAGCTTCAGGTGTAATAACTTCACCTTTTTCAACTAATACTTCTCCAGTTTCTGGATTAACTATAGTTTCATAAGCTACTTGTTTTTTGATTCTTGCTGCTAATGCTAATTTCTTATTGTATTTGTATCTACCTACTTTAGATAAATCATATCTTCTTGAATCGAAGAACAATCCATCAAATAAGTTTCTAGCAGCATCAACTGTTGGAAGTTCACCAGGTCTTAATTTCTTATAGATTTCTAGTAAAGCTTCATCAGCTGTTTTAACTGGGTCTTTAGCAATTGTTGCTAAAATCTTATCTTCTTCTCCATAGAAGTCGATAATCTTTTCATCAGTATCAAGACCTAAAGCTCTTAATAATGATGTTACAGGTAATTTTCTTGTTCTATCAATTCTTACCCAGAATACGTCATTACTATCTGTTTCGTATTCTAACCAAGCACCTCTGATAGGCATTACAGTACCTGTGAATAATTTTTTACCTGTTTTGTCATAACTTGAATCGAAATAACATCCAGGTGAACGAACTAACTGACTTACAACAACTCTCTCTGCACCATTGATAACGAATGTTCCAGTGTCAGTCATAACTGGGAAATCTCCTAAGTAGATTTCTTGTTCCTTAATCTCACCAGTTTCACGATTGATCAATCTTACTTTAACGTGAAGTCTAGTAGAATAAGTTGCATCTCTTTCTTTTGATTCTTCTAAAGTGTATTTTGTCTTATCTTCCATGTAATAATCAAAGAATTCTAAGACTAAGTTTCCAGAATAGTCAATAATAGGAGAAATATCCTTTAAGACTTCTCCTAGACCTTCTTTAACGAACCACTCATAAGAATCTTTTTGGACTTTTAATAAATTTGGGATTTCTATGTAATCACCAATTTTAGAAAAAGTTTTTCTAACACATTTCTCGTGTTTAATGTCTTTAACCTTGATGTCGCTTGCACTAATCTTCTTCTTTTCCAAAATAAACCACCCTTATAATTAAATTTAGCAGGTAATATATTTTTTATAAAAAGTCCCTCTTATCACAAGGTTTTTACATATTTGTCCAGTCCCTGCCAAAAACTTTTCAAATATATAGTTCCACTTCTGACAATTCCTCTAATTATAAAAAGATATATTTATAATTATAATGGCTACTCAAAATGAGTTATATTGCGCATCCCGAGATTTTCTCTGTGCATGAAAAAAGTCTCTTATCGCGCAATTTCGCATAAAATTACTCAGATATTATACACCACGAATGCAATAGTTGTCAACACTTTTTGCCCATTTTTTCCTTATTTTTCATATGTTTTAGAGATTTTTAACACTTGACAAAATACCCCTATTTTTTAAACTATAAAAAACTCTTAAGTCCTTTTATTTGCAAGTTTACGTAATCTATGATATAATCATATTGTTTATAAGACTTAAAAAATAACAAAGGAAGGTTGTAAGTGGGACCACTTAGAAATCAAAATACTGGCTATGATTATAATAATTATTATGCTAACAACAACTACAATGCCTACAACAATTACAACAACTATAATAATTATTATGAGCCACGAAAGAAATTTAATATTACTAAGTTACTGATTCTAATAGCTATTATTTTGCTTATAATCGGTATAGTTGTCTTTAGTAAAAATGGTAAGTCAGAAAATGTAACAAACACAGGACCATCAAGTAGTCAATCAGAACCAAGCAGTCCGTCTAGTGCTTTTGCATACTTTAGTGATGACTCTGGTTCAGTATCTATAGAACTAAAATCATTATACAATTTAAAGAAACTATCACCTACTAATAATCACTTATTAGAGTTAAGATCTGAAGAGAATTTATCAATATATGTATCAAAATTACCTGCTTCAGAAGAAGATAATTTTGCAGAGATAGTAAATAATGATAAAGAGAATTTTAAAACTAAAGTACAATTCTTTTCAAATGTATCAGAGTTAAAAGAGCTTAAAATAGGTTCTATTCCTGCATACATTTATTCTCTACAATACTTAGATGTAGAATCTAAAGCAGTATATTATCTTCAAGTAGTTTGGCTTTATAAAGGCGATTCATATTATGTTATAGATATTGAATATCCATTAGATAATGAATCTAACTTCTCATCAGTACTTACAGAAACACTTAAAACTTTAAATATAAACTAAAAAGAACATTATAGGAAAGTATAATGTTCTTTTTTTGTTAGAAAAAGAGCTTCTTTTTAAGAAGCTCTTTTCTGGGTTATTTTTTATATAGGTTTGTTTTGATATATATGAGTATGTTATTATTCTTATTTATATAATTTGTTTTTGCCTGATTTGTTTACAACAACAACTACTAGTATTACTATCACACTTATTACAGCAATTAATGATACAGTATTAATCATTTGTTTATTAGATCTAACTAGTAATGTCTTTGTATCTTCACCAGTAGGTGGTGTTAATCTAACTGTTTCTGTTGTTGCAGCATCAACTTCTTCAAGTGATTCTTGGAAACTTGTCTTATCACCATTTACTTTGATGTTACCTATTGTACTTGCAAAGTTTGTAATTCTTCCTGTTGGTATATTGAATTCAACAACCTCAGCTGTATTATCATATACCATGTCATCACTATCATTTTCAGATGATAATGTTTGATTCATCTCTACCATAATATATCCTGAGTAGTCTACATTAAATCTTTGATCGTCTGACCAACTATCTTTTGGCTGAGCATTTGGTGTTGATGATGATACAAGAGGTATAATTGGTTTTACTAATTGTCTGTTTAATTCGCTACTGAATAAGTTAACGATTAAGTTGTCTCTATTATCTCCAGTAAATCTACGTTGTGCGTCATCTAAGTATACTCTTACTGTTGTGCTTAATTGTTTTAATGAAGCACCATCAATTAACTTATCTTGCATTAATTCAGATTCTTCTATAGCAGCCCATGATTTATTCTTCTCATTATTAGCTGTTGCTTTAAATGTAGCATCGTTATCGATAAAGTCGATTATCTTTTGTACTCTTAAAGGAACTATAGCTAAGTTTGTTAAGCTTAAACCATTAGCACCATAGTAGTAAACTCCACCTGTATAGTAACCATATGTATATCCTGTGATATTCATTGGTGCACTTTCCATTAATTTTTGAGTTCTTGCATAAGCTCTTTCTTTTTCTTGAACATTTTCCATTGATGTCTTGATTCTTGCAGTATCTGCTGCATCATATTGTCCATACTCAGCAGTGTTAGTATCAATTACTTTTAATTTATTAAATACTGCTTGAGATCCACCCTCGTTGATTAAGTTTTGTGCTACAGTATCTACTTCACCTTGGTTATTAACTGTTATGTAGTAGATAACTGATAATCTAGCACCTTGCAATATTTCTTCATCAACATTTAAGTACCTGAATCCTTGAACTGCTGTATCTTTATAAGTATTATTGAATCCCTTAATTCCTTCTGCATAATTATCAATTGATTGTAGGTTTTCAATACCTTTTTGTTCAACACCTTCAGCTAGAGTTCCGTCTTCATTGTAATGAATATCTACAACAACTTGTCCAGTTGAAGTTTCTAGCTTAATTTCTTTAATCTTCTTGTTTAATTCAACATAAGATTCTGGTCTATATTCAACACCGAAGTCAACATTATATAAGTTTGTATGAATTGAATCAAAGTCTTCCATGTATTCAACTTCGATATCTTCTTGATTTTTTGTATCTTTTCTATTCTCAATACCCATTGAGAATGATACTGTATCAGCAAATGAATATGTTTGATCTGAGAAGTCTTGTGCTGTATATGTAAAGTCTGTTATTTCTGACATTAATGTGCTTGCAACTTTTGTTCCAGCTTCATCTGGAATATTAGCACCTTTGAAGTTATCAACTCTCATCTTATTTGCTACTTGGTTATTCATTATTTCTGAATTAGACATTACTTCTACTCTTCTTAGCTCGTTTTCTCTAGCATCTGAAATACGTCTTGTTCCAGGTGCTCCTGTAGCTCCTGCAGCTACTGGAACATTACCAGTTTGTAGCATTTCTAATCTTCTTTCGTTGCTTGTTTCAGATTCTTCTAAGCTATCTTTTAATAAGTATTGAGTTGCTTTATAGTCTTGGCCATTATGCATAAATGAGTTATATGAAATTGTCTTATCTTTGTATGTATCACCAAACTTAAATCTTACTATATATTTACCTGGTATAAATTCTTTTAAGCTATATGTACCATCACTACCAGTTCTTAGATATACGTTTTGTAATGTATTAGTTTTATCTGTTGGATCGATAGTTTCTTCATATACTTTTCCATCTTTACCGTCAGCTAATTCTATTAATTGTACTGTCATTCCTGAAAGTACTTCATCTGTTGTTGCACCTCTTATATTTCTTAATAGTGCATATATAGATGTGCCATTTTCTAGACCTGCTGCTCTAGAATCATCACCTTTATATTCACCATTTGCAATGTATTGGAATACATTAGGTTTAATTGCTAAAGCAATGCTTCTTGTATCTTCAAATACAAGACCATTGATTTCTCTTGATGTTTTGTCTTTAACAATTGTCATATCTGTTCTATAAGAGTTATCATCATATCTGTCATAATTTGATATTGTTAATGTTTCAGATCCGCCACCAGGATTTCCAACAGTTCTATTTAAGTTTGCGTTGTTTGAATCAACATCTACTAGACCCATTGGCTCTGTTCTTGCATCATCAACATATGTTGAATATTCAGATATTTGTACAATATTTTGTTTTTCGCCAAGTTCAATGTATCCCTCAGCATTTTTATCTACTTCATATAGAACATAGAATGTTATTGAATCTCCGTTGTGTAATATTCTTCCGTCTAAGCCTGATATGAAGTTTGTCTCATATCCATCTACTGTATATGAATCATCATTTAATAATGATTTATTATTAATTGTTAATGCTGTTCCAGTTGGACTATCTAAGTTAGCACCTACAATTGACATTGTTGATGTATTATAGTCTACAACTTCGTTTAATACAGCATATGTTTCTCCATATTCTGGATCTGATTCATTATAAACTGTTACCTTGTATAATAAATCAATATTTAATTCTGCGTTTTGTCCTCTCTTTGCATTGCTTGGAGTTTGTTTTGCAAGTCTAACTTGTTCGTTAGCATATTGTGCAATTCTAAACTCATAATCTGCGTTTGTTATTTTTAATACATATTTACTACTATTAGGATTATAGAATACTTCATTCTCTATGTCATTTCCTGGTGTTGTTGGTTTTCCTGTTCCTAATAAGTAATCATAATCTAATGTGTAATTATTTACTCTTACTTGAGCACTTACGAAATCTTTATCAATGTCTAAGTCAAGTTGTGGTCTCTTGAATAATCCCACATCTATATTTAGAAGATAATCTCTATCTCCCATATCTTTGTTACATGCATAACTTGTCTTATCTGCATTGTCTGGTAAGAATAGTCCAAATGAATCGGCAGTTATTTTTGTATTATCATTTGGTATTCTATTACTCTTGTGTTGTTCTTTTTCAAATGTCAATCCTGTTCTTGTTCCTGCTGAATCAACACCGTTATCAAAGATTATGTGTTCAAATTTCTTGTTAAAGTCTTTTCTATCACTTTCATCTTCTTGAGCATTTGAATCGTGATAGTATCTATCTGTTGGTCTATTTAATGTTTTATCAATGTTGTCACTTCCTGAGTATTCAGGTGTAGTTTCATATGTAATACCATCGTATGTAAATCTTACTACAAAGTTTCTTAAAGTACTTGATGATCTATTATAGTTACCTGTTGCAAGGTCTCTATTTGTACCTTTATCAAATCCTTTAAATTCATATGTTCCGTCTCTAGAATCATCTGTTTTTACAACAGAATTTGTTGAAGTATCAATTAAATCTACTTTAACATCTTCTACTAAGTCTTCACCACTATCTTTAAATCCATTTTTGTTTTGATCATTAAAGATCTGTCCTGCTATTTCTAGTTCTTTTAATCTTACATAGTCTTCTCTAGAATCTGGTGTGTTGTAATCACCTGTATCAACAGACTCCCAGTAAATTGGATATTCATATACGTTTCCTTCATAGTCTACCCAATATCCTGTTCCTATGTAATCTGCAGAATCCATTCTAACTTCGTTCTTTAAGTTGAACAATTCTAAGTTACTTCTTACAACTTTTGCTGTAACATATGAATAATGTGTTGATCCTGCTGCTACACTAAATCCTGTTAAATCTTCTTCACTTGTTATTTCTAATCCTTCGTCAGCAATATCATCTAAAATAACATGATATATTGCTCCATCCCACATATCTTCTTGTGGTTGATCGTTTGTTAATTTAATCTCATATTTAACTGTATCACCTTGTTCTACAACTACTGGTTGATTATTTTTTGTTGTATTATCCCAGCCTGATCTATCTGGGTCTACAGCTACACCGTTCTTTTCAATAATATATTTTTTCAAACTTCCTTTTGGTTTAACTGGTTCTGGTGGTTCTGGAAAATCAATTTTTACTTTTACGAAATCGTGTGATGGGTCTTTTGTTTCACCTGTTGATAGATTTGTTACAACTGCTGTATTTCTATATACTTCTTCATATTCTAAATCTTTTAATCTCTCTATTGTCTCATATGTCATGTTATTAAATTCTTCAACAGTTAAATGATTTGAATATGTTTCAAGAACAATTGGTACATTAACAGTTTGTCCATCTTTTATAAATACTTCTTTTGTAAATGATGTTCCGCTTCCGCTCCAATCACCACTTAGGTATTTCATACCACCATTTGTATTATTTGTAATTGTATCATCAATTCTAAATGTAGCATCAGAACCTGTAACATTTTTAATCTTAATGTGGAATTCAATTGTAGTTCCTACAACATTTGCTCCAACTGGAGAAGCTTCTTTTTCTGCATTTGATAGAAGATGTCTACCAGAGATTGTAGCTAATCCACTTGAACCAGTATAGTCTAATCCTGATACATATTTTGTTGATTTAAATCCACTTGTTATTGTATAGATTAATTCAGATCCGCCACTTCCGTCACCTCTGATGACAGCTTCGTTTTGTCCTGATCCTCTACCTGCGAAGATAATTAATCTTGCTCTTAATCCTCCTCCGCCTTCATCTGTTGCTAATTTAACTGTACAGTTATCTAAGTTTGCTCCACCGAAAGCATCAGTTGGAATATAGAATTGAACTTCACTTAATCCTGCGCCGAATCCTTGTGAACTTCCTCTACTATATACATTTCCTCTATATTCTGTATAAGAACCATTTATTCCAATGTATAATTTTGTTCCTGTAGGGAATTTTGCTGTAATTGGTCCAACATATGTTGTTCCGCCGTCTTTTTTTACACTAATTTCAGTATCATCATTTTTGTTTTCTATGTTTCCAGTTCCGCCTGAAGAAACATGATCTAAGTATGCAACACAGTCATTATAGAATGTGTTATCTACTACAACATAGTTTGTTCCTTGGTTAGGGTTTATACTTACACCTATTGAATTATTTAATTCGCTACCATAATTTCTTATTAAGTTTGCTAAAAGACCTTTATATGATACGTTACCATATTTCTTTGATTCAATTGCATCACCTGCATAAGAGAATAATGAAGCAAATCTATTTGAACCACTTCCTCTTCCTCTAGCACTTACATAAGAATATGAGTCAGATCTATAATCAGCAATAGATATCATGTATCTTTGACCTCTAAAGTCATCGTTTGCGTTATACTCAGTAAATACGTTACCTTTATCTCTTAGTCCTGACATTGATCTATCAGATGCCTCAACACATTGAATTCTTCTATCTGATTCTGATCTTAAGTAGTGAACATAGTCATCCCATGCGAAGTTATAGTATTCTGTTAATGACATTGAAGCAACATCTGAAATATTTCTACCTGATTGTACAGCATTTGAATATGTCATTAATACTATAATTACAACAGCAATTATTGCAAATGCTACATATAGTTTCTCTAATAGTTTTCTCATTTTTTCGCTATGTACTAATTTTTTACTTAATACTACGAATAATATGTAAGCTATTACTATAGCAACAATAATAATTGTTGTTAATATTTGCGCACCTGTTCTAATTGTTATCATTAATTGCACTTTAGATGAATTGTTTTCTACATCTTCATCTACTAATTGTGCACTATTTGATGTTTCAGCAATCTTGAATATTGTGTCATATACTCCTGTACTTTCACCTGTCATCTTGATTGTTAAAACTAATTTTACTTTTCTTGTTTGTCCTGAAACTAGAGTTTCATCTTTTAATGATGAGTTATATGCATTTTTATCTGCACTAACTGACCAGTCTAAGTTTTGTTTGTTATTTAATTCAAATTTCTCATTGAAGTATGCAGCAATTTGTTTAACAGTTCCTTCCATATCTCCTACGTTAGAAACTTCAACTACATATTCAACTTTTAATGTTGTTTTATCAATTGTTTTTGAAGATAAATCAACCTTATAGATTTTATCTGATCTATCATATTGTTTAACTTGTTCTTTATTTCCATCGTTTATAGTTACTTTTGAAATATATGCATTGATTTGCATATCAAATCCATCTATTGTCTTAAGTCCCATGTTGTTATTAATTGAATTTGAATCTGTAATTGTAATTAAGTCTGTAATTGCATATGTATTTTGGTCATTTTCAATTCCTGCATTATTAACTATAACGCTTGAACTTTGTTCGTTCTTTGCTCCATTTACCTGGTATTTTGTTACTGTATATTTGTTACTATCATAAGCAAATATAACTATGTATGTTCCATTTTCTACATCATTAAAATAGTATTCACCATTTATATCTGTCTTTGTGCTTTTTACAAAATTGTTATTTGATAATGCTATTTTATTGTTTGATGATTTATAAAGTTTTACTGTAACATTTTTTAGTTTTTCTTCATTTGATTCTTTTAATCCGTTCTTGTTATTATCAACCCATACTCTACCTGAAATTGAGTATGTTTTCTTTGTTTCAACTGTAGCACTGCTACTGTTTGAACTTGTATTATTGTTTGTTTTTGTAGTTGTATTTGTATTATTATTACTATTTGAGTTTGAAGAGCTTTGATTATTTGTTGTTGTTTGTGTTGGAATATTTACTTTATCTTTATCTACTTTTCTTAAGTTTAATCCTTCTTTTTCTACCTTTGTATATTCAAGAGTCACTTCTTCTGTTTCATCATCAAAATCATCTGCATCTTCAAGTTTCATTTCCTTAACAGCTTCAACATATAAAATATGTTCTGCTATTTCACTTCTATGATTTGAAGGAACAACCTCAAATATATTTACCATTGAGTTTTGATTTGTTTTAAGTAAGTTTCTATCAACAACTGTATCAACATCTACTTCTAATTTTTCTTGTGGTTTAATATATCCTCTTGTTGCAAAGTATTGATTTGTTGCTTCTTTTGTTTCTTCTGTACCATCTGGTAATTTAACTTTAATATCTTCAATTTTTAAACCATATGGTAATTTATCTGAAACATCAAAATATGTTTCAACAGTTCCTGTATTTGTTACTTCTAATTTGTATTTAACATCTTGTCCATCTACAACTGTACTTCCTGAAGGAACATTAGCTGTATAATTTACTTCTAAGAATGAATATGATTGAGTAATTTCTCTTGTATATTCATTTGAATAATAATCTTTTCCATCAATATTTGATGTAGCTTTTATTGTAATAAAATCTTTTAATTGTGCTTCTGGAATATTATCAATATGAATAATTGATTGTAAGTTTGCAGTCTCTCCTGGTTCTAGTTTATTAACTAGATATGTTACAATTCTTCCTTCTGCAGTTTCTTCGTATCTAAATGTTTGTTCTGGATCGAATGCTTGAGTCATTACTTCGTCAAAGTTCATTAATCTTGAAAGATTTACTTTAACATATATATTTTCTAGTGTTCTATCTGATATGTTTGTTACACTTGTTTTAAACTTTTGTTGTGTATCAGTATTAATTATTTCATTTCCATATTCTTCTCTACTATCAAGACCTACTAACAATGCTAAATCTGCTTGTTCTATTTTGTTCTTGATTGTAGTTACTGTTTGTTCAGATGTATTATCACTTGTTACTATAGCTTTACCGTATACCTCTCTAGGTTCAGTTACATTTTCAAGTGATTTTACAACTACTTGATATGAAACTACTTTTTCTTCGTTTGGCTCTAAAGAGTCTATTTTGATTTCTTGATAAATATGATTTCCTTCTGTATCTTCTTTCCAGAAACCACTCTTTATCATTTCACCTGTTGTACTATCTTCTATTTCTTCTACATCATAATAGAATGAGTTAGCATTTTCTGCAGTTCCTTTTAATACTATATTTCTAACTGTTTCTGATGATGTATTTTTAATTACGTATGAATAATTTAATATTTGAGCTTCATTTACTGAATCATCTTCTGATAATTCAACTCCTGCTCTTTTTACTATGCTACCTATTTCTAAATCTTGTACTGTTTCAATATTAGATGCGTCTGCGATAGTTATTTCTTTTTCTTCTGTCTTAAATCCTACGATTGAATTTTCTTTAAGTTCTGCACCATTTAATTTGTAGCATACTGTATATAATCCAAAAGAAGATTCGTTATAATCGATATTTGCTGGGATTACTAAGTTATAATTAAATTCAACTTTGTCACCAACAAGCATCTCAGGGTTTTCAATTTCAATTTTGTATGTTTTAATCTTTGAGTAATCGCTTACACTTTCAACCCATGAAGCTGAATCTTTATCTGGGTCTTCTTCTTCAGAATAATAAACCTTAGCTGGAAGACCGTTTGTTAAGATTGGTCCATCTATTTCAGTTGAAAATGTACTGTATAAATAGTTGCCATCATAAGTATTATTTTCTGTCGGAATTTTACCGATAATAACAACATCAGATAATGCTTTTGAATAATTGTTAACTACAGCCATAGAAACTTTTGCTGTTCTAGAAGCAGAATTTGCATCTATTGAAGCAATCTTAGATTCCATTTCATAGTTTTCTAAAACATCACCAGCATTATTATAGTTTTCAACTTTTGTAAGTCTTACTAGTCCTGTTTTTGCAACATATTCAATTGGATATAGATCTCCATCTTCTCCATTATTTTGATAAGCTGTATTAGTTCCTATCTCGTTTGAATAAGTTACTTTGATGTTATTTTTTCCATTACCAGTTAATTTATCTAAGTTAATTGTTGTATTAACCATTACTGTTGTACCTTCAATAGAACTATCTGGTAAATATTCGTTTTGAATTCCTGACAATTTGATTTTAATTACTTTATTGCCTGAATCATTTGTCTCAACATTCCATGATTCCATAGATAATCCATTTTTGTGTAATAAATTAACGTTATCTACTGTGATATCTTGAATTGCTGTTGGTAATTCAACATTAATTGTTGGGTTTTTAAATAATTCATATTTTTCATCATTATTTTTTAATGTAATTCTAAAATCAACATTGTTTGCTTCTTCTGTTGATAAAACATTGTCATATAATGCGAAATCAATTCTTGATTCTGTTTCTTCTAGTTTGATTTCAGCATTTGATTCTTTTTGAGCTAAAACGTATTCTACATCATCTAATTTAGTAACGTTTTTAAGAATTCCTGTAGTTTCTATACTTTCGAAGCTCTTAATTTTAACTCTATCAAATACTGTCTTATCTTTTATTGCTTTATCACTATATATTTTAAAGTTTCCTGTATCTTTTAGACCATACATTCTGTATTCAACATTGCTTACAGAATTGTTGTTATATGTATATGTGAAATTTCCATCAACTATTTCGTTTGAAGAATCTAATCTTCCAAGTAATGTACCATCAGTATATATTTCAATGTATCCTGTGCCACCAAATACTTTATTAAATTCTTCTGTGTCGATGTATGTTGAAATGTAATGATTTGTTCCTTTTAAAGAAATATCTTCTCCACCATTAACTTTAATAGTATCTACATTTTCATCTAGAACTATGTAACAATCATCTTTTTCAACATTTTCTACGATAACATTTGAATAAGTTGTATATTCAGTTTCATAACCTAGATCAGAAACAGCATTAGCATATAAATAACCCTTATATATGCTTGTTTTCTCTGTTGATAATCTATAGTTATTAAAATCTAAAGTAGAAACATTAATTGATGTACTTGGAGCCATGTTTTCTACATACTCATCATTGTTAACAAGTTTTACTTCTCCATCAACTTTAAGTTCTAGTTCATCAATATCGCCACTACCCTCTAAGATGTAATCAACATAGATTACTGTTGTAGGATATACTCTAGGAGATAAATATTTAAGTTCTCCTTCTACTCCTTCTGCAGTAATATTATGCTTTTCATCAGTTTCTCCTACTCCTGTATCTACTTTTTCAACAAATACCTTACTTACTGTGTATCCTTGAACAGTAGGATTTTTAACTGAATACTTAAGTGATGTTAGTTCTTTTTCTATGTTATTTTCAGTGTTGATTGTAATTGCTGTTTTAACAATTGCACCATCAGAATAACTATATGCACTGATTATTTCTAAATCAGCTTTTAAAGCTATTTCATCACTTTCCTCTAATGAAGTATCTACTGAAGTTTTATCAGAATCTTCTATTTCTTCATCATCTTCTGATTCGTCTTCTAAGTTACTTATTAGATTTTTTTCCTCTTTCCTAATTGTTTTGTTTGTGCCTTCATCAATATCTGTCTTATCATCTTCTGCTATAGTATTTGAGCTAACCATATCTTCAAGCAATGTTGTTGTTGCTTGTACGCCGTCAAATATCAAAAGGATATGATTTTGTAGTATTGTGAATACAAATAACAAAGCAATTATCTTTTTGATTTTTAATAATACCCTTTTCAAAACAAACCTCCTATAATTTCTTTTGTATTCAAGCATAATGATATCAATAATTTCATAAAAATAAAGACCCTCTAGCTTTACATAATTTCAGGTGTCCAAAAAACCTTTACGCAACCACATTTTCTACAAATCAACTTGAAACATGTCATTTTTATATCTTTTCGGGACTTTTTTAACATTAATTTTACAATTTTAGAGCTAATTTCTTCCTATGCCTTTAATCCGTAAAAAAGGAGATAACACTACGTGTTATCCCCTATAATTTGAAAGGTATGTTTTATTATTTATGTTTGTTTTTATTTATAACTCTTTTTCTTTCCAACTGTTCCACTTACTACTGCAACTCCTACAATACTTAGAATAGCTATACCTGTTATTCCTACTATTGCATTTATTGCACCTCTGTTATTTGAAACAAATACTGTTCTAAAATCTTGACCAGTTGGTGGTGTTAATCTAACCGTTTCAGTTGTTGTTGTATCTACTTCATCTAATGATGATTCGAAACTTGAACGGTTACCATTTAATTTGATATTACCTACAGTACTTGCAAAGTTTGTAATTCTTCCTGTTGGGATTAAGAACTGTACAAGTTCTGCTGTATTATCATAAACCATATCTTCACTACTATTTTCTGAAGATAATGTTTGGTTCATCTCTAAGAAGATGTATGAAGAGTAATCTATGTCATCTCTATTAGGATTATCTACTGTAAATACTCTTTCTGCTACTGGAGTTTGAGAACCAATCTTTGGTATAATTGCTCTTACTAATGAACTATTTTTATTAGATAGAGCGTTTATAACAATGTTATTTCTTATATCTGTAGTAAACATACGTTGTCTATCGTCTAAGAATTTAAGTTTTACTGATCCATCATCCATTTGAACTTCAACTAAGTTGTATTTTTGTGGAACAGAATTTTTATCTCCAAATACGTTTGCTTCAGATTCTGGTCTTCTTTCGATTAAGTTGTCTTCTAATAACTCATCTTCATTTACTAGTGACCAAGTCTTATTTGTATCAATATTATTTGATGGCATAAACAACGCATCATTATCAATAAAGTCTAATATCTTATGTACTGTTAATGGTACAATTGCTATAGTATTATCTGTATTTTCACCATATGAACCATAGTAGTAAATACCACCCATATAATATCCTTGTTGATATGCTGGTTGAACTCTTCTCATAAGTTCAGGTGTTCTAATATATGCTTTTTCAATTCCTTGAATGAATCTTAGAAGATTTCCGCTATTTACTGCTTGAGCAAATTTTGGATCAACTTCCATTTTTTCTTTAAGCTTATCATATAAGTTGTTTGTTCCTTCATCTATTAAGTTTTGAGAAACTGTATCAACCTCACCTTGGTTATTAGCTGTTAAGTAGTAGTTGATTGATATTTGAGCACCTTGTAAGATGTTCTCATCAACGTTTATGTATCTAAATCCTTGTATAAATTCAGCTGAAATATTGTTTGTAAATCCTTTAATTGCATCGTTTAGTATAGTTGTATCAATTGCTTGAATATTTTCTATACCAACTTGAGTTACACTTGTATTAGATACTAATGTTCCATCTTCATTATAGTGAAGATCTACTACTATATCTCCAGCTGAAGATGTTAATTTAATTTCTTTAATACGTTTTACTAATTCAACGTATGACTCTGGTCTATATTCTACACCGAAGTCTATGTTATTTGCTTTAACGAATATTGCGTTAAAGTCTTTATCACTACCTACTTCTTTATCTAATTGATTTAAAGTATCTGATTTGTTTTCGATACCTAGTGAGAATGTTACTGTATCAGCAAATGAATATGTTGCATCTGAGAATGCTTTTACTTCATCATTTACTTTTCCACCATTACTGTTTAATTCAGCAGTTAAGGCAGCTTTAGAAGCAGCGTTATTTATTTGATCATATTCGTTTTCACCTAAATAACTATTTGCTTTCATGAATGTTGCAGTGTAATTGTTCATTACTTCTGAAGCACTCATTACTTCAATTCTTCTTAATTCATTCTCTCTAGCATCTGATACTCTTTCTGCCTTTGTTAAAGCAGCAAGTTTAGTATCATTATCATCGCCAGACTCTAATGGTCTAGTTGTTATTGATCCACCTGTTGGTACTATTGTTCCAGCAGGTCCTCCTAATGTGTATTGTGTTGCTTTATAATCTTGTCCGTTATGTTCGAATGATTCAAGTGATATTGTTTCATCTTTGAAGATATCACCAAATTTAAATCTTACGATATAAACACCTGGGATAAATTCAGAAATCTTATATTCACCACTTGCATTTGTTCTTACTATAACGTGATTTAAGTTTGTATTTTCAGCAGGTTCAATTGTTTCTTCATATAGATTTGAATCACTTCCTGTTACAACCTCAATTAATTGAACTGTCATATCAGGTAGTAAAATATCTTGTTTTGAACCTCTTATATTTCTCAATAATTCATATTGAGTTTGACTTGGATCATTGCTTAATTCATCATGTCTTCTATCTGTTGTCAAATATGCACCGTTTGCGATAAATTGATATGCATTATTGAATTTAGTTATTTGTAATTTATCACTTCTTGTATCTTCGAATACAAGACCAGATATACTTCTTTCATCAGCTTTTTTATCAATATTCATATCTACTCTAAATGCAATATCTTCAAAACTATCTATATTATCACATGCACTACTAAATTCTGTTTGTGCAGTATTGATATTACCTGAGTTAGCATCTATATCAACTAAACCATGTCCATGGCTTCTTGTTTCATCATCATATGTTGAATAAGCACTTATTTGAGAAATACTTGTTTTATCTCCTAAATGTACAAATCCTTTATCTGCATATGAATCTACTGCTCTTGCAGCTTCATTTTCATGATCTACTCTATATGTAATATATAAATATTCAACATCATGAGTTGTCTCATCAGATTTAAGAACATTTTCGCTTAATGCACTACCTGTAATAAAGTTTCTCTCAAATCCTGAATATTGATAATTATCTTCATCATTGTATATTGAAGTATCAGAAATATCTAATTCAGTACTTCCTGGTCCATTTTCATCACCCATCCATGCTTTGTATATAGTCATTGTGTCTGAGTTATAATCAACTAATTCATCAACGGCTGCATAAATTGCATTGTTTGATGGTAAAGGACCAAATTCAGATGGTGAATCATTTGCTATTCTAACTTTGTATGTTAAGTCTATTTCTAATTCTGCATTTTCTAATCTGCCATTTGTCTTTGCCTTTATTGTTCTTACCGCTTCATTAGCATATTGTGAAATTCTATAGAAATAGTCTGAATTATATATGAATAATTCATATCCATCTTTTAAATATGTTCTATTTGGATCATTACTATCTATGTCTCTTGGGAAACTTACTCCGTCATCATAGTCATAGTCTAGTGTGTATCCATTAATTCTTACTTGAGCTTTATATAAATCTTTTGTTAAACTCAAGTCTAATTTCTCTCTTTGATATAAACCTAAGTTTATATATTTTAAGTATTCTGTTTCACCCTCAGATGATAGGAATAAATTATCTCTTGATTCATGATCATCTTTTACAAATGAGTAAGATGACATTGTAACACTATTAGTCCATTTTAATGTACTGATATGTTCATCTTTATCATAAGCTAGACCTTTAGAATCATTTTCATCTCCACCGAATTCTATACCTTTGTTATGAGCTATAGTTGTGAATTGATTATTAAATGCTGCTCTTTCTGAATCATATTCAAGAGCATTTGAATCTATCTTATAATTATCGTTAAATGAATTATCAGAATTCAAATTTTTTCTTCCTGCATATTCTGGTGTTGATTGATAAGTAATACCATTGTATCTAAATTCTACATAATATTTTCTATGCTCACTTGTACCTTTTGTATAAATACCATATGTTTCATCTCTAAATGTACCTTTGTTAAATGATTCTAATTCAAATTCATAATAACCATTTGCATCCGTCTGCTTACTTTGAGTAAAATCATGACCATCTGAAGTAGATAAATCATGAAGAGTTACCCAAATTTTTTCAAGTGGTTGATCTCCAGTCATTAATCCATCTTTATTTTCATCATCGAATACATAACCAGCAATAACTAATTCTTTTAATTGTACGAATTCTGTGTTTCCTATGCTTCCATCTTCTGCCTCACCAGTTTTTGGAACTTCTGAACCATTTGCTCTGCTCTTAATATCTGGATGGTCTGCATTTACACTAGTATCTGGTTCAACAACATAAACCCAGTGTCCTGAGTATCTGTGTTGACACCAATATCTCCATACGTAATTATATAATGCTTCTTCAAATTGTATTGTATTTTCTACATCAAATAGATACATGTTTGTTTTTGTTACTTTGTATTGTACTTGAGTTGTATATGTATCTCCATACCATACAGTAAATCCAGTTAATCCACTATCTGTACCAGGAACAAGTTCTAGTCCATCTTCGTTTTTATCAACTAATTGTACATCATATATGTAATCATATTGAGATCTTTTATATCTAACAACGTGTTTATTTAATTTAAATTCAATTGTGTAAGTTACTGTATCGCCTTTTTCTAATACTACAGGATTGTAGTATTTTTCAGAGTTAGACATACCTTGTCTATTATATGTACTTATTGAACCATCTTTTCCACTTTCTACTTGTGAAACATATTTTCTTAAAGTAATTCCTGGCTCTGCAGGTTCTGGTACTTTTGGTGGAGGTGGATCTATATGTTTTCCTACCTCCACATAGTCAGCATCTTCAGCTTCTATAGTTTTTTCACCTAATTGAGCTTCCATAGTTACTAGGTTTTCATATTCAGCGTAAAAATCATATGCTTGACCATTTTGTAATTGATCTAAAATCTCTGGAGAAAACATTTCTTCCTCATACTCATCAGTTGATGGTATACTTATAATTTCTGTATTATATGTTTTTAAAGTTAATGAATAATCTCTAGTTTCCCCTGGCCCAAGTGAATCAGTTATTTTATATGTGTTTCCTGATCCAGACCAGCTAGATCCACTAACAAACTCTAAACCATCTTTTTCAAATTGATCAAAAACATCTGTTAGTGTATAGTTTGCTGTTTCTGATTTATGAGTATTTGTTACTCTGATTGTATAAGTAACTTCTGAACCATCTGGTTCATCTAAGTGAACAGGAGCATCTGCTTTTTGTTCCTTACTCATTGATGCACGATCTTCACTAATGAATTTTTGAACTCTTACAGTTCCTGATATTCCTTCTTTACCCCAAAGTAAACCAGAACTTTGTAAGTCTCCACCTTTTAGAATAATAATTCTAGCTGAGTAATATTTGTCGGCAGTTCCGTTAAGTGCTGCTGTTCCATAAGCAGTTGCATCACCAACATTAGTATTTACATAAGAACCAGCATCATAACCTAATTGATTTAAAACATAGTTTACTTTTTGACCTTCTGCACCACTATAACTTGAATGTGGATCGTAATCTTGGTAATATGCACAAAAATATGCTAAAGCTCCGACCCAAGCATTATTTTGTATTGCTACTGAACCATTTTGGTATAATGTACATGGATCATCTGCATATATATCAAGTACAATAGCTGGATAGAATAAACCACCAGTCGCATATGATGATTTGTGACAACACAAATATCTATTACAAGCTTGTCTAACAAGGTCTTCATGATTTGAGTATTGATTAAATCTTAAGCTTAAGCACTCGTCTACTGAATATTCCATAATTTCATCATATGTAACACATTGTGAATGTATAAAATCATATGCTGAAAGTGCTTTTGTCTCGTGAGGTAAGAATATTACTATTAAAGCTAATATAAATGCTATTATTAATTTTAATTTTAAATTATTAATCTTCATAACTCTTACCCCCCTTATCTATAAAATTTCTTTCTAAATATTAATCTGCTTGCCAAAGCAATACCGATTATTGAAAGTACTGCTATTACTATTAATAATCTATTTACAACAGCACCTGTTGAAACAGTTATTAATAATACAGCTTTGTCAAAATCGTCTTCTAAAGAACTCTTATTTCCTACTGTAGAATCAACATCAACTAATCCTGATTCTGTTGTAGATTCTAATATTTCTGCACTATTTTCTATTGAATTTGTTCTTATTGAATCAACTTTCTTTGTTAAATAAAGAGAAGTTTCAATTTCTTTTCCACTTGGAATTGTTCTGTCTACAAATCCTGTATAAACAAGTTCGTTTCCATTTAAACTCCAGTTTGGATTTTTTGCTTGATCAAATGTTAAACCTTCTGGTAAATAGTCTACAATACGATTTGCATATCCGTCTATTTGGCCTTCATTTTTAACAACAATTCTATATTCGATATCAACAGTTGAGTTTTCGAATAATTTTGAATGAATTTCTACTTTTGCAATTGGGTCTGATCTCTTGAATTCTGTTACTTGTTTTCCTTTTGCATTTGTAACTGTTACGTTTGATATATATTTTTCAATTGCTAAGTCAAATCCATTTATCTTATATAATCCTAAGTTTATATTGCTCTTTGACATATTTGTAATTGAAATAACATCTGTCATAGCAACTTTAGAATTATCATTTAATCTCTTTGATGTTGCATCTGAACTATTTATTGATTTTGCTGATGCAACTTTATAAGTTGTTACATTATATATACTTGAATCAAATCCAAATACTACTACATAATCTCCAGGTTCAACGTTTTCAATTTTGTATTCACCTTTTTCATTTGTAACAGCTGTTGCTTTACATTCTTCTGTCTTTCCTGAATCATTTACTTTGTATGCAAAAACTCCTACACCATAAATTGGAGATTCTGTTCCTTCTTTAATACCATTTTTGTTTGAATCTTCCCAAACAGCACCAGAAATAACATATCTTAATGTCTTCTTTTCTTGAGTATTTGTTTGTTTTTGTGTTGTATCGTTGCTATTTGCTGTATTGTCTGTTTTATTAGTAGTATTACTTGTATCTGAAGCCTTTACTGTATCACTTGAAGATATCTCTGTCTTTTTATTATCGACATTGAAAGAAATTACATCTGTAGTAACCATATCGATTGATTTTCCTACTAATTGAACATTGTTTTCAATTGTATCTTGATCTTTTGCTAATCTTGAGTATTTTACTACATACTTTAATTTAACATCCATTTCTTCATTTGGACTCATTTTTTCCAACATAGCAACAATTACTTTAGGAAAATCTTCTGTATCCAAATATGATGTTACTCCATTCTTTTCAATTTTTACTTCTGTTACTTCTAATCCTCTAGGAATATCTGAAGTAAGACTTATAGTTCCACTATCTACTAAACCATCATTTTTTAACTTTAATTCAAAATTAACAATGTCATTATTCTCTAATAGTGAACCGGCCTCACGATCTGCTAACCATTCATAGTTTAATTTAATCTTATCTTGATATATTGTTTTTTCATGAATATTAGAATTATATACTCTATTGTTATATGTAGCTGAGCTATATGTTCTTATATTTACTTCAGCGATACTTGAATCTACCTTTTTAGGCATCGTGTTAATTTGGAAACCAATCTTGTCATTTGCGTCTAATTTTTCTATTACTAGTTCAAATACTGTACCATTTATGTTTTTAGACACTGTATAATAATACTTAATATCATTATCGCTATCCTTTTTAATTACTGGATATACAGGATCTTGAGTCATTAATTCTACATCATTAGGTAAATAAACATTTACTGCTATATTTTGAAGTTCTTCATCTGAATAACTTCTAACATCTACAGTAACGTTATAGTCATAGTTTACAGATAACTTATCATCATCGTTTTCTGTAAAAGCATAACGAGTTATTAATCCTAAATCAGCATCTACTATTTTATTTTTAATAGTTTCAACATGTTTAGAATCCATATCATCTGCTGTTATATCAATTTTTCCAAAAGCCATTTCGCCTTGAATTTCATTAATATTTTTTACAACTGCTTGATATGTAAATGTTTTGCTTTCACCTGCTGCTAAATTATCAATTGTAAATTCTTCTGTTAAATGTTCTCCTTCTTTATCTTCAACAAACTCGAAAACATCATATGGAAGTCCTGTACCTTGATAATTATCAAAATGTGTATATTTCTTATAATATAAATTTGCATTTTCTGCTGATGCAGAAATTTTAATGTTATTTGCTGAAGTTCTTCCATTATTTGTTACTATTAATGTATATTTAACAATTTGTCCTTCATTAATTGTATCTGCTTCAGTTAATACTTTATCTCCTATTGTTACTTGAGAACCAACAGCAAGATTTGAGAAGTTTTCAATTTCTTGTTCTTCTATATCTTCTATTGTTAATTCTTTTTCTTCAGTAATTAATTTTCCAGAACATACTCCAAATAATTCACTACCTTCCATTTCATAGTAGATAGTATATGTTGTATAACCTTTTTGGTTATATGAAATATTGTCTGGTATATTTACTTTATATGAAAATTCGATTCTTTCACCTTGATTAACTGTTGTATTATCTACAACAATTTTAAATGATCTATATTTTTCAATATTTCCATTTGATTTTTCCCAAGAAGAATCATCTTTATCTGGATTAATACTTTCAGAATAATATACTTCTCCAGATAAACCATTTGTTAATACTTCTTCTTTTAAAGTAGCATCAAATGTTGATACTAAATCATTTCTGTTTGCATCTTGGACACCAGCTCCTGGAATCTTGCCTACAATAACCATGTTGTTGATTTCTGTATCGTAGTTATTAACTACTGTACCTTTGAAATCAATTACTTGGTTTGCACTATCCATAGCAAGTTGTGTATCATCATTTTCAGTATCGTAAATCATTGAAGTTTCACCTGTAAGATTATTAGCTACTGATAAAGTTTTTAATAATCCCATCTTTGTTTGGTAATTAACTTCTAACTCTTCACAAGTATTTCCTGCTTTTTCATATGAAATTGTACTACCAATTTCATTTGTATAAGTCATTTTAATTAATGAAGACTTATTTGTTGTTAGTCTATCTAATTTAATTTTTAAATCAATATTTAATAAAGTACCTCTGTTTAACAATCCAGAAGTGTATTCTGTTTGAGTTCCTAATAATGAAATATTAAGAACTTGTTTACCATTCTCTTCAACTAAATCATACTTATCTAAAGATAATCCGTTCTTATAAAGTAGATTTACATTTAGTATTTCTATTGATTTAACATCTGAAGGGAATTCAATTTTGATTGTTGGATTCTTAAATAAATTGTATTTTTCTTCATCAGTTCTTAATTCAAGAAGCATTGATGTTTCTGTAACACTAGATGAAGATAATGATTCATTATCTAAAGAAATATCAACTTTTGATTCTGTTTCCTCCAAATTAATTTTGTTTTCTGCTGTTATTTGTTCTAAAACATATTCTTCTTCTTTAAGAACATTAACTTTCTTAAATTCAGAAGATTGTTTAATAGATTTTAGTGATTTAACTTTTTCGGTAGTAAATATTGAAGAGTCTTTAATTACTTTATCACTCTTAATATTTAATGTACCTGAATCTTTTAATCCTACTAATTTAAATTCAGCATTACTAATTGGTTCATTATAAGTATATTCATAATGACCATCTTTAACTTCGTTAGCAGCATCAATTCTGCCAAGTAATTTTCCATTTGAATAGATTTCAATATATCCATCTTCTCCAAATAGTTTTTCAAATTCTTCTGTTTCTATAAATGTTTTTACATACTCGTTAACTCCTCTTAGTGTGAATTCTTCATCTTTATCATCCACTAAGATATCGTTTGATTCTGTAACTAAAGCATAAGAAACATTATCAACATCTTTTAATTCAATTTTTGATGTTGAATTGTATGTTGTTTCATATTCAGTTTCAGTTTCAGCATTAGCATATAAATATCCTTTATAGATACTATTGTTCTCAGTTGTTAATGAATATTTTGTTTCTAAATCTTCACCCTTTAGTTCAACAGTAGAAGATGCATTAAATTCATCTTCATAAACAGATTTGTCTTCGTGAACTATTTTTTCGTTGCAGTTACAATTTAATGAGAAATCGTCTGAATCGTTTTTACCTTCTAATACGAAAGTAGCTTTGATTTCATATTTGGCAGTATTTGATACCCCATCATATGTAACTTTACCAGTAATTGAACTATCACTTGTTGCGTGAGTTTCAAAAGATTCTTCTTCGAATGTCTCAACTTTATCAACATAGATATTTTTTACTGTATAGCCTTCAATCTCATCTAGAGCTATTTCATATTCAGCACTTTCGATGTAACCTTCTAGGTTTTTAACATCTAAAGTGATGATTCCTTCTAAAACAACTCCATCAGCGTATTTGTAGCTATTTTGGATGTCTAATTTAGCTTCAAAAGATTCTTCAACATCTTGAGTTTCTTCAGCTTCTTTAACTTCAGATTCTTCACCAACTTCAGAATTAATTGGTTCTTCTTCAGTTTCTTCATTTGTGCTTTCTTCAACTGTTTCTACTTTTTCAACAGCATTTGCCTTCTCTGCTTCAGCTTTTTCTCTATTTCCTTTAAGCTGATCAACTCTAGGATCGAATAAAGCATCATCAGAATCATCAATTACATCAGATAAAACTGAATCAATTGATGTGTTTTCAGTTGATTGAGAAGTTTTTTCATCTTTCTTTGATTCAGTTTTTGTCTCTTCATCAAGTGATGATTTTACATTCTTCTCATCATTTGTAACTGTTGATTCAAGTGACGTAGAAGTCGCATATACTCGATTTTGTACATCACTCAAAACCAATAAATGATTTTGTAGAATTGAAAATACAAATGTTAAAGCTAAAATTTTCTTAACTTTCTTTGTAAATTTCATACCTTTCAAAACAAACCTCCTTAAGCTAATTTTAAATCACTTATAATGTTAGCAAAAAAATATATATATATAAATATATGAAAATAGCATGCTAACCAAATTGCTCAAACACCACTTACGCAAACACAAAATCGGTGTTTTTTATAAAATTTATATCTTTTATGTTTCTTTTTTGCAAAAAACTAATGATTATTCTAGGGAATTAACCTCTCTAGCATTTTTTAAAAAGCACAAAAAAAGAAGAAAGCATTGCATGCTTTCTTCTTTTTTATATAAAAATTTTAACTTTTTTGTTGCTTTAATTCTTCTTTTTGTTTTAATTTTTCATTAATTTGATCTTCTATAATAATCTTCAAAAGTCCCACTATTGGTACACCTAAGAACATTCCTAACACTTTGAAATATGCACCTCCAACACTAACTGCAAAGATTACAAGTATTGGACTTAGTTTTAAAGTAGATCCTATTATCTTAGGATTAATTACATTAGCATCTATTTGTTGGAATACTGTAAGTATGATACCTACAAGTATTGCTGTTTGTGGATTTGCAGTAAATATAGTAATTAGTATTGTGATTATTATTGATATTATTGCACCAAAGTAAGGAATAATATTAAATAAACCAATGAATAATCCCAATAGTACGCCATATTTAATATTTAGTATTGATAGTATTATTATTGATCCAATACCTACAATTAATGCATCAAATAGTTGTCCTGCAAGGAAATTATAGAATATGTTGTATATTTCTCCATAATAATGAGCAATTTTGTTATAAGTTTTTTCTGAAAATAGTGCACTTGTTGCTCTTTTTAGAAATTTCTTTATATCATGTCTTTCAGAAATTGTATATATTGATACAACCAAAGTTACAAATAAGCTAAATATGAAGCCTGTAGCTCCTGAAATACCTTTTACTATATTTCCTAAGTTATCAAATGTTGCCCATTCTAATATAATCTTTTGATAATCGGTATTTTGAATGTTTATCAAAAGCTGATCAACGCTTAATCTCTTCCAGATACTTGATTCATCTTGTGATGATGTAAATTCTATACCACTTTTTAAGTATCCTGGAATGTTTTTAGTAAGTTCTATCACATTCTTTGAAACAAGTGGTGCTATTGAGTTTATTGTAATAAACAATATAAGTATCACAATTACATATACAATTAGTATAGCTAGTCCTTTTGCATGTTTATTCAAAAACTTACTTTTTGTACTATTAAAAGCTTTTTCTACCTTAACACATGGTTTATATAGAAGAAGTGCTAATAGTATTGCCGCTAAGAACGGTTTTATAATATTAATAAAGTTACCAATTGCTTCAAATACAACTTGTACGCTGTCTATCGCTTTATATATGATTATTAGTACTAGAGCAAGTGAAAACCAAAACATCCATTTTTTCCACTCTTTTTTATTCATAGTATTCTCCTTTTCTCTATGTCTTTATTATACTAGCTTTTATCGATTTTATCAACAAAAATAAGCGGCTCGTTTAAGCCGCTTAAAATTTCTTATTAATAATATAAATAACATTCTAGATTTCTTCTTCCAAATGCATTTGCTTCTCCATGTGATCCCATATATATATCTATTCTGTTATTTGAGATTGCTCCACCTCTATCTTGAACTACAAACCATCCTCCGTTTGGTTTATTTGCAAATGCTGGAATATAAACTATAGTTCCAATTGGAATGCCTTTTCCTGCTGCTAATGTGTACCATGAACTTGCTATTGCTCCTGATGCAGTTCTTCCATTGCCGCTTCCTGTACATTTTACACATGAACAATAAGCAGATGCGTTCATTGTTACAACTCTTGGTTGAACTCCTTCAACAGCTGCTGCAAGACCTGATGCAGGTACTCTCATTCCTGATCTTGAAACAATTTTTGTTGATATTTGTACAATTTTATCAACTGGTTCTTGAAGAATAGTCTCTGAAATTAAATTTCTCTCTATTTCAACATCCTCTTTATATTTAACTCTGTATTTTAGCTCTTTTAAACCATTCTTTCCTTTTTGAATTACACTACTTGTTGTTTCTGAACCACTTTTTGATATATCTTTTGTAATTGTTTCAAATGGAATTTCTTCTCTTTCAACAATTATCTTTTCTACAATTTTAGCATAATTATCTAATATTTCTTCTTTTTCAACTATTGCTTGATATTCTGCTTCTTCAACTTCTTCATCATCTACATATGAAATAACTATTGTTTTACTTGCATTAATGTTTTCATCTTTACCAGGTGTAACAATCTCACCAGGAATAACAATAATGTGTGATTCGTTTAGAATATCTTCTACTTTAACCTTTGAAGTAAAAACTGATAATTCAGTTCCATTAGATAATCTAATAGTTACAGTATTCATATCGTTTTTAGAAGCGAATGAAACTGCTGAAAATAGTATTATTAATACTATTACTAAAAATGCAATTTTTCTAAATGTGTTATTAGATAGTATATCTTCTATTAACAATCTTTTTCCTCCTTAGATAAATTTGCATGCTTATTATACATTTAATAGTGTATTTTGTCAAATAAAAAAAGCCCCTGTAGTTGAGCTACAAGGGCTTTGGAATTTTATCTTAATTTTTCTATTGCTTCAACTCTATCTGCAATACATGGGTGTGTTGCAAATATACTTGTTTTATTTCTTTTACTTTTAAAAGGATTCATTATATACATGTGAGAACTACTATTACTTGCATATTCATATTCAGTGCTATCGCTATCTAGCTTCTTAAGTGCTGATATTAAACCATCTGGATTTCTAGTAAATGAAACCGCAGTTGCATCTGCTAAGTATTCTCTTCTTCTAGAAACCGCAAGTTGAATAATTTGTGATACTATTGGAGAAACTATCAAGCATACTAATCCAATAAGCATTAGTATTCCTGAACCACTACTAGAACGATTACTGCTTCTTCCACTTCTTCTAAATGATACTCTAACTACCATATCTGAAAGCATTACTATAAATCCAACCATAACACTAATTACTGCACTTAATCTTATATCATAATTCTTAACATGTCCTAATTCATGAGCTACAACGCCCTCTAGTTCGTAATATGTCATTTTCTCTAGTAGTCCTTTTGTAACACATATTACTGCATGTTCTGGATCTCTACCAGTAGCAAAAGCGTTTGGTTGTTCTGAATCAACAACATATAGTTTAGGTTTATGCTCTAAACCAGAAGCTACCATTAATCCATCTAATATATTTGTTAGTTGTAGGTCTTCTTCTCTTGTTGCTTCTCTCGCATTTACTGATCTCAAAACTATCTTGTCACAGTTATGATATGTAGCATATGTTGAAATTATTGAGAATATAAGAGCTATTACAATTGAAATCTCTCCTAATTCAAACCACATGCATACATAGTAAATAGCAAGTGTTATCATAGTCAAGAAGAAAAAGACTATAACTCCAGTCTTCACTTTATTTTTTTGTATATCATCGTACATTATATAATCTCCTTAATTCGTTTTTTACTATTATATAATTATTTCTTTAGTTTGTAAAACAAAAAAATACCATATCTAAAAGATATGGTATTAATAATTAAAATTGTACTTTAACGTTTTCTTTTGCTTCTTCTTGATCAACTTTGAAGAATTCAAAAGCAGTAAAATGAAACATATTAGCAAATATATTATTTGGGAATATTTCAATTTTTGTATTAAAGTTTGTTACTGTATCATTATAAAATTGTCTTGAATAAGCAACTTTATTTTCAGTATTCTTTAATTCTTCTTGTAATTCAGAAAAGTTTTGATTTGCTTTTAAATCTGGGTAGTTTTCAGATACTGCCATGATTGTTTTTAAAGCACCTGATAATTGATTATCAAGTTCAGCTTTTTCTGAAACTGTAGTAGCATTTGCCCAAGAAGTTCTAAGTTCTGTAACTTTCTCTAATACTCCTTTTTCATGCTCCATATATCCTTTTACTGTTTCAACTAAATTTGGGATTAAATCGAATCTTCTTTGTAATTGAACATCGATTTGGCTCCATGCATTTTTAACCTTATTTCTTTGTGATACTAATCCATTGTAGATTCCAATAGCCCAAACAATGATTAGTACTACAACTACAACTATTGCTAACGCCATAATAATTCCTCCATTTTTAAATTAATGATATTATATCAAATAAAAATAAAATGTACAATACCTAAAAAAGGAGTGGCAACGCTCGCCACTCCTTAAGGG
The DNA here is from genome assembly GCA_017528085.1 of Clostridia bacterium. GTDB lineage: Bacteria > Bacillota > Clostridia > TANB77 > CAG-508 > Scatovivens. The sequence continues at coordinate 53,610 of JAFXPH010000011.1, read as the reverse complement.
ATCTTATGTTATTGAACATTAATCTATGTTTTTATATTTCATATATTTGTTATAAGCAAAGTATCCTAATACTATTATTAATATTGCTGGTAGTATAACTACTCTTGCACCAGTCTTTGGTAAGTTGCTTCCTGCTGTTGAAGCATCATTTGCATTATTGCTTGTACCATTTACTGCAGTATTCTTAGCTGTATTATTTACAGTATTGTTTACTGTAGTATTTTTTGCTGTATTATTTACAGTATTGTTTACTGTATTCTTTACAGTATTGTTTACTGTATTCTTTACTGTATTTTTAACTGTGTTATTTACAGTATTATTTACTGTATTTTTAACTGTGTTATTTACAGTATTGTTTACTGTATTTTTAACTGTATTATTTACAGTATTATTTACAGTGTTGTTTACTGTGTTATTTACAGTATTGTTATTTGCAGTACCTTCAACTACTTCTATATCTACAACTTGTGAAATTGATGTTGTGTCTTCTTCACCTGCTGTAACTACGAAATCGCTATATGTAATAGCTTTTTGGTAATATCCAACTTTAGCATCAGGTTTTACAGTAAATTTTACCTTTAAGATTTGAATATTATCAGTAATTGGAGTTTTTGTTCCAATTATGATTTTTGTATCATTTGGTGCTTTTGGATTTGAGTTAAATGATATTACTCCATCTGAAGATCCATCTATTTGACTTTCGTTTGCATTAGTTAAATCTTCAAACTTGTACTCCTCTCCTCCTATTGTGATTGTACCATTTTCATTTTTAATAAAGCTTTCGCTTGTTAATGGTTCAATTACACTTTTATCATAGTTGATGTATCCTTCTAAATCTGTTATACCAGAATTTCCTTCTAAAGCTACATCTTTAAAACTTAATGTTATTACAAAAGATTGTCCTGGTGTTAGTTTCTTTCTATCTGTATTTATACTAAAGTGTAATGTAACTTTTATAGTTGCATATACGCTAGTACATAATAGAATAACTAAAAGAAGAACTTCAAATAATATTAACTTTGCTTTTTTACTCATTTTCTTATCTCCTCATTTGCTTATACACTAAAAGAATATCATTTTATCACATAAATTGCAACACATATATGTTAACAATTTTTTTACATTAATTAAAGAATATATCCTTCAACTTCTGCTCTGTGATATAGTAATAATCTTGAGTCAACAGCAGTTACTTGTCCGTCATGATTAATATCAGCTGCTTCTTCATATACACCTTCTAGTAATTTTACTTCTGCTCTGTGAGCTTTAATTAATCTTTGGTCTATTGCGTTTGCTGTTCCGTCTCCGTTAACATCACCTGTAACTACAGCTTCGTATACTCCAACAACATTTCCGTTGTTATCTAATACTGTTACTAAGTTTCCAGTTGCGATGTTTCCGTTTGTTTTATCTGTTCCATTACCTTCTTTTACACTTACTGTGTAATTATTTCCATTTACTAATTTAGTTTTAAAGTTATCTAATGTAGTATCTGGAGAAACTCCAACTATCTCATCATTTTTTGTTGTATATCCAAGTGGTTTAGTTGGATCTGGATTAACTGTATTATTTACAGTGTTATTTACTGTATTATTTGTTGTGTTATTTACTGTATTGTTTACAGTGTTATTTACTGTATTGTCTACAGTGTTGTTTGTTACTGTATTGTTTACTACTGTATTGTTTGTTACATTGTTTACTGTATTTGTTGTATTGTTTACTGTGTTATTAACTGGTGTATCAACATGTGTTACTTTGTAGTTTATTGTACAAATTGTTTCTGAACATATTGAATTTCCATTATGTAATTCATTTGGATTTGTTTTAATATAAACTTGTCCAGCATAAACACCTGGGTTTGAAGTTTCTAATATAACTTCTTTACCCCTGTTTGTTACGTTACCGTATAAACTAACTACACCGAAAATAGTTCTCTTTGGATCTAATTCTTCAGCTTGATAGAATATTGGTGGTAAATCAACTCTTGTTAAATCATTTTCATCTGTTAAAACAAGTTTCATTGATAAAATTTGTCCATATAATTGGATATCTACTGCTTCTGTATCATAATATAAATAATCATTTACAGAATCATATCCATGATCTTTTGCAATAAATTCATATTGGTTTTTGATTGTTCCAATATCATCAATTGCGTTGTAGTTTAATTCTAATGTTTTTAATTTTCTAAATCTTGAAATTATGAAATCTAATTTTCCTTTAATTAAGTTCTTATTTAATGTTAATCTTTGAATGTTTACTAATTGTTCTAAAGGTTTGATATCACTAATTTCGTTATAATCTAATTCTAATACAACTAGATTTGTCATTGATGCCCAGTCAACTTTTGATAAATCAACAATTTCGTTATCATTTAAATATAACTTTTTAAGTTCTTGTAATTTATCAATATCATCTATTGATGGAATTAAGTTACATGTTGCATTAATTGACTCTAGTTTTGGTAAGCAAACATATTCTTCAAATTCTTTTGAATCTGCAGAATTAATTCTGTAGAACATGTTAATTCTTGCTTTTAATTGTTCATCTTCATTTGCATATGATGGAGTGTTCTCACAATTAAATCCATATGTAGCAAGTTCAGCTTTGATAGATGTTATATTTGCTAATAATGATTCATATAATGCTTTATTGAAATCATCACCACTATTAGTAAAGTCTTCTATTCTATCTTCTAAGTATTCTTGTGCGAAGCAAGTTGTTGAATCAGCTTCAATTCTCTTTGTTTCGCAATATGAAGCCATTTCAAATATAGCATCAAATGTTCTTAATGTTCTTATTAAGTTTAACATTGCGCCTCTACTTACTTCATTATCTTTTTGTAATTCTGAGAAATACTCTTTTACAGGATCTGCAATTGTTTCATTATGCATATTTTCACCTGTACCTACAACTTTTGTTGTTGGCATATTAAATTCATCTATTAAGATTTTTTTCTCATAATCTTTTAAATTTTCACTAATCTTAGTCATCTTAGTTAATTGATCTTTATAAACTTTTGCAAGTTCATCTTGATCTAATAAAGATAATTCATCATTTAAATAATGTTGAACATCAACAGTTAAGATTCTTGAAAATCTTGATAACTTATTATAAATGTCGAATAATTTTTCAAATTCATTTTCAAATAAATCTTTATTTTCATTAATTATTTGTTCAGCTTCTGCAATATTAATTTCAGCTTGGTTTATTTTGTTATTTTCTTGTGCAATAGCACTTGCTTTTGCTTCAGCTGTTGCATCAGAAGCTTCAATTGCTTCAATCTTCTTTCTAGATTCTTCAATTGCTTTTTCATTGTTTTCAATTATTTGATATTCTTGTTTAATTATTTTTGCATATTTTTCAACTTCTTTAAGTTGATTTTTTACTCTTTGTCTTAGTAATTCTTCTTCAGTTAATTTGTTTTCTTTTAAATCATATACTCTGTCTAATGAGTCTATATAGTTGTATGAGAAATCTAATTCTCTTTCAAGTCCAACGAATTTATCTACACCTGTTAGGTCTTCGATTTCTTCATTTGTTAATTTTAGAGAATTGATCTTATTAATTAATGTATTTAAATCTATTACTAATACATATGGTTCATCATATGCTTTTTCATATAATGTTTCATCATCTGTATATTCAAATAGATTTTCATTAATATCTTGATCTTCTTCTAATTGAGCTTTAACAATTTCATAAGCGTTTTTGTCTTTAAACTCAATTCCTCTTTGATCTGCTCTACATACTACATAGTACATATTAATTTCAGAATTATATAATCTACTTTCAGGATTGTTTACAACGAAAGCAACTTTAATCATACCTTCGTTAACAGTACCTGCATTTGGATCACCTGATCTAACAATTATTTCTATATTTGTTGGATCAAATTCTGTCCAGTTAATTGAAAGATTTGGATTATCTGTTGTAGTTGTAATCCATCTTGCTTCAATTTGTCCACCATGCAATAATATCTCAGGTAATACAGTTTTATAAGCTGTTGTTACAACTGTTTCTGTATCTTGAGTATTTGCATAAATAAATTCGACTTTTTTAATTTTTTGATTGTGTAAGTTTAAAGTTTGAATTGAATCAATATCAGGAACCATACTTACATCATCAAGTTCATTAGATGATAAGTCTAAATAATCTAATGAAAAGTTTGTTAGTTCTTCTAAATGGCCATCTTTTGAAGTTAATTTGTTACCAGATAAATCCAAATATGTTAAATTTGAGAATATTGATAAACCTTCAAGACTTTTGATGCCATAGTTAGTAAGTTCTAATCTTTGAATTTTAGCTATTTCATCATCTGTAGTAGAAATAGTTCTTTGTGCATCATTGTATATTGCAGTATATCCACCGTTGATAAGTGCGTTTTTAAGAGCTTTATACAATTCACTATTAAAGATGTATGATGTGTAACCTTCAGGTAATTGATCTGCATTTGATGCATTAACGATTGTTGCTGCTGTTACTTCTGCAAAAGGTAAAAATACTTGTGCTAACATCAAAACAACTAGAATAATAGCTGATGCTTTTAAACTTTTTCTGTTCATAACATACTCCTCCCCATAATTTTTCTAGTTATCATTATCTTAAAAAATAAAATTTTCAAAATCAATACCCCTCTAGAGGTACCGAGGAAAAGTAACGCCAAACCACTTACGGAACTACAATTAGCTTGTTTTAAAACATATATATTAAGTTTAATTTACATTTTAAGGCTTTTTTTGAACTTTTCTTACGAAAACAACACTTTGAGGACTTTTTTAAAGCGCAAAAAAAGAAGAATTTTTTCAAAATTCTTCTCTTATATGTTAAATATTCTGTTCGCGTTTTTGTATGTTATATAAGCAATTTCACCTAAATCCTTATTAAGCACATCTGCTATTTTTTGAGCTACCAGTTTAACATTTGCAGAATTGTTTCTAGTTCCTCTAAGTGGCTCAGGAGAAAGGTACGGCGAATCTGTTTCTATTAAAATTTTATCTAGTGGAACTAGTTTAATACACTCATCTGACTTAGCATTTTTATATGTTATATTACCACTAAAAGATATGTAAAAGCCTTCATTTACGGCATTTTTTATCAATTCTTGATTTAATTGGCAACAATGAAAAATACCCTTCCTATTTACCTTAGATATATTTCTAATCATATCTATTGTATCTATGTATGCATCTCTTGAATGTATTACTATTGGTAAGTTTAACCTATTTGCTATCTCAATTTGTTTTGAAAAATATTCTTTTTGAATATCTTTCTTATCTTTATTCCAATAGTAGTCATATCCTATCTCTCCAATAGCTACAACCTTCTCATTTTTAGCTAATTCTTCAATCTTTTTTAGGTTTTCTTCTGAAAAGTCTTCTATATCATTTGGTGATATACCGCATGTTGCATATATATGATCATATTTTTTTGCAATATTAATGGCTTCAATACTAGAAGCCACATTATATCCTGCACATACGAGTCTTGTTATACCATCACCAAACATCGTATTTATTAAATTATCTCTGTCTTCATTATAATGTTCGTCATTATAATGTGCATGTGAATCAAAAAATTCCATTATTTCTCCTCAAATTCCACCATAGAAACAGCTGCTGCATACTCTTTTGTATGAGATAAACTTATTTTTAACTCTTTAAGATTTTCTACTTCAAAATTAAGTCTTGCTTGTGGTTTTCCACTTTCTGTATTAGTTATTTCTATATTTTTCCACAAATAGTGTACTTTTGGTGGAATATTTCCTGATATTGCTTTAAATATTGCTTCTTTTGCTGCAAATCTTACTGCATAAGATTGATATTTATTGTTCTTTCTATTTTCACAATACTCTATCTCTTTATCTGTATAAATCTTATTAATGAACAATTTCCCTTTAGTATCTATTAATTCTCTAATCCTTGATATTTCAACAATATCAATTCCAGTTTCAATCATTCTTACCTCCCAAAGAAGAACATCAAAAAGATGATATTAATAGTATTAAATATCAAAGAAAAGATAAGTAAAATAACTATGATACTATAGTAATTGTTGTTTTTCTCGATATTTAGGTCTTTATAAATGATTTCGTATTTATTCTTAATGTCGTTATAAGCCTCTTCAATTCCAAGAGATCTATTTAACGTTTTAAAGTATAGAGAACCATTATCATCTATAGTTATGTCCTTGTTCCATAAAATATTCGTAAATTTTATGAAAGACTTTCTAAGTTTAATAATCTTATCATATTCTCTAAACTCGTTATCTAGCTTTCTTAGGAATAAGCTCTTATATAAAGCTAAAATATATGTATAAAAATATTGATTTTCATAGTCATATAATAGTTTAGTGTAATTATATGTATCTATTCCTGAACATATTATATTTGAACTACTTATAGTAACTGCAGTCTTGTAATATTTCATCTTATCTATAATATGTAGATTTTGCTCTAAATTTGACTTATTAAAATCTGAATTAAAGTCTTTTGGTAGTACATTTGCATATTTTAAGAAGTCATGTTCAATGTTTTCAAAAGGACTCATTTCATTCCAATGATTTCCTTCTAAGCATACATATCCATATGTATAAAATCTTGAAGAAAAGTCCTTCATAAGCTTTTTAGTATATACACCAGTAACTTCATTAATGATTTCTGTTATATCTTTAATATCATTAAATGTACTTGTTTGTATTTTAATATTTTCAAAGTTCTTAAGTTTTAGAAATTCTGAATTAATATCTTTAAATCTATAGTTAAAATCTAATACATCTTCAAAATCATTACTGTTTTCTATAACTGTCTTTAATGAGAAGAAACATATTCCAGTATTGAAGCATATTATTTCTATGCTCTCTACCCTAAAGAATATTCCACCCTCTTCACCTGCTTTACCTTGAACCTCATCGCCTAAGTCATATGTAAAGCACGCTACTGATTGTTCAGATATTATCTTTTTCTTCTGATCAAGACTTAATCTGTCGAATCTTTTAAGCTCTTCTCCTCTCAAATCGAATGTTGGAAAATAATACTTTCTTATCTCTGGTAAGAAGTAATTATATACATCCAAATCACGTTCTTTTTGGAAAATCTTAAAAGTGCATTTATTGTCCTTAAGAAGCTTTAGAATATACTTATCATATTTAGTTTCATCGACCATATACGGATAAATAAAATACGTATATTGATATTTTGTCTTTAGTTCCACTTCTAATATTCACCTTTATCTTAAGTTATTTTGTATATACATTAAGTAATAAATCATTGTATTTATGGTAATTTCCTATAAAATCAATTACCATATAATCTTTTAAATCTATTGTTGTATTTTGAACTACAGTTCCATCAGCTTTAATTGATCCCCATAGCCCATCTTTCATGACTGAACAGAATCCAAATTTATTTTGTTCTGTTGCATCATCATATATGCATTCTACAACTTTTTCATCGTTTTTATTAACATATCCATATTTACCATTTTCTTTAATTAAGAACAATGTATTTGTTGTTAATGCTTCTTTGTTAGTTTTTTCTTCTAACTTAAAGTTGTAGTATTTATAATCTTGTCCATCTCTAATTCTAATATAACCATTTTCTGTATCTATATTTGAAACAATAACATCGCTTACTTTAACTTCAAAGTCTTGATTTATTAAATCAGAAGATGTTTGTGACTTATCTGCTACAAATATATTATCTACAAAGTACATATCTTCATATGTAAAAGGAACTTTTTCTTCATCATCTATATCTATAATTCCTTTTAGTCCATCTTTTTGAGCTATATAGTATTTATCAAATGCATGTTTTAAACCTTCATATTTAAATGAAACAACTTGTTTTCCTTCTTTTGATAAAATTCCATATTTTCCACCTTTGATTGCTACTACATAATCGCCATCTACTGACTCTATACTGTCAAATCCGTCTGATAGAATTGTAGTACCTACTGTACTTACTAATCTTAATTGTCCGTCTTTAACAACAACGAATGAGTCTGTACAAACTATTGGTTTAATATCTTCATATTTTATTTCTAATAATTCTTTTTTATCTGCTCCTATAATTCCATATAAGTTTGTATCATCTTTAACTATAAAACCATTTTTATAATCATTTGATAGTGTCTTTATTTCATTATATTTAGCATCTATTATTAATTCTAAAGATGTAGTATTAAACACTCCATATTTTCCATTTTGTTTAACTAGTAAAACACTTTTTACTCCAGGGATTGGAATGATATCTTCATACTCTGCTTCTAGAACAACTTTCCCATTTAAATCCATTAATCCAAAGCTATTATCTTCTTTGAATTTTAGTACTTTACTATCAACCCAAATTGTCTTTCCATCAGAGTTCTCAATAGGTGCTACACCTTTTTTATCTTTAAATACTTCTTGGTTAGCAGAATTTACAACTTTTGTAGAATAAATTTCTTGATTTGGATCAGTAAGTTCTGTGCAAACGAAAATATCTTTATTTTCGTCTGGTATTACTATCATTTCATTATATGCTGGAGGGATTATTTGTTCACCTTTATTATCAATAACTCCCCACTTTCCACCTTCTAATATAGTGATATAAGTTTTTAAAGTAGAAACATCTTTAGTAGCTGTTTCTCCACCTGATTTAACAATATTCTTTAGTGAAATAAAAACCATTACTATTACTAAAATAGTTATGATTAATGCAAAAACCTTTTTTAAGTTTAACTTTGGTGTGGTATCATAACGTTTTCCTTTTGCCATTTTATTCCTCCAACAAATTTTTTTGTCTATTTTTACAAATAGAATATATCATTTTTTCCCTTAAAACGCAACAATTATAAAAAAATAATAGGCCCTATTCAAAGGCCTATTATTAACATTTTTATTTTTTCTTTACTACTTTTACTATGATAATTACTGTAGATTCTTTCATAATTCCTAAATTTTTCTCTACTGTTTCTTCATAAATCATATCAGCTAATTTCTTAGGATTGTTTGTTGATGAATTCTTTATAAATTGTTCTAACCAGTTTTCTTCAATAATATCTCCAGAATCTAGAACTGTGTGGTTAACCATTATAATTAGGTCTCCCTCTTCTAGATTTTCCTTTGAATATTCGCCTTGATTTAAAACATCAACATTCTTTTTACTCTTTATGTAAGTAACATAGTTATCGTTTTGATAATTTTCAACTGTAGATGTGAATAAATCTAGTACTAAGAAATTAATCTTGCTGTTCTTTGCTAGTTTCTTAATTTCTTCTAATGATTTTTTATTATATCCATCATCTAATGTATCTTCAATATCTTCTATTACATCTGATTTATTCTTTCCATCAGCAAGTACAAATAAGTATTTACCATCATCTAATCTTTTCTTTATACTTAGTCTATCAGCATCATCTTCTATTGGTTCTTCTACAATACCAACTTGTACTGTGTATTTTTCATCAGATGAATAGATTTGATTATAAGTTGTATCTTCTTTTCTATCTCTTTGGAAGCTTAATTTAACTCCAAAATTCTTAGTTAGAATGTCGCTTATATTAGCTACTACAGCTTTATCTTTTAATCTTGTAGCCTCATTTTTGTCAAAATTGATTTCTACAGTTTTTTTGCCATTATCTATATCTTTTATGACTACACTTTCTATTTTGAAATTTTTGGCATTTAAATCGTTTTTAAGGGCATTTTCTTCCTTAGTTTCTTTAATATCGTTTTTAACCTTCTTTTTTTCTTTTTTAGGTTCTTTATTTTCTTTTTCGATATCTAGATCTAATTCTTTTAAAGAATTTGTATTTACTAAGCTTACAATCTCTTTTACATCTTTTAAAATCTTATCATCATCTTTAGCTATGAAATTGTTATGATTGTTTAAAACTTTAATAAAATCATCTTCTGTTATTTTATTATTGTTTATATATTTAATTCCTAGCTCCCTTATTATTCCATTTTCTTCATTGATTAGTTCTTCATAGAAGATATTATCTGGATGTTTGTTTATCTTCTTAAGAACATTTTCAACAAACTTATCTGGAACAACATCTATTGTTAGATTAACATTATTTATAATATCTTCCTCTGTTAGTTCTCCTTTTACTTTGCTTTTTTCTGCAATCTTCTTTTGAACAGCTGGAAGTTCTTTTTTCTTTTCTATTATTGAATCGAAATCATAGTTACGTTTCATTGGAACAAATACTAATAGAATTGTTGCAATTAATATTCCTTTAAGATATACAAACATTTCTGGATTATCTTTAAATACATATAATGCTCCTAGATCAATTAGAAATGTTCCTGTTACTGATGCAATCTTTCCACCATTTGCTAGTATTCCTGCAACAGATCCTGCTAGAATTAGAATTAATATTTCTAAAAGTGTAACTTCAGTACAAAGTGCAACTGCAAGTCCAATTCCAAATCCTGCAACTAATCCATTAATAAACTTATTTGTCATACCATTTGCTAAAGCAAAGAATACCATTATGATAAATAGTAAATTTACATCGAATACTTTTATATTTCTAAATACTACACAAGCTACACATACCATTATAGCTCCTGCAACTAGTTCTTCTCTTGTGAATGCTTTTTTAATATTGTAATCTTTAATAACATTTATACCATTAACAAATATCTTGTATAAAACGTAGTAAATGATTGCAATAAATATTGAGAACATTATCTCAGAAAAAGCAAGGCCCATTGATATTCTTTCAAAACAATTAACTATAAATGTAGCTAAGAATAATTTGCCTCCTGTTTTTATTTGTTCATTTCTATCTTCTACTGCAATTTTAGACTTAAATAAAAGAACTAAAACAAAGTAAATAATAGAAATAAAAATAAATTCCAAAATAGCATTAGTTCCACCACCTATATATGTACCAATTAGTGATAGTACATATACTATTAGTACGGGAACTGATTCACCTACACAGGCAGCTACCATTATTGGAGCAAATGGAAGTTTTCCACCCTTTATTTCAACCATTGATATTAGTAGTGAAATAACGTAGATGATGATATTTTGAAATTTAAACATTTCACGCAATATTAGATTAATCTTATTCTCTCTATTAAAAATATTTTTAATTGTTTGAAACATCCTTAACCACCTTTTCTTTTTACCTAAATAAAAAGTTTCATATCTGTGATAATTTTTCTTCATTTTATTACACTTTTCCCCAAAAAACAAGTATTTAGAATAAAAAAAAGATGTAAGCTTGGCTTACATCTTTTTTATTTTAAAATTATTTTTCAATAACTTTCTTTTTGATGATAACTATACCACCTGCTACAACTGCTAGAGCTACAAGTGAGATTCCTAAAACTTGAAGTGTTAAGAAGCTGCTTGTGTTAATACCAGTTGGAGGAGTTAATGTGATTAACTCTGTAGCACTTTGATCATGTTCAACATCATCACTAATGAATTCTTCTGCTATATTGAATGATGGGTTGGCGTTACCAACTACAGATTCAATATCTCTTCTACCAACTTCGTTTTCGAATTTAACAATTTCTGTTAAATTATCGAATGCCATATCGTTAGCTTCAGTTTGAGAAGCAATTGTTCTTGATGTTGATACAAAGATTGCTGCTGTATAATTATCTACATTATCAGAATCAGCGTTTGCTGGAACTAATTCTCTTACGAATCCAGCATTTGATAATTCACTTGAATTAGCATCTGAATCTATTGATAATACTATGTTATTCTTTTGAGTTGTTGTGAATAGTTTACCATTCTTATCAACTAAGTTTACTAATCCTTCGTCATTTACTAGAAGTGACTTAGATAATAATCTTGTTTCATAAGTTTCTGTATTAGATACTACATCTGAAGCTCCAACATCAAGTAATTCTCTTTCAGTTGTTACTTTCCAGCTGTGGTCTCTATTGCTGTTGTATGCTTGTGTATAAACAGCATCGTTATCAATGTAATCTACTAATTGTCTTACTTTAGTCTTTACTACGTCGTCATTTCCTTTAGCTTCTGTACCATTGTAGTAAACAGATCCTAAGTAATGACCAACAACATCATTTCTTGTATATCTATCGCCTTCTTTAGAGAAGTTCTCGATAGAATTTCTTAATTCGTTGCTTGCAGCGATGATTTCTTCTGGAGTATTTAGTTCAGCTAATGCTGTACCAACTCTATCAACCTCACCGTTGTTTAAAGCTGTTATTTGATATTCAATTGAGATTACAGCACCTTGTAAGATGTTTTCATCAACATTTAAATATCTGAAGTTTTGGATACCTCTTACAACGTCTTTGTTAACTGCTTGTAAGTTTTCATATCCTTTTGAAGTAGCTTTATTAATTGTTACTGTAGTGCTCCATTTTGAAGTACCATCAGGATTTACACCTTTATAATTGTATGCGATATCGAAGTTTACATCAGCTATATCTTGATTGTCTACTGTTGTTAATTTAATGTTCTTGATTTGTTTATCTAATACAACCTCATTATCTGATCTAGCTTCTAAACCGCAGTCGATATTTATAAACTTGTATTCTAATGTATCATTTAATCTAGCGTTATCTAATTCAGTTGGGTTATCTTTTAATGATTTACCATAGATTTCGATACCACCGATTCTTGTTACATCAGCATCACCTGTTAACAATGCTTTAACTGCTTCGTTTGTTATAATGTCCTCAACCTCTAAATCTAATTTAGCTGTTTCAGCCATCATTTGATATTGATTATATAATTCTGTATGGTCTGCATCTCTGTCATTTGCTGAAGCTAAGATTTCACCATTATAGTTTGTCATAACTTTAGATTTTGCAATGACATTTAATCTTTCAGGCTCAACATCTCTTGCGTCGTTTACAGGTTCGTTAGCTAGTGCTTCGTTTGATAGGTCATGCCATTCATTTACTAAAGTACCATCTTCTTGAACTGCTGCAAATCCTACTTGATATGCTGTTGTCTTATAATCTTGACCATTGAATACACCAATTCTTGTATCTAATGGAGTAGTTGGAACATCTTTATTACCATAAGTATATCTTACAGCGAAGTTACCAGCAGGAACTCCATTAAAGTAATATTTACCTTCAGAATCAGTTTCAACTGTACTATCAAATCCTGTTAGAGATTCGATTGAGTTTCCACCTAATCCTTCGATTGTTGTATCTGAAGTATCCCAGATAGCTTCGTATTCTCTATAGTTGTCTCCGTTCTTTACAATTACTTTTTCAACTAATGATGTATCTAATCCAGCGATTACTTGGTCTTCAGATGCTTTATATTTACCATCTCCGACAATCTCGTTAAATTCAACTTCTTTAGTTTGAGCATCTTCCCAAACCATACCATCAATTGATCTCTTTGTTTCATATAATTCGATATCTACTACTGGAGCTTTATCTGTATCGTCTTCATAGTAGTATTCATCAGAATTGATATTTGCTGGAGCAGAGTTACGATCTATCTTACCTTCAACGTTTCCTTCTCTATCATAGATAGAGTAGCTTGCAATCTCTGCAATATTATTCTTTTCACCTAAGATGATTGCGTCTTCAACACCTTGGTCGTTAGTTTGTTTATTTACTTTAAATGTCATATCTAGAAGTATGTATTGACCTCTTTCAAGTCTTACATCTTTTAGTGAAGTAGTTGTCATTGATTTAACTTTGCTACTTCTATTAGCACCTACGATTGCAGGTGAAGGAATACCTTCTTGAGTATCAATCCAATTTACTACGTTTGTTTGTCCTTGTGATGTTGTGTATGTTGGTTTGTCTGCAACTTTTACTAAACCTTCTTTGATTTGATCATTTGCAGTATCTTGTGTGTTTACATATGCCATTGTATCTTCTCTTACTAATTCTAATGACTCGTCATAGTAATCAGCAAGTTTATTTACTGTAGCTATGTAATCACCTTGTGAGTTGTTGAATACTAAAACTTTATAGTTTAAGTAAATCTCAAGCTCTGAATCTTTAGATTCGTTTTGGAATCCCATTTCACTATAGAAATTATCTAATGCAGCTTTTAATCCAACTCCATTTCCGTTTAGTAAGTGATCATAAATTGATGATCTGTAATAGTAATCTGTACTATAAACATTTAGTTTGTATCCGTTAACTGTGTCTCTTGATTCGATTGCAACTAATGGACCTTCACTTAATTTATTTAAGATACTATTGTATTTGTAAGTTAACATCTTACCATTTGCAACTACTATAGCTTTATCTAAGTCTTTTGCAATTGATAAATCAGATGTTTCTCTCTTTACTAAACCTAAGTTAATGTTTTGTGTATATGGATATGTTGCAATATAGTGATATGTCTCAACGATTCCATATTCAGTTAATTTCTTATCTATATCATATAGATGAGATCTATTATTAAATGGATATACTAAACCAACTTTATCAGTTGTAGCTTTAGCTTTGAATAATGGTAAAGCAACATTGTTGTTGTCTCTTGTAACAACTGTTGATGTAGCTAATTTTCCATCATCACCTGAAGCTGTATTATATTTAATAGTAGCTTCTGTTCCATCTAATCCTCTTACATATCCGTCTGTTGAAGTATCGTTAGCAGCATTGCCACCATATACTTCAGCTACTCTGTTGTTTACTTCTTGTCTATTAATGTCATCTGCCATTGAGTTATCGAACCAGCCTTCTTTTGCAGCTGTTGATGCAGCTCTATATGCAGCAGCATCTCCATTTACAAGTGGAACTGTTGGTTCATATGTTTGTCCATCATATACGAATCTAATATTGAATCTTGCATATGATGCACCCATTGCTTTTTCAGCTTCTGTTACACCAAGTTCAATTCTTGGTACGCTCCATTTTCCTAGATCACTTGCTGAAGTGTATACTGGGAATGAAAGTGGAGAACCACTCTCTTCGTATGCGATTGGAGCAACTCTAGCTATTTCATTTCCGCCTTGTCCATATAGAACTTTCTCTACATAAACTTCAACTCCTGAAATACCTAATTCATTATCTTTATCATATCTACCATCAGCTATGTGTCCTTTTCCTGTATCATTGATTCTCTCAACTAATTTTTCATCATCAGTTAAGTCTTCCCAAACGATACCACCAAGTTCCATAGTTAGGTCGATTATTACTTCTGTTGTTAAACTGTTTGTAATTGTAGCATTTACTGTATGGCCATCTGATAATTTACCACTCTTATTAGTAATTGATTCTAATACCCATCCTTTTGGAAGGTTTGTCTCACTTATACTATAAAGTGGAGCATTATTTCCATACCATTTAATGTTTGGAGATGTAAATGTTTCATCTGCAGCGATTTCTTTAGTATATGTTCTTGATCCATTTACTACGCTTTCTCCATCAGCTTCGAATGTACCAGTGATTGTAATCTTAACAGTGAATCTTCCTTCAACTGCTTCAGCTTTTAATTTTTCATCTGTTACTATTTTCTTAGTTACTGCAACTTGGCCATTATGTTCGTCTGCTCTGTTTACAGCTGTAGCTGTAACAGTTTGAGTTGAACTTAATGTTCCTGTTCCATTATCTATTCTAACTTGGCTATATCCTGCTGGGACATTAACCTCTGTTACTTCATATGCTGGAGCATTATCACCAACCCAAGTAACTACATCAGATGTCCAACTTCTACCAGCTTTTAGATCAACTGTTTGTACACTATCTCCAATTTTTACATTGAAGTGGAATACTGTATTTTCATCAGCAGCATTTTCAATTACTTTCTTTAGGATTAATCTTCCCTCATGAGAATCTGATTTGTTTACTGCTCTTACATTAACTGTTCCTGAAGAACTTAAAACTCCTGATGCATTATCTATTCCAACTAGTACATAACCTTCTGGAATATTAACCTCTTCTACGCTATATGTTGGAGCTTCTTCTCCATATTTCCATGTATATTCATCACTAGTCCATTTAGCACCAGCAACTAATTCAACATCTTTAGTCTCACCAGCGATTGTTACTTTGAATTTAAATACATCTGTATTTGCTTTTCCACCAGTAACAACTTTTGTTAAAACTAAGTGTCCTCTATATTCTACTTGGTTTTCACAAAGAATGTCGATGTTTTTATCAACTTCGAATGATCCTGATTTATTAGTGATATCTTTTAATACATATCCTTCTGGAATGTTAATTTCTTCTACTTCATAAGTAGGAGCTGTTTCACTTCCTAGCCAGTATTCTAATAATTTCCAAGATTCATTTGCTTTTAATTCTTTCTCATATAAATGAGTTGAACCATTAGAATATGTTACTTTTACTCTAATTGTAAATTTGTCTGTATCATTTACTGGTCCATCAACAGTTTTCTTAATTGTTATTGAACCAAGATGTGGTTGAACTTTACTATTTAAAGCAGATACTGTAACAAGTTTTTCTTCATTTTCTGTCAATCTACCTTTTTCGTTTGTCATTGTTACTGTGTATCCTTCTGGAACTTCAATCTCTTTTACAAGATATTTAGGTCCAGCTTCTGTACTCTTCCATCTATATGTTTGTTCTGTTTCTGCAGATCCTGTTGTAGCTCCTCTTGGAACTGTTATTGTTACAACTTCATCTTCATATCCATCAACATGAACATTGAATTTGTAAACTTCATCAATATCTGCTGGTTCAGAAACTGTTTTGATTATTTTAATTTTTGCTTCTCTTGGGTAAGCAATGTGGTTAGTTGCTGTTACAGTAACTGGTGTAGTTCCTGTAGACATTGTTCCTGATTTGTTTTCGTATGTTACATCTTCAACAAAATCTGGAATGCTAACCTCTTCTACATTATATACAGGAGCTGTGTTACCACTTTGTCTGTATGTAATTGTAGCTTCACTTGATCTTCCACCTGCTGGAACTGTTATTGTAACTGTTGTATATTTAGCATTGTTAATGTAAACATCAAATGTATATGTTTCATCTCTATCTGAAATATCAGTTACTTTCTTTAATATTCTCAAGTGATATTCTTTTTTATCAGTATTGTTTGTAGCTGTTACAGTTGTTTCTGCACCATCTCCAACAGTACCTGATTTATTTTCATATGTTACATCATTTACGAAATCTGGAATTTCAATTTCTTCTACATTATATGTAGGAGCTATATCTCCAGTCCATTTGATTTCTGGTGAAACATATTCTGAAGAACTTCCTCCTGCAGGAACTGTAATTACTGCAGTATCGAATGTTCTATTATCAACTTTAACATCAAATTTGTATACTTCGTCTCTATCAGAAACATCAGTTACTTTTTTGATAATCTTGATATGTCCAGTATGTTCTTCTAGCTTGTTCTTAGCTATTACCATTACTGTTTCATTTTCTTTTAATGTTCCTGATCCGTTTTCTATACCAACGAATTCATATCCGTCTGGTATATCAACCTCTTCTACTCTATAAGTAGGAACTGGATCAGTCTTTAACCAAGTTACTTCTGAAGTAAATACTGTTTCGCCTGGTTTAACTAGAACTTGTTCTACAAATTCATTATTGTAATATACATTAAATGTAAATTTTGTATCATCATTTTCTGTAGCATTTTCTACTTCCTTAGTGATAGCAAGTCTACCTTTAACGAAGTCTGGTAATGGTCCTAATGCTAAGTGAATTTCTGTTTCTTCATACCATCTAGCACCAATAATTGCTGTTGCTAATGTTTGTGAATCATGTGTTGTTACAACAGCTGTTAACCAGTTAGTGTAATCAACTACATATTCATTTCCATCTTCGTCTGTATCTGTATTTGCTACACAGTGTGAAGTAAATACTGCTTCGTTATAGTTACAATCGATTTTTTGAATTGCACCACCTGCATTCATAAATCTGAATGAAGTAGCTAAATCTAAAATTTCTTTTGCACCTTCTATATAATCCATTTCAATATAGAAGATTTCATTTTCATGTGGGAATTTATAATCATCGTTAGTTCTTTGATCTGCTAAGAATAAAATTCTCCACTTGTCTTCTGGTACTTCACCTAAGTTTGTATATAATTTCATTCCTGTAATACCAGAGAATTCAACTTCAGGTCTTCCTGAAATATGTGTTCTTGCTTCTACGTAATCGATACCGAATGGTCCGATTTTATATACTTGTTTTTCTTCATCCCAAGCAACTGTGATTTCAGCTTGTTCTTCAGGTACTCCTAAAGCAGCTGCTTTTTGTTCTGTTGTCATATATTTTGCATCATATTCTATAGGATATGCTGGAACCATTCCAGAATATGTTTGTCCATTGATTGTTATTTCATATGGATGATCAACATATTTGCTCATTACTTCATCAACAGATGAACATTTAGAAACTCTTAAAATATATTCTTCAAAAGCCTTAGCTTCTTTAGATAATGCATTAGGAGCTTCTATAGTTCCTTCATTAATTACTCTTGATGCCCACCAAGCATATTGTATGTATGAGTTACCACCTTGAACTCTAGCTCTGATTAATCTACCTGATTCATCTCTCATGGCAATTTTATTTGAAGTTAAGTATACATTACCTTCTTGAATTGCTCCATCGACATTACCATCGACATCTATTTCTTGCCAGTTTTGTTCGTAGTATCCTCTACCTTCATATAATTTTAAATCTGGTTCAACTAATGATGTAGTTGTTTCTTCTTTTTGATGATTTTCATCATATTTATATACATAGTATGGTTTTCCGTTATTGTCATATCCACCAAGTTCTGCTTTATATGTGTTTCCATCTGGTGTATCAACGGCATACTCAGCTTCATATAAGTAGTATCCATCTCCACCAGCCATGTATATTTCGCCTTCGATTTCATCTTCGTCTACTAAAATTGGATTTCCATTAGCATCTAGTTCTGGAATTAAAACTACACCTTCTGGTAATTTTTCCATAACCATTTCTGCTAAGATGTAAGCTTCTTCTGGAGTAGCTGCTCTTTCTTCAACTATGTGATACCAAGCTGGAGTTTTTGCAACGTATCCATCAAACTCTCCATAGTAGTCAAAAGAATCATTTGTTACTTCTACTAAACGCATATTTTGCATTAAAGCAGATAATTCATCTTGATCCCAACCTATATCAAGTGGGATTTGTACTCCTGTTGGAAGTGGAGTACCATGTTGGCAACATAGTAATGGATATTCATTTCTTAGGTCAGCAACTGTTAGTTCATAACCTGTATATGTTTCTCCATTGATTGTTACAACTCTTGATCTTACGTCATAGTTTGTTATAACATCACCAACATTAAATACTGGTGTACCTGGATCATTTGGACTTACATATTTTTGTGCAAATGGTGTTAATTCCAAGTATTTACCTTTTGATAACATCTCTGCTGGAACATTTTGTTCAGCAGCTCTTGCATTTATAATAAGTAGAGATGTTAATAATAATAAAATTGTTACTATTGAAAATAATAATTTATTTTTTAAACTTAATTTCTTCATTATTGAACACCTCCCTTTCTTTTCTTTGATACAATCTTTGTTCTAATTAGGAATACTGCTATTCCTCCAAGTAACATCGTTGTAATTACTACTGAGAAGTTAATTAATACTTCACCAGTTCTTACTGTTAGGATAGCATCTGCTGAACCCATATCGTTTTCACCTTGTGCTTTGTTAGCTGGTGTTGAGTTCTTATCAGATACACCATATATATTGTAGTCTTCAAAAATCTCTGCTCTGTTGTTTACGATACCTGTGTTTTCTGCTGTCATATCTTTTTGAAGTACTAATCTTACTTCTGCACTCTCGCCAGCTTTTAATTCTCTGTCTGCGAATGCATTTGTATATAAGTTATCATCTGTTCCTGTATACCAATCTTTATTTAATTCTGATTGGAATTTCATTCCTTGTGGAATGTAATCAACTACTGATTTAGCATATCCTGCGATATCTCCAACGTTTGTAACTTTGATTCTATATTCAATTGTTACTGTTGAACCTGCTAGATATTTACCAGCAATTGCTTCTTGAGCTAATTTAACATCATCAAATGTATGTGTTGTATCACCAGCTCTATTTAATACTGTAATCTTTGTTATTGTCTTATCTAATTGTAAGTCGAATGTATCAGCTAATGCTAAACCGATGTCTACGTTTGCTACAGCTGAATCTTGTAATCTAATTACATCAGTTACAGCTCCGTTCTTTGTTTTACCATCTTGCTCAATCTTTGTTGTGATAACATCAGAGTTTATTGATGCTTCAACTCCGGCTTTCTTATATGTAGTTACTGTATATTTAACTGTGTCATATTCAAATAGTACTAAGTAGTTACCATTTTCAATTCCTGCAAATGTGTAATCACCATTACTATCTGTAGTAACTGTCTTAACAATTACACCTGTGTCTGAGTTAACTAATCTTGCTGTAATTCCATTTACTTTTTCTTCATCATTTTCTCTAGAACCATTTCCGTTTGAATCTAACCAAGCTGTACCTGTTATCTTGTATGTTCTAACGATGTCTCTAGTTGTTGATGTTGAGTCTGATGCTTTAACTTGTGTCTTATCTGCATCAGTAATTGTTGTATCTTTTGCTGGATCTTTTTGAACTATGTGAACAATTTCATTTGTTCTCATTGGTTCATCTAATTGAGTTTTAATTTCACCAACGTTTGTTACAGATCTTTCAAGTTGTCCGTTTAAGCTATTTGCTCTTGCTGTTACATATACATATGCAGTTGTCTCTGGTGGGATATCTAATGTTACTGAAGCTGCATCATTGTTGTAAACAGTTTTGCTTGCTGTAGAACCATTCTCTCCATATCTGTATTCTATTTTCTTAATATTTAATCCTTCAGGAATTAAATCTTTTACAAATACACTTGAAGCAACTACTGAACCAGCGTTCTCTATTTCAAATCTGTATTTGATTTCATCACCTTCAGTTACATATTGATTTTCTGTTACTGCAACTTGTCTTGCTGTGATTGATGCTTTAGATACTCTTAATTTCATTGTATTTGAATTATAAACTTGAGTACCATCTGCTTGAGCTGTTGCTGTGAACACACCATCAGTTGTATATGTACCTTCTGGCATATTAGCTGTAATAACTATAACTTTAATTACTGCAGCTCCTTGAACCTTATCTAATCTAGCTGTAACTGTTCTTGTTGTTGAATCATATTCAACATCTTCTGGATGTTTTTCTTCAACTGCGTTTGCTAAAGATACAGCTCTATAAGCTTCTTTATATTCAACGTTATCTGGGATATTAATTTTTACTATTACATTGTTAGCTTCTTCGCTAGTTAATGTTTGTACTATGAAAGCTAAGTCTAATTGGAATCCAACTGGCATTGCTTCATCTTCGATTGAACCTCTGTTAGTTGGTTTAGCACTTACTGCAAGTTCTGGTGCAGTTGTTTTAACCTTTACTGGGTCAGCTGCAACTGTTGTTCCAAGATCTTTAGCAGTTACTGTTGAATTAAATTCAACTGTTCTTCCTTTAGAAGCTTTCATACTTTCTATTTTAATATAAGAAGGTAATTCAATTTCTTCTCCAATTTGTAGTTCTGGTATTGTGAATACTACTTTGTCAGAAGATTTTGTTACATTAACTTCTTCATCTGTTACGTTAGTTCTATTTAATGTAGTTTTTTGAGGTAATGGTACTTCAACTACTACATCTCTTGCAACTTCGTTACCAACGTTTTTAACTTTAGAAGTAATTACTACTTCTTCTTCT
This sequence comes from Clostridia bacterium, assembly GCA_017528085.1. Taxonomy (GTDB): domain Bacteria; phylum Bacillota; class Clostridia; order TANB77; family CAG-508; genus Scatovivens. The sequence continues at coordinate 31,960 of JAFXPH010000011.1, read as the reverse complement.
TCGTTTACTTTATCTTTATCTGCTTCTAATGATATTTCAACATCTGGTCCTTCACCTGTTGTTAAACCAATGATATCTGGAACTGCAACTTCATCTACAGTTGATAGTTCAGATTCATTTGTATAATATGCTAAGAATGTTCCATAGATATTTTCGTTATGTCCTAAGTTTTCTGGAATTTCATATTCATATGTGAATCTTAACATTTCAGTGTCGGCCATTCTATATTCTGAATCAGTTGGTACTATTAAATATGATTTAACATTTTCAAATGATTCAGGATTCATTGTCCAACCATTGTTTGAATCTTCAAGATCTTTTGTAGCTTCACCATTTTCTGAATAATATACATTGAATGTACCTTTATTAGAACCATCAGCTACAAGACCATTTACCATTCTTGTATCAACAGTTGTTCCTAAATCTTCACCTGTAGCTAAATCTTTAACTCCGGCAAATGGTATTCTACCTAAAATACTTAAGTTTGATACATCATTTCCATTGTTGTTCATTACTACAACTTCCATTGTAGCAACTTTAGCTGAAGTGTAGATATCTATCATATCTCTTTGAGTTCCTTCATTAACTGAAGTAAGTTCTGTTCCTATTTCGTTATAATTTCTTGTACCATTTACTGCAACTAATCCTCTTGGTGCTGAATAGAAGATATTAACTTCTTCTTTTTCACTACCATTTGCTGTTGCTAATGTGTTGTTATAATTTAATGTAACAACATCACTCTTTGCTGGTGCAAATTTATTAACTGAAATATTTGCATATACTTCTAAGTTAGTACCATTTGTTAATACACCAGAATTTAATTTTCCTTGTGTACCACCAACTGTTACTACTAAAACAACTCTTCCTTCAGCGTTTCTTGTTACTTCTACGTTTGTTATATCTAATCCTTCACCATATGCTACAGAAGAGTTTGTAACTTCTGCATTTTCAACATACTCAGGAAGAACTATCTCAAATGTAGATGCTCCATATACGTCTGAAGTTTCTTTATCGTTATTTAATTCAATTCTGAATTCAACATTTTCGTTATCAACGATTGTTGAAAGTGAATCTCTATCTATTACTAAATTTGGTTTTGTTATTGTGTCGTTTAATTTAACTTCTGTGTCAACAGTTCCAATTTGAACATTGTTATCAACATATTTGTATTTTGCTTGAAGATTTGTTGTTAATACAAAAGATTCAACATTTTTGTATTCATCTCTTGTTAAACTTGAATCTTCTGAAACTTTAACTGTATTGATTACTAAGTTTCCTTCTCTTATAGGATTACTAATCTTATAAGTTAATTTTGAAACTTTTTGGTTAAAGCTCATTGTGATTTTGTTTTGTTCATCTGTGATACTGCTAGCATTCATAGTTCCAACGACATTACCGTTTTCATCTAAGATATCAACTTTTCCTTGATCTCCTAAGATATCAACTAAGTTATCTCTATCAACAGATACCTCTTTGTAGTATGTATCGTTATTAACAGTTTTTGAACCATCTTTGAATTTGTAAGCTGTTTCAACATCTGATAAAACAATTTCTTCTACGATATCTTTATAAGATACGTTTACAATATTCTTTGTATTATATTCAACTTGATAATTCTCGTCTGAATTATAATTTGCATATGTGTAAACTTTTGAAATTTCTGGAGTTTCAGTTGAAGTTGAATATGAAACTATATCACCTGTTTGTTCAGTAAACTCAAATGATTTTGCTTCATTTGCAGTTACGACATATTCATTTTCACTTAAACTATCACCACTAAAAGTTTTCATTGTTACTTCTGAATTTGAATTAAACACAACAGCGTTTTCAACATCACCAACATTTGCGAATGTATATGTGATTATGAATTCATCTTGTCCTGCTTTGCTATAATATCTTTCTTCTTCGATAACTTCTGCTTCAGCATCCTTTAAGAATTCATCAGCATATTCATCAACTTTTACTAGTTCTTTTTCGTTTTCAACTTTGATTGTTACTTGTTGATTTGCTTCATCATAGTACCAATTGTTTGAATCAAACTTAACGTTTTCAGCATCTTTACCATTTGTTCCTCTTGTTGAAGCTGCTAATACATCAACTCCACTTGGAAGAACTCCATTAACTGTTGGTAAATTAACTTTAACTTCAGTTGATTTAACTGGTAATGATTTGTTTTCTGTTGAGCTATCAACTTTTACTAAAGTTTGAACGATAACACCATTTGATTCTCCATCTTTGTACTCGATGTATTTCTCAACTGATGTTTCAATGTTAACTGGTCTTTCATCTTTCCAAGAAAGATTTAGTGAATATTGTTTTTCAACTTTATTCTCATCACCTTCATCATCAATGAAAATACCTGTTAAAACAACTAGGAATTCTTTTGATAAGTCACTGTCATTTACATACTCTTCTGACTTGAACTCGATAGGAATTTCTAGTGTAGCTGCTTCATCTTCGTAATTGATTTGCTTAAATGCAAATTCATTATCTTCAGCAGCTTGAAGGTTGTCAGGAAGTTCATCCATTGGTTGAACTTTGAAATTTAATCCTTCGCCTTCTCTAGCTTCAATCAATTTCACTTTTGCATCCTTCAAGTAACCATTGTTTACAACATTTACGCTAGTTGCAATCTTGATATCAGCATTATTTACATCACTGATCAAGCTGTTATTACCATCTTGAAAAGTCGCTGTAAATTCAACGCTTGAGTTACCAGCGTTTCCGCCGTATAACGCATCAAAGATACTTGCAGCCATCGCCTTAGTTACAAAGCATGGTTCTGCGAATGTCATTGTGATAATTAGGACTAAAGCTATCAATTTTTTGATTGATTTGTTTTTTAGCATATTAAATCCCCCATAACAAAACTTTATTTTTTCACATAGTATGACATTATTATACTTATATTAAATATTTTACTACTTATATTAAAGTAATCAATACCTATAAGTACATATTTCAAGCATTACACAGTATTTAAAAAGAAATTAATATACGGAAATCAAAACCCTAATTATTAGACTTCCAAATATATTATTTTCATTACATTTTTAATACTTGGGTGTAACCTGCCCAATTTAAGTCATAACTAGTTCTATTATAAACCTTTATGTAAACTTTTTCAATACTTTTTGTGTATTTTTTGGCATTTTTTCAAAATATTCTTCTTATTATATTCATTATTTTTTCAGTACTTATAAAACATCATTTGCCAAATAGTTAAAAAAAGGCAAAATATTTTTGACTTTTTGTTATTTGTTTATCAAAAATATTTTGCCTTTTTCATACGTATATTAAATCCATACAACCTAACGGAACATTAGCCTGTAGGTTTTTCCTAAGTTCTATAATTATTGTGTTTTTCTGTTACTAATTATAATGTTATTATCTAATACCTCGCATACTGGACACTTCTCTATTTTCTCTCCAACTTCTTTTACTAAATTAGATATTCTTACTTGTGTGTCTTCTATACAATTTGCAGATATTATAGCTTTTATATTTCCATTAGCTCCAGCGTGAGCTAATCCTCTTAAATTTCCTATTACCATTATATTTCCGCCAGCTATTACTTCTGCACCCGGATTTACATCTCCGCATATTACAATTGAGCCAGCATATTCTTGTCTTTGACCTGATCTTATAGATGCTTGAATAAACTTTGTTTCAGTTATTTCTGTATTAACTTCAAATGTTTTCTTTATAGAGTGGAGTCCTAATAAATCAGATATGTCGTCGAATCTAAGTTCAACATCCATATGCTTATTAATTAATTCTTTAATAGCTGCAATCTCGTTTTCAGTAAATAGTTTTCCTGTTACTCTAATTGGGAAATTAGTTTTAATTACAAGGTTTTCAAGTTCCTTCATTTTATTTTCTAACTCTCCAATTATTTCATGAATTTCAGCTATTACACTAACATTAACTGTAATCTCTTCTTCATTACTTGTTATTCTAATATTGTTCAACATCTTTTTAACTCCTTTATCTATAAGATTCCATCTCACTTGAAACAGACATATCTTCTACAATGTTTTGAACGTTCATACCAAAGTATTCTGCCATAATATCTCTAACTGCTTCAGCTGTATAGTATCCATGTCCTCCATTTTCAACCATTACAGTAACTGCAATTTCTGGATCATCATATGGAGCAAAACCAACGAACCATGCATGGATGTCACTTCCTTCTGTCTTTCCTGTTTCTGCAGATCCTGTTTTACCTCCAACTTCAATATTGAATCCCCTAAATACTGAATATGCTGTACCACCAGCATCATCAGTAACTGACTTCATACCTTGTCTAATTAACTTCATGTTATCTTCAGATATATCAATGTGTTCTTCTTCAGTATCTTCTAGACCAAGTTTCTTTTTTACAAACTCATCTATTTCGCTTCTAGATATCTGTACTCCAGATGATTTTACCACGTTTTTTACAATAGTCAAATCAACGCTTTTTCCACCATTTGCTATCATAGATATATACTTGGCTATTTGTATAGGAGTAAAGTTATTATAACCTTGACCAATTGAAGCGTTAGCTGTATGACCTTTTGACCACACAAAATTATATTTATCTCCTAAGCTTCTTTCAGCTATAGTTCCTTGTTTTTCACCCGTAAGTTCTATTCCTGTTTTTCTTCCAAGTCCAAAGTATTTTCCATATCTTGAAAGCTCATCTATACCTGTTTTTATACTTGTATCATAGAAGAAATAGTTACATGATTTTTCTATTGCTCCTACAACATTAAGCCTTCTATGACCATATCCATACTCATTCCAAAGCCAACATGCTGGATGAGTGTCTTCATCAATATAGTATGGTCCATTGTCGTCTACTATTGTTTTTCCTGTGATTGTTCCTGTTTCTAAACCAGCTATTGCTGTAACCATTTTAAATACAGAGCCTGGAGAATATGTACCTTGTACAGCTTTATTTATAAGTGGCTTAGTTATATCATTGTTATATGCATTCCATGTTTCATTACTCATTCCTAAGTAAAAATCATTTGGATTAAAATTTGGATAGCTTGCTAAGGCTAAAATTTCTCCTGTTTTAACATTTGTTACTATAGCTGCGCCTCCTCTTGCTGCATAAGCCTTACCAAATCCACCTTCTCTTATTTTCATTATATTTGCTTCTAGAGTTTCTTCTGCGACTCTTTGTAAATTAGCATCTATTGTAAGTACTACAGAAGCTCCTCCAATTGCTTCTTTTGAAATATATTCACCTGTTACAACACCATCAACAGACATATCGATTTGTTTTTCTCCGTCTTCTCCTCTTAAGTATTCTTCAAAAACCTTTTCAATGCCTTGTTGTCCAACTTTATCATCAACGCTGTAATTATAGTTATCTCCATTTCTTTCAAACTCTTCTTTATTACTTTTAGTAATTCTACTTGAGTAACCAATAATATGTGATGCAAAGCTTCCCATGTTATATACTCTAACAGGTTCTGTTATTATATTAATACCAATCAAATCGTTAGATTGTTCTTCTAATTGGATTATGGATGTTCTAGATACATTCTTTGATATTGAAATTGACTTTGTAGTAGAATATCCAACTGTTGATATTGCATATCTAATTGCAAGAATTTGTCTAATTTCTTTTACGTTCTCGCTTTTGATGTTGTATTTATCTCTCATGATGTAGAATGCTTCTTCAGCAGAAGCAGCCTCTGGAATCTTATATTTCTTCTTCCAATCATTTAATTCTTCATCTGAATTAAAGTGATATTCAAATGGATTAATACTTATTGGAAATGTATCAATATATGTATCTCCATTTGATTCAAGTATATTAGTCATTAAAAGTATAGAATCATTTAATACTTGATCTTCTACTTTAGTCTTATACATTTCGATAGAAAATGTCATTTCAGAACTTACTAAAACGCTTCCTGTTCTATCTAATATATTCCCTCTTGTAGCTTCAATTCTAGCCTCTCTTGTCAGATTAGTATTAGATGAATTTCTATAACTGTCTCCTTTTAGAATTTGAAGATTAAATAATTGAATTAGAATAATAGCACCAATCATGTATGCAACCATCGTAATGAAGTTAAATCTTAAATTTGTACGTTCTAATTCAGTTTTCTTTTTCAGCTTTTTCACCTACTTTTATTTAAAAATATCTTGTTAATATATTCTCTTTTTTAAATACTCTATCTATTGCGTATCCAATCTTTTGCATAAATGGATAGATTATTATTGTTAGAAGTACGTTGTAAAGTGCTTCTATAAGTATTATTTTGATACAAACTAAATAGTTTGCCTTGTATCCTTCTATTGCTGATAATAGGAAATATCTACCAAATTCAAAGATTATTGTAGATCCTAATACCATAAGTAAAATTGTTATCTTACTTTCTTTAGAAAAGTTTTTATCAAAGTAACCTGCAAGATATGCTATAACGCATAACATTGCTGGTGTTACCCCAACAACATTTCCATATAAAAAATCAAGCATCAAACCAGTTATTACTGCAAACATTTGCCCAATAAAACTGTTTGAATATAAGCTTACAAATAAAATGAAAATTATAAACAAATTAGGCACTATTCCTGCAATAGTGAAGTTACTAAAGAAGTTCACTTGCAAGATATAATTTACTATTAACATTACTACAAACAATAATATTATTAATAACTTTTTCATGTTTATCCTTTCATTCTAATTATCTTTTATTACAAGAACTGCATTTAATTTAGAAAAATCAACTGCAGGTTCAACAATTGCATATCTATCTGTTACGTTATTTGTTGTTACGATTTCTTTTATAGTTCCAATAAAAATTCCCTTGTGGTAGATACCACCAACTCCTGAAGTTACAACTGAATCACCTTTAATCAAATCTACTTCAAGAGGAATATATGTTGCTCTTAAATCTTGGTTATTATCAAGAGTTCCTTTACAAATAATAGTCTCATTTGTAGTTGACAAATTACAACTTACTGTACTTGCTGAATCAATAATTACTTGTACCTTGCAAGTTTTATCTGTACAGCTTAATACATGTCCAACTAAGCCTTTGTCAGCAATTACTGTCATGTTTTCTTGAACTCCATCATTAGTTCCAACATTTAATACCAAATTACTACCAAAATTACTTACATCTCTACTAATGATATTTGCAGGTATTGTAGAGTATTGAGAATACTTTTGAGTTAAGTTCATATATTCTTGAAGTGTAGCATTATCTGCTTTTAAGCTTTCTAATTCTCTTAATTGCTCAAGAAGTGCTGAATTTTCCTCTTTTAGAGCTTCGTTTTCTTCTCTTATTTGATCATAATTTCTAAAGTATTCTTCATTCTTATGAATCTTATTATTTAAATCATTAAATGTCTTTTGAATCGGATTAAATACTTTGCTTACTGCAGTTTCTAAGAAACTTAATTTTCCCGCTTCAACATTTGATAAGAATATAAGTAGAATAAGTAAAACAACAGTAATAATTATTCCAAAAATTTCAGTTTGCTTATTTCTATTCATTTATCTTCATTCCTTTTCTAGAACTTTTTGGGTTTAACATTAGTCCTGTTCCCACAGCTACAGAATCTAATGGGTTTTCTCCTATAAAAGTTTGAATTCGAGTTGCATTATATACATACTCATCTATGTTTTTAATTAGCGCTCCTCCTCCTGTAAGAATTATACCTGTATCCATTATGTCTGATACAAGTTCTGGAGAAGTGTTTTCTATTGTGCTCTTTATTTCTTCACCAATCTTTTTAAGTGATTCTCTTAATGCTTTTTCCATGTCTTCAGAAGTTACTTCAACATCTACAGGAAGTCCTGTATATATTGCTTTACCTTTTACTGTCAAACTAATAGTAGTAAGAAGTGGTGTGGCACAAGCAATTTCTTTTTTTAATCTTTCTGCTGTCTTTGCTCCAAGTTCTACACCATATTTTCTTTTAACAAACTTAATAATGTCTTCATCAAATTTATCACCTGCAATTTTAATTGATTGAGTATTTACTATACCTCCTAATGATAAAACTGCTATTTCAGTAGTTCCACCACCGATATCAACTATCATTTTACCTTTTGCTTCTGAAATATCTATTCCAGATCCTACTGCAGATGCTATTGATTCTTCGACAAGCTCAACTTCTCTCATTCCAGCTGCAATTAAAGATTCTTTAACTGCTCTTTTTTCAACTTCAGTTATTAAAAGAGGTATTCCAACTATTACGCTTGGTTTTAATGTTTTAAATCTTGAAAAGATAAGACTTAAAAGCTCTCTTAGCATTAACTTTGTTGCTGTAAAATCAGCTATTACACCTTCTTTTAGAGGTCTAATTGCTTTAATATTACTTGGAGTTTTATCAATCATTTCTTTTGCTTTGTTACCAATCGCAATGACTTTTCCAGTTTCTTCGTCAATTGCTATAGCAGTTGCTTCTCTGTATACAATTCCTTTTCCGGGAATGTATACTAAAGTATTTGCTGTTCCTAAATCAATTCCAAAATTAGTAACAAAAAATGATGACATTAATAACTCCTCTTAAAACTTTTTATAGATTAAGATTGAAATTGCCATTCCTACAATTGATGCCATGCTTATATGAATTGTAAGTCCGAATGTTAATTTCAATACCTTAAGGTCAAGTGCTATTGGATCTGAAAGGCCAAAATCCATTCCATAGTTTAGCCATTTAAGCCAAGTAACATTCTCTGCAAGCTGTCCTAATAGTCCTCCTATTACGATACCAGCTAGTAAGAATATTAATAAAATCCAAAAGCCTTTTTCTTTAGTGATAGCCATAATCCTTAACCTCCATTTTTCCTTACGGATTAATATATTATACCTTGCTACATTATATTATGATAAGGCGATTTTTTCAAGATATTTAAGTAAGTTTTTAACCATTATTTTAGGCAAAAAAATGAGGAGATATTTTAGCATATCTCCTCGTAATTTTTAACTTTTTAATATAAATAATTTTGTGGGTTTAAAGCAACTCCACCAGATCTTATTTCAAAGTGTAAGTGTGGTCCTGTTGAGTTACCTGTTGAACCCATAGCACCAATTACTTGGCCTTGTCCAACACTTTGTCCTACACTAACACCAATACTACTTAAATGTCCATAGTATGTTTGGATTCCTCCACCATGGTCTATAACAATTAAGTTTCCATATGATCCTTTCCATGATGCATATGATACTGTTCCTCCTGCTGCGGCTTTGATTGGAGTACCTTTTGAATTTGCTATATCAAGGCCTGTATGTCTAGATGATCTTCTATAACTTGATGCACCAAATCTTGATGTGATTGAACCATTTACTGGTCTTATTAATGATATTCCTAAACTAACTTTTGAGTAGTTAATTGTTGTTGAAGTACTAATCTTTGAAGATTTTTTAACAACTGGTTTTTTTACGTATAATGCAGAAACTATTGTAGCTGTATCAGTAAAATCTTTTAGTTCTGGCTCATACTTTAGTGAGTATGTTACATCATCTTGGTTTTTACTGTCTTTATTCTTAAGTTCTGCAATAACTTCTTCGCATTCTGCATATGAAGAAACATAGTATTTTTCTTCACCCTTTTCCATAATAGCATAGTACTTATAGTAAGGTGTACCAGATGAAATAATGATATTAAAAATCTCATTATCATTTGCTACTAAACCTTTCTTGATTAAGCACATAGTGTATTCTGGTTTATCTTCAACATCGACGAAAGCAACAGTTTTACTATCACCTTTTTCTATGTAATTATTAATTTTATTTTGTAATTCCCTTTTGTCTTCTGTGTAACCAATTTCACTGCCTTGGAAGCTAACTTTGTACATTGGTTTATATACGATAAAGATTAGAAATCCAATGATTAGAAGTGAAATTAAAATAATAAATATCAGCCTTATAGACGTTCTTAGGTGAATTACTAAGCTTTTTAAGATACCTATTTTAAACACATCCCTTTAATCAGTATTCTCTATACCTTTTATTCTATATTAAAATTGACTTTATAATCAATTTTTAATTTTTAAAAGAAAAGTTTATCAATACTCAATTTATCTCTTTTATTCTCTTGTTTTTTCGTTTTCTTATAATCTTCTTTTACAAGCATAAAAAAAGACCTAAAGAATATATATCACAAGTTCTTAATTATTTCAATAAAAAAGAAGCCCATAAACCAAATAAGTTTATGAGCTTCAATATATATTAAAATCTGTTTCTGTAATCTTCGATGAATTTCTTGATCTTTTCATCGTTTTTCTTTTTTTCTTCAACTAAGTTTTGAGTAATGTTTTTAAGTTCTTCAATTTCAGCTTTAACTTCTTTTGAATAATCATCTTGTTTTGATTCAATTACTTTTAAGCTTTCCATTGATTTCTTAAGTTCATTAAACTCTTCTTTAGAAATTGCATTTTCACTATTCATCATCATGTATTTTATAAATATTGATTTTAGTGAACTAATTTCATTATATATGTTTTCTATCTTGTATTCTACAAGTCCGCCTCTTGGTTGGCCACCTGTATATTCTTTTACAGCTCCTATTTCTGTTGAACCTTCTCCTTGAGTCTCTTCCTCTTCTTGAATTTCTGCCACATAATCCATTGCTGAAGTAGGCTTTCTATTCTTAGCATCTTCTACGATTTCTTTAACAGAAATATATCTTTGTTCTTCTTTTAATTTCTCTGAGTTCTTTTCACCATAGTAGTAATTACCATATGAACTTTCTTCACGTGGAACTTTATTTATAACTGCTCCAATTGAAACTGTACTAACATTTTCAAATGCTTTTTTAACCTTTTTAACATTTTCAATCTTAGATTGTTTGTACTCTGTAACAACTATGATGTTGTCTACGTATTTTGCGAGTGCAATACTATCTGATACTAATATTGAAGGTGTACCATCGATAATTACTATATCATACATATTGTCTAATACTTCAATTATTCTTGCTATCTTACTTGAAGAAATAAGCTCAGATGGGTTAGTTGGTGTATCACCAGCTGTAATAACATGTACGTTTGGTACTTTTGTTTCTTTAATGTATTTAGAAACTGTATCAAAGTTTATTGCTTTTAATTCTGTTAAGGCATTTGATAAACCTTTTGAATTTGGTATTTTAAATTTCTTATATTGAACGCCTCTTCTCATATCAGCGTCAACTAAAATAACTCTCTTATTTGAATTAGCAAATGCAATTGCTAAGTTTGTTGAAACATAACTCTTACCTTCTCCAGAGAATGAACTTGTCATTAATATGTTTTTCATATTTCTATTCTTTTGTGAGAATGTAAGATTTGTTCTTAATGTTCTAAATGCTTCACTAGAATGAATTCTTGATTCTTCTAAAAGCTTAACTTCAGAACTGTTTCTTTTATTCTTTCTTTTATTTATATCATTAACATTTAAAGGAATAATACCAATTAATGGTAATCCAACAGAAGATTCTATGTCGACATCCTCTTTGATTGTTGTATCAAGCATATATACTAATAATACTAAAGCTCCTGATGCAAATACACCAAGTACAAAGAACATCAATAAATCTTTTGTATGATTTATATTGTATGGTTCTTCTGGAAGTTCTGCTTCATTTAAGATATTAACGTTGTTAATCTTATATACTTCTTCTACCTTATTAGTAAATAATTGTGCAACTTTATTTGTTATCTTTTGAGCTTCTTCAGGATTTTCGCTAGATACTTCAATTGTTAAAACTGATGATGAATCTACATCGTTTATAACATTAATCATCTTCTTTAATTGGTTTTCAGTATAGTGAAGATCAAGTTCTACTAAAACTTCTTTTAATACTGAACTGTTAGTGATGATTTTGTAGTAATCCTTTACTAAACTCTTATTAATTGTGATATCTGATGTCGTAATTGACTCATTTGTCTGTGTTTGACTAGAATCACTTACTATCTGTGTTAGTACGATAGTTGAATCTGCTTTATATTTAGGATTCTTGTATATGTAAGAATAACAATATCCTGCAACACATGATAGAATGATAATAATCATAATCCACCATTTTAGTGAGAAAAATGTCTTTGACATTCTTTTTAAATCAATTTCTTCCATTTGTTGTTCCTTTCTTCTTTCACTTTTCATTAGTGTTCTAAATAATTATAATTTAGATACCCGTAATTTTCAACCACTTTTTTTCAAATTATTTTTTAAACAATTTTCCAAAAAAACCTTTTTCTTCTTTTGGTTTTGGTTCTTCTACAATAATTGCTTTATTAAGTAATAAATTTCTAGGATTTAGTACACTTATATCCTTCAAATACTCATTATTATCGACTGTTGAGATAAGTGTATTTCTTATTTCTTCCATGTTTTTATATATTGTTTGAGGCTTATGACAATCTGATGCTAAAAATTGAATCAATCTTCTATCTAAAAGTTCTTTTACTGTCTTTTGTGCTTTTGTTCCATATAAACCTGTTATACTAGCATAGTTTGCTTGGAAATAAGCACCTACATTCAAAAATTCTAAAAGATAATCAGTATTCTTTTGAACATATGAATATCTTTCTGGATGAGCAATTATAACTTCATATTTCTCATCTATTAATTCTTCAACTAATTTCTTTGCTGACAATAACTCCTGATTTAATGGTAGTTCAATTAGAATGAACTTTGAATCATTCATAGTAGATATTAATCCAGCTTTTAAATTAGAAAGACTATTTTCATTTAAATAAATTTCATTTCCGGGAATTAGTTTAACATCTATCTCTTCTTTTTTTAGTTCCTCTTCAAGCTCTTTTATTAGTTTTAAGTTCTTTTCTTTTGAGCTCACATAATGAGGTTCATAATAATGTGAAGAACAATAAAGGACATTATAACCGCAATCCCTGGCCTCTTTTATCATCTGGATTGATTCATCGATGTTTGAAGATCCATCATCAATACCAGGTAATATATGGCAATGCATATCAATCATAATATTTTCCTCATTTTCTTTTATTTAAATAATTATTGACAAATCAATTTAAATCTCATATAATAAGTAAGTCTTTGGACGACATGGGTTATTAGCTCAGTTGGTAGAGCAGCAGACTCTTAATCTGAAGGTCCAGGGTTCGATCCCCTGATGACCCACCAAAAAGAATCTACTTTTTAAGTAGGTTCTTTTTTTTATTCTCTTTTTAAGGTCCTCTTCTTATAATCTTTGTCATAGCTTTATATGTGTCACTAGTTATAACTTCTTTAGACTCTACTTGTCCATTATATTTTTTCTCTAAATATGTTGTTACTCTATATCCATTCATACCACCTTGTTGAACAACTGTCTGTCCTGGAGCTAATGTTGGATCATCTATTACTTGTGTAGAATATGGTATTGTCGATGTTATTACTGGCAAAATACTTATTTCATATTCTTTTTCTTCTTTAATACCAAATATTTTAAATTCTGCAACTCCACTATGTACTGATGCTTTTATCTTTATTGGATACTTTCTTGAATTCTTAAATTTAAAATCAATTGAACCCCAAACTACAGTTGCATCACGACCTGCTGCTATATATGAAGTTTTAAAATAATGATTTCTTCTTTGTGTTATTTCAAGATTTGCAAGCAAAGCTGCATTATAAAGTGTAGATGATATTTGACAAATACCACCTGCTAAACCATCAACTACTTGTCCGTTTGAATATATCTTTGCATCTCTATATCCTTCTTCTACAGTTCTCTTTCCAACTACCCCATTGAATGAGAATTCTTCACCTGGAAGAAGTACTTTTCCATCAATCTTTCCTGCTGCAATTTCTAGGTTTCTACTTCTGTTTCTGTTACTTGCATCGTATCTTGTAGAAGCTTGTGATAGTTGATCTGGGAATGCTTCATCTCCTATTTGATCCATTGTAACTTCAGGAACAATTACCTTAAGTGGAATCACATATTCATCCTTGTTTTCTTTTAAAAGATCTTTTGCTTCAGCAAGTGTTATTGCGAAATCTATACCGTTTTCTTCAGGATAAATCTTGAAGGGTTGTTTCTCATAATAAGCATTTACTGGCTCTTTATATATCTCGCTATATATTTTATCTAAATCTATTTTTTGAGGCTCTGCCTCATTTACAGGAATTTCTATTCTAGCAATTTCTGAGTTTCCTGTTTCTAAAATTTTTGTCAAATCTCTGCTTTTTATTTCATCTAAAATTTTATTTTTTAATGAATCAACATCAACTATGATTCCAGATTTACCTTTTGAAATTGTAAGTTCATCTTCATCAATACTGTAATTGTACTCTACCATTCTACCTGGTATCTTAGAATCAATATCTTGAACAATTGAGTCTAATGCACTTTCATTGTATGAAAAAGTTAAATCATAGTTTTTCTTAAATAATGCTGTTGTTATTATTGTATAGTTATTTACTAATATATTAGGTGATCTTCCAAGTTTATATGCTTTTGCTAAAATTTCATCAATATTATATGTAGCATTTATTTGTGAAGGAAGAACTTTTTCTTCAAATTCATTCTCGCCTCCGTTTAAATATAAAACTGATTCATTGGCAAGTTTTAAATCAACTGCTTCTGAAATTTTTACTTTTGCCTCTTCAAAACTTAAATTTGATACATCTATATTCTCGATAGAAATTCCACGAAGCATTTTATTAGATGCCATATTTATAAATGCATAAAGGAATGAAAACACAATTATCAAAATTACTATCAATGTTACATTTATCATCTTATAAGATTTAGCATTTTGTTCCTCTTGAATTAGGACCTCGCTCTTAGGCATCTCTACTAAATCTGTCTTTTTCTTTGCTTCCTTTTTACTCTCTTTAACATCAACTTTTGTTACATTTTCAGGCTCATTTTCATCAAAATTTGACTCTTCTTTTGATTCTTCATTTTGGCTCTCATTTTTTTCATCGTTTTTTGCAGAAAGATCTTCCAAAGACTCCTTCTCCGTATACTTTTGCTTCTTATGTCTCTTCTTCTTTTTTCCACCCAAATTTTGCCCTTCAAAGTCGCTTGTCCCATCAGTTTGACCCTGTTTTCCAGAATTATGTAAATTAGCATCATTTTGAGTAAAATTTTCATCTATTTTTTCATTTTGACTTTCGTTTTCTTCTAAAATTATTTCTTCTTTTTCATTTTTTTCTTCTTGATTTTCATCATTTTCGAACGAAGACATCTTTTGTTCCTCCCTTAGGCAAATATACATTTTAAATATTATCATATGTATATTTTTTATTCAATATTTCACAAAAATTTTTGAGAACAAAAACTACTAGACAACAAATTTTTTTATATATATAATAACCTTAAATAAAGAAGGAGATGTTGAAATTATTATGATTGGAAGCATTATTGCGAAGATTCGTAAAGAAAAAGGAATCACAAAGACAAAACTTGCAGAACTAACAGACATAAATATAGGCCACTTAACTCACATTGAAAAAGGAGAAAGGAACCCAAGTCACAAAGCTCTTCAAGCTATCGCATCAGCCCTAAATGTTCCATACCAACAGTTACTTTATACTTATGATAAAGAACTTTCACCAGAGCAAAAAGAATATGGTTATATAAATTATTTATCTACTAACTATGTTCCTGCGATTTCAAATTTAGATGATTATATTATTTGCCCATCAGAATATTCAAAAGCCTCATTTGCGTATAAAGTACCAGACAACTCTATGGCTCCTCTTCTAAGAGAAAACACTTATGTTTTTGTCGAGTTTAATGGATTAATTTCTAATAAAGAAGTTGGATTGTTTAAATATAATGATCAATTTTTGATTAGAAGACTTATTTACAAGAGAGGAAAATTTATTCTTAAAGCAGATGATAAAGATATTCCTGAGATAAAAATTCAAAATCAAGATGACTTTAGAATTATCGGAAAGATATATTTGTAGGATTTTTTAATTTTAAACATATACAAAAAGGTTACAATATATTATTTTAGTAACATGTTCCAGCTTTATTGATTTGCAGTTTTAATAACTATATAATCAATTTAGAAAACCGATTAGGAGTTTGTATGGAACAGATTAAAAATATTTTCTTTGACACAGATGTACTTACTCCATTTCAAAAGATAAAGATTTCTTATGCTGGAAAGTTATTTCAAGAGAATTCTAAAAGAATCTTTATTTCGTATGGCTTCGGTCCTAAATGGGAAGAAAGCGCCAAAGTAGAAATGGTCCTTAGCGAACTTGGATATCAAGTTGAAGTAGATTTGATTAACAAAGATACATTTAATTTTAAGTTTATAGATGATAAAAATAATATAGATGATAATAATAGCTTAGATTACGTATTTACATTGCAACCACCTGAACAATCACTTATGGTTATTGATCAAAAACCTGTGATGAAGGCTAGAAGATTAAGAAAATCATATCTTTTGTTTAAGAAATTTAGAATTGCAATGTACAAAGCATTTATTATGATTCCAAGGATTATTAGCGATAGTTATTTAAAAAATGAAGATAAATAAAAGCTCATAGCGTTTGCTATGAGCTTTTTTATTATCAATTATATTTATACTATTACCCATCCACCATTTGGTGAAATTACTTGGCCTGTTGTATATTTATCTTCAATTAACCATTCTACGCATCTAGATATGTCAATCGGTTGTCCAATTCTTCCAAGTGGTATTTCATTTTCTATGTCTTTTAATTCTTTATCTGTTAAATCTGAGTTCATATCAGTATCTACTATTCCAGGTGCAATTGAATTAACTCTTATACCTGATGGTCCTAATTCTTTAGCTAAAGCTTTAGTTAATCCATCCATACCTGCTTTAGCTACACTATAATGTACTTCCATTGAACCACCTATCATTCCCCATACTGAAGACATATTTATAATGCATCCTTCTTTATACATAAGCATGTTTTTTACTACTTCTTGTGTAGCATAGAAAACGGAATATAAATTTGTTCTAAGCATTGTCTCCCAGTCTTCATCAGTTAAATCTGTAAATAGTTTTGTTTGACTTATTCCCGCATTATTAATTAAAACATCAATTTTTCCATACTTATTGATAACATATTGAACCATTTCTCTAACTTGATCTCTTTGAGAAACATCTGCTTTATAAATCTCGATTTGTTTTCCTTTTTTATTTACTTCTTGTTCAAGTTCAATAGCAGCTTCACCAGATTTATTGCAGTTTGCTATAACAGTATACCCCTTGACAGCAAGTTCATATGCTATTCTTCTACCAATTCCACGGCTAGCTCCTGTAATAAGAACTACCTTGTTAAAATTAAACATATTATCCATATTATTATCCTCTAGTTTTTTTCTTATTATATTCTAGAAAAATTTAGTAGTCAATAAATTAATAGTAAAAGAAAAAGACTAGTAAATCTACTGAAATACTAGCCTTAATCAATGGAGCCACTTGTCCGGATCGAACGGACGACCTACTGATTACAAGTCAGTTGCTCTACCAGCTGAGCTAAAGTGGCATATGTATTATTTGGTGACCCCTACGGGAATCGAACCCATGTCTCCGCCGTGAAAGGGCGATGTCTTAACCGCTTGACCAAGGGGCCATAAAAGTTTGGTGAGCTATCCGCGACTCGAACGCGGGACAACTTGATTAAAAGTCAAGTGCTCTACCACCTGAGCTAATAGCCCATACACCAAAGCAGTCGCTTCAAAAATGCAACTGCTTTTATATAATACACTATTTTTCAGGGGTTGTCAACAATTTTTTAAATATTTTTTAATTTTTTAAAAATTTATCTCTTGCCCTATTTTCAAGCGTTACATATATTTTTGATATCTCTATTGTAAATCTAATTTCAACATAATGCAATAAAAAAGAAGAAGAATTTTAAAAAATTCTTCTTCTCACACATATTAAACTATTTTTTTTCTGATAATGCTAACATATCTTCTTTAAGTGCTTCTAACTTCTTCTCTGCATCTTGCATTGAATTACCTTTAACTCCCATATAGAACTTAATCTTAGGCTCAGTTCCTGATGGTCTTACACAACACCATGCATTATCCTCTAGGTCATAATATAAAACATTTGAATTTGGAAGACCAGTCTTTGATTCTTTTCCAGTTTCTACATTAACTACTTTATTTTCTTTGTAGTCACGTCTTGCAATTACTTTATATCCGCCTAATTTCTTTGGTGGATTTTCTCTTATATTATTCATTATTTCTTTAATCTTGTTAGCTCCGTCAGCACCTTTTAAAGTAATAGTAGAGATACCTTCTTTATAGAATCCATATTTTTCATAAATCTTAATCATTTGATCCCATAAAGTTAATCCT
The DNA here is from genome assembly GCA_017528085.1 of Clostridia bacterium. GTDB lineage: Bacteria > Bacillota > Clostridia > TANB77 > CAG-508 > Scatovivens. The sequence goes on along the minus strand of JAFXPH010000011.1, from coordinate 13,696 downwards.
TTTTTCTTATAATATGCTGCAGCTTCACAAAGAATCATAACTGCTGTAACAGCATCTTTGTCTCTAGCATGTGTTCCAACTAAGCATCCATAACTCTCTTCAAAACCAAACTCATATGTGTATTTACCTGATTGTTCAAATAATTTGATTTGTTCACCAATATATTTGAATCCTGTAAGTACTTCAATGAATTTTAATTTATATTCTTTTGCTATAGCATTTGCTAAGTTAGATGAAACTATTGTAGAGATTAAAGCTCCATTATCTGAAAGTAAGCCTTTTTCCTTTCTTTGAGATAATATATACTCAGCTATCAATAATGCTGACATATTACCTGTGAAAGTTTTATACTCTCCTGTTTTACTATCTTTTGCTAAAACACCTAATCTATCTGCATCAGGATCTGTAGCTAGAATTACATCTGCATCTACTTTTTCTCCTAATTTTAATGCTAAATCAAATGCTTTAATATCTTCTGGGTTTGGATAGTCTACTGTTGGGAAGCTTCCATTTGGTAATTCTTGTTCTGGAACTACAAATACGTTCTTAAATCCCAATTCAGAAAGTACTGTTTGTACTGGAACATTTCCTGTACCATGTAGTGGTGTATAAACAATATTTAATGAATCTGACATTTCTTTAATAACATCTGGATTTAATACTAACTTCTTAATAGTACTTAGATATAACTTATCTAATCCTTTACCAACGATATTGTATAGTCTTAAGTTTTCAGCTTCTTCTAAACTGATACTTCTTACTAATGAATAATCTTTTACTTTGTTTACTTCACAAATAATTTCTTTATCTACTGGAGATACTATTTGTGCTCCATCATCCCAATATACTTTATATCCGTTATATTCTGGTGGATTGTGGCTTGCTGTTATCATAACACCAGCTGTACATCCTAGTTCTCTTACTGCAAATGATAATACTGGAACTGGTCTTAATGATTCAAATAGATATGTTTTAATTCCATTTGCATTTAAGCATAATGCTGTATCTTGTGCAAATTCGAATGATTTATTTCTAGAATCATAAGCTATAACCACACCTTTTGATTCTGTTCCTTTTTTAAGAATGTAGTTTGCTAAACCTTGAGTAGCTTTAGTAACTGTATATTTATTCATTCTGTTTGTACCGTTACCAATTACTCCTCTTAATCCAGCTGTACCAAACTCTAAATCTTTATAAAATCTATCTTTGATTTCTTCTTCATTTCCTGCTACTGTTAATAATTCGTTTCTAGTTGCTTCATCAAATATAGGATTTGTTGTCCAATCTTTATATTTTTTGTGATATTCTACTTTATTCATATAATCTTTATACAACTTTCTTGCAGTTTCTGGACTATCTTGTCCTTCTTTATTTTTAATAGGAGCGAACTCCTCTTCTCTTTTTACTCTTAGTACTACTACATCATCAAACATTTCGTATGAGTCGAAGATAAACATTTCAAATTTGTATGCATTTGGTTTATCTCCTTCAATTAATTTACCATGTTCATCAATATATGTAGCTTTCTTAACTGCTGTATGATATGGCAACTTGCATTCTGCAACTTTTTCTAATCCTTTAATATTGTATAAGTGGAAGATAGCATTTGCATCTCCATATACTAAAGAACCATAATCATCTCTTAAGTTCGCCATCTCATCTGTTATTTCAGTGTATTCAACAACACCTACTTTTTTATTCTTTCTACAGAAAACACCAACTTTTTCTTTTGGATCTGTTTTCTCTATTGATTTAACTGCTCCTAGTACTTTGTTGCTAATTGACATACCCATTAATAATGGATCAACTGGTTTTACTAATACGTTATCTACACCATTTATAAATACCCATTCAATTCCATTATCTTCCATCTCTTTAAGAATTCCTTCTTTTTCTAGAGATTGAAGTGTACCACCATGTCCATTAGCTGCTTCTTTAACTAGTCCCTCTTCTGTAAGAAGAATCTTTCCTGTTAAAGAAACCATTGGTAATTGTCCTTGAACAAAGAACTTAATTGCTTCTTTTGGATATCCAAAATAGTTCTTTTCTTCAAAGAAATCTACTGTGGCTTTGTTATTTTCTTTACTTGTCATTATGTACCATGGAATAACAGTATCATACTTTTTCCATGCGTCCTTAATAGTGTCACATAAAGCTTCAAAAATTGATTTATTATTTTCTGGATCAAAAATATATGTTCCTTTTGGCCCTGTGTGTCCAAGTCTTGTTCCTTGTCCGCCCGCCATAGTTACTACAGCAAGTTTATTATACTTGATTGCCTCAATACCTTTTTTATTAAAGCTTTCTCTTTCATTAACTGTTATCTTTGATTTGTCAACATGCTCAATTGGTTCTATTGTTACTTTCTTAAAATCAACTGGGTTTTTAGCGTTTTCGTATAATTCTTTCATTAGATCAAAATCTATATTTAGTATTTGATCAAGTAACTCTTCTTTTTTGTTTTTGTCAAGCTTATCGTAAAACATTAATAAGTGTTCTTGTTTGTTTTTCTTCAATAATTCTTTCACTTTTTCAAGCTTCTCGCTCATCATGCAATCTCCTTTCTTTAATTACGCATAATAAATAAAGACTGCCCTAATAATATAACAATTAACCTTGATAGTCAATATTAATAAAGACAACCTTTGTACTACGGAACAAAACAATTTTGTCAATCCTTTTAGTACCTAAATATTATTTTATAATTGTGATTTTTTTGTGTTCATTATTTGTCTTTTTTATAAAATTAGTGTATATTTATTTACACGTTACTATCTCAAAAGACAAAAATATATTGTAAATAATTAAATTATGTGATATATTTCGAGTTGAGTATATTTGACTTTATAAAACACGGGGGTACAGATGGAAAAATTAGTTGTAACTGGTGGTACACCACTTAAAGGTGATGTTACAATCAGTGGTGCCAAGAATGCAGCTGTTGCTATAATTCCTGCGACACTTCTTGTCAATGGTGTATGTACAATTGAAAATTTACCAAACATTAGTGATGTTAAATTATATGTAGATATATTAAAAAGTCTAGGTGCTAAAGTTAAATGGATTAACTTACATGAAGTTACTATTGATACTAGAGAAATTACTTCTCACGAAGCACCTTTAGAAATAACAAGTAAATTTAGAGCTTCTTATTATTTAATTGGAGCCTTACTTGGAAGACTTAAAAAAGCAAAAGTTGGATCTCCTGGAGGATGTAATCTTGGTCAAAGACCAATAGATCAACATATTAAAGGTTTTGAAGCATTAGGAGCAAATATTACTGTTGCAAATGGAAATATTACTGCTGAAGCTGATAAATTAGTTGGAACAAATATTTATATGGACGTTGTATCAGTAGGTGCAACGATTAATGTCATGCTTGCAAGTGTTCTTGCTGAAGGAACAACAATAATTGATAACGCAGCAAAAGAACCACACATAGTTGACGTTGCAAACTTCTTAAACACTATGGGTGCAGATATCCGTGGTGCCGGTACAGACGTTATAAAAATAAATGGTGTACAAGAATTAAAAGGAAATGCTACATATTCTGTAGTTCCTGATCAAATAGAAGCCGGAACATTTATGATGGCTGCTGTAGCTTCAAGAGGAGATATTACAATCAGGAATTGTATTACTAAGCACTTGGAGTCAATTACAGCAAAAGTTATTGAAATCGGTGGACATGTTGTATCAAACGGAGATCATTTAAGAGTATGGTGTACAGATAGACCACATAAAGCAAATATTAAAACTCTTCCATACCCTGGTTTCCCAACAGATTTACAACCTCAAATGGGTGTTGTATTATCTACTGCAGATGGTATTAGTTATATAACTGAAAGTATTTGGGAATCTAGATTCCAATATACTGCAGAATTAAATAAAATGGGAGCTAAAATCACTCCTTCTGGAAAACAAGCTGTTTTCGAAGGTGTAGAAAAACTTCAAGGTGCTCCTGTATATGCTACAGATTTAAGAGCTGGAGCAGCACTTATTATAGCTGGTATTGTTGCAGATGGTGTTACTGAAATATATAACATTAATCATATTGACAGAGGCTATGAAAATATAGAAGAGAAATTTAAAAAACTCGGAGCAAAAATCGAAAGAATAGAGGAATAATATGTTAAAGTTTTGCAGCTTATATAGCGGAAGCTCAGGAAATTCTCTATTTATAGAATCTAATGAAAGTAAAATTCTTATAGATTGTGGTGTGAGTTGTAAAAAATTGTCTGAAGCATTAATATCTTTGAATACTAGTATCGAAGACATTGATGCTATTTTTATTACACACGAACATTCAGATCATATTAAAGGGTTAAAAATTGTTTCTGACAAATACAATATTCCAATCTATGCTAATAAAGATACATTGTTAGAAATTAAGAAAGCATTTAAAGGTTCTATAAACGAGAATATCTTTAATGAATTTAAAAACAATAAAGATTTTAACTTTAAAGATTTAAATATACATCCTTTTGACATACCACATGATGCGGTTAATCCTTGCGGTTTCTCAATAGATAACGGCAAGAAGAAATTAAGTATCGCAACAGACTGTGGTCATGTAAATGATGTTATTATGAACAACTTAGAAAATAGCTCATTTATATTGTTAGAATCTAATTATGATCCTTCAATACTTCAAGTATCAAAATATCCATACAAGCTTAAGGAACGTATTAAAGGTCCACTTGGACACTTATCAAATAATACTGCAGCACAAACAATTTCTTATCTTGTTGGAAAAGATTTAAAAGAAGTTATGCTAGGACATTTAAGTAAAGAAAATAATTTCCCAGAACTTGCGTATCAAACAGTTACAGACACATTAATTGATAACAACATTGATACATCAAAAATAAAAATCTCTGTTGCTAGCAGAGATTATCCTGGAAGAATAATTAAAATATAAAAAAAGTATATACAAATCGTATATACTTTTTTATTTTATAAAAACATTTGATAGATGTCATTTTTAGGTACGTTTCTATCTTTTGCTATTTGCTTAATTATTTCTTTTTTGTCTAAACCTTGGTCTTCGTAGTATTTGTAGTGTTCTTCTATTGACATATTATTTAAGTTTGAAAGTTCTACTTCTTTTTTTCCAATACTACTTCCTTCAATTAGAATTACAAATTCTCCCCTATATTCATCAATATTTTCTAATACTTCATCTACAGTTTTTCTAATAAACTCTTCATATACTTTTGTAAGTTCTCTAGCTAAAACTATATTACGATTTCCTAGTACTTCTTTAATAGTTTCAAGAGTGTTTTTTAATTTATGAGGAGCTTCATATAGTATTATTGTTCTCTTTTCTAGTTTTAATTCCTCTAGTTTTTCCACTTTTTCTCTTCTGTTTGTTGATAAAAATCCAACAAATATGAATTCTCTTGTTGAAAATCCAGATGCTATTAATGCATTTACAAAGGCACATGCTCCTGGAATTGGAATTATATCTATTCCCTTTTCAATACACTTTTTAACTATTTCTTCACCCGGATCAGATATACCTGGAGTACCTGCATCAGATACAACAGCTACATTCTTTCCCTCTTCTAGAAGTTCAATTATTGAATCACTTTTTTCTTTTTCTATTTCTTTGTAATAACTAATAAGTGGTTTCTTAATTTCAAAATGATTTAATAAACCTAAAGTATGTCTTGTATCTTCAGCAGCTATTACATCAACTTCTTTTAATACTTTTAATGCTCTTAATGTAATATCATCTAAGTTTCCAATTGGTGTTGCAACCAAATATAACTTACCTTGCATTATTTTTTCTCCTTCTCATAAATATCATATATCTCATCTGTGTATGTTCCATCTTCATTGTATATGTATAATGGGTCTTCTATTTTTAAAAATTCATTTGCGTTTTTTACACCTTTTACCAATATCATTGTAGGTTTTTCTCCTACTTTTGATGATACAAATCTAATTAGTTTTGGTTCAATTTTGTATGCTCTCATAAGACTCATAATATCAACTAGTCTTTCTGCTCTGTGAACCATATAAAGTTCGCCCTTATCTTTTAGTAGGTATTTAGCACACTTTATAACATCTTCTAAATTACACTTATATTCATGTCTTGATATTAAATTTACTTCATCATCTGATAGAAGTCCACTATTTAATTTTTTATATGGTGGATTTGTCACGACAATGTCCATAGACTCTTTTTTTATTTTTGAGCTAATATTCTTTAGATCTATATTCAAAACCTCTATATTCTCAATGTCGTTCATTTGGACATTCCTTTTTGCAATCTCTGCTATGGTATCTTGAATTTCTACTGCATATATTTTTTTAGCTTTAGTCTTCTTAGATAGTAATAGAGAAATCACACCAGTTCCTGAACCTAAGTCTACAACTGTAGAACCAGCTTTCATCTTTTTTGCAAAACCAGTAAGTAGTACGCTATCTATTCCAAATTTAAATCCGTCTTTTTTTTGAATGATTTTTAAATTCTTGTATTCAAGATCATCTATTCTTTCATCATCATTTAATTTTACATTCATAAATATATTCCTTATATACTTCTTTCTTATTTATAGACTTAGATTATTATACTATGAAATATGTAAAAAGTAAACATGACAATTCTTGAAAACATTACGGGCTCAAAAGGTCTTGACTTTTCTAATAATTTTTTATAAGATATAGACTGCTATTGAATATAAAAAAGAGGTTGTAAAATGAAAAAATTAATACATATTGGACTTGATATAGGTTCAACAACTGTAAAAATAGTAATATTAGATACAGAGAACAATGTTATATATAAAGACTATCGTCGTCATTTTTCTGATACAAAAACAACTATGTATGACTTACTTCAAGAAATCATTAAAATGTATCCTGGCTATAGACTTACAATATCACTTACAGGTTCTGGCGCATTAGATATTTCTAAAGCATTAAATGTAAGCTTTATTCAAGAAGTTATCTCTTGTAAAAGCGCTGTAGAAAAATTAATTCCAAGAACTGATGTTGTAATTGAGCTTGGTGGCGAAGATGCAAAAATAATTTATTTCAAGAAGTTTATTGAGCAAAGAATGAATGGTTCTTGTGCTGGTGGTACTGGTGCATTCTTAGACCAAATGGCTTCACTTTTAAATACAGATACTGAAGGTCTTAATGAATATGCAAAAGGATATGAAACACTATACCCTATCGCTTCTAGATGTGGTGTATTTGCAAAAACAGATATTCAACCATTACTTAATGAAGGTGCAAGAAAAGAAGATATAGCTGCTTCTATTTTCCAAGCAGTTGTTAATCAAACTATTTCAGGACTTGCTTGCGGACGTCCAATCAGAGGAAACGTAGCATTCCTAGGAGGTCCACTAAATTATTTACCAGAACTTAGAAAAAGATTCATTGAAACATTACACTTAAAAGATGATGAAATTATTGTTCCTGAAGATGCTCACCTATTAGTTGCAACTGGTGCTGCCTATGCATCTTTGGAAACTCCAGAAATAACTATAGATGATTTAAAAGAACGTTTAAAAGATTTAAAGAAAACAAAAATCAGTAGTGGAGAAACACTTCCTAAGCTATTTGAAACAAAAGCTGATTATGATGCTTTCGTTGAAAGACACGCAAAGGATACTGTTCCTACTAGAGATTTAAAAACATTTAGTGGTGATTGTTTCCTAGGTATTGACGCAGGATCTACTACAACAAAAATCATATTAATTGATATGGATGGAAACATACTATTCAGTCTATATGATAATAATAAAGGAAATCCATTAAAGAGCGTTATTGCTATGCTTAAAAAACTATATAAAGTATTACCAAAAGATGCTAAACTACGTTATTCTGGTGTTACTGGATATGGTGAGAAATTAATTCAAACAGCACTTAATGTTGACTTAAATGAGATAGAAACAATAGCCCATTATACTGCCGCAAGTCAATTTATGCCTAAGGTTAACAGCATTATTGATATCGGTGGACAAGATATGAAATATATCAAAATTAAAAATGGTGCTATTGACAATATAATGTTAAATGAAGCTTGTTCATCAGGATGTGGTTCATTTATTGAAACATTTGCAAAGAGTTTAGGCCTAACAATTCAAGAATTTGTTGATGAAGCTTTAAAAGCAAAAGCTCCTGTAGATTTAGGTTCTAGATGTACAGTATTTATGAATTCTAAAATTAAACAAGCTCAAAAAGAAGGTTTTGCTGTAGGTGATATTTCAGCAGGTCTTTCTTATTCAGTTATAAAAAATGCAATTCAAAAAGTTATGAAAGTTAGGGACTTCAAGTCTTTAGGCAAAAACATTGTTGTTCAAGGTGGTACTTTCTATAACGATGCCGTACTAAGATGTTTTGAATTATTAGTTGGTAAAGATGTAATTAGACCAAATATCGCCGGACTTATGGGTGCGTATGGTGTTGCTCTTTTATCTAAAGAACAATATTGTGCAAACATGGATATGGAATATAGATCTACAATACTTGGTGAAAAAGAATTAGATAATCTAAACATTACTATTTCTCATGTACGTTGCCAAGGTTGTGAAAACCACTGCTTATTAACAATCAATACTTTTGATAACGGAAAAAGATTTGTATCTGGTAACAGATGTGAAAAAGGTGCTGGTAACCTAAATAAAACAACTGATTTACCAAATGTATATAAATATAAATTTGAAAGAATTTTCGGATATGAACCATTACCAGAGGATAAAGCTCCTAGAGGTGTAATTGGAATTCCTAGGGTTCTTAATATGTACGAAGATTATCCTTTCTGGTTTACATTCTTAACGAAACTAGGTTTTAGAGTAATTCTTTCAGAAAAAAGTAACAGAAAAACTTATGAAAAAGGTATTGAATCAATGCCTTCTGAGTCAGTTTGTTACCCAGCAAAATTATCACATGGACATGTAATTAGCTTGTTAAAACAAGGAATAAAAACTATTTTCTATCCTTGTGTTCCATATTCTAGAGTTGAATATTCACAATCAGATAATCATTTCAATTGTCCAATTGTTATTTCATACTCTGAAGTTTTAAAGAATAACGTTGAAGAACTACAAGCAGATGATGTTAAATTCATGAATCCATTTTTACCAATAGATAATCTAAAAGAATTGGTTAGCGTTATTTATGAAAATGCAGATTTTGCTGAATATAACTTTACTAAAAAAGAACTTAAAGAGGCTGCGGAAGCTGCAGAAGCTGAATATCATAAATGTAAAGAAGATATCAGAAAAAAAGGTAAAGAAACATTAAAATACATGGAAGAACATAACTTAAGAGGTATAGTTTTAGCAGGTCGTCCATATCATGTTGATCCTGAAATCAATCATGGTATTGATACTCTAATTACTTCACTTGGATTATGTGTATTATCTGAAGATAGCGTTTGCCCTAAGGAAGGTGTTTCTGAAAGATTAAGAGTCGTTGATCAATGGATGTTCCATTCTAGATTATATGCAACAGCAGAATTCGTTGGAAAGCATGATAATTTAGAAATGATTCAATTAAATTCTTTCGGTTGTGGCGTTGACGCCGTAACAACAGACCAAGTAGAAGAAATCTTAAAGAGTTACAACAACATGTATACATTAATTAAGATAGATGAAATTAATAACTTAGGTGCTATAAGAATTAGAATTAGATCATTACTTGCAAGTATGAACAAGAGAATCGCTGAAAAAGAGAAGATTAAACAAGGTGCAACTGGTGATTATGCAGTTAAGAAACTTCCTTTTACAAAGAAAATGCGTGATGAATATACAATATTAATGCCTCAAATGGCACCAATACACTTTGATTTACTTGAAGTAGCATGTCAATCTGAAGGTTATCACATGGAATTATTAAGAGATTGTGATGAACAAACTGTTGAGACAGGTTTAAAGTATGTAAATAATGATGCTTGTTATCCAGCTATATTAACAACTGGTCAATTAATCTCTGCATTAGATTCTGGTAAATATGATCTAAACAAGACAGCCGTTATCATTTCACAAACTGGTGGTGGTTGTAGAGCAACAAACTATATTAGTTTTATTAGAAAAGCTTTAAAGGATTCTGGACATGAAAATATACCTGTTCTATCATTTAACGTTTCTAATATGGAAAAACAACCAGGATTTAAATTAACTCCATCATTAATAGAGAAATTAATGAAATGCGTAGTTTATGGAGATATTCTACAAAAAGTGTTATACAAGAATAGAGTATACGAAGTTCACAAAGGTGATACTCAAGCTAAATATGAAAAATGGATGGAAAAATGTAAGGAATTAATCAAACATTCAACTAGAAGTCAGTTTAAAAATAGTATCTACCAAATAGTAGACGATTTTGAAACAATAGAAGTTGATATGTCAAAACAAAAACCTAGAATTGGTATAGTTGGTGAAATTCTTATTAAGTATCATCCATTTGGTAATAATAATATAATTGATGTTTTAGAAAGCGAAGGTGCTGAGGTTGTATCTCCTGATTTAATGGGATTCATTAAATATGTTTGTGCTAATAAAGTATCAAATTATGAGATGCTTCACAGAAATAAAAATATAGCTATTATAAGTAAGATAGCTATCAGTTACATCAATATGATTGAAAAAGATGCTAAAATCGCATTGTCAAAATCAAACAGAGGATATTTACCTCCAGCAGATATATTCGAATTAGAAGAGAATGTAAAAGATATTCTTTCAGTAGGAAATCAAACTGGTGAAGGTTGGTTCCTAACAGCAGAAATGGTAGAATACATTAAACATGATATTCCAAATATAGTTTGTGTACAACCATTTGCGTGCTTACCAAACCATGTTGTTGGTAAAGGTGTTATAAAAACAATAAGAGAAACATATCCTCATGCAAACATTTCTCCTGTTGACTATGATCCAGGTGCTAGTGAAACAAACCAAATTAATAGAATTAAGCTACTAACAACGGTTGCAAGAGATAATTTAAAGAATAAAAAGAAATAATATGAAAATGGTTAATAGATAAAATTAATTTCTATTAACCATTTTTTTGTTCCATGAGTGACAATTTTATTAAACTCAATAATCACAAAAGCTTGAGGAATCAACGGAAAAAAATAATCAAAAAATAAAAAGTAACAAATCTTTTTTAACAAATTCAAAACATACAAATCTAGCCATTTTTGATTGTTTTTAGTCTAATTGTCAAGATAAATTATTTATTTTTTATCCACTTTTAATGGTAAAAATATCCTATAATAATGCCCTATTTCACCTCATTTTTTGTACCAAAAACATGCGATTTTACTATTTATGTAAACGCAAAATTTTAAAAATAGCAATTTCTTATATTTAAGTTATCCGTTGCACTTCAGACAGATTTTTGACTTTTCTGGTCAAAAAAAATAACTATTTTTTTCAAAACCGTCTTAAACAAATGTTTGTACATTCAATTGTAAAATCAGATCAAATTATATTTGTCTTTTTGTATTACTTTTTAACACTCAAATCTTTAGAAAAAAATCCTTTTTCTATAAATTTATCCTTTAGTTAATTTTTGTAATGTAATCAAAAAAAATAGCAAAAAAATTCAAACGCTACTGATACAGGCGTTATAAAAATAATATGAAAATTGCCATATTTTCAATCAAATAATCATTTGTTCGTATGAAACATAATTCATCTTAACCCCTATTTTGTTACATTTTTAGGATCATAAATCATCTTCTAATTTTTAAAGTTAAGAATTAGTCTTATTTTTATACACTTATGTTAACCAATATTTATGCTTTTTCAAATTCGCTATACATTGAAAATCCCATGAAAGAGACTTTTATTTTGATATCTAAAGCAGAAAATTTTATTTTAAAACTTTCAATATTGATTTTGCTTGATTCAACATCAATTTATTACAATCAGCAACAAAGTTAACCACTAAATTTAAAAAAAGTAATTAAAAAATACTAAAAAAGAACTCTGTAATAATAAAAAACATCCTTTTTTCTATTATTACAACAAAACACACCAAAATAGCCTGTAGTACTGGTACAATAAGGCTTGTAGAGATTTTGATGAATTATTTTGTCCTGTTTTTATTTTTTTATTATTTTTTTTATTTATTTTAAATTAAAATAAATGTCAAAAAAAATAAAAATAATTACTAATAAAATATCTTAAAATTAAAATTTTGATCTTAAATTATGTTAGAACACCTCTGAATTTCTATACCTAAATGACAAACTCAATATATCAACTACATAAAAAACAATTCATTTTTACCCCAGAAATGTCTATTATGTTTACCAATTTTTCTTAAGTAAAAATTTCTAGATCACTTGCGTGTTAAAGAACTTGAGATTTTCTTTTAAGTTTTTTGGAATTTTTAAGTTCGTTTTAACTAAATTTTTATCTTGTCAATCAAAAACAATTTATTTAAAATCATCTATAATCAAATATAATTAAACTAAAAATTTTTATGAACGTTCAGAATCGATTTTAAGACGTTTTGAAAATGAAATTAATATAATTTCATCCTTAAATTTTTTTGTTCTATAAAACCAATTTGAATCAAATATCATTTTTTTATATTTATTCAAATTTATAAATGCAGTTATATCAGTTAATTGAATTTTTGTTTAATTAATTTCTAATTTTAATAATTATTTCTTTATTTTTTTTATTTATTAATTTTTATTTTTCTTTATTTTCAAAGCCAATCAAATCGCTGAAAAAAATATACAAAAAATACTATACTTGTTTATATGACAAATCTTTCTTCTGTATCATTTCATTCCTATTTGCAACTGTTTTTGTCATTATGGTTTTTAAATTTGACTAATTTTGGTTAATTCAGAACTAAATATAATATCATTTTTGCCCTCTATTATTTTCATTTTCTTTATGTTAACGCAAAATTTTTGATTTTCTTTAATTCACTTTCCTCAAACATTTTTGATTTTTCTGGAGGACTATTTTTTGAGTGAAGTTGTTTATATTTATTATATAGTGTGCTATTTTATTTTTAATTTGATCATTTTTTCTAACTTCAATAATGATTCTCATGTAATTATTTTAACTTTTGTTTATTTGACAATTCATTTGTCAATTAATATTTTACTTTTATAACAATTTTTCTTTCCTTTTTTTCTTTATTTTTCTTTTTGTAATAAAAACTTCTTCTTATCTGACTCACAAAAAAATGCAAAAAAATTCATAAAGTGCTTATCCTAAGCGTTTTAGCGTTTTTACTTCTTTTTGTTACACCTGATCATATTTTGTACATTTGTTCGTATGAACATTATTTCATTTTATTGATAATTTATTCAATATTTTGGTTATTTTTATCTGGTTTTAGACTCTGATTTTTCCATTATGTTAACTTTTTTACTCTATCCTGAATATTCTATATCCTTTTATTTTCCCTACCTTAGAGATTTTCTTTTACCTTTTGTTTTTTCTTCTTCATCACTCTTGTTCTTTTTTAGCAAATTATTAGATTTCTCTATGCTACTTTTAAGCATTTCATAATTTTAGTTTTTAATTTTGTACCTGTAATTTACCTTTTTTTTACTTTTGTTATATTTCTCTTTCCATCAATATTTATCTTTTTACTTTTTATTTTTTTCACATTTAAAATTTATATCTTAAAAAAACATCTTTTTATTTTTTATTTGATCTTTTTTGTCTTTATTTTTTCTTTTTTTAATTTTTTTTTTGATTTTATTTTT
>JAFXPH010000010.1 GCA_017528085.1 Clostridia bacterium | reverse complement strand
TTTTGATTTTTTCATAAGATTTCATCTCTCATAGCTTCGAGATTTCTTTTTATCTTCTTCTAATTTATGAACTAAAAAATCATTAACATCTTTTCCAAAGTTTGATGGATTATCTTTAACTTTATAATAATTTTGTAATCTAATTTGCATAGCTTTTGTTGCATTTCTTCCTGCTAAATCGTTATCAAAATGAAGTACAATTGTATCAATTTCTTTATGGTTTTCGAGATACTTTTGTATGGCGATTGGCACTTTACTTTCTTCAATATTTCGTGCAGTTTGATACACTCCAGACAATGAAATTAGGTTATAATCTCTAAAGTTTTTACCACTCAATTTTATTAAAGTAGCATATGAAAGTAGGTCAATTGCTGACTCAAAAAGATGTATCTCATTAGTCTGATTTTGACTTAACAATCTAAAAGAATTTTCCTTACTACTACCCTTTAGATCAATCATAAATCGTGTCTGATTTGATGCTCTGGCACATCCAAATTTGACTTGATTTTGTTCATCATATCCAAGAAAAACTACATTATGATGTTCCTTTTCTTCATACAAAAAATGGCTATCAATACAATAATTGATAACCTCTTTGTCTATGCCTCTGCTCATTAAATAAGCAAAGATTCTTCTATTATCTTCGTTCTTTTCAGGAAGAATAATCTTCTTATCTTTTGGCAATTTTCTTTCAACATATTGTGGCATTTTTGATACAAAATCCTCATAATTTTCCACTCTTACATTAGTTCTTCTGATAAGAATTCTAACTGCTTCTATAAATGAAACTTGTTCATCTTCCATAATATAATCTATAGCATTTTTACCTCCTACACCTCTTGAAAACCAGTTCCAAACGCCATTACTAATCTTCAAACTATCGTGTGTTTTTGTAGTATATAATCCATTGCCTTCATTAACAAGTTCATTAGGATTTACTAACTTAAAATACGTTAAAAGGTCAATTCTTTTTAGCTCATTTAGGACTTCTTTTTGTATATAAGGCATTATAATCACTACCTCTCAAAGCTCATATTTTTGCTTTTAGAAGGCTTTTCTTTATGTTCGACTTCTTTATCGTCTTTTCTATAAAACTCGTCAGAAATACGTTCTATTTCTTTATCTACTGGATACTGTAAAGCCTCGTAAAAGTTGCCATCAAAACTTAACCATTCATCATACATTCTTGATAAAATATGATTGGTTTTTAGTAAAGCTTTTACATCTTTTGGAGCTATATTGCCATAAGACAAGTAGTCCATAATTTCTTGCCTAGCACTTATTTCATAGACATTTTTTATTACTTCATCTACTCCTTTTTCTTTTAAACCGTCCAAATATTCCTTTTGTTCTTTTTCAAGTTTGGCTATCAATTCTTCTCTTAAACTATCCTCTGTATACATTATAATTCCCTCCTAACATATATATTTTTTATGTGATATTTTCACATTATTTTGATTTACCATTGCATAGTGAAGCGTGGTATCAATTTTTGTGTGTCCAAGCAAATGTTGTACTTGTTCAATAGGCATACCTTTATCAATTGCTCTTGTTGCTAAAGTTCTTCTGAACTTATGAGGATGTACTTTTTTGATTCCAATACTATCGCCTAGTCTTTGAAGCATAAGCTCAATTCCACGACTTTTTAACCTTTCATTAGGCTTATACAAGCTAACAAATAAGGCAGGATTTGAATCTTTCCTGTCCTTTAAATATTCTTGTATATGCAATTTCGTTTTGCCATCAAAATAGACTTCTCTCATCTTTTTACCTTTTCCAAATACTAGGCAAGAATTGTTTTCAAAATCCATATCTTCAATATTAAGATTAACTAATTCTCCTATTCTAATACCAGATGATGCCAACAGTTCAATTAGTGCTAAATTTCTAATGCTCTTACAAGCATCTCTCAATTTTTCTAAAGTTTCATCAGAATAAGTCTCCTTAACAAGAATTTCTGTCCTTATTTTTCTAATTCTTCTTACTGGACTTTTTACTATATATTCTTCAGTTTCCAGAAAAGTAAAGAAGCTAGATATAGCTCTCCTAACTCCATCTATTGTAGAATTTTTACAATTATTATTGTTCTGATAATATGCTAAATAACTTCTTATATCATCTGTATCTATCGTTCTAATATCTTTATTCAAATAATTAAATAATTTATTAATATATGTCGTATAATTCTTAATTGTTAGTAATGAACAGCCTTCTAGTTTTTTAGAATCAATAAATTTATTTAAATAATCCATATTAGATACTTCTTTTTCTTCTGTTTGAATTTGTTTATAAAGTATCTCATTTAATTTAGATATTTGATAATTATTCAAATACCTATTCATTTCAGAGACAATTGTTTTTATTACATTTTCGTTCACTTTTCCCTCCTTTCCCCTTTTTAGATAATAAAATTTAAGTCAAAAAAAAGGAGCTGATACTTAAATCAACTCCGTAAAATCAATATTAAATTTGTACGTATTGTCAGAATTTTCTAATTAGTTTGATAAATTGTAATTTG
>JAFXPH010000009.1 GCA_017528085.1 Clostridia bacterium | reverse complement strand
CAAGTTGTTTACTATGTAAATAATTTTGCGAATGTTCTATTCCCATAAATACCTCCTTTACAAATTACTATTTATCCGTCTATTTAATTATACCACATTTTCAGTCATATTTTTTATTGACTTACTAATCGGAATATTACTATAATCAGAACAAGTTGATATTACTCTTTTTCAAGAATATCTAATATTCTTCCATATTCTTGTGTTGCTTTACTTATTGCACCATTTTTAGAGCTTTGGCTCATAATATAGTCGCCAACTTGAACTGCAAAATGATTTAAGTCACTACTTATATATTCTTTATCTTCAATAGAAACTCCTGCTTTATTTAATAACTCTAGTTCTTTTTTTGTAAAATCTTTATATATGTTCATCTTAATTGCTCTCCTATCTTACTTGTATTACTCTGTCATTATATTATAAAAATATGTTTATTAAAAGGAAAAACCAGAGAAAAGTTTTAATTTTCTCTGGTAATAATTGTAAATTTATAAGGCTTTTTCTAAACAAGTAGCTATATTTAAAGCAATGTTTTGAGCTTTAAAATATTTGATACTATTTTTTAGTGTAGGTTTATTTATTAGCTTTATATAGTATTTAGTATTATCTGCAAGTTTTAATACTAGTTGTAAATCATAACTATAACTTTCATCTTCCATTTCAAGAAGTTTTACCTTTACTAGCTCATCCAAACTATGAGTTTTTGGCTTTTCAAAAAGATGCTTAAATTGATATTTCAACACTTTAAATTGATTATTAACCTCATCTAATACTATAAAATCTTTAACATTAGTCATTTAGAAAACCTCCTCTCAATTTCTGGTCGCAGTTTGAATGATTCTATTGTTGCATTCATACCATCAGAAAAACCATATTTATAATATTTTTGGTTCATTCTTGCAGATTCACAATATACTTCACTCATTACCTCGTCAAAGTATTCAGCTACTTGTTGTTTTTGTCTTGGACTTAAATCTTTTACATAGTCCTCAATAAAAACATTTTCTTTCTTGTTGTCTAATTCTTTAACCTCATTATCTCTCAAAGATGCAATTTCTTCAATTCTGCCATCAAAAATTGTACTAATAGTATCTTTTACATTTTCCATATTAAATTACCCCCTTAAATATTCTTAAGGTCATTTAACATAACATCTTCAAAATTATCAAAGGTGTAAATTTATCTTTCAAAATCGTCATCTCTATCTTTATCATCTATATCTTGTGAGTCATCAAAATCTACTACATTTTTATCTTTATCTGAAATGTTAAGTATGGCATTTACCTCATTTAGTCTTATTTGTTTTTCTTTTAGTTCAGTTTCATATTTGAAATCTGCTTTTGCTTCTATCTTTGCATTTTCAAACTGATTAGTTAATGTTTCTAAATCAATTTGATTTTTGCCAATCTCTTTATCTATTTTTTCAAAAGCATTTTCAAGTCTAGTTAAGTTACCATACTCATCTGATCCTAATTCTATTTGATAATGATACTTGTTTGAGATATTCATTCTGTATTGGTTAAAGACTCCATCATAAAACACTTGTAGCTTAAATCCTCTATATTCTCCTATATCAGTTACCTCATTTGAAGAAATGCTCTTTATCTTTTCTAATAGTTTCTTTCCTGCTGTTTCCTTTTCCATATAAGTTGTTGCACCTATTGTAATACCTGCAAAATTGTCTCCAGTTTTTGCTTTACTTTCTTCATAGGCTTTTTTATCTATTGCCAATAATTCCAAATTGTTCTTTGCCTTTTCAATTTCTACAGGATAGTATTTAACTATTTTATCTTCAAGAGTATATTTCTGATTTAAGTAGCTTTGTTTTAATAATTTAAGTCTAGATACTTCTGCATCAAGATTGGTCTTTTCCATAATCATTGGATTACCAGAAGCTAGTGCCTTAATTTCTCCATAAGATAAAGCAACTTCATCAACATCTTCTGCACTTCTTACAGGAGTTTTTGAAGTCATTATTTGAGATATGAATTTTTGCTTTTTCTCTACCAATTGAAAAAGATATGCATCAAAGGTATTCTTTGTTACATATCTATAAATGTGTACTTGCTTATTCATATTTCCTTGCCTTACTATTCTTCCAAGTCTTTGAGTTAAATCAGCAGGTCGCCACGGACAGTCCAAATCGTGCAGTGCTATTAATCTAGTTTGTACGTTCGTACCAGCTCCCATTTTAGATGTTGAACCTATTAAAACTCTTACAGCACCATTTCTAACCTTTGCAAAGAGTTCTTTCTTCTTTTCTTCTGTATCTGCTTCGTGAATGAATACTATTTCATTCTTTGGAATTCCTTTCTTCATCAGCTTACACTTTAAGTCAGTATAAACATCTATAAAAGGTACTTCCATATTAGGATTCTTTTCTAGTTCGTCAAATAACTCCATAGACTTTGTAAGTTCTTTTGGTGTAGATAAATCGCAAAAGACAAGTTGTGCAGATGCTTCTTTTTCATATTCTATATACATTTTGTAAATGTTATTAGCACATACATTTACTTTGCTATCTTCAAAATCTGGTAGCATATCATTTAATAATCTTTGATCCAATGCTAATTTTCTACCATCATTTGTAATCTTAAGCATATTATCTATTCTTGAATCCACTCCACCAGAACGTATCTTTTCTGCTCTTTCTCCAAGTCCTTCAACAGTTGTCTTTTGAAATTCAGAAGGCTCTGTTGCGATGTTATAGAACTTTGCCTCTGGAACAGGTAGATGCAGAGTTTCAGATGTTTGTATATCTGCTATTTCTTTAAACATAGCCATTAACTCTGGCAAATTATTGAACTTTGCAAAACTGGTCTTGGCTCGATAGCCATTCCCCTCTGGAGAAAGCTCCAATGAGTTAATCGTTTCTCCAAATGTTGATGCCCAAGCATCAAAGTTTTGCAAGTTATTCTCTACTAAAGTGTCATATTGCAAATATCTCTGCATTGTATAAAGCTCTACCATTGAGTTACTTACAGGAGTTCCTGTAGCAAATACTACACCTCTATTATGAGTGAGTTCATCTAAAAATCTGCATTTTAGATATAAATCAGAACTCTTTTGTGCTTCTGTTTGTGCTATACCAGATACATTTCTCATTTTAGTATATAGATAAAGATTT
>JAFXPH010000003.1 GCA_017528085.1 Clostridia bacterium | reverse complement strand
GGAGCACAAGTAACAGTAGCAGATGATGCTACAGCACCTGGATACACATTTAGTGGTTGGGATAAACAAGACTTTACAATGCCAGCTGAAGATGTAGTAATCAAGGGATCATTTACAGCAAACGAAAATACAGCATACAAAGTAGAACACTACTTAGAAGATTTAAATGCTGATACATTCACATTAAAAGATACAGAAAACTTAACAGGAACAACAGATACAGAAGTATCTGCATCTCCAAAGACATACGAAGGATTCACATTTGATTCTTCAGTAGAAGGAACAAAACAAACTGGAGTAATAACAGGAGATGGAAAATTAGTATTAAAACTATACTATACAAGAAATAGTTATAAAGTAACATATGAGTATGAAGGAAAAGTTCCAACAGGAGCAAGTGAGTTACCTGCTGAAGCTACATACGAATATGGTGCATCAGTAACAGTAGCAGAAGATGCTACAGCTCCAGGATATGACTTCTCAGGATGGGATAGAGATGATTTCGAAATGCCAGCTGAAGATGTTGTAATCAAAGGATCATTTGAAGCAAGAACTGATACTGCTTACAAAGTAGAGCACTACTTAGAAGACTTAAATGCTGATACATTTACATTAAAAGAAACAGAAAACCTAACAGGTGAAACTGACACAATGGCAACAGCAAATCCAAAGACATACGAAGGATTTACATTCGATGTTACAGTTGAAGGAACAAAACAAACAGGAACAATCACTGGAGATGGAAAATTAGTATTAAAACTATACTATACAAGAAATAGTTATACAGTTTCATATACATATGCTAATGAGCCAGCTGGAGCAAGTGCATTACCAGCAGAAACAACATATGAATATGGAGCACAAGTAACAGTAGCAGACGATGCTACAGCACCTGGATACGATTTCGATGGTTGGGATAGAGATGACTTCACAATGCCAGCTGAAGATGTTGTAATCACAGGATCATTCACAGCAAGAACTGATACTTCATTTATAGTTGAACATTATGTTCAAGATTTAGATGCAGTAAAAGTATTACTAGACGGCGTTCAAGGAATTGCTGAACCAACTGCAGGATTTACATTAAGAGAAACAGAAAACCTAACAGGTGAAACTGACACAATGGCAACAGCAACTCCAAAAGAATTTGAAGGATTTACTTTCGATGCAACAGTTGAAGGAACAATCCAATCAGGTATAATTGCAGGAGACGGAAGTCTAATTTTAAGATTATACTATACAAGAAATATTTATACAGTTACATATGCTTATGATAACGATCCAGTACCTAATGGTGCATCAGAACTTCCTGCACCAGCTAGATATGCTTATGAGCAAGATGTTACAGTAGCAGAAGATGCTACAGCACCTGGATATACATTTAGTGGTTGGGATAGAGATGACTTCAAGATGCCAGCTGAAGATGTAGAAATCGTTGGTACATTTGAACCAAATGAAGATACAGCATATACTGTAGAGTATTATTTACAAAACTTAAATGATGATAATTATACATTAACAGAAACTGATAGTTTAACAGGAACTACTGATACAGAAGCTCAAGCTGAAATCAAGACATTCGATGGTTTCACATTCGAAGAGGATAATGAAAACAACGTATTATCTGGAATTATAGCTGGAGACGGAAGTTTAGTATTAAAAGTTTACTATACAAGAAATACTGATACAAAATACAAAGTAGAACACTATGTTCAAGATGTTGACGCAGCAGGAAATCCAATTGATTCATTTACATTAAAAGAAACAGAAAACTTAACAGGAACAACAGGAGAACCAGTTAGCGGAAAAGCAAAATCTTATGAAGGATATATGTTCGATAGTACAATCAAAGGAACAGTTCTAACAGGAATAATTGCTGGAGACGGAAGCTTAGTATTAAAACTATACTATACAAAAGTTCCAGTACAAAAAGAAGTTATCGTTGTTAACAACAATACAACAACAGAAACAATCGTATATTATTCTCCAAAGACTGGTGATAACATCACAACATACTTTGGTACTATGGTATTATCAGTAATAGGAATGATTATTGCATCATCAAAAATCAAAAAAAGAAAAGCTAATAAGAAATAGTAAATAATAAAATTGAGGCGATAATGATAAAATTATCGCCTCTTTAATAAAGAAGGTTATTTTATATGGAAGATAATGTAGAAAAGAAAGGTAAAGTAAATATTGTAGCTATTATTGTTGTAATTATCTTTTTAGCTATTTTTATAGTAAGTAGTATTAAAGTAATGAAATACTTAAATGATAATATAAGTAATAGTGATATTATGGCAGATCTTTCAGAAGATATTTTAGTATCAAATGAAGTTAAAGAAGATAATGTAGAAGAAAGTTATAAAATTGATTTTGATAGTTTAAAAGAAAAGAACCCTGATACAGTTGGATTTATAAAAGTAAATGGTACAGGTGTATCTTTCGTTGTAGTACAAGGAAAAGATAATGACTACTATTTACATCATAACTTCAATAAAGAGGCAAATTCTGCTGGATGGATTTTCTTAGACTATAGAAATAAATTAGATGGCAATGATAAGAATACTATTATCTATGGCCATAATATGAGAACAGACACAATGTTCGGAACACTTACTCGAATATTATCAGATGAGTGGATCTATAACATGGATAATAGAATCGTTACTTTTGTAACTGAAAAAGGAACTTCTTATTATAAAGTATTTTCAGTTTATCAAATTGAAGATGAAGCTTATTATATTACAACTGATTTCAAAGAAGATAAGGATTTTGAAAAATATTTAGATACAATAAAGAAGAGAAGTAAATATGACTTTAAAGAAGAAGTAGATACTTCAGATCAAGTGCTAACTTTATCTACATGTGCTAATAACAGTGCATATAGAATTGTTCTACATGCTAAAAAAATAAAATAATGATGATGGGAAATTAATCTTATCCCGCCCCAAGTAGAGACTAAAATTATTTTAGTCTCTACTTTTTTATTGTTAAAATAGTACGAAAATTTAATAATTCTGTTATATGATTTGAAAAATGTATGTGATATAGTAATATGTGTAAGAATAGGTTTAAAAGGGGTAAGTATGAAAATAACATCAGTAGATACTCAAACTAAAAAAGAAAACTTTAAGAAAATAGTATCAATTGCTACATCTGGACTTGGTTTAGGTGTTACTTACTATCTTATAAAAAATGGCATACTAAATTATGGACAAGTATTAGACCTAAATAAATTTGATAGTGTAACAACTGCTATGCAAAATATGGCTCCAATTATGAAAGTTCCAGTATCACTTGTAAGTAGTTCAATTAAAAACATTGGATTAGATAAAATGGTTCTTTTAATGAAATCTGGAGAGCTTTTTGGAAAAATTGGGCAAGCAGTGTTAGAAAGTGATAAATTAAAAGATAATAGACATGTTAAGAAAATAAAAGATGTCTTAAAACTAAATAAAGAAGATGGTGAAGAAAAGAGATATTCAGGAGCATTAAGAGGATTAGTTTCTTCAGGACTTTCTATAGGTGCAAGAGCATTTTTGATGGCCAATGGAGTAGTAGATTATAATACTATGGACTTTTCAAAAGTGCCTCATAGATTTGTAAGTGTTTTAGAACATGCTAAAGAATTAGATCTAAACAGAGTATCTATTGCTTTTTCAACATTAAAAGTAGGTGGTAGATTTGCTCTAGATAGATCAATTGAAAAAGACAATAATGTACCGCTTAAGTTTGGTATGTCTGATGTGTTAAGAGATATTAGTAAAAACATAAAATCAGGACCTCAAATACCTCCATACATTAATGTAATGGATACGCTTGCAACACTTGGAAATAATAGTAGAGCTTATGCTCCAAGAAATATACCAATGCCAGAAAAACCAAATGATGGTTTAGAATTATAGGAGAATTAAAATGTTAGAATTTGGTGATGTAATTACTTTAGAAAATAATATGGAATATGTAGTATCAGGAGTTTGTGATTTTTTAGATAATAAGTATTTATACTTGGTTAATTCTAAAGAAGTTTCTGATTGCATTGTCGCTATGTACGATGAAGAAGCAGGTGAAGTAAATGTTGTAGAAGATCCTGATTTGTTTGATAAAGTAATGCCTAAATTTATAGATTCATTAAATGAAGATTATTTAGAAAGCGGGGAAGAAGATGAGTGATATAGCTAGAGCATATACTGAAGTATATGAGATTCTACAATATCTACCTGAAGAAGAATATAATAAAATCCCTTCTTGGCAAATAGATTATTTTAAATACAATAGGGATTTAGATTATAAATTCAATTATTCTTTTAACGAAAGTTTTGAGAACCAGCAGTTATTGTATGATACATATTTAAACTTAATCGTGCTATATGACCAATACATCGCAACTCCTCAAAGAAAAGAAGCATTACGAAAAATGCTTCTAGAGCACGAAGAAGTTATGTTAAAAGATATTTTTAAAGATTTTGAAGATGATTCTGAGGAGAAGAAAGATACAGAACTTGTAGTTCAAAAGAAAGAATCATTTTTTAAAAAGATTATTAGTTTCATTAAGAATTTATTAAAGGGATAAACTCTGGAGGTGCCTTAAATGGGAAAGAAAAAGAACAATATAATTGTTAACAAAGAGGTAAAAAGAAAAGAAGCAGAGAGGTTAGCTAGAAGAAAAAGAGGAAGTATTTCAAATGGAATGCTTGCTGTAATTATAATATTCGGTGTAGCATTATGCTTTTTGGCTATTTACCAAACAGTAGGCGAATTAAAAATGCTATGGGGGAAATAATAAATTATGGATGTTTCTAAAAAAAGTATAAAAAACTTAAGAAGAAGCATCATTATTTTACTATGCTCTTTTGTAATTGTTGTTGCTGGATATTTTGTATTTGAACATGAACTTATAAAAGAAAGTGAGAAATACTCTTCACAAAATATAGTTAATAATGATGTAGATAGAGGCGATTTTCAAAGTAATACAATAGTTAATGATAGGGTAGTTGTAAAAAATGTTCCTACAGATATTCAAACTATTGGATACAAAACTTATTTCTTAGGAACTTTTGAAGATGGAAAATGGTATTCAGCAGAAGAAATCAAAAGTACATCTAATAATGAATTTACAATTAACTGTGAAAACAATGTCACATTAAAGGAATATGATATTGATGATATTGCAAGTAGAAATAAGATCTTTTATCTAGATGGAGAAAAGCATTTACCAAAAACTTCTTTAGTATATGATAAAGAAGAAAATCCTGAACATTATTTTAAAATTTATTATTTTAGATATAATTTAGCTGAATTCTTATCATATGAAGATGTAGAGAATAAAGATAATTTCTTTGTTGTATCACAAGAACTAACTACTCCATGTAAAGATACATATGAAGTAACTTTAGATAAAACAAGCAAAGAAAAATATGAAAAAATGGCAAAAGAAGTATTAGTAAAAGATAGATTAGATAACGAGCCAATTATAACAAGTGTTTATTCAGTAGATACAGATAATGACGGTTCAGTAGAGACATACATAGTTGTAAATAACAATGATAATTATGAAAAAGGAAAAGATAATAATTGTTATTATTACTTACTAAAAGTTGAAGGTAATTCTGATAAAGCTGAAATAATAATGAAGGATAATGTTGACAAAACTTCATCAGTTAGTCCAGCATTAAATCGAATGATTAATGACGTAGATTTTATTGATTACAATAATGATGGAAAACTAGAGATAATCATAGAGACTATAACTTGGGATATACCAGAAGTTTTTGTAATAGATAAAGTAGATGATAAATATGAATTAAATTTATATGGAAATTTTGCTTGGTAATATTGTTGACATAAACTAAAAAACAAGTTATAATAATATGCAGTTTATATAAATAATTCGGTAGGTGAGACTACTATAGGGATACGGGTTGCTGCCGCAAGTAAGTGGAGACACTTTTAGATGGTTAACAAGTCATGTCGAAAAGCAAGGCATGATTTAATGCAATTTCATCGCCCTACAAAGTTGAAGCTTGAACGATGCAAAGTATAGTGTTATTAGAACTCTTGAGTTGCTATTGTTCAAGCAATTCGAGAGTTTTTTGTTTAAAAATTTTTAAAAGGGGAGGTATAAAAATGCAAGAAAAAATAATCGATATTGAAGAGTTACTAGAGAAGAAAAGATATGCAGAACTTAAAAAATATTTGAAAGATCTAAACAGTGCAGATATACCGCCACTTTTAGATGAACTATCAGAAGAGCAAGTTATTCTTTTATTTAGACTTCTTTCAAAAGAAGATGCTGCTGAGGTTTTCACAGAACTTGATTCTGATATTCAAGAAAAATTAATTAATTCATTTTCAGATAAAGAAATTAAAGACGTATTAGATGAGCTATACATGGATGATACTGTAGACTTAATTGAAGAAATGCCATCTAATGTTGTAAAAAGAATATTAAAGCATATCAGTAAAGATGAAAGAGCTATTATAAATAAATTACTTCAATATCCAGATGATTCAGCTGGATCAATAATGACTACAGAGTTTATAGATTTAAAAGAAAATATGACTGTTGAAGACGCACTAGAAAAAATTAAAAAAATTGGTGTAGATTCAGAGACAGTTTATACATGCTATGTTTTATCTATGACAAGAAAAATTATAGGAGTAATTACTTTAAAGGAAATTCTTTTAGCTAAACTTGATGAAAAGATTAGCAATATCATGGATAAAAATGTTATTACTGTTCAAACATTAGACGACCAAGAAGATGTAGCAAAAATGTTTGATAAGTATAATGAATATGCTCTTCCAGTAGTTGATAATGAAGAAAGATTAGTTGGAATAATAACAATCGATGATGCTATGTACATCATGAAAGAAGAGAACGAAGAAGACTTCGAAAAAATGAGTGCCGTTATTCCGACAGAAGAAGCATACTTGAAAACTCCAGTTTATAAGCATATAGGCCATAGAATAGGATGGCTTCTTATTCTTATGCTTTCAGCTACATTAACTGGAACAGTTTTAGCACACTATGAAGCAGCATTTGCGGTATTACCACTTTTGGTATCATTTATACCTACTGTAATGGGTACAGGAGGAAATAGTGGTTCTCAAACTTCAACTATAGTAATTCGTGCTTTAGCCACAGAAGAAATAACAGTAAAAGATTGGCTTAAAGTACTATGGAAAGAAATAAGAGTAGGATTCTTAGTTGGATCTGCAATTATGGTTGTTAATGCCATAAGAATCTATTTCTTATATCATGATGTTAAACTATGCTTAGTTTTGGGATTAACTCTTTTATTTACAATAGTGGTATCAAAATCAATTGGATGTTTACTTCCAATTATTACTAAAAAAATGAAATTAGACCCTGCTGTTGTTGCAGCACCATTACTTACAACAATAGTTGACTTATGCTCAATTATTATTTACTTCCAATTTGCAACAGCAATGCTAGGTATATAGGAGGTGATCAGATGTTAGAGACAATAAAAGAATTATTAGCAAATAAGATGTTTAAAGAGCTTAAAAAGTATTTATCTTTAAAAGAACCTGAAGACATCGCTATTGCACTTAACGGTTTATCTGATGAAGACATGGTACTAGCATTTAGATTACTTTCAAAAGATGTTGCATCTGATGTGTTTGTAGACTTAGACTCAGAGTTCCAAGAAAAATTAATTAACTTATTTTCAGATAAAGAGTTAAAAGAAGTATTAGATAAATTATTTGTTGACGAGACAGTAGATGTCATTGAAGAGATGCCAGCTGATGTTATAGAAAGAATTCTAAACTCAGTAAGTACAAATCAAAGAGCTTCAATTAACAAATTACTTCAATATCCAGATGATTCAGCAGGCTCTATGATGACAACAGAGTTTATAGATTTTACAGAAGATATGACTGTAAAAGAAGCTTTAGCTCATATTAGAAAAGTTGGTAAAAATAGAGAAGATATTTATACTGGGTATGTACTTGGTAAGAACAGATTACTAAGAGGAATTGTAGATGCTAAGGACTTAGTATTAAGTGATAGTAAAACAAAAATAACAGAACTAATGAATGAAAATATTGTTAGAATTCATACATTAGATGATCAAGAAGAAGTTGGTAAATTATTTGGTAAGTACTATGAAACATCACTTCCAGTTGTAGATAATGATGGCCACTTAGTTGGTATTATTACTTTGGATGATGCCATTGATGTAATCAAAGAAGAGACAGAGGAAGACTTCGAAATCATGGCTGCCGTTACACCAAATGAGGATACATACTTAAAGACATCTGTTTTTAAACATGCTAAAAATAGAATTTTATGGTTATTACTATTAATGATTTCATCAACTATTACAGGTGCAATTATTGCTAAATATGAAGCTGCATTTGCTGCAGTACCAATACTTGTTGCATTTATCCCTATGCTTATGGATACAGGTGGTAACTGTGGATCTCAAGCTTCAACACTTGTTATTCGTGGACTCGCAGTTGATGATATTAAGCCAAAAGATATATTAAAGGTAATATGGAAAGAATTTAGAGTAGCTATTGGAGTTGGTGTTATTCTTTCTCTTGCAAATGGACTAAGAATTTATTTGCAATACAAAGATTTATCACTTTCAATTACAGTTGGACTTACTTTAATAGTTGCAGTTATTATTGCAAAATTGCTTGGAGGAACACTTCCAATTATAGCTAAGAAATTAAAGTTAGACCCTGCTATCATGGCTTCACCACTTATAACTACAATATGTGACTCATGTTCAGTTCTTGCATTCTTTACAATAGCAATGCAAGTAATGGGAATTTAGGATTATTTCATTATTATTACTTTTATTGATTTAAAAAAATTCATATGATATAATTTTTTTAAAGTTAAGCAAAAGAGAAATTCAGAGGTGTACTAAGAGTTGGAAATATGGGTAATTGTGTTTGCTTTATTTACTCTAACACTAATGCTTTCATTTATGGCAGTTCTTCAAATTAAACGTGCTGGAATGAATGTAACAGACTTTTGGAGTTTTGTTAAAGCAAACGAAGTATTAGATAAGCTATATGCTTTCTCAAGTAAATATGAAAATATGTCACCACAACAACAGATAATATTCTTGCAAGAATCTGAAAAGATATTCTCTGCATTTAATAAAGTTCCA
This sequence comes from Clostridia bacterium, assembly GCA_017528085.1. Taxonomy (GTDB): domain Bacteria; phylum Bacillota; class Clostridia; order TANB77; family CAG-508; genus Scatovivens. The sequence goes on along the minus strand of JAFXPH010000003.1, from coordinate 44,436 downwards.
GATCAATTGTGGGAAGATGAGTATAATAAATACATGAAAGTATTAAATACATATAATGACATTAAAGCGGTAAGGTGGATGGATAAAGATGGTAATTCACCAAGTAAAAAAAGTGTGATTAGACCTACAATTGTTAAGGCGACAACCACAACGAGAAAACGAAAAAAATTAAGTACATAAAAAAGGACTTCTATTTATAGAAGTCCTTTTATTTATTTTAAATTATTATTTGTTATCTTTTTTAAGCATTTCATTTACTGCACCTAATGATCCTAATGCTGATGTTGCTTCAAAAGGAATGAATATCTTATTAGCATCACCTTTAGCAACTTCTTTAAGTGCTTCTAATGATTTTAATTGAACTAATTTTTCATCTGGATTTGATTTCTTAATTGCATCATAAACCATTTGAATTTCTTGAGCTTTAGCTTCAGCAACTTGTTTAATAGCGTCAGCCTCACCAGTAGCTCTTCTAATTTTAGCTTCTCTATCAGCTTCAGCATCTAAGATAGCAGCTTGTTTTCTACCTTCAGCTAATGTGATTGCAGATTGTCTTTCACCTTCTGCTTCAAGAATTAAAGCTCTCTTATTTCTTTCAGCGTTCATTTGTTTCTCCATTGCATCACGGATATCAGCTGGTGGAGTAATATCTTTAATCTCAACTCTATCGATTTTACAACCCCAAACATCAGTTGCTTCATCTAAGATTGTTCTTAACTTATCATTGATAATATCTCTTGATGCGAATGTTTCATCAAGTTCCATTTTACCGATAATATCACGAAGTGTAGTACATGAAATGTACTCAATACTTTTCTTTAAGTTTTGAATTTCGTATACAGCTTTTGCTGGATCTGTAATCTTATAGAATACAACAGTATCAACTGTAATTGTAACGTTATCTGATGTGATAACACCTTGTGGTGGAACGTCCATTGTTTGTTGTTTCAAGCTAACTACTGATCTTACTTTATCAATAAATGGAATAATGATTGTTAAACCAGCACCAGCTACTTTATGAAATCTACCTAATCTTTCAATAATGTAAACTTCAGATTGTCTTACGATTTTAATAGTTTTGAAAGCAACTATTAAAATGAAAATTAAAAGAATTATTAAAATAAATCCTCCCATTTTATTTCCTCCTAAAATATATATAAAATTTAATTTTTACTCATTTTTAAATGGTTTTACAATTGCCTTTACTCCGTTTAGTGAAACAACTTCAACTTCTGTTCCAGCAGGAATAAATGAATCATCATAAGATTTTGCTGACCATACTTCACCAGAAACTTTGATTTGACCTTTACCTTCAACTGATTCGATATCCTTAGTTACTTTACCAATTTTACCTTCAATTGAATAAGCATTAGTCTTAACAAATTCATCTTTTTTAGTGAATTTATTAACAAGTGGTTTTGTAGCAAATAGAAGTAATGTTGATACTACGATAAATACAAATGCTTGTATAGTAAAACTTGTAGTAAACAAGCTAGTTACCATAGCAGCTAATCCTCCTATACCAAACCAGAAAACCATAAATCCAGTTGTGGCAATTTCTAATATAAAAAAGAATAAAGAAATAATAAGCCAAATTTGCCAACCCATACTCATGCCTCCTTTTTATATATTTCAGCATTATTATATATGAAAAAGTGTTAAAAATCAATTAAATTTATGTTAATATTATGTGTTTTTTTTACATTTTTTATACCATCGTTTTATTTACTTTAAAAAGGTTATATGATATTCTTATTATGAATTAAAATAATTACAAAAAAGGGCATAATTTATGAACAAAAAAAGAAGAAAAAAAACTACTAAAGTAAGCACAAATAGCCATGGTGGAAAGAAGCTAAATATGAAGAAAGTAAGACTTTTCATAGTTCTTCCTTTATTAATAATATTAATATTTTTAATTAGAAATGGATCAACTGAAAAGTTAAATGATAAATTAAGGATTCTTTATAATAACGAGCTAGTAGAATACTCTAAAGAACCTATAATTGAAAATGATAAGATTTTCTTATCTAAAGATGATGTAATGAATATTTTTGATAAAACAATCTATTACAATTCTGCAGAAAAAGAATTAATAACTACATTTAATAAACATATAGCTTTACTTAAAGTAGATGAAGAATATATGGTTTTAAATGATTCAACAATAAAAATTGAATCTTCATTAAAAGATGAAGATGGTGAAATCTATCTTCCAATTAATGAACTTAAGACTGTTTATGATATTGAACTAGCCTTTTCAAAAGAAAACAAAACTATAATGATGGATTCAACAAGCAAGGAAAAGAAAACAGCAGCTTTAGTTAAGAACACTACATTAAAGGAAAAGGATTCTATTTTCTCAAAAGGAATAGAAAAAATTAAAGAAGGTAGTGAAATTGTTGTAATTGAAGAGACTCCAAAATACTTAAAAGTAAGAACTGATAAAGGGAATATCGGATATATTAAAACAAAAAAAGTTTCTGAAATTAAGAAAGTTAGAGATAACTACGATGAAGAAAAAGATGATTTAAATTATTTAGATAAATATTCTGATGTTAAGAAAACATATGAAGATTTAAAAGTAGATGTTAAGAAGTATAATGTTGTATCACCAAAGCTTTATACACTTGAAAATACATCTTTAGTTGATAAAACTTCTTATGAAGAAGTAGCATCTTATAGAGCTTGGGCAGATGCAAATAACTTAAATGTTATTCCAATGCTTGATTTAGGTGGTACTGTGTCAAAAACAATTATTACTTACGCTCAAAGAAATAAAGTTATTAATGAACTATATGTATCACTTGTAAATGGTGGATATAGAGGTGTTGTTATAAATTTTGAAAATATTGATGACATTAATTCATTCTATAGATTCTTGATTGAAATTACACCAAAGTTTAAAGAATCTGGTATGAAAGTAATAGTAAAATATAATTCAAATATGGACAAAGACAAAGTTAAAGAAATAGTAGACTATGTTGTATAGTTATGAATTTTTTTACATCTTATTAGTATATTAATTAGGAGGATATTATTTTGGAAAGTAAACATGGAGCACCAAAAAGAAGAAAAAACCCAATAGGAAGAATATTTTGTTTTCTTATTCTTGTTGCATTAATTGCATGTATAGGAATATTTATTTGGTATAAGTCAGGACTTAAACCATTAAGCAAAGAAGAAAATAAAATCATAGTTGAAATTCCAGAAAAAAGCTCAATTAGCTCAATTGCAAGCATACTTGAAGAAAATAAAGTAATTAAAAGCGCAACAATTATGAAGATTTATTGTAAGTTTAATAAAACTTCAAATCTTCAAGCTGGAAAGTATGAATTAGATACTAAGGAAGATCTAAAAACAATTCTTTCTCATATTGAAAATGGTGAGATTTATGATGAGAGTGCAACAATAGCTTTTATTGAAGGAAAAACAATTAAAGATTATGCAAAACAAATTGCAGCTAAAACAGACAATACTGAAGAAGATGTATTTAACCTACTTAAAGATGAAGAATATTTAGATTCATTAATTGAAAAGTATTGGTTTATAACAGATGAAATAAAAAATGAAGAAATATATTTCCCATTAGAGGGATATATTTTACCAGATACATATAAATTTGAAAAAGATATGTCAGTAAAAGAAATCTTTAGCTATGTTTTAAACTACATGGATAAATACTTAAGCAAATATAAAGAAGATATTGAAAGCAAATTTACTGTACATCAAATGCTTACTTTAGCATCTATTGCTGAAAAAGAAGCATATACACTAGATGATAGAAAAGAAGTAATAGGAGTATTCTTTAATAGACTAAATTCAGGATACAATTTAGGAAGTGATGTTACTACTTATTATGCTTTTCAAGTTAATATGGGAGAAAGTGATTTAACATATAAACAATTAAATACTTATAATCCATATAATACAAGAGGACCTAATATGATTGGAAAGATTCCAATTGGTCCGATTTGCAATCCAAGTAAGAGTGCAATAGAAGCTACAATATATTATACAGAAACTGACAATATGTTCTTTGTAGCTGATAAAAATGGAAAAGTATATTTTTCAAAAACTCAATCAGAACATGATGCAAAGATAAAAGAACTAAAAGATAACGACTTATGGTTTACATACGAATAAAGGGGAGAAAAAATGAGGAAATCAAAACTATTTATTAGTTTATTAGTCTTGATGCTTACAGCAATATTTATAATATCAAATATTTCTTATGCTACATCAGGATTAATAGTAGATAATTTAATAGTTAATGAAGCAGATACAACTAACACTAGTAACACTGAAAAAATAACAAATGAGGCTAAAGATGTAAATGAAGTTGTAGAAACAGAAGAAATAAAAGAAGAAGTAGAAGAGGTAGTAGATGAAACTATAGAAGCACCTATTGTTTCAGAACCAGTAAATCAAACTAACAATACTACAAATGGTATTACTATTTTAGATGACCATCCTACTAATCAGGTACCAACAGAACCTCCAGTAGAGGAATATGTGCCAAGTATTGTTTATTCAACTCACGTTCAAAATAGAGGTGATTTAGGTGAATCAAGAGATGGTGAAATGTCTGGTACAACAGGATCATCACTTAGAATTGAAGCATTTAAAATTAAACTTGATAATTTAAGCCCAGAATACTTTACAAGTAAAGTAAAATATTCAGCTTATGTTGAAGGTGAAGGTTGGCAGGAAGAAAAAGAAAACTTCTTAGAAGCTGGTACTCATGGACAATCAAAAAGAATTGAAATTATTAAAATTCATTTAGAGGGTGCACTTTCAAATGATTATGATGTATATTATAGGACTCATGTAGCATATATAGGTTGGCTTGATTGGGCAAAAAATGGCGAAGAATCAGGATCAGTTGGTTATGACTATAGAATTGAGTCTATACAAATAAAGTTAGTAAAGAAAACAGATACATTTGAAGAAGCAACAGATAAACCATTATGGAAAAAATTAAATTTATATGGAAATGTTCAAGTTCAAAATGTTGGATGGTCAGGAGAAGTTAAAAATCCTGCACAACTTGGAACTGTTGGTAGAAGTTTAAGAATAGAAACTCTTGTCCTTGATACTAATGCTAGGGAATTAGGATTAAATGGAAACATTGAATACAATGGCTATGTAGAAGGAATGGGATGGCAAGGTTATAAAGAAGCTGGAGAAATTTTAGGTACAGTAGGAAAATCAAAAAGATTAGAAGCAATACAAATTAGACTTACTGGAGATTTAGCTTCAAACTATAATGTAAAATATAGAGTTCATGTTCAAAATATAGGTTGGATGGATTGGGCATCTAATGGTGAAAAGACAGGAACTTTAGCTTATGATTTAAGAATTGAAGCTATAGAGATAAGACTTCAAGAAACAAAAACTCCGATTGTTCATAGTGAAAATGAAGAAATCTCATCAAAGATGTATAGACATAAAGTAAGAACTGTAACAAGCGTTCAAGTACAAAATATAGGCTGGATGAACAATGTCCTTGGAAGTACAGTTGCAGGCACATCTGGAAAAAGTTTAAGGATAGAAACAATAAAAATCAATCTTGAAAAAGATGATGATATTTTACCTGGTGGTATAGAATATTCAGCTTATGTTGAAGGTGAAGGCTGGCAAGAATATAAAACTAATGGCGAAGCTGCAGGTACTGTTGGTAAATCTAAGAGAATGGAAGCAATGAAAATTAGGCTTACAGGTAAAGTAGCTGAAAAATATGATGTTTATTATAGAGTTCATGTTCAAAATGCTGGATGGCTTGGATGGGCAAAAAATGATGCAAAATCAGGAACAAATAATATGGGCTTAAGAATTGAAGCACTTCAAATTATGATTGCAGAAAAAGGAAACAATGGACTAGAGACAGGACAATCTCCATATTTAGTTAATGTTATTCCAAAGTATGCTTCTAATGTATCAACACTTGGATGGCAAGAAGAAGTAAAGTCAGGAGCTGTTTCAGGAACAACTGGAAAAGATCTTCCAATAGAACAATTTAAAGTATCTTTAGATTTAGGTGAAAGCGATATAACAGGAAATGTTGTTTATAATGCTTACATTAAAGATGAAGGTTGGATGGAGCATGCGGTTTCTAATGGAGCTGTAGCTGGTGAAGAAGGAAAAATAATTGAAGCTATTAAGATTGGAATAAATGGTGAAGTAGCAAATTACTATAATATTTTCTATAGAGTACATGTTAAAGGTGTTGGCTGGCTTAAATGGGCAGAAAACAACCAAGAAACTGGTTGGATTAATTATGGATATCAAATCGAAGCAATGCAAATAATGCTTGTAAGAAAAGGATATGTAATAACTAATGGAACAAATACTAAAAACTTTTCTGTAAAATTTGAAGGAACTATATCTAACGTTAAAACAAATAATGGATATTATTATAAAGTTCCAAGAGATGAGAATATTATAATTACTGGAAATATTTTAAATTGTTCAGATCCAAACGCAAGATTAAGAATTAGATATGATGGAAAAACTTTAAATAACAATGTTACTTATGATAAAGCAACAGGTGCCTTTTCATATACAATTCCTACTTTTGATTTAGAGGCTAAGAGTGATGTTGTGGTTAGATTAGATCTAATATCTAAGTATGATGATATCATTTCAAAATATGAATATAAAGTTGGTATTGATAGGCAATATGAAGCATATCTTCAAGTAGATAGACCAGGAAATATGTACATACAAAGAAGAAATGAAGATACTATTCTTCATATGAACGGATATGCTTTATCAAATGATAAAAATCAAAAATTAATTATTAAATTAAATGGTAATTATATTGCAGCAACAGGAGGCGCATCTGCACCATCATTCTCAATTACGAATGCATTAACAGTTGGTGGAGAAATAACTCAAGATTCATTAAATATTACTAAGAAACCAGCATTTAGTTTTAATTTTGATATGAGAAATTTTGGACTTGGAGTATATACAATTACATTTGAACTTCAAAATAGAAAAGGAGAAGTTATTAAAAGCATAGAAAGAAAAGTATATGTTGTAGATCAAACTCAATATGGTGTTGATGTCTCAAAACACAATGGCACTATAAACTGGGATGCTTTAGTAAATAAAGGTGTTACATATGCTATTATAAGAGTCGGTTGGTATAGTACTTCAAGAAATGCATTTGTTTTAGATGAGTGCTTTGAAAGAAATTATAATGAAGCAAAGGCTAGAAATATAAAAGTTGGTGTGTATACTTTCTCTTATGCTCAAAACTATGAAGAAGGAAGAAAAGAAGCAGAAGAAACAGTAAAAGCACTTGGAAATAAATCTTTGGACTTACCAATATTTATTGATGTTGAGGATAATAAATGGACTAGAAATGTCGGAGTAGAACCACTTACAGATGCAAGTGTAGCATTTTGCGACTATGCAAGGGAGAAAGGGTACTTAAGCGGAGTTTATGCTAGTGCGTCATGGCTTAATAATAAATTGAACAAAGATAGACTAAATAATTATGTTATTTGGCTTGCCTCATATACTGGTGATAGTTCAAATGGCGATCATCAAATATTCTATGATTTTAATAGCCTTCCTAGATATCCATCATATAGTGGTAGATATTCAATATGGCAATATTCAAGTTCAGGATATTTAGATGGAAGTACACCATTTGACCTTAATTTAATGGTTGGAAACATTCAATAATTATGTTAACTATTGACAAAGTATTGATTTTCCTGTAAAATATTACTTATAAAGTTGCTGTGAAGGCGAAAGGTAATATGAAAACAACTTAAAGAGAGGAATGTCACCGGCTGCAAGCATTCTAGTTAAAGTCTTATTACTGAAACACGTTGGAGCAATAATAAATGTTTGTAAATATATATGCGGACATTTCATATTAAAAGTGGAAAACATTCCTTAGTTTTCAAATAGGGTGGCACCGCGGAAGAATTAATAAGCTTTCGTCCCTGTAACGTAAGTTACAAGGACGAGGGCTTTTTTGTTTACACTTTTTCCGTCCCTATAAAAGAAAAAGGAGCAAATTATGAAGAAGGAGAGTATTTACAGAACATACTATTGTTCTGAACTACGTGAGAAACACGTGGGTGAAAAAATTAAACTTGCAGGATGGGTAGACACAATAAGAGATTTAGGAGGAGTGTTATTCATCGATTTAAGAGATGAATATGGAGTGACACAAGTTGTTGTATCTGGAGATGAGAAAAAAGTTGATTTCGCATCTAGGATTCCAACTGAATCTACAATTACAGTTTCAGGGAAGGTTAGGTTAAGAGATGAAGAGACTATCAACAGAAGTATAGAGACAGGAACAGTTGAACTTTTTGCTGATACAATTGAAATCTTAGGAAAAAGAACCAAACAATTGCCATTTGAAATTGAAAACCAAGGGAGTGTTAGAGAAGATCTAAGACTAGAGTATAGATTCTTAGATCTAAGGTCAAGAAAATTAACAGAAAACCTTAAATTAAGAGCAGAACTTTTACAGTTCTTAAGATTAAAAATGATAGAGCAAGGATTCTTGGAAGTACAAACCCCAATACTTACTAGTTCTTCACCTGAAGGAGCTAGAGATTATTTAGTACCAAGTAGATTATATCCAGGAAAATTTTATGCGCTTCCTCAAGCACCACAACAATTCAAACAACTTTTGATGGTATCTGGAATAGATAAATATTTTCAAATAGCACCATGTTTTAGAGATGAGGATTCAAGAGCAGATAGATCACCTGGTGAGTTTTATCAATTAGATATGGAAATGAGTTTTGCAACTCAAGAAGATGTATTTGATGTTATGGAAAAAGTAATGTATGACACATTTACAAAATTCTCAGATAAAAAAGTTACAAAATATCCTTTTCCAAGAATACCATATAAAGAGGCAATGCTTAAATATGGCAGTGATAAACCAGATTTAAGAAACCCACTTATTATTCAAGATGTAACAGATATTTTTGAAAAAATAGATTTAAAAGTATTTAGTGGAAAAATTGTAAGAACTATAATTCTTCCGGATGGAGCAAGTAAGTCCAGAACATTCTATGATGAAATGACAGATTTTGCTGTTAAAGAATGTAAAGCAAAAGGTTTAGCATGGCTTAAAGTATTAGAAGATGGAACATTCCAAGGACCTATTGCTAAATTTATTGATGATGATTCTAGAAAAGAATTTATGGAAAGAACTGGTGCTAAACCAGGAGATAGTATTTTCTTTATTGCAGAACATGAGGGCATAGTTGAAAAAATGTCTGGTGCAATAAGACAAGAAATTGCAGTTAAATTAGACATGATTCCAAAGGATGAGTTTGCTTTCTGCTGGATAGTTGATTTTCCAATGTATGAAAGAACAGATGATGATAAAATTGATTTTTGTCACAACCCATTTTCAATGCCACAAGGTGGCTTAAAAGCATTAGAAGAAAAAGACCCATTTGATATTTTAGCTTATCAATATGATATTGTATGCAACGGTATAGAATTATCTTCAGGAGCTGTTAGAAACCATGATCCGGAGATAATGATTAAAGCATTTGAAATAGCAGGTTATACAGAAGAAGATATAAAGACTAAATTTAGAGCTTTATTTAAAGCATTTCATTATGGAGCACCTCCACATGCTGGAATTGCTCCTGGTATTGATAGAATGCTAATGCTTTTAACAGATGCAGAAACTATTAGAGAAGTAATAGCTTTCCCAATGAGTAGTAAAGCTCAAGATATACTTATGGGAGCACCTGGAACAGTAACTCATGAACAACTTAGAGATGTTCATATTAAGCTTGATATAAGGGATGAAAAATAAATAACGAGCTATTGATATTTTTTTCTACTTAATGATATAATTATGAAAGATATTTATATCTGGAGGATTTAAATATGACTAAAGATGAATTAGATCAACTTCTTTATCAAAGAGGTGCATCTCAGAATTTAACAAATAAAGCTGCAGTAATGGAAAGACTTTATGCAATTTGTGGGATAAAAACTCCATTAGATGTAGCATGTGGCTTTAAAAAGAGAGAACTATCAGATGATGATATTAATAGAATGATTACTATTAGCGAAGACGGCACAATTATTGTAGATGATAAACAAGGTAATTTCAGAAAATTTGAAGAATTAGATAATGGTGACGCGTGCTATACAAATAATAGTAGACAAAGAGAATCATTAGATCAACCAGGTTTCTATATAATTAATAGTTTAGGCATTGATGAAACATTTCAACAAAATGAAATGTCAGATGATGATAACAACTTTTTAATTAGTAGAAATACACCTAATGGTAGAGTACTAGTTCATGAAAGAAGAGGCGGATCAAATCAAATCAATGAAGAAGTAGATGATGGGAATCCAGTTTTAGATTTCATTTATTATATTAAACTTCCTTCAAGGGAACTTGCAAAAGAAAAATATGCTTTAGCTAAAGAATATATATCTGGAGAATATCCAAATGCTGCAGAGTGGTATGAAAAACGTGATAAATTAATTAAAGCAGCTCCTCCAATAGAGGAAAGAAGAAAGGTAGATCCTCAAGATATTCCTGCAGATGTAGTATTCGATGCTGAAAGAGCAGCAGCATTAGAAGAAAGACTTGGAGAGTATAGAAGAGAAGTTGAAGGCTTAACTGAAATGTTAAAAAGCAAAGATCAAGAGATTAATAAACTAACTTCAGAAAAGGATAAAGCTCTTGGTGCACTTGCTAAAACTCAGATAATGGCAAATAGAATGTATGACATAGTAGTTGACATTAAGAAAAGTCCAATTGGAAAAGTTTTCTTTGGTAGAAAATTACAAGATATTCCTGAAAAAAATAAGTTTTTAGACTCAGGAAGAGAAATAGATCAATAAACATAAGAAAAAAGGTTAAAAACCTTGACAAATATTAAAAATAAGTTTATTATTAAGCGGAACATTAATTCAATGAAGGGGGCCATTTAAATGGAAACAAATAAAGAATTTATATTTACTCAGGAAGGATACGATAATCTTGAAAAACAACTTGAAGAATTAAAGACTACAGTTAGATATGAGATTGCTGAAAGAATCAAAGTTGCTCTAGGATTTGGTGATTTATCAGAAAACTCTGAATATGATGAAGCTAAAAATGCTCAAGCAGAAAACGAAATGAAAATAGCAGAGTTAGAAGAGAAAATAAAATATGCGAAAATCATTGATGACTCTGAAGTTGATTTAAAGGTTGTTCAAGTAGGAAATATTGTAAAATTACTTGATGTAGAATTCAATGAAGAAGTTGAATATACAATAGTTGGATCAACAGAAGTTGATTTAGCAAACAACAAAATATCTAATGAATCTCCAATGGGTCAAGCACTAATTGGAAAGAAAAAAGGACAAGAGATTGTTGTCCAAGCTCCAGCAGGAGATATTAAATATAAAATATTATCAATATCTAAATAGTAAATAAATTTAAAAAGATGTATGTTTTCATACATCTTTTTTTGATATAATTTTGGAGTATAGGAGGGATATTTATGAGAGTAAGATGCGCAGGTTGTGTATTAATGGATGGAGGAATAGCATTAATGCACAGAAAAAATGTAAAAAAACAAGAAGGAACTACTAAACCATATGGAGAGTACTGGGTATTTCCTGGTGGTGGATTAGAAGAGACAGATTCATCAAAAGAAGAATGTGCAGTAAGAGAAGTAAAAGAAGAATTTGGAATAGACATTAAAGTTGAAAACATATTAATAGAAAGACATATAGATGACTTAGATGAGTACTTGTTTAAATGCTCATATGTTGGAGGAACATTTGGAACAGGAACTGGACCTGAATTTTCAGGAGATCCAAAGTATGCAGATCGTGGTGAATACATTCCTGAAATTGTCCCTTTAAATAAAATAAAAGATATCAGATTAATACCTGAAGAATTTAAAGAAAAATTGGTAGAATTAATCGACAAAAATGTAATATAAAAAATTAAAATTTATATATTATTTTTGTAGATTTTATGATAGAATGTGGAAAGAAATATATAATAAGGAGAATTGTGGATGTTAGCTTATAAACGTGTTTTATTAAAATTAAGTGGTGAGGCACTAGCTGGAAAAGAAGGACACGGAATTGACCCTGATGTCTTAGGTGCTATCTGCGATAAAGTTGTTGAAATAGTCAAACTTGGTGTTGAAGTTTCAATAGTAGTAGGAGGTGGTAACTTCTGGAGAGGTGCCAGAAATGGTCAAAAAATTGAAAGAACAACAGCAGATTACATGGGAATGCTTGCAACTGCTATAAATGGTTTAGCTTTGCAAGATACGCTAGAATCAAGGGGAATATTTACAAGATTACAAACAGCAATTGAAATGAGAGAGATTGCTGAACCTTACATAAGAAGAAAAGCAACAAAACACTTAGGAAAAAATAGAGTTGTAATTTTCGCATGTGGAACAGGAAATCCATATTTTACAACAGATACAGCAGCAGCGTTACGTGCAGCTGAAACAGAGTCAGATATAATTTTACTAGCTAAGACTATAGATGGAATTTATTCTGCAGATCCAAAAGTAGATCCAAATGCTAAGAAATATGATGAAATATCATATATTGATATTTTAAATCAAGATTTAAAAGTAATGGATTCTACAGCAACAAGTTTATGTAGAGATAATCATATTCCAATTTTAGTATTTGCAATTTCTGATCCAGAGAATATTGTAAGAGCAGTAAAAGGCGAAAAGATTGGAACAATAGTAAAATAAAGAGGGTGATTTTTATGATAGAAGAATTAGAAGAGAGAATGAAAAAAACAATTAGTGTTTTAGAAGAAGCACTATCAGAAATTAGAGCAGGAAGAGCTAATCCTGCAATTTTAAACAAAATATCAGTTGAATATTATGGTGTTGATACACCAATTAATCAAGTTGCTGCAGTTTCTGTTCCAGAGGCAAGAATGATATTAATTCAACCATGGGATCCAAGTATCTTAAAAGAAATTGAAAAAGCAATTTTAGCATCTGATATTGGATTAAATCCAAATAATGATGGAAAATGTATTAGATTAAATTTCCCAGAATTAACTGAGGAAAGAAGAAAAGAATTAGTTAAAGATGTTAAGAAAATAACAGAAGATTCTAAAGTAAGTATTCGTTCAATCAGAAGAGATGGTATGGATACAGCTAAAGAACAACTTAAAAATTCTGAAATAACTGAAGATGAGAAAACAAGTCTTGAAGATAGAATTCAAAAATTAACAGATAAATATGTTGATGAAATTGATTCTATTTATGACAAAAAAGAGAAAGAAATAATGAATATTTAGGATAATAGGGGGCTTTATGGAAGAAGAAAATTTTCCGGTACATATTGCCATCATAATGGATGGTAATAGAAGATGGGCAAGAAAGAAAATGCTTCCTGTTAAACTTGGACATAAGCAAGGTGCAGAGACTTTAAAGAAAATTGTTAGATATGCAAATAAGATTGGACTTAAATATATTTCTGTTTATGCTTTCTCCACAGAAAACTGGAAAAGAAGCGAAGAAGAAGTAAATGATTTAATGTTCTTGCTTGAGAGCTATCTAGATGATTTTGCTAAAGAGGCTGACACAGAAAATATTGTTATTAAAGTAATTGGAAGAAGAGAAGAACTTTCTGAAAGATTATTAGATAAGATTGATAAAACAGTTGAAAGAACAAAAGATAATACTGGAACAGTCTTTTCTATAGCTTTAAATTATGGTGGACGTGATGAAATTGTTCATTCAGTTAAAGAAATCAGCAAGAAAGTTTTAGATGGTACAGTAAAAGTAGAAGATATTGATGAAAAAATGATTTCAGAAAATCTATATACAAATTACATGCCTGATCCAGACCTACTTATAAGAACAAGTGGAGAAATTAGAACAAGCAATTTTATGCCATGGCAAATTGTTTATTCTGAATATTTATTTGTTGAAAAACTATGGCCAGATTTTGAAGAAAGTGACTTAGATGATGCTATAAAAGAGTATCAAAAAAGAAATAGAAAATTTGGCGCAAAATAAATTTTTAAAGGAATGTTAAAAGAGATGAATGTAAAAAGAGTACTAACGACAATCATTGGTGGACCACTAGTTGTGGCATGCTTGATTTTAGCAAATAAGTACATTATCGATGTGATAATGACAATAGTAGCATTAATATCAATGTATGAATACATTAAATGCTGTTCAAATAAGGATGTTAAAGTAGTAAAGTGGATAAGTTATTTGGCTATGATACCAATAGCATTTATACATTTTATGCCTCTAGACCTACTTCCTACTATAGCATGTATAACATTGCCACTTATAATGCTAATATTATTTATGTGTGTAATTTTTACTAGTATGAGAATTACATTTCAAGATATTGCATTTACATTGTTTGGAATAGTATATATCTTTATTGCAAATTTCTTCTTTGCACTAGTATATGGAATTGAGGACTATGGAAAAATTTTTATATTCTTAGTTATCATATCTGCTTGGTGTACAGATATATTTGCGTTCATCGTTGGCATGAGAATAGGAAAACACAAAATTACTCAAGTAAGTCCAAAGAAATCTTTAGAGGGATGCATTGGTGGAACTGTAGCTGCAATTATATGCTGCGTAATTTATGCTTATTGCATTAACATTAATATGGGCATGAATTTTGATTTAGTAGTAATTGCAAAACTTGCATTTTTATTTAGTATAGTTGGACAAATCGGAGACTTGTCAGCATCATGTATTAAAAGATACTTTGAAGTTAAAGATTATTCTAATTTATTCCCAGGACATGGTGGTATGTTAGATAGAATAGATAGTTTAATGTTTATTGCTCCTTTAGCTTTCATATTATTAAAGGTGCTACTATAGTATTAGGAGGTCATTTTGTTTTATATAATAGGAATTATTAAAGTAATTATATTGATAGGCTTTCTAATATTTATCCACGAAGGTGGACATTGCTTAGTTGCAAAACACTTTAAAATAACTGTAAGAGAATTTGCAATTGGATTTGGACCAAAGCTAATATCAAAAAAAGCTAAGTCCGGAACGACATATACTTTAAGACTTGTTCCGCTTGGTGGATTTTGTGATATGCTAGGAGAAGATCAAAGATCCGACGAAGAAGGATCATTCTCTAAAGCAAGTCCAGCAAAGAGGTTAGCAGTATTATTTGCAGGACCTGGAGTAAATATTATATTCGGTATTATTGTTTACTTCTTTGTAGCTTTTTGTGGACCAAAAGTAATGCCAGTAGTAGATTACATATCAGATGAATATAAAGCTAATTTAGCAGGTCTTGAGTCTGGTGATAGAGTATTAGAAATAGATGGACATGAAATAGTCGTAAAGACTGATATTGATAAACATGTTATCAGGTGTGAAGGAAGAAAACTGGAAATGAAAATTCAAAAACCTGATGGCAAAATAGAAACAATTATTGTCACACCAACAGATATTGGTGGTAGATATGTTTTAGGTGTTATGTCCAAAGAGGATGAAAATACATTAGAAAATTGTTTCAAATATGGTTATCATGATACAGTTAATTTCTTAATAAACATTGGAGACAATGTTAAACAGTTATTAACTGGACATGTAAGAGCTGAACAAATGATGGGACCAGTTGGTATATCAAATGTAGTAATGGGTTCAGAAGGGGCTTATGAGTTCTTTTACCTATTAGCTTTGATTTCTATTTCACTTGGTATAACAAACTTACTTCCAATAGCAATACTAGATGGAGGAAAGATTGTAATTGTACTTATTGAAATGGTCCGTAAAAAACCACTTCCAGAAAAAGTTGAAGAAGTTTATAATGAAATAGGTTTTTTACTAATTATTGGTATCGCTATCGCTGTTTGCATTTTGGATATTAATAGAATTGTATAGATATAGGAGAGATTGTTATGAAATGTAGAATCTGTGGTGCTAAGTTAGCAAAAAAAGGTGATTTGTGCACAAAGTGTTATAATGAACTTCAAGAAGAAATGAAATTTAATGAGGATAAGAAAGTACTATTTACGCTTAAACCAATGTATTCATTAAAAAGATGTTTTAAGAGAATTGCATGGTATCTTGTAATTGCTATAGCTTCAATTATGTACTCAATTAATATTGCAGTAACTGAAGGTGGATTTGGAAATATACTTGTTTCTATAATTGGATCTATAGGATTACTACTTCTATTTGTATGCTATTTCGCATATAGAAAATATTATGCTACAAATAACAAGATGGTATTTTATGAGACACGTGTAAAGAAAATTACTAAATATCCATTAATGGAAAAAACAGTAAAAAATATCAAATATGATGATATCGAAGATATCGTATACTATAGTGCAGGTTCAATTGATAAAAAGAAAGTTGGACAAATAATTATATACGCTAGAAAAACAGGATATTTTGGCGGTGTTAGAATTAGTGAGATCGAAGATATAGAAGGAAAATTCGAGAAATTAAGAAGTATATTACCGGTAGAATTTGAGTAAAAGGAGTTTATTTGATGAAATATATAAAAGATATTTTCAATGATTATAATATAGACAATAATATAGCATCTTCTGAAGTTGAAAATGTTACTTTATATAAAAAGTCTAATAAATTACAGGTAAATATAGCATCTGCAAACCAGATAAAATTAAACGAAATAGCTTCCTTTGAAGATTATCTAGTTGATAGATTTAAACTTCAAAATGCTAGAGTTGAGATTAATTATAAAGATGCCCAAGTTGTACCTTCTGTTAAGAAGGATTGGGCTCATATAATTTCATATATAGCTAAAAAGGAACCTATTAGTAAAGCTATGCTAAATAATAGTCGTGTAAATGTTGATGATGAAAAAAATAGCATAGAGATTGATTTATCGGTTAAGGGTGCTTCTTTTTTATGTGCAAAAAAATTTGATATTGCCTTAGAATCATTATTCTCAAACTTATATAACAAAGACTATAAAATAAAATTTAATGATAAAGATGATAAAGAATATTTAGATGAATATAGAAGAAAACAAGAAGAAGCTGAAAATGAAGCTTATCTTGATTTATATACAAGAACTCAAGAAGAAATTGAACAAAGAAAAATAGAAAAAGCAGAAGAGAAGAAAAGAAAAAGAGAAGAAAGAAAATTTAAACTTGAGCAAAATGCTAATGCTCAAGCTATAGAAAAAGAAAATCAAATTGATTTTACAACTAATATTCCACTTCCAGAAGAAGAGCCTGTGAGAGAAAGCAGTCCTCTTATTTATGGAAGAAGTGCACAAATTAAAGGTGAAAAAATTAATATAATTGATATACCAATGAACGAAGCAACTAACCTAAATGTTTGTGTTAATGGTGAAATAATAAAATCAAGTTTTGATTCAAGAGACATTAAAGATGGCAAAGCTATTATAATGTATGACTTCTTTGATGGAACATGTACTATAGCAGTTAAGATGTTTGTAAAACAAGAACAAGTAAAAGAATTAAAAGGAAAACTTTTAGATGCAAAAGGAATAATGATAGATGGTAATGCAAAATATAGTACATACTCTAAAGAAGTTGAAATAATGGCTAATACTATATTAGAAACTGAAGGTAGAGAAAAAGAAAAACCAAGAACAGATGATGCAGAAGTAAAAAGAGTTGAACTTCATATGCACACTCAAATGAGTCAACTAGATGCTATTACTCCTGCTGCTGATTTACTTAAAAGAGCAAAAAGTTGGGGATGGAAAGCAGTTGGAATAACAGATCATGGAGTTGTTCAAGCATTTCCTGATGCACATCATTTCCAACAAGATAATCCAAATATGAAAGTATTATATGGTGTTGAAGGATACTATGTACCTGATAAAGATCCATGTGTATTCTTTAGTAAAGGACAAGATTTAGATACTACATATTGTGTATTCGACTTGGAGACAACAGGTATATCACATATTACTGAAAAGATAACTGAAGTTGGTATTATAAAAATTAAAGGTGGAGAGATAATCGACACATTTGAATGTTTTGTAAATCCTGAAAAGCCAATTCCAGAAGAAGTAGTTAATGTTACTCATATTACTGATGAAATGGTTAAAGATGCAGAGACTATTGATAAAGTAATGCCAAAGATTTTAGAGTTTATGGGTGACTCTGTTTTAGTTGCACATAATGCTGACTTTGATATTGGATTTATGAAATACAATTGTGAGCAACTTGGTATTCCATTTGAATATACATATGTTGATACTCTAAGACTTGCAAGAGCAATGTTCCCTGATTTTTCAAGATATAGATTAGGCTTTATTGCTGAGAAATTAAATATTGAAGTAGAGGTTGCTCACCGTGCTTTAGACGATGTTAAAACTCTAGTTCAAGTATTTAACATAATGATAGAAAATACTAAGGAAAAAGATGGAAAGACAATAGATGATTTTATTAATGCTTTTGAGGCTGATTATAAAAAACTTCCATCATACCACATAGTTATTTATGCAAAAAATTATGTAGGTCTAAAGAATTTATATAAACTCGTTTCATATTCACATTTAGACTACTTCTATAAAAAGCCAAGAATATTAAAATCTATGCTTGATAAGTATAGAGAAGGATTAATTTTAGGTTCTGCCTGTGAACAAGGTGAACTATTTAGAGCAATTGTAAATGGTAGATCTGAAGAAGAATTAGAACAAATTGCTTCATACTATGACTACTTGGAAATCCAACCAATTGGAAACAATGAGTATATGGTTAGAGAAGGTATAGCAGAAGATGATGAAGCATTAAGAGATTTCAACAGAAAAGTTGTGGAATTAGGGGAAAAACTAAATATTCCAGTTTGCGCAACATGTGATGTTCACTTTATGGACCCACAAGATGAAATCTATAGAAGAATAATTCAAGCAGGACAAAAATATCAAGATTGCGATATGCAAGCTCCTTTATATTTAAGGACAACAAATGAAATGCTTGAAGAGTTTAGCTACTTAGGAGAAGATAAAGCTTACGAAGTAGTTGTAACTAATACAAATAAAATTGCAGATGAAATTGAATATATTCATCCAATTTCACCTGAAAAATGCCCACCACACATTAAAGGTTGTGAGCAAGCAATTAAAGATATAGCTTATGAGAAAGCACATAAATTATATGGAGATCCACTTCCTGAAATAGTTCAAACAAGACTTGATAAAGAGCTTAATTCTATTATTAATAATGGATATTCCGTTATGTATATTATTGCTCAAAAGTTAGTTTGGAAATCAAATGAAGATGGATACATAGTAGGTTCAAGAGGATCTGTTGGTTCATCACTAGTAGCATTTATGACAGGTATTACTGAAGTTAATTCACTTCAACCTCATTACAGATGTCCAAATTGTAAATACTCTGATTTTACAGACTATGGTGTTCCAAATGGATTCGACCTTCCAGATAAAGACTGTCCAAAATGTGGAGAAAAGCTTGTTAAAGATGGTATGGATATCCCATTTGAAACTTTCTTAGGATTCAATGGTGACAAAGAGCCTGATATTGACTTAAACTTCTCTGGAGAATATCAAGCAAAAGCCCACAAATATACAGAAGTTATATTTGGAAAAGGAACAACATTTAAAGCTGGAACAGTTGGTACTGTTGCTGACAAAACAGCTTTTGGTTATGTTAAAAATTATTTTGAAGATAGAGGAAAATTATATCCAAATGCAGAGATTGCAAGAATTGCAGTTGGATGTACAGGTATTAAAAGGACAACAGGACAGCACCCTGGAGGAATTATAGTTGTACCAAAAGGAAGAGAAATATTTGAATTTACTCCAGTACAACACCCTGCAGATGACCCTGATAGTGATATTATAACTACTCACTTTGATTATCACTCTATAGATTCAAACCTATTAAAATTAGATATTCTAGGTCATGATGATCCTACAGTTATTCGTATGCTTCAGGACCTAACAGGAATTGCACCTACAGATATTCCACTTGATGATAAAAAAACAATGAGTATTTTCAATAGTACAGATGCTTTAGGAGTAACTCCTGAGCAAATTAATTCAAAAGTTGGTACATTTGGTATACCAGAGTATGGTACACCATTTGCTAGAGGAATGCTTTTAGATACACTTCCAACAACTTTTGATGAACTAATTAGAATTTCTGGTTTATCACATGGTACTGATGTATGGTTGGGAAATGCTCAAAGTCTTATCCAAGCTGGAACAGTAACTCTTCAAGAGGCTATCTGCTGTAGGGATGATATTATGATTTACCTTATGAAAAAAGGACTAGAGCCAGGTGTTGCATTCAAGATAATGGAGTCTGTTCGTAAAGGTAAAGTTGCTAAAGGTAAAGAACCAAAATGGGAAGAATATAAAGCTACTATGAAAGAACATGATGTACCAGATTGGTATATTGGTTCTTGTCAAAAGATTAAGTACATGTTCCCTAAAGCTCATGCTGCAGCATACGTTACTAATGCTTTTAGAATTGCATGGTTTAAGGTTCATATTCCACTTGCATATTATTGTGCATATTTCTCTATAAGAGCAAATGTTTTTGATGCAGAGTTTATGATTAATGGTAAAAAAGTATGCGACGATAAGATGAAAGAAATAAATAATTTAGGAAATGATGCAACTCCAAAAGATAAGCAAATGTATGAAGATTTGGAAATGGTTCATGAGTTTTATGAAAGAGGATTTGAATTCTTACCAATAGATTTATATAAATCACATGCAACAAAATTCCAAATTGAGGATGGTAAAATAAGACCACCATTAAATTCAATTGCAGGTCTTGGAGATGTAGCTGCAAATAGTATTTACGCAGCAAGACTAGAAGAACCATTTGAGTGCATAGAAGATATGCAATCAAGATCTAAGATAGGAAAATCAGTTACTGAACTTTTGGAAAAATTTGGTTGTTTAAAAGGTATGACAAAATCAAATCAATTGTCATTCTTTGTATAGGAGAATTATGGATTATATAGCTGAATTATTAAATAGTGTAAGCACTAAGAATTTAATAATATATTTGCTAGTTATTAATTGTATTGGATTTCTAGCAATGGGACTTGATAAGTTTTATGCTAAAAAGGATATGTGGAGGACACCAGAAAAAACACTTTTCACTTTATGCCTTTTAGGTGGAGGCTTTGGAACGATACTGGGAATGTATCTATTTAGACATAAGACTAAAAAGTTATATTTTACAGTTGGAATGCCTACAATTTTAATTTGTGAAATAATAGCATTTGTGTATTTAAAATTCTTTTATATTTAGGTAAAAAAACGGGGTAAATTTTACCCCGTTTTTTGTGCATTTTTTTAGCATTTTTTTATCATTATTTAAAGCTCTAAAACCTTGTATAAAAATAGCTGTTATGATATAATAACGACAAAATTAGAGAGTAAAATTTTTAATTAAAACGGATGTTGGAAAAGGAGGAAATCTATAGTGATTGAAGAACTTGTATTCAATTTATTAGCAGTTTCCTTATTTATAATAATATTTTTTAAAATATTAAGAAAAAATGATAGTAATTATGTATCAATATTATTGTTAGAAGCAATAGGAATTTGCATAAGTTTTGTTGAGATTAAACTTGGAATTGAAGCTAACTTAGCTTTTACAATTATTAAATATGTTTTTGCAATTGTTATTCCTATCGTAATAATAATAGTTGAAATATATGGAGTTAATTTCTCAGAGATATTTAGTTGTGTTGCAGCTAAGTTCTGCTTATTTATTGGAGATAAAAAGACTGCAAAGGCAATACTTCTAAAGCTATGTGATAAATACAAAGACTCATATTTAGGTCATAAGTTATTAGCAGAAATATATGAAAAAGAAGGCGGAATGAGAAGAGCAATTGATGAGTATGTAGAAGCAATTGATCAAAGACCAAATGATACAAAATCATATTTCAAGATTGCAGCACTTCTTAAGGAACTTGGCAAAAAAGATGAAGCAATTCAAATGTTAGAGACATTACTTAAAAATAGTCCAGATGAATACGAAGCTTCAATTATGCTTGGAGAACTTCTTTGTGAACAAGAAAGATATAAAGAAGCTATTACAGTTTACCAAGATGCACTTAAGTTTAGACATTTAGATTTCGATTTGTATTATAACTTAGGAATCGTATATACAATGCTTAGCGATTTCCAAATGGCTAAAGAGATGTATGAAAAAGCAGCAGAGATTAACCATAGACTATACGGTGCACACTACAATTTAGGTTTAATTGCATTAATGCAAAAAGAACTAGATGCTGCAGAGAAATATTTTGAAGAGTGTATGTATGGTGAGCTAGAACCAATGGCATATTATCAAATGGCAAAAATATATATGCTAAAGGGTGAGAAAGATAAGGCTATTACATTTTTAAATAAGGCAATTGAACTTGAACCAAAACTTCTTTATAAAGCAAATAAAGAAAAAATATTTGGTCCAATTAAGTCATATATAACAGTATCTGTAAAAGTTGAAGATAAAGAAAAAGATGAAGAGGCTGAAGAAGTTGAAAAAGAAAAATACTTTACAGATGGCGAAAAAGAAGAAGATGAGGATCTTGAACCATTAGAAATTCAAGAAAAGAAAGCTAGAGAGTATCTAGAAGAAGCAAGCTCACTTGTTGAAAATATGGTTGAGAACAATAATAAAAAACATATTGAAGATAGGTTAAATGAAATCTTCGAAAGAGAAAAAAGAAAAGAAGAAGAGGAAATAGAAAAGGAAGAAAAGCTCGAAAGAGAAAAAGAAGAAATAAGACATATCTTAGCTGAAGAAATAAAGAAAGAAGAGATAATAAAAGAAAAAGAAAAACAAAAGGGCGAAAGAGAACAAAAACAAAGATTATAATATTCAGAAGAAAAATATATTGAAAGGTTTTGGTGTTTAAAATGAAAAAAGTAATATCTATTATTGGTGGAGATTATCGCATAATTAAATTAATTGAAATGCTTCACGACGACGGATATAAAATCTATACTTATGGATTAGAAGGAGCAGAAGAACTACTATCACTAGAAAACGTTGAAATGTGTCCAACAATTCAAGAAACTGTAAGTTATTCTAAAGTTGTTGTAGGACCTATTCCATTCTCAAGTGATAGAAAGAATTTGTCTGCACCATTTGGCAGAAACAAAATAGAGATTGATGCTGTACTTGAAGCATTAAGAGGAAAATGCTTAATTTCAGGTAATATCAATATTAAAGAAAAGTTAGAAGAAAATAATATTGAGATAATAGATCTTCAAAAAAGAGAAGAGTTTACAGTTCTAAATACTATAGCTACTGCTGAAGGAACAATCCAAATAGCAATGCAAGAAACACAAAGAACATTACATGGAAATAATATTCTTGTCATGGGATTTGGTAGAGTTGGTAAAGTATTATCAAAGATGCTTTCTGGAATAGGTGCTAAAGTATATTGCGAAGCAAGAAAAGATGAAGATATTGCTTGGATCAAAGCTTATGGCTATGAACCAATTCATTTAAACAATTTAGATAATGAACTTGGAAAGTTTGACATCATAGTAAATACAATTCCATTTCAAATATTAGATGCAAATAGAGTAAAATTACTAAAGAAAGATGTTGTAGTAGTTGACCTTGCTTCTAATCCAGGTGGAATTGATAGAAATGCAGCAAAAGAAAATAATGTTAAAGTAGTTTGGGCACTTTCACTTCCAGTAAAAGTTGCACCACTTACATCAGCTGAATTTATAAGAGATACTTTATATCACGTATTAGAGGAAATAGGAGACTAAGTAGATGAATCTTATACATGCAATAATACTAGGTACAGTACAAGGACTAACAGAGTTTTTACCAGTATCTAGTTCAGCACATTTAAACTTATTCCCATGGGTTTTTGGATGGGAAGAAATATCAGAATCTTTTGATGTTGCACTACACATAGGAACATTATTTGCAGTGCTAATATTCTTTTATAAAGATTGGATTAATCTTATATCAAAAGGATTTAAAAAAGTATTCAAAAAAGAAGACACATTCGAAGGGAAGATGTTTTGGTACATTTTCTTTTCAACAATTATAGCAGGAGTATTAAGTATTGTTTTAGATAAAGTGGTAGAACACTTTATAGGTGATAATATAAAGATTGAAATGGGACTTATTGCTATAGCTTTAATAGTAATGGGTATAATTCTTTATATTGTTGATAAGAAAGCAAAACAAGATACTTCATTTGAACAAATGAATTTTAAACAATCATTTATTATAGGTCTTTCACAAGCACTAGCTGCTGCTTTTCCTGGAGTTTCACGTTCAGGTATTACAATGACAGTTGCAAGAGGCATGGGAATCGACAGAGAATCATCAGCTAGATATTCATTTTTACTAGCTGCTCCAATAGTTGCTGCTGCAGCATTGGTTGATATAACAAAATTTACTTTTTCTATTCCACTTATAGCTGGAATACTAGCAAGCTTTGTTGTAGGACTAATAGTTATTAAATTTTTAATGAACTATTTGAAAAAAGGAAGTTATAAAGTATTTGCTATTTATAGAGTAATAATTGGAATTATTATAATAGCATTACTAGTCATAAGATAAATTCAAAGGGGGTTTAAGTTATGTCAGGAGGAAAACACGCTGATTATTCGGGAGAATATCGAACAATTAACTATAAAAAGGTTGTACTTGTTATAGTTATTTTCTTATTACTTTTTGGAATAGGATTTGGATCTGTTTTATTGGTTAAACATATCAAGAATAAACCAAAGGAAGAACCAACACCAGTAGAAACAGGAATTATGCCAGAAGAGATTGAAGGTTTTAAAGTTTTAGGCGAATTCGAATTTGAAACTTTAGGAATCAATCAATATATTCTAGATTCTTATGATGATAAAGCATTAGAAAAAGGTATAGGAAAACTATATGGTGGAAATCTTAATTCAGTTGGTAATTTCGCAGTTGTAGGACATAATTATGATAATGTATTTGGCAAATTATTTGAGATAAATAAAGGCGATACATTCTCAGTAAAAGAACCTGATGGAGACGTAATTAATTACCAAGTCACAGAAATAAATACAATAGAACCTACAGATTTAACTGTACTTACTCAAAACACAGATAAATGTGTTATGACTTTAATTACTTGTGATACAGAAGGTACACAAAGATTTGTTGTTAAAGCTGAAAAGGTAACTGAAACTGGAATAGATGAAACTACATCTAATAAAGTTTAAGTTAAGAGAGTAAAAAAATAGTTAAGGGGTAGATAATATGAAAAAATTAAAATCACTAATAGTAATATTATTAAGTATATGTATACTATTTTCACTTACAACTTTTTCAGAAGCTTCTGAATTATCAGTAAGTGTAAATAGTCCAAAGTTAGGAGACAATTTAACAGCAACAATTAATATACCTGCTGATACTTTTGGATATAGTTTTAATGTTACAGTTAAATTTGATAAAGCAAATTCAGTAAATAGTAAAACATATGCATCATTTAAAGGAAATGATGATTTTACTAATACTATAAATCATACAATAAAGGCTGCTTATTCTGGAACAGGCACAGTAACTATTTCAGAAATTAAGTTAGTTGATGCAAATGCTAAGGTGTTAAATTCAACAGAAACAATTACAAAGAACTTTACAGTAAGTGGTGGAGATACAAATACTAATACAACACCTACTAATACAACTCCAACACCAACACCTACACCTACACCAACACCAACTCCAACACCAGATGCAACTTATTCAAATGTAAATGAGGCAGTAGTAACAACTGAAACAGTTAATTTAAGATCAGATGCAAATACGAATGCTTCAATAATTGAAAAAATTGCAAAAGGAACTAAAGGAACAAGAACAGGCGTTGGAAATAACGGATGGAGCAAAGTTACATTTAATGGAAAATCAGGATATATGTCTTCACAATATATTAAAGCAGACACTGGTAATCCAACAGATCAAATTACATTCCAAGATGTAAACGAGAAAGTAAAAACATTAGAAACTGTTAATTTAAGACAAAACTATACAACAGATAGCGCAAAAGTAGATACAATCTCTAAAGGAACTGAAGGTGTAAGAACAGGTATTGGAAGTAACGGATGGTCTAGAGTAACATTTAATGGTAAACAAGGATATATGTCTTCAAAATATTTAGAAAAAACTGGAGACAATACAAATACGAATACAACATTTAAAGATACAAACGATACTGTTTATACAACAGAAATTTGTAACTTTAGAAAAGGATATACAACTTCAAGTGAGAAAATATCAACTCTTCAAAGAGGAACAGAACTAAAGAGAAAAGCTGTTGGAACTAATGGTTGGTCTTTGGTTACTTATGATGGAAAAGATGGATATGTATATTCAGAATATCTAACAACTGAAAAAGTTGAAGTAAAATTCACAGATAAAAATGACACAATGTATATAAGAACAGGATGTAACTTTAGAAAGAGTTATTCAACTTCAAGTGATAAGATTGGATTCTTAGAGGTAGGAACAGAAGTTAAGAGAACTGCTGTTGGAGATAATGGCTGGTCAAAAATTAAATCTGGAAATAACGAAGGATATGTTATGACAAGATTCTTAACAAGTGAAAAACCAAAAGATCCAGAATTCGAAGAAGTAACAAAAGTTATGACTGCAAAACAAAATTGCAATGTAAGAGAAAGCTGGACAACATCTAGTGCAAAACTTGGATTATTAGAAAAAGGAACAGATGTAACAGTTAATGGTATTGGAGATAATGGTTGGATAAGAGTAGACTACGATGGAAAAGTTGCTTATATATCATCTCCATATCTAGAAGATAAAAAAGATGAAGTTCCTGAAAATGTTGTAGAGAATAACACTCCTACAGAATTAGAAACACTAAATAGTGAAATTGGTGTTATCCCAGAAGTTGGACATAACATTGCAGATACATTATCTATTATTGCTGCTTTAACAGGTCTAGCAATTGTAGCTATTAAAAAAGTTAAAAAGGAAAATTAAAAATGACAACATTAATAGATGGTAAAGCATTAGCTAAAAAAATAAAAGAAGAGTTAAGACAAGAAGTAGATACATTAAAAGAAAAAGGAATTAATCCTAAACTTGCAGTTATACTTGTTGGAGATGATCCAGCATCACAAGTATATGTTAGAAATAAATCTAAAGCTTGTGAAATGGTTGGAGTAGAATTTGATGAATTTTTATTTCCATCAAGTATTACTCAAGAAGAATTATTAGGGACTATTAAAAAACTTAATGAAGATGATTCTGTAAATGGTATTTTACTTCAAAGTCCGATACCAGATCATTTAGATATTAGAGAAGCTTTTGAAACTATAGATCCTAGAAAAGATGTTGATGGTTTCAATGCTATTAATGTTGGAAAATTATCAATTGGTGATGACTGTTTTATTGCCTGTACACCTTATGGAATAGTAAAAATGTTTGAAGAATATAACATAGAACTTGAGGGTAAAAGAGCAGTTATCATTGGAAGAAGCAACATTGTAGGAAAACCAATGCTACAATGTATGCTAAAAAAGAATGCTACAGTTACTGTATGCCATTCTAAAACAAAGAATATAGAAGATATTATTAAAGAAGCCGACATTGTTATTTGTGCTATGGGAAAGGCAAAATTTGTTAAAGACTATATGGTAAAAGATGGTGCAGTTGTGATTGATGTGGGGATGAATAGAGACGAAAATGGAAAACTATGTGGAGATGTAGATTTCGAAAATGTTTCTAAAAAAGCAAGTTTTATTACACCGGTTCCAGGTGGGGTTGGTCCTATGACAATTGCAATGCTTATGAACAATGTTGTAAAAGCAACAAAAATGCAAAATAATATGTAAAAATAAAGCTAAAACCAAGTTCTAAAATAGTAGAATTTGGTTTTATTTTTTTGCCTTAAAAAAAAGCAAAAAAAAACCTTAAAAACCTTTATTTTTTTAGCTATTTGTAATATAATAAGCACGTATATTTAGGACTATATTTTGGAGGACAAATTATGGAAAAAAATCAAGAAACTAAAAGAGTAAAATCTTCAGACTTGAATAAGAAAACAAAGAGACCTAAAAAAGAGAAAACTAAAAAGGTTAAATATGACAAAAAGGGAAATGTAAAAATTAGATTTAAAGATAAACACCCTAGAATATGGACACTAATTAAAGTATGTATAATTCTAATGATATTAGCAATAATCATTGGAACAGGTATAGTAGTTGGTGCATTCTATGGTGTATTTGGTGATGAATTAAAAATCGATGAAAAAGATTTAGTAATCAAATATGAGAATTCAACTGTATATGATAAAGACGGTAATGTTTTGGCCACATTAAGTGGTGGTACAAAAAGAAAAATAGTATCATTAAATGATATGGCAGAATTATTACCTAAAGCATATGTAGCAATAGAAGACGAAAGATTTTATCAACACTCAGGTGTAGATATTAAAAGAACTACAGCTGCTATTGTAACTTATATTACTCATGGTGGTAGTTCATCTTTCGGTGGAAGTAGTATTACTCAACAGTTAATTAAGAATATAACTAACGATAAAGAAAATTCTAAATTAGCTGGTGCTTTAAGAAAAGTAAAAGAGATTTCTAAAGCTATTCAAGTAGAACAATATTTATCAAAAGATCAAATATTAGAACTTTACCTAAATATGATCTTCGTTGGTGGAGATGATATTAATGGTGTTGAACTTGGATCAATATATTATTTCAATAAGAGTGCAAAAGATTTATCTTTAGCAGAATGTGCATTTATGGCTGGTATTAACCACCAACCAAATTCATATAAACCATTCGAAAAATATGAGAATGAACCTGAAAAATATGAAGCAATGCAAGAAAAAATCAAGAAAAGAACAAAAACTGTTCTTGGAAAGATGAAAGACTTAGCTTTTATTAATGAAGAAC
Organism: Clostridia bacterium; assembly: GCA_017528085.1. Classification (GTDB taxonomy): domain Bacteria; phylum Bacillota; class Clostridia; order TANB77; family CAG-508; genus Scatovivens. The sequence goes on along the minus strand of JAFXPH010000003.1, from coordinate 15,552 downwards.
AATATAATGAGGCATGTAGCCAAGTAGATGCTGGATTAAAATTTGAAAGAGGAGAAGCTGCATCTGTTACAGTAGAAATGAGCTACCACACAGAAGCTGCTCTAGAACAAATTATAAATCAAATCATGAAAGATTCAGATATGAGTGAAAGCATGGCTGAAACATATCTATATTCTTCAGGATTAAAAATCTACACAACTCAAGATTCAGCAATTCAAGCAAGACTTGAAGAAGAACTTGCAAATGAGAAAAAATATTTAAAGACTGCATACTATAAAGATAAAGAAGGCAATAAGATTAAAGAATCTTCAATGGCATCAATGGTAATTATAGATAACCAAACTGGTGCAGTTGTTGCTTCAAGTACTGGTATTGGTGAAGAAAAAACAAAAACAAAACTTGGATATTTTAACTGGCCTACAAAATTAAAGAAGGCAACTGGTTCATCTATGAAACCACTTTCAGTTATAGCTCCAGGTCTAGAAAATAATATTATAAATGGTGCTACTGTTTATCTTGATGCACCAACAAATTTTGGTGGTGGATATAAACCACATAACTACTATTCAGGATATCGTGGAGCAATGAATATGAGACATGCTATAGAAATATCAGCAAATATTCCTCATGTTAAAGCTATGGCAGATATTGGCGTAGATAAAGCTGCAGAATTCTGCGAAAAAGTAGGATTACCAAAATTTGAAAATGAAGGATTATCATTAGCACTTGGTGGATTACACGATGGTGTATCTGTTTACCAAATGGCTGGTGCATATGCAGCAATTGCAAATGATGGTGTATATAGAAAACCTACATTCTATTCTAAAGTAACTGATGGTGAAGGAAATGTTCTATATGAACCAGATATGGAAGAGACTGTTGCAATGTCAAGAGGAAACGCTTACATTGAAAAAACTATCTTACAAGAAACAGTAAGAGGTGGTTCAGGTACTGCAACTTATTGTGCTATTAAAGGTATGGATGTAGCAGCAAAAACTGGTACAACTAATGATGATTATGATAGATGGCTATGTGGATTCACACCATACTATACAGCAGCCTGTTGGTATGGATATGAATTTAATGCAGAGGTTGTGTTCTCTGGAAACCCTGCAGGTAAGATTTGGGATGCTGTTATGACAGATATCCACGAAGAATTACCAAATGCAAAATTTGAAAAACCAGAAGAAGTTAAGAGTGTAGCAATATGTAGAGATTCTGGTCTAAGAGCTAAAGAAGGATGTACAAATGTATATAATGAGTACTTCTTAGATGGACAAATACCAGAAGTTTGTGATGGACATTCAAATTGTGTAATTTGTTTGGAATCTAACTTATTAGCTACAGAGTTCTGTCCAAACAAAGAGGAAAGAACATTTGCATATTTACCAGTTCATGAAAGAGGAGTAACTAAGTGGCAATCAACAATAGATGCAACATTAGGAATTGCACCTACAGAAACTTGTCCACTTCATACTCAACCAGCAATGGACGGTGGAGATCATAATCACGTGTGGGGTGATTGGCAAACTCAATCAAATGGACTAGTTGAGGAGAGACATTGTACAATATGTGGTTCAACAGAGTATAGAGACACAGAAGCTGGTATAGCAGCTAAGAATAATAAGAATAATAATAATGATAGTAATACAAATTCAACACAAACTAATACAACAACAAATACTACAACTAACACAACTCCACCACCACCACCACATACTCATTCATGGGTTGAGAGTGGAAGAACAGAAGCTACATGTTTACAAGAAGGCGTAATTTCATATAAATGTTCATGTGGAGAGACAAAAACAGATCCAATACCAGCATTAGGACATAATTTTGAGAATGGTGTTTGTACAAGATGCGGAACGCCTGATCCAAATAATCCAGGTGGCGGAGGACCTGGAGACGATGACAATACAGGAAATAATCCATAATTAATAAAATAAATATAGGCAGAAGCAATTCTGCCTATAACTAAAATAAAGAGGTGAAAAATAGTGAGTATAAAGTTTTATAATACGCTTACAAGAAGCAAAGATGAATTTAAACCATTAGACGGAAAAGAAGTAAGAATGTATACTTGTGGACCTACTGTTTACTATTTTGCACATATAGGAAACTTAAGAGCCTATTTGTTTATGGATTCTTTAAGAAGAACTCTTAAATATAATGGCTATTCATTAAAACATGTTATGAATATAACAGATGTTGGACACTTAACATCAGACGCTGATGAAGGTGAAGACAAAATGATGAAAGCTGCAAGAAGAGAAAATAAAGATCCTTTCCAAATAGCAGACTTTTATATGAATGCATTTTTTAAAGATATAGATAAGTTAAATATAGATAGACCTGAAATAATAGCAAGAGCTACAGAGCACATTGATGTTATGGAAGACTATGTAAAGAAAATTATTGATAATGGATATACATATCATACTGACGATACAGTATATTTTGATACATCAAAACTTGATAAATATCCAGAATTATCTGATAGAAAAGTAGACGAACAAAAAGCAGGTGCCAGAGTAGAATTTGATAGTGCTAAAAGAAACATTTCAGATTTTGCTTTATGGATTAAAGCTCCAGAAAGCCATATCATGAAATGGGATAGCTTCTTTGGAAAAAGTTATCCAGGTTGGCATTTAGAGTGTTCTGCTATGGGCTATAAATATTTAGGTGAACAGTTTGATATACATACAGGTGGTGTAGATCATATTCCAATTCATCACGAAAATGAAATAGCCCAAGCAAAAGGATTCTGTGGAAAAATACCTGCAAAATTCTGGATGCATGTTAATTTCTTAAAAGTAGATGGCGGAAAGATGTCAAAGAGTTTAGGAAATTTATATACATTAGAAGATTTAGAAGAAAAAGGTTATGAACCACTTGTATATAAGATGTTTAATTATACATCTACATATAGAATTCCTATTAACTTTACTTTTGAAGCAATGGATGCTGCAAAAGTAGCTTTGGGAAGATTAAGAGAAGGACTTCTAGCACATAAAGAAGGACAAGAAAAAGTATCTGAAGATGTAATCAAAGATTATGAAGAAAAATTCTTAGATGCTATTAATGATGACTTAAATATGCCTCAAGCTATGAGTGTAGTTTGGGATGTAGTTAAGAATCCTATAAAATCTAAAGACTTATATAACTTAATTATTAAGTTTGATGAAGTATTAGGACTAGATTTAGCAAACTATGAGAAAAAGGAAGAAGAACTACCAGAAGAAATTCAAAAATTAGTAGAAGAAAGAAATAAAGCTAGAGAAGAAAAAAAATGGGCAGAGTCTGATAAATTAAGAGACATGCTTATTGAAAAAGGCTATAATGTAAAGGATAGCAAAGAAGGTACAATAGTAGAAAAGAAATAAATTGGGGGCATATAGGTTTTGAAAATATTAGAAGAAAAAGATAAAGAAAGGTATACGAAGTTCTTAGAAGGCCACGATAGATGTAACTTCCAACAATCTCTTGAATGGGGTGAAGTTAAAACTAGTTGGATTAAAGAAGTAGTTTTATCTGAAAACGATAAAGGAGATATTGTTGGTAGCTCTATAGTATGGATAAGAAAGATTCCTCTATTTGGCAATATGATGTATTCACCAAGAGGACCAGTATGTGATATCCATAATGAAGAGGTACTTAAAGATTTAACTGAAGGTTTTGCTTTTCTTGCTAAAAAATATAATGCATTTGTTTTAAGAACAGAACCAGAAGTTCTTAAAACTGATGAAGGCTACAGAAAAATAGTATCTGATTTAGGTTATCTAATTAAAGATGATAGTAAAGATTTTAAAGATGAAATTCAACCAAGATTTGTTTTTAAACTAAATATTAAGAACAAAACTGAAGATGAAATCTTTAATGCTTTCCATTCAAAAACTAGATACAACATAAGACTTGCTACTAAAAAAGGTGTAGTAATTAAAGAAGGAACAAGGGAAGACTTAAAAGCTTTTCATAAGATAATGGTTGAAACTGGAGAAAGAGATGACTTCATCATAAGACCACTATCATATTTTGAAAAAATGTATGACTGCTTAGCACCAGATCATATGAAAGTACTTTTAGCATACCATGAAGATATTCCAATTGCTGGAATTCTTCCAATTATGTATGGAAATAAAGTATGGTACTTATATGGAGCAAGTAGTAATTCATATAGAAATCTAATGCCAAATTATTTACTTCAATGGACAATGATTAAAGAGGCTATAGAAAGAAAATGTGATGTGTATGACTTTAGAGGAGTATCTGGAGTAGTAGATGAATCACATCCACAATATGGACTTTATAGGTTTAAAAAAGGATTTAATGCAGATTTTACTGAGTTTATCGGTGAAGTATACATACCTTATAAACCTATGATGTATAAGCTTTATAAAATTGCAGAAAAACTATTTAGAACATTACGTAAAATAAAAACTAAATTGTTAGGAAAGAAGTAAATGAAAAGAGTAGTAGTAAATAGAAGTGATTTAAAAAATAATGTAAGACATCTTATTTCAGAAATGAAAGAAGATAATCCAGACAGAGTTGTAATTGGTATAGTCAAAGACAACGGTTATGGACTAGGAATTGTTAATTTTACGAGAATAATTCATGAATGTGGAATTAATGATGTAGCAGTTGCAACAATGGAAGAAGTTGAGATTTTAGTTAAAGAAGACATTGGACCAAACATTTTAATGCTTTCTCCAACTAATAATAATACTGAAATTGCATATCTTATTTCAAATGGAGTTGAGATAACAGTTGACACTTTATATCAATTCAATCTAGTTAAAGAAACTGCAAAAGCATTAAACAAGAGTGCAAAAATTCATCTTAAGATAGATTGTGGCTTTGGCCGCTATGGATTTATGTATGATGATTTTGAATCTGTTGAAAAATGCTTTAAAGAGAATATATTCCCAATAGAAATAATTGGTATATATGCTCATGGAATAACTCCTGTTTCAGAAGATTATGCAACGCTTCAATTTGATAGATTCATGAAACTAATTGATTTTATCGAAGGAAAAGGATATGAAGTTCCACTTAAACATGTATGTTCAAGTTCAGGAGCACTTAAATATAAAGACATGAGATTAGATGCTGTTAGACTTGGATCATGCTTAACAGGTAGAACAATTTGTGACAGAAAATATCTTAAAAAAGTCGGAGTATTTGAAACTGAAATTTCAGAAATAAGAAACATAAAAAAAGGTGAATCAATCAGCTATGGTAGAGAATATACTGCTAAAAAAGATATGAGAATTGGAATTATTCAAGTGGGATATGCTGATGGATTCACAGTAGATAATAAGAAAAATTTAGATACATTTTCAAAGAAATTTAAAAATGTTCTAATTTCTATAAGAGATTTATTCAAAGACAAAGGATTACATGTAGTAATTAATGGTACAAAATATCCTATTATCGGAAGAGTAGGAATGTATCATTCAATTATTGATATTGATAAAAATCCAAATATTAACTTGGGTGATATAGTTAGATTTGATGATTTCGAACCATTAAAGGTTAATCCTATCATTAGAAGGGAGTATGTATAATGGAAGAAGAAAAAAAAGAACAAATTGGTTTTTTCAAAAGATTAAAAATCTCAATATTTGATTTTGACGAATACCAAAAACTAGTAGATGCAGATTTCTTCTATGCTATGTTTTTACATTTGTGTTTCTTCATAGTAATACTTGCCATAGTGGTATCTATAGGAGTTTCAATTAAGTTCTATAAGATGTCAATTAAAGGATATGAATTTTTAAAAACACTTCCTGATTTTAAATATGTTAATGGTGCCATAGAAACAAATGAATATGCTGAAGGATTTGATGATGAATATTCAACATTCTTTGTGCTTGATACATCAAAGACAGGAGATGTAGAAAGAGTAAAAGAAGAAGTAGAATCATTTAATGTAAAATCAGTAGATGCAGAAATAAAAATATTCCTATTTAATAAAGGTGGAATGATCAAAGATGGAGAACTTGAAATACCACTTTATTACTCTGCAATGATTGCTAATAACGCATATAATAACTATTCAAAAACAGACTTAATTAATGATATTGAGTCATTAGGACTTGTAAAGATTAGCATTTTATATGGAGTATATGTTTTATTTATGGAAGCATTTTCAGTATATATAAGCTTGATTATATTGCTATTGATTCCTGCATTATATGTTAAAATTCTTTCACGTGCTTATATAAATAAAGAACCACTTAAGTTCTTAGATTGCTATAAAGTTGTATGCTATGCAACATCAGTTCCATTTATCTTTATGATCATATATAGTATTGTAAATTACATTACTGGTTTTGAAATAAATAATTATGCAGATGTAACTTCAATTATTGAAATCATCATAATAACAGTTGCAACATATTACATAATGAAGAATGCTCCACTTAAAGAACCAGTTGAACCAAAAGATGATAAAAATGATGATAATACAGATAAAGAAAAGATAGATGAAAATGAAGAAAAAGAATTTGAAGAATTAAGAGAAGAGAAAAAGAAAAAAGACGAAAAGAAAAAGGATATTAAAGATAAAGAAGAGAAGGCAAAAAAAGAAGCCGAGAAAGGAGCAAAAGAAAAAGCTGAAGAGCCAGAAGGATCTGAAGCTTAAGAAGGAGTAAGTATGAGTAAAAAACAAAAACCAGATGCTAAAGATGAATTTGATAACAATAACAAAAAAGATGATAAAAAACAATTGATTATTGTTACAATTATCTCTATCTTGCTAGTAGCAGGATTATTTGTTGGTGATTATTTCTTATCACAAAAACAAGAAGAAAATGAACTTCCATATACTGAACTTATTAGTGATATTAATACAAACAGTATAGAGAAGATCGAAATGACAACAGGTTCTTCTAACATCAAAGTAATTCTAAAAGGTGAAGAAGATGAAAAAGAAAGAACAAAGTCAGCAACAATTCCAAGTATTCAACCATTTGTTGAATTAGTTCAAGAGAAGATTGCTGATAAGTCAGTTGATTTAGAGTTGGTTCAAAAACCAATTAATAACTTATTAAAAGCTGCTGATACTATCTTTTCATTACTACCAACTATACTATTAGTAGTATTGATGTACATGATTTTCAAGATGCAAGGTCTTGGAACAGATAGTGCTAAAGTATATAACAATGGTGAAGATAGCGAAAAATCAGATATTAGATTTACTGATATTGCAGGCTTGGATGAAGAAAAAGGAGAACTACTTGAAATAGTAGACTTCTTAAAGAAACCTAAGAAGTATAGAGAAATGGGAGCTAAGATTCCAAGAGGAATTCTTCTATATGGTAAACCAGGTACTGGTAAAACATTAATAGCAAAAGCTATTGCCGGTGAAGCAGAAGTTCCATTTATATCAATGAGTGGATCTGAGTTCATTGAAATGTTTGCAGGTCTTGGTGCATCAAGAGTAAGAAAATTATTTGAAAAAGCTAAAAAACTTGCTCCATGTATTATCTTTATAGATGAGATTGATGCTATAGGTTCAAGAAGAACAAGCAATAGTGGTGCTGAAACTGAAAACAACCAAACATTAAATCAATTATTGGTAGAAATGGATGGATTTAATAGCACAGAAACAGTTATTGTTTTAGCTGCTACAAATAGACCTGAGATGCTTGATAAAGCATTACTTCGTCCAGGTAGATTTGATAGACAAATTGTTGTTCCAACACCAGATATAGTAGGAAGAGAAGAAATCTTAAAACTTCATAGTAAAGATAAGAAGTTTGCAGAAGATATCAACTTTAAAGATTTAGCTGGTGATACAGCAGGATTTACTGGCGCTGAACTTGCAAATGTTCTAAATGAAGCTGCAATTATAGCAACAAGAAATAATAAAAAAGCAATTGAACAATCAGATATTGAAAGTGCAATTAAGAAAATAACAGTTGGACTTGAAAAATCTAATAGAGTTGTTTCAGAAAAAGATAAAAAATTAACAGCATATCATGAAGCTGGACATGCTGTAGTATCTAGATTCTTAGAAACACAATCAGATGTTAAAGAAGTATCAATTATTCCTAGAGGTGTAGCTGGTGGTTATACAATGTATAAAACAAATGAAGATAAATTCTACATTTCTAGAACAGAACTTTTAGAAAAAATGATTGCTCTTATGGGCGGTAGAGCTGCTGAAAAATTAGTATTAAATGAGATTTCAACAGGAGCAAGCAATGACCTAGAAGTAGCTACAGGAATAGCTAAAGATATGCTAACTGTTTATGGAATGAGCGATTCAATTGGACCTTTATCACTTAAAGTTGATGATCCATATGAATTACAAATATATGGTGATAAAGTAATTGATCAAGTAGGAAATCAAATTCAAGAATTAGTTGATAATGCATATGTAAGTGCACAACAAATTCTATTAGAACATAGAGATGTATTAGACAGAGTTGCTACAAGATTAATGGAAAAAGAGATTATTTACGCAGAAGAATTTAATAAATTCTTTGAATAAAAGGAGTATAAATGAGGGATAATAAAATAACAGATTCTATTTATTATGTTGGATGCTATGATAGTGATATAGATTTATTTGAAAGTCAATACAAAGCACCACATGGAATTACATATAATTCATATGTTATTTTTGATGAGAAAATAACAATAATGGATACAGTAGATAAAAGAAAAGAAAAAGAATGGAAAGAAAATATAGAAAAAGTATTAGATGGAAAAGAACCATCTTATCTAGTTGTTCAACACGTTGAACCAGACCATTCAGCAAATATTAAATACTTAACTGATAAGTATCCAAACATGCAAGTTATTGCAAGTCAAAAAGCATTTGAATTTATAAATCAATTCTTTAAGGTTGATTTATCAGATAGAGCTGTTGTTGTTAAAGAAGGAGATAAAGTAAGTCTTGGAGAACATGAACTAAACTTTGTTTCTGCTCCAATGGTGCACTGGCCAGAAGTAATACTAACTTATGAATCTACAGAAAAAATATTATTCTCTGCAGATGCATTTGGAAAGTTTGGAGAATTTAATCTAGATGATGGCTGGGAAGATGAAGCTAGAAGATTCTTTATAAATATTGTTGGAAGATATGGTATGCAAGTGCAAACACTTTTAAAGAAAGCTGCAGCACTTGATATAAACAAAATTTGTCCACTACATGGACCAGTTTTAGAAGAAAATCTTTCATATTATATAGATAAGTATGATACATGGTCTAGCTACAGGGCAGAATTAGATGGTGTACTTGTTCTTTATAATTCTATTCATGGCAATACAAGAAATGCCATTGAAAAGTTAGAAGAAATACTAAAAGAAAAAGGTGTAAAAGACTATAAAGTATTTGACTTAGCTAGAACTGAAATGTCAGTATGCATAGCAAATGCATATAAATATGAACATTTAATTCTTGCGTCTCCAACATATGACATGGGATTATTCCCACACACGGATTTATTATTAAAATCATTAAAACATAAATCATATCAAAATAGAAAAGTTGGTTTAATAGAAAACGGATCATGGGCTCCTTGCTCTGGAAAACTAATGAAAGAAGCATTTGAGTCAATGAAAGATATTGTAATAGTTGAGCCTGTGGTAACTATTAAATCTTCAATAGATGAAGAGGGTATTAATAATATTAATATAATGGTAGAGAATTTATTAAAATAAGGAGGTATTTTTATGAAGTACAAATGTGTAGCTTGTGGTTATATTTATGATGAGGAAGTAGAAGGAACAAAATGGGAAGATTTACCAGCAGATTGGACTTGTCCATTATGTGGAGTTGGTAAAGATATGTTCCAAAAAGTAGAAGAATAATACAAAAAGCCTTTAAACTGTAACAAAAGTTTAAAGGTTTTTTTATTGTATTTTAATATTATTATAAATATAATTTTTATATAAGGTAAAATAGGAGAATTGTATGAATTCAAACGATTTAGAAAAATCATTAAAAGAAAAATATAATTGTAAATTAATTACTGAAATTAAAGATAATGGAAAAACTTATGCTAAAGCCATAGAAGTGCAAGGGAAAACTTTTAGATATAGATATTTTAATATTGAAAATGATTCTGTATCTGAAGTTTTAGACGCCGAAGAGTATAAGCATTTAAGAGAAGAATATGAAATTGATTCACAAATAAATTATTAATAGAGGTAGAGATGGCACAAGTTAGTAATGAAAGAGTACTAAATGAGGAACTAAGACATTTTGTCTATGAATTTGTTCCTGAAAAATTAAATAGTAATGAAGCTTTTGTAAAAGTATTTGGCAAGAATTTTGCGGCTAAGAAGATTCGTGATAACATTTTATCTGTTTATACAAATGAACCTCAAATGGGAAAAACTTATGCTGGTTATCACTATGGAGTAGACAAATCAATTACTCTTTTACGTTCAGGAAAAGATGGTGCTTTACTTTCAGTCGATGATGTTTCAAATGATACTGATTTGCAAGAAATATTAGTTCATGAAGCAGTTCATGCAATTTTAAATAGGACATATAAAGAATGTAGGAAATATGGAATTGAAGATGGAACTGGAATAATGCAATCACAACTTGATCCTGTTTATTATTATCGTTCAGAAATAGGTAGAGGTTTAAATGAAGGATTAACAGAATGGTTTTGCGAAAAAGCAGGATTTAAGACATTAGCTTATCCAGAACTTACAAATTACATTAGATTATTAGAAAAATTCGTTGGAACAGAAAAGGTAATGGAACTTGGAAAAGGAGATGTGTTCGGAAGATTTCCCAAAATTTTAGGAATCTCAAAAGATGAAGTGGTAAGTCTTCTTACTTTAGCAGATGACCTATATGTTAGAAATAGTAATCTTTCAAAAATGAGACTAGTTTCACATGCTCTTGATTCACATATAAGACCATCTGATTATTTAGATGAAGAAACAATAAAAAAGCAAGAAGAAGAATTTGAAACTTTTAAATCAGCATATGAACGAGACAGAAAAACAGATGACTATAAGGATTTTATTACTAAGAAAAATATACCTGATTCTTTAGAAACATTAGCTAAGTATTATGATGAACAAATAATAAAACCTATGGAAAAGGGTAAGACTGCTTCTATACTAAATTTTGAATCAGTTGCTTTACAAACATTTTTTGGAAAAGAAACTGAACAAATTTTTAATGAAGATCCAGTTTCTGAACAATCTTATAAAAAGTTAGTTGAGGTATATAAAGTATTAAATACAGACATAAAATATCTTGATGATGAATTTTTAGATATTAATCCACCTCCTTTTGTTATTTCATTTATGCAAAAATTCCAAGAGAAACAAAAAGGTTTTTCAACATATATGGCGGCAGTTCAAACTGAAAAGTTAAAAGATGGAACATTTACTTTAGCAGATTTTGCTGAAACAGAGAAAATTGTTAAACTGGGAGATAAGAATTCTTATGATAGAAAATTTTTAACTGATTTCGCTAATTCTGTAAATCCTGGCTTTAAGAATGAGATTACAGAGGTTATGACTATCGCTACAGATGCATATAATAGTTCTGAAAGTAAAGCTTTATTAGATATGCTTTCAAGTGTTAGATTACTTAAAGTAAAATCTAAAGATCCTAATTTACAAATATCAAGCTCAATAATCTATGGAAAAGATAATATATTTAATAGATATAACTACTCAGACCAAAAAATTGGTAAAGACTCTAAGGAAGATGTAGAACTTGATTTTACAGCTGGAATGAATAACGAAATTGAAGTTGCCACAAATAACCTTGAAGCTTTTAGAAAAAAATTGTTTATAGAAAAACCAGATGCTAGAATTCATATTTCATCAAGAAATATAGTTGTAGAAAATGGTAATGATTTGTCTTTCTATACTATTCATGATGGAAAGATGGTTCCTATGGAAGTAACTGAAGAGTTTGATATGGAATATAAAATTGGAGAACAAATAAAGCAGCCAACTGATTTGCAACTATACTCAAATAAAAAGCCATCTGCTTTAAGTAATTTTATAAATGGTATTAAAAAAGGAATTAATAATTTTATAAACAGAAATAAAGAAGGAAATATAAATTATAAGAAATCACTTGAAGAACAAACTATTGAAGGTAGTAGTGAAAATGCTTCTGGTTCTACTGTAGAAGTAGCAAACATGAAAGTAGATAGCATTCAAAATGAAAGAGAAGATGATTTTATTCCTAAAGTAGGGCCTATCAAACTTACAATTGAACAATCAAATGAACCAAAAAATCAAGATGATTTAGTACAAGATAATGATGTAGATAGATAATAAAAAACGTTCAGATTTAATCTGAACGTTTTTATATTTTTATTTTAATTTCTTTGTTATTTAAATAATTAAGCTTACGAGAATCGGTTTTAAAGCGAAAAATTAGTTTATAGCTTATTAGATATTGGCTTTTTAAACCAAATTTTTTATTAATCTCATTTGAACCGTATTTTCCATCTCCAATTATAGGATAACCAATAAATGATAGATGGGCTCTTATTTGATGAGTTCTTCCTGTGTGAAGAGTCACATCTAAAGAAGTAGTGTTTTCTTCTTTGTTTCTTTCAAGTACATTATATTCTGTAACTATCTCTTGGTAGTTTTTCTTTTTTTCTTTAGATACATATACCATGTTTAATTTTGCATCTTTAAATAAGTAATCTTTTAATATTTTATGATCTTCTTTAACTATGCCATAAACTTTTGTATAGTAATGCTTTTCTATTTCTTCATTTTTAAATTTTTGAAGTATAATATCTAATGATTCTTTGTCTTTAGCAAATAGAACTATACCACTTGTGTTTCTGTCTAGTCTATGACATGGTTCTACATTATTTCCAAAAGAATCTTTTACAAGTTTAGTAAGAGATGTTTCGTTTAAGTCATTTTCTGTAACAGATATTCCTGAAGGTTTATTAATAGCTAGAATATTATCATCTTCATAAACAACTTCGAGATTAATATCTTTCTTACCTAAAAGAATTTCATCTACAATATAGATAGTAATTTCATCACCTTCATGGATAGCTTGATTTTCTTGAATCTTAATGTTATTTACTCTAACATCTTTTTTCCTTAAAGCCTTGTATAGTTGGTTTTGATTCAAGGCTTTAAAACTATCAAGTATGAAATTAACTAACATTTTATTATCATATTGTTTTGGAACTATAATTTTTCTCATGGGATTATTATACTTTAAAAAAGCTTAAGTTTCAATATATTTACTTGACAGCAGGCAAATAAAATAATATATTAAGAAAGTAATTAAAAAAGAAAGAGTTGATGAGATTGTTTAAAAAATTAAGACAAAATGAAAAATTTAAGGAAAAATTCCTTCCATTTATAGTATTCTTGTTTGCAGCAATATTTGCTACACTACCATATTTAGATAGTGGTACTATTTTTGGACATGATCTTGTATATCATTTAAATAGAATTCAAAGTAGTTTTGATGAAATTGAAATGGGACGCTTTCCAGTATTTGTTCATTCTGAGTTATTAGATGGACTTGGATATGGTAATCCACTTTATTATCCAGACCTATTCTTGATGATTCCAATGATATTCTTAAAGATGGGACTTGGAGTTCTAACTTCATATAAGCTATTCATTTTAATAATCACTTTTGCTACAGGACTTATAATGTACTATTCTGCAAAAGTAATATTTAAAGATAGAAAAGTATCTTACCTTGCATCTTTTTTATACATTTTTTCAATGTATAGATTTATAGATGTATATGCAAGAGCAGCGCTTGGAGAAATATTAGGTTTAACATTTTTACCACTAGTTATAGCAGGTGTTTACGATGTTATATATGGCGATAATAAGAGATGGTATTTAATTGCTTTTGGCCTTTTTGGAATAATGAACTCACATATACTTTCTACATTAATAATATTAATTCTACTTATTATATTAATAGTAATAAATATAAATGTAATTTTTAAAGACAAAAAGAAAATATTAAATATCTTTATTGCAGGAATAGTTTCTATCATGATTGTATCTAGCTTTGTGCTTCCATATTTAGAGCAAAGATTTTCAAGTACAGTTTTGATAGATGTTCACAAAAATAGTGCTGAATCACTTGAAGCAAATGCTTGTGGAGTTCAAGAGATGTTTGATAATACTATCGAAAACACTGATACATATACAAGCAAAGGAATTGGCATTTTACTTTTAGCCTTTCCTATATTAATAATTTTAGTTAAAGATAAAGATAAAAGAATAGAACATAGATTTATGGTACAAGTGACATTTTTGGGATATTTCTTTGTTTTTGTTTCTACAAATCTATTCCCATGGGAGAAAGCAGAAATACTTCAAATAATACAATTCCCATTTAGATTTAATATGCTTTCTACATTATTATTAAGTTTAGGAGGAGCATATGCATTTATAAATTCTTCTATTAATAAAGATGATTTATTTAATGTAGGAATCGTTCTTACATGTATTTTTGCTGCTAAGTATTTAAATACAGTAAAGATAAATCCACATTTGATTACATACGAAATACTAATGTCTGGACCAAAGATTGCAAATGGTGAATATAAACCAATAGAACTTAATGTAGAAGATAATCATGTATATAATACAAATGATGGAGGAAAAAATAGAAAGATAATACCTCATAAAAAGGAAAATGGTATAGTTACATTTAAATATGAAGATAATGATTATGATTTTGATCTAAATGTACCTTTAGCATATTATAAAGGATACTATTCATATATTGAAACTGAAGATGGTATAAAACATGAATTGAAAGTAGATAAAAATACAACTAATGGAATGGTAGTTATAAGTTCAGATGAAAATTATAATGGTACAGTATACGTTTACTATAAGATGACACCAATTCAAAAGACTGGTCATATAATTACTATACTTACAATAGTAGGAACTATGCTTTATATTATAAATAAGAAAGAAGATTAATATTAAAGGAGTACATATAGTACTCCTTTAAATTTACCTAAAATTCACACAAAATCAACACAATGGTCGTTGACTTTATAGATTTTTATTGATAAAATAAGCCCACTAACAAAGGAAAAGCTTGATAAATAAGTGCTTTTAGATAGTTCAAAAAAATTTCAAAAAAAATTTAAAAAACTTTGAATTAATGTGTTGACAACCTCCTAAAAAGGTAGTATACTTAAGGACAGTGCTACCCAAAAAAAGGTAGATATCTAGCACATTGAAGTACTTAAAAAAAGTTATAAATTTTTTTGAAAAAACTTGAAAAAAGTTGTTGACAAGAAAATTCCTATGTGTTAGAATAATATTCGTTCACAGCAAGTGAACGAACTAAAAAGTACATTGAAAAATAAACAACAATATCCTTTAAGAATAACCAAGCGGTAGTTTTATACTACCAAAGTAAATTTTTAAAAATTAGAGCTAATAAAGCTCAAACTTAATTTTGATTTATATAAGTAATTATATAGATACCATCAAAACGAGAGTTTGATCCTGGCTCAGGATAAACGCTGGCGGCGCACATAAGACATGCAAGTCGAACGGACTTAACTCATTCTTTTAGAT
>JAFXPH010000008.1 GCA_017528085.1 Clostridia bacterium | reverse complement strand
GCAATTACTAAAACTACTGCTACTACAACAACTACTATTCCTATTATGATTGCTGGATTAATACTTGTACTTGGTTCAATAGGAAAATCAGGTCCTGCAACGTCTAAAATATACATATATACCTCCTTTATACAAAATAATTTATTACTTCACCAATAAGAAATGATGCTACATTTAATATAAGTGATAATAAAAAACAATTTATTTTCTTATAATTTAATACTTTTTTATATATTAAACCCTCTACTATAACTGTTAACACCTCTAATATATATAAACTAACTCTTCTAATAGTAGAACCATAATTTAGATAAATTATAATTGGTGTTAATACTACAATTGGATTTGTTATTACATTAACTAGTATTACATTAATTATATCTTTTTTATCTCTTATACCAAGTATTAAAGCTAGTATTAATTCTATTATTATTGTTAATAATAAACATCTAAGCATTATTAATGGTAAATTATCTAAGATCATTTCTTTACCTCTTTTTTAACAAAAATACATGTAATTATTATTATCAAAATCATAGAAATAACATATGTCCAAAACAATATTTCATTTCCTTTAAGTAATTCACTATAAAATACTAATTTCATTTTTTATCCCCCTTTAATATGTATCCTAATGCTATAGCACATAATATAGAAGCTACAATTATTATTACTATATTACTAATCATATTAACTTTAATAAAGAATATTGGGGCTGTTCCTAAGAATAAACCTATTGTTGTTAAACCAAAAGCTAATCCTGGAGTTTTCTTTAATTTAGATACTAATATTCCTAAAGTAATAGCCATTGTCATAGAGAAAAACATTACTCCAATTAAAGAAATAATCATAATGTTATCTCCAAAACATAAGAATGGTATTGCAATTAATGTACTAAAAATAGCTACTTTTCTAATACCAAATATATCAGAAAGTATTCCACCTAATGCTTTACCAAGTCCCATAGTACAGAAGAATATTACTAGTTGAACTACAGTTTTATTCCAAGATGTTGGGATACCATATCCCATATATCCTCTTATAATTACTACTAATACTGCTACTAATATTACTAATAAAGGATTTAAATCTTCCCTAACATAATTAAATTTATCAGCCTTACTATCTTTATTTAGATATGTTTTTGATAATAATACAAAAGGTATTATTGTTAAAATTGCAATTAATAAAAACAATGGATTTAAACTTGTTTTAGCAAGTAATTTTCCTGTAACAACTCCGAATGATCCACCTGCAACAAATATAGCAGCTGGAGATAATTTTCCATTCGAAGACTTTAATGTATCTTCTGCACCTGATACATGTAAACATGCATTACCTAAACATAATATTATTAATGATAAATATATTGGTAGATTTGTTATTCCATATATTAAATATGCAATAAATAATAAAATTACTCCAATTAAACCTATATTTATCTTAGGAAATTTATCAGATATATAACCTATTATACTTTGTGGAACAAATGCTACTCCATCATATATAAAAGGTATTAACCATACTGCTACTGAATCTTTCATAACTCTTGATAAATAAAAGAAACATACTACTTCTACAATAAAATGTACATAGAAATATAGGTAACCAGTTTTTAATTCCTTACTTTTAAACAGACTTATTATCTTAATCACCTACCTTAGTATAATTATACCACAAAAAAAGACTTATGAATAAGTCTATTTTATATTTACTATTTTCATTAAGTTAGTTGAGTGTTCTTCAAATGTTTCACCAGTAAATCCACCTGTTATAACAACTAAATCTCCTGCTTGTAAACCAAATCTTTCTTTAGCTACTTTAACAGAATTATCTATCATTTCATCTGTTGAAGTATAGAAATCAACAACCCAAGTTTCAACACCATAATATAATGAAAGAGATCTAGCTATTCTAGCATCAGCACATGTAGCAAATATAGTTGCTTTTGGTTTCATATTACTAAGTTTTCTAGCAGTATAACCAGATAAAGTACCTGTAATAATCATCTTAGCATCTAATTCATTAGCACTTAAACATGCAGATTCAGCAACCATTTCTACTATATTATTTTTTCTTTCATAATCATAATTTGTATTATAATTTGTATATTCTTCTTGTCTTTCACAAATATTAGCCATTATTCTAACTGTTTCAACTGGGAATTTTCCTTGTGCAGTTTCTCCAGATAACATAACAGCATCTGTACCATCAACAATGGCATTAGCTACATCTGATACTTCTGCTCTTGTTGGTCTTGAATTTTCTTTCATAGATTCAAGCATTTCTGTAGCAACTATAACAAATTTAGAATGTTCTCTTGCTTTTCTTATTATCATTTTTTGATAATGAGGAAGATCTTCTAAAGATGCTTCAACACCAAGATCTCCTCTAGCAACCATGATACCATCAGCAGCATGTATTATTTCTTCAATATTTTTAATAGCCATAGTATTTTCTATTTTAGCTATTATTTTCATTGTAGAATCTTGTTCTTCAATTATCTTTCTAATTGCTTCAATATCTTCTTTACAAGATACGAATGAAGCTGCTAAAAAATCACCTTCATTATGACAAGCAAATATAATATCTTCTCTATCTTGATCACTAATAAATGGTACATTTAAATGTACTCCAGGAGCATTTAAACTCTTTTTATTACCTAATACTCCTCCAGAAACAATTTTACAAGTAACTGAATCATTGTCTTTTTCAATTACATCAATTTTCATTAGACCATTTTCTAATAATATAGAATTACCTATATTTAAAAAGTCAATTACTTCTGGATGATTTACTGAAAATCTTTCTTCATTACCTATAACATGTTCTTTAACAACTTTAATAGTATTTCCTTCAACTAAATTGATACCGCCTTCTTGAACCTCATCATTTCTAAATTCTGGTCCTTTAGTATCAAATAAAATACTAATATTTTTCTTAGCTCTTTTTTTAGCTTCTAAAACATTATCCACAGTGTTTCTAGCACTTTCATATGTAGCATGACTGAAATTAATTCTTGCACAGTTCATTCCTACATTTATCATTTGTTCAATAGTATCTACACTGTTACTAGCAGGTCCAATACTACATATAATTTTTGTCTTTTTCATAAATATCACCTTGTATAATTATACTATATTAAAGCAAAATAAAAAAGTGGAAAATACCACTTTTTTTTATTCAATATCTATATATTTTTTACTAGATTCTGTTTTTTTCATAGGAAGAGTAACAGTTAATACTCCATCATTAAATGAAGCTTTAATATTATCTTCATCAACATCACCTAAATAGAATGATCTAGAACATTTTTCATGTCTATGAATTTCTCTTCTGATATATTTTTTATCATCAGATTCCTTATTATCATAGTTCTTTTCAGCTTGGATTGTTAAAGTACCATCTTCACATTCAATTTTGATTTCATCCTTCTTAAATCCTGGAACTGAAGCCTCTACGATAGTGTTTCCATCTTTTTCATAGATATCACATTTCATTCTTCCATCCATTTTTGGTTCATCAAACCAATCATCAAATATAAATCTGCTTGGTAACATAAACATCACTCCTTTTAATTGTTACTAAGGTTATTATTCACCTTTCATATATAATTATACTCAAAAATTAGCACTTGTCAATAGAGAGTGCTAATTTTTACATTAAAAAAAAGAAAACTATTTCTAGTTTTCTATTCATCAAAGAAATCATCAAAGAAATCATCATAATCAGATTCATCTTTAGTTGGTTTCTTTTCTTCTTTATCTTTTAATTCAAATTTTTCTAAGTCGATATCATTACTTGGTATAACTTCAGATACATTTGGTTCTTTATCTTCAGATTTAGGAACTGGTCTAAATAAAACTTCATCTTTAGGTTCAACATCAATGATTTTTTCAGGTTGTTCTGATACTTTTTCAACTGGTGTTTCCTTAGCATCTTCAATAGTAGTTCCTTCAACTTTCTCTTGTGTTTCTTGTTTTTTCTCTTTTTCTCTTCTTTCTTCTTCTTCAATTGCTGCAATTTGCTTATCTATGTTCTTAATTAACTCATCTATATCTTGATTACTACCAAATAATCCTTCTCCACTTGGAGTAGGTGCTGGTGTAGATGGCATAGGTGCAAAATTTGGCATTCCTCCAAAGTTTGGCATACCACCAAAATTTGGCATACCATTATTGCCCATAGATTCACTCTTTTTCTTTTTAACAAAATCTTTAATACTGAATGTCTTTACTTCATCCATTTGTCTTTGTGGGTATTCTACATCCTTACCATATAAAGTAGCTCCAACACCAAAACCAAAGTCTGTATTATAGTCCATTTTTAACTTTCCTTTATAAGGAGGGCATCTATGACGTACTAATACATATTCATCTGGTTTCATTCTTTGAAGTTCTGATATAGTAACAAGAGGTCTTGTTTCTTCTTTTTTATCTTTACCAACTCTAACTATCTTATCTCCACACAATTTACTTATTTCTTCTAAGGCACTTAATTCTCCTGTTAATAAGTAAATAGTATTAATACAGTTACCTCTTATAGTTTGAGCATCATCTTTACCATATGTTTTATCTAATTGTGCGAAGTTTTGGATGATAAATGTAAATCTAATATGACGTGATCTAGCTGCAGTAACCATTGTAGATATATCTTTAATCTTAGGCATATTAGCAAACTCATCTAGTAGGAAATTAGTTCTTACTGGAAGAGATCCACCATGTTTATATGCTGTAGATATTAAACATTCATAACATTGTTTAATAAATGTAGTTGCTAAGCTGTGATATGTAGTCTTTTCATCTTGTACTATTAAGAATACTGCTGTTGATTTTTCACCAATAGAAGCCATATCAAAATCGTTTTTAGAAAGCATTTCTGATAAGTTTCTAGTAACAGCTAATGTTTTAATTTTTTGTTGTAATACTGACATGATACCAGCTTTAGTATCATCTGCAGTAGTAACAGTACCAGCTAAGTTAATAGCTACTGGACTAGTAGGTTCTTGCATCTTATAGTATTCTTTCATATAAGTAGAAGCACCATATCTTTCTTCACCTTGGTTAATCATTAAATTGATACTATTGATATTAATTTCATCAAGTGGTGCATCTTGGAATAATGCAAGCCCTAGACCTGTTAAATAGTCAGCTGCTGAGTTTTGCCAGAATGGATCTTGTCCTTGTCCATCAACTATAATATTAGTAGCTAAGTCATTTAATAATTCGTTTGCTTTATCAAAATCTCCAGCTTGATGGAATTTATATGGTAAATCATATGGATTCCAACAACTACCTCTTTGAGGTTCACGGAAGTTTAATACTATTATTTGATATCCTGCTTCCTTTAATAAAGAATAGTTATCTTCATATATTTCACCTTTAGGGTCTGTTATAATTATTGATTCTTTAGCTTTAATTAAATGTTTCATAGTAGGATTAATAATACCTGCAGTTTTACCTGAACCAGTAGCACCAATAACCATAGTATGAAGATTAGCATTATCTACATAAGCATTATCTTTATCATATATAAGTGGAGTTCCTCCAACTTCTGCTACTGTATCAACAAAAGGTATTTTAACAACTTCTTTAGCAGTCATTATTTCTTTATCTTTTGCCCATCTAGAATAACCATTTTCTTTTGGCAAATCAGTAAATCCAAATCCCTTATCTCTTTCAAAGAAATAAGATGAAGATGAACCAAATACAGTACCAACAACAGCTATCCAAATAACAAAAGTTAATGCTATCGAACCACCATTCATTCCTTTAAATATATTTATACCAGATGGTACTCCATCATGCAATATTGATAAAACGTTGGAAACACATAATGCAATTACCATAAGCACAAAAAGAGCCATTAATACAAAAGCAATAACATCTTTTTTCTCTGCACGAAATTTTAATTTCATTAAAGCACCTCCATAATAATATCATTATATCAAAAAAAAGGTATTTTTTAAATACCTTTCTTATCTATTATATATAAGTTTAGTCACTAAGTGCTGACCCACAATTTGAAATAGATATTACTTGTTGTGATGTATCCCATTCTTGACTATAACTTGCTGGGTTTATACCACCAGTAGAAAGATATTCATCATAGTCAAATTCAAACTCTATTACACTTAATAGACTTCCATCTATATGTCCATAACAGCCTGGATCAGTTGCATTTTCACTATCACAAAGTTCTCCATTATTTTCAGCTCCAGTATCTTTATAGTCTTTTACATCTGCGATTATTAATGGAATTGTTTCACCATTTTCTAGATTTGCATATGCCAAATCTCCTGTTTTAGCAAATTTTTCAGTTACTGCAGCCATATATCTATCCTGTCCATCAATATTAATTACACCGATATTTCCTATAAATCTAGCTCCATCTTCTAACCACATATCTCTAACTTTTGCAGCATCATAAGCAGCACATCCGTTAGGACAATTTCCGGTGATAAATCCATTTTCATTATAAAAAGTAACAGTATAATTCTCTTGTCTCCATTCAAGTACACTATCTGGTAATTCAATTGTTGTTCCACCATTAGAGCAACTACTTGCTCCAGATCCTTTTTTCTTCTTACAAGTTATAAACATATTTACTGGGTTTAAGAATAAGTTTAATTTTGTATCATAGAAACCAAAGTGAAGCGATGGTGTATTTCCATTTTCTGATGCTGAAGCATCTCCGACTACACCAATTACATCACCTTTACCAACTACATCACCCTTCTTCAATTTAACACTATCTGGTTTTAAACCACCATAGAATATTTTTATTGAAGATTTTTTATTCTTAAACATTTTACTAATAGGTCCATTACCATAACTACTATCAGAATATTGAACATCATAATCAATAACTAGCCATCCGCCTTTTGCAGTACTATCAGAATATGTACCATCTGCAGTTGACTCATATACAGTACCTGTATATATTGAATATACTTCATCTCCTGCTTTAGTATTTGTCGTATTTTCTTGTAAATCTACACCATTATGCATTATACCTTTAATTAATCCATAATTCGTTTCTTCATCAAAAGTAATCACCTGTCCTATAGATAATTTTACTGGAGTATCTAATTCTGATAATAAATCAAGATTTATATCTCCGATACAATTACCATATTGTTGAGCTGGTGCATTTAATTCATATAATTTATCAAAAATATCTTTTACTTGTCTGATTTCATAACCAATTTGATTAACTCTATCATCAAGTTCTGTTCCTGTTAATGGGTTTCCTTCATTATCTTTAAGTAATTTTGAGAATTCAGGCATTTTTCTAATATATGTATCAACTAAATATGTTTCATATTTTTCTTCACTAAACGTATATTCATAATAATCAACTATTATTAAAGATCCTATATTATCAAATAATGATCCTATTCCAGTCTCATCTTTAGAACCAAAACTAGATTCATAATCAGGATTTCCCTCATCATCATAAGAAACCTTAAAATGTATTCCTTTTATATGGAAAAAACAATTTAGGAAGGTATCAGCAAAATTTTTTAAAGCAGAGAAAAATCCTGAATCATATTTTCCATTTTTAGCATATAACATAACAGAATCCCAACTTTCAGTACCTGTAAAAATACCAACCAAGTCAAAAACAATTTTACCTATTTCAGTATTCATTATTAATGCATCATATATTGTTGCAGCAACTGGATCTATACGTGTAATAGCATAAAGAATTAAAAATGGAAAATACTGAACAACTTGTTTAGTTTCATTATCCATTTTTTCTATACACATTTCTATATATTCATCTAAAGATGCACTCTTCGGCGTTGTAGCCCCCAAAAATTGACTTTTCGCGAGAGCTCTAAGCCTATATAGTTTACTTGCAGAATATACAAGTCCATCTTTACCTGTTGTAGTCTGACTTTCTTTTAAATAGTATTTTGCAAGTTGATATGCAATCTGCAAGCCACTACATAATTCTTTATCACCATCACCACATAATAATTGATTATCATCAGAATAAAATCCTGTATCACCATAAAAAATATCTGTATAATATAAAGTTGCCATAATATAAGGAAAATCTAATTGTTTTCCATAACGTATATTTAAATAATCTACCTCTTCATAAAAGGCATCTTCACTATTTTGGAATCCTAATCCAGCCATATAGTTATTTATTTTTTCAATATTATCAGGATTACCAATGGTATCATTTATTATACTCATATATAGTAATGGAGATAATATATAAGAAACAAAAAGAGTACCAATTGTAACAATTAATAAAGATATTACTCCAATTACTCTAGGATCAAATGATTTGATTATACCTTTTAATACTTTTCCACCTTTTCCAAGTTTATCAAAGACATTATCAAAATATTCATCCGAGTCAAATTTCTTTGCTGTTTCTTGAAGTCTTTTACCTCTAGCTTGATTAAGTTTTCCTCTTTCTCTAAGTTTATCTGCTAGACTCTTATCTTTAGCTTTTTTAGCAGCTTCTGTTGTAGCTTTTCCTGTTTTTGCAGCAGCACTTGTGGCATCGGCGGCAGCCTGTTTTGCTTTACCTTCAGCTTGTTCCGCTTTACCTACAACTTGTTCCACTTTACCTTCAGCTTGGTCTACTTTACCTTTAACTTGCTTTGTTTTTCCGGATACTTGAGCACCTTTTCCGGCTGCTTCTTCTACTTTAGAAACCCCTTCGACTACCTTACCGGCAGCTGCTGTATATGGTGTTGCTTGTAATCCTTTACCTGCTGCTTCTCCTGTTTTTCCGGCTATTTCAGCACCTTTTCCGGCTGCTTCTTCAATTTTTCCGGCTGTTTCTTCCGTTTTTCCAATTGCTTCTTTTGCTTTTCCAGCTGTTTCTTTTGCTTTTCCAGCTGTTTCTTTTGCTTTTCCAGAAGCTTTCATAGCTTTGTTACTAGCATCGGCGGCAGAAGAAGCAGCTGAACCAACATCTGATGCTACTTTTTCGGCTTTTTCTCCACCATCTAACCAATTACCAACTTTTTCTTCAGCTTTACCTACTGTTTCAATAGTCTTTCCAGCATCATTAACTGTATCTCTAAATTCCTCAACATGCTGACTCAAGGGTTTTCGTTGAGGTTTTTGTTCTTCAGTCTGTTCTTGCTGAGTATTTACTACTTCTTCATCACCGTTCATATAATCACCCGATTCTATAATTGGATTTTTTTAAGTATTATAAACCGCCTTTAGTACCAAAAGAATCTAATTCAGCTTGGGTTACTATTATAGAAATTTGTAATTTTTTATTACCACAAACGAATAAACCTTCTCCTTGATTATAACGTTTAATACTTTCTTTTTCATTATCATTTAAGTCTATTAAGTTACCTAAATCTTCTACTGCTTGCTTCTTTAAGTTCATTACTAAATAGTAAGATGAGTTATCGAAAATAGCTTTACCTTGTTGTAAAACTGCTGGTGCAGCAAAGTCACTAGGCTCTTGTGTAATAATAATTGTACCAGTGTTATATTTTCTAGCTCTTCTTTGAATATTAGCTAAGAAATTAGCACCTAATTGGTTATTATTACCTAATAACATGTGAGCTTCATCAACTACTAGTACTGAGTTAATCTTAGTATCCAAACTTAAGCTCCATGCATGTTTTAATATATTGAAGAATAATGCATTTCTAACATTTTCTTCAGCATTCATAATTTCTCTAATATTAAATACTATAAAATTAGATTTTGGAGTAATTGTTGTATGTCCATCGAAGTAATGTTCTAGACCTCCATAAGTTAATGGTCTTACTTTTAATTCAAGTTTTTCCATTAAATCTCTTTCTTTAGTTGCTTCACCATAAGAAAGAATTCTTCCTCTAATAGTTTTATAAACATCACTAAAAGTAGGATAATCTTCTGATTTTAATGTACTAAAATCAGTATTAACATTTATATTAAATCTTTGATATGTTTCTATTACTACTTCATTGAATAGATTTAAAACATCTTCTTCTATTGATGGATCATAGTACATCATAAATGTTTTTAAAGTTTGAATTGCGCTAACAAAAACTGCTTTACCAACTTCTGCTCCTGCTTCTTCTTTATCAACATCCGCTACTATTTCAAGTGGGTTGATCATACCATATTCTCCACCTAATCCTAAGTTAATGAAGTCTCCATCATATAACTTAGTCATATCTTCATATTCACCTTCAGGGTCTATTGCTATAATCTTATACTCATTTCTAATATGAGTTCTAAGCATTAATTTAGCAGCAGTAGATTTACCTGATCCAGATGTACCAAGTAATATCATATTTGCATTATTTCTATTATGTTCCTTCTTAATTTGATATAAGAATTGATTGAATAAAATAATACCACCAGAGAAATCTACACCTAGTAAGCAAGATAATCCTGGGTCTTTAATACAATCAAATATAAAAGGATACATTGCAGCAAGAGTTGGAGATGGAATTGGTGTACCAATTCTATCTTCAATATCTTGTCTTTCAAAGATAGGTAAACAAGATTTTAATACTTTTTCTTGTTCAAATCTTAGAGGAATTGCTCTTAATTGCATTCCTTCTAATGTATCTTTAACTTGTACTTTTCTTTGTTCTAATTGCTCTTTTGTTTGAGCTGTAATCATAATATGTAATTGAAAATCAAATACACGTGATTGATTATTTGTAATTGTAGTTATGAATTCATTTAATGAATCATAATCTTGTCTTAATCTTTCTTGAACTGTAACATCATGTTCTCTTTGATATCTATCTTGAATATCAGCAAGTTGCTTGTTAAGCATTTTTGCTAAAACAGAGAAAGCAATTGGTATATGTTTAGCAACTACTTTTACTCCTGATAATCCAGAAATAAGTGATGCTAAATATCCTGGGTATATAGAACCAGGATAAGATACAACTGTTAAAATGGTTGCATAATTATCACTTATAAAGAAATCATTAGCATTAAAAGTGATCCCTTTTGGCGCAATTTCTTTTCTTAGACTCATTGAACTGTCACTGTCCTTTCTGTAAATGTTTTACCCCCATTTAAGAAATTATCTAGTAGCATTCTTAAATCTTCGTTTGATACTTGTGATCCAATTAATCCTGATGAAGCTAAATTGCTAATTAATGATCTAATGTTCTTAGAAACTTCATCTGGAGTATCTGCTTTAAATAATATGAAATATTCTGTATCAACTACATCATTTTGTACAAAATTATCAGCTTTTGCTATATCATCTACTAATAATTTTCTAATTGCTGGTTTACTAACATTATTTAATTGTAATTCTAATTGAGAAATATATAAATCAATATTAGTAGGTCTATCAGCAACTATTTCCCAAAATTCAAAATCAATTTGATTATAGAATTTTCTTAATTCATCAATAACACGATTTTGAGATATTTCATCCATAATAAAGATATTCTTAGGTACTATCTTAATCCCAGATACTAACTTTTTATTATCCAAAACAATCATGTTATTATTAATTTCTTTAACTGTTATCCAGTTTTCTGTACTAGAACTCTGATTCATCTTTCTTCACACTCCATCCTTCCCATTTATAATTTCTTCTGTTTGAAAAAAATTGTATTGCTTCTTGTATAACAACTAAAACATTGTGATAGTTTGGTATTGGTACAACCAAGAATATACATACTAATCCAGGTAAGAAGCATATAATTGCACTTAATAAACTCTTAGGAGCTACCACAAGTATCAATATAACTGATACTACTAATCCTACACTAGCTAATATCAAATCAAATGGTCTAAATATATTAAATAATAATTTACCACTCTTTGAATTAGCAGGTATTATAAACATATTCATCTAATATCACACTCCTATTTTTAACTAAAGAACCCGCTGTTTCTAATTTTTTGTACACCGGCAAGAACTCTAGCGGCTTTTGCATCGCCTGCTTTTGTTCCACCAGTACCATATGTGTCTTCAATTTTTTGATGTAATGATCTATAGTATTCTTTTGTATATTCTTCTTTATAAGCATTAGCATAGGCTTGATCATATGCAGGATTGCCTGGTATTGCATCTGCAGGGAGTACTCCTGTTGATATAGCATAATTACGGGCAGCAGTTTTAATAGCTGTAGCTATTGACGGATCATTAACATGGGTTTTAGCATCATCTTTTGCTTCGCCCTTAAAAAGATCAAATTCTTCTACATAATCGCGTCCTATATCAGAACCATAATAATCTTCAGCTGAGGTTACAATATTACCTTGTCTTATTTGATCAAGTAATTGTTTTTCATCATTCTTTAATTGTCCAGCAGAGGTATAACTTGAAGTTGCTGAGTTCCATTTGACACCACCGCCGCCAAATGAATCAATTGCACCTGCTACTTCAGCATTATTTTGGTAAGCACCAACATTAGCACCAAATGTACTTTTATATGATGCTGAAATAGTATCTAATGCATCTTTATCAACATCAGATATTGTTGTACTTGATTGAGCATACTTATTTTTAGCCGTTTCTATAATACCATCTTGAACTCCCATAGCTGTTTTTAAAGCAAGTTGTGATGTACTACCATCATAATTATCACCCAATCCAGCAGCAACCATCCTTTGTCTCAAATCAAGCGCTTCGCTATTCATTTTATTATAATTTTCTACTGCTTTTGCAACATCTGCATCTTTTAAAATTTCACTTTGATTTGTTAACCAAGCTCTTTCTTCATCACTGAATTTTTGGCCTTTTTCTATTTTTGTTTGAATACGACCAGCCATAGCTCTATCTGCATCAAATTGTGAACCAGTATGCATGTTTCTGTAATTCTGTAATGAATCAATTGCAGCTTGGTTCTTTGCCCTTACACCATCAAATTGTGATTTATAAAATTCAGCTTCCATTTCATCTGCTTTATGTTTTCCTGCATCTCCTCTTGATCTCATTTCATTAAGTAATCTGGTTTGTTGATTTGCAATTTGCGATGGGTCAACATAGTGAACATTACCTTGGGCATCTGTCCATTGATTTAGGAAGTTTCCATTACTATCAAATAATGGCTTGCCATCTACGTCCATTCCTCCATTTACAAGTCTTTTTGTAAGAGCTTCTTTAGCTGCTAATCTTTGAGAAGTTGTATAAGCAGGCGCTTTTGTTCCTTCATCATATGCTTTATAAGCTCCAATTGGGCTTCCAGTTTTCCAAGCTTGTTTAGTTCCTGCTAATATACCTTTAGCCTGTCTAAATGGCTTTGTATCCATTAAACTCTTACCATCATGTTTTTTCTTGTATAATTTATCTGCTCCTGCAAATCCTAATGCTGCTGGGGCTGTTGCGCCAAGTTTTGCAAGATTCTTAGCTCCAGTACCAAGTGAAGTCCATGCTTTTTGAGCCATTCCTCCGATACCAGCCATTTCTCCAAGTCTTCCTTTAATTCCGCCTCTATCTTTAATAGCTGTACCAAAAATTGTATTTATTAAATCAGGTAATTTCTTAATCAATTGTAAGATTGCCATGATTACTAATAACTTAGTTAATCCTGAAATTAACCAATCGAATCCTGCATATTCTACTCCATATAAAATATTCATTAGAAAATCACCCCTTTTAATGCTTCAATAGCAATAACCATAAATCCAATAGCTAAGACTTTTAAGAATACTATAATGTATGTTGAGAAGAATTCTTTTGCCCATTTTTTCAATATCTCTGGGTTAAATACATATGCTCCAAGAACTAATGGTAACATCAATTCCAATACTGCTAATTTTGCAGCACGGAAAATTGTATCCATACATAACAATAACATTTCATATGCTACTAATATTCCTGCTAATGGACATAATATAGCATGATATTCAAATCCAACAAAAGCATCTTTAGCAGCTGTACCTATATCTGGTGCCCCAACTACACTACCTTGAATAGTGCCTATAGTGTCTTGTATTATAGTTGAATAAAACAATTCAAAGTCTAAGTGACTGATATTATCTATATCATATTCAGTTTGATAATATTCAGCATAATATGTAGACATAATATCTGTTCCTAAAGCTTCATCAGAAGCAGTAAAAATAATATCTAGTCTTCCCCCTGTATTTTTATCAGTTGGTGTACAGAAAGCACTAAATGTTTCCCATGCTAGCATTTGTCCTATTCCACCTTGTCTAACTTCATATCCAAATACATGAGACATTAAGAAATTATCTTTTAATAAATCTCCTTGTACTTCATATGCTAATTTAAAACCAAGTGGGCAAAGGAATATTAACACTACTGCAAATACTGCTCTAAAATAAGTTCCTTTAACACCCTTTTTATTATCAGTAAGTACATCTGGATTAACCATTGCACTAATTAATTTAATTATAATTGCAAATAGTACAACTACACCTACTAATACATATAAATTATTCCATACATCATTTATAAAATCATTACTTAAAAATTCAAAATCTGCAAAGAACATAAATAAATTATATAAACGAGGTATAACTGGATATATAGCTTGTGTTATTGCAACACTAAGTCCTAAGAAAAGAGTTTTAATTCCTAATAACACATTAATCACATCCTTTATCTGAAGTATTGTTTGTTACAATACAACTTACTAAACACATATTTTGTGAACCATAAGTTCCCATTGCTTGGAAAATAAATTGAACAACAAACGGTACAAAAATTGCTAAGAAGAAAGCTATCATTCTCTTTACAAATTTTCCTCTTGATTCTTTCATCTTCTTTTCATCACTCGCCATAACTGCTTTAATAAAATCTAATGATCCAAATAAAATTATAATAAATGGCATTGCAATTCTCATTACTAACCAAGCTGTAGTAAGATATTTAACATCACTACATTTATACTTAGCATTTGATTTTACAATATTTACTCTGTGACATTTATTTCCACCAAGTGCTCCTGCAACCACACATTCATTTCCATATTCATCTTTTTTAGGACAATCTTTTACAGAATATAATGCACAAGTTTTTTTGATACTTGATAATGTAGTTGTTTTATAATCTTCCAAAACAGCTGGTGCATCATCACCTCTTATTACAGCATCAGTATAAGTTCTATTAGCTCCAACCTGACTATATACTTCATTACATTTTCCTGTTGAGTCATCTGGTTCACAAACATTTCCCAAATCATCGTTTTCTGGGCAGTTTCCTGAAGTATAATCTTTACATAGTTTTCCATCCCCAAATTCATCTGAAGAAGTATAACAATATCCATTTTCATCTGCTGCACATGGATTTCCATATTCATCTGAAGTACATAAATCATAACCATTCAAATTAGTATGATTACCAAAATCTTCACATGTATATATGTCTCTCTTAGGCATACAGTATCCAGTATATGCCGAAGTAGTACATTTATTTGTTGGGCAATCTTTTACTGGATCATAATAAAATACATTATTATAAGCAGTACATTTAGCTGGTCTACAAACTGTTGTTGCTGATCCTGTAGAATATAGTTCACATGTATCACCATTATCGTCCACTGCATTAGTACATTCTGTTAATGCAAAATCCTTACATAATTTTGCTTGTGCAGAATCTATAAATAAGAACGAAAAAACAAGTATTAATGATGTCATAATTGCATTTTTTATTACTCTTTTCATATATAAATTTCCTCCTACTTTCCTAAAAATAGAAACAATTTCTTATCATATTATATTTTAGCATATTTTT